>JAKALM010000007.1 GCA_021824145.1 Bacteroidota bacterium
CCAGATTCCATCATCTATTCCTTCCTCCAATGTTCCAAAACTCCATAATTCCTTTTTTCCCTTTGCTCTGCAACTTCATCCATCTTCCATGTTACATCTTCCATACTTCCGCTCTTCTTTTCCCTCCTAGAATCCAGAAATACAAGTAAATCTCTGAATGTACTCTGAATATACTCCGAATATACTCTGAATGTACTGTAAAAGGCATGTACTCCCTATGCACTCGGTTGGTACTCTCGATATCTGCTCAGATTTCTCTTTTCCATCTTCCATTATTCCAGTTTGAAGTCTGCGGTTTCCTGTCTCACTTTTCCTCTTCCTTGTTCTCTATTCGATATTCAATTCTTCCAACATCTGGTATTTAGCATCCTAAATCTAGAATCATAGACTTATTTCACTTTAACAGAATAAGTTTTTTTGTTGCTGTATATTCTCCAGCCTTTAATTTATAGAAATATACTCCGCTTGCCAGATTGCCAGCATTAAATTCTATGCTGTATTTCCCTGCGTGCTTCTCTTCATTTACCAGTACCGCTACTTCTCTTCCTAATATATCATAGACCTTTAATGTAACTAATGATGTACGTGCAATAGCATATGAAAAATTAGTAGTAGGATTAAATGGATTCGGATAGTTTTGATTTAATACATATAATATAGGCATATCATCATTCTTTACATCTGTCGGAGAAGAATAAAACTGTGCATCTTCTAAATAGATTGCACCAGAAGAGGTTCCATTCATATTTTTATTCAGCGCAAATGAATAATACATAATATCTCCATTTGCATTAAATGAAGGCAGCTTAATATTAATAAATCTCCAGCCAGTCCAGTTTATTGAATCTGCAAAAACATTATAAGAATATGCTGGATTATCTGCTAAATTCATTTCGAAATAATTATTGCTTAAATCTCCAAACAACCATAAACCGAATTCAATATCTCCTGATGGTTTTACTGTTACAGTTTTAGAATTGCTAAGCATTAAACTCCCCGCACCGTTTGTATTAAACTGATAGCTTATTTTACCAGAATTAGAACCATTAATTTTTCTGTCGCTTGCTAGTTCAAACTTAGTTAGCAAAGTATCAACCCCAAACATATTTACTTGAAAACCATTTAACGATTCAAAATCATTTATAATTGTTCCAGTTATATTTTGCTGCGGCTCCGTCTTAAAGTTTATTTCATATTGTTCGACAAGAGGAATGTTATCCATATCAGCAATTCCACCGCCAAGAACAATCTTATAATTTGAATCGGGATTTAATATGTTTGCAGGCTCAAAGTAAATAAATCCTTTTCCATTTTCTGTGAATACTTTTGCATTTTTAACTGAGATTCTTGTGTTAGAAGAGTTGTATAAATTAATTTGATTAGCTAGTGACCCTGTATTTACTGCTGCGTCAAATGCTAATCTTATCTGAACCGTAGTACTAATATTTTCTTGGTTATTTGAAGGATAATTTTTCTCTAGTACAAGTCTGTTTCTATTCTTCGTAATAAAAGAAAATGAATAATTATTTTGAATAGAAACATTCCACTTGCTCTTTGCCCCAGTTGAAATAGTTACTTGGTAATTTGCTGCTTTATCAAGTGGAATTGTTGGTGTGAATACAACAGTTTTATCTCCATCTTCCCAAGTAAATATTCCTTTAGTATTAGGATAAATTGAAAATGAACTTTCTACAGCTGATCTGTTCATTACTCTATTGAATGATACTTTTATTAATGTGCTAGTCTTTATGCTGTCTGGTGAATTAATTGGGTAATGCGAAACGACTAAAGGAGCAATTGTAGTATCATACTGAAGATACTTATCTGCAAAAGTTGTAGAATTTGCCAATATATTAACTGTTGCCGAATCCTTAAAATAGTTATCACATTCATAAATCAATTTATATTGCCCAGGAGCTAAGCTGTCAAACAAAAAGAATCCATTATTTAATGAGTCGCCTTTAAATACAATATTTCCTGGCTGCAAAGTTACTTTAATATTATTTAGCGGTTTTATATCATCACCTTTTGAAGTAATTCCATAGTAAGTAACTTTTTGCTCAGGGTCTCTAACTAAGCCGGCTATCATTCCTGTTTGTATTGGAGTTAAGTTAAAATAAGATATGAATGCTTTTACAATTGCCCACGCTTCGTGTTTTTTATATGCAAGATTCCTAAGCCTCCACGATTCCGGAACATAATCATGAAAAGAACCTTCAGATAACGTTCCAGGCATATTCAATCCCTTAAATACTCCCAAATAAGGTTTACCAGTTCCGTAAAAATCATAATCCCCAGCTACCATCTTGCTAGTTGTTCTATGAGCTTGATAGATTTCATTCACAACATAATTTGCCATAGTCAAAGCTCCGGCATATGTAGGTAAAGTATTCTTCCCTTGGAATAATACTAAAGTATAATTTGATTTTGCATCATAAGCATTACTATGTATAGAATGAAAGTAATCAACATTATTCGAATTAGCTATTTCTACAATTTGTGAAAGTGGAAGATCATCAGCCGTGGTATTTGTAGTTCGAGTCATTATTACATCTGCATTAAATCCTTCAAGTAAATCTCTTACAAATAATCCTTTATCTAAATTTCCATCTGATTCCCAAAATCCTGTCTCCTGTATAAACCTGTCATTTGAATCATGCCCGCCATGGCCAGGGTTTATGCATATTTTAATATTGCTAAAATCTTGTGCACTTATTATCGAAGAGAATACAATTATACAAACAAGAGTTATAATCTTTTTCATTTTTAATCCCCTATTCTTCAATCTTTAATTTTAATAATAAAATTTTACCATCATAAGTGTTTGCAACAATCTCACTTCCATCAGAAGACCAATCCGGATACATTTCATAAATATCATTTGTATCAGTTAACCTAAATTTCAAATTACCATCAGCAGATGCTGCATAAATATCAGAGCTTATTACGCTGAGACCATTATCTTTATCAACCATGTAAGAAATCCATTTACCATCCGGCGACCATTTAGGATAATTTGCATAGCCAAGATAAACCAATATCTTCCCATTTAAATCTGATATATAAGTACCTTTTCCAGCTAAAGTAAAAAGTAGTTTTGTTTTATCTGGCGATAGTGAAGGCCATATATAATTACCTTTCCCAAGAGGAGCCAATATTTTCTTTATATTTCCTTGGTACAATGCAATTTTAGAATTTTCTATTTGTACAAAAGAACTAGTTGAAGTTAATTTATTTGATTTCTGTTTCAGTGTTTTGCTCTCAAAACTTCTTAAGCTTTTCTGTACAGTATAAAAAATATTTCCTCCGCCAATAATCTTCGGAGTTGATACATCTCTTTTATCCGCTATTATCGTCTTCACATTTAACGAATTTAAATCGCACGCTTTAATCGATGAATATTTCCTTTTATTAATATATCGATCTGATCTATAATAGACAGAATTATTATTTATATCTATTGCAAATTCATATCCAGCGCCATCGTCATCAGTAAGCTTAGTAATGGAATTATCTGTTGTAGTTAAAAGATATAATCCCTTATAATTTGATTGAGTAAAGAAAACCTTATTATTATCTGATGAAAATTTCGGATAATAAAATTCACCGTTGCTTAAATTTGTTAACTCTGAAACATTTACAACTGATATTCTTTGCCCAATTATAAATGTATTAGATAATAATAAAAGAATTATGATTTGAATAAGTTTTTTCATTTTGAATCCACCATTTAAAAATTAATTAAATATTTTCCCAGTTGATCTAAATTAAAATAATAATGCAAAATTATATTTGGGCTTTTTCATATCCAAAGATAATTTATAAAATTATTTTATTTAAGAATTATTATTTCCTAAAATCTGTCTTTCGATTCCGGCTATTTTATCCAATCTCTTTTGATGTCTTCCACCAGCAAAGTTAGTCTTTAGCCACGTCTCTATAATTGATCTTACAGTTTCCTCTCCGATGGATTTTGCACCTAAGGTTAAAACATTTGCGTTATTATGTTCTCTTGCACTTTTTGCCGTAAATTCATTGTAACAATTTGCTGCTCTAATACCAAGTAATTTATTTGCAGTTATTGCAGAAGGATTGCCGGTTGCATCTATAATAACTCCAAATGCGGCTTCTTTAATTTTTACTTTCTTGGCTACAGCATATGCAAAGTCTGGATAGTCGCACGCATTTTCATCATAAGTTCCTACATCAATAATAAAAAAGCCATGTTCTGATAATATCTTCGCTGCAAAGTTTTTCAATTTAAACCCCGTATGGTCTGAACCAATTGCAATAACCTTAGATTTATCCATTTCTTCATGCGGATTTTCAATTGGATCAATTATGCTCGCTTCTTCTCTCTTGGAGATTTTTATTCCCAGTTGTTTGATCTTATCTTTTGCCGAAGGAGTAAAAATAACTTCACTTGTAAATGGAATAACTCTAATCCCACTCTGGTAAATTTTTACAACATCATGTTCGGTTATTAATTTCTTCATCTGCAATTAAATTAATTTGAATTCAAAATCATTTTTTGTCTAAAGATTTCACAATTATAAATGCTCTGTTATTTTATTTATCTTCAGATGATCCACAACCTTCTTTACTTCTTGGGTTTTATCTCTCCTACAAATTAATAAAGCATCTTTAGTATTTATGACTATTAAATTTTCTGCTCCGATTACCGCAGTAAATTTCTCCGGTGAATAAATATAAGAATCCACTGTCATTTCGGTATAAACGCTTCCTATTGTTGTATTGCCTTCACCATTTTTTTCTGACAATTGATAAACTTCTTCCCAGCTGCCAACATCACTCCAAGAAAATTCACCTTTTGTTAAATATACTTTTTGTGATTTCTCCATTATACCATAATCAATAGAAATATTTCTCAGCAAACCATAAACATTTGTTAATGTGCTTTCATATTTTGCTGTGCCAATCTCAGCTTTAATGCTTTCAAGTCCTTCATACAATTCTGGCATTAATCTTCTTATTTCATCAATTATTACATCAACACGCCAAATGAACATTCCACTGTTCCAGAAAAAATCTCCACTTTCCATAAATCTTACTGCGGTTGCATAATTCGGCTTCTCCGCAAAAGTTAATACTTTATGAATTTCTTCTTCAAATGGTTTTTCATCTATTTGAATATATCCATAACCAGTTTCGGGACGAGTAGGTTTTATTCCAATAGTAACAAGTCCTTCGGAATTATATGCAAATTTTACAGCTCTTTTTAATGTTTCATGGAACGATTCAATATCTTTTATAATATGGTCGGCTGGAAGAATTATTGTTACTCCGTCTTTTGTTTTATTGCCGATAATTGTTGCTGCTAATCCAATGCAAGCCGCAGTATTTCTACCGAATGGTTCTTCAATAATATTTTCTATGGGGATTTGCGGAAGCTGAGCAGCAATTTCATCCTTTTGTATTTTGTTAGTGATAACATAAATATTTTCTTTTTCTACTATACCATATAATCTATTAACTGTATCTTGAATCATGGTATTATTACCAAAAATTTTAAGAAGCTGCTTTGGAGTTTTCTCTTTGCTTCTAGGCCAAAATCTAGAACCAACTCCTCCCGCCATTACAACAGCATAAACCTTCATTTAACTTATTTCCTTAATTTTAAGAGTGTGTATTTTTTTGCCGAACTCTTCGGCCCTATTAAGATAATTTGTTATATCAACTTCTTTATTTTTTATAACTGCAACTATCACTATTAAGCACGCACGGATAGCTTCAATTACATCGCGTCCAGGCATCAATTCTCTTGTTCGTATAAGAAGAAGTGATTTTGCAATTATGTTATGCATATTAGAAATTATTTCAAAACCAATTTTTGCAGAAATATCACCATTAGTCTTTATCAATTTAGCATAGCCTAAAAGTTCTTCGGGATTAAATTCATTTTTGGAAAGATTCTTCAGCATATTATCAATTGATTTAATTGGCTTAAGTATTTCTCGTTCATAATTCTGGAAAAAGATATCCTCCTCATCTTTCTCTTCTTCCATTATTAATTTTTCTTTTATTACTTCAGTTTCTGGTTTTACAAAAACATTATCATCAGGCTTTCTCTTTGAAAGATCGACACTTATTCCAGAATCATCTTTGGCTTTTTCCCCAATTTGATCTTTAGGACTTTCATTAATTTTATCCATCGCTTTCTTTAAAGTTGCGGGATTTACCATGTCCAGCATATGACTTAAATCTTTTATCAAATATTGACTGTGTTCTTTGAATTTCTCAGATAACTTAAATAAATCAACTTGGCCTTGAGTTAAAAAATTATAAATCTCATTTAAGCGTATTGCCAAAGTAGAAAGCTCTGTAATTTTTTTCATCCCTTTCAAATCATTAGCAAGATTTTCAGATTTAATAATTGATTCACGCAGCAATGCAACAACTTCTATTTTCTCTGTACTTAACCGCAGATTATTTGAAGCTGCCGATATACTTTGAACAATATATTGTTTAATAAGATCCATCTAATTTTTATAAATTCTTGGTACACGATTACTTATACTGCAAGTTATTTCATATGGAATTGTATTGAGAATTTTTCCCCAATCCCATGCATTTATTTCTAGGTTATTTCCCTTTCCAAGCAAAGTTACCTTATCACCTATTTTCACATCATCATCATTTATTTCAAACATAATTCTATCCATTGTTACTCTACCAATGAGATTATAAATTTTATTATTTATAATTGCCTTTGCTTTGTTTGTCAAATTGCGTGCAAAACCATCTGCGTATCCAATAGGTACAGAAATTATTTTTGTTGTATGTTTAGCCTTAAATAGCCTGCCATAGCTTACAGTTTCATTTTTATTTATTTCTTTTATACTTGCAACTCTGGAATACAAAGACATAACAGGATAAATAGGAAAAGATTCTGAAGTTTCTTCAGAAGGATAATAACCATATAAAGAAATTCCTGGACGAACCATATCGAAATAACTTCCTGGCATATCTAATATTGCACCGCTGTTTGCTGCATGCGCAAGTCCATAGTTAATATTTCTTTTTTTTAGTTCATTTAACAAATCATTAAATCTTTTCAATTGCAGATTAGCGAAAGTTTTATCTGCTTCATCTGAAGTTGCAAAATGAGTATAAACACCATCTATTAAAAAGTTTTTATTCTTAGAAAGCTTTTCAATAAAAACTGCAGCTTTATCAAATTTAATTCCTAATCTATTCATGCCCGTATCAACTTTAACATGAACTTTAATCTTTATTTCTCTACCAGCTTTAGAAATAAATTTCCTTTTCGCATTCATCAAAATATTTAGATGTAAATCATCAAAAACTGTTGGAATAATTTTATACTCAATTACGTTTTCAGCCTCACTTTTTTCAAAAGGCTCAAAAACTAATATTGGTTGTTTAATTCCAAGTTCACGAAGTTCAATGGCTTCATCGCAAATTGCTACGGCAAAATACTCCGGTTCACTCCCTTTTAAAGAATTTAAGGAATTAACAATTTCTTTTACCCCATGGCCATATGCATTTGCTTTTACAACTGCCATGACCTTTGCGCGACCGACCTTCCTTCTTATATTAATATAATTCTTTTTTAAATTCGAAAGATTTATAACTGCATTTGTAGGGCGCATCAAAACATAATTTATTTAATTGTTAGCAAAATATAATTTTTATAGAAGTTATAATCAATTAGATGATTAATTAAACATTTTATAAAAATTAATTTTGATGATATGAAAAGAACTTTTAATTTAATAATTATAATATGAAATGTTGTTCTCTTTAATGAGAAAACTTTCAGAACGTTCATTCTTACAATTGAAAATTTGAATTGAATTTCAACTTAATGAATATGTAACATCAACAAAATAAGAAATTATATATTTGGCATATATATTGTCATAGTTTGTGCAATTTATAAAATATAATTAATTCAAATTTTTAATTTATTTTATAAAACAAGGCTTTAAATATTTTCACAAGTAAATAGAATAAATAATGTTAACAGATTTCGGCAGAATTTTTGTCTTCATGTTGGTCGCTGTTTTTTTTGTAACAGTAGCAATAATAGCTTCTAAATTTATTCGACCCTCAAGGCCCTCACATGAAAAATTACTTACTTATGAATGCGGAGAAGATACAATTGGTTCTCCATGGGTTAAATTTAACATAAGATTTTATGTTGTTGCTTTAATATTCTTAATCTTCGATGTTGAAATTGTATTATTAATTCCTTGGGCATTAGTATATAAAGAATTTGGATTTGGAGGCTTTTTAATCGGAGCTATTTTCCTAATTCTACTAGGCTTGGGAATGGTTTATGAATGGCGTAAAGGTGATCTCGAATGGGCAAAACCTAAAATCGTCCCTCCTGTTTTAAAGAAAGTTCCTTCCTTCACTGAAGTAGAAGTACAAGCAGAGGAAAGTTAATGATTAAAGTTAGTACTTGGAACCATCAACTTAATAAAAAAGAATTTGAATTATGGGATTATTAGATAAACAGTTTTCACAAGACAGCATAGTGATTGCTAAAGTAGATGACCTTCTTAATTGGGCTCGCTTATCATCACTCTGGCAAGTTGGATTTGGTTTAGCATGCTGTGCAATTGAAATGATGGCAACATCAGCTTCACATTATGATTTTGATAGGTTCGGAGTAATACCACGCCCTTCTCCTCGTCAATCTGATGTAATAATTATTTCTGGCACGGTTACATTAAAGATGGCAATTCGAATTAAAAGACTATATGAACAAATGCCAGATCCAAAATATGTAATTTCGATGGGAAGCTGCTCAAATAGCGGCGGGCCGTATTGGGAACATGGTTATCACGTTTTAAAAGGAGTTGATAGAGTTATTCCAGTTGATGTTTATGTCCCGGGTTGTCCTCCCAGGCCAGAGGCTTTATTAGAAGGTTTATTAAAACTTCAAGATAAAATAAGAAATCATTCATCCGTAAAGAAGTCAGCATGAAATCAGCACAAGAAATTTTTGATTTATTAAAAACAAAATTTGGGGATTCAATAATTGAGTTGGTATCAACTCAACCAACCGAACCATTCATAATAATAAATCCAACCGAAATTGATAAGGTTTGCTTTTTCTTAAGAGACGATGAGGAATTATTATTTGATAATCTTATGAATCTTTCTGGTGTAGATGATGCCAATGGAAAAAACATTTCTGATGGAGATGGAGCTACAAAAATTGAAGGCGGAACATTAAGCGTTTATTACCATATTGAATCTACAAAACTTAGACATAAATTAGTTTTAAAAGTATCTACACAAAGAGAAAAACCAGATGTTGCTTCTGTAGAACAAATTTGGCGGCATGCAGATTGGCATGAACGTGAAGCATTCGATTTATTAGGAATTAATTTCCTTAATCATCCCGATCTTAGAAGAATTTTAATGCCTTATGATTGGGAATTTGGCTATCCATTAAGAAAAGATTACAGCAATCCTGAATTTTATCAAGGAATGAAAGTACCATTTTAATGTTCAAATTATAAAGACAAATTCTAAATGATTATTGATACAGAAAATAATGTAAAAGCACAAAATGGTTTAAGAACCGAACACATGGTATTAAACATGGGGCCTCAACATCCTTCTACTCACGGAGTTTTGAGGTTGGAACTTGAACTTGAGGGAGAAATAATAAAAAAAGTCATTCCTCATATTGGATATCTTCATCGTTGTTTTGAAAAACATGCCGAAGCAATGTCTTATCCGCAAGTAGTTCCATATGTTGATAGAATGGATTACCTAGCAGCAATGTATAATGAATTTGGATATGCTGTTGCTGTTGAAAGGCTTCTTGGTATTCAAGTTCCGGAAAGAGTTGATTATATACGAGTAATAATGGGTGAACTTCAACGAATTGCTTCTCACCTTGTAGCTATCGGAACTTACGGAATGGATATTGGAGCTTTTACTCCTTTCCTTTATTGCTTTAGAGACCGTGAAAAAATATTAAGTTTATTCGAAATGACTTGCGGCGCTCGCTTGCTTTATAATTACATTTGGCCAGGCGGTTTATCACATGATATTCATCCTGATTTTATAAGATCTACAAAAGAGTTCGTTAAGTATTTCCGTCCTAATATAAAAGAATTGAATGACCTTCTTACAAACAATAAAATATTCATAGATCGTACAGCAAATATTGGAATTCTTCCTGTTGAAACTGCAATCAATTATGGCATCACAGGACCAAATCTTAGAGCAAGCGGTTTGAAATGGGATTTAAGAAAAGATGATACTTATTCTATTTATAATAAATTTGATTTTGATATTCCAGTTGGACAAGGATTGCAAGGAACTGTCGGCGATTGTTGGGATAGATACTATATTAGAGTTTTAGAAATGGAAGAGAGTCTCAAAATTATTGAGCAAGCAATTGATCAAATTCCGGAAGGTGATGTTACTTCAGCTATTCCTAAAAGAATAAAACCACCTGTTGGACAAATATATTCGAGAGTTGAAAATCCACGCGGAGAACTTGGGTATTTTATTATGAGCAATGGTTCAGTTAATCCTTTTAGAGTAAAAGCAAGAGGCCCATCCTTTGTTCACCTTGGAATAATGGATGAATTATGCAAAGGACACATGGTTGCAGATATTATCGCAATCCTTGGCAGTATTGATATAGTTTTAGGAGAAGTAGACAGATGACATACGATTTTTTCTATAAATTATTTGGCAGCCAAGTAGTAGCAGCAATTATTCAAGGATTGTTACCGCTGTTTGTTTTCATTCTCCCCTTTGCAGTCTTTGCTGTTTGGCTTGAGAGAAAAGTTTCCGCACACATGCAAGATAGATTAGGTCCAATGCGCGTAGGTTGGCATGGATGGCTTCAAACCATAGCAGACATTTTAAAATTATTACAAAAAGAAGATATTATTGCAAGCGAAAATGATAAGCCACTATTCAATATTGCTCCGCTTCTTGTATTTATTGGAAGTTACGCAGCATTCGCAGCAATTCCATTTTCAAGCGCTTTTATCGGGTCGAACTTAGACTTGGGAGTATTTTTTATAGTTGCTGTTTCAGGATTAGTTGTAGCAGGAATTTTAATGGCTGGCTGGGCTTCTAACAATAAATATTCTTTACTGGGCGCAATGAGATCAGCAGCTCAAATTATCAGCTATGAAATTCCAACTATCCTTGTAATAGTTACAATAGTAATGGTAACCGGAACGTTAAACTTAAACACTTTAAGTGAAATGCAAACCGGTCACTTCTGGAACTGGATGATTTTGGGTGGACCAACTTTAGGAGTAGCAAAGTTTTTAATGATTCCATTTATGATTATTGGCTTTGTTATAATTTACATTAGCTCTCTTGCAGAAGTTAATAGAACACCTTTTGATATTCCTGAAGCTGAATCGGAACTAGTTTCTGGTTATCATACTGAATATTCGGGAATGAAATTCGCAATGTTCTTTTTAGCAGAATATGCTAATATGTTTGCTGTATCAGCTGTAGTTGCAGCACTATTTTTTGGCGGATATCAATCACCAATTGGTTATTTGGGAAATTTAATAGGAATAAAATGGCTTATTCCTATTGAACAATTATTCTGGTTTACAGCCAAAGGATTGTTCTTTGTATTTGTTCAAATGTGGCTTAGATGGACCTTACCAAGGCTGCGAGTCGATCAACTAATGGCAGCTTGCTGGAAATATTTAATTCCTATAGCATTTGTCAATTTAATTATTATTGGCTTAATAACTCTAATGTAAAAAGATGAGAGAATATTTAAAAAACATATGGACTGCAATAATTACAATTTTGATTGGAATGAAAATTACTTTCAAACATCTTTTTGTTCCTGCAGTTACAATTCAATATCCTGATGTAAAACCACAATTACCTGAAAGAGAAAGAAATCGTCTTTATGTTAATATGGACGATTGTATTGGCTGCGATCAATGTGCGCGGGCTTGTCCGGTAAATTGTATTTCAATTGAAACAGTAAAAGGATTACCAACAGAAGATCTTGGAAAAACTTCTCAAGGAAGAAAAAAAGCTTTGTGGGTAACTAATTTTACAATTGATTTTTCAAAATGCTGCTATTGCCAATTATGTGTTTTCCCATGCCCCACCGAATGTATTTATATGACTGATGTTTATGAATTTTCGGAATATGAACGTGGAAATCTTATTTATAATTTTTCAACCTTAACACCGGAAGAAGCTGAGCAGAAAAAAATTAATTATGCTCAATTTGAAGCTGATAAAGCTAAAGAAAAAGCTGCTAAAGCAGCCGCTCCGGTAAATACATCTGCTCCAAAGGAACAATAGAAAAATGACAATATACGATTTAATATTTTATTTGTTTGCTGCAATAACTGTCATCTCAGCTTTTTTTGTTGTTACTACAAGAAACATTGTTTATTCAGCTTACTATCTTCTTTTCACTTTTTTTGGTGTTGCAGGAATTTATGTTTTACTTGGAGCTGACTTTATAGCAGTTGTTCAACTAGTTGTTTACGTTGGCGGAATATTGATCTTACTTCTATTTGGCGTAATGTTAACTAACAGAATTACCAACGTTCAAATTAAAACTGGAACTATAAAAATAGCTCCCGCTGCCATAGGAGTTGCACTTTTTGCAGGTATACTTGGTGCAGCATTACTTAAGACAAACTGGAAGACTATAAATTCAGAAATTCCTATTTCAACAACTCATACTTTGGGTTTACTTTTAATTCAACAATATGCAGTAGTATTCGAACTGCTTGGAATTCTTCTTTTAATAGCGCTGATTGGTGCTGCATCAATGGCGCGTAAATAATTTATTATGAATATGACACAAATAGGTTTAAATCATTTTCTTTTTGTTAGCACAGTACTTTTCTGTTTAGGAATTTTCGGAATCATTACTAGAAAAAATGCTGTAATGGTTCTGATGGGAATTGAACTAATCTTAAACTCAGCTAACATTAATTTCATTGCATTTGCAAAATACGGCAACTTTGGGTATCAAGGACAAATCATGGCTTTGTTCGTAATTATTCTAGCCGCCGCAGAAGCCGCTATTGCACTTGCAATTGTTCTGAATATTTATAAAACATTCTCAACAGTCAATGTTGATGAAATTGATACTATGAAGGATTAGCATGACAGGGAATAATTTGATACAAATTGCTTTAATAATTCTTTTTCTCCCTCTGCTGGGATTTACCGTTACTCTTTTCTTAGCCAAAAAAGTTAAGAAGATTTTTCTCTTCGAAACTTTTATTTTAATAGTTTCATTTATTCTTTCTGTAGCTCTTGTCTTCTTTAAATTGAATTATTTTTCGCAAACTACTTTTACCGGAGAAGTAAATTGGATTAACCTTGGCTCAATTAGCATTGACCTTGGAGTAATGGTAGACAACATCGCTGTTCTAATGATTTTTGTAGTATCGCTAATAAGCATGCTGGTGCATCTTTTTTCTATCGCTTACATGCATGGAGACAAAAGATACAATCGTTACTTTGCTTACCTTGGCATCTTCACTTTCTCAATGAATGGTATCGTTTTTACACACAACATTTTGATGATGTATATCTTCTGGGAACTTGTTGGCCTTTCATCTTATTTATTGATTGGATTTTGGTTTGAGAAAAAATCTGCTTCAGATGCTGGTAAAAAAGCATTTATTGTTAACCGCGTCGGCGATCTCGGATTCTTTTCTGGTATTTTGATTCTATTTGCAACTTACCACACATTTACATTTGATAAAATATTTCACCAAATTTCTCTAGGAGTAATTCCATTCAACAGCGAATTTTGGCTAACAGTTACAGGTATTTTGATTTTTGCAGGTGCTATCGGAAAATCAGCTCAATTTCCTCTTCATGTTTGGCTGCCGGACGCTATGGAAGGCCCAACCCCAGTAAGTGCTTTAATACATGCTGCTACAATGGTTGCCGCAGGAGTTTATCTTATAATCAGAGTCTTCCCTATTCTAACCGGAAATGCTCTTGAGTTCATTGCTATTATAGGTGCTCTATCTGCATTCATTCCCGCTACTATTGCAATTACCCAAAATGATATCAAAAAAGTTTTAGCTTATTCAACTGTAAGTCAGCTTGGTTATATGGTAATGGCACTTGGAGTTGGCGCTTATAAGTTTGCATTCTTTCACCTTGTAACCCACGCATTCTTTAAAGCTGCTCTCTTCCTTGGTTCCGGCTCAGTTATTCATGCAATGCATCATGAGCAAGACATCAGAAAGATGGGCGGACTAAGAAAGAAACTTCCATTAACTTATGCAACATTTTTAATTTCTACTTTAGCAATTTCTGGAGTTCCATTAACTTCTGGCTTTTTAAGTAAAGATGGAATTCTTGCTGGTACTTTTGCATTTGGTAATTTAACAGGACAATGGTTCTTCGCATTTGTAGGTTTCCTTGTGGCCTTAGTAACTGCTTTCTACATGTTCCGTTTGGTTATATTAACCTTCCATGGAGAACCACGAGATAAAGAGAAATTCGATCATGCTCATGAATCTCCTTTTGTTATGGTAATGCCCCTGGTTGTACTAGCTACTCTTTCAATTTTTATTTGGTATACGCCAAATCCGTTTAATCCCGAACAAGGTTGGTTTTTATCTAAATGGGTAAAAGCACCAACAATTGTTACTCCGCAAGATGCTCGTTATTCTTTCTTAAAATCTGACGAAATAAAACCAGAAGCTAATGTTCCAACTGTTCAAAATGTTCCGGCACAAACAACACAAGAAATAAATGGTTCGGAAGAAGAAGTTACATTTTCAAAAACATATACAGAAGCAATGGAACATGCACATATTCCAGCAATGATGCTCTCGCTTGGACTAGCTGGAATCGGAATTCTTTTTGCTTTCATGTTCTATCAATGGAAGAAATTGGATCCGGACAAACTTGCTGAAAAGATAAATCCGCTTTACAAACTATCTCTTAACAAATGGTACTTCGATGAAATTTATGATGCAACTTTTGTTGCACTAACATTGGGTATAAGTAAATTGTTTGCTTGGTTTGACAATTACATTATTGATGGAATTGTTAACGGTTCTGCTGCTTTAACAAAACAAGTTTCAAATTTCAGCGGAAAATTTGACAATATTGTTGTAGACGGTGTTGTAAACGGTGCGGCATATTTAAGCGGAATTGTCGGCTTGATGTTCAGAAGATTACAAACAGGTAAAGTTCAAACATATATTGTATTAGTAGTGTTCTCATTAGTAATTATATTATTCATATTTAAGTCATTTTAGGTTGTAAATATTTTAGGTAAATAGACAATGCAAAACTTTCCTATATTATCGTTCATTACATTACTTCCAATACTTGGAATGGTTATAATTTTATTCATTCCTAAGAAACAGGAAATAGTAATCAAAAGTACCACACTCGCTATTACTGCTATTCAACTAATAGCTGCAATTATTCTTTTAAAAAACTTCAACTATGCGTTAGGTGGTGTAAACGATCCTTCTTCTTTTCAGTTTATTGAAAAATTTAGATGGATTGATATCACGGGTTTTTCCTGGATTGGAAGAATTAAAATTGATTACTTCATGGGAATTGATGGAATAAGCGTTCCACTCGTTTTACTGACGGCAATTATCTCCTTCATTGCAACACTATCTTCATGGACGATAAATAAATCGGTAAAAGGATATTTTGCAATGTTCCTTTTATTAGATACCGGAATGATGGGTGTATTTGTTGCGTTAGATTTCTTCCTCTTCTACATTTTCTGGGAATTGATGCTTCTCCCAATGTATTTCTTAATTGGAATCTGGGGTGGACCACGAAGAGAATATGCAGCAATCAAGTTCTTCCTTTACACTCTATTCGGAAGTATTTTTATTTTGATTGTAATGATTGCGTTATACTTCAGCACAACGGAAGTTCTTGCTGACGGGACAAAAGTTTTCACATTCAATATGCTTTCAATGATGAATCCACAGAACTTTACTGCAACTGGAATTCTATCTCCACTAAATCCGAATAATCTTAGACTAATAGCATACATTGGATTATTTGTAGGTTTTGCAATTAAAATACCTATGTTCCCTTTCCATACTTGGCTTCCAGATGCACACGTTGAAGCACCAACTGCAATCAGTGTTATTCTTGCCGGTGTTCTTTTAAAAATGGGAACTTACGGAATCTTGAGAGTCTGCTTCCCTATTTTCCCTGAAATTACTCGTCAATTAGTTTGGTACATTGCATTGTTTGGAATGATTAACATTATCTATGGTGCACTTTGCGCATTAGCTCAAAAAGATTTTAAGAAGATGATTGCTTACTCATCAATTTCTCACATGGGACTTGTTCTTCTCGGAATGGCTTCACTTAATTCGATGGGAATTACTGGAGCAGTCTTCCAGATGTTTAATCACGGAACAATTACTGCAATGCTATTCTTAATTGTTGGTGTTATATACGACCGTGCTCATACAAGAGGTCTTGATGAATTTGGCGGACTTGCAACACAAATGCCAATTTATGCTGGCTTTACAACTCTCGCTTTCTTTGCAGCAATTGGTTTGCCTGGCTTAAGCGGCTTTGTTTCTGAAGCTTTCGTTTTCTTAGGCGCATTTGGGTTCACAAGCATAAGAACTTTAACAGTTATTTCTACACTTGGAATTCTTCTAGGTGCCGGCTATATGCTATGGGCGATGCAGAGAGTTTTCTTAGGAAGCTTAAAAGATAAATGGGCATCGCTTAAAGATTTAACTTTTAGAGAATATGCAATGCTTGTTCCGTTAAGCTTAATTGTACTTTTCTTAGGCATTTATCCAGCAACAATGCTCAATTTGATGAATTCATCAGTAAATGCAATGGTGAAATTCATGGCAAATGCTCAAACAATGTATGGTTCATTATTGCATTGATAAAATTTCCGAAATAATAATTTAATGATTGATTAAAGTGAATACGAATAATTTAAATTATCTTGTCAACAGTTTATACTTAATTAAGCCTGAATTAGTAATCTCGGCAATTATTGTTCTATTGGTACTTGTCGATTTAATTATGCTGAAGAATAAAAAACTTCTTCCGTACATTTCAATCGCTGGACTTCTTATTGCAGGTTACTTTATCATTGAGCATTTTGAAACAAACTCATTTGCATTTTCAACTAGCAGCAGTGCTGGAATGTTAATAGTAGATCCATTCGGAAATTTCTTTAAACTTCTAATTGTTTTTGCTTCTATTTTGGTAGTTCTTTTTTCAGTTACTTCTGTTGAAATTAAAAATAGCTTAGACAGGCATGGAGAATATTACGCTCTTATTTTCGGAATGATTCTCGGAATGATGTTTATGGCTTCTGCTTCAGATTTAATCGTTATTTATATTTCACTTGAACTTGTTTCATTATCATCCTATGTATTAGCTGGTTTTACCAAACAATCGCTTAGAAACAGCGAAGCATCATTAAAGTATGTTATTTATGGTGGAATTTCTTCTGGAATAATGTTATTCGGAATTTCAATTATTTACGGAATTACCGGAAGCACAAACCTTTACGAAATAAATTCTCTAATTCAAGCTCCTCAAGTTCAAAGCTTAACTTTTCTGCTTGCAGGAATTTTAATTTTTGTCGGAATCGGTTATAAAATTTCAGCAGCGCCATTTCATTTTTGGACACCAGATGTTTATGAAGGCGCTCCAATTCCAATTACAGCTTATCTATCTATTGCCAGTAAAGCTGCAGGATTTGCTTTATTAATTAGGTTTATAAAAGTTACATTTATTCAATCAATCGATCCAGAAGGATTCTGGCATTTGCTTTCAATAATTGATTGGAAATCATTTATAATAATTATTTCCATATTGACTATGACTCTTGGAAATTTTGCTGCTCTCTGGCAATCTAACATGAAACGACTACTTGCCTATTCAAGTATTGCGCATGCAGGATATTTACTTTTAGGATTAGCCGTAATGTCAAATGAAGGAATAACTGCTATTTTAATTTATTTTGTTGTATACGCTTTTATGAATCTTGGAGCTTTCTTTGTAGTAATGTTAATTGCAAATAAAATTGGCAGTGAAGAACTAGATGATTATAAAGGCTTAAGTAGTTCAACTCCATTCCTTGCAGTTTCACTTTCCATATTTTTAATCTCGCTTACAGGTTTGCCTCCAACGGCAGGATTCATCGGAAAGCTTTACATTTTTATTGCATTGATTGATGCAAAAATGATTGTTGTTGCAGTAATAGCACTTCTCAATACAGTTGTATCATTATACTATTATGTCAAAGTTTTGAAACACATGTTTCTAGATAAATCTGAAAAGGAAATCCCCGCAATATCAACTTCATATGCATCAGCTGTCTTGCTTATTGCAATTTTAGCCCCAGTTCTTGTATTTGGAATCTATTTCACTCCTTTAGTTGATCTTGCTAAAAGCTCAATTACGCTTTTAGGTTTTTAAAGTAATTCTATAATCTTAAAAAAAACCCGCTTCTTCAAGCGGGTTTTTTATTATCATTTAAAATACTTTTATAATATTTACAATCATTTTTATTAAACCAATTTTGTTGAGAATATAAATCTTTTTATTATTAAAAAGATGGAAATATAAATTGAAATTATTCCAACAATATAAATATCCCAGTGAAAATAAGTAGGAACATATCGTGAATAAATAAGTGCTAAAGAATTATTTATTTCAGCTGATATAGAAATTTTATTTGATAGATTTTCAATTATAAATTTCGCATAATCCCATATAAAAGAAATAAATATTAAAACTGCTCCAAGATAAATTAAAAGCCATTCATAAATTCTTAATTTAAAATTTGAATTGTTTTTTTGAGTGTACAAAATAATTAGCGATAGACAAATCATAGTTAGAGAAACAATGATTGGAGAAATTACAGGTCCAACCCACGGCACCGGAATTAAGAAAAGAATATCCCATGTAAAAAAAGATGAAGGCCAATTTAAAATAATTTTTAATCCGATATAATAAACAATGTCCCAAACAGCAAAGCTAAAAAGAAAGAAAGGGAAAATTTGATTTTTATTATTTGCTGTCAACCAAGCAACTGAAAGGAGCATTATTAGAGTGCAAACTTCCCGAAATAATTCAATATTAATAATTTGCTCAGATATTACAGCCAATGGGAACTCAAACCCATTTGGATAATAAATCTTTCTTAAATACACCACAACGATGGATTCAAATATTCCCATCGATATTGAATAAATAACTAAAAGAATTAATTTCTTTTTAATGATCTAAACCTTAAAAATAATTAATTGATAATTTTGCCTTAAGTAGATAATTTACAAACAGTGCAATTCTAATCTAAGTTAAAATTTATTCCAAGTTCGGTTAAATTTAAGTAATTCAATTTCAGTATATATATTGTCATCAAAAATCATACATCCTCATAAACTTTCATTTCAGAATTTTCATCTAAATAAGTAAAAATAAATTACCAAACACAAATACTAACTAAAATTTTAATCTAATTTGATTAATAAAAAAGGAGCTTAACTTAAAATATAGAAATAAATTTTAAGTTAACTCCTTATACGATGAGAAAAAAGAAATGATAACTAAACTTGGTGTAGTACTTTCAAATTATTAATATATTCTACTGCACTTAAAGCAGCAATTGTTCCATCAGCAACAGCAGTTGTTATCTGACGATATTTTTTCTTAATTGAATCCCCCGCTGCAAAAACTCCAGCTACATTTGTTTCTAAATTTTCATCGGTTACAATTTCGTTCCATTTGTTTAACTCAATCAAGCCATTAAACATTTCAGTATTTGGTTTGTATCCAATAAAAATAAACACACCATCAATATTCATTTCAGAAATATCATTAGTCCTTTGATTTTGAATCCTAACCTTTATTAGCGATTCATCACCAATAAATTCTATTATCTTAGATTCCATAATAAAATTTATTTTAGTATTTCTTTTTGCTTCTTCAACAGCTTGAGGAAACGCTTGGAAATTATCGAACTGATGTACAATAGTGACTGAAGCTGCATATTTAGTTAAAGAAACTGCTTCTTCCAATGCAGAATTTCCTCCACCTACAACAATTATATTTTTGTCTTGGAAAAAATCTCCATCACAAGTTGCACAATAGGAAATTCCCTTTCCTTTAAAATTATCTTCACCTAGAACACCTAATGAACGTGAACGCCCCCCGGTGGCTAAAATAATTGCTGCAGCAGAATAGACTTCTTTGTTATTCACTTCTACTGTTTTGATGTCACCTTCAAAATTAAGATTAGTTATTCTAACATTAGATTTGATTTTGCAGCCAAAATTTTTCGCCTGATTCTTCATAATATTTGCTAATTCATAACCGCTAATACTTTCAACTCCCGGATAATTAGCAATTTCATGTGTTAGAATCATTTGTCCACCAGCAGTTCCTTCATTCAATATTAGAGTATTCATCTTTGCACGAGATAAATAAATACCTGCCGTTAATCCGGCAGGGCCTCCTCCAATAACAATAACATCAAAATTATAATTGTCCATATTCATATATAAGTTTAATTTGGTTATTAATTATTCTTTACCAAAATTTTTGTTTAATATATCAGTAACTTGTTCCATCGTTTGAATACTGCTAGTTGCTTTAACAACTTTACCATTTTTAAAATAAACAGTAAAAGGTATTCCATAAAAGTTGCGGCATTCTGGCAAATTAGTTATAACATGTGAATGAGGAGCATCAAACTCTAAATCTCTAAATGCTACATGTTTGTATTCTCCTTCAATTTCTTCCATTATTCCATAAACAGGAATGCACATAGGTCCCATTCTTCCGCAGCAAATCATTACATTTTCATTTTGCTCAATAACATTTTTAAATTCTTCCTCAGATAAAATGTGTTTAAGGTTTGTTCGTAACATTTTCTACCTTTCTAACTTTAGTTAATTTATTTTAATTGAATTATAATTATTTTAAGTACTTTACTATACGATGGTATAAAAAGAAATTGGTTTCAACAAATTTTAAATTAGTTTGTTTTTTTAACTATTTTTTTTACTATTATTATTTGAAAATTGAAAATCAAACAGAAAGTTTTTCATCTTTAATGCTAAAACGACAACGATGAAATTTCCGATTTATTTAGATAACCATTCCACAACTCAGTTGGATCCGGAAGTATTTGAGGCAATGAAACCTTACTTTATAGAAAAATACGGAAACGCCTCAAGTAAAAATAATTCCTTAGGCTGGGAAGCTGAAAGCGCTGTTGAATATTATAGAAAGATATTTGCAGATTTTATTAATGCCGATTCTAAAGAAATTTTTTTTACGAGTGGAGCGACTGAATCAATAAATCTAGCTCATTTCGGAATTGCTGAATCGTACTCAAAAAAAGGATTTCACATAATATCATCAATTATAGAACATAGTGCTAGCTTTGATTCTCTTAAAATGCTTGAGAAAAAAGGATTTGAAGTTACTTATTTACCAGTAGATAAAAATGGTTTTATTGATTTGGATCAATTAAAAGATTCAATTACTAGTAAAACTATTTTAGTTTCAATAATGACTGCTAATAATGAAATTGGTACAATTAATAATCTTTCAAAAATAGGACAAATCTGCAGAGAACACGAGGTTATTTTTCACACAGATGCTTCTCAAGCTTTAGGTAAAATTCATTTTGATGTAGAAGAAAATAGCATTGATGTAGCATCCTTTTCTGCACATAAAATTTATGGACCCAAGGGAGTAGGAGGAATTTATATAAGGAATAGAAATCCAAAGATTAAAATTTCACCTCAAATTTTTGGTGGTAAACAAGAAAATGCTATACGGCCAGGTACTTTAAATGTGCCTGGCATAGTTGGATTTGGAAAAGCAGTTGAAATTTGTTCTCGAGTAATGGAAGATGAATATTATAAAATTAAAAACTTGCGCGATAAATTATTAAAGGAATTGTTGTCCCAAATAGAAGATGTTACAATAAATGGTTCGATGGAAAATAGATTACCAAATAATTTAAATTTATTGTTCAAATATGTTCGCTCGAGTGATTTTTTATCTAACTTAAAAGAAATTGCAGTTTCAACCGGTTCAGCTTGTAATTCGTCATCATTAAAACCTAGCCGAGTATTAAAAGCCATAGGTTTGTCGGATGAACAAGCCAATTCCTCAATAAGAATTGGACTTGGCAGATTTAATACAGAAGAAGAGATAGACTACTCAATAAACAAAATTGTTGAAGTAGTAAAATTTTTAAGAAATATATCTATTCAAAAAAAATTAGAATTATAATTTTCCAATTTAGATTACACTTTAGTAAATTGGATTATAATTTGATTTTCATTAACTATGTTTAAATTTTTAACTAATAAAGACAGGAATACTTCAGTGGAATATTTGAATTTGATTACTGATGATTATAAAATTTTTCTACAATTTTTAAAAGCAAAATATCCAATGTTTCATAATTCTAATTTTTTCTTTAGGGACTTACAATTTGGAATTGTAAAGTATTTAGAAAACAAAGGGACAAAAATTAGGTTTGATGATGCCGAAGTATTAGCAAATAAAGTTGGTAAATTTTTAGAAGATAATGGAATTTTTATCAAAGTAAATAAAAATGCATGGAAATTGAATTATCCAGAATTTGTGATACCGGTTTCAGTAAAGTCGTAATTGAAAAATATCATTACAAAAGTGATTTAAAACTAAACATATAATAATAATTTTATTCATATTTATTTTATAGATAAGGAATGTTGAAATGGATAATATTCATTTAGAAACTGAAATTAAAATAACTGATAAAGCTGCAAATGAAGTAAAAAATATTATGGTCGAAAATAATGTTCCAGATAATTATGGTCTTAGAGTTGGTGTTAAAGGCGGCGGATGTTCTGGATTAACCTATACACTTGGTTTTGACGCCGCAAATAAAGATGGAGACACTATTATTGAACAAAAAGGAATTAAATTATTTGTTGATGGGAAAAGTTTATTTTATTTGTCGGGTACAGAATTAGATTTTACTGATGGCTTAAATGGTAAAGGATTTGTTTTCAACAATCCAAATGCTTCTAAAACTTGCGGATGCGGTGAATCATTTAGTGTTTAACTAATTAAAATTCAGAACGATATAAATCACTATAATTAGTTTTAATTGAATCTTTATTTCATTTTTTACATTTCAAAGAAAAATATTTTAATAATAAATTATGGAGGATAAAAATGGCTAAATTTGAACTTCCCAAATTACCATATTCGTATGATGCACTTGAACCGTACATTGATAAAATGACAATGGAAATTCATTACACAAAACATCATAATGCATATATTACAAATTTAAATAATGCAATTGCCGGAACTGATTTAGAAAATAAATCATATGAAGAATTATTTAAAGAAGTTTCAAAATTTCCTGCTGCAGTAAGAAATAATGGCGGCGGCGGATATAACCATACATTATTTTGGAATATAATGAAAAAAAATGGCGGAGGTAAACCAAATGGTGCATTAGCTGATGCTATTAACGCCGCTTTTGGAAATTTTGAAGAATTTAAAAGTAAGTTTACAAATGCTGCTGCAACCAGATTTGGTTCAGGATGGGCATGGCTTATTGTTCAAAATGGAAAATTAGTTGTATCTTCAACTCCAAATCAAGACAATCCACTTATGGATGTTGCTGAACAAAAAGGTACACCAATTTTAGGATTAGATGTTTGGGAGCATGCCTATTATTTGAAATATCAAAATAGAAGGCCAGAATATATAGAAAATTGGTGGAATGTTGTCAATTGGGATGAAGTAGCAGCAAAATTTTCTTCAGTAAAATAATTTAATATTATTTAAAATGTAAAAGGATAGAATTAAATCTATCCTTTTACATATCTTTTCCTATTCCTCTAAAAATTATTTCTGAATTAGATGAAAATATTTTTCATAAAAATTAATTCTGTTATTTGCTCTTGCTAACGCTGCTTCAGCTCTCTGAATATCAATTTTAACTGTATTTTTATTTGCTATTCTTTCCTTCGCTCTTTCAAAAGCATTTTTAGCTCTTTGAATATCCAAATCATCAACAGATTCAATTGAATCAGCTAAGATTCTAATTTTATTATTTAGTACCTCAATTGTTCCGCCACTTGTCGAAAAATATTCCACCTTCTGATTGTCAACTTCAACTTTAATTATTCCTATTTCGAATGTACTTATTAGTGGGGCATGATTAACAAGAACCTGAAAGCTACCAATTGAACCAGGTACAGTAACAGATTTTACATTCGACGAATAGGTTAATTTTGCTGGCGTTAATATTTCTAAATTAATTTCTGTCATTTTTACTTCATTGCTTTAGCTTTTTCAACAGCTTCTTCTATAGTACCAACATACATAAACGCTGACTCTGGAAGATCATCATATTCGCCATTTATAATTCCTTTAAATCCACGAATAGTATCTTCAAGTTTTACATATTTACCTTTGTATCCGGTAAACTGCTCTGCAACGTGGAATGGTTGGCTAAAAAATCTTTGAATTCTTCTTGCTCTTCTAACAACAGTTTTATCTTCATCAGAAAGTTCATCCATACCAAGAATGTTTATAATATCTTGAAGATCTTTGTATTGCTGAAGAATCTCTTTGCAGTTCTTTGCAACTTCATAATGTTCGTTACCAAGAATACCAGGCTCTAAAATTCTTGAAGTAGAATCCAATGGATCAACCGCTGGATAAATACCAAGTTCAGAGATTTGTCTGCTTAAAACCGTAGTTGCATCTAAGTGAGCAAATGCTGCTGCTGGGGCCGGGTCTGTTAAATCATCTGCAGGGACATAAATTGCTTGAACTGATGTAATGGAACCTTTATCAGTTGATGTAATTCTTTCCTGAAGAGCGCCCATTTCAGTTGCAAGGTTAGGTTGATAACCTACTGCTGAAGGCATTCGTCCAAGCAAGGCACTTACTTCAGATCCAGCTTGAGTAAAACGGAAAATATTATCTATAAATAAAAGAACATCTCTTTCTTCAACATCCCTAAAATATTCTGCAACAGTTAAACCGGTAAGAGCAACTCTTAAACGTGCTCCTGGTGGCTCATTCATCTGGCCAAACACCAAAGATGTTTTTGAAAGTACACCGGATTCTTTCATTTCAAGCCAAAGATCATTTCCTTCGCGGGTTCTTTCTCCAACTCCGGCAAATACAGAATAGCCTCCATGTTCTTGAGCAATATTGTGTATCAATTCTTGAATAATAACAGTTTTGCCTACTCCAGCACCACCAAATAAACCAGTCTTACCGCCTTTTGAATAAGGTTCGATTAAATCTATAACCTTAATACCAGTTTCAAAAATTTCAGTCTTTGTTGATAAGTTTTTGAATAAAGGTGCGGGCCTGTGAATTGGATATTTTTTATCAGCTTTAATTTCTTCTAATCCGTCAATACCTTTGCCGATAACATTAATTAATCTGCCTAAAGTTGATGGCCCAACTGGTACTGAAATAGGTTCGCCGGTATCGATTGCCTCCATTCCCCTAACTAATCCATCTGTAGAATCCATAGCTACAGCACGCACTCTATCTTCACCAAGATGCTGCTGAACCTCAACTATTAAATCTTCAGTTACACCTTCTGTATTCGTTCGTGGAATTTTTATTGCATTATATATTTTTGGTAAATATCCTTCATCGAATTCAATATCTATGACAGGGCCAATTACCTGAATAATTTTACCTTTAATTTCGTTCATTACTTACCTATAAAGATTTTAAATTAAGTGTGTAAATTTAATGATACAAGCAGGATTTTACAAATATATTTGCAGTAAATTAATCTTTAATTTTCTTGTAATTTATGTGTTTAATGATGGCAACTATTTAAGAAGTATTAATTTTTTAGCTGAATTGTAATCATTAATCTTTAATAAATATAAGTAGATTCCGCTAGCTAAATTTTTATTTGCTGCATTAAATTCAATTTCATATAACCCAGCTGGTTTATTCTCATCAACTAAAGTTTCAACTTCCCTTCCTAGCATATCAAAAATTTTCAATGAAACATGACCTTCTTCTGCAATTTGATATTTAATTAAAGTTGATGGGTTAAATGGATTTGGATAATTTTGAAATAATTTAAAACTATGAATTTCATTATTTTTATCACCACTGACTTTAGTAGGGACAAAAAATGTTCCGGTGCCTCCCGCATCGGCATATCTTTGTTTAAAATCTTGTAAATATTGATTTGCAATTTTAGCATCGTGAATAATTAATGTATTCTCATCATTTTCATTCTCCGCTGCCGATGACCAATTATGTGAACCTGTTATAACAATCGGATCACTATTCCAAGTTTCGGCATCTATAATTCCATATTTATCATGTAATACACTCCCAGGATTTGGATGCATATCTGCAAATGTTGAAAGATATGAATATTCGCTGCCGTTATCATTGATATTATTTATAACACCCCTAATATCTTTTACAGTGCTTGAATTCCTCATCTTAATTGCATCTGCAATATCATTTCTTGTAACAGTATATTGTGCCATATAAATATCATGATCGGAAGAATTTATTGCATTTATTATTTTACTTGTTGTTCCATCGGATGGACTAAAATATAAATATATAGTTCTACCGCCTATTGTAAATGTATGTTGAGTATTATCTGATTTTTGATTTCCGAATTTTGCATTTGCAGAACTGGGAGTATCGCCAGAACTTCCCCACATCTCTTCAAATTCTTTTTGATATGCTTTTGTTATGGTTGGATCGTTAATTTCAACAACATTATTTTTCCAATTGAGTTCGGTTGCAGTTACATTCCAAGAGCCTGTCCACAACCAATCATTTGCATCTATTGTATCTCTGGCATCGAAAACAAAAAATTTATTATGCATTATTCCTGGAAGTGTAGAAGAATCAGGTGGTCTTTGACTAATTAGAATACCAGCAGAAATTAATGATTGCATACTATTCTGAATCGGATTTGAAGTACTTCGGTGGTCATATACTACTCGAATTTTTACACCCCTATTTTTTGCAAGAATTAATGCATTCGCAACTTCAGGCATATCTTGAAAACTGTAAACAGCCATATCTATTGAATAATTCGCTTTATTTATTCTATCAATTAGCTTTTGTCTATAATCTACATTACCTAATGCTGCATTCCCCGGATACGCCAATGTTGTATCAACAGGATAATTAAAATAAATATTAATTTTACCTAATGTAGGATTCGAAGAAACGGTTGTAACCGATTGAATATCACTTTCACTAGTTCCATTAGAGTTCGTGGAATATACTTTAAAATAGTAAGTTGTTGATTGTTTTAGTCCATCAATTTTAATTTTATGGAATGTAGTATCTTCATTTACACTAATTGAATCCAACTCAAGCGAAGTTGTCAATCCATATTTTATTTTACTATCTCCGCTCCTAGCCGTGTTGAAAAAAACTGTAAAGGAAGAAGTATCTATATCGGAAGCTAACACAGGTGTTAAAATTAATGGCGCTCCGTTGGTTACAATATCTAGAATAAATCTTGGTAAAATTTGATAACCAGAATTGTATGGTGTTGCATTTTTATATTGACTTACAATTCCAATTAAATCAACTTTTCCTGAGGGAATTGGTGTTCCAATAATAGTCGTTGCATTATTATCTATTCTCAAACCTTGAGATAATGTACCAGAAGGATCTGATATATCATAATTGTATCCGCTTGTTCCTCCATTAAAATTTCCCGTGCCAGAAATGGTTACATTATTTATTCGAACAAGTTTACTTTCATATTCTTCTACACCATTCCACGATTGGTTCATAATTTGGGAAAGCGTAACAACTTCAGGATCAACTGGATGATTTGAAGAAATTACATTAATTGTGCATCCAGTGAAATAATTCATTTCAGCCAAACCGTTATAATTACTTAGATTTCCTGATATTATTACTGAATCGCCAATATTCATTTTAGAAAAATACCCGCTGCCGTATAAAGCCACGCCCCCAGTTTCATCTTGAATTGATCCTGGACCGCTGCTTCCAAATTGGTTAGTTGATGTTATAATTCCTGTTATTGTAAATGTTTTTCCAACATTTAATGGCACTCCGTTTTTATCATTAATACGTACGCTATCAATTGAAGTTATTGTTTGGGAATATAATTCCAGAGTTATCGATAAAACTATAATTAAAATAGAATTAAATTTTTTCATTGTCTTAAATCCGTAGAAAGTACAAATCGTAGAATTCTGTTATTTCCGGTATCCGCCACATATAAAATTTGATCGAAATACGCGACAGAATATGGCCCATTAAAAACTGCTGGTCCGCCAAAAGATTGCAGCTCATCTCCGAAAGGCGAAAATTTAAAAACACTATCCTTTTGTGCATCAGCAACAAAAATATTTCCAGCATCATCCAGACAAGATCCTTCTGGCTTTCCAAACTTATTTGGAGTCATAAATGCACCACCATCCGATGGAGTTAATCTAGCTTGATAATCTGCTGAAACAGCTGTAATAACATAAGTTAGCCATTGTGTTTTTAAACTGTTATTACCGGTTAATGTAATTATTATATCTATATTTTTTTTATTAAAAGAAGTTATTGAACTAATTTGATTTGCAGAAACTAATCCCGAACTTAACGGATCAATATCGGGAATTCTTCCAATCAATGTATCCCCCACACCGCCGCCAAAGAGTTCTTTAGGACTGAAATATAAAATCGAATTATCAGGATCTATAAAACTTGAATTATTAGGCCCTGTTCTTGTTACATAGAAAGTGTTATTATAAAAAACAGCTACGCCTGTATATTGTCTATTAGGGAAATTTAAATCAACCGGACGAGGCAATAGCATTGTTGCTGGTGCAGATCCTATTTGATGTTGTGCTGAAACTAAATCTAATTTAAATACTGCAGAATATGTTTGTGTCTGTCCGTTTACAACAGTATCAAACTGTGCACAAACTATCAAATTCAATTTATAATCTTCCGCCAATGCAACCGGTCTTTTTATGTGTCTTGTTCCTAGAATGTTGCCATTAAGGTTCATCATTACTATACGATCGTTATAAGTATCTGCAACGTAGATGAACGGTTCTCTACCAATTATAATTGCTTGTGGTTTATTAAATCCTTCCCAAACTGGATTTAATTGAACATAAACTGTATCACCAGCAATATTGGCATTTCCACTATTTTGGTTAAGCTGACTTATATCAAACTTATCGCCACAGCTAATTATAAATGGCAACAATAAAATTAAAATCAATATAAAATTTTTATGCTTCATTAAAATCCTAAAATGATTGAAAATCTTTGCGCAGAACCTAATTTTTCAAAATTAGAAAATGAATAATCAACAGTGCATTGCGCAATTCTAATAGGAATATTTACTCCCAATCCTAAAGTATAATTTTGTTCATCTACATTGAACTTATAACCGCCTCTTAAGAAAATTATATTCTTCCAGCTATATTCAACACCTGTCGATACATTTTCACTATTATCATTTGGATGGTTTAGCTGAATGGAAGTTGTAATCTTATTATCATCTGTTTGATAAGGTTCAAAAGCAAAACCAATCCTGAAAATAGTTGGAGGAGAAAATGCTTGCCAATCTGATTTTTCTCGTTTTCCTATTAAAACAACTTTTCCATCTGGCGCTAATTGATTTCCGAAATTAGAAACAGCAACAGCAAATCGAGTTGTTCCTAATCCTGTCCAATAATACGTTCCTAAATCAATCATAACTCCGCGCATTTTTAATTTATCTAACGTCTCTTCAATATATCTTACTGTTCCACCGAAACTAAATTTGTCAGTCATCTTTCTAGAATAAGTAACTGCAACAGCAATATCTCCGTAACCGAAATATTCACCAGTACCAAAAGGTGAAACTTCTGTAGTTACAGGCATATCTTGAGTTGAAAGCGAAGTGAGTGCAATCCCGAAAGCATTAGTAGCATCAAGATGGTAAACTGCACCTAAAAAATCATGATTTATATCGACAACCCAAATATTATGTGAAAACATAATTTGATCATTATCGAATTGGACAAGTCCGGCAGGATTCCAATACAATGCTGAGACATCATTAGCAACAGCAACAAATGCATCGCCCAATGAAGAAGCTCGGCTTCCAACTCCAATTTTTAAAAATTGTGCGGTGGAAATTCCAGCACGCTGTCCTCCAAGAGTTGGAAATAACTGCGCAAATGAATTATTGTTAAATAATATTGGAAATAATATAATTAAAAATATTTTTTTCATAATCAAAACTTTAAACTGAATCCTAATTTTATATTTCTCCTTGTTAAATAGCGTGAAGGATCGTATGGATAAGGAGAAATTGGTGCTTGTAAATCCGGGTATTTGGGATCGTTCCAAGTGTATGGAACCGGGTCTCCGCTTTGATATGCTTTGCCAGTTGCCGGATTTATTATTGCAGAATTTTGAGAATCTAAAAGATTATTTACTTCAACTATCAAAGAAAAATTTAATCCGCCAAGTTTAATGTACTTTTCAAAGTTGAGATCAATCCAAAACCAATTTGCTCCAATTTTTGTATATAAATCAGTAGTTGATGCAATATAAATTGGCCTGCCCTGGTTATCGTAGCCAGTAAAGTATGCCGGTGTATATCTTTTGCCAGACTCAAAGAAAAATCTTAAATATAAATTGTAGTCATCCAAAATCCCTCTTCCAAAACCGAAGAATCCTTCATCTTTACCAACATAAAAATTTGTTGTTAATGATGCCGTCAATGGGCGATCCCATGGCATGTATTTTTCTTTTACTGATTCATTTATATCTCCCTGCAAAACTAAAGCTCCTTCATCAGCAGAAGAGCTTTTGCCAGTAACGATTGCATAAGAAGCTGAAAGTGTTCCGTTAAACCAATTACCAATTCTTTTTTTGAATTCAACTTCAACACCTCGTGAACGTGCATAATCTGAATTTACATATGTGACAAAACTTTTTGTAATAAATCTTGCTGATGTTAATTGCACTGATCTAGTATTTATGTAATCGAAAATATCTTTGTAATATGCTGTAACTGTTAAAACATCGTTTGGAGTAAATTGTGTCTTCAATCCAAGTTCGTATGCAACAGTTGTTTCGGGATTCAGATCCGGATTTCCAAATTGCTGAAATGAAGATTGTGCATTCATCGGATTTAACTTTGCATAAACAAACTGCGGCCTTGGCCATTTGCTGAAATGTCCGTATGAGAAAAATAACGTTTGATAATTTGAAACCGGATGTGAAATTCCTAAACGCGGACTTAATCGTGCTTTCCATCTTCTATTTCCAAACCAGCCGAATGTATCATTCTTATATGCTTGCCTTGTTTGATTCGGAATTGTTACAACATCAGGATTGTTCACTGCATCGTCAACATATTTTCCGGGGAACCAATAATCCAATCTCATTCCAAAATTCAAAATCATTCCGCTGAAGTTTATATTATCCTGAGCATAAAAATCTCCAATTGCCGGATAAACTTTGTAGATATCATTATTCAAGCCTAAAGTTCCAATCCATGGCTGATAAATATCTACTACTTGCATTTCCTGCAATTGTAATTGGAATCCAGCTTTGAATTTATTTTTCTCATCGAAAAAACTTGTTACATCACCTTTTAAAGAGTATTCTTCAACATAATGATCATGCCATGTGTACGGATTTCCATAATCCCAAAATCCATCACCTGGAATTACACCAATTGTATCATGCCCCAAATTAAAATATTGAATTGGGAAATTTGGAATGTCTTTAGGTTGAGTATACTGGTTCCAATTTCTGCCATTTGCATCGGCTCTTAAATTTGAATAAAAATATCCTAAAGATAATTCGTAATATGTTTTAGCATTTAATGTATGCGTAAGCGTTAACGAATGGTATTTATTATCATGTGTAAAAGTATTTGCCTGATTTAAGATATTTTGAAATTGATATTGATATCCAGGGCTTGATTCAACATACTCTAAATTTGTTTGTAGGGTTCCGGTATTTTGGCTTATCGAAACTGACTGATTAAATGAATAAGATAATTTAAAGGTTGGTGAATATTTATAAGTTAGTTTACCATTCCAATACCAGTTGTTACTTAGATCTGGTGCAAACTTAGTTCCGTAAAAAGTTGATGAATACAGTCTCTGCGGTTTTGTTTTAAAATAACCCTGAGTAATTCCATCAGAAAAACCGACATAAAAATTACCAAAGAACGTAATTTTGCCTGGAATTTTTATTCCAAGTGCAGGTAGTATTGTAGTAGTTATTGGTTCTGGACCTCCGAGATCAGCTTCCATAACTTGAGTATTAAAGACGTGAAACGAAGATGGATTTCCTAAATTATCTCTTTTGTAAGAGATATATCCGCTATAAGTATCACCGCCTTCTTTAGTTTTAACATTCACAACTCCAGAAGTAGCCTGTCCGTATTCAGCATTATAACCACCAGTTATAACTTCAACCTCTTCAATTGCATTTGCACTTAATTGAAGTCCAAATCCGGTACCAGCCAAAGGATCTTGAACAGAAACGCCATTTAATAAAAATGCGTTTTCATATGTTCTGCCGCCACGGATGTGAATTTCATTATCAGAATTTACAACACCGGCTTGTTGAGATACAACATCCGAAACATTTTCTACAACAGCATTTTTAATATCATCGGCAGAGATAACTGTTTTGCTCTGAGTTTCATCAACTTCAAGCAACGGCTTCGAACCAACAACAACAATATCATGGTCCAATGTTAATGCTGATTCTGTCATCTTCACATTTAATTCTTTTGTCTTATCAGCATCAATTTTGTAACCGGTATATTCAACTGTTTTGTATCCAATGAAAGAAATTGAAATTGTATAGCTGCCGGGTGCAATATTGGAAATTGTGAAATGCCCGTTGATATCTGTAGCAGCGCCGTAATAAGTACCCTTTAATAATATGTTAACTCCAATTAAAGGTTCATTCTTTGCAGCATCTATAATTTTACCGGTTAGTTTTCCGTTACCTTGACCAAAGATTGAAACAAAACTTATTAATATAAAAATCAGTAAATATTTTTTCATAAAGTCAAACCAAAATCTTGAAAGAATACTTTATAAAACAGATTCTTAACGTTTGCATTTCCGCTGTTACATTTATGCAAAGGCAATCCGATGAAAAACATTTTTTTCTGAGAATCTGTAAAGCCGATATATCCCTTCATTTCATTGTTTGGGAAATAATAGATCGGATTACCGCCCAAAGGATTAACATAAAAAGATTTTACTCGAAATACATTTCCTGTTAGCGTTAAATCTGGATAGCCTGTTTTGGATGCATCTGTAACTTTCGTGTTGCTGTAAAGTGTAAGTTTTGCATCGCTTGAATCTGCGCTTATTGGCAAGAATCCTTGAAGTACATTAAGATCAATGTTCTGAGGGAACTGCATCGAGAATGCAATTTTTCCTCCGGCAGTAATATAGCTTTGAGTTGTTGCACTTAATAAATCCAGCGATGGATTGTTATCTGTATACCAAAAGACGTATTTAAATAATTTCAACGTCAATAAAAAAGTAACATTTAAGAAAGGCGGAGTTTGACTATGAAAATTATAGACATCATATTTATTGTTAAGTCCTAAACTGTCCAATACCGATGAATAAAACGAAGGTGCATTATCAGGTGTAACATAATCATTAACAATAAGGAAATTACCTTTAGGTTTTTTAACGTACCAATTTTTCCCTTCACCGGGTAATGAAATAAAGCTTGATTTGGCACCCGAAATATCTTCTGCTTGAACAAACACCTTATTATTTCCGTTTAATTTAAGGCCTGGAAGTTTTTGTGAAAAGAGATTAGATTCTAATCCACCTATAAGTATATCTGCACTTGCAGTTGATGAACTGAAATCATTTGTACGGATAGAAATATTTCTTACAGCGCCATCAAGGGAAACAATATTATTAGGATTTGTAGTGTCATTCAACGCTACATTTATTTTAATTATTGTCGCGTCTCCGTCTATATCGCTTGCAACCCAGCCAAACGTCATTGCGGGAAACGAAGTGTCTGGAAGTACTGTTAGTTGATCCCATGCAATTGTCGGCGCTGAATTTTTTATAGGAAAATTAATTGATGCCGGATGAGGATCAATCAAACCGATATCTACAAAATCTTCTCCGGAGTCCCAAACACCGTTTCCATTCTTGTCAGTAAATGGTTCCGGACCATAATCAATTCCATTTTGGAAAACATCTTTGTCATAAACTCCATTTCCGCCGTTATCAACCGCAGAAACCTGGAATGTATAATTTGTATCTGTTACACCAATCTGTAAGGCAAACAAACTATCATTTGATTTTGTAAAATTCCAATGCTTGCCGTCCCACGAAAAATAATATCCAACAATAAATCCATCAGGATCGTCTCCCCACCAATGTACATCAATTTTACTCGGCTGCCTGCTTATTGACGAATCAGGATATAAAAAGATTCCTGTTTTGGGCGGTTGGTTGCCGATTGGATTATTCACCATGTCCTTAAAACATGATGATAATAATAATGCTAAAGAAATTATTGATATTATTTTAACAGTTTTAATCATTTACAGTACTATCTACTTTCACAAAATTTGGAATCAATTGCAGCATTGAATTTCTCCAATGCTGCTTAATTTTACTTCAACAACATCATCTTTTTAACTTGATAGAAATTACCTGCATTTATACTATAGAAATATACTCCAGAGCTTAATTTACCAGCATCAAAGCTTACTTGGTAAGTTCCTGGTAATTTCTGTTGATTTACCAATGTCTCTACTTCCTGACCGAGAATATTAAATATCTTCAACGTTACCATGCTTTCTTTTGGAACGGAAAACCTTATAATTGTTGAAGGATTGAAAGGGTTTGGATAGTTTTGCTCAAGTGTAAAAGTCTTTGGTGCTTTTGCTTCAAGTTCTTTTATATCAGTCGGAGTAAAGCCGATAAAATCATCAGCTTTTCTTGGACATAATTTATAATTACTATAAGAATAGTAAAGTATACCTTGAAGTTCAGTAAACTTCGAACCTGTGGTTATTCTTATTTTATTAGGATTGTTCGCAAAGTTTGCATCCCAAAAGTTTTCATAATTATTATTTCCATCCTGTAAAGAAATTCTTGTTGAGTCTCCGCCGTTTCCATCGCTTACAAACATTTCACCGTAATTATTATTTACGCTCGAAACGTTCGGGCCAGGATTTCCGTCTGCATTTTCTCTAACTACAGTTACATTTTTATAATTGATTAAAACACTTTCCCATTGCTCAGCAGCAACTGTGCTGTTGTAGCTTCTTCCAATAGTTCCGGTTGGTACAGTTACTGAAGCTGGAATTGGATTTCCATGAGAGTTTACGGTAATATTTGTTAAAGAATCGATTGCAGTTACACTATAATTTTCTTGAATTCTTCCAGTAAGTGTAATGCTGTCACCGGCTTTTAATTTTAGAACATCAACACCTTTCAACCCTAAAGTACCGATCATAATTCCAGTCCAAGGACCGCTGCCGTCTTGCATGTAAACACGTTTTGGATAATTGCTTGAATACAATCCAGCATAATCTGAAGTATCAGCAGTAACAATTCCGCTGATTGTAACATAATATCCATTATATGAACTATAACCGCTTCCGAATGGACTGTATTGAACATCGCGAATTTTTAAAGGTTCATTTAGAACCTGAAAGAAATAATTACCTTTTACTGTATCGCTTGGAGTATAACCAGTTAATCCAAGATTATCATTTGCAGTAACAAAATAATCTACAAGCGTAGAATCTGTGCTAATTCCATTTATAACTGCTGTATATAGTGTAGTATCATTTAAAGATTTAGTCATCGGAATTGTAACTCTAGCTTGATTACCAATTTTATAATGCAATGCTGCATTCATAACATGACCGCTTCCGCCAAGAATTTTAGCCGAAATTGTAACTTGTTGATTTGTACCTACTTGTATTTTATCTCTCAAAATGTTTGATATAAGTGGCGGAGTTAGAGTTATATAAATATCATTTGGATATAAAGGAATTATTTCAAATGTTCCGTTATAATATGAAATTATTCCTCTAATCATATTTATGGGTGTACCGTCTGCCGGTGCCTGGTATGTAGACCATGGCAGTTTATAATTTAATCTGAAATATCTGGATTGTGGATAAGCAATTAAATAATTTCCATTTGCATCATAAATATTGAATTGCCCAGTAGTGGTATTTCGATTTGCAGAAATTACATTATGAAGTTCCACATACATTCCGGAATATTTTAAAGCTTCATTAATACTTTGCCCGTTATTCATAAAATCTGTAACTGATAACTGGATTGGGTCTGGACGCTTTGGAAGTTTTCCTAAAATATTTACTGGCGTAATAGGATTAAGCAACGTCATCAATTCATTTGTTTGGCCATAAGGTGTAACAACTCCAGTCAGCTCAACAACATCTGAAGTATCTAATAGGTCAAAAAATGTACCCTGGCTTGCAACAGTGGTATCATTTTGAAGTACATTTAATCCAGCCCAAAATTGACTAGAGTTAGTATCTTGAATATAAATTCCCCATCGAGCGCCGTAATACATTATTGGAGTTCTTAAAGAGTCTACTGAAGGATCAACCAATGGTCGAACCATAACTACGCCTCTAACTCTTACAGTATCATTAGCTAATGGTGAGTTTACAAATCCCTTTGTAGCAACTGAATCTATGTATTGAATATCATGAATTGAAACTAAAGGATATTGGGATTGAGCAAAAGCTAAACCCACTATCGAAATTAAAGTGAGCAGTAGTAATCTAATTCTCATAAAATTACTCTCTTTCCTATTTAATTATTAAAAACTTTCCTCTCTTAATATTACCAGTTTTTATATCTTTAACGGTAAATAGATATAACCCGGTAGCAATTGCTTGATCATTGTTTGTCAATAAATCCCACGCATCTTCCCCGCCAGTCATCACCTGCTTTCCATCGCTGGCATAAGTTTGAAACCATTTTAAGCTCGATCCATTGCTGTTCTGATGATGTTCAATATTTTTTACAATATCACCGGAAAGCGTGTAAATCGTAATTTCACAATCCGAAGGTAGATTATAGAAATAAATTTTTCGTAAACGTTCTGTGCTTCCATCCCAAATTGCATTTCCATAATATGGATTCGGATAAACTCCAACTTCAGCTTTATCATCATTATTAGGAAGCGTTCCTGGAAGAACTCTATTTAAGGAAGCAAGCGGACTCGATTCTAAGCTTTCTAAATTATTAGCGGGATCGCCTTTATCGAAAGCTGTTACTGCAAATAAATATTGCCAGCCATTTAATAAATTATCAATATCAAATCTGTAATAATATTTTGTTGTATCATCTGGGAATGTTACTGGATCTTTTAATTCAACTTTTGAAAATCCAGTATTGTAACCAATTGAATTTCCTGCGCTGTCAAATTGCGCAAGTAGTACCAAGGATGATCTATTATCTTGTGCAAGATTTAAATCATAACCAGCTTCGGTCCTGTAAATTTTGTAACCTTCAAAATCTCTTTTGCCTGAAATTGGATCGACAGAATTTTCAGATCTTTTATTCCAATAAATACTTACTTTTTGATTTTCTGGCACAACTTTAACGACAGGAACTTGCGGAGGTGCCGGTAAAATATATCGTGTAATAACTCCATTGCCATCTAAATCTTCACCAGGGTCTAATTTACCGTTTCTATTCCTATCTTCTCCGTAATATGCACGCAAAGCCCATTCAGCATTTGAATATAAATTAAGTTTCTGTTCAGGGCTATCAAGTGTTGAAGGATCGCTTCCATATTTTTTTGCGCATACAATTGCATATACAACATTAATTGAATCACCCGGCGCAATACGTTTAAAATCTCCTTTAGTTATTAATACTGATCTATTGGATGGAGTTTTTAAACTTGCTGGGTCAACACCTTTATTATATCTATTAGTACCGCCAAAATATCCTTGCATTTTTCTATAACGATCAATATCGTTTGTTGGCGAAAAGAAATTTGGGTCAGAAGTATTTTTATATTGCCAGCTTACAAAGTTTACAGAAGTTAAAGTATCTTCGCCAACAACAAATGCACTGTCAAGTGTTGGCGTAGATCCCAAAAACTGAATTCCTACATAACTATTTGTATAACCTGGATCGCCGTCTGCGTCAAATTCATAAGCAATTTTCATTGAATCGCTGTAACCATCACCGCCATGAGTAAAGAATGGAGCGCCTGTTCTTGGCGAAGTAATTTTTGTATTTCGAACTACAGCATCTGTCCATAATCCAACATAAACACTGTCAATATATTTATTAGTCACATTTTTAATTGTGTAATTCATGATGACAAAGAAATCTGCAAACGGATAATTCCAGGCATAACATTCTTGATGAACTGCTACACCTAACGGATTATGATCTTGAATCACTTCACCGTTTTGAAGAACTAAATTTGTGTCAACATAATCCATTACAAAATCTTGGTGAGAAACTGCGGAAGGGTCGTAATATCTAGAATCTAAAAGTGAAGACCTTTCTATAATTTTACTGCCTGGTGCATTTGTAAATTCAAATCCGCCGCCGCGAGTAGAAACTGATGAAGCATCAACTGAGCCTGTAGAAACAAAAGGACCGACTCTCCCTTTTCCCAGTGAATCATTGCTTATAAAACCGCCAATCCACAAACCGCCGTCAAAAATATGTTCGATGCCGCTGCCTAAAGGATATTCACAGCTTGGTTGTTGCGGCCAAAGTGCAAATCCGTTTCCATACATTCCAAAGTTTGTAACTGTTAGACCAATACTGCCAACGTTTGTGTATTTGGAATTATCGTCATCGAGTTTTTTATTTAACTTTTTATCTCCGCCATCAGGGCGAAAAGCAAAAGTTATTAAAGCTAATAATAGAACTAAAAATTTAAATTTTGATTTCATTAAACCCTATTTGGGAAATAGATTTTTCGATGGCCCACCCAATTGTAAATCTATTTAGCCCTATTTTTTTACCTACAGTATTAACTTAATTTAGCTTGATACTTTCAATACCGCAGGTTTATGTTAAAAACCTTTTAATATTTATTTTTTATAACAATAAGATTCAACTCTTATTTCTTTGACAGCGAAACTACGGAAAATAATTTTAAAACAAAATATTTTTTTAATTTTTTTTATAAAATTATTTTATCTCTATTATACAAAATAATCCATGCCCGCATCCAATTCCTTCCGGCAAATTCAATTCGAGATTCCTTAAAACACAAGCTAGCTGAGGCCCCATAACGCTAGCCCAAAAATTATCTACTGGAAAACGCTGCTGATTTCTAAAAAGCCAAGTTAGCATTTTTAACTCTTCTGAAAGATCACTATCAGTTGTTTCAATTAATTCTTTAATTAAGGCATTATTATTCTCAATTAAAGCTTCACAAAGATTTACAACAGTATTCCATTTATTCTGATAAAAATTAATTCTCTCCCATACTTTATTAAATTTTTCTTTATGGCAATCAAGAAAAGTAAATTCAGCCCTTAATTCATTTACTCTGCCTTCATAATCTCTATCAAAAAGTCTGTTTACTTGATAGCGTAATGCTTGGGGATGTGAATTGTAAAAGCCTGTATCGATATGCCTGCCTACAAGAATAGATCGGTCTCTTGTAGTAATTTTTATTTGCCTTTTTAATTTAGCTGCAATTTTATTTATCGTTTCTTTCAACGAATCAGCATCCCAAAATTTTACATAATAAGATTCAGCTTCCTCAGTTCTTATTTTTTTAGGAAGATGCAGCCACGCCATATTGTACGGCAGCATCTCTTCTTTTGTCTCAGCCCAATAAGCTGGCCACTCCGGAGAGTATTTACCAAACAAATCTAATATCAGATAAGATTTTTCTGATGAATGCGTTATTACTTTCTCAATTAAGGTTTCTAATTCATCGCCAGTTAAATGTGAAGGTGAAGAATATGTTGACATATAAATATCAAATGGTTTTTCATTTATGAATAAATAATCTTTCGAAAGATCTGCTTTTATGAAGTTGATATTTTTTCGATCTCGATAAATTTCTTTACCTTGCTTTATCATTGCTTCTGAAATATCCATACCTAAATAAAATTCAACTTGATCAGGAGTTAAAAGAAAATCTTTTTTAGTAGGTCTTTCTAAAGGAGAAATATGAGTTATCAATTCGAACGCTTCACCGCTTCCACAGCCAAAATCCGCAATCCTAATTTTTTCTTTAATACCAAGTAATTCAACTATTACCGGCTTTAATAAGTTTTTAATTGATAAGTCTTCCCAATATTTTCTTACATTATCCTTCTTGCCAAACAAACCGCCGGTTTCACTTCCATAAAAACCTAGTTTTACTGCTGTTTCAAAAAATTCAGTTTTAATCATCACTTCTCCTTTTTAACTAATAATGATTTAGAAACTATATCATAATCATCTTGATGAAATTTTATCAAGCTTTATTATGCTCAAATTTCAATTTAGAATATTCTTATTAGAATGACAATTCTAAAAAGAAGATTTGTGTTTAAATGGAGTTAATCGAAATTTGTTAAAATAAGAAAATGATTTCTAATCTCTTACCAATTACTAACTATCAAAGCTAACCACTTGGTTACTTAATGCTGGTATAATTGCAAAGCATGACAATCTTGGATATCGATATTATATGATAGTCGTATTTATTAAACAGAGCTGGCCTTCTCCTTGTAAACGTAAGCGATTTTTTTAAATGCTTTTTCAGTACAAGTTATCATGTAAAATAAAAATCCAATTTACAACAAAATAGAACAACATAGTTTTCAAGACCATATACTCATAACCTTATTTAATTGAATCAACCTTATTAACACAACTAAACCAAACACCACAATCTTGTCGACATATTTTATGTATTAACTATTTTTTATTTTCTTTGCCCAAGAATTATTTTATCCTAATGACTTTTAATCTATATAAGAAATTATGTGTTTTTTATTATAGATATCATTAGCCAAGGACTTTGTGAAATATATTTTTTCAGTTTTAATAATTTTTCGATATAAATAAAAAATTCAATTAATAGATTATTTGAGTTTAGTTTAAAGGGAAGCCAATAGAATCCTTCAACTGTTTCTACCTTTAAAGTATATTTGCTTAAAAAAGAATTTATGTCCTCTAAACTATGATATTTGAAATAACTATGATCATTAAATCTATGATATAATTTTCTTAGAAAGAATCTCCAACTGTGGGTATTAATAGTTGAAAAAATAAACCGTCCATTATTATTTAAAAGGTTATCAATTTTAGAAAAAAATAAATCCCAATCATTTATATAAATCAAAACCTCAATTGCAAGTATAATATCGTATTTTAAGTCGGATTTATATTCCATAAAATTGCAGTGTACTGTTTGTATTTGAGAGTTTTTATTTGAAAGAATATCTAATGCTTCTTTATTGTTATCTAGAACAGTAATTTCGTAGCCTAAATTATGAATAGGAATAGCAAACCTGCCAGAACCTCCTCCTACATCGAGTATTTTGCTATTAGGAATTAAAAACTTGTTAATAAAACCATATTCAAAATTGAATTTATACTTTCCCATTCTATTATTATAAGAAATTGTGTTTGAGACATCCCATAAATAGCTCATATTTAACATCCTCAGTTATAAATAAATGATATTTCCTACCTTAGCTATTTGCCTACTTACATGTCCGGCTTTGGTTGATGCACTTAGTCGAATATCTAAGTTTCATTATGTTTGCTGTCTTACAATCTTTTTCTCTCAAATTTTTAATTTTATTTTTAGTTCTCTCTGTAAGATCACCCTAATCAACCCTGTATCTTAGTTCTATTCATACGATCAAACTTTCAGCGATTAAAACATAAGTAAAATAATTATATATGTAAATAATAAAATGGAATAAAGGTATAAGATTTATTTAGCTAAATATTATATCATAAATACCATAGCCCTATACTTTAAAAACTTTCTACGGTGTCGGAGGAGCAGTTGGTGTATCATCGTTGTTACCTTTTCCTTTTGAAAGTCTATCAACAAATTGTGGAATGATACGCAGCAGTTAATCCCTTGTTAGATATACTTATTGAAAGTTCCTGTAATTAAGTGAAGTGCCGTAAATGAAAAGTAACCTCGATCGCTTTTTGTAATTTGATTATCCCGAACTTTTATAATACCCAAAATATTAATTATCACACTTATATTAATAAATTTAAGATCAACAAAAAGAACAAGAGATAGATTTTCGTCTTTTTCAATTGATAGCTTATTTAAATAAAAATTTTATTTCAAGAAGTGATTTGTTTTTTATATCCATTTACCTATTCTCCGATTCCCCATTTTTCAATCATTCATAATTCAAAATTCATCATTCCCTTTTTAATAATTCCAACATTCCATTCTTTCCAGCATCTAACATCAAGTACACATTTCCCATCTTCCATTTTCCCGCCTCCTGCTTGCTGCGCTAAAACAACGCTCTCGCCTGCTCGTCTGCGTGGTAAGAGCTTCTTACAAGCGGAGAAGATTCAACAATCTTAAATCCCATCTTCAATCCTTCTTCCTTATAGAGTTTGAATTCATCAAGAGTAACAAACCGGTCCACAGGAAGATGCATTTTTGTTGGCTGTAAGTATTGCCCAATAGTTAAAATATCACAGCCGTGATTGACAAGGTCATGCATCGTTTCAAGCACTTCATCATTTGTTTCGCCAATGCCTACCATTATTCCGCTTTTTGTTTTTAAGTATTTATCCTTAAACCATTTAATAAGAGCAAGACTTCTTTCATACTTTGCCTGCGGCCTTACAACATGATACAGCCTTGGTACAGTTTCAAGATTATGATTTAAAATGTCAGGAGGATTTTTCATAATTATTTTAAAAGCATCAACAACACCTCTGAAATCGGGGATTAAAATTTCCACAGTTGTATCCGGCATACTTTCGTTAATCAGCTTAACAGTTTCCATAAAGATAGAAGCGCCGCCGTCTTTCAATTCATCTCGATTAACAGAAGTAATAACAACATGTCTAAGTTTTAATTCTTTAACAGATTCTGCAACACGCCTTGGCTCATCAAGGTCAAGTTCGGTAGGCATTCCGGTTTTAACATTGCAGAAACCGCAGCTTCTAGTGCAAGTGTCTCCTAAAATCATAAACGTTGCAGTTCGGTGATTCCAACATTCAGCGATATTCGGACATCTTGCTTCTTCGCAAACTGTATGCAGGTGTTGATTCCTCATCAAACCTTTCACATCGCTATAATTTTCACCTTGTGGCAATTTTACTTTTAGCCAATCAGGTCTTTTACCCAACGGCACTTTTACTTTTTCTATTTCTTCTTTGTATTCTCTTTGATGCTGATTGATTACCACTTTATTTTCCTTAACAATTGTTTCACTTATTGCAGGCAGAAGACCAACCTGATTCACATTTCGTTTATGCTAAAGCTTTCGAGAGTATCTTTAATAGATTTGAGAAATCTTCCGCCGAGCATACCATCAACTAAACGATGATCGTGTGAAAGTGTTAATGCCATTGTCGGTTTAATTGCAATTGTATCTGTTCCTTCAATTTCAACAACCACTGGCTTCTTAACTACGGTTCCAACTCCAAGTATTGCAACTTCCGGCTGATTGATTATCGGAGTTCCGAAGATTGTTCCAAATACGCCGTAATTTGTTATTGTAAAAGTACCGTTGGTAATATCATCAGGAGTTAATCTTTTTGTTCTCGCTTTTTCAGCTAATTCATTTATTGATCGCGCAAGCCCGACAATATTTTTTTCATCTGCATTTTTAATGTTTGGAACAATTAAACCGTTTGGCTCCATTGCAACGGCAATACCAAGATTGATGAATTTCTTTTTTACTATTGTTGTGCCGTCAATAGTTGCATTAACTAAAGGAAACTCCTTCAAAGCTTTTATACAAGCATGAGAAACAAACGGCATGTATGTAAGTTTAATTCCTTGTTTCCTTTGAATTTCATCTCGGTTAGCTTTTAAGAAATTATAAATTCTCGTCATATCTACTTCAAGCATAGCAGAAACGTGTACAGAAGTATCGCGGCTGTTTACCATGTGCTGCATAATTTTCTGCCGCACAATGTCCATCGGAATTCTTTCAACTTCTGAGGATGAATATACCGCCTGTACTTTTGATGGTGTTACAGATGGTGAAGATAATACTTCTTGCTTTGTTTCATCAAATATTTGCTGCTGAGTTTCTCGAATATTTGTTTCTCCGGATTCTGATTTTGTATTATTTCTTTGTTCGATATAATTTAAAATATCTTTTTTAGTTACACGTCCTTCTAAACCTGTGCCTTTTATTTTTTCAATCTCTTCAAAGCTAACGTTTTCTTTTCTGGCAATATTCAAAACTAATGGCGAAAGAAACTTTGAAGTACTTTTGTTTTTATTCAAAGAACTATTTCCCACTTCTTCCTCCTCAAGCGATGTTGCTTTAACAGAAGAAAAATTCTCATGCATTGAAGACGGTAATTCTTTTTTAGTTTTTTCTGCTTTAGTTTCTTTTTGCTGAACTTTTTTAACTTCAGGTTTTGGTTCACTTATCTGTGTTGTTTTTGCGGCAGTAGTTAATTTTGCAACAACAGTTCCAACTTCAACAGTTTCCTGCTCTGCTACTAAAATTTCTGAAAGTATTCCATCTGCTGGCGAAGGAACTTCGGTATCAACTTTGTCGGTAGAAATTTCAAATATTGTTTCGTCTTTTTTTACTTGCTCGCCGACTTTCTTATACCATTTAATAATTGTTCCTTCCATTACCGATTCGCCCATCTTAGGCATTTGTAAATCAATTGAGTCTGAAATGTTTGCTGAAGGACGAGTTGATTCTATCTTTTCATTCGAAAGAATGCTTTGAGTCTTATCTTCATGCTTAGATGATTCTTCAATTTTATTTTCTTCAACAGCTGGTTGATGAACAACTTCTGGCTTTTGCTCACTTGAATCTTTTTTAATTTCTCCATTTGAATCGATAATTGCAACTACAGTTCCTACATCAACGGTATCACCTTCATTAAAACGAATTTCAGATAATATTCCTTCCACTGGTGAAGGAATTTCGGTATCAACTTTGTCTGTGCTAATTTCAAAAATTATTTCATCTCTTTTAACAGCTTCACCTATTTTTTTATGCCATTTGAGAATCGTGCCTTCGCTTACACTCTCACCCATTTTGGGCATGACGATTTCCATTCTTAAACTCCTTAAATTTAAATTTCAATTTATATAACCTCTTATGTTCCCTTTTCTTTGTGAATAAAAGATTAAGCTTGAGGTTCAAAACTCCAATAAATTTTTTATACCTTGATATATTTGTTCTCTATTTGGAAGAACTGCATTTTCCAATATTGGTGAATATGGAATATGACAATCTTTAGCTGCAATTCTTTTCACCGGTCCATCAAGAAATTGGAAACAATTATCAGAAATTCTTGCAGCTATTTCCGCTCCAAAACCAGCAGTAAATGTATCTTCGTGAATAACAATTGCTTTATTCGTTTTCTTAATTGAATTAAAAATTGTTTCCTCATCAAGAGGAATAATTGTTCTAATATCGATTATCTCAACAGAATAACCTTCGTTCTCAAGTTTTTTTGCAGCCAATAAAGAATCCCACATTGACACGCCATAAGAAACAACAGTAACATCTTCACCTTCACGAACTACTTTTGCTTTACCAAACGGGACCAAATAATCCGAGTCGGGTGAAGGAGTAGTTGCAAAACTTTGACGGTAGAGACCTTTATGTTCGCAAAATAAAACCGGATCATTCATTCTGCAAGCAGTTTTAAGCAAGCCTTTTGCATCTGCTGCGTTAGAAGGATACGCAATATAAATTCCCGGAATGTGGGCAAAAATTGATTCAATATTTTGGCTGTGATAAAGTCCGCCATGTATATAGCCGCCAACCGCAACTCTAGCAACAACCGGTGAAGTCCATTCATTATTGGATCTATATCGAATTGAAGCAACTTCAGATTTAAATTGCATGAATGCAGGCCAGATATAGTCTCCAAACTGAATTTCAACAACTGGTTTTAATCCGTACATTGCCATTCCAGTTGCAACGCCAATTATACTTGCTTCGGCTAAAGGTGAATTAAAAACTCTTTCACTTCCAAATTTTGTTGATAAACCTTTTGTTGCAGTAAATACACCGCCCTTTGTATCTGCCACATCTTCGCCAAAAACATAAATCTTATTGTTTCTTTCCATCTCTTCATGAAGTGCATGATTTATTGCGTCAACCATAACGACAGGCTTGCCCGACGGTTTTGATTTTTCATACTCAAAACTTTCCTTTAATCCGCTTTCATCAAAAATATTTTTTGTCGCATTATCTGGATTCGGATCCTTCGCATGTGAAGCTTCTTCAGCCGCATTGTTTATTTCATTAATTACTTCTTTTTTAATTTGTTCATATTCTTCTTTTGATATGATGCCGTTAGAAATTAATTTTTGAGATAATTTTTCTATTGGACATTTTTTAATTTCTTCTTCCAATTCTTTTGAATCTCTATATTTTTTTTGATCATCGGAAGAAGAATGAGATAAAAGCCTAACAACATCTGCTTCAATTAAAGCTGGACCATTTCCATCTTTAATATATTTTATAGCTTCCTGCACAATAGAAAAAGATTCTTCGAAATCAGTTCCATCAATTCTTTTATTAAATAAATTGTCATATCCTGTCATCATAGCAGAGATTGAATTTTCTTTTCCACCGCTTTGCTGTCCAACATGAACTGAGATTGCATATTTATTATTTTCAATTACAAAAAGTACGGGAAGTTTTTCTCGGCTTGCCCAATTTACAGCTTCATGAAATTCACCTTGGCTAGTAGTTCCCTCACCGCTGCTGACGTATGTTATATTTCTTTCTCCTTTTTTTACCATCGCAAGTGCAGTACCAACTGCATTAAGAAATTGCGTTCCTGTCGGGCTTGATTGTGTTGGTATATTTAATTTCTTTGAGCTCCAATGACACGGCAATTGTCTAGCACCAGTTGCCGGATCATCTTCTTTTGCAAAACATTGAAGAAAAAATTCCAAAGGTTTAATTCCAGCAGATAAAATAACAGCAAGATCGCGGTAATAAGGATACAGCCAATCTTTATTTGGATCCAACGATAAACCAACTGCAGTTTGAATAGCTTCATGACCGGCACCGGCGATGTGAAAATAAGTTTTACCTTGTCTTAACAAGTTCATTGCTTTATTATCAATATTTCGAGATAAAAGCATTATGCGTAACGCTTTTAATAAAAAATCTTTTTCACTTAAAGGATTACTGCCAACAACCTCTTCATGTTGATTTGATTTTCCGTTACTGCCTTGTGTTTTTAAATTTTCAGTCATAATCTGATTATTAGAAGACTCATTTTTTGATGAATTCTTTTTTGACATTACAACCCTTCTAGGTTAATCATTTTTAATTACTCAATTTGATACTGCTTTTTGACAGTTCATCTTTTTGAATACTTTTTACAGTTTCATAGTTAAAAATTTTTTTGAAGTTCTGAACTAGTAAATCTTTAACTATGAAAATATCTACTTCACTTCCAGTTTCTTTTTGCAAAGATGTAACTCCCTTATCAGAAATACCACACGGAATTATTCCAGAAAATAAAGCAAGGTTGGTATTAATATTAAATGCAAAACCATGCATTGTAATCCATCGACTAACTTTTATTCCGATTGCTGCAATTTTCCTATCTTTAATCCACACTCCGGTATATTTGGGATTTCTTTCACCAATTATGTTATAGCTTCTGCAAGTTTGAATAATTGTTTCTTCCAATGCTCTTAAATATTTATGAGTATCTTTTTGCCAATCATTTAAATCTATGATTGGATAACCAACAATTTGTCCCGGACCATGAAATGTTATATCGCCGCCTCGATCAATATCATAAATAGAAATATTGTTTTTTGCCAGAAAGTCATCCGAGCTAATTAGATTTTTTTTATCTGCAACTTTTCCTAATGTATAAGTATTCGGATGTTCAAGTAAAAATAAAACATCTTGAATTTTTTTATTGTGTCTTAATTCAACAATTTCTTTTTGCAAATCCCAGGCTTCTTTGTAATCGATTAAGCCAAGATCGCAATAAATTAATTCTCTCATTATCTAGCTTTAATAATTCTAAATATGTATAGCTTCGCCGTAAGCTTGAGCCGCGGCTTCCATAAAAGCTTCCGCTAAAGTAGGATGTGCATGAACTGTTTTTATAATTGATTCACCGGTAGCTTCAAGCGATTTTGCTAATCCGGCTTCTGCTATCATTTCAGTTGCTTCAGAGCCAATAATATGTACGCCTAATATTTCGCCGTACTTTGCATCAAAAATAATTTTTATAAATCCTTCCCGTTCACCAATTGCAAATGCTTTTCCGCTTGCCATAAAAGGAAATTTTCCAACTTTAATTTCATAACCAGATTCTTTTGCTTTGTCTTCAGTTAATCCAACACTTGCAACTTGCGGCTGGCAAAATGTACAGCCGGGAATACTTGTGTAATCAATATCTTGGACTGTTATTCCTTTTATTTTTTCAACACAATGAATTCCTTCTTGAGATGCAACGTGTGCAAGCCATGGAGGTCCAATTACATCACCTATTGCATAAATACCTTTTATGTTTGTTTCGTAAGTAGATTTGTTAACTTTAATATGATTTTTAAAAAGTTCTACTCCAAGTTCTTCAAGTCCAAAACCTTCCACATTTCCAGTAACTCCAATAGCATTCAAAACTTTATCTGCAGATAATTCTTTTCTTTTACCATTTGAGTTTATTGTAACTAAAACTTTATTTCCATTTACAATTGCTTTTTCAACAGAAGTTTTTGTAAAAATTTCGATGCCGCGTTTTTTAAAACTCTTTGCTAAAGTTTCTGATACTTCCTTATCTTCAATTGGTAAAATTGTATCCATCATTTCAACAATAGTTACTTTAGATCCTAACACGGAATAAAAGTATGCAAACTCAATTCCTATTGCGCCAGCACCAATAATTATCATTTCTTTTGGCACTTCATGAAGAACCATTGCTTCGGAACTTGTAATAATAAATTTTTTATCAACAGGAATTGATGGAAGAACTTTAGGCCTTGCTCCAGTAGCAATTATAATTTTATCTGCCGAAATTGAATTAATTTTATTTCCATTATTATCTAATATTTCTAATTCATTTGATGATATGAATTTTCCAAATCCACGAATGCGATCGACCTTATTTTTTTTTACAAGAATTTCTACATTCTTAGCCATGCGCTCAGCAATATCACGACTTCTTTTAATGATTCTTGTAAAGTCAAAATCTAAACCTTGCACTTTAATACCAAAATCAGCCGAATGATTTTTTATATTATCATAAATTTCTGCATTTTTTAGAAGAGATTTAGTTGGAATGCAGCCCCAGTTAAGGCAAATTCCACCCAAGTTATCTTTATCAATTAAAACGGTTTTAAATCCCAATTGGCCAGCTCTAATTGCAGCAACATAACCGCCAGGTCCGCCGCCTAAAACTGCAATTTGATATTGATTAGACATAACTAAATAAAATCCTTTAATTATATATTTTTAAGTCAAATATAAGTAAGGCATTAGAAAAATGAAAATTGAAATGCGCTAACCAAGCTTTAATTATGACTGATAAGTCATTAAATATTTCTGCATCAATAATAATTTCAATCAGTCAGTAATTGCTTTTTATCATCAAATCTTAAATAAGAAAATAAAATCTAACATTTTCTACTTTTTGAAAAATTCTTTTTCAATGTTTTGCTTTTATTTCAAATAAAAATTTATATTTTTAATTGGCAAAGAAATTGATATTTATAAATATCAACTTTTAATCTGGTTGTAAAATTGGAAAATTTAGAAAATTATGATTTACCTTTGTTCCCTATAAGCAGCGCAGCAAAGCTTCTTAATATTTCTGTGCACACATTGAGAATGTATGAGAAAGAAGGATTGATAATTCCATTTAAGAAAGAGTCAAATCATAGGCTTTATTCTAAAGCTGATATTAATAGATTAAAATGTATTCGCAAAGCAATTAACGAAAGCAAAATAAGTATAGCTGGAATTAAAACAATATATTCGCTAATTCCATGCTGGGAAATAACTAAGTGCAGTGAAGAAGATAGAAATAATTGCTTCGCTTTCAAAGCCCATTCACAACCATGCTGGACTTTTAAGCACGAAATAAACACTTGTGCAAATAAGAATTGCAGAAATTGTGATGTCTACATTCAATATGCGGAATGTTCTCAGATTAAAGAGTTGATTACAAGATTTATTTAATATAAAAATTGAATCATTAAACTCTTAAAAAACTAAATGAAAAAAATAATTTTTGCTTTTACTTCGGTAATCCTCTTATCCTTACATCTTTTTGCAAATACAAAGATTGTTGATGCAAAGGAAATTAATCAAAATTGTTTCCGATGCCACTCAATGGCAACTTTATCTTATAAAGATGAATCAACTGGAATAATAAAAAACCTTGCTGTAATTCCGGATGAATTTTATAAATCAAATCATAAAAATTTATCATGTATTGATTGCCACTCAAAAGATTTTCAAAAATTTCCGCACGCTGCTAACCTGAAAAAAGAAAATCTATATTGCTTAGATTGCCATAAGAATGAAGAAAAATTTAAGAAGTTCCACTTTCAAACAATAGAAGAAGAATTTAAACAAAGTATTCATTATAAAAAGATGGGCGATAAATTTACTTGCTTCGACTGCCACGATCCGCACAGCTTTAAAATAAATGCAAGGGTTAATCGGGAAATTAAAGAAACTGTCCTTTATGATAATCAAATTTGTTTGAAGTGCCATGACAATACTTCAACAATTAAAAATTTATCTGGACAGCTTTTGCCGGCCTTGAATGTTTCACATTCGTGGCTTCCTCATATTGATCTGCATTGGAAATCAGTTCGATGCATCGATTGTCATACTTCTCCTAATGCACCTGGCGTAAGCCATTTAATTTTACCGAAAGATCAAGCAGTAAAAAATTGCGTAGAGTGCCATTCGAAGAATTCAATTTTATTGCAGTCGCTTTACAAATTTCAAACAAAGCAGGAAAGAGACAGGGAAGGTTTTATAAATGCAGTTATCTTGAATAACTCTTATGTAATTGGTGCTACCAGGAATTATTATTTGAATTTACTCAGCTTCATAATTTTTGGAATCGTATTGGCCGCCTTGTCGATTCATGGAATTTTACGATGGAAATCTCATAAAGGAACTTTAGATGGAAAGTAATAAAGAATATTTTTATCCGCTCTGGCTGCGAATTTGGCATTGGCTTAATGCTCTGCTTTTTCTTTTGTTAATTTTTACCGGTGTAAATATGCAGTATGCAAATCCAAAATCACCAATTATAGAATTTCACACAGCGGTAACGCTACATAATGTTTCTGGTATTACTCTTACTCTCAATTATCTGTTTTTCTTTATATTGAATTTTGTATCAGGCAATTTCAAACAGTACATACCAAAGTTTAAGAACTTCATTTCGAATTTGGTGCTTCAAGCAAAATATTATTTAAATGGAATCTTTAAAAACGAAGATCATCCTTTTGAAACTTCTAAAGATCAAAAGTTCAACCCCCTTCAGCAATTCACATATTTACAAATTATGTATGCAGTTCTTCCTATAATGGTAATCAGCGGTTGGGCGTTACTCTTCCCCGAAGTTTTGATCAAACAGATTTTTGGTATTTCCGGATTAACATTAACAGATATTGTTCATACAATCGGCGCATTCTTTTTGTCCATATTTATGATAGGACATATTTATCTTGCAACTACTGGTAACACCGTCTTAAGCAATTTCAAAGCGATGGTTACCGGCTGGCATCTTTCACATGAGGAAGAAGCAGAATCTCAAATTTTCTCAACTGAAGAGGTATCTAATGAAAATTAAATATTTTAAATTCCCTAAATCTAAAACCGGCAAACTCATTCTCACACTTGGTGTAATTATTGTGCTTGGCGGAATTTTCACTCAATTTCTTTATGAACCATTATTTGAATGGTATACCGGTGTTAAAAACGGTAAGCTTACTTACGACTCAAGCGTGAAACTAACAGACGAAGAATTTAATTCGCTTGCTAAAGAATTGACTTATCAAGATCGTTTGCAGCGCGCCGAAGAAATGACTAAAGATGAAAAAGATCCGTTTACTAGAAAAGTTAAAATGGAAATGCTGATGAATACTCCTTCGTTTATTCATCAAACCAAATTTAACCATATAAAATATTTCAGAGATGCCGGCATTCGTCAATATAAAGGTCCAGAAACTTGCTTAAAATGTCATGAAGATATTACAGTTCGTCATTCTGATGGTTCTACATCTAAAGTGAACACGATGGATGATATTGTTAATTCTGTTCACTTCCAATTCCAAAGAAGAGCAGCAGGTTTTTCTACTTATGGATTCGATGGCAAACAAGTAAACCAAAATACTCGACCAATTCCCGTCGGCAAAATAGATCGCGCTTGCGGAATACCAGGCAGCTTTTCATGGACAGGTTGGGCTGAATTAATTAAAACCAAACCGGATAGCCTTCACGGAAAAATTCTTTTAAGAAGCGAAGGCTGCGGACAATGCCATATTGGGGGCAACTATCAGCCTGCCACAGAAGATATGATGCCATTCGGTAATGTGCCTAAGTCTGCAAAAGAAGGAATTGATTGTTTAATCTGCCATTCCCAAACTTATGATATGAATGAAAAATATGTTATAAAAGATAACGTTGGTTTAAGATGGAATGAAGATAGAAGCATGAAAGCAGCAATGACCGTAACAAAACCAACTAATACAAATTGCTTGTACTGTCATCAGCATAATTTTGGAGGAGATACATATTCAGGAAATGTTGCTGCTCATAATTTGGGATACAAAAATCCGCGTATACTTCATGCGGGCGCAAAACGCGGTATGCCTTTTAGTCCGGAAGAGGATGTTCATGCAGCAGCAGGAGTGCAATGTTTAGATTGCCATGTTCCTGAAGGACATAAAATTCCACGCGGAACAAAAGGCACTGATTTAGTAGCTAATGATTTACCAAATAAATCGGTAGCGTGCGAAAATTGTCATACATCGGCGCCGCATACTAAAAATGAATTGGAACGCGTAATACTTAACGGACACGTTGCACGCGTTGCTTGCGAAACTTGCCACATTCCTTATTTAAGAGATGATAATGTTGTTCTTCGAGATTGGGTACATCCTACTTATAATAAAGAAGAAGGTATGTACGTTTACACAGATATACTAAAATCCGGTAAGCCTGATATTGGTTTTAATTATTTCTGGTACAACGGAAACGGAACTTTTCTTGCCGGCGCTTTAGGAAACAATCCTAATAAGTCTGATCGTTATGATCCTTTGATGGACCAGATGACAAACATAACTAATCCTGAGGCTCTGCTTGAAATCAAAAACAATGTTAAAAATGATTTTAATATGAATGATGAACAGGCATTAAAATATATGCAGGCTGTTACCAATACTCTTTCACAGCTTTCTCCAGGTATGATTGCAGAAAGAGAAAAAGATATTACCGAACATTTAACTTCTGTCAGCAATCTTGGCGACAGCAAAATTTATCCGTTCAAATTGTTTAATGCTTACATGTATGAAGACATGTCTAATCAAGGCCCGTTTGGAGCAATGATACTTCCATTCGATTATCCTACATATTATGAAACCGGTAACTCGCTTGAGGCTATGAAAGTAGCAATTAAGAATCCGATTATTAAAAGAATGTATCAATATCCATTTAAAAAATATATGATGGATGATTTTATGCGTTACTTCGGTGTTAAAACATGGTCGGATGTTTATCCCATTGATAATAAAGGAAACCTTAGAAACATTCAGCCGCATTGGATGAGACAGTTCGGTACGTTGATGTTAAATCATTCGATAAAAAAAGAAGGGCTTGCTTGCGCTTCATGTCATTCGCCGAACGGAGTGCTCGATTTCAAAAAGCTTGGTTATTCTGCTGAGAGAATAAAAGACTTAACGCACCTTAAAGAATTAAAATACTTTAAGACAAACACTAAGGAAGTAAAAGTAACTAAAATAAATTCAAAAAAAGAAATTCTATCAAAAAGATAATTTCTCTAAAACTAACAAAGGGCAAGATTTTCTTGCCCTTTAATATTCAAAAAATTAAAATAAATTTCTTAATAACTTTCCTTAGTAATTTCCACTTTCCCTTTAAAGACGCGATAAATAAATATTGTATAAGCTATAACTATCGGCATTCCAATCAATGCAATAATCAACATTGTAAACAATGTTCTTTCTGTTGATGATGAATTATAAATAGTCAAACTATAATTCAAATTTATATTTGATGGAACTAATCTTGGGAATAAACTGACTGCCGTTAAACCAATTACAGATGCGATTGTAATTGAAGACAAAATAAATGATAAAAAGAATTTTGCACTTTTAACAACTACAGGCAAATAAAGAACTGAACCAAGTAAAAGAATAAACAAAATCCAGAATAATGGATTGTTGAGTATTCTATCAAATAAATATGGTGCTTCAAAAATCGAGAAAAAAGTTGCAACTACATAAAGCAGAACAAATATCGTCCATATTTTACTAATCAACTTAATCATTCTGTCTCTAAGTTCACCTTCAGATTTAGTTGTCAAGTAAATTGCTCCATGTAAAGTGAACATTGATAAACTCAACAAACCAATCAGTATTGAATAAGGATTTAATAAGTCTACAAATGATCCTATAAAATTACCATTTTCATCAATTGGAATACCACGTAGAATATTTCCAATTGCTACACCAAATAAAATTGAAGGAAGTAAGCTCCCAAGACCAAAAGCAATATCCCAAAGTTTTTTCCATCTGATTGAATTAACTTTTCCACGGAATTCAAATGAAACTGCTCTAAAAATTAGAGCCGCAAGTAAAAGTATAAATGCGATGTAAAATCCACTAAACACTGTTGCATATACAATTGGGAACGCCGCGAATAAAGCACCACCGCCAGTAAGCAGCCATACTTCATTTCCGTCCCAAACAGGTCCGATTGCATTCATTTGAATTCGTTTTTCGCTTTCATCTTTTGTAAAAAGATGAATTACACCAACGCCCAAATCAAATCCATCTAAAATTGCATAGCCAATAATTAGAACACCAACTAACAAAAACCAAATTAAATTAAGATCCATTATGATAACACCTCCCTTTCAGTAATGTTTTCTGGACCATGTTTTATTTCTTTTACTAAAAGATATATGTAAAGAATACCAATCAATAAATAGATTAAGAAGAATAAAATAATTGAAAATAAAAGATCGCCAGGAACTATTGAAGTAGATACGGCATCATGTGTTCGCATTACATGATAAACAATCCAAGGCTGCCTTCCAACTTCGGCGGCAATCCACCCAAGCTCGCAAGCGAATATAGGGAATGGTATTGCCCAAATAAAAATTCGCAAAAGCTTTTTACTTTCCCACAACTTATTTCTATATAATTGGATGCTTCCTAAAGCTGTTAGAAGTATAAACAACATTCCAAGTACAACCATATTATGATACGAAACAAATGTTATAAATAAAGGAGGTAAATTTTCTTGCGGAAACTCGTTAATACCTTTCACCTCAGCATTAGGATCGCCAAAAGCTAGCCAGCTTAATAAATTTGGAATTTCAATTTTAGCTTTCAACTCTGGAGGCGGCATTACAGGGATAGCAAAAACAGCTAACGGTGCTCCACTTTGTGTTGTATATAATCCTTGAATTGCAGCAAATTTTTCTGGCTGAAGTTTAGCAACTTCTCTTCCGCTTTCATGTCCAAACGGAAATAATTCTAATAAAGAAACTACTAAACCAAAAATTACTGCAATTTTCATTGATTTTTTCGCTAAAACTTCGTGGCGCTTTTTAACAAGAAAATAAGCAGAAACTCCAGCCATCATAAATGAACCGGTTATTAAAGCCGCATCAAATGTATGGAAAAACCTAATTACAGTTGAAGGATTAAAAACTGCCGCCCAAAAGTCAGTAAGTTCTGCTCTTCCATTTTGAATAATATATCCTGCAGGTGTCTGCATCCAAGAACCAGCAACGATAATCCAAAATGCAGAAATAGTGGCTCCAATTGCAACCATAAGAATAGCGAACCAATGCACACCCTTAGAAACTTTATTTCTACCAAAAAGATATAAACCCAAAAATCCGGATTCTAAAAAGAATGCGAAAACACCTTCTGCGGCTAATGGTGCACCAAAAATATCTCCGACAAACTTTGAATATTGTGCCCAATTAGTACCAAATTGAAATTCCATTACAATTCCACTTGCAACTCCAACTGCAAAAGTTAGTGCAAGAATTTTTCCAAAAAACTTTCCTATCTTTACATAAACTTCATCTTTCTTTTTCCAACCTAGAGCTTCCACTATTACAAGGAGCCAAGCTAAGCCAATGGAAATTGGAGGAAAAATAAAATGGAATCCGATAGTCATAGCAAATTGGATACGAGATAATAATACTACATCCATAGAATTACTCCTATTAAAAAATTCGAATATTTTTCTTGAATAGAATGGTTGATAACAAAATTATATTCTTTCGTCAAAATCTTTAATTTAAGATTAGTGAAAGAATCGGTAATGCCCAAATTGTTTTCTCATTTATAATACTTATGAGAAAGTATTACAAAGATTATCATAAATTTAATTAATTCCGCATGATAAATAAAATTAATTTGATAAGTTAAATTTTTAGTTAAAAAATAAGCTCGCAAGTTTCTTTAACGGTTTCAAGAACTATAGTTGTGTTTGTTGTTCTTAAAGATTTAATAGCAGCAAATTTAGTTCTTAGTAATTGAGTTAGAGCTTCAGTGTTTTTTACTCTTACTTTCACAAGAAAACAATCTTGCCCAGCAACTATATGAACTTCCTGAACTTCATCGATCTTAGATAATTCTTTAGCAGTTTTTTGATCTACAATTGGACCATTTGCTTTTACTTCAATGAAAGCAAGAAGCCCTCTATCTACATGGACCGGGTCAATATGTGCAGCGTACTTTTTAATTATTTTCTTTTTTTCTAACCTCCGAATTCTTTCCAATACTGCAGAAGGCGCCATATTTATTTGCCTTGCAATCTCAGCATTAGGAGTTCTGGAATTAGATTGCAGTATATTCAGAATTTTTGAATCTATTTCATTTAACATTCGTAATCCTCATTAAGGAATATATATATAATCAATATTAAAACTTTTGTAAGAATTTTTAATTTATAAAAATAAAAAGTGGGAGTAATAAGATTTTTATTTTTTAAAATCTCACTACTCCAACAATTAAGTCTTTTTTATACTTTATCGTTTTTCAATTTTTCAAATCTTGCCTGGAAAAATCTTAAGTACTTTGGTTCATATATCATCTTTAATCCTTTAATAGATTTTCTATTTTCATATACCGAAACGACAGATTCATATGCAACATCTATATGCGCTTGAGTATAAACTCTTCGCGGTAAAGTTAATCGAACTAACTCTAGTTTAGGATAATTATGATCTCCTGTGGTTTTATTTCTTCCGGCAGAAACAATTCCTCTTTCCATTGCACGTACTCCAGAATCGACATAAATTTCAGTGGCAAGAGTTTGTGCAGGAAATTGAATCTGTTTTAAATGAGGTAAAAACCTTTTTGCATCTAAAAATATTGCATGTCCGCCAATTGGTAAAACGATAGGGATGTTATACTCAAGAAGTTTGTTGCCGAAGTATTCAACTTGACCAATTCTTGATCTAATATAATCATAGTTAACCATTTCTTCTATCCCTTTTGCCATAGCTTCCATATCTCTTCCGGCTAATCCTCCATAAGTATGTAAGCCCTCGTATACAACAACCATATTTCTAGCTTCTTCAAAAACTTTTTTATTTTTTGTAGCTAAAAACCCGCCAATGTTAACAAGCAAATCTTTTTTAGCGCTAACCCAAATACCATCAAAGTGAGAACACATTTCTTTTAAAATCTGGGCAATTGTTTTTTGTTCAAATCCTTTTTCTCTCTTCTTTATAAAGTAAGCATTTTCAACTGCTCTTGTTGCATCCAGCCAAAGTTGAATGCCATGTTTTTTTGCATATTTTTCTAGCTCAATAATATTTGCCATTGAAATTGGCTGACCGCCTGCCATGTTAACAGGTCCGGCTATGCTCAAATATGGAATTTTTTTTGCTCCAACTTCCTTTACTAATTTTTCTAATTTGTTTAGATCCACATTACCTTTAAATGGATGTATATTTTGTGGATCATGAGCTTCGTCTATAATTATATCTACAAATGTAGCTCCAGCTAATTCTTGATGCAGTCTAGTTGTGGTGAAATACATATTACCAGCAACATAATTTCCGGGTTTAATTAATATTTTTGAAATTAAATGTTCTGCTGCTCTACCTTGATGAGTGGGAACAAAATATGGATAACCGTAATATTTTTTAATATTATCCCATAAATAGTAAAAATTTTTGCTGCCTGCATAAGCTTCATCGCCAAGCATCATTCCAGCCCATTGATTATCGCTCATTGCGTTTGTTCCGCTGTCTGTTAATAAATCAATATATACATCTTCAGAGCGAAGTAAAAAAGTATTATATCCCGCTTCTTTAGCCGCTTTCTCTCTGTGTTCTTTAGTTGTCATTTTAATTGGTTCGACAACTTTTATTTTGAATGGTTCTGCCCACGATCTTCGAGTTAGTTTCTTAGCCATTTTTTTTATCCTTTTAGTTAATGATTGAATAAAATAAAATTTATTAGAATTCCGATTTTAATTGATATATTAGACTATTATTCTGATTTATAAATATATTACCGAATAATCTTCGCAATATTAAAATTAATATGAATTTTAGTCAATATTATCTTGCAATTATTTTAACTTAGAAAAGGAATAATATTATTGAATGATTATATGCTATCAAGAAGCAAGAAATTATTTTTTTTGTAATTCCTATTTGCTTCAAAATTCTTTGATTTGAATTTACAAATTTTGAGTAGAGGGCAAATAGAACATTTGGGATTTGTAGGTTTGCATATTTCTCTACCCAACTTTATTAAATTTGTGTGGATAGAGTGTGCAATTTTATCAGGTAAATAATTATTGAGAAGTTTAAATGTTTTATCTGGGGTACTAGTATTTACAACCCCAATTCTATTTAATGTTCGATGGACATGAGTGTCTACAGGACAAATATTTCTTCTCATAGAAAACAATAGGACACAACTTGCTGTCTTTATACCAATTCCCTTAAACTTAGTCAACTCAGTAATCACTTCTTGGTCTTTCATTTCTTCTAAATAATCTAAAGTAATTTCACCTTTTTCTTCTTTCAAAGTAGTTAAAAGCTTTTTAATAGATTTTGATTTTTGTTTATTCAACCCAGCAACTCTAATTTCTTTTTCTAATTGCTCAGTTGAAAGCTTTGAAACCGATTCCCAATCAGCATAATTGTTTTTCAAATTCGTAAAAGCTTTATAAGAATTTTTATCATTTGTATTTTGAGAAAGTATTGTAGCAATTAAAAGATCGACTGGCTTTGGAGGAATTTTTGAGCGAGGAGGAATACCATATTTTTTTATAAGTAAATCATTAATATCTTTAATTTTATTTTTCATAAAGTGAAATTATAAAAAAAGAGGAGCTGAAAGCTCCTCTTAATTTTGTTTTAAATAAATTATAACTGCAAACCTATATCAATAAATTGCACGCTTTCTAACCTTCCATAAGTAGCCCATCCGTAATTAAACATTACAACAAATTGATTATTAATTTTGTAATTTACTCCGCCTCCTAATGTTAAACCTTCTTCACTATTTCTCATAAAAAGTGATTTGTAACCTGCGCGGACAAAAAACATTTCATTGTAAGCAAATTCCAAACCGCTATTCAAATATTCTGTATTGTCATTTGGATGGTTTGCATCAACAGCTCCTGTAAGTCGGATATATCTACTTTTAATTAGATTCATTGATAAACCAATTCTAAATGTTAAAGGAAGATCATAGCTATCAGTATTGTATTGAGATAAAATATTATTTGGTCCAGAGTTCACGTTGTTATTTGGATCAGTATTAAAGAGTAAATCTCTACCAGACATTTGCATTTTAGAACCAAAGTTAGATATGCTTGCTCCAATTACTAGATCGTTGAATGGTGTTATATAATAGGTTCCTACATCAACGGCAAAGCCACTTGCACTTTCATTCCAAATAGCTTCTCTAATATATTTTGCTTGAAATCCAAAAGAAAACCTATCAGTAAGTTTTCTAGCAAACCCGACACCAATTGCAATTGAACTTGCATCCCAATATTCTCCGTTCCCATCAGGGTAATCAAATGTTCTTACTTTATCTTGAGGAACTGATAATGAAGTAAGATCTGCAAATAATACACCTAAATCAGGAATATTAATTGACGCCGCAGCAAAGTCATAGCTTATATCGGCAAGCCAATTTGCATGATTGAATGTAACTTGAGAGTTTCCATCTTCATTTGCTAATCCTGCTGGATTATAATAGATAGCATAAATATCATTGCTTAAACCAGCATATGCACCACCCATACCAATGGATCTTGCTCCAGCACCAATTTTCAAAAACTGACCAGCAGTAGTACCAACTTTAGCAGTGCTTCTATCTGATTGTGCAAAAACTAAATTGCTTGTTAATAATAATATACTTGTTAAATAAATTGTTAAAAATTTTTTCATAATTATAAAATCCTGTTAGTTTGATTTTTCAAACATGGCTCAGTTAAACTAAATTAACGGAGCCATAAATTTTATTTTATAACTGCAAACCTTCCAATTTTTTCACCAATACCTGGCGCATCTACATGGAAGATATATACTCCATATGCAATTCTCTCACCTTCGTAGCTCAATAAATCCCACGAAGCCATACTCGTATTATCGTCTTTCTCTATCGTCTGTACCAATTCACCAGTGATAGTATAAATTCGAATTGTACATTTAGGAGGAAGATTTCTAAATTGAATTTGTCTATCGCCTCTTGCATCAGTAAATATTCCAGGATTTTCTGCAATACTGTAAGCCACATACGGATTGGGAACAACATAAATATTATTAAGATCACTTTTAGCCAAATCAGTTTTGAACTCAGCAGGCACTGTATGATACAAATATGTATCTCCAGTTTGAAATGGTTTCAATGTCTTAACTGCAAATACATCACCTGGTTTTGGATAAACAGGAGTAATTCCACTGTTAGGCAAACTAAAATCAACCTCATAACTAACTGTAGAACCTGATGCAGTTTGCGGTCTAAGAATTATCGGTTGATCAAAACTCCATCTTGTTAAAGTTTTTGTTCCTGTTTTAACAAACAACAAATACTTTGCGGGTTGATTTGTTGTAGTATTAATGATATTAAATGGACAAACAATTTTTACACTTCCTAAATTGGTAATTGCAGTATCACCAGGATGCAACCATCCTCCAGTATCAGTGGTATCAAATCCCGTCCATCTAATTTCCCAATCTGCACGATAAGGAACCTTTGGATTTCCTGCCGAAGGTGGAAAAACTAGTTTATAATTTATGTTTATTTTGTTATTATTTACATAACCTGAATTTACCGTATCTAGTACAAGCGGATCATTTTGAACTTTAATTCTCAAACCATCAAAGCTATTATTTCCATCTTCATTATTAATAAGCTTGCTTTGATAAACTGGATAATATCTATATACAGCTTTAAATATTTCTCCAAGTGGCAACGAACCTTTTGATGAACCTCTAATTCTTCCATACTGCGAATTTAAAACATATTTTGAAGCATCAACAAGATTATTACCCGAATCAAATAATTGAAAACTTTCTGGAATAATATTTGGCTGGCTTAAAGATACAAATACTGTATCATTCGATTTGAAAGTTTCATTTATTCCGGTAGAATCAATTACATTATAAGTTAGAGTGTCAGAAAATACCACTTTATAAAGTTTATCTTGAACTGCAAGATTATTTAAGACTTGCATTTTAATTTTCCCCGTTGAGTTACCAGTAATCTGTTGAGGTGTTCCATCCAAACCTGCCTCAGCATTTTTTACTCCAGATGGCAAAGGGCCAGGGGTTGCTTCTGCAGTATTGACGTCAAATTTAAGTTTGCCAGTAATTGGATCTTTGGAAATTACTGATTGACATTCAGATGGTGGAATACTAAACTGAATAGATCCCATATCGTAAGAAACTAAAGCATAATAGTATGTAACTCCATTCTGCACTGTTGAATCGACAAATTGGTGGACTAAACCAGTGTTGCTGCCAATATAATATTTTACAGCATGGCCAGTATATTCAACTGGAAAGAATCCAGATAGAGAATCAACTAAATCCCATTGAGCTCTTTTTCCAGTGTTAGGGTCAAACAAAGCCTGACCTAAAAATGGGGTTCCATTGCCATCAGTAATTGTATAAACATCGCTAAAATTATAATCTCTGCTTCTATAAAGTTTATAACCTTCAAAGTCATTTATTCGTGTAAATGGATCAAATGATTTTTCAGCTTTTGTATCCCAATAAAGTGTAACTCTACCATTGCCAGGCACAGCTGTAAGTGTTGGCTTGTCTGGTGGTTTTGCAAATCTGTAGGATGATTCTAAAATTCTTTGAGAAGTTTCAGCATTAAGGACTAATGCATCCAGATTATCACCGAATAAAATTGACATTGAAAATCTTTGTGATTGAAGTTTTTCTAATTTCATCGGGCCAGTATCAAAGTTAAAAATATTATCACCTGGCTGTTGCAATAGTGTTTGGTTTGGATCAATACTATCTGATGAAGCCCATTCCCACATTAATGAATAATTCAATGGAACGTTCGGTAAGCCGTTTGTATACTGTGCTGCATGGAAAGCAGTTAATCCTAATTGATCTGATTCATTTACATCTCTCATTCCAAAATCTGGTTCAGAACCAGCCCATAAATATCCTGGCAGTTTTTCGTCTGATATTGGTTCACCAGCGTCATATTTACCATTTCCATTTTGATCTAGAAACCAAGCCTGAGAAGGTTTACCATCTCCTTCGCCGTAATCTGGACCTGGATAGTTTGGTGAATTAGGGCCAATTCCATCGATACCAACATCGTCTTTTGATGGATCCCAATCGCCATTTTCATCACCAGACCATCTTGGTTTTGGGGCACCATATACTGCGGTGTATTTAGTTACATCAGCTATTCCAGTGGTCAAAGGATATTTTATCCCGTCGATATAATAACCAGCTGAATTGTATGGACTTTCATCAATAATACCATCATCATCATTATCAATTCCATCAGTAGAATTTGTTGGTGATTCCAAAAATTTCCAACCAAAATACCCAGGTACTAATCCGCCCATTCCTTTAAAGTCACTATCCCAAGCATAAACCATACTTCTAGCTCTTTGGTCGTATGCATCAGCAAGCGGACCTTTAGGAGGAATGAAGAAAGCAAGATCATCGCTGTAATCACTGTAACCGCCTATATGAGGATCGCCATGCATTCCAAAATAAACTTTTGGAAGATCTTTATCGCTCACGTTTGTAATTTGATAAACTACAAATAAAATATCTTTAGCTAAGGCATTATTAAACTGAAAGATTCTAACAGCACAATCTAATCCCATACCTCGTTTAGTTGAATCATTTAAAAATGGATAGTATGGAAATTGCTTATTTGTATAATCATCCATAACGTAATATGCTTCTTCATCAGGTGCCGTTGCTTGATCTCCTAAGAAAGCTGGCCAAACATATTTTCCAATTCGAGGATCGTACCAGCTATCCGGCCAAGAATCCGGTTTGCCATCATGGTTATTATCGGGAGCATTTAAAGTAGCAATTGCGCCCTGATTTGGATCGGCGTATCCATCTTTCGGAAGCCAACCCCACTTCATTGTTCCATCTGGTGAATATGTTCCTTGAGTAGGAAGAATATGAGAGTTATCATCTACATGAAATGTGTCAATAGTACCATTTGTGTTTTGAACAGTAACTTCGCCTAATGCTAATGGGCCAAACTCAAATCCATACCCTAATCCTTTCCAAACTAAGTCTGCAATATTGCCTAAATAATTTGGTTTACATATTGAACCATAATTAAAAATAACTGTAGTAATTGCATTGCCATGAAGTATTACTTCTTTAATGGCTCTATTATCGCCTTTAGTTTTAAATATTTTTCCCGGTAGATAAATACTGCCAAATATTCTCGCCATATCATCTTGGCTTAATCCTTTTATGTTAATTGTATCTCTCCAATTAACTTGAGAATAATTTGTACTAACACTAAACAAGAAGGCAATAAGAATCAATAAATACTTTTTATTCATTATAAATTCCTTTAACTCATTTCTTAATTAAATAGAATTGAAAAGCCAAGTCTAACTTCGCGTGGAGCGTTTACTCTTTCCGGCCTTTGCGAATAATAATTATTGATTTGATTAATGCCGAAAAGTCCTGGATCGCCTCTGTTAATTCTATTTCTAATATCACTAAACTGAACTGCATTTTGAGTTTCTTCAACATTTGATAATGCTCTCCCTGAACTTGCATAAACAGCTAATTCATTTTGAGTATCAAATAAATTAAGAACTTGTAAAAATACTGAATAGTCTAATGCACCAATTCTAAAATATTTTTCAAACTTTAAATCTACATTCCAAATTACCGGCTGATTAGCTGAGCTTTGTTCGTAGGTTACATTTGTAAAACTAGCTGGAAGCTGCGGTGTATAAGGAGTTCCAGTTTCAAAATTGAAAATCATTCCTACACTCCAATCATTAGGCTGATTTAATGCAACAGTTCCGTTTATAACATGTGTTCTATCGAAACTAAGCGGTACCAAAAATGTTTCTGATCTTTGACCAGTTTGCTCACTAAAGAATATTTGGTCAGCAGGATAAGTTCTATTTCCTTCTGCAATTGAGAATGTATAATCTAAACTGGCAGAGAAAATATCTCCAGGTGAAGATCTTTTCAATAGTGAAATAGTAATTCCTTTAACGTTTGAATAAGCCAAGTTTGTTAGAACGAAATATTCTCTACCTAAATCTGTGTAAACTGTTTCGGTATAAATATAATTGCTTACATCTTTATAAAAACCAGTAACATCAAATTTAAAATTATCTGTTAGTGCCTGCTGTAAACCAATTTCATATTGAATTGATTTTTGAGGCTCAACATTAGGATTTCCGAATGTAGGACTTGAGCCAAAATTCTGAACAAAGTATTGATTGTTTGCATATAGACTTGATAGAGAACCAATCTGATAGAAATGTCCATAAGAAAATCTTATTATACCCTTATCAGTAATTGGATAAGAAATACTAATTCTTGGAGCTAAAGTATTTTTTACTTTTGCCGGTATATTATAAGCGTTAATAAATCCAGATAATGAATCGGTTAAATTTTGAGATAAGTTCGGATTATATAAAGCATCTGGATTGAACATTTCGTATCTTAATCCAACATTCAAAATCATTGTTGAAGCTAATTCAATCTTATCTTGAATATATGCAGCAAATTGTGTCGGCCTATTATCAAATGATGAATAAAGCGCAGGTTGTGTATTAGGAATTCTTCTTACTAAAGTAAGTGTGCTGTCATATAATAAATCACTATTAGTTAAAGCACCTAAGGTACCGTCTGGATTTAGCTTTTCAATATCTACCGAATAACTTTCATAAGTTAAGTGATGCTGCCTTAATTCAAAGCCAGCTTTGAATTCGTGTGTTGGGAATAATTGCGCAACAATATCTCCTTTCACACCAAGAGTGGTTGTTTTTCTAAATGATCTATAATTGTCTGTTCCGCCAGCATAAAATCCAGTGTTACCAATTGAAGCTGAATAAAGATTTGGCAAATATCTTGGGTCAGTTGCGCTATTGTATAAATAATATTTCCCTTCATTGTAACCATATGAAAGCTGTAATGTATAAAACATTTTACTATTTATAGTATGGGTCAGTCCTAATGTTTGTATTAAACCGTCAACGTAATTGGTTCCAACCCCGTCAGGATTATATTTATACGCCATACTATAATTTTTATATTGGCTATTATCAAATACTGCTTCATATTTTAATTTTATATTTGAAGATAACCTATAGCTTAAATTTCCTTGTAAATTATAACTTGAAGAAGGGTTCATCGAAACAATTTGTCCATTTCCGGTTGGAAGTCCCGCAGAATCTGGAAAATCATTATACGGATGGAAATAGTAAGGACCAGTTGAAATCCCATGTCGTGGGTCTGTAGTTTTAAAGTTATCTGGAGTTAAATATGAATCTGTCGGTTCATATAATTTTTGTCCGTAAAGATCACCTTTATAATTTTCAAAAATACCAGAAACATAAAAATGCAGATCATTAGAAATTGGAATGGGACCGCCTAAAGTAGCTTCTAACCTTCCTCTATTCAATGGATCAAATTTACTAATTTCATTAGTAAAAAGACTTGTTCTTCCTGTTGCATAATCTCCGGCATAACCTCTAACACTAAAGTTTAATTTATTGCCACCTTCTTTAGTAATATAGTTTACTACTCCGCTTAAAGCATTTCCAAACTCAGCACTAAATGTTCCTGTAGATACTGAAACTTCTTGAACTGCGTTTGTAGCAAGACCAATTGAATTCATATTTCCATAAGGATCATTCAATGAAACACCGTTCAGTGTATATGCAATTTCATTTCCATAGCCGCCTCTAACATGTAAAGAACCATCATTTCCAGTAACAACACCAGCTTGCAAAGCAATAACATCTGAAATTTGATCAACAGGAAGTTCTTGAATTGTTTCATTTGTAATTGCTACAGTTGGATTTGTCAAATCTTGCCTAACAAGTGGATTGCGTTCACCTCTAACTACAATGGTTGGCATATCAATAGCACCAGCAGTTAACTGAAAATTTAATCTTGTTGTAAAGTCAACATTAACTCTAACATTTTCAACAGTAACTTTTTGAAAACCAACAGCAGAAACCGTTACTTTATATAATCCTGGTGCAACATCAAGAATAATATATTCACCGTTCATATCAGCAGCATTACCTTTGCTTGTACCTTCTATCATAACATTTGCAAAAGGGACTGGTTCACCATTCGACTTATCAGTTATTTTGCCGGTAATTTTGCCTGAGGATTGCGGAAATATTTGGTATGTAAAAAAAGTTAGGATTGAAAAAATAAAAAGTAATCGAAATTTACCCATTAACGACCTCAAACTTTTTAATCGATAAACGGTATGATCACCTGATTCTGATCATACCCCTTTTTAATTCGGGCGTTAATATAATACATGATAATTACTATGTCAACGAACACACTAATAAAAAAGTTTTTATTTTTTATGTTGATTTTATAAAATATTAATTAATTAACTTTTAACCAAAATAGCCGATAACAATACTTAATAGTTAATATTTAATTTTCTTTAAAATTAAATTTAACATTCTGATATTTGTACTATCATTGAATTATTTTTATGGGAGGAACAATGTCTTCTTTGATGGTAAGTGTTTCTGGAATTAGAGGTATAGTTGGTGAAAGTTTAGATCCGGAAGTTCTGGTCAATTATACTTCTGCTTATGCTGATTTTGTTAAAAGCGGTAAAGTTGTTGTTGGGCGAGATGCACGAATTTCTGGAGAAATGGTTTTATCTATCGTTACTGGAACTTTGCTAGCCAAAGGTTTGGATGTTATTGAGATAGGCATTTGTCCAACCCCAACAGTGCAGTATACTGTTAAAACAATGAATGCTAATGGAGGCATTGCAATTTCAGCAAGTCATAATCCAAATCAATGGAATGCATTGAAACTTCTTAATAATACGGGACAGTTTATGTCACCAGAACAAAATTTAGAAATGATTGAGATTCTAAATAGAAAAAATAAAATTTATAAGAAGTGGAATGAACTTGGAAAATTAACACACACTGATGAAGGATTGAAACGGCATGTTGACGATGTTCTTAGCCTGAAATACATAGATATTGAAAAAATTAAGAAAAGAAAATTCCGCGTTTTGGTTGACTGTGTCAATGGGGCTGGCGTTTATGTTATTCCCGATTTACTTCGAAAATTTGGTTGTGAAGTAATTGAAATGAACTGTGAACGTTCTGGAATATTCCCTCGCCTTCCCGAACCACTTCCAGAAAATTTAACTGATACGATGAAAGAAGTAATTGAAAATAAGGCTGAACTCGGTATTGTTGTTGATCCTGATGTTGATCGATTAGTTCTAATTACAAATGAAGGTAAGCCATTTGGAGAAGAGAATACAATTACCCAAGCTGTTAAATTTATTTTATCAAAAGAAAATGGGAATGTAGCAGTTAATCTTTCAACCACACGTGCCGTAGATGATGTAGCCAAAGCCGCTGGGTCAAAAGTATTTCGTTCTCCAGTTGGTGAAGCTAATGTGGTAAAAAAAATGAAAGAAGTTAATGCTATTATTGGGGGCGAAGGCAGCGGCGGAGTAATTTATCCAGCTCTTCATTATGGAAGAGATGCTTTAGTAGGAATCGCAATTACACTCCAGCATTTACTTGAGTTTGGTGGAACTATTTCTGAGCTTAAAAAATCTTTACCAGAATATTTTATTGCCAAAAAGAAAATCGATCTCGTTAATGTTAGTCCTGATGAAATCATTTCTCAGTTAATTCAAAAGTATAAGAATGAAAATTGCAATACAGAAGATGGATTGAGAATCGATTTTTCCGATCACTGGGTTCATTTTAGGAAATCTAATACCGAACCGATTATCAGAATAATTACTGAAGCGAAACGTAAAGTTGATGCTGAGAATTTATCGGAAAAATATTTTGAAGAGATAAAAGGAATTTTTAATAAATAAGAATCAGATTTTTGAAATTCATTTTTAATTTTAATAAAGCTTTCTTCGCTTTTGAATATAACTAAACAAAGCTTTATCAAATGGTGTTGATGTTTCGATCAGATTATATTCTATATTTGAATTCAGGCATTCTTTTTTAATCTTGTTGATAAACTCCTCCATCGCTTCCATATATGCTTTTTGGATTTGATATGGCTGAGTGGTTATTTCATCTTCTGTTTCCAGATCTTTAAAAATAGCATCGTTTCCAAACGCAAAATTCCTCTCAAGCGGATCAATTATTTGAAATACTATTACTTCATTCTTTTGATATCTGAAATGTTTCAAAGCAGACATTATAGAGTTTACATCATCAAAAAAATCCGAAACAATTATTACTAATCCCCTTCTCTTAATTTTTTCTGCAATCGAATTTAAACATGATGCAGTATTGGTTTTATCTGAGGCTGATATTTCTGCTAACTGTTTAAGTAACTCTTGCAAATAAGCTCTGCTAGATTTAGGTGGGAAGTATTTATTAATCTTTTCTGAATACAGCGTCAAACCTACTGCGTCTTGCTGCTTGTTCATCAAATAACTTAAACTGGCAACAAGTGTGGTTGCATAATCTAATTTAGATATATTTCCTTCGGATGCATATTTCATTGAACGGCTGGTATCTAATAAAATATAACTTCTTAGATTTGTTTCTTCTTCATATTGTTTGATGAAAAATTTATCAGACTTGCCGTACACTTTCCAATCAATATCTTTTAATCCATCGCCTTGCATGTATGGTCGGTGCTCAGTAAATTCAACGCTGAAACCATGATACGGACTTTTATGAAGCCCAACCATAAATCCTTCAACTACCAATCTTGCTCTTAGGTCTAAAGAATTAAGCTTAGAGATAATTGAAGGATTTAAATATTTTCTATAATCTCTATTTATTTGAGACATTTACTTTCGAATCATTTTTTCTTTTCAGAATATCTTCAGGCGAAAGTCCCATGTTATTTAATTCTTCTTTTGCGGAAGAGACTAATTCATTGTTAGGATATTTTTGAATAAAAAGATTAAATGTTGCTGTAGCTTCATTAAACTGGTTTAAGTCATTTGATTGGATAAAGCCTGCCATGAACAGTGCCTTTGGTGCGTATTCACTTTGGGGATATTTATCAAAAATATTTTTAAATAAACTAATTGCTTTTTCTAATGATTGAGTATCGGTCATTTCGGCTTGTCCATTTGATTGATTATCGCTTTTTACCATTTTGTTTTGATAAAGCGTTGCAAGTTCAAACAAGGCTTGCGGAGCCATTGAACTGTTTGGATAATTTGTAACCAAATTTTGATATGCTTCAACTGCGGCTGGAATGTTTTTCTCCTCCACACTCTTCTTAGCTTGTCCCATGTAATAATCATCAGATTTTTTACTGCACCCTGTAAATGCAATTATCAGAAAAAGAAAGATGGGCAGATAAAATTTTCTCATTTTAATCGTATAAATTTGTTATTAAAATATTGATACCAAAATTATCAAATAACATTTGAAGTAGCAATTGATGAATTGAAATCTCATTTCATATTATAATTTAATGTAAAAAATCCTCCACAGCTTTTATAAAAAGATTCGGTTGATCCACAAAAGTCATGTGCCCGCTTTTTGGGAAAATTACTAGTTCAGACCCAGAAATCTTTTCATGCATCTCTTTCGACAACGAAGGATCGCATTCATCATGGTCTCCGCAAGTAATCAGCGTGGGAATTTTTATTGTATGAAGTTGGTTTACATATTCAACCGATTTCAAATTTCCATCAATTATAAATTCGCCGTCGCTTCCCCACATCTCTCTATAAAGATCCCACGACATAATTCCATTCGCAACCGGATCATAATTTGGATCGGGATGATTTTGATAAAGATACGGGAAATATCCTTCTCCCCAGGCAGCAATCATATAATCATTTGTGTAACGATTTTTTTCATAATCTTTTCCATGGCCAAACAATCCTTCCTTTTCCATTTTATTAATTTTATCCCGAAGCTCCGGCGACATTTTTTCTTTCATTTTAACGAATACTTCGTTCATTTGTGAAGTACTGGGAAAGGTGCTGCATAAAATTAGATGAGTTAAATTCTTTTGATACTTTAATGCGTAAGCTTGCGCTAAAACTCCTCCATAAGAATGCCCCAACAATGTAATCTTTCCAAGATCTAGAGCTTTGCGAACAGACTCAACATCTTCAACCATATTTTCAACTGTGTATTGAGATGCGTCTTCTAATTTTTCCGATTGTCCGGATCCTCTTTCATCAATAAAAATCAATTTATATTTCTTTGCAAGCGGAATTAAATATGGTAGAAAATAATCATGCGATGCACCTGGTCCTCCGTGAACAATCATTAATGGTTTTCCTTTGCCGAATTCTTCATAATAAATCATCACTCCGTTCGCATCAACAAATCCTTGCTGAATTTTATAGACATTATTATTTGAAGTTTTTGTTGCAATAGTTTTTGTTTCTTTTTGGCTGAAGGAAACTTTTGAAAGAAAACAAATTGCAATAATTAGGTAAATAATTTTTTTCATATTTACACTCCTCATCAATTTTCGTTAATTAATTATAAAATGTACCGACCATTTCTGACTGCAATTTTTAGTATACTTTAATTTCACTGTATCGCATTTTAGCTCCCCAAGTACGAATTATATATGCAAATTTATCCGGAATTCTTAAATGTTTTATATTATCATACACATTCCGTTTATAGCTAATCTTGAGAATAAGATTCTAACAGACGATTTAAATTATGATATTAAAATAACAAGCCGAAGGAAGTTTCTTAATATTCCCGGAAGAGATCATTTGAAGAGTTCACTTCTAATAATCTTTTCATTAAGCTTCTTTCATAATTTAATTATTACATTTTAATTGTTTTGTAGTCATACAACTTCAATATACAAAAAAATCATTTAACTAAATTAAACACATAATAATTGTTTAAAGCTAAACTAAATATCAAAGTATTTTAAAATTTTAATTATTTCAACAGAACTAGTTTCTTTGTATTAATAAAATTGCCAGCAGTCATTCGATACAAATAAATTCCGCTTGAAAGTCCATTCTTAATAGAATTTATATCAAAATTTATTGAATATATACCGCTCTTTTTATATCCATCAACAAGCTTTATAATTTCATTTCCAAGAATATCATAAACAATAATGCTGACGTGAGAATCAAACGGTACTTGATAATTTATAGTAGTCGCCGGATTAAATGGATTAGGATAGTTTTGTCCAAGATTAAATTCTTTCAAGAAATTATTTTCATTCCTCGAAATGCTAGTTTCAATAGAATCGACAAAAGTAAACTTCATTGCATCAAAAACGATTGCCTGCCCTTGAATTCCTGCTGCATCACCAAGTCGAACGTATCCGGTATTGCCTTTATCAAACTTAAATTTACCAATTAGAACCCACGCATCTTTATATTTTTCTTGATTGATTATTACTGAATCCAATCCTTGTGCTGAATAAATTTTATATTTCGCAGTTTGAGCCTGGCTATAAGGAATATAAGCGTAAACATTATAATAGCCTGCTATAGAAAGATTGGGAGTCCAAGTTGCGTAACACGTATCGGTTGAAACTGATTTATTTGTAAACACAAACCACATGTGTCCGTTATATCCTTGGTTTAGATCTTTCCAACTGTACATAGAAGCCGGCGCATTATTGTTCATATAAAATCCGTTGTAGAAATCTAAATCATCTATAACTGTATCTGATTGAATTGGAGGCGTGTAATTATTTATCGCAACGCTCCAATAAACAATATTTAGATTCTGATATCCATTATTGTAGCCAGGCCAATCATATTTTACACTTTTACCATAAGGATTTGGATAACTAATATTTTTATTTCCATACGGATCATTAAATATTAGTGTATGGGATTGAGTTGCAACACCATGAGCCACCGTAATATGTCCGGCAGTTGTTAGTGCATTACAAATTACAAAAGGTTTACCGGAGTTTATTACATTAATTGCAGTTTGATATGACGGAGAATCTTCTCTTGTGGACGCTATTCCATGATTATAAAAATAATTTACCATAGTTGAATAAGGGCTTCCGCTAGCCCACATAAAACCATAAGCGCCTTTTGCGGGCTTCCCGTTTGGATCATTACAAGTGCTTGTATAACTAAATTGTTTAAATCTATAAGCATCACATATATATCTGCCGTATGGACTATTGTGCCTTGAGGGTGATGAACACATAATATCCCATTCAGGTAGTATTTTATAAAATGCTAAAACCATCATTGCAGATGTTGGTCCGCATGCTGCACTTCCATTATAATAATCTGGAGTATCATACAATTGGTTGATATAAGGAATATTTAGTGTGTCAAAATCTTCAGTTGTCTTGATTGAGTTAAATTTTTGAATAATTGACGGCTTAATACTTACACTAAATTCATTTATTTTTCTAAATGAAAGATCATCTTTTGAAAAATTAGCAGTTAATATCTTTTCGCTTCCGGATAATGAATACCCAATTTCAGAATCATTATTTCCAAAAGTAGGATCAACTTCGAATTGATTTTTAGATGATGTTAGTTGATGAATTTCTGAACCAGTAAAATCAGAAATATACAAATCGCTATTCAACAGCTGCATGTTTTTTATTTCATTTTTATAAAAGACAATTAAATGAGAATCGCTTAACCAAGCCGGCGATAAGCCTTCACCGACAAAATAAGTTTGATAGTTTTCTAAATCATAAACCTTTATAACTCCGGAAAGACTTGAATATAAAATTTTCATTCCATCCGGCGACCAAATCGGAGAAAAGTAACCGCATGAATTATCTGTAATCTGTCTCCTTTCATTTGTAAGAAGATTTAAAAGGAAGAGTTTATCATTATCATTATTATAAACAGCAAAATTTCCATTTGGAGATATTGGAGTTATGTTAGAATAATTTCCTAAATCATAAATTTTTTCTTTAACATCTTTTGAACGAACTATCAAATTATTGCCAATTGTAAATGCGATTGTACCATTATCTGCAAAGCTTACTTGCCCGGCAGACTTAACTGAAGAATATAGTTTTGTTATTTCTTTGGTTTTTAAATTTATAATTGACGGAATTTGATTCCCACTCTCATCAATAAACTTAAATCCGATTAAGCTTTTATCTCTTGAAAAAGTAAAATAATTTCCGCAGCCAGGTGAGGATGTTAACAAAATCGTTTGATTATTCTGTAAAAGATAAATACTTGAATTTTTTGAATCAGTAAAAACAATACCAGATGAGGTTAAAATTGGATTGTGGATTTCTTCGTTTGAAATAGATTGTATTTTTTGAGGATAAAATTTCGCAGTAAAAATTATTAAAGCAAAAACAAAAAGCATTTTTGACATTATTAACTCGTCAAGTATATAATTAAAAAATTTCTAATGGAAAATATATTTTCTAATTCTTAACGACAATTAGAATTTTATAATTATTTTTTTCTTGCTTTATAATTTTATACCAATTTGATTTTAACAAATCAAAATCGATTCTAAGTTTAAACTATTTATTCTCTACTGAAAATTCTGTCCACGGTTCTGATGGCCTGTCTTTGAGCAATCCTTTCATCCAATCAAACTGAGGATGCTCTTCAAGATATTTCTTTGCATAAAATGCACGGCCGCAAGCGGCTCCCCATCTGGCAATAAAGCTCATCTTCTTTGCCATTTTTGCATCAACAACTTTTCCATCAAGTGTTCCGAAAGCATAATATGGATTATCCGATGGAGGTGAAAATGAACCGATCGATTGCGGGTCAATATCAATATGCGCACACAAAGTTCTGCCATCAGGATTGATTTTGTTTAAATAAGTATCATAATGATCTGCTTCAAATTTTTCCGCAAGATTGATATTAATTTTCCCGGCGTACTCTTTCATAAGCTGCTGCCATCTTACTCTACGGGCAACTGGTGAATATTTTATATTGGTTTCATTAATCTTTGTTTCAAAACGAAGAATCTTCAAATTTTCTGCTACGTTTGATCCAATAAAATATCCGTCTTTCTTTTTTTCAAATCCAACATATTTTAGACCGAGCTCAAGTCTTGCAATTTCATTTGTGTTTATATCGCCAAGCAGCCAAGCATTTGCATATCCGCCATTGTTCCCTTTTTTCATCATGTCACACCATTCATCTATCGAGTTCGCATATTGTGTAGCATGCCGCATTCTTGAAAATTCCGGAACACCTTTCGAATCAAATGGAAAGAATCCTGAGATTGTTGTTTCGGAACCAACAATACCAGCATCTGTGATAAAAAAATCTGTCCCGCTGTGAATTAATCCAGGTGAAGTCTGCATTAAGATACGATGACCTTTCTCTGGTTTAATATCTATGATAACGTTGCAAAGCGGATTCCAATAATCGCTCATCGTGTTATGACCAAGAACTATTTTTCCATCAGCAGTCATACGGCCAGTTGCTATAAACGAACTGCAAGATTCTTTTGCCGGATCTGGTGAGTTTGGGGAAATTGAATCTTTAACTGTTGGCCACCAATAAGAAATTAATTCGATTGATCCGTTTAATGTTACAATTTCATCTCGTGTTGTTGAAACGCCGGCAGCTTTTAGTCCTTCAACTATTCCATCAATTTCCGAAAGATCTTCTGCATCAACTTTCGGAGTTAATATTTCGCCTCCTTTCTTAACTAACCATGACCAATCCATTCCGGTTAAATAGTTCCAACCTTTATTAAAGATATCTAGTGATTCTTTAATCTCTTTTGCCAAAAGATAACCATGCTGAAATCCTCTTTCCTCTGGAGTACCTTCTATATGCAAATAAATCCATCCGTTTTTTTCATGGCGCTCTGCTTTTGCTAACCACTCTTTTTGAGTTTGAGTTAAGTTACTTTGAATTTGAGCACGAAGAAAAATTGGGAATATTAATATTAGAAGGGAAAAAAGATAAAGCCGGTTTTTCATGATCAGTTCCATTTAAAATATTGATTTATAATTTTGGCAAAGCTAACTAATGCATAATAAAAATGCTATAAATTTTTTTAGTTATCAAACTTCTTGTTTTTATTCATCGATTCTTCTGCCATCTTCTTTTTATATTCTATCAATTTATTCCGAACTTTATCATCACTTGTTCCAATAATTTGTATTGCAAGTAATGCAGCATTTTTAGCTCCATCAATTGCAACGGTTGCAACCGGAACGCCGCTAGGCATTTGAACAATTGAAAGAAGTGAATCGATGCCATTTAAAGTTTTGCTCATTATTGGTACGCCGATTACTGGAAGTATTGTATTAGCTGCTGTAACACCAGGTAAATGTGCTGCCCCGCCTGCAGCAGCAATAATTACTTTTAATCCACGCGCTGCTGCAGTTTTTGAATATTCACTATGTTCGACAGGAGTTCTGTGTGCCGATAATATTTTTACTTCATATCCAATTTCAAATTCTTTACAAGTATCAATCGCTTTTTGCATAATTACTAAATCTGAATCGCTGCCCATTATGATTCCAATTTGAGGATTTGATTTCATATTTTTCTTTCTAAAATTTGATTAAAATATTTCATTATAAATTTTTCCAATCAACCACTGAAACATACTCTCCATTTGATCTTAAAAGTAATCCACCGTTTTGATCTGTTCTATAAATTTTAGAACCGATTGATTTTAATCTTTCTAAAACTTCAAATGCTGGATGCCCGAATTTATTCATAACTCCATCGCTTATCATGCTTATCTTCGGCTTCACAGAAAATATAAAATCAAAAGATGATGCTGTTTTACTTCCGTGATGAGAGACTTTTAATACGTCTGAATTTAAGAATTTTTTATAATTTTCTACATAATGCGATTCATTTTTTTTTTCCAAATCGCCTGTAAATAAAAAACTGTTTTTTCCATATACAATTTTTAAAAGGCCGCTTTTCCCATTTGTTGTAGTTTTGAAATTGTCTGGAAGATCATTCAATATATAAATTCGGCAATTTGAAATCTCTATATTTTTTTTCATGTAATGCTCTATGGGAATATTTTTGCTGTTGAGAAATTTTTCATACTTAATATCTTTTACAAACAAAGTATCAATCTGAGGTTTGAATATTTTTTTAATTTTATTTGCATTGATCAAAGATATAAATCCTCCATAATGATCAGCATCTACATGAGAAACAAATCCATAATCAATTTTATTTATATTAAAATAATTTAAAAGCGGTAAAATTATTTGTTCTCCAATATCATAATTAGTAGTTGTTAATCCAGCATCAATTAAAGCTGTCTTTCCATCTGGAAATTTTACAAGGAAAGAATCACCTTGGCCAACATCAATCATATATACGCTTAACTGGTTCTTCGGCATTATTTCTTTATCATCAATTTCGCTAAACAGCCAAATGTTAAATCCAATTAAAATTGATACTGCTAATTTTGCAGTTCTATATTTAAATTTTGCAAATGAAAATATGAGCATACCGATAAAAAAATAGAACATAATGGCATTGAATAATGAAAAATTTCGGACCCAGATAAAAGCAAATTCAAAGTTTCCGCTAAGTTTTACAATGTAAAATAATAAAGATGAAAAAAGATTATTCGTTGTTGCAAAATAAAACGCAAGAAATGGAAAAATTGAATTTAGAATTAAAGTAATAATACCAAGTCCAACAATAAAACCAGCTAATGGTATAATGAAAAGATTCGTAAAGATTGCAATTAAAGACAATTTGCCAAAATAAATTAATGTAAAGGGTAAAGTTCCAATTTGTGCACTAATTGAGACAGCTCCAAACAAAAATATATTTTTTAACGCGCTATTTTTTATTTTAATAGAACAAATAATTTTTTGAAATATTGGATAAATTAAAGCTATTGAAATTACTGCCGCAAATGAAAGTTGAAATCCAGGTTTAAAAAGTTCAGAAGGATCAATAATTAAAATAAACAAAGCAGCTAAAGAAATAGAATTAAATAAATTTGTTGAGCGATTCGTAATAAAACCGACTAGAATTACTGTTGACATAATTACTGCTCTAACAACTGAAGCAGGAGAATTAGTTAATACCATAAAACTAATTAAGCCGATAATTGTCAGCAAAGATTTTAAATAAACATTTAATCTTCCAAATAAAATTAAAAAGATCAAAACAATATAGCCTACGTGCAATCCAGATACAGCAAGGATGTGTATTACTCCGGAATTAATAAATTCAGTTTTTGTATTATAATCAATTTTACTTCTGTCTGCTAAAAGTAAACCTCTTAACAATGATGCTGTTTGAGTATCATGAAGATTAGAAATATTATTATCAATTGATTTTCTAACTCTATAAATAAAATTTGCAATTCTATTTGTATTATTTTTTATAACTTTTAAATCATTGCAAGATTTGGCAATTAATATTCCAGCAATTCCTTGTTGACTAAGATATTCATCGTAATCAAATTCTCCGGGATTTCTTCTGTCTCTTCCCTTAAAAAATACTCCCCTCAACCTTACATAATTTCCGGGAGTAATAATATTTGAAAGTGAATCTAGTTTTCTACCGGTATCTTTTAATCGGCACAAAAGAGAAATATTAGTTGAAAACTTTTCATTTCTGTATTTGATAGAATCGGTTTTCAAGTAAAAGATTAATTCTGATTCTTTACTTAATTCTATATTCGAAATCTTACCTATTGCAGTAAAATCGTTTTGCCTTTCAATTTGCTTGGGTAAATATCTATAATTTGGTTTTTGAAATTCTGATATAAATAATCCAGCAAGAATTACTAAAAAATAAACCGGGTATTGTAAAAATGGGTTTAACTTTTTATTGAAATTAAAAATAATTAGAATAACAAATGCGGTTGCAGTCAATCCTAGGTACAAAAAATAATTTTGTTTACATATTGGTAAAATATAGTTTAAAATGATTCCGATTATGAATAAGACAGTATATTTAATTACAGGATAATCTTTCATTTGCAAATCTTTATTATTGCAGGTTTAATCTGAGATAAATCATTTATCATGAAAGATAATTCTTCTGCAAATTTTCCGGCAGAGATTGTTAATGCAGGATTCAATGTATGAGATTTAGTTGATAAGTCTTCTAAGTTCCCATGATCAGAACAAACGACAAGTGTCATTTCATTTTTTAATTCAGTAATAATTGTAAAAAGAAATTCATCTAAAACTTTTAAAGTTGATTGAATATCGCCATCATACCTTCCATGGCCAAGATGATCAGTTAAAAAATATTCATATAGCGTAAATGAATTCTGTTCGGCAATTCTTATTAGCCTCCTAGCAGCTGTTTTTGGTTTTAACACTTTTAGTTTGTAACCGAGTTTTAAATTCCAACGCTTGTTAGTTATTTCGGCTGTTAATGCATTCCCCTTTCTCACATCGTTTGATGAATTTAATTTTAAGCCTGATAATTTACAGCTTAAGGAAGTTACACTTAATCTTGATCTTCCAGATTTCAGGTAATTAAAAAATACTTTTGGATATGCGTTTGCAAAGAATGCTTTTTTTCCAACTGAAATAAAGTGCTTAAATATATTTTGTTCTTTTATAATAGGGATTAAAGTTGAGTAAGGGTAAGGGCCGAAATGTTTTCCAATAAATTTTGGTGCATTCATTCCGCAAAAGATTGATGTTTGTCCAGTTCCGCTTTGCGGTAAGCCATCTACACCAAGCTTTGCATCAGTTGGAAATAAAAAAGCATTTTTATTTTTCAGTGTTTGATTATTTAAAGATGGGATTTCTCCAAAAATTTCCGAAAAGGTTTTAAAACCAAATTTGAAGAACGGATTAAATTGGTAATCTTCATTTCCAATTCCAACACCGTCTAAAAATATCATCAAGATTGAATGCAAAACAATCTTCTTTTTCTATTTGAATTTTAAACTTTTAAATTCACTCTTTAGATTCAACAATTATTGTAACCGGACCATCATTTATAATTTTCACTTCCATCATAGCGCCAAAAATTCCAGTTTTCACTTTTGAATCGCCCAAATTCATTTTTGTTCTTGCAATAAATTTTTCATAAAGCGGTATTGCTTCTTCGGGTTTAGCTGCTTCTATAAAACTAGGCCGGTTTCCTTTTCTAGCATCTCCATATAAAGTAAATTGTGAAATCACTAATATTTCTCCGTTTACATCTTTAAGTGAAAGATTCATCTTTTCATTTTCATCTTCAAAGATTCTAAGATTGCAGCATTTATCAGCAACAAAATTTACATCTTCATTATTATCGCCGGACTTTATTCCTAATAATATTACCATACCTTTTCCAATTTCAGAAGAATAATTATCTTTTGGAATAAACACACCGCCTTCTGAAACTCGCTGCACAACTGCTCTCAATTTAACTCTCCGCAGATTACTCTTTCAATATTTAGATAATCTTTTTGAATTTGAATATTGTTATAATTTTCATTTATCAAAATTTTTTTTACAGCCGATGCTTGGTTTTGCCCTATTTCAAAAAATATTTTACCATTTTTTTTCAAAAGAGTTTTGCCCTTTTTTGAAATTAATTCATAAAAACTCAATCCATTAGATTCATCAGTTAGCGCCTGACGAGGTTCGTATAATCTTAATTCTGGTTGAAGATTGAGAAATTCAGAAGAAGAGATATAAGGCGGATTTGAAACTATCAAGTCAAACTCATTTTCACTGCTGCTGGCAAACTTATTAAAATCTGAATCCATAAATGATATTTTTTCCTTTACTTGATTAAGTTCTGCATTTTCTTTTGCAACATTTATTGCATCTCTGCTAGAATCAATAGCAACTACTTCTGCATTCGGCAAATATTTCGCAAGACAAATTGCTATTATTCCGCTTCCTGTGCCTATATCAAGAACTTTAATTTCATTTTGATTTTCATATTTTTTGATAATTGATTCAACTAAAATTTCTGTTTCTTGGCGTGGAATCAAAACTGATCGGTTAACTTCGAATTCCAAACCATAAAATTCCACAGATCCAACTATGTACTGAAGTGGTTCAAAGTTGCTTCGTCGTTTTATAAACTCTCTATATTGAATAATTTCTTTTTCAACCAATGGACGATCGAAGGAAAGATATAATTCTAATCTTTTACAATTTAAAATTTTTGCCAAAAGAAGTTCAGCATTTATCCTAGGTGATTCTATTCCTTTATTTTTTAGATAATCTGTAGATAAATTAATTGATTCTAAAACTGTCAGCATCAAAGTGATTTTTAAATTTTGTAATTAATTGTAAATATAAAATTTGCTTATTAAAGCATCAAATAAACATTTTTAAGAATACATTGTAATGGTTAATCAGTAAGAAAATAATATATCAGCATGCCAAAATTAATTTGAAGCGCACCAAAAGTAATTCCACTTATCAAATCGTATTTTCTTGTTTGATTAAGATAAGAATTGTCTCCTGTATTTTGATATTGTGTAAAGTAGTCGTCTGCTTTTAATTTGAAATAAGCAGAGACTGCTCCAAGCGTAACGATGCCGCCAATGAAAAACTTAAAAATATTTCTCTTAAAAAAGCTAACTTTATTTGGTTCTCCGGAATAATTGAGATTAAATATTTTATTATCATCGAATGAATTTAACGTAATTGGAAGTTCCTTATAATTAGTTTTTTTCAATATTAAATTCTTAACATCAGTCGAAATAAACATAGGGGTATGTCCGATTAAAGAATCTCCGGAATAAATGAAAGCATCAGTTGGATTAGTTTGAAGATAAAACAAATTTTTAAATTTCAAATTTATAATTTTATACTCATTACAACCTTGAACGGAAATTATATTATTCAATACTTCTGCATTCCATCTATTTATTGGTTCTCTTGCGGTTATATTATAAAATCCTTTTTCTAATTCAAGATTTACATCCCCTTTACCAACAAATTTATGGTTTAAATAAATAAGCGAGCTATCTATATCAGTTTTAATAAAAACTCTACTCTTGCAGTTTTGTCCATTTAGTAAGTTATTAAAAAACAAAATCAGAGTAACAATTAATAAAAAATTACTTAACGATTTCATATGCTTCTAATATATCATTATCGTAACCAATGAATAAAGTATTTCTGAAATATAACGGTGTTAACCTTGCATGAGAAGGAAGAATAAACCGCTTGATTATTTTTCCATTTAAGGTTTCAACAAAATCTAATTGGCCATCAAGATTTGGAATTATTAAATAGTTATTAGTTAAAAGCGGTGTAGCATTAATAACTCCGTTCAATTTGGTTAGCCAAATTGTTTTTCCATTTCCGATTTCAATTGCAAAAAATCTGCCGCCTAAATTTCCCACAAATACATTTTCGTTATTAAACACTGGAGTTGAAACAATTTCTGAACCAGTTTCAACCTTCCAAATAACTTTTCCGTTTTTTAAACTTACAGCATACAATGTCCCGTTTTTATCTCCTAGAAAAGCTGTAGAATCCGATATAGAAACACTATTTGTAAATATATATCCTATTTTATTTTTAAATATTACATTTCCATTATAAGAGTTCAAACCAATTACTTCACCATTATCATTGCCGAAGATAACGATGCCATTATTCATTGCTGGCGAACAGTGTGTCCTAACTTTTGTTTCTGTTTCCCAAACTTTAGAACCATTATAATTATACTTGTAAACATTTCCACTAAGTGTTACAAAAATAACTCCATCTTTTGTTTGAATTAACTCAGATATTATTTTGTCGATAATTTTAATTTTAAATATTGGTTCTCCAGTTCTTAAATTATAATAATTTAGTAAAGAATAATTTTCGTTATTCAATGCAATAGGATAGATCAAAGTATTATTATTAATAATTGGCGAAGAAAATATCGCTCCTTTATCTTTAAGTTGTCCTAATTGTTTTCCTGTATTCACATCTAAACAAGTTATCCATCCTGACAAATCATTAATAAATAAATAAGAGTTATAAATTGTAACTGTTGAATTCGTTATTCCACCGTTAATATCTTTTTTCCATTTAAGTTTTAATGAATCGCTAATTGAAATTGGAACAAAAAAATCGCGGCTAGGAATTTTACCAAACATTGTGTATGGATCTGGATCTGGTTTAACATTAAGTTTGATAACGGATGGGAAACATCCTTCTAAAAAAATTAATAAAATAAATATTATGTAAAAGTATAATTTCAAAAATCCCATCCGAAAAAGAACTGATAAAAAAGTCTTGGCTGAAAATCATTGAAATTGTTTTCGATTCGTTTGCCAACATCGTATCGAAGCACTAAAGCTCCAAATAAATTAATTCTAATTCCTGCTCCAATGCTTCCTAAAGTAGTTAAATAGTTTGTATCCCAAGCGCTGCCGGCATCAAAAAAAAGCGCTCCTCGTATACCAAAAAAACCTAGATTCATAAATGGAAATTTAACATTCAACTGGTCTATCAAAGGAAACCTTAATTCAACAGAGCTAAGCCACATTTTTTGCCCTCGAATTGACCACAAAGGCCAGCCTCTTAAATCCCAGCTTCCGCCCATAAAATATCGCCGTGCTTCTTTACCTTGATTATAAAATAATGCACCACGAAATGCTATAGCTGAGCTGTAGCCAAGTCTAAAATATTGTCGGTAATCCGCAATAATAGAATAATAATTTACATTGCTGTATTTTATATCGCTAGTATAACCAAGAAGAACTCTTGCTCTAATTCCATCTAACGGACCGGTTGGGCCCCAAAGTGAATTATCATAAACATAAGAAAGAGTGTTACTTACCATCAAAGCTTTACGTTCAATTTCACCTGTATAGACCTGTTTATCAGAATTTATAATTGAAACGTCAGATTCAATTCTATCAAAAATTGAAAGAGGATAATACAAGAGAAAAAATCCTCCAAAACTTCTTTCAAAAAAATATTCATCCGATTGAGTTATATCATATCTATCGCCGCTGAAATGGAACACACCATAGCCATAATTTGCTCGCTGCCCAAGATTAATTCTCTCAATTTCAACATTAAAACTTTTTAAAATATCACTTTGAACCTGAGCCGTATTATAAATTAAGAAATAATATTTATCATTGCCTAAAAGATCGCTCAATGAAATTATTGCACCGCCTCGAGTTCCAAAAACAGGATCTGTTGATACCTGACTTTGTGCGTAATCTATGCTGTATTCTCTCTGGTAGGCTAATTTTTCTTTTTCAGCACTTCGTGAAAGAGATGTAGGTTCCCAAATACCTGCTGTCGAATCAATCTGCATTGTAATGTACTGTTCTGTATCAATAGCAGGCTTATCTAATTTCGTTTTGTATAAATTAAATGAAAAATTTTGGAAACCAGAAAAAACTATTTCGTTAGAATCAATATAAACCGGATTGAAAGCACTTGTTATAAAATTTGTTATTCTTTTTATCCTATGCAAAAACATTTCATCGGCTACATTCATTTCATAAATATTTCTTACTCCGTCTAATTCTGATGTAAAGAGCAGAGTTTTTTTATCAGGCGAAATTATTGGAGAATAGCAATTCGAATTAAGATAAGTTATATAATTAATATGATGTGTAATTAAATTATATGAAAATAAATTGTAAGTCATTTTATATTTTCCAGCGGTGCGATCTGATGAAAAAACAATTTGATTGTCGCTTAAACCAAAAGTTGGATCGTGATCATCATAAATATCATTTGTTATTCGCACAAGTGAATCGGACGGGATATCAAACATAAAAATATCACTAAAACCTTTTTGATCAACAGCCTGAAATACTATTCTATTTCCATCATGAGAAAATTTTGGTGATGATATGCTAATTAAATCTTGGTTCTTGTAATTTTTAATAATTTTATTTTTTTTGATTGAAAAAAAATGAATTGCATCTGTGCCGCCATCTTTAGTTACAAATGCAATTATTCCTTCTTTGGAGATATCAATTGAAGATTGAAATAAATGAAATGCTTCCAACTCTTGAGTTTTTTCACCCCTAAGAACTAATTCCGGTTCGTTGAATTCTTCTTTAGTTTTTTCTTCTTTTACTCTGTACAAAGAAGAATAACCATCACGATTAGCAACAAAATAAATATATTTTGTTCCATTTATTTCATACGGAACGGGTGAAAAATTAAATCCAAAGTTTGTAATTTTTTCCGATGCATTATCTGGCGGAGCTTTATCCTTTATTAAAGGATAATATTTTCTCTTTAAATAAAATGTCCAATCTTTATCAATGTCCTTTAATGGTTCATCAAGAGTATATTCCATTACTTTGTTGAAACTTGAGTACATCCAAAAATTATCAAGTATTTGAAGAACTTTTTCTTTGCCAAATTTGTGCGCAACAAATTCTAAAAAATTTTGTCCTTCTTTATACATTAAAAAAGTTCCGCTTATTTGATAAATATTTTCTAAATTAAAAAAATATCCATCGATAACAGCATCGCGCATTACCATTCTTGCTTGTGAATCTTCATCAGTTGAGATATATTCTGCCAATCCTTCTGTATACCAAAGCGGAGGATAATAATCGTCTGGCAAGCGATGATCTTTAAATACTCGATAAAGTTTTGCCGTCATAAAAACGTGAGTTAATTCGTGCCGAATTACATGTTTAAAATCATGAAGCGAACCTGTGTTAGGAATTACTACTCTGCCTTTCATGTATTCAAAAAATCCGCCTACACCTTCGGGAATTAAGCCTGGAGTTGTGTTTGTTTGTTCAAATTGATTTGAAGTGTTGTAAAAAATTAAAGGAATCCGGTGAGATATTACAATATTAAATCTTACTTTGTATTCTTCATAAGTCTGCTCAGCTATTGAAGCACCAATGTTGGCAACTTCTCCCATTTCATCATAATAATAAATGTTGAAATGTTTTGTGCGGAGAATTTTCCAATCAAACTTTTGATATTGGACTTTGTTTCTTCCAAAATCATAATATTGCCCCAAAAGGTTTTCGTTCAGAATAATTAATAAAAAAAGAATAAAATATTTTATTAGTCTGTTCAATACGGCTGCCTTAGATTTTTCCGAATTGATTAGAGGTTTTATTTATCTAGTTTTTAATTCTGAAAGAAATTTTTCGAATAATATATTTATCAAATGAATTTGAAAAACTAAAACTCGACCTTTTACTTGAATTTATACTTTGTTCATCCAAGTCTTTGTTTTAATATATTTATGTTTTCAATTTCTGTTGGATCAAAACCTCTTAATACGGCTGTGTAATAAGTTATCCAATCCTCCAAATAAATCAAATCCATTAATCTTAGTTTATATTCTTTTTCTTTGCTTTGCAGTTTAATTACCTCAGCGCCATTTTTAGAAGCCAGCTCTGATGTTATTTCAAATCTCTTTTTTATTTGAGTTGGATAATCATCATCCCAAATTGTAATTAGCTTTGTATGAAATTGTTTTTCTTCAAATGACTCCCAACCAATAATTTCATTGTGGTTTAATTCTGGAATTACATTATGAAACGCATGGAGTTTTGAATTTTCGTTGAATTGACATTTGAATCTGTAGCCGACTGCTGATGTTAAATCTGCAGCAGAATAAATTGTGGGAATAAAGCCAAGTAATTCTTCAGCTAATTTAATTGCATTATTGTTCTCTTGTGAATACTCAATTCCTTTTTTCTTCCAAAGCTCAACAATTTGATTGACAATGTTATTTTGATTAGGAATCAATTCGATATCTTGAAGCGCTTTTAATAAAGAAAAGAAACTTAATCCCAAAGAATATCTTGGTTGAAATCCAGGGAGTACTTTTATTATTGGGATATTATTTTGTAAAGCAATTTTTTCAACTTTTCCGCCAGTAGTAATGCAGAACATTTTACATTTTTTTGACAGCGCCGAATTAAAAACCTCAACCGTTTCTTCAGTGTTACCTGAATATGATGAAACAACAACTAAAGTATTTTCATCAGCAAATGAAGGTAAGAAATAATTTCGGTTAACTATAAAAGGTATCTTAATTTCGCTTCGTAAATAGTTCTGCATAAGATCAGCACTTATAGCAGAACCGCCAAGCCCGGATACAATAACTGAATTGAATTTTTTATTCTTAAGTGAACTCAAATCAAATTTATTATTCCATGCAAACTCAATTTGTTCATAAGTTTTTATTAATACATTAAATTGATTTTCCGGATCGTATTTTTTTACATATTCTGAAATGTTCATTTTTTTCCTATATAATGTTTCTGGTTCTTGTAATTGAATTTTCGGTGAAAAATCTTTCAAGTTTTTCTGTAATTTCTTTTTCAGTTGAGCAGGCTAAACATTCGTCAGCTAATGTTTTCGCTTTTTGATATGATATACTTCTTATAATTCTTTTTGCATATGGAATTGTAGTAGGAGATAAACTTAAAATTGGCAATCCCATTCCAATTAAAAGTGGAATAGCGAGCGTATCTGCAGCCATTTCGCCACAAATACTCACTGTCTTATTTGCCCTTGCTGATTCTTTAATAATATGATGCAACGTTCTTATAACCGAAGGATGAAATTCCTGATAAAGATCTGAAACTAAATCATTGCCTCGATCAACTGCCATTAAATATTGAATTAAATCATTTGTGCCAATGCTAATAAAATCAGTATAAGTTGCAAGTTCAAAAGTCATTACTGCTGCAGATGGAACTTCAATCATTATTCCGATTTTAATATTTCTATCAAATGGAATTTTCTCTGCACGAAGTTCTTCTTTACATGCAGAAATAATGGACATCGATTTTTTTATCTCAGAAATTGTTGTGACCATAGGCAGCATAAACAAAATATTTTTATGTACACTAGATTGAAGTACTGCTCTAATTTGTGTCTTAAATAATTTCTCATTTTCCAAAAGTAATCTTATGCCCCGTAATCCTAAGAATGGGTTGGGTTCTGTAAAGCTTAAGAATTTAAATTTATCGCCGCCGATATCAAATGCACGAATTGTTAATGGAGAGGGATAAATTCTAGTGGCAAGGTTTGTATAAATTTTAATCTGTTCGCTTTCAGATGGAAATTCTCCATGTTCCTCTAAAATTTGTTCAGTCCGATATAATCCTATTCCCTTTGCACCATTTGTAATTACAAGATCAATTTCACCAGTCACATCAACATTTGCAAGAAGTGTAATTTCTTTACCATCTTTAGTTTCTGCTGGTTGATCTTTTAATTCCTTTAAACTTTTTTGAAGTTCTGCTAAATGATCTACTTTGGTTTTGAAAAATTCTAGTTGTTCATCTGTTGGATTTATTATAACATAACCATGAAATCCATCAACAATAATTACATCACCATCTTTTATTTTCTTTGTTGCATTATGTGTACCTACAACTGCAGGAATATCCAAAGATCTTGAAACAATTGCTGCATGCGAAGTCAATCCGCCATGATCAGTTACAAATCCTTTTACGTTGCATCTTGAAAGAAGAATTGTATCGGCAGGCGTAAGTGAGTCGCTTACTACAATTAAATCATTTGTAATTCTCGATTGCCATCTTTTCTTTTGCAAGTTTCTAATGATTCTGTTTTTAATATCTTCAATATCATTTGCTCTTTCATTCATATATTGTTCATGAGCAACTATCATTAAGTGCTGATATTTAGATATTTCATCGTTTACAATATATTCAGGCTGCCTTTTTTCTTTTCTAACTCTGTTTTTAATATTTTCAATCAAGATTGGATCATCAAGGATCATCAGTTGAGCTTCAAAAATTGCTGCACGAGTTTTATCCATTTTTTCTTTTGCAATCGCAAAAATTTTATCCAGTTCTTTTTTAGATTTACTAAGTGCTTCATCAAAATTTTGAATTGCTATTTCAATATCCAAAATTTCTGAGTCATTTATATCTAGCTTTTCTTTTGTAAATAAATAAACTTTAGAAATAACAATACCTGGAGCAGCCGCAATTCCAGTAATTTTATTTTCAGCTTCTTTAAATATTTGTTTAAATGATTTCACAATTCGTCAAAACCTCTATTAAAATAATCACAAATTTCTTCCGAAGCTTGCTGCTCATCTTCGCCATCGAAAGTTAAGGATAGCTCCGAACCCATTTCGGCAGCAAGTGTCATTACGCCAATTATACTTTTCCCATTTATATTCAAACCATCTTTCGAAATATAAAATTCACATTTATATTTTGCAGCCAATTTAACAATTGTTGCAGCTGGTCTAGTATGCAACCCGGCTTTATTAATTATTTTTACTTTTTTTTCAATCATCATTTATTTCTGTTGATTAATAATTCGGCGAGCCAAATAAAATGATTTCGATTCTCGCTACTTAAATCCTTTATTGCATTAAGTGCTCTATTAGTATATTTTTTTATTTCTTTTTTAGCTTCATTCAAAACACCTAGCTGAATATATAAATCTTTATAGTCTGAAATTTCATGATTCGCAATTCCTTTTTCTTGTATTACTTTAAGAAGTTTTTTACGAGCATTTCCTTTAGCTTTTTCTAATGCTTTTATAAAAAGGTATGTTTTTTTACCTTCAACTAAATCGCCACCAATAAATTTACCTAATTCAATTTCATTTCCAGTGATATCAAGCAAATCATCTTGGATCTGAAATGCAATTCCAATATTTTTTCCAAAACTTGAAAGCGCTTTAATTTCCTTATCACTTCCATTTCCTAAAATCGCACCAATCTTACAGCACATTTCGATCATCGCCGCAGTCTTTAATTGAATCATTAAAATATATTCATTGAGTAAAACATCTTTACGAATTTCAAATTCTTTGTCAAGGCTTTGTCCTTCACAAACATCAACTAACCCTTTTGTAAATGCTTCAAGAATTTTTTTAGAATTTCCATTACAATCTTTTAAAAGAAATTCATAAGCAACTGAAAGCAAACTATCTCCAGCAAGTATTGCTGTGTTTACATCATACTTTTTATGAAGTGTAACTTTACCTCTACGCTTTTCAGCATTATCCATAATGTCATCATGAACCAAAGTAAAATTGTGAAGAAATTCTACAGCAACTGCCGCATTATAAGCATTAGATAATTTTCCACCAACAGCTTTCACAGACATCAAAACTAATAATGGCCTTAATCTTTTTCCGCCTTCTTCCATTACATAAAATCCTGGCTCATATAAAGATATAGGTTCCCTATTTTTTAGAGAACGTGAAATTTTCTTTTCAATTTTTTTTCTTTCTCTTTCAAAGAACAATTCAAATTTTTTTACTTCACTCCCCATCAATTTAATTTTTCCTTTCTTATTATTTTTTTATTTCTTAGCTCAGAAATATTTTGTGAACCCGTTAAGAACATGATTTGCCGGACAATTTCAAACCAACCTTCAATTAAATCTATGACACCTTCTGAGCTGTTTTTTTTTAATTCTTGTAATATTATTCTTGCAGATGCCGTAATATCTGCGCCTAAAGCTAAAGCCTTTGCAATATCAAATCCATTTTTGATTCCACCGGAACCAATTAACATGAAATTAAACTTACTTTTTAATTTGGCAACAGTTCTGATACAATAAGAAGTTGGCAAACCCCAATCCCAAAATTCATTTTTACCTTGATGATTATTTCTAAGAAGCTCAACTCCAGTCCAACTTGTACCGCCTGCACCAGCAACATCAATACCTTTAACACCAACATTAATTAATTTTTCTGCTACTTTTTTAGAAATACCGGCGCCAACTTCCTTTACAATTATTGGAACTTCTAAATATTTAACTAACTTTTCAATCAATTTTAGTAATCCAGTAAAATTTGGCTCACCTCTATCTTGAATTAATTCTTGCGCCGGATTAGTGTGAATTACCATTGCATCAGCTTCAACTAAATCAACTAAAATTTTTATCTTTTCAAAAGTTTTAAATTGGACAATTTGTGAAGCTCCAATATTTCCAAGTACCGGAATTTTAGGGGCATTTTTTCTGATAACTTTATATGATTTATGAAATAATTCATTCTCTAATGCTTGTCTCTGGCTTCCAACTCCGAGCGGAATATTTAACTGATTAGCAGCAATCGATAATCGAGCATTGATATTTTCTGCTTCGGTTACTCCGCCAGTCATACAAGAAATTAGAAATGGATAACCAATTTTTTTATTAAAAAATTTAGTCCCAAAATCAATTTTGGAAATTTCAACTTCAGTTATCGCGCAGTTTATAAACTCGTAATTTTCAAATCCATTTGTTTTATTTTTAAATGATACTTCGTCTGTCAAACATAACTCAAGATGCTCTTTTTTCCTTTGAGATATGGAATTAGTTTTTACCGGCATACAAATTTTATTAACTAAAGAAAATTAAATTTACTGAAAAGATATTAAAATTTAACAAAAAATCCTCAAACTGAACTGATTGTTTATTTCATTTTCGCGAAGAAAATATTTAAGACTTTTAATACTATTTCATTTATTTTAAGCACTAAATTTTTTAAACTACTTGAAAGATCATTTAATGGAGAAACCTCGTCTAAGCTTCTTGCAAATCTGGAATATGAGTTTCGGATTTCTTGGAATTCAATTTGGCTTTGCTCTTCAAAATGCAAATGTAAGCAGAATCTTTGAAACTCTCGGAGCTAAGATTGATGCAATTCCAATTTTATGGATAGCCGCACCAATCACTGGTTTAATTGTGCAGCCAATTATTGGGCACATGAGCGATAAAACTTGGGGTAAACTTGGAAGACGTCGTCCTTATTTTTTATCTGGTGCAATCCTTGCTTCTTTGGCTTTGTTGATTATGCCTAACTCTCCTGTCCTTTGGTTTGCCGCAGGAATGCTTTGGATTATGGATGCTTCAATTAATATTTCAATGGAGCCATTCAGAGCTTTCGTTGGCGATATGCTTCCTTCAGAACAAAGAACTATTGGATTTTCAATGCAGAGTTTCTTTATTGGCATTGGTGCCGTAGTTGCGTCCGCACTTCCATATATGATGACTAATTGGTTTGGAATTAGTAACACTGCGCCGGAAGGAATGATACCAGAATCAGTTAAATTTTCCTTTTATATCGGTGGAACGATTTTCTTTCTCGCTGTTCTCTGGACAGTTATCAGCTCAAAAGAATATTCACCTGATGAATTAAAAAAATACAGCCAAGAATCAGATAGTTCGTCTCATAAACATTATGATGAAACTCCAATTGCTTACTCTAAGTTTTTTAAAAGAGGAATGATCTGGACATTAGTTGGTGTTGCACTCTTCCTCATTTTCGATTTATTTATTTATATGGATTATGGTTTGGGAGTATTCTTCGGAGGAATTGCTGTCTTCGGAATTCTTCAATTAATTGTTGGATCAATGACAAAACAAAATAATACGAATAATGGCTTTGTTATTGTAATGAATGATCTTTTTAAAATGCCGAAAACCATGGTCCAGCTTTCTTACGTTCAATTCTTTTCGTGGTTTGCGCTTTTTGCAATGTGGATTTACACTACTCCAGCAGTTACGCATCATATTTACGGAACTTCTGATACAACTTCGGCATTATATAATAAAGGCGCAGACTGGGTTGGCGTTTTGATGGCTGTTTATAATGGTTTTGCCGCAGTGATGGCCTTCCTATTAATTTGGCTAGCAAAAAAAACAAGCAGAAAAACTGTTCATGCTATAAGCTTAATTTGCGGCGGTTTAGGTTTAGCTTCTTTTTATATTATAAAGAATCCTAATCTTCTTATAATTTCTGAATTAGGAATTGGACTTGCTTGGGCTTCTATTCTTGCTATGCCGTATGCAATTTTAACTGGTTCGCTCCCTTCGCACAAGATGGGTGTTTACATGGGAATTTTTAATTTCTTTATCGTTATTCCACAAATTACAGCTGCAGCAATTCTTGGATTCTTTGTTAAAAATCTTTTTGGAGATGAAGCAATTTATGCTCTTTTACTCGGCGGAGTTTCTTTCGTAATTGCTGCTTTACTTGTAATGAAAGTTGATGATGTAGATGAAGCTAAAACGCGACACTAATTTTTTTAATTATCATCACTAAAAAGTTGAGGTGATAGAAATGTCTATCGCCAATCAACATTTATTGGAAATTCATTTAAGTAATAACTTATGCGGTAGCTTCTTTATCTTCTTTCACGAAGAACCACAATGTTGCCGAAATTGCCAAAGTTATTGCACTTACTATAAAAATTAAACTTTTATCTGAGGCTTTACCGACTGCTTGTCCAACACCAAAGCTTGCAACTAATTGTGGAAGAACAACAGATAGATTAAACAATCCCATAAACAATCCCATTTTTGCTTGATCAACTTTCTGCGACATTATTGCAAATGGTAAACTTATTGTTGATGCCCAACCAATTCCAAGAAATGCCATTAGTAAATATATAACTATCGGTTGAAAGCCAAACAGAAACATTCCTAAATAACCAATCGCCATTGTCGAAATACAAATTGCATGAGTCTTCACTCTTCCAATTTTTCTTGTCAGCGGTTCCAATATAAATGCAGGCAAAATTGCGCCAACTGCATTCAATATTAAAAAACTGATCGAAACAATTCTTCCCATTTCAATTTGAACTGAATCTGAGATAGGAGCATTTGCAGAAATATTATAGACTTTGAACTGAACATAAGCAAACATGTAAACAAACATCGTCTGAATACCAATCCACGTAAATGAATGAGCAGCCAAAACCTTTTTAAATCCAATTAATCCGGCTGAACTTTTAGATTCTCCATCTATATTTTTTAATATTACTTTCATTATGAAATAAATAGTAATTACGAAACAGATAATTTCAACGTAATAATTATTCATTTCTATGTGAAGCAGTCTCATAGTAATTGCATAAATTGCATAAATCAAAAATCCCCAAAGAGGTTGAATTGAATTTAATATTTCTCCAAAAGATGTTTTGGAAGATTTAGTCTTTTGTTCTGCTGAATTTTCACTTTTTAAATTTCTTGGCTCTTCAATAAAAAATGTTGGTAATATTGATAATGCAAGAACTAAAAACACACCTATATAAATTAAAACATAATTATTCCATACCGCACCAATAACATAAGCCAGTACACCAAAAGTTCCCGAAATTGTTTGCATCCAAGCATAACCTTTTGTTCGCTCAACGCCTTCCGGAGTAACATCTGCAATAATTGATCTTGTTGGATTAAAGCTTACATTAATTGCAAGATCAAGTGTAAGTGCAACAGCAATTGCAACACCAAGAATTCCAGAAAAACCAAGTGATGATGAAATAACATCAATATTTGGCAAAGCAAGAAGCATCAATGCAGCAAGAAACCCACCAATGAATATGAACGGCCTTCTCCTTCCATTCCAAAGCCAAACATTATCGCTTATAATTCCTACAATTACTTGCCCTAAAATTCCGGCAATTGGACCTGAAGCCCAAACTAGACCTACGTCTTCAATTCGTAAATGATATTTTGTGCTAAGTATCCAACTTAAAGCTGATATTTGAATTGATAATGCAAATCCCATTGCAGTTGCCGGAAGACTAAGAATTGAATAGAAAGAATTAGTCAGTTTCTTTTGTATTTCAAGCATAAAATTCCCTCTTACTTATTTAGAATATTATTAAAAAATTAAAAATGAATTTTACTTCAAATGAACAGCGAAATTTGAATTGTGAATTTAAAGATTTTAAGAATTGAAATTCTATCATTTCAAAACTTGAAATAAGTTGCTAGAATAACCATCTACACTAAATTTTTTATCTTCGTTTATATTATAAACCTTCCCTGTTACCAAGTTTTTTAATTGTTTTGCTCCTTCTAACTGGTCTTCAACTTGTTTAAGATTGACATCTGTTTTTTCTTTATTATTATTCATAATAATCATCATCTTTTCATTATTATAAATCTTAAAATATATAAAGACTTCGCTATTATAAGGTGGAAACTGAATTAATTTACCTTCTCTTAAAGATTTATAAGTTTTCCTTAACTGCAATAATTTATGAGTGAAATTAAAAATCTCATTTTCAGTTTCAGTTCTTCCTTGTTTTGTAAATGCATTTCTTGTATCGCCAGGAAAGCCGCCAGGAAAATCTTCTCGAATTGAACCATCTCCGTTTCCGCCTTTTAATCCTAGTTCTGTACCATAATAAATTTCTGGAATTCCTCTGGAAGTAAGAAGCATCATTAATGCCATCTCAAATTTTTTTATATTGCCATTAGCTTGTAAAAAGGAACGAGGGACATCATGATTATCTATAAATGTCAATAAATTTTCCGGATCTTTATAAATAAAATCTTTGGCAAAATCTTCATAAATACTATAAATATTTGAAGTGCCTTTTAGAAAAGCAGTATATATATCGTAAGTTGCATAATCAGTTAACGAAGGTAAATTAGAATCTAACTTATGTGGATAGTAAGAATCTCGCTGAAAACTTGAAAGAAAAACAGCATCGCCAGTCCAAACTTCTCCAACAATATTAAATTTTGGATATTCTGTTAAAATTGCTTTCGCCCAATTCGATAAATATTTTTGATCGCTGTATGGATAAGTATCTTCTCTAATTCCATCAATTCCAGTCGATTCAATCCACCACAAAGTATTTTCAATTAAATAATTACTTAAATAAGGATTTGACTGATTTAGATCAGGCATTTCATTTGTGAACCAGCCTTTGGTTGTATTCAAAATTGTACTTGAATCTCTATAAATATCCGCAAAGGCAAGTTTATCATGCTTTGTCATTTGATGATTTTGAATTGTGCCGTTTATCCAATTTTGAAAAGGTAAATCTTTCATCCAAGGATGATCAATACTAATATGATTACTTACATGGTCTAAAATAATTTTTAATCCTATTGAATGTGCATCGTTTACAAGTTTTTTGTACAAATCAAAATTTCCAAAGCGCGGATCAATTTTATAGAGATCTGTTGCAGAATAACCATGATAACTGATATGAGTATTATTTTCTATCAAAGGATTTATCCAAATTGCGGTAGCTCCAAGGTCCTTTATATAGCTAAGATGATTTATAATTCCTTGAATATCACCGCCGTGCCTGCCCGACGGATTATTTATATTATACTCGTTAATCATTCCTTTAATAATATTATTGGAAGTATCACCATCTGAAAAACGATCTGGAGTAATAAGGTAAATAACATCATTTCGATTGAAGCCTTGATATTGATTTTTGAAAGATTTCCTTCCAAAGATAGGATAGTTTATTTCATAAATAGATTTACCATTTTTTAAAACCAATTTATAAATGCCAGGATGAAGTGTTGAGGGAATTTCAAAATTTATAAATGAATAAGATGAACTTTCCGCATTGTGAACTGAAATTACTTTTAATTCTTTATTTTCAAATTTGGCAGATAAATCTTTAAGATTGGAACCATAAATCATTAATTGAACTTTATTCCACTTCATACCAACCCACCAATTTGGCGGTTCAATTTTTTCAACTTTTATATTTTGTGAAAAGCTATAAGAAACAAAAAGAAATAAAATCAGTAAAACTTTTTTATGCACCAACTTTTCTCCACAAAAATATTTTAATGAAAATTAGAAATTTTTACTTTTAACTACCCTTCCAAATGGGTAGCATTTTTTATATTCACTATTACTCTTGTATTTACAAAACCTTATAAATCTTAAATTTACACTGAAGCTGATAAATATTTGGTTAAATTTAAAGTAATCATAAATTAATAGATACTACCCTATTGGAGTGATTTTAAAAAATTTTTCAACCAATGTTAACAGTATTAACTGCCCATTTTGATTTCTGTATCCTTGTTATAAGATTTATATTAAAAATAGTATCTTTGTGAAGAAAAATTCTTGCTTTTCAAGTACAATAAAAATATTTTTTAGACTAATTTTTTAAATTTTATGATTAAAGACAGCGATGAAGAACGTGATATAACTGTTAACCGAAAAGCAAGACACGAATACACGATTATTCAAACATATGAAGCTGGAATTGTTCTTCAAGGCACTGAAGTAAAATCACTAAGAATGGCTAAAGCAAATCTTGTTGATAGTTATGCAATTGTTAAAGATGGTGAAGTTTGGTTAGTAGGTACCCATATTAGCATTTATGACCAAGGAAGCATTAATAATCATGAACCAACCAGAACAAGAAAATTACTTCTTAACAAAAATGAAATTAGAAAGCTAATTGGCAAAGTTAAAGAAAAAGGTTTAACCTTAATACCATTAAGATTATACTTCAAAAATGGCAAAGTAAAAGTTGAATTAGCATTAGTTAAAGGCAAAAAGAGTTATGATAAACGAGAAGCTATTGCCAAAAAAGATTTTCAAAGAGATCAGGAAAGAAAAATAAAATATTAGATTTTTATTTATGAATAGATTTTATAAAATATCTTTTGAATTTTTGAATTATTTTTCTTTTAATTACATATAAATTTGTTAATTGACTGAAATTTATTGAGGATAATGACAAAAAATTTATTTCCCCCTTTAAACGAACAAATGGACCTCATTAAAAGAGGTGCTTTCGAAATCATTCCAGAAGAAGATTTAGTTCAAAAAATTGAAAAATCATTAAAAGATCAAAAGCCATTAAACATAAAACTTGGTTGCGATCCTAGCAGACCTGATCTCCATATTGGCCATTCTGTTGTGTTAAGAAAACTTTCGCAATTCCAATCTCTTGGTCATCAAGCAATATTAATTATTGGTGATTTTACCGGAATGATTGGCGATCCTTCAGGAAGAAATGTTACTCGCCCCGCACTTTCTCTTGTGGAAACAAGAATAAATGGACAATCATATCTAGAACAAGCTTCAAAAATTTTAAATAAAGAAAAAACAAAGATTGTTTACAATTCCGAGTGGCTTGGAAAAATGAGTTTTGAAGATGTTATAAAATTATCTTCAAAATATACTGTGGCTAGAATGATTGAACGAGACGACTTTACAAAAAGATTTAAATCCGGCGAACCAATTAGTCTTCATGAATTTCTATATCCTCTTGCCCAGGCAATGGATTCTGTGGCTATAAAAAGTGATGTTGAACTTGGCGGAACAGATCAAAAGTTTAATTTGCTGGTAGGTAGAGATATTCAAAGAGAATTTGGAATTGAACCTCAAGTTATTTTAACTATGCCTTTAATAGTTGGGACTGACGGCGTGGAAAAGATGAGTAAGTCGTATAATAATTATATCGGAATTTCAGATTCACCAAAAGATATTTATGGAAAAACTCTTTCCATTCCCGACACTTTAATTTATAATTATTATGAACTTGCAACCGATATTTCAAATGAAGAATTAAAATCTATTCGAAATCAATTAAATGATCCCAAAACAAATCCGCGGAATTTGAAAAGACAGCTTGCCAGAACTTTAGTCTCGATGTACCATAGCGAATTAGCAGCTAAAGAAGCTGAAGAAGAATTCGACAAAATTTTCATTAAAAAAGAAATACCAGAAGAAATACCAGAAATAAAATTAGAAGATAATTTAAGCAAAATTGGAATTTTAGATTTATTAGTAAAAGTTAATTTCGCTCCGTCAAAAGGTGAAGCTAGACGTTTAGTAAGTCAAGGAGGTGTAACATTAGACAGCGAAAAGATTAATGATATAGCGGCAGTTATAAATCTGAAACAAGAATCCATACTAAAAGTAGGCAAAAGAAAATTTGTAAAAATAAAAAGATAACTTAGAAAGGAGATGAGAATTTGTATGTTCCATCAAAAATATTTTTTACCAAAGGGGTAGGAAGACATAAAGAATATCTAACTTCATTTGAACTTGCTTTACGAAGTGCCGGTATTGAAATCTGCAACTTAGTAACTGTTAGTAGTATCTTCCCAGTTAATTGTAAGAGGATTACTAAAGAAGAAGGATTAAAAGAATTAAAGCCTGGGCAAATTACATTTTGTGTAATGGCTCGTAATTCTACAAATGAACCTAACAGATTAATAGCTTCATCAATTGGAGTTGCTATACCCGCAGACAATAATCAATACGGATATCTTTCAGAACATCACCCATTTGGAGAAACTGAAAAAGTTGCCGGTGAATATGCTGAAGATTTAGCAGCAACAATGCTTGCAACTACACTTGGCATTGAGTTTAATCCTGATGTTGATTGGAACGAAAGAGAAAATATTTATAAAATGTCTGGAAAGATTGTTAGATCTTTCAATATTACTCAATCTGCTGAAGGCGATAAGAACGGATTGTGGACAACTGTAATTTCTGTAGGAGTATTACTTCCATAATAGGATAAAAAAATTTGTTTAATCAAGTAACTTTTTGGATTGTTTTTATATGTATTGCTTCAATAATTATTTTTATAGACCTATATGCAACTGATCATAGACATGGTAAAATTGGATTAAAAAGAAGTTTAATTTGGAGCGGTATTTGGATTTCTACCGCTCTTTTATTTTGTGCGCTTGTATATTTTTATTCCGAAAATGGGGTTCAACGAGGGATTGAATTTCTAACCGGCTATCTTATTGAATATTCACTATCGATTGATAATCTTTTTGTCTTTTTAATGATTTTCAGCGTTATGAATGTATCTAACATTAATCAGCCTCACGTATTGAAATGGGGAATTTTAAGTGCAATTGTTTTTAGAATAATTTTCATTTTAGTTGGAGTACAGCTTATAAACTTATTTCATCCTATAATTTATTTTTTCGGAATAATTTTACTATATGCTGCATTCAAAATGGCATTTGGTGAAGAAAAGAAGATAGATTATGAAAAGAATCCAATTTTAAGATTAATTAGAAAATATTTTAATGTTGATTCTAGCTATGAAGGTAGAAAATTTTTTATAAAAAAGAATAAAAGAACTTTTGTCACTCCCCTATTCTTAACATTTTTATTAATTGAATCTTTTGATATTGTTTTTGCTGTTGACTCAATACCGGCAGTTATTGCGATAACAAGAGATCCGTTTGTAATAATAACATCAAATATTTTTGCTGTGTTAGGATTGAGAGCATTATATTTTTCTTTAGCCGGAATAGTAAATATGTTTTATTATTTGAAATATGGTGTCGCAATAATATTATTTTTTGTTGCAATTAAAATGCTCACTTCTGAACTTATTATTATTCCAATTCATTTATCTTTGATTATTATTGTAACATGTCTTGCGGCATCAGTTATACTTTCATTGCTGAAAAAGAGGACTTCTTAAATATAATTCCCCACAAATGAATTAGTACCGCGCCAATTAACCCTACCAACATTGGCTCTATTTCACTTAAAAAAGAATTATTGCTTATAAAAGTTGCACGAATAAAATACCAAGATACACTTAATATCACCGCCATTATTATTTCGAATAAAATAATTGAGTTATCAATTTTTATTTTTGGATAATACGCACTTATAATAGGAATAATTATCCCGGGAATACAAAATGAACCGACTGTATACCATATTTCAATTACTGATGGTATAAAGTAAGCAACAATTATAGAAACAATTCCGGAAATGATAAGGCCAATTATCGTATATTTTTTTAATTCTTCTTCTCGTCCGTTCTTATTAAGCTTAAAAATAAAATCTCTTCCAATTGTCGTTCCGCTTAAAAAATAAAAACTATTTAATGTTGACATGATAGTTGCAAACATTGCTGCGTAAAACAATCCTTTTACTCCGGGTCCTAATATTTTTTCAGCAAACATTGGAAAAGAAAGAACTGGATTTTGCAAATTAGGAAGAAGTGCTCTAGCATATAATCCGGTTGTTGTAGTTAGAAAATCAAACAAAGCAAAGAAGAAAATTGAAATAATTATTCCTTTAGCAGCAATATTTCCATCTTTTGCCGCATAACATCTTTGATGAAAACCTGGATCAGCGAATGTCCACAAAGCAATAAGAAACCAAACAATAATATAAGTTGGCGATGCTCCTCCTGTAATTTGAAGATGATCTGCTGGCAAATTATTTTGTAGAAAGCTAAATCCACCAAAAGAAAAAGCTGCAATTAAAACAACCACAATAAAACCGCCAAACATTACAAAAAACTGGATTGCATCTGCATAAATATTTGCTCTAAATCCTCCATTCAATAAATATAATACTGAAAGAAGAACCCCAATAATAAGACTAAGCACAATTCCAGTTCCAAATAAAAGAGACAATAAATTTGCAGTCATTAATAAATATGGTGCAGGAGATACTAGAATAAAAACTAGGACTGCCGATGCTAATCCAACTTTCTTATCATAAACTTGAGATAACTTATCGGGAATTGTAAAAAGAGAAGCTGTCCTAATTTTTTTTGCAAAAAATATTGCAAACAAAAATGCAAATAAGTAATAAGGAAAACCTTGAGTAAACCAGCTCATAATTCCGTAGCGGTAAGTAAACTCCCCTATTCCTAAAATTCCGCCATACCACGTAGATACATTAGTCAAAACAAATAAAAATAATCCAACTTTTCTTCCGGATAATAAATAATCATTTGCATCTTTTTTTGTCTGCCTTCCGAAATAAAATCCGAATAATAATACAGCAGCAAAAAAAATAATTATGATTAAATAATCAGCAATACTAAATGAGACCATTATTCTTCAGCAGATTAAAATCTCTAATAACAAAAATTTTACCTCCTTTAATACTCAACTTAACTTTATTTGACAAAGCAATATTACTAGTACTTTCCTTTTCACCAAAAGGCAACGCGACATTTTTAAGAGGATATTTTAGTCCTTCAGAAATAATTTTTGTTCTTGGTGATATTCCATAAATTGAAATTGTTTCATCTGGTACCGTCATCAATTCAACACTGCCGGAATAAGCAGACAAAAAAGAATTCTCTGCTATTATTTTTAATGAGACCAAATGAAAAAACTTTAATACGATACCGAGATTACAAAATGTATGATCTAATCTATCACCAGTAACACCAAGCAATATTGCATCATCAAATTTATTTTTAATTGCATACTTCAAACATTTTTCAACGTCAGTATCGTTTTGTCTTTTTAATCTCACAATCTTTGATCTACTTTTATAAAAATTATAAGTTGTTGGTTTAATCGAATCTAAATCGCCAATAATAATATCTGGAATAAGATTTAATTTCTTTGCAGAATTAGCACCTCCATCAGCACAAATTAAATAGTTAAAGTCTTTACTTTGCAAATAAGAAATTACTTTCTTCTGCGGTGGTTTTCCGTTAGCTAGGATAATGCATTTTTTCAAAAAGTTTCCTTTATTCTAATTGACAATATTTTTCTGCAACTTTTTTATATTAATTTGTCTCATAAACTTATATTCAAACCAGCAATAAAATTTCTCTCTGCCCATGGGAAGAAATATTGACCAATTGCATTTGCTGAAAACAAACTATTAAAAATATTATTTACTTGAACAAATAATTTGGAAGATTGTAATGATAAAATATTTTTTAATTCATACGAAGCAAAGAAATCAGCCGTAAAGTATGCGTCGTTAACGTTATCATTATATGAGACAAAATTAGGAAATTGTATTAAATAATTTTTTAGATTTTTATCAAAGTTATCTGAATAAAATTTGCCTACATATCTGCCATTAAATTGCACCAGAAGTCCATTCCAATTATAATTAATTCCAAAATTAGTTAAGAAATTTGGAAATCCGTTTATCGTGTTTCCATTCAAATTAATAAAATGATCAGCATCAATGAAGTATGTGCCATTTAAGATTTTATTTGATGATAATGTAGCGTTCAAATAAAAATTGATTTGATTTGTAAATCTTATTTTTGAAGATAATTCAATTCCCGAATGAACTGTGCTTTTCATATTGCCAATTATTGGCTGGCCATATATATCAACTTTCCCATTATCAACAATCTCATCTTGAAAAAGCATATAATAATAATTTAAGGAAACATTAAATATTTTATTAATGTAAGAGGTACCAAATTCAAAATCATTCATAGTTTCCGGATTTACAAGAGGTTTACTATAATTATAGCTTCCATCCGGATTCAATTCGAACTGCGGAGTTGCACCACCGCTGGATTCATCAGCATTATAATAATCAGATAGTCTTGGCTCATTTGAAACACGCGCAAATGAAAAGAAAATATTTTGTTCATTATTTAATTTATAATTTATTCCAACTTTCGGGTTCACAAATAGATTGGCAACTGAGAATTCATTACCAAGATATTTTTCATTATAAAATCTATATTTGTGATATGCAAATTGTATTTCTCCTAGTAAATTAATTTTATCATTTAAATTATAAGTTTCATGAACATAAAAATTGCCAATATCTTTTGCTCCATTATAAAAATAATATCTATAATTTTTTGATAATCCTTCTGGAAGTTCTTGTCCAAAATCTATGCTTCCCCAGTGCGTCGAACGATGTAATCTAATTTCACCACCAACTATTAATTCGCCGTTATTATGCTTAATGCTTATTCGCGGTACCCATCCAATTTGTGTATTATCAACTTCAGCTTTAATTAAAACATTTTGAGGATTTGATAAGGGATGAAATCCATATTGAGAAGTTAATCGTAAATAAGTTGTATCAGCCCAAGAACCGTCGAAATCAAAAAATCCATTTCCAATTACTAAAAACAAAGCTGAATTCAAGGTGATATTTGGATTTATTTTTAGTTCATTAAGTAGTTCAAAATGCGGTTGTGTAAAGTTTTCAATTTCGGTTGGCCTTCTTAAAACAGTATAAGTATAGCCGCTTGAATCTGTTCCCCAATCAGAATAATTCGCTTTTCTTAAATTCTTATCTTTAATAGCAAATTTTGGCAAACCAGTATACGCAAGACCATCAGCGATAGGGCCTCCGTACAAATTGATTTGTGTTGTAAAATTTTTATCATATCTAACTGCAGACAAATAATATGCATTGTACTGCACCCATGAATTATCTCTATATCCACTGCTAAGGATTTGAGACAACTTAGCATAAATTGAATATTTATTATCAATTAATCCACTACCGAATGATGCGCTGTATTTTCTTGTGTTGAAAGTTCCGAGAGAATAAGAAAAATCAATTTGTGGACTATTGGAAAATGTAGAAGTAATTATGTTTATCGAACCGCCGATTGCTGGATAACCAATTATTCCAGAACCAGCACCGCGTTGAACTTGAATAACAGCAGTATTGCCAAGAAGGTCTGGCATATCAAGCCAATAAACATTATGATCTTCGGGATCATTCTGAGGTATTCCATTAACTGAAACTGAAATTCGTCTTTGATCAAATCCTCTAATGTTTAGATAATTGTAACCAATCCCATTTCCATTTTCTGAATAAAATGTTGTTGACGGCAATTGACTTAAATATTCTGGAACATCTTGAACAACATAATTTTTTTGAATTTCTTTTTGTGTAATTACGTTGAACGCTAAAGGGCTTATTCCTTCTTTTCCGATGCTACCTTCTACTAAAACTGTTTGGGATGGAATTACTTTCTGAACTAGTTTTATTGTCATAAATTGATTAAAGTCAGTTTCTGTTATTTTGATTTTTGCAGTCGAATATCCAACAAAACTAACTACCAAAATATCCTGTTGCGTAATTTTCCCTTTTAGTTCAAATTGGCCATCTAATTTTGTAGTAATACCAATGTTTTTCCCTTCAATATAAACATTTGCATTTTGAAGCGGTAGAAGAGTCGCAGAATCAATTACTTTTCCTTTGAGTAATTTTTCTTGGGGTAAAATAATTTGACTAAATAGTACAAAAAAAATAATTAAGTTTTTCATTTTTATCCTCTAATTAATAAAAAAGCCGTTTATAGAAACGGCTAAAACCTAATTATTTTTTAGCCCGTTTCCCTACGCTGGCATTATCCAGATCAGGTTTTAGGGTTTGTTCTCAGTCATCCCGATACAAACGGGGCAACACCCCTAACGGCTATAAGTTAAATAAAATTTTTCAGAACTATTTTAAATAGAAAATCTCTAAAATAAAAGCGATAATAAAAGTAACATTAATTATTCAACTCTAATTTTTTGTCCAATCTTTATTTCAGAACTAGAAAGTTTGTTAAGCTTTTTCAATTCTTCAAGGCTCATATTATGAGCTCTAGCAATTGAATATAAAGATTCGCCTTTTCTTACTTTATGAATTTCTAATTTTTTATTTGCAATTTTTTCTACAGATGATTTTTTATTAATTTTTTCTTTAACTGCTTTTTTCGATGCTTCAGCAACAACTTTTAATTTTGTTCCAGCAGTAATATTATCATCCGAAAGACCATTCCACTTTTTAATGTCTTTTACAGAAACTTTATTTTTTTCTGCAATTTTACTGATTGTATCTCCGCGTTTTACATTATAATATTCAGCACCGGATTCATCAGATGAATTATCCCCTATGTCATTTACATCAGAATCAGAGTAAATTTTTAATGTTTTACCAGCTTCAATTTTATTGCTTCTTAAATTATTCCATTTTCTAATGCTGGTAACAGAAACATTATAAAGGTCAGCAATCTGACTTATAGCATCGCCTTGTTTTACTTTATAATAATTTATATTTGCGGATGTTTTTGGAGAATTGTCACCTAAAGATTCTGCATTGTCATTCTCATAAATTTTTAGAGTTTGTCCAATTCTTAAATTGTTTTTTTTCAGTCCATTCCATCTTTTCAATGTCACAATCGGAACTCCAAACTTAGAAGAAAGTTCATAAATTGAATCACCGCGTTTCACTTTATATCTATAAATATTTGATCTGGAATGAACAGTACTTTTTTCTACAGCAGCAATATATTTTTCAGATCTATTTGAATATATTTTTAATTTATCTCCATAATTAATTTTGTTTCCTTCAATTTTATTCCATTCTTTTAAGGAATTAACATCAACTCCAAATTTATTAGCTATTAAATTAAGATTATCGCCTCTTCTAACTCTGTAATATATAACTTCGTTATTCTGTTTTAACAAATTTGATTTAGAAGAAGTTTTTTCTGCTGCAGTTTGGTTATCTAAACTTGCATAAAAATCTTTTTTATCTGAAGGTACATAAACAACAAGTTCTTGCCCAACAGAAATGCTTTGTGTATATGGAATATTATTCCAATTTCTTATATCAATAACTTTTGAATTAAAAAGATCTGCAATGCCTAAAAGATTATCATTCTTTTTTACTTTATAATGAACTGCGACCATACCTTCTGGCACTAAAGCTCTTTCAGATACTGTATTGTTTTCGTCACTTTGATCTGTATTGTCTGTAGAAGCTATATCTTCGCTTTGTTTATCTATGTTTAAACTATCACTGCTATTATTTTTATTCAAAGAAAGATACGGAGAAACATATTCGTCAGAATCTGTTTCATCAACAGCTAATTCAGTATCATGTGTATTTTGATTTTTACTAGAATTATCTTCTGCAGTTTCAATATTTGTATTATATGCAAAATTATCATCTGAAATGTTCGATACAGGAATTCTTAGTTTTACACCTTTATAAACTCTTGATCTAACTGAAATATTATTTGCTTCAGCTAAATCATATTTAGAGACCCCATAATGAGCAGCAATTCTGGCCAATGTTTCACCACGACGAACTGTATGTACCAAATAATTTCTCATTGCACTTTGTGGAATATTTACCACATTAGCTGCAAAGGTTTGCAATGATGTTTTTGGTATTTTTAATGGATATCCGTCAGCTATTCCAGCAGGTGTGCTCATTTGAGTAAGTTCAGGATTCATTTCTTGCAAAGTCTCAACATCTACGTTAGCACATTTTGCAAGATAATTTAGATCAACTGCACCTTTAATTTGATATGTTGTATATTCAAATGGTTTCTCATAATTAATATTTGTAAAACCATATTTTTCTGGATTCATTGCAATCAGACTTACTGCAATGTACTGAGGTACATAACTTCTTGTTTCTCTGGGTAAGTATTCTCGCGAATCCCAGAAATTATTTTCTCCGGATCTTTGTACTGCACGCATAATTCTACCTTCACCAGCATTATAAGCAGCTAGTACAAGATACCAATCACCTAAGTCATTATATAAATCTTTTAAGTGTTTGGCTGCAGCCATAGTTGCTTTTTCCGGATCACGTCTTTCATCATAATAAAAATCAGAATGTAAACCGTAAAGTCTTCCAGTCGATTTTATGAATTGCCAAAGCCCAACTGCACTAGCCCATGAGCGAGCTGTTGGATTTAAGCCACTTTCTACCATACTTAAATATATCAACTGTGTGGGCAAATTCTCTTGCTTAAAAATTTTAGTCATCATTGGAAAATATCTACCTGATCTCTCTAGCCAAAGCTGCATATGATCTCTTCCTCGACCAGTAAAATAATCAATCCACTGATCGACATAAGAATTTTCTTCTAACGGTATTTCTGAAGCAACAACTGTTTTAGTCGATTCTTTTGTTTTTTCCGGAGCTTTTTCTTTCACTTCAGGCATAGACTTTCCCATCCATTCTTCCAAAGCAGCAAATGATACATTTGATGGAAGTTCCGGAAGTCCATCTACATATTTTTTATAATCGTCTATAACAGATTTTTCTAATTCAAGGTAGGCTTCGTTTTGTTCAATTCCAGGATAGTAACTTAAATTATTTATTATTCTAAGAGCGGATTCATAATTGGAAACAGCTTCTGTAGTACTATTTTGTTCTTCTTTTGCTAGTGCAGCAACATAATATTGTCTTGCTTGCTCTAACATTTCAGAAACTATTCCAACTTTTTGAATTGTTGTTTGGTTACTTTTGGAATTTTCATCCTTTGATATTTCTTTATTCGATCCACATGAATTTAATAATAGCCCGAATAAAGAGATAGCAATGACTGGTAAAATTCTTTTAATCATGCTTTCTCCATATTTTTAAATTACACTTTCAATATAAGTCCTATAAACTGTTTAATCAAGTAAAAAATGAAATAAAATTCATAATTTATCATTTATTAAGGGGTTAGTTAATTAAAAAATCATAATGGGATATTCCCATGCTTTTTCTTAGGGTTTTTATCTACTTTAGTTTTTAATATTTTATATGCATTAATCAATTTAATTTTAGTGTCTTTTGGCAATATTATATCGTCAATATATCCTCTTTCTGCAGCAATATAAGGATTTGCAAATTTTTCAATAAATTCAGATAATTTGTTCTCCAATTCTTTTTCTGGCTCTTTAGAATTTGAAATTTCTTTTTTAAATATAATTTCTACAGCACCTTTTGGTCCCATTACAGCAATTTCAGCAGAAGGCCAAGCAAAATTAAAATCACCTCTAACATGTTTTGAATTCATAACGTCATAAGCGCCGCCGTATGCTTTTCTTGTAATTACAGTAACTTTAGGAACAGTCGCTTCGCAAAATGCATATAAAAGTTTAGCACCATGTCTAATAATTCCATTCCATTCTTGTTCTGTTCCAGGAAGGAAACCAGGTACATCAACTAAAACTAAAAGTGGAATATTAAACGCATCACAAAACCTAACAAATCTCGCGCCTTTAACAGAAGCGTTAATATCCAAAACTCCAGCAAGAATTTCGGGCTGATTGGCGACAATTCCGACGGACATTCCGCCAATTCTTGCAAAACCAACAATAATATTTTCGGCATAATTTGATTGAACTTCCATAAAATCATTATTGTCTACAATCAAATTAATTATCTGCTTCATATCATATGGTTTATTGGAATTTTCCGGAACTATTTCATTTAATCTTTCATCTGGAAAAAGATCTTCAAAATTAAATTCTACATCTATCGGTTTATCCATAAAATTTTGAGGCAGAAAGCTCATTAGACGTCGAACATTTGTCAAAGTTTCTATTTCATTCTCATAAATAAAATGCGCTACTCCACTTTTAGAAGCATGAGTTTCGGCTCCTCCTAAATCTTCAAAACTGACTTCTTCATGAGTTACAGTTTTTACAACATTTGGTCCCGTAACAAACATATAACTAGTACTTTTTGCCATAAAAATAAAATCAGTAATTGCCGGCGAATAAACAGCACCGCCTGCACAAGGACCAAGCACGACTGAAATTTGAGGTACAACTCCTGATGCTAATGTATTAAGAAGAAATATATCTGCATATCCACCTAAACTAACAACACCTTCCTGAATTCTTGCTCCTCCAGAATCATTTAATCCAATTACAGGAACACCAATTTTCATAGCCATTTCCAATATTTTAACAATTTTTTCTGCATGCGCTTCTGATAATGAGCCGCCAAAAACCGTAAAATCTTGACTAAATAATGCAACTTGCTTGTTGTTTATTTTTGCGAATCCGGTTATAACTCCATCTCCAGGATAATGCTGTTTGTCTAGTCCAAAATCTGTTGCTCGATGTTTGACGAAAATATCGATTTCCTCAAAACTGCCTTCATCTACTAATAATTCAATTCTTTCTCGGGCTGTTAATTTTCCTTTTTTATGCTGGCTATCTATTTTATCCAAACCGCCGCCAAGTTTCGCTTCTTCTTTCCTTTTAATTAGTTCATCATTTTTATTAATCATTTTTATCTCATTTATTAAGAGAATTATAAATTATATGATGAGAAAAATTTAATGAGTTTGAAATCATTTTTTATCATTATTAATGTAATTCTAAACAATATTTGTCACTTGTAAGACTTTTCAATCAAAAGCTTAATTGAATTATAATAATCAGAATTCAAATCTAAATTTTGTTTTTTATCAATTTCAAATTCATTAATAATTTTTCCTGGATGAGAGCTCATTAACACAATTTTATTAGAAACTGATATTGCTTCATTAATATTTGAAGTGGTATAGAGAATTGTTAGGTTCAATTTATCGGTCAAATTATTAACAAGTGAAATTATTTCACTTTTTGTTTCACCATGCAAATTTCCGAAAGGATTTTCAAATAAAATAATTTTGGGACTGACAGCTAAAGCACGAGCAAAAGAAATTCTAAACCTAAATCCTAAACTTTTATCGTGTGGGAAATGATTCTCATATCCATCTAATCCAACTGATGAAATTAATTCATTTATTATTTTTTGATTATTCGTAATATCGTTTTTTAATTCATATGCATATTGAATATTTTGTTTTACACTCATCCAAGGAAAGGAAGATGGTTCTTCTGGAATGTAAGCAATATCACCAGTTGGTTTATTATATTCCTTCCCAAATAAAATGATATTTCCCTGTGATGGTTTTTCGATAGAAGAGATAATTTTAAGAAGTGTAGTTTTACTTAAAGAATTTTGTGCTAGAATAGAAACTATATTTCCTGAATTAGAATTGTTTTTTATTTTAAAACAAATATCATCTAAAATTAATTGTTTAGCTCCAGCAAGTCCATAATTCCACTTTGAAATATTATTTACTTCTAATAAAAATTCAGAACTCAAACAAAACTCCAATGATAAAACTTGTTTTTCAAATAAAGGATTAATTTAGACCCAATGTAAACGCTGATACCAGTAATAATTAATAAGGTGAAAAGTGCTGACAAATCTTTATACTCTAATGCATGTTTATAAATAATTCCTAAACCATTTCTATTGCTAATGTATTCAAAAACTATAATAAGCGACCATAATTGGAAATTCAAAATTCTTAAATGATCAAATATTTTCGGCTGCGATCCTTTCCAAATAATTTTTTTAGCAATATTTTTTTCATTTGCTCCTAAAGAAACCGCTGAGTCGATATATTCATTTTTAATATTTTTCATTTCTTTCTTTAAATGTGTGATTATTGAAAAAAATGAAGTGGAAAAAATAAAAATATATTTAACATATTCTGAAGAAGGAAGCCAGTATATCAAGAATATGCCTATAATTATCCAAGGGACAAATTCTCCAAACCAATGTAGAGAAAAGATAAAATCAGATATCACATGATTACTCTTTATTAAATAAACTCTTAGCAGCCATACAGTAAAATAAGCTAGCGCCATGGAAAAATAAATTGCAAATACAGTTGAAATAAAATTTAATGGTAATTTATAATCGTTCCATAAAGCACTAAATGATAACAAAACTACCGATGGTTTTGGTAAGATATTATTGACTGGTAAAATAAATTCAAAAAGTAAAATCCAAAGAATGAAATAAAGAAAGAGTAACTTATGAAAATTTTTTACTGCGTTTTTTTTCATTCTCATAGAATGTTGGTTTTTAAAATATTTGAACAAAATTGTATAAAATATTTATTTGAATATATCTAATCTGAAAATATATATCAACAATTAGGATTTACTAAATTCGTGTAAGAAAGGATTTTCATTTTTTTCTAACCCAATCTTACTACTTTCGCCATGGCCTGGATAAATGGTTACATTTTCTGGAAGCGAAAATAATTTTGTTTTAATAGATTGAATTAAAGTATTATAATCGCCTCCCCAAAGGTCTGTTCTGCCAATACTATTTTTGAAAAGTACATCACCAGTAATACAAAATGCTTCTCTTTCAAAATAGATACAAAATTCGCCAGGTGTGTGCCCGGGCGTATATAAAAATGTAATTATAGATCTGCCCAATTGTAATTGCAATTCTTCTGATAAATAATTGTCAGGTTTTGGAAGCTTTTTAATTTCCAATCCAAATGCTGAAGCTTGAATTTCAGCTCTATCAAGAAGAAATAAATCTCTTTCGGGAATAAAGTAAATTGGATTATATTTTTCTTTAACAAAATTGCAACCCAAAATATGATCGATATGGCAATGAGTATTTATTAAATATTTTACTTCAAGATTATGTTCAGAAATATAATTTGATAATTTTTCCTCTTCAGAAATATTTGAACAGCCAGGATCTATAATCGCACTTTCTTTTGTTAATTCATCCCAAACAACATAAGTTATTTCAGAAAATAAATTAAATGTAAAACTTTTTATAACTATCATAACTCAGCTTTCAGTAATATGAAGTATTTTTACTTTTGGAAATTTTTCTTAATCCTATTATTTAATTTTTGCTGATATAATTTATAATTATCTTTTGTTTCTTCTAACGAATCTCCGCCAAATTTCTCAATAAAATACTTTGCAAGGCTCCATGCTAGCATAGATTCACCAATAACAGCACATGCTGGTACGGCAACAAAATCGCTCCTTTCACGGCGAGCATCAACAGATTTCATAGTTTGCAAATCAACACTCTCAATCGGACTCATTAAAGTTGCAATCGGTTTCATCGCTGCACGAACAATGATAGGAAGTCCAGTAGATATTCCGCCTTCAATCCCACCGGCTCGATTTGTTTTCCTCGAAAAAGTTTTTTCCTTTAAAATAATTTCATCATGCGATTCCGATCCAAATTTTTCTGCTGCTTCAAATCCGGTTCCAATTGAAACTGCTTTAACTGCATTTATAGACATAAAGGAATGAGCGATTTCTGCATCAAGTTTTGTATCATAATGAACGAAGCTTCCTAATCCAGTTGGAACTCCAGTGGCAACGACGAAAAAAGTTCCGCCAAGGGTGTCTCCTTTTTTCTTAGCTGTTTTTATTTTATTAATAATTTTTTCTTCGTGATCTTTTTCTAAAACTCTAACTTCACTTTTATCTGCTTGTTCTGATAAATCCCAACCATTAAATTTTTTTGGCAGATCATTATTAAAAAGATTTTTTGCGAAATTATTTTTAGGATAAATTCCACCAATACTTTCTACAAAACTGCCGATTGAAATCCCAAATTCTTCTAAAAATTTTCTCGCAATTGAACAAGCAGCAACTCTTGCGGCGGTTTCTCTAGCGCTCGATCTTTCAATTGAATTTCTAATATCATCAAAATTATATTTTGAAATGCCTACTAGATCAGCGTGGCCTGGGCGTGGAATTGTAATTTTTTCTACTTTGGATTTTTTATTTTCCGGAGACAGTTTTTCAATCCAATTTTCCCAATCTCTGTTTCGAATTAACAATGAAATTGGAGAACCAAGAGTTTTTTGAAATCTAATTCCCGAAAGTATTTCAGCAGTATCAGATTCAATTTTCATTCTAAGGCCTCTGCCGTAACCTGCTTGTCTGCGTTTCAAATGAAAATTTAGATATTCATTTTCGATTTTTAAATTTGATGGAAATCCTTCAACAATAGTCGTCAAAGCTTTTCCATGAGATTCCCCCGCCGTAAGAAATCTAATCATTTTTTCTCCAAATATTTTAGGAGTAAATATAAAAAAAACGCCCGAATGTTCTTCGGGCGTTCGTCATAAATTTATAATTCAAGCTATTATTCAGGAATCTCGAGACCAACAAACATGCTGGTACCTTTGCTATCAACAACCTTAACTAAAATTGCAGAACCTTTCTTAGAGTCAACAATCTTTTTAAAGTCTGTGACATTTTTAATTGGTTCTTTATTTACTTCAGTTATTACCATTCCTTGTCCAAGCTGCTGATTTTGGGCTTCGCCGTAAGGTTTAACATCAGAAATAATAATTCCGTTTGATACTTTATAATCTGATCTTTCTTGAGAAGTTAAGTTTCTAACACTTAGCCCAATACTTTTTAGATCAACCGTATTGGATTCAGAATTATTTTCATCTGAATTATCTTTGTTAATAACAGGTTCGTTCTTTGTATCATCAGCTCTTTCTTTTAACGTTACTGATCTGTCGATTTCTTTTCCGTTTCTAAAAATTGTGAGATTAACTTTTGAGCCTGCGGATTTTGTTGCTACCATTGCCTGCAATTCATTTGGTTTATTAACAGATTTTCCATCAACTTTTAGAATAACATCGCCAGGTTTAATATCTTCTTTTGAAGCAGCACCACCTGGAACTATTGACTGCACAATTACACCTTCAGGCTTATTCATTCCAAGAGATTTAGCAATTGCATCATCAACTTCGCCAATTTGAACTCCAATATATCCTCTTGTAACTTTTCCATAAGCGATTAATTCTTTTGAAACTGATTTTACTAAATTAATTGGAATTGCAAAACCATATCCAATATAACTGCCAGTACTTGTTGCAATTGCGGCATTAACACCAACTACCGCACCGGAAAGATCTACTAAAGCTCCGCCGCTGTTACCAGGATTAATGACGGCATCTGTTTGTATATAATCTTCAACTCCGTAGCTATTATTAATTAATCCAAGACGACCTCGTCCCAATGCACTTACAATTCCTTGTGTTACAGTTGATGTTAAAGATAAAGGATTTCCAATTGCCATTACCCATTGCCCAACTTTTAAACTATCTGAGTCGCCTAAATAAGCAACAGGTAAATTACTTGCATTAATTTTAATAACAGCAATATCTGTAAGTGGGTCAGTACCAATAACCTTAGCTGTAAATGTTCTGCCATCATATAAATTAACTTTTACTGATTTAGCATCTTTAACAACATGGTTATTTGTAATTATATATCCATCATGCGTAATTATAATTCCACTTCCAGAACCTTCCTCTTCTTTTGGCATATTCTGAAATGGGAAAAAGAATAAATTACCATGTGGATTTTCTGTTTTAGCAACAACTGTAATTTGAACTATTTCTGGCGTTACATTTTTTGCTACTTCAATAAATGCTTTACTAAATTCCGAAGCATTAGCATTTAAAGTAACTGGAGGCATTGGCGCGCCTAATTTAATATCTGCCATACTTGGTCTAACTAATCCAAATCCAGAAACAAGAACTGCCCCGAAAATAATACCAACGAATACTAAAGCTAATGCACCCCATAAGCCTTTCGATTTCATTTTTTCCTCCGATTAATAAATCATTATTTTTTTATCAAAATTGTATTTAAATAAACTTTCGATACTGTAACTTTTATTTGAAAATTTTTAACGACTGAATTCCTCTGAAATCCGGAATATGAAACATTAAATATTTTTCCATGAATAAAATAGATTTTTCTGCTACCGAAACATTTGTTAATTCTATTTTTTTGTTAAACTTTAGACAATTCAAATAATTAAAAAGTTCCGGATTTATGACGTAGGACTCAAGATGATTATGCCTGCATTCATCGCATAAAATACCAATTTCTAAATTATATGACAATTCTTTATTATAAATGTTTGTTTTACCGCATACAGAACATTCATCAAGCTGAATTGCATAGCCCAATTCTTCTAAAAAAAATATAAAAAATCTACCAAATAGAATTATAGGCATTTCATTAGATGAATTTAGCAAAGCTAAGATTCGAATAACTCCCCTAAACAATCTATGGTTAATTTCATGTTCAACTGTTAATTTTTGTAATAACTCGATAATTGCTTGAGCAAATTTTAATTTATCAAAATCATCTTTAATTTTTAAGAAAGGAGAAAGTAATGAGGCATCGGAAATGACCTGAATTTCTCGAGTATCTTTTTTGTATAAAATAATTTGGATATGATTCAGAACATCTACTACCAATCCAATTTTAGATTTTGCGTTCCTTCCACCTTTTATAATGGCAGAAAGTTTACCAAATTCATTTGTATACAATGAAACTATTTTACTTGAATCGCCATAATTTAATTTACTTAATACTATAGCTTCAGTTTTTACAATCTCATTCATTTTATAAAATTGTATGGAAAAGTATAAATCTTATCTTCAGTTATAATTCCGCTAATAAGGTGTGAAGGAGTGACATCAAAAGCTGGTGAAAAAGTTTCATAATGATTTGGAGCAACCTGAATCCCATTAATCGTTAGTAATTCTTTTTTATTTCTGATTTCAATTTCTATTTCTGATCCAGTAGCAATTTTATTATCAATAGTTGTGGTAGGCGCAGCAATGTAAAATGGAATATTATGATAATTACAAAGTACAGCAAGATTATAAGTCCCAATTTTATTTGCTGAGTCGCCATTTAATGCAATCCTGTCGGCGCCAGCAATTACCAAATCAATTTTTGATTGCTGCATTAAAACAGCCGCCATTGAATCTGATTGGATTGCAAATGGAATTCCATTTCTTTCCAGCTCAAAAGATGTTAATCGTAAACCTTGAAGCAAAGGACGAGTTTCATCAGCATAAACAAATTCTACAAGTCCTTTCTCAAATCCTTTTTTAATAACACTGAAAGCTGTCCCATCGCCACCGGTAGCAAGCTTTCCAGTATTGCAATGTGTTAGAACCGTAGATTTTTTTTTGAAAATTGCTAATCCATTAAATCCAATTCGTTCACACTTATCTATATCTTCTTGATGAAATTGTTTTGCTTTTTCTAAAACAATCTGATAAATATCTTCCGAATTTTTATTCGCTTCAAAAACGTTTTTAATCTCATTCAAAGCATGAAAAAGATTAACTGCGGTTGGTCTAGTTCGATGAAGTCTATTAAACGCTAAATTAAACTTTTCAATTAAAACTTCTTTTGATGCATTTTTTATTGATAATGCAAGCGCATAAGCAGCAGCAATACCAATTAACGGAGCTCCTCTAATTTCAAGTTTCTCTATAGCTTCGGAAATTCTTTCGTAGTCATCAGATGTAACATACTTTTCTTCTAAAGGAAGTTTCGTCTGATCTAAAAAGATCAAATTATCATTTTCAAATTTTATGGAAAAATATTCTTTACCCATTTTAAAATATTTTCAAACTTCCAGAAAAGAAAAGTTAGGAATTTATTTAACAGATTTATTTATCATCAAATCTTGATAGATCAAGAAATTCTCTATATCTATCATGGACACGAAGATATTCTAAATCTTCTAATCCTTTGGTACTAAATTTTTCTACACAAAATGAAGCCATTGCACTTCCATAAATTACAGCTCGCTTCATATTTTCGTGGCTCAAATCTTGCGTTTTATGAAGATAACCAGTAAAACCTCCTGCAAATGAATCACCAGCGCCAGTCGGATCATAAATCATTTCCATAGGATATGCTGGTGCAGAAAAAACCATATCATCTGCAAATAAAAGTGCACCATGCTCACCTTTTTTAATTATCAAAATTTCCGGACCCATGTCCCTAATTTTTTTTGATGCTTTTATAAGATTTGCTTCCTTGGCTAACAGTCTTGCTTCCGAATCGTTAATTATTAAAACATTAACTCTTTTCAACAGCACGGAAAGTGCATCCATTTTGCCTTCAATCCAATAATTCATTGTATCGCAAACAACAAATTGCGGGTTTTCCATTTGATCTAAAACTTTTATTTGAAGTGTTGGATCAATATTACCAAGACAAACAAATTTTGATTTCTTAAATTTATCGGGAATAATCGGATTAAATTCTTCAAAAACATTCAACTCGGTTAATAAAGTATCTCGAACATTTAAATCGTAATGATATTTTCCAGACCATCGAAAAGTTTTTCCACCTTGCACGATTTGAAGTCCTTCAAGATCTATATTATGATTTTCCAAAAGTTTAATATATTTTTTAGGAAAGTCTTCGCCAACTACTCCAACCAAATAAATTGGTCCGCTAAAATAACTAGCTGCAAGAGAAATATAGACAGCTGAACCACCTAATGCGTTTTCAACTCTATCAAAAGGCGTTGCAACTGTATCCAAACCGAGTGAACCAACAACTAATAATCCCAAAGTTTTATCCTTAATTTGTCTTAAAAAATTGTTATCAAAAATAAATAAAACGTTACTTAAACCATAATTTTTAATCTGAATAAAATAATAATGGGACGTTGTTCACGTCCCTTGTGTATTAAAGTTTTATTTCAGAATAATTTTTTCTCCAGCTAACAATATTGGTAAACTTTTACCAGATGCTAATGTATTAAATTCCGGAATTGAAGTCCCTAAAATTTCATTAAACTTATCTAGATAAATTTTTAACTGTCCTTCAAGCTCATTCATTTGATCTAATTGGACTTGAGATGGTGCTTTATCATATGCACCAGCAATAGAATAATAAAGCCCGCCAAACCAATCATGGAAGTGAGAAAGATAATGGATATCATCTTCACCTACACCTTTCTGAGCTTTAGTTGATAAGATTGTATCTTTCAATGCAATTAATGCCGAGTCAATTTGATGGCCTTTAAATAAAATTGGGTGGTATTCATTTTCATTATCTAAAGGTTTACTGGTAATTCCTTTTACTGAGGAATTGAAATTTTCAATTTGATTATGAATAACATCAATTCGATTTAACATTGCATTCATTGTAGAAATATCGTCCTGTACTTTTTTAACAGCAGCAAACTGAGATTTCGCAGCTTCAAAATTATAATTCATTCGAGGATCAGCTTTCACTTCAATATTTTGAGTTTCAGTTTTTCCATCTACAGTAATTGATATTTTATAAGTGCCTGGTAATACTTCAGGTCCATAATGTACCCCACCTCTTCTACCATGAACTGTATCGGCAGCAAGCGGAACGCCGCTTTTGTAATGAAGATTCCACTCCAACCGATTTAATCCTTCTTTTGTGGTTCCATGAAGTGTATCTATCTCACTTCCATCCATGTTTAGAATTTTTATTAATACAGGCACTGAATCATGCTTGCCTTTTTCTTTTGAAGGTTTGATTTCTGATTTTAAATAATAATTAATTACAGCTCCTCCAGGAGGATTTGGTGCTGAGTATTTACCAGGTTCATCAAATCCGCCTTTCCACCAAGTGTATAATTGATAAACCGGCAGAGTTGTAAAAAATGTAAAATCATTTTCTTCAACTTTTTTATCAAAATTTTCAAGAGGAGTAATATTATCTAAAACAAAAATTCCGCGGCCGTGAGTCGCGACAACAAGATCGTGAGTCTGCTTTACGAATTTTAAATCAAATACTGGAGCCGTTGGAAAATTACTTTTCATTTTAGTCCAATTGTTTCCATTATCAGTTGAAAAATACAAGCTCGTTTCAGTTCCTAAGAATAAAAATCCTTTTTTGTTTGGATCTTCTCTCACTACATGTGCTGGTTCATCATCTGGTAAATTTTTTGTAATTAAAGTCCAAGTTTTTCCGTAATCATCTGTTCTATAAACATAAGGTTTTCGATCATCAAGCATATGTCGGTCATCTATGATGTAACAAGTTGAAGGTGAAAATGGCGAAACATCAATCTGATAAATTTTTCCCCATTCCGGAAGATTAGGAATATTTCTAGTTACATTAGTCCAATGCTCGCCGCCATCTTTTGTATATTGAACTTGGCCATCATCAGTTCCAATCCAAATTACTTTTGAATCTTGAGGAGATAAACTAATTGAAATTATAGTTCCATAAGTTTCTGCACCGCTGATATCATAGTTGATTGGGCCGCCGCTAATTTGCTGTTTGGATTTATCATCCCTTGTTAAATCCGGACTAATAACTTTCCAAGTATCTCCACCATCCGTTGTTTTGAATAAAACATTTGCACCAAGATAAACTTCATTTGCATTGTGGTATGAAACTGCAATTGGCGTTGTCCAATTGAATCTATATTTTAAGTCAGCAGGTTTTTTATCTCCAGCATCAAAAAGATATGGACGGATTTCATAACGTAATCCAGTTTTCAAATCAAGACGATTTAAAAATCCATCTTGCGATTCAGAATAAATTATATTTGGATCGCTAGGAGCTGGCACAACATATTCGCCGTCACCGCCGGCAACAGGAAACCAATGATAGCCATCAATGTTTCCGCCGTTAAGATTATGTGAAGGGCCATACCAAGCGTTGTTGTCTTGCAAACCGCCTCCAATATTATATGCAAGCAAAGTGTCGGTTGCACATTGATAGAATTGTTCAATTGGAATATTATTAAAATATCTCCAGTTGTTTCCGCCGTTTAATGACTCATAAGCACCGCCGTCATTTCCTTCAATAATTCTTTCTGGATTTATCGGATCAATCCAAATTGCATGATGATCAACATGTATTGAATTATTTATTGATTTTGTTGTTCTGCCACCGTCAGTAGATTTTGTTATTAAGAATGAAAGGAAATAAACAGTTTCATCGTTATTGGGCGCAACTTCCATTCTAGAAAAATAAAATGGACGTACATTCAAGGTATGATTGTTACTAACCATATTCCAATGGTCTCCAAAATCATGGCTGTCCCAAAGTGTTCCATGATTCGATTCTATCAATGCGTAAACATGTTGAGGATTACTTAACGAAGTTGCAAAAGAAATTCTTCCAATCAATCCTTTTGGTAAACCTTTATCCAGTCGCTTCCAAGTTTCACCGCCGTCTTTCGATTGATAAACTCCGCTGCCTTTTCCACCGTCAATTAGTCCCCAAGGATGTCTTACGACTTGCCACGTTCCAGCTAAAAGTATTTGAGTATTTCCTGGTTCAAAAACTACATCGCTTACACCAGTTGAATCATTTACAAACAAAACTTTTTTCCATGTCTTTCCCCCATCAATTGTTTTGTACAATCCTCTATCTTCATTTGGGCCCCATGCGTGGCCAATAGCAGCAACAAAAATTATATTAGGATTATTTGGATCAATAATTATTTTCGAAATTTGCCCAACATTTTTTAATCCCATAAAATCCCAGGTTGTTCCACCGTCTGGTGAATAATAAATACCATGTCCATCTAGAACATCATTACGAATATTGGCTTCGCCGGTACCAACCCAAATTAAATTTGGATTTGAAGGAGCTAAAGCGATCGCACCAATTGAAGAGGGATATTTTTCAAAAATCGCTTTCCATGAACTTCCTTCATCAGTGGTTTTCCAAACGCCGCCGCCCGCAGCACCTACATAATAAATGCTTGGGTTATCTGGAACTCCAACTACTGCACTTACTCTTCCGCCAGCAACTGCAGGGCCAATATTTCTAAATTTCAAATCGGCAAAAAGATCCGTTGAATCCTTATGCATAGCTTTTTCTTTTTGCTGAGGCATTCCATAGATTGAAATCAATGATAAAAAGAAAAGTAATAGAAAATAATTCAATACTTTCTTTAACATTTTGCTGCTCCTTTCTTAAATAAATAAAAATACAAAATTGATATTGTAAAACTATATTATGACTTTAAACTTTTTAAAATATTCATTAGCAATTCTATAATTGAAAAGTTAAAAAGTTATTGATATTTATCATCGGATAATAATTCGTGGTCATTTGAAGTTTAAATATGGGGAATCATCTTAATTTATCGTCCAACATATTTCTTTATCTGAGCATTTAATTAAAGCGGCATGAAAATAATAATTTCCATTAAGAATAAAAATTAATTTTACATGATTGGCTTTTACTATTTGATTTCAATCTCAACAAAATTTAAGAATTTAATTTTCTTTGTGAAGTAATCAGTAATAATATCAACAGAATTTTTTTGGCCCGGCCAGGCTAACATTTTTTTCGCTTTAGTTGGACTCACCCATTTATAATCGGAATGCTCATCACTAATTTTAACTTTCGAACCTTCATCCACTAAAACAGCAAACACCGGCAAAATAGAAACATAATCTTTTTCTGGATAATAAAATGAATTTATGTTTGGTGCTGTCCAAAATTTATGCGGTTTTAATCTAGTTTCTTCTTTTATTTCTCTTAACGCAGCTTCAAATGCTTTTTCTCCTTTGCGTATTTTACCTGAAACCATTTGCCATAAGCCTGGATAAATTTCTTTTCCAGATCTTTTTAAAAGTAAAAATTCTATACCGTTTTTAGTTTTTCTAAAAACATGAGCCTCAATTAGTTCAGAGATAATTTTCATTTAGTAACCTTTTTTTAGATTGAATAATGTTAGTGTTATTCTCGTTTTAATTTTTAATTTAAAAGAAAGCTCTTACCTCTGCGCGCAGTGTATGCACAGTTTTATCACCGCCTTGGGCTCTTCCATCATAGCTTACAGTTGATTGCAAATTTGCAGAAAGTCTGTAATCAAAATTAAAACGCCAAAAATAATTTTTCCCGACCAAATTTCCTTGAGTCATTTCAAATGGAATATAATTTTGCGTTGTGTTCGCATTTAATTCGTCTCGCTCAAATTCAATTCTTAGTCTTCCACTTCCTGCAAAGGAAAAATTGAATCTTAACAGCTGAGAATTTATGTCTATTATTGTCGGGTTTACTGGAAGATCATCTTCTCTTTTACCGACAGAAAATTTAAAACCTACTTCAATATTTTGCTGCGGCCGATAAGAAAAATCTGAGTTAATACTATTTCCTGTAATTTCTCTTCTTCTTGTTGAAGTAATTGGAGCGTTAACATTATCGCTTTCATTTACCAAATCAGTTTGATTACTAATTTCAGTAATCATTTTAAAATTTAATCTTAAGCTTCTCTCTCGGTTATAGCCGCGTTCAAATCCATCGCTGTATTGGTTTAGACTATTTTTTTGAGAATACCTAATTCGCGCAGAAAATTCCGGATCATTTTCAAAAAGGTAAATATCCTGTTGAATAAAATTTGAGCCGTTTAGTGTTTTTTCGGGATTTAAAAAATCCGAGAATTGTAGTAAATAAATTTTCTTATAATCTTGCTCTTGACTATTTTCTTCAACTCGCCAAAATGTTTCTGATGAAAACGGTTTTAAAATTTTTCCCATTAATGAATTCTGATCAAACATATCTTTATAATTAAATTTCCAGCGAGTGCTTGTCTTTAAATTAATTACAGGATAAAGTTTATCTGTTGGAACTGTAACTAAAACATAATCGCCGTCATAAAGGGTCGGCTGAAATTCATTTTCATCTTGAACGCCGTTATGATTAAGATCGCCAAGATAAATATAATTTCCTGCGCCTTTAGCAACTTGTACAAAAACCCTCTGAAGTTTAGCTGATCTTTGAGTTGAAACTTCATAATAAAGATCGCCATTTGCTGGAGTACCGAAATTAAATCTGCTTTGCGTTCTAACTAGAATAGTTTGATTATTTAAATAACCAAGTTTCTTAAAAGAATCGTTATAATTTTTATTTACAACCGTTAAGTTCAGTGTTGAATTTACTTGTCTGATTCCGCTATAATTAAGTTCAAACGTTCCACCTGTAGATTTTGCTTGTTCGGTCATTATTCCATTTAGCGGCAGATAGTCTTCTCTCAAAGAATATTTAGTCGTCAATTTAAAACCATAAAATTCAACCAAATCTAAAAAAGGATCAATCTCATAATATTTCAAGCTTGTAACGAAAAGCGAATCGATTCCTGATTGAGTATCTTTTTTGTCTTCAGCAAGAAAACTTATTCCAGGTTTTAATTTCCAGAACGAATAATATCCGCTTCCTTGCTGCCTAAGCCAATTAGTTTTTAAAGATGCATTATCCGAAGAAACATAATCTAAATTATAACTCAACGAATAATTTTTATTGTCTGTAAAATTTAAAACGTTATTAAATCTATCAGAATAAAAATCTTCGCCGCGTTTTAAATAAGAATAAGAAGAATTTAAATTCAGCTCATTTATTGGAATCAAATTTAAGTTAAGTTCACGCAATGTTTCACTTTCCGGAGTCTGAGTATTTGTAACATTAAAATCGCGATTAAATTCAATCGAATTAATTCTGTCGAGAGAAGAATAGCGATCTTGAATAAATCTATCTTTATAAGAAATTCCCATTTGTCCCAAACTCAAATTTCCGATTTCAATTTTTCTTGGATTAATTTTAAAAAAGATATTTCTGGCGTATCCAAAATCTTTGCTTTTATCAATTGAAGAAAATTTATTTTGATTAAAATTGCTTCCGGCTAGCTCTATGGACAAACTGATTCCTTTCTCTGGGAAATAATTTAAATTTAAATCACCGACTTGAGTTTGCTGAGGCAGCGGCAAAAAGATTATTGGTAAGTAGTCGCCTTGCTTAATTCCTACAAATTTAAAATTGCCGATGCTTTGGCGAATATAATCACCTTGCTGAGTTCCGACATAACTGAATGAAACATTGTAAATTGAATTTGTATTTCCAGGATTATATAAATAATATGAATATGTTTGCCCGTTTATTAAAGTATCAATTTTTTGATAAAGCCCACGAATAACTCCCTGAGAATCCGGTGGCGCTAAAGACACTCCGGTTTTTGTTGCTTTAAATCTATCATTTCCTGCAGCAGCTAAAATAGTTTTATCAGAATCCGAAAGTGTAATATCAACTGGAGAATTTTCATCATCGCCTTCCTGCAAATATTGGAAATTAATCCCAAGTTTATTATTGAAAAGTTTCGATTCAACTCCGGCTCCGAAAAAATTTCTTGAATATTGTCTGTCAGTATATTCAAAGTCAATCGTAACTCTGCTGGCAGCGGTTATTAATCGATTTGGTGTAAAAGTTATTTGAGCATTCGCATAATCAATAATATAATCGTTTCTCTCACCGCGTTTAACTTCATTTCCATCAATATAAACTTTTTCAGTACCAGCAATTATTATAATATTTCTTTCGTTGTTTGCTCCATAAAGTTGATATGGGCCTTGAACTCCATCGCTGCCGTTAAATTTGTTAGTTGTAAACTTGCCTTTTGAACTTGCGATTGCAATGAAAGCTTTTTGTCCATTATAATTAAATTCACCAAGCAGTCCTTGAAGTTTTCTATCTATTAAACCAAACTCACCGCTTTGTTTTTGCAGTTCATAATCTCCAAAAGTTCCAATTGCATTCGGATGTTTCACTTGAATAAAAACTTTATCCAATTCTTCAAGTGTCGCAGTATTACCTTCCGGTTGAATTGGATTATTTTCATCAGTTAAAGCAGCAACTACTTCAATATCTTTTGAAAGCCTTCCAGAAAGCTGCAGACGCAACCCGCTAGTTAAAGAAAAATCTTTTGTAGTGCCAACAGAAAATCCTCTTACAATTGTTCCACTTTTTTCAATTCCGCTGCCGAAGATTGACTCGGATGATAAAATATTCTCAGCACTCTGAATCGCTCTTAATGTATCGCCTGTTTTTTCCTCAAATTTATAAACGAGAATATGTTTTTCATATTCATTCCTAAGTAAAATTCGAACCGCTTGGTATGTAATAAAAATGGTATCAAAAATAGAATAATGAAGCGAATCGGATAATTTAAAGGAAGCGTTTTGATAAGAAATCTGATAATCATTTTTGCTTAAGAGTCTTTTATTCAAGCGGACGGTTTCTGTAAAAGGAATTATAGCCGGGTGTGAAAGTTTATAAGAGTTTTCAAAATTAACATGAAGTGTATCGGTAACAATTGAAGTATAATATTTTTCTTGTGCAGAAATTAACTGACAAAAAGTTAAACCTGCAAAAATGATGAAGAGTATATTCTTTAATCTCAAACGTTGATTTCAGTTTTGTGTATGCCAAATCTAATTTTACGTGATACTTTTATCAAGTCCATTAGATATAATTTTAAGAAAAAATTAAAAAAGTATATTATCTTTTTTGCTGTTTGATAAAGCATTTTTTACAAAAATGCCCCAATATGAAGTTGGAGTATAATTCCAATCTGAAATTAAACAAGGATAGGCTGAAGGATGAAAAGACCAAGCAGTCCAGCTCAAATTCCTAGAATTTATATATTGAATAATTTCTTGAGCCCAAATATTGGGATCTGCTTGATAAGGATCTGGTTGGCAGCCAACTTCACCAATATAAACAGGATGATAGTTAGAAATTAATCCGGCATGCAAATCCCAAGTAATAAAATCAGAACCTTTCCATGGATAAATATGAGAGCCATAAATAATTCCGTTACCGTTTGGATCTGATAATTCGTAGCCCTTTAAAACTCCGCTAAGATCATAGCCCCAATCCAAACCATTAATTATTACTAAATTTCTTGCGCCTTCAGATCGAATTGAATCAATTAAATTTTGCAGTCCAATAGAATTATAAGAAATATTATTTCCATTAATAATTTCTGAAACTTCACCGCCACTTTTCCAAATATTCCAATCAACATCATGTGGCTCATTGTAAAGGTCAAAAAGAACTCCGGGATTGTTTGAATATTTTTTTGCAAAATCTTTCCAGAAAATTAAGCTATTTTGATCAGGCATTTTATGCTGGCCCAAATAACTGCCCCAAATTCCGGCATCAGACCAATGAAGGTCAATAACTGCGTAAGCGCCGAGATTAATTGTTTGATTTATAGCCATTTCAACAATTGTTTTATATGATTTTCCACTGTCGCTTTGTCCATCAGCTTTTCCAAACCATCTATCTTGACATACTGGAAATCTGATTACATCAGCATTCCATTCTTTTACAGCTACTTGAATTGATTGAGAGATATGCTCACCTTGATTCGACCATTCAAGGCTTGGAATGTTTACCCCAGCTAAACGAACAGCAGTTCCATTTAAAGTTTTAATAAATTTTCCCTCAACATGTAATTCTGAAATTATTGAAGGAGATGAAATAACAGGCTCGGTAGGATTTTCGCGGCAGCCAATTAAAGATATTAAGATTGCTATTAATAAAAGATAAATTGCTTTGAAATTTAATTTGCGTGGAAAATATTTCACTTAGTTAATTCTAAAATTTTTTACAATAATTTCTTGTACAAAGATAAACTTACACTAATAAAAAATTCAATTCAAAGATCAATAATAAAATGAATTTTTTAATTAGAACTTATTCATATCTAAGCGCTTCAATCGGATCCAAGTTTGCTGCTTTGTATGCCGGATATGTTCCAAAGATAACACCCACAATTACACATAAAGATAATCCGATAACAACCCAATCATAAGGGATTACAGTTGAAGCATTTAAAAATGAACCAGCGAAATTTCCAATCCCAACGCCTAAAATTATACCAAGTACACCGCCAATTAAACATAATACAACAGCTTCAAGTAGAAACTGCATTAATATATTGCTTTTTCTAGCACCAACAGCTTTACGAATTCCGATTTCTCTTGTTCTTTCTGTAACAGAAACCAACATTATATTCATTATTCCAACGCCTGCAGCTATCAATGCAATTATAGATACTATAATAGCACCTATTTTCACACCACCAGTTATATCATTTATTTGTCCCATCAACGATTCATTACTGAAAATTTCAAAATCATTTTCTTTACCAGCAGGTATTTTTCTAATTGTTCGCATATATCCAATTGCAGCTTCCATAACTGAATTATAATCTTCTTTACTGTAAGACATTATAGTTATATCAACACTACGATTTTTTCTTCCATAGAAAGATTGAAAAGTTGAAATGGGAATAACAACATAATTATCCATGCTTTGGCCGAAAAACTGAGGCTGCCTTTCCATTACACCAATCACTTCCATCGGTTGATTATCCACTCGTATCGTTTGTCCAATTGGATTAAAATTCGGAAATAATTTATCTACTACATCCATTCCCAAAAGACAAACATGATTTGAATAATTAATATCAGATTGCCGTATTTCTCTTCCTTCTTGAATTGTAACATTATTAGTTCTCATCGCTCCAACTGTTATTCCAATAACTGAAATATTCGGATTTGTTTCTCTACTTCCGTATTTTATAACTTTTCCATAAACATCCTGAGAAGCACCCATATATTTTGCTTGCTTTAAGATTGCCTCCAATTTTTTAAAATCATCTAGAGTAATATTTTTTCTGTTTCTGTATTTTTGCCATGAACCAGGGCCACCAGTATGTATTGCGGGATATTTTTGTATTTGGAAAGTATTTTTGTTTAGGAAAGAAATACCAGATTCAATTGTTGTTTGAAGCATAGTAATTATTGTCATTATTACTATTATAGAAAAGATACCTACAACAACACCAAGTATTGTAAGAAAGGTTCTAAGTTTGCTTGTTCTCAGAGATTCAAATGAAACAGAGAAGATTTTTTCGAATTTCATAAACTTCCCCGCTTAAAATTTTCTAATATAAAATTATTACATTAAAACATATGCAAAGAGATAATGAAACTCAATATAAAATTTAATCGATTACTCATATCTTAATGCTTCAATAGGATCGAGATTAGCAGCTTTGTAAGCTGGATATGTGCCGAATATGACTCCAACTATTACACAAAGCGATAATCCGATAGCAACCCAATCATAAGGAATAACTGTAGCTGCATTTAAAAATGAACCAGCAAAATTTCCAATTCCTACTCCCAAAATAATCCCTAACAATCCCCCAATTAAACTTAAAACAACTGATTCTATAATAAATTGCATTAATATATTTCTTTTTCTGGCACCAACAGCTTTACGAATTCCGATTTCTCTTGTTCTTTCTGTAACAGAAACAAGCATGATATTCATAATACCTACTCCGGCAGCAATTAATGCTATAATTGAAACGATCATTGCACCAATTTTTACCCCATAAGTGATATCGTTGATTTGATTAATTACAGATTCATTACTGAAAATTTCGAAATCATTTTCTTGACCGGGCAATACTTTTCTAATTGTTCTCATATGTCCTATAGCTGCTTGAATTGTGGCTTCATAATTATCTTTTGATTTGGACATAATTGTTATATCAACATCAGATTTTCGTCCGTAAATAGATTGATAAGTTGTAATTGGAATTACAATATAATTATCTTGAGTTTCTCCAAAGAGAGCTGGTTTCTTTTTTAGAACTCCAATTACTGTATAAGGCTTTCCATCAACTCTAACTTCTTTTCCCACTGGATCAATATTGTAAAATATTTTATCTACTATATAATTTCCTAATACACAAACATGATTACTATAATCAATATCATAATCTCTAAATTCTCTTCCGTCTTCAATGTCTAGATTTAAAGTTTTATAAACTCCCTGAGTAACTCCTACTATAGCTGAATTTGGATTTGTCTCTCTGCTGCCAAATTTTACAATCTTTCCGCCTTGCGCTTCATAAGCACCCATTACTTCAACATCAGTCATCATTTGTTGAAAACGATAAAAATCATCTAAAGTAATATCTTTTCTATTTCTATATTTTTCCCAAGTGCCATGAGTCATTATTGCAGGAAATTTTCTAATTTCGAAAGTGTTTTTACTTAAGAATTGCATTCCTTCTTCAATTGTACTTTGAAGCATTGTTATTATAGTCATTATAACAATGATTGAAAAAATTCCTACAACAACTCCAAGAATAGTAAGAAAGGTTCTTAGTTTATTTGTTTTTAAAGATTCAAATGAAACAAAAAATATTTGATTGAAATTCATTTTCAATCCCCACTTAATTTATTAAAGTTTAATATTTAGATTTTACAAAAAAAATATAGATACTTTTTGGGACAAGATAATTAAAACAAATAAGAATATTTATCAGCAATTATTATTCATATCTTAGCGCTTCAATTGGATCTAAATTCGAAGCTTTATATGCTGGATATGTTCCAAATATAACTCCAACTAAAATGCAAAGAGTAAATCCTATAATTACCCAATCAACAGGAATTGCCATTTGAGCATTTAAAAAACTACCTGCAATATTTCCTACACCAACCCCAAGAATAATTCCAATCAATCCTCCAATAATACACAATGTAACTGCTTCAATTAAAAATTGAGAAAGAATTGTAAATTTTCGTGCACCTATTGCTTTCCTTATTCCAATTTCTCTAGTTCTTTCGGTTACCGAAACAAGCATGATATTCATAATACCCACACCAGCAGCTATTAAGGCAATTATCGAAACTACCATTGCTCCAATTTTAACTCCGGAAGTAATCCCATTAATTTGTGCAATCAATGATTCGTTACTGAAAATTTCAAAGTCGTTGTCTTTACCTGGCTCAACCTTTCTAATTGTTCTCATGTAACCAATTGCTGATTCAATTGTAGATTCATAAGTACTTTTAGATGGAGCCATAACCGTAATATTTAAACTTCTGTGAAGTCTTCCAAAAATTTCTTGTAATAAAGTTATAGGCATAATCACTCTATTATCTCTGCTTGAACCAAATAAAGCTGGCGACTTATCTAATACCCCAACAACCATAACTGGAAATCCATTTACCTTAACTGTTTGCCCGACTGGATTAATATTGGGGAAAAGTTTATCGACAACATCTTGGCCAATATCGCAAACATCATTAGTATATTGAACATCAATATCGCGAATATCTCTTCCTTCAGTAACCGTCCAATTATTTGTTTTCATTGCATCTGCTGTAATGCCAATTACAGCAATATTTGGATTAGTTTCTTGTTTTTCATATTTAATTACTATTCCCTGTTCCCAAGATTCTGCGCCAACATATTTTGCATGAGGAGCCATCATATCTCTAAATCGATAAAAATCTGCTAGCGTAATATCTTTTCTATTTCGATATTTAAGCCACGAACCAGGACCGCCCATCATCATTGCAGGAAACTTTTGTATCTGAAATGTATCTTGACCAAGTTGAGAAAATCCATTCTCAATGCTATTTTGAAGCATAGTTATAATTGTCATTATTACAATTATAGAAAATATGCCAACAACAATTCCCAGCATTGTTAATAAAGTTCTCAGTTTATTCCCCTTAATTGATTGAAGAGAAATTGAAAGAATTTCAGTTATTTTCATTTATTCAAACCTCAAAGCTTCTACTGGATCCATTTTAGCAGCTGTATAAGCCGGTGCAAACCCCGAAACTAATCCAGTAATTAATGAAACAACAATTGCTATAACAACTGCGCTATAATCAACTGATGTAACTATAAATTGATTCACCAAAAAACTTAAAAGAATAGCTGCTATCAATCCTGCTACTCCACCAACTAAACAAATAAAAGAAGATTCCATCAGAAACTGAGCAAGTATACTTCTTCTTTTCGCTCCAATTGCCTTACGCAATCCAATTTCTTTAGTTCTTTCTTTAACTGAAACAAACATTATATTCATAATTCCGATTGCACCAACAAATAAAGATAATCCAGTAATGAAAAGACCTGCTATTTTAATTACACCAGTCACTTTATTAAAATTATCAATCAAACCTTCTTGCTGATTGATTCCAAAATCATTTTCCTGGTTAAAAGATAAACCTCTAATCTTTCTCATTAAACCTTCAGCTTCTGCTTTTGTATCTGGAATCATTGCAGTATTTGCAGCTCTTACATCAATAGTGATTGAGCCATGCGCTCGATTCATAAAATTTCTAAATACACATCCAATTGGTATATAAGCTCTTTCATCTGGATTAAATGCTCCAAGTATAAAGCTTCCTTGTTCAGTCAATACTCCAACAATTCTGAATGGTTCATTTCCAATTTTAATTTCTTTGTCTAGTGCATTACCAAGCGGGAATAATTTTTTAGCAATATCACTTCCGATAATACAAACATTTCTTGCGCTTTTACTTTCAACATCGGAGAAAAATCTTCCTTGGTCAAATGTAAAATTAGTCGTTCTAACATATTCGGCTGTAGTTCCAAGTACAAAAACATTATCAACAGAATAAGTTTGATACTTCAAAGATTGACGTGTGTCTATTTCCGGCGCAATGGCAACTGGAAGCTTAGCCATCTCTTTGAATTTTTCATAATCTTCCATTGTAATGTTTCTACGGTTTCTCATCTTCCACCATTCATTATTAGTAAACCAAGTCCATTTATCTATGTATAAATCATCAGAACCTAAAGCGCTAATTCCCTTTTGAAATGAGTTATCAATTCCTTTAATTGCAGTTGTCATTAATACAACAACCGTAATGCCGATAAAAATTCCCAGCATAGTAAGTGCAGATCTAACTTTATTAGCTCTGATAGCTCTGAGAGCAATTAACATACTTTCTTTGAACTCAAATGATAAAAGAGCAAATCTTGACATTATTTTCTTCCAGTCTTTTCAAAAATATTATTTAATAATCTAAGCTTGTTCGGTTGCAAAACGCGCTTTGGGAATAAACCTATTTGAAACAGGTGAATCTGACTCAATTAAACCGTCTTTAATTCTAAGTATTCTTGCTGCATGTTCAGCAATGTATTCTTCGTGTGTAACTAATATAATCGTATTTCCTTTTTCATAAATTTCATTAAACAAAATCATAATTTCTTCACCAGTTTTAGAATCAAGATTACCTGTTGGTTCATCTGCTAATATAATAGATGGACGAGTAACCAGCGCTCTAGCTACCGCAACCCTTTGTCTTTGTCCACCAGAAAGTTCATTTGGTTTATGATGCATTCTTTCCTTCAAACCTACATCCATAAGAGCTTGTTCAGCTCTTTCTTTTCTTTCTGAAGCAGAAACACCGGCATAAATTAATGGTAACTCAACATTATGAAGAGCATCTGATCTTGCAAGAAGATTAAATGTTTGAAACACAAAGCCAATTTCTTTATTTCTAATCTTTGCTAAATCGTTATCACTCATTTGGCTAACACTAACACCATTGAATTCATATTTTCCAGAAGTAGGTGTGTCAAGACATCCAAGCATGTTCATTAAAGTTGATTTTCCGGAACCGGATGGCCCCATAATAGCAACGTATTCATTTTTATCTATTCTTAGCGATACGTCTCTTAATGCATGGACTTCTTCGGTTCCAACTTGATAAACTTTAGCAATATGTTCGATGTTAATTATATTCATTTTTATTCCAATTAAATTATTTATTCATTGTGAAAGCTTTGCGATTTTCAACCTTCACATTAGAGCCATCATGCAAATCTCTTGAAATTGCACGATAACTTCCAGTCACAACATCCTCGCCACCTTTAAGACCACTCTTTATTTCAATATAATTATCATCGCTTATTCCTGTTGTGACGGGTATAGATTGAGCTTTTCCGTTTTTAACAATGAATACTATTTCTTTAACTTTATTTGCCTCTGAATCTTTTTTCTTATTATTACTTGGATTTTCTCCTTCACCAGGATTCATTTGCATATTATTTGATCTTGCAGTTACACTTTGAATAGGAACGCTAAATACATTTTGTAAAGTTTTAGTTTCAATTTTGGCATTACAAGACATACCAGGCCTAAATCCATTATCAAAATCTAAAAATTTAAGTTTGACCTCGAAATTAACAACTTGTTCCTGCGTACCTGCACCGGTTGTTTGAGCGCTATTTCCAATTTGATAAACCAAACCTTTAAATTCTTTATCACCAAAAGCATCAATTTTTATAATTGCAGTATCACCTTTAGAAACCAAAACAACATCATTTTCATCAACATCAACTACAGCAAGCATGCTTTTAAGATCGGAAACAGTCATCATATTTGTTCCCTGGCTGTAGAAACTTCCTAGAACTCGATCTCCAAGCTGAACGTTCAATTGACTTACAACTCCATCCATTGGTGAATATATTGTTGTTTTACTTAATTGGTCAGTTTGAACCTTTAGGGCGGCCTGCATTTGTCTTATTTGGGCTTCTGCACCTTGATAAGAAGCTAAGGCAGAAAGATAAGAACTCTTTGCAGCTTCAAGATCAGCATCACTTGCTAAATTTTTAGCATGCAATTCTTTTGATCTATTATAATCTGCTGTAACCTTATCAAGTTGAGCTTTGTTGTTAGCTAAAGATGCTTTTGCATTAAGAAGCCCAGCTTCAGATTGTTCTACTTGAGCTTTATATGCATCAGATTTTATTTGTGCTAATAATTCGCCTTTCTTAACATATTGACCTTCTTTTACAGGGAGTTTAACAATTTCTCCTGTAACTTCTGGTGTAATAACTACTTTAAATTCAGGATCGAGAGTTCCTGTAGCAGTAACACTTTGAGTAATCGTTCTTTTTATAACTTTTTCAGTTTGAACAGGAACAATTTCTTCTCTACTACTTCCTAAAATAGCTATTAACACCAAAGCTATAACTAAAACTCCAAGTCCCGAAAATATTATTATTTTCTTTTTCGACTTTTTCTTTTGTTTTCCATTTGTCATTTGAAAATTTCTCCTATAAATAATTATTCATAATTCTTATAACTTAGATTTCCAAGATAATACTTAAGCTGTTCGTTAAGTATTATATATTGGAATTCAGAGTTAATATAATTTGTACGCGCAGTTGTATAATTTGAATTAGCAATTAAAACATCTAACAGCGTACCAGAACCTAAAGAATATTTTTCTTGTGCAATCTTTAAATTTTCTTCTGCAGATTGCATGTTTCGCTTGTTAACATCTAAACTTTTTTTAGCTGCCTGAGCATTTAAATAAGTCTGCTGCAAATTTTGTTTTATATTTCTAGATAAATCTTCTAAGTCAACTTTCGAATTCATAGCGTTTACTTTAGCAAGTTGAACTCTATTATCAATACTAAATCCTTCAAAGATTGGAATACTTAAATTAAGGCCAACAGAAAAATTTCTTGATTTGTTTAAATCTCTTAATTGATTAGCATAAGTATTATAACTATAACTATTAGTTAATCTTGGATAGTAACTTCCTTCAGCAATTGTTATATTATTTTTTGCGCCTTCATAATTTAAGATTGCACTTTTATAATCTGCTCTGTTGGCTAAGGCTTCTTTAACCATTTCATCAAGGCCAGAATATTGATCTGAAATGTTTGATTTTAAAATATTTTCTTCTTGATTGGTAAGTGAGTCGCTAAAACTATAATTCTGTAAAACATCCAGCCCTAGAAAATATAATAGCTGGCTTTTTGAAACTTCTAAATTATTTTTAGTCTGGATAAGATCCAGTTCAGCATTACCTTCTTGAACTTGGGCGGAATAAACGTCGGCTAAAGTTACAGCGCCTAATTTATTTCTCTCAGAAATTGTTTCAACATTTCTTTTATTCCAAGCTACATTATCTTCTTTTACCTTTAAGAGCTGTTGATTATTAATAACAGCATAGTATAAACTAATAGTTTGGAAAACCGTATTCTGCTTAAGATTTTCTAATTGCAATTTTGCAGATTCTAATTCTTTCTGAGAAAGTGAAACGTTTGTAATGCTTGATAATCCGTCAAATAAAGTCCACGAAGCATTTACTCCAGCAGAATAATTTCTTGTTTGGGTAGTAGTAGAAGGTGGTGTATAAACGAAACTTCCAATATTAATTGGAGTACCCTGTTGTTTGGAATAACTCCATTGCCATCCTCCAGAAGCACTTACGCTTGGTAATAGCCCGCCCCATGCAGCTTTTAAATTTGATTCAGAAGAGCTAATATTATTTACAGATTTTTGTAAAGCTGTATTTCTATGCAAGGCAATTGTTATTGCTTCATTTAATGTTAAGGTTTTTTGCCCATAAGTATAAATGGAAAATGCAAGCATTAATAAAATTGAAAAGAAAAGACGCATTATTAACTCCAGGAAATAATTTTAATAGTTTTATTGTTAGACAATTACCAAAATTAAAAAGTTACTTAACATTTAAATAATTTATTAAAGAATTTTGTAATTAATTTAAATTTCAAAACAAAAATATTGATTAATCAAACATTTAATTCATTTTAATTACAAACGGTAATAAAATTAAATAAACGGCAATATAAGCAGGAAGTAAAAATTCATAAACTTTCCCCGCTTCAAAAATTCCGCCTTAAAAATATATATTTTTACAATTATAAGCTAAGAAGATTCAATTATTTTCCAACATTTCATCTTTAATCTTCATTAAATATTGATATGCTTCTTCATAATTGTTTCCAATTTTACCATCAAGAATTGCATCTTCAATTGCTGATTTAATTTCGCCAACCTTTTTAGAAGGTTTTAAATTGCAGATTTGCATAATTTCATCTCCCTTAACCGGAGATTGAAATGATCTTAGTTTGTCTTTTTCTTCAACCTCCCACACTTTTTTCATAACCTTTTCATAATTTTCTAAATACTTTGAAACTTTTTCAACATTTTTACTTGTAATATCTGCACGGCATAAGGTAATAAGATCTTCTAAATCTTCTCCAGCAGAAACTATCAATCTTCTAATTGCAGAATCCGTTACTTCTTCTTTTGCCAAAGCAATAGGCCTTAAATGAAGTCTAACCAGCTTTTCAACATATTCTAATTTATTAAAAGGTAATTTCAACTTTTTGAAGATAGATTTTATCATTCGAGCACCAATTTCTTCATGTCCGTGAAATGTCCAGCCTATATTTTCAACAAATTTTTTTGTTTGCGGTTTTGCAATATCGTGAACAAGAGCAGCAAACCTTAGCCATAGATTATTCGAAACATTAGAAACATTATCCACAACAATACAAGTATGAAGAAAAACATCTTTATGATGAAAATCTTGTCTTTGGTCAACACCCGAAAGCATCGCAACTTCTGGAAAGATAATTTCCATAACGCCGCTGTTGAACAATAACTTCAATCCAATTGAAGGAGTTGGCGAAGACAATATCTTTAGAAATTCATCTGTAATTCTTTCTTGAGAAACAATTCTAAGTCGTTCTCTTAGTTTGTTTGCGGCTAAATTAATTGATGGATCTATTTGAAATTCTAATTGTGCAGCAAATCGATAAGCTCTCATGATTCTTAAGGGATCGTCATCAAAAGTTACTTCGGGATCAATCGGAGTTTTAATTATTCTATTTAATATGTCCTGCAATCCATTAAATTCATCAATAAGTTCGCCATAATTTTTTTTATTTATAGATACAGCAAGTGTATTAATAGTAAAATCTCGACGAGAAATATCTTCCTTAAAATTTCCTTCTGTAATAAAGGGTTTACGACTGTTTTTATTGTAAGATTCTTTTCGTGCACCAACAAATTCCAAATCAAAATCATGCACTCTAAAATGAGCAGTTCCAAAATTTTTAAATATTGAGATTTTTTCTATTCCCAACTTTTCAGAAAGTTTGGACGCATAATCTGTACCATTCCCTATTACTAAAAAATCAATTTCATTTCTATATCTATTTAGAATTAAATCACGAACAAATCCGCCAACTATATAAACTTCAATATTTAATTCATCTGCTAATTGAGAAGCAGTTTTGATAAAAAAATAGTTTTCTAATTTTTTCTTAAAATCCATGGTTAGAAGCTTGTACTCTTAATAAATTTTTAGACTATTTAAAATTTGAACATGATTTTTATACATCCATTCTGCCATATAATAATTTTCGTTTGCAATAACATTAAAATTTTTATCTTGATCAAATCTAGTTGCAAGAGCAGCAATTTTTCTAGCTCTCTGAAAATCGAGGTGCATAATCATATAATCCGAAAGTTTGTACATTGCAAAAGCACTGGCAAAATCTGTCACTTCAATTTTAAATTGAAAATTTTTCATGAATAAATCATAGTCGGAATTAAAAGAATCTGCAAGATTAATTAAAACCGGAATAGAAAAATAATTATACTTTGAAGAATTGAGTTCTTTTAAAATATAAAATTTGTCAAAATTATTTCCTTTTAAATATGGCAGCAGTAAACTGTCAGAAATTAATAAATCTTGTCTTAAGTTTGATAAATAAAAATATGTATAATTTGGATTTTGTTTGCTTAAGATTTTGTATAATGAATCAGCTTTCCAATAATTATTTTCTAAAGAATAAATATCTCCTAGTTTGAGTTCTAAGCTATATTCATAAGCTGTATTTCTAAATTGATGGATATATTTATTTATAACATTTTTCGCTTCATCAATTTGATTTAATTTTATCAAACAATCAGAATAGCCGATAACTGCAGAAATGTTATTTGAAATATTTAGCACACCTTTAAATATTTTAATCGCATTAGAATAATTATTCTCAACAAAATAATTTTGCGCAATCTGAATACGATTTGCAACATAGCGCGGACATGCTTTATAAAAAATTGATTTCCTGCCAAAATAATAATTCGCTTCGTCTTTCTTTGAAACATAATTCGAATCAATCAATGTTGAATAATAATTTTGAACTACTTGGCCAAATGGTTCACTGAAAGCATTTTCAAAATTTCCCGACTTATATAATAGTTTGAATTTATCTATTCCGAATTTGTTAATTAAATATTTTGTAAATGAACCAGCATAAATATAAGAAAGTGAAGATGTTTGAGTGAAAAAGCTTAAAGGATTAAATAAATTTTTTAAGTCCGATTTATATCCATTATTAAAAGCAACTTCAGCAATATAATTTATGTCATTATCATCGTAAATCGGATCAGCAGCAACAGCTATACCTTCAATTAAATAGGGATTTAATCCAGCAGCAACCTTAAAAATTCCTGTACCAAATCCTGAAGAATAACAATGTGCAATTTCGTGTTTTAATGTTGTCTGAACATCGGAATAAGTTATAAACGTAGAATTCATCCAAGGCTTTGCAACATCTGCATTAGCAGTTCCAAATAAATTTTTCTTTTGTTGATCGTTTAAGAATAAATAAGAATTTATTTTACTCGGGAAATCAAATCCAAAAAATTTTTGTAATTCTGAATAATAAAATTCATGATATACAGCTATTGCTTGAATTAAATTCTTGTCTAATTGAGATGGATAATGAATTATAAAATGATCTGTAACGGCAGTATCATTTAATTCAGACTTTAGCCGACTGTACGTAGTTGAAAATCCAAGTAATGGCGAAACAAAGAAAAATATTAGCGAAGTAATTAAAGACAAAAAAAGAATAGTTGTTTTAAAATTATTCTTTGAGGTAAAAATACTTCTTGTACTGAAAAAAGCGATTAATCCAAAATAAATAATATTAAAAATTCTATATTCAACTAATTTAAAAGAAACCCTAATTCCCTCATCATAAATTGTCCCTGGATAATAAGCAAAAATAGGATTATAAAAATAAATTTGAGGATAAAAATAAAATTCTAGCAAAGGAATAAATAAAATGATTAAAAAAATTAGAGTGAATAAAAAAATATTAAATTTTCTTGAAACAATACTTATTAACGAAGCTAATGAATATCCGATCAAAACGGATGGCACAGTAATTACCAAATAGAAAATCAATCCGTCAATAATTGGACAACTAATAGTAAATAAAGAATGAGAAAGGGAAGTTAAAAGCGGAATAATTAAAAAAGCAGCGATTGCATTTATCGAATATTTTTTAACTAAACTCTTATTAATTTTTTTTGAAATTAATTTTTTAATTAAAGAAATAAAAAATATCCCAGAAACAAAAGTTAGGAAAATAGAATTAAACGCTGAAAATTCATATCCTAAAACATTAGTTAAAGGAATTAGCTGAAGTAAAACATCAAACAATACAATAATGATCAAATAAATGAGAAGTGAATTATTTTGGAGTAATATTTTTTTCAAAGGCAACACAATCAAAATTCTTTACCTTCTACTCTTTTAATGTCAGCACCTAGCATACTTAATTTTTCTTCAATTCTTTGATACCCACGATCAAGATGGTAAACTCTAAGAACTTCTGTTACTCCTTCAGCTGCTAAACCAGCCAAGACTAAACTTGCACTTGCGCGAAGATCAGTAGACATAACCTTAGCTCCCGTTAATTTATTAACTCCCTTAATTACAGCACTGTTTTCATTTACAGTAATATTTGCTCCCAATCTAACAAGTTCAGGAACATGCTTAAATCGATCGAGATAAATTGTATCGGTTACAGTTGATACTCCATTTGCAACTGCCATATATGCGGTCCATTGGGCCTGCATATCAGTTGGAAATCCTGGATAAATAGCTGTTGTTATATTTGAAGAATTTATACCATTATTCACTCCATCTAAATGAATTATATCATTTGATATTAAAATCTTACAGCCGCTATCCTCAAGTTTTGTCAACACAGAATATAAATATTTACTTGGCATATTGAGAAGTGATATTTTTCCTCTTGTAATTGCAGCGGCAATTAGCAAAGTGCCTGCTTCAATGCGATCGGGGATAGTAATAATTCTATCCGATTTTAATTCTTCGACACCTTCAATTTCTAAAGTTGAAGTACCAAGTCCGTTAATTTTTGCTCCCATTTTAACAAGGAACTCTATTAAATTAGAAATTTCTGGTTCCATTGCTGCATTGTTAATTATTGTAGTACCCTTCGCTAAAACAGAAGCCATTAATATATTCCCGGTTGCTCCTACTGAAGAAACATCAAACGTAATTTTTGCCCCTTTTAACCTTTTAGATTTAGCAATTATATATCCTTCTTCCAATTCTATTTGTGCACCCATTTTTTTAAATCCTTCTATATGAAGGTTAATTGGCCTTGGGCCCCAAGCACATCCTCCGGGAAGAGAAACTTTTGCAAAACCAAATTTTGCTAACAAAGGCCCCAATACATAAACAGAAGCTCGCATTTTTTTCACATGTTCATACGGTGCTTCTAAACTTGTAATATTATTTGTATTCAACTTCAAAGTATGATTTTGAAAAGTAGATTCGACACCAAGATGATTTAACAATTTCATCATCGTATAAACATCATTTAACTCAGGAGTGTTTTCTAAGATTGATATTCCGGAAGCTAATAACGATGCAGGCATTAATGCCAATGAAGCATTTTTAGCTCCGCTAATCGATATTTCTCCGGATAATTTTTTCCCGCCATGAACAACAAATTTATCCAATTGATCCTCTTATTTTATCTATTTAAAAATGAATATCTGTTGAAAGTAAGTTTGTAAAATCAATTTGATGACTTCAATTCGAAATAATTGATCCAGTATTAGTTGAAATATAGATTCTTCCGTGTGTGGATTCTGATATTGACATTAAAGATGCATAACTACCACTGTTAGATGTTTGCCAATTTTTTCCTTTGTCATAAGAAACAAATATTTCACCTTTACTACCTAAAATAAATCCAACATTATTTTTTGTAAAAAATACTGAATATAAACCTGAATAAGAATTTGAATTTATTTTCCCCCAATCCGATCCGCCATCATCACTTCTCAAAATTTCACCAGATCCGCCAACAATTATTCCAATTTTATTATCCAAGAAACAAATATCTCTTAAATATTTGTCGGTTATTTTGTTCTCCTCATTCCAATTTTCACCTTGATCAGATGTTTTTAATATTGTTCCATTCCACCCAACAACTACTCCATTATTATAATCTGCAAAAGAGATTCCGAACAAAATTTCATTTGTACCAGTGAATTTAGTTTGCCAATTATTACCATTATCTGTAGTTTTCAATATAATTCCATTAGAACCAATAATAAATCCAATTGATAAATTTTCAAAAAAATAGATTTTAAAATAAGTGTTCGCAGAATCCGAGTTTATTTTTTGCCAAGATTGCCCACTGTCTGTTGTTCTTAAAATCGTCCCTTTTTCACCAACCATAAAACCAACTTCTTGAGATAAAAATTTTATATCATAAAGATTAATTGCAGATGAATCATTTAAAACTATCCAAGAATTTCCGCCATCAATTGTTTTAATAACAATTCCCTTATCGCCGCAAGCATAGCCTATTGAATCATTAATGAAGCAAATTGAATTAAGACTGTTATTAGTGGGTGTTGAAAGGATTTTCCATTTAAAATTACTAGTTTCATTTATTGTTGAAGTAAGGTTCATTCCTTTATTTTCATTTGAACCTTTCCAAAACTGAGATACAGTTGAAAATACGAAATAAAATAGCAGACCAAATAAACATATAAACAAGAAAGCCAATAAATAAAATCTAATTTTTGCAAAAAAGGATGGCCTCCCATTAGTTAATTCTGAGGATGTAATCTTTCTTTTTGTTTTACGGTTTGGTAAAGGATTGCTAAGTTCAACTAAAAGATTTTCAACATCAGAAGAAAAATCATTACAAGTCTGATATCTTTTATCTAATGATTTATTTAATGCTTTTGAAATTATATTATCAATTTGCGATGGAATATCAGTTAAAATAGTAGAAAGTTTTGGCGGATATTTTTTAAGATGTGCTTCCATTATTTCAAAATCAGTTCCATCTTCAAAAGGAGTTTTCCCATTTAACATTTCATAAAAAGTTATTCCAATTGAATAGATGTCACTTTGATTTGTCGGTTCTAGTGCTCTAATCTGTTCTGGGCTCATGTATAAAACAGTGCCTAGTTTAGCTCCGGTTTTAGTAATTCCTTTTGAATCATAAATAGATTTTGAAATTCCAAAATCCATAATTTTTACAGTACCTTCATTATTAATTATAACATTTGAAGGTTTAATATCGCGATGTACAAAACCTTTGGAATGGGCATAACCAACACCAGTAAGAATTTGTTTGAGAATTGACAAAGATTCAATTGTTGAAAGCCGCTCATTTCTTTTTATTAAATGCTCGAGTGTTTCACCTTCAACATATTCCATTACAATTCCCAATGTATGGTTATCTTCTGTAAATCCATAAACTGGAACTATATTAGGATGAGTAAGTTTAGCCTGATTCTTTGCTTCTCTTTTAAATCGTGCGATAAATTGCGGATTGATAAGTGCATGCTGACTTAAAATTTTTATAGCAACATATCTCTCAAGTTTTAGGTCAAATCCTTTGTAAACAATCCCCATTCCCCCTTCGCCAAGGACAGAAATTATTTTATAATTTTCAATTATACTGCCAATCATTTAATCTGTCTTTGTTATTAAAACAAATGTGTAATTATCTGGGGCTCCTCTTTCCTCAATTAATTCGGATAATCTTTGGGATATTAATTCTGAATGTTTATTTTTCAAAATATCCTGAATATCGGAATCGGAGAGAACTGAAGTAACTCCATCTGTGCAAATAAAAAATTTTGTTTCATCTTTAGAATTTAATTTTTGCTTGCTTAAATCTATATCTATAGTATGGCTGTCACCAAGAGCACGCATAATAATATTTTTATTTGGATGATTCTCAGCTTCTTTTAAAGTTAAATACCCTTCATCAACAAGCTTCTGTACAAGAGAATGATCTTTTGTGAGTTGTTTTAATTTACCGTTTTTAAGATTGTAAATTCTTGAATCACCAACATGTCCCCAATAGGCAGTATCATCTTTAATAAACAATACTTCAACAGTTGTTGCCATACCGTTAAGCTCTAATTCGTTTGAAGATTTCTCATGTACTATTCGGTTAGCTTCAACAATAGAAAGTTTTATTCTTTCCAAATATTCCATTGAAGAGTTTTGCCTAAAAACTTCTTCAATAGTTTTAACAGTTAGTTGAGATGCAACTTCGCCAGCTTTATTACCACCTAAACCGTCACATACAATTGCTAATAGTCCATCTTCAACATTGTAGATTCCAAACGCATCTTCGTTATCTAATCTTTTTAATCCAATCTTAGATAAAGAAATATGTAAATACTGCATTTTTCCTCAGTAAAATTGCTTTTGTAAAATAGAAATAATTTCTCACATTATTAACAATAAAAATAAATACATTTACTATGAAAATCTTTTAAGAATATAAATAAATTTTTTTTAGTATTGTTAAAAACACAAAATTTTGTCCAAAATTAAAATTCTAATTGATATTGCGATAAATAAAAATAAATTTTACTTTTAATTAAATAAAAATTTATTGTGAATATTGCAATTAAAACTAATCCTGAATTGGCTAAAATAAAATACTTTATCCTTTTCGGGATTTTTAATTTAGTACTAAATAAGAGTTCTATTTAATTAACTAATTAAAAATAAAAACTGTCGAGAATGCTATGCAAAAGCTCAATCATTTAGATTATTACCGCTTACCTTGGAACTTAACCGATAATTCAATTTCATGGTTAGAACCTACAGCTAAATGTAATTTAAGCTGCGATGGCTGCTATAGACAAAATGAAAATAACAGCCATAAATCAATTGAAGTAATTAAAGAAGAATTAGATACTTTTACAAAATTTAGAAAAGTAGATGGAATTTCTATTGCGGGAGGCGATCCTTTAACACATCCTGACGTTATTTCTATTGTTCGAGAAGTTAAAAAAAGAAATTTAAAACCTATTTTAAACACTAATGGCTTAGCATTAACAAAAGAATTATTAGTCGAATTAAAAAAAGCTGGCGTTTATGGATTTACTTTTCATATTGATAGTAAACAAGGAAGACCCGGTTGGAAAGATGCAAATGAAATTGAATTGAATGAACTGAGATATAAATATGCTAGAATGCTTGCTGATGTTGGAAATATTTCTTGTGCTTTTAATTCAACTGTTTATGAAGACACTATGAAATATATTCCTGAAATGGCTAAATGGGCAGAGCAGAATATTGATATTGTGCAAGTTATGGTTTTTATTCTTTACAGAGCAGTTAATAATAATCTCATGGATTTTTATTTAGGTCCAACTAAAATAAATATGGGAGATCTTGTTTATAATGAAGAAGTTGAAGAACGAACTGATATAAAAGCTGATGAGATTGTTGAAATATTAAGAAGCGTTTATCCCGATTTTGATCCTTGCGCATACCTAAATGGTTCTGAACAACCAGATTCATTTAAATGGCTTTTAACTGGCCGTTTAGGCGTAAAAGGAAAAATTTATGGCTATATGGGTAAAAAGGCAATGGAAATTATACAAGCCGGGCATCATATGCTTTTTGATAGATATTTAGCTTATTCTGAGCCGCGATTAACGCGTAAAGGTAAATCGATGTTATTACTTAGTCCATTCGATAAAAGAATTAGAAATACTGCTAAAAAGTTCTTGAAGAACCCATTAAATATTTTTAAACATTTGCATTATCAGTCAGTTATGATTATTCAACCAGTAGACTTTCTAGATGATGGCAGACAAAATATGTGCGATGGTTGTCCGGATATTACTGTTTGGAATGGTAAATTAGTATGGTCTTGCAGAATGGAAGAACAACTTAAGTACGGTCATAATGTTAGAAGTTATCCAAAAGGGTTTGGAGGGAAAAATTAGATTTATTTAGCCTTAAATTAAAAAGGGAAGCAATACTTCCCTTTTTAATTCAATTTTCTAAATTACTTACCGTCACTCTTTTTTTGTTTTAACTGAAAAAACATTTAATTTTAACGTTCAATTTTGCATTTTTTAAGAAATTTGCTAAAGAATTTTGCGAGAATGGCGGAATTTGGTAGACGCGCTAGACTTAGGATCTAGTACCTAACCGGTGTCGGGGTTCGAGTCCCCGTTCTCGCACTTCCATTAAATTTTAATTATTTAAAGAAATAGAGGTTGGTTTGGAATATAAAATAAATGATATTTCATTAAGCGAAAGAGAAGTTGAAATTACTTTAACTTATGATGAAATTAAAAATGATGTTGAAAATGAAGTAAAAAAACAAACGAAGAATATTCAAATTTCTGGTTTTAGAAAAGGAAAAGTTCCAATGCATCTCTTAAAAAAGATGTATGGCGATGCTCTTGAATATGAAGCTTCTGAAAAAGTGGCAAATAATCAATTTTGGGAAATTGCAAAAGAGAATCATTTTCATCCAATAGGTCAGCCTTCTTTGACCGATATTAAATTTAAACCAGGTGAGGATTTTTATTTCAAAGTAAAATATGAAGTTTATCCAACTTTAGAAGTAAAAGATTACACCGGAAATGAAATTGAAGTTCCAGATTTTAAAGTTAAAGATGAAGAAGTAGAAGCTGAGATAAAATATATTTTAAGAGCAAACAGCACAAATGAAGATATTGATTTAGTTGGAGAAGACAGGAATTTTTTACTTGATGTAGAAATAAAAAGAGTTAATACAAATGGTGAAATTGTAGAAGGAACAAAACCAGAAAATATTCAAATTGATTTGAGTAACGAAAGAACTCAGCAAGAGATTGTAGATAATGCCAAAGGTAAAAAAATTGGAGAATCATTTAACTTTTCATTCAACAATGATCATACTGAGAAAGATGAAAATGGAAATGATAAAACAGTAGCTGAAGTTTTTTATTATTCTGCTTTAATTAAAGGAATTAAAAAAGTAAATACACCTGAATTAAACGAAGAATTAATTAAAAAAGTTACAAAAGATAAAGTATCTTCAGAAGCCGATCTTCGTGAAGATATTAAAAAAGATCTTCAAAATTATTATGATCAAAGAGTTGAAGATTTTATACAAGATAAATTAATTGGTTTAATTGTTCAGAAGAATGAATTTACACCTCCCAGCACTTTAGTTACAAATATTTTAGAAGAATTTATTAAGAATGAAGAGGAATCTTCTAAAAAACAGGGATACAAAAAATTTGATAGAAATGAAGCCGCAAATAGATTAAGAAAATCAGCAGAATTTAATGTAAAGTGGTTCTTAATTAAAAACGCCATTGAGAAAAAAGAAAATATTATAGTTTCCGATGAAGAATTAAATGAACTTGCCGCTAAAGATGCAGAAAAAACTGGAATAGCTGTAGATAAATTAATTAATTATTATAAATCATCTAATTACGGCGAAAAATTACTTGACAATAAAGTGCTAGAATTCCTAAAAGAAAAAAATAATATTAAAAGAGTTGACCCCGAAAATCTTTTACAAAAAGAAACAAAGGAACAATAATGGAAAAGAAAATTGAAATTTATAATCAGCTGGTACCTTATGTAATAGAGCAAACAGGACGCGGCGAAAGAGGCATGGATATTTATTCCAGGCTATTGAGAGAAAGAATAATTTTTATAGGAACTCCTATTGATGATCATATTGCAAGTTTAACAATTGCACAGCTTATTTTTCTTGAAGCTGAAGATTCTGAGAAAGATATTAATTTGTACATAAACTCGCCCGGTGGAAGTGTTTCAGCTGGCTTGGCAATTTATGACACAATGAAATACATTAAACCTGATGTTGCAACTATTTGCGTGGGCATGGCTGCAAGTATGGGAGCTATACTGCTTGCTGGAGGTGCTGCTGGCAAACGTACTACACTTCCACATTCAAGAATTATGATTCATCAACCTTGGGTTGGCGGACTTCAAGGACAAACAACCGATATAGAAATTCACGCAAAGGAAATGATTAAAACCAGAGAAGTCTTATATCAAATCTTAGCCGATCATACTGGCAAAACTATGGAACAAATTTCTAAAGATTGCGATAGAGATTATTTCCTTTCTGCTGAAGAAGCAAAAAATTATAAACTCGTAGATAATATTCTCGAAAAAAGAGTTCCGACCAACAAAAAATAATTTTTGCGGGATTGAGAAATCAATTCCGCTATTCTTATTCTAAGTATCTTTTCTTAAATAAACATTATCTCTAAAAATAAATTTTATTTAAATTGGCATTTGTAAGTTTTAGATTAATTTTAAATAATATTTATAATCTTATGCTCATGAAGTTTAATTCTAAACTAGTAATAAAATTATTTTTTCTCCTTATAATTTTATTTTTTCAAACAACATTACTCGATGCTCAAACACTTAATCAAAAACTTGATCAATTTATTTCAGAATATCAGATAAATAAAAACATTGCCTCAATTTCTGCAGGAGTATTAAGAAAAGGTAAAATAATTTGGATTGGCGCTCATGGATATTCAGATCTAAGTCATCAAGTTCTTGCACAACCAAATACAATTTATAGAATCGCTTCAATATCCAAAGTAATAACTGCAGTTGCAATTATGCAGCTTGTGGAAGAAGGGAAAATAAATCTTGATGCTGACGCATTAAATTATATTCCTTATTTCCCAAGAAAAAAATGGAAGTTCACAACTCGCCAAATACTTCAGCATACTGCGGGATTGAGAAGTTACTTCCCCGGTGAATTTAACAGTACTGTGTTTTATCCATCAATAAAGGAAGCTGTGCAAGTACTTGCAAAAGATACTTTAGAATTTAAACCTGGTACTAAATTTCTTTATACAACTCTTGGTTATAATTTACTTGCTGCAATTATAGAAAAAGTAAGCGGGATGACCTTTAATGACTATCTTAAAAAATATATTTTCCAACCATGCGAAATGAATTCAACTTACTTAGAATTTCATCAAAAAATAATTTTGAATAAAGCACGTGGTTATGATAAAAATAATTTTAGACAATTAGAAAATGCTCCTCTAGCGGATTTAAGCATAAAATTTGCCGGCGGCGGAATAGTTTCTACTTCTCTAGATATTTTAAATTTTGCAAACGCTTTGATGAAAGGCAAATTAATTAAAAGTTCAACTCTTGATTCAATGCTCGTTTCAACAAAACTTCCTAACGGAAAAACTTTGGAAAGCGGATTAGGTTTCGAAATTAAGAAGGATAGAGATGAAAATTTATTCTTTGGGCATTATGGCTTTGGCACTGGATTTAGTTCGCTTTTAGCAATATATCCCAAAGATTCTTTAGCTGTTGTCCATTTGATAAATACTGTTGATAGAAATATTGGAAGTCCGGCTTTAACCTTAGCTGCCATTGTGCTTAACCGAAAATATGACTTCCCACAAAAATCATTAGCAGATAAATTAATGGAAATTACTCTTAATAAAAATTTAGACAGTGCAATTAGTTTTTATAAAATAGTAAAAATAGATTCTTCAAATATTTACAATATTTCATCAAATGAATTTGATTTGTTTGGATATGACCTATTAAAGACTTCACAAATCTCAAATGCAATTAGATGGTTTAGGTATTTTATTAGTGAATTTCCAACAAACATTTCGGGTTATCTTGGACTTGGAGATTCGTATTACCATGATAAAAACAAAGGATTAGCATTAAAATATTATAACAAGGCTTTGGAAATTAATTCATCAAATAGTTATGCTTTGAAGATGATAAAAAAAATTCAATCAGAAGACTAATTCACTTAGATTAATTTTATAAACGAATAAGAACTAAATTCATTTTACAACTCGATAAAAATCTTGAACTTTTTCTTCATTATGATTTAAGTAACGCTGGCCTAGGTTTTTGACAAGTAACACAATTCAAATATTGATAATTATATTTCTTAAGTTATTTTAACTATTAAATAAAATTCAATCTTCATTGAACAGCGGAAAATTATTTAATTGAATTCCGAACCATAGATTTCAAATTAGTTAAAAAATTATAACATAATGATTGGTATAAGATTTACAGATTTTATTCCCAATTTTAACAAAAACGGAAATTTTGAAAATCTGTTAAAAGTATTTTTACAGCTGCTTACTATAAGTTCTGGTGATGTTTCTGAAGCATTAAACTGGATGAACCAGCTTGATAAAAAATACGGCTTAACTGATAACGAATATGGAATGGACGATTTTATACAAGAATTAAAAGACAAAAATTATATTGAAGAAAATGAAAATGGGAACGTATTAAATTTAACTCCCAAAAGTGAGCAATCGATTAGACGGCAGTCATTAGAAGAAATATTTGGAAAATTAAAAAAATCTTCCCGCGGCAATCACGTTACTTCTAATACTGGTAATGGTGATGAGCCTACATCTGAAAGACGCGAATATTTATTTGGAGATTCAATTGAGCAAATTGATGTTACTGGTTCTATTAAAAATGCTCAGATTAACCATGGCATAGAAGATTTTCAGTTAACTGAAAATGATTTAGAAGTTGAAGAAAGAGATTTTAAAGCACTAACCTCAACTGTTTTAATGATTGATATTTCACATTCGATGATATTATATGGAGAAGATCGGATTACACCAGCAAAAAAAGTTGCAATGGCACTTTCAGAATTAATAACAACAAAATACCCAAAAGATACTTTGGATATAATTGTTTTTGGTAATGATGCATGGCCTATTGAAATAAAAGATCTTCCCTATTTACAAGTTGGTCCATATCATACAAATACAGTTGCTGGGCTTGAACTAGCAATTGATATTCTTCGTCGCAGAAAAACTTCCAATAAACAAATTTTTATGATTACAGATGGAAAACCGACTTGCTTAAAGGAAGGGATTAAATATTATAAAAATAGTTTTGGATTAGATAGAAAGATTATTAATCGGACTCTTGATCAAGCTGCGAAATGCAGAAAGTTAGGAATTCCTATAACAACATTTATGATAGCACGAGATATTTATCTTCAAGAATTTGTAAGGGAATTTACAAAAACAAATAACGGACGAGCATTTTACAGCAGCTTAACGGGTTTGGGCGATTATATTTTTGAAGATTACATCCGAAATAGAAGGAGACGAGTTAGATAAATTTTATTATCATATTATACTTCTAACAGGAAAATTGCAAATGGAATTGACATCAATAAAAACATTAGGTGAATTAAAGAAAAGCGGTTATAAACCAATTTCAATTAAAGATGAATTAAGAAAAAACTTAATTATTGCGTTGAAAAAAAAGCAAAATCTTTTTGATGGAATTTTGGGTTATGAAGAAACTGTTATTCCAGATATTCAAACAGCAATTTTATCTAGACACAATATAATTCTTCTTGGACTTAGAGGACAAGCAAAAACTAAAATTGCAAGACTTCTTATAAACTTGCTTGATGAATACATCCCAGCAATTGACGGAGCTGAATTAAACGATGATCCGTTAAATCCTCTTTCTCGTATTGCAATCGATTTAATTTCTGAGCAAGGCGATGAAACTAAAATTAAGTGGATACATCGCTCTGAAAGATATACAGAAAAATTAGCAACTCCTGATGTTTCTATTGCTGATTTAATTGGAGACGTAGATCCCATAAAAGCTGCAACTCTTAAACTTCCATATTCAGATGAAAGAGTAATTCATTTCGGACTTATTCCAAGATCACACCGTTCAATTTTTGTAATAAATGAATTGCCAGATTTACAAGCTCGTATTCAAGTTGCACTTTTTAACATTTTACAAGAAAATGATATTCAAATAAGAGGATTTAAAGTTAGACTGCCATTAGATATTCAATTTGTCTTTACAGCTAATCCAGAAGATTATACAAATCGCGGTTCTATTGTTACTCCACTTAAGGACAGAATTGGTAGCCAGATTTTAACACATTATCCAAAAACAATTGAAGTTTCAAAAGAAATTACAAAGCAAGAATCTGAATTAGCATTTGAACAAATTGAAAAAATTAAAAGCAGCGAGTTGCTTGATAATTTAATTGAACAAATAGCTTTTGAAGCAAGACAAAGTGAATACGTTGATTCTAAAAGCGGAGTTTCAGCACGACTTACAATTTCAGCTAAAGAAAATTTAATAAGCACTGCTGAAAGACGCATGTTGCTGAATGACGATCCATGTACTTTTACTCGTATTTCAGATCTTTATGGAATTATTACTTCCATTACTGGCAAAATTGAACTTGTTTATGAAGGTGAACAAGAAGGGCCTTCAAAAGTTGCTTTCATTTTAATTGGCAAAGCAATAAAAACAATTTTCCAAAATTATTTTCCCTCTCCAGAAAAACTAAAAAAGAATCAAGGTGTCAATCCTTATCAGTCAATTACAAACTGGTTCAGCAAAGGCCATTCAGTTGATATTTTAAATTCAATTTCCGATAAAGAATATGAAAATGCTTTAATGTCAGTCGCTGGCTTAAAGGAAGTAGTAAAGAAATATCAACCCAAAGCTGATGAAAAAACGCAATTATTATTTATGGAATTTGTTCTTCATGGGTTAGCTGAACACTCAATGTTGAGCAAATTAAAACTTGAATCAGGAATTCAGTTCAAAGATATGATTAGCTCAATGTTCTCGATGAATGATGAAGAAGATGATCAGAATATTACTGGGACTGATGATTTTTACAGATGAATTTACAAGTAAATAAACTTAATTATTTTTTGTCCAATCTTAATATTACTTGTTTATTTTCTCTTTCTTTAATTAAATGATTGAGAGGTGTTGGGGATTTAAAAATATCAATTAGCGGAGAAACGTGAGTTTCATTAGTTGATTTATTACTTTTCAAATCATTAGATTCATTTAGTTTTTGCTTTAAAAATTTTCCAAATGAACTTTCTTCAGTCTTCTTCAATTTAGATGAAGCTTTTCTAGATAAAGACTCATCATTTAGAGAATCTTGAATTACTTTTTTGCTGCTAAAGCCTGATGCACCTCTAAAATTAATTTTCATAATTTGTTTATAATCAAAATCTTTATCTTCAGAAATTTCATGTTTAATTATTTTAATTCCATCAATATGTTTCTCGTCCCCTATCATCAAATTTTGATTAAACGGTTTAGATAATGATTTTTTTTGATTATCTGGAATATCTTTGCTATCAGAATTTTCATTTGAAATGGATTTAGAAGAAATCTTTTGTGAAAAGTTTTCCTTTTTTATAATTGACTTTCCTTGAATTTGCTTTTTTCTTTCTGAAACTTTAACACCAAAATTATTTTTTTCAGCTTTTACTCTAGTTTCAATAGAAAAAATAGCATCGGCAAAAACTTTATCATTCTGAAATTTCGCTTCAATTGCTTCTAAGTCAATATTATAAATTTCCGCATAGTTTGGTAAATTACCTTTTCTATTTAAAGTTGTTAAACCAACTTGCTGAATTCGAAAACGCAGTTCATTAAAATTTATTTTGTTAGGATAATCTTCTAAATCTTTTACGGCAAATATTGGGTCGAAATAAATAATTTCACTAACGTCATTTATATTCAACATAAAACCATATTTAGAAAGATTAATTTCAAAATTTTTTACATTAGTTAATAAGCGATAGACTATTAAATTTTTGGGTGTGAATTCATTTATAATGCGGCAAACTTCGCCATAATTAATTTTTCTGTGTTCTTTATTCGGATCATCTTTATTGATAATCTTAAAGTTCTTTTCCATGTCGAAAAGATTTTGAGAATAAATTACCACATCATTATGTTTAATATCTAAAGTTTCTAACAGCATACTTCCAAATTTCAATTACTAAACATAAAATAATAAAATTGATCTTAATTTCAGCTAGCCCAATAAACAACGTCAAGTTCAAAAGGATGAATTAGCAGCGGATTTTTAGGCAAGATTCTTATTGTATAACCTTGCTGTCCACTTTTACTGCATGGAACATTTCCAGAATATTTATAAAATCCATTTTTAGATTTCTTTAAATCAATATTCATTACAACTGTAGAATTATTTTGAGGATTTCCATTTTCTTCAAGCGGACCATAATATATCTGAACATCAACATCTTCTGGTGTTAATTCTCCAAGATCAATTTCAGCTTTAACTGGAAATAATTCGCCAACTAATAATTGTTTTTCATGAGCACCATTTGCTTCAAAACTTATTACTTTTATTTTATTCCAATTGGATCTAACTTTTTCTTTCCATTGAGTAAGTTCTTTACCTTTATCCCATTTATTTTCCATAAGCAATGTTCTTTTTTCAAAAGCTCTGCTATAGTATTGATCAAAATATTCTTCAAGCATTCTATGTGTATTGAAAAATGGTCCTAGCTTTTTCATTGAATTTTTTACTTTTGCAATCCACTTTCTTGGAAGTTTATCTTCTGTGCGAGAATAAAATAAAGGAATTATTTGTGTTTCTAGCGTATTATAAAGCTGCCTTGATTCAACTTCATCTTGATAATCTGGATCTGAAAATTCTTCTCCATTTCCAATTTTCCATCCAACCTCCGGATCAAATCCTTCATCCCACCATCCATCAAGTACACTAAAATTTAAACCGCCATTTGCAATAACTTTCATTCCTGAAGTACCACTAGCTTCAAGAGGCCGACGCGGATTATTCAACCAAATATCGCAGCCTTCCACTAAATAATGAGCAACATTCATATCATAATTTTCTATAAAAACAATTTTTCTTCTAAATCTATCTTCCTTAGTTATTTGGAAAATTTCTTGAATGAACCTTTTCCCTTCATCATCTCTTGGATGCGCTTTACCTGCAATAATAAATTGAACAGGTCTTTCCTTATTATTTACAATATCTGCTAATCTATCAATATCTTGAAATATTAATGTTGCTCTTTTATAAGTTGCAAACCTTCTTGCAAACCCAATTGTTAAAACACTTGGATCTAATACTTCTGAAGCTGCTTCCAATTCTTCTTGACTTCCACCACGATTTCTGATTTGTTTGTTCAATCTACGACGTGCAAAAGCAACCAATCTTTCTCGTCTTCTTTCATGAGTTCGCCAAAGTTCTTCATCGGGTATTTTATCTATTCTTTCCCACAAATTAGTTGATGCAGGATTATCAATCCATTTTTCGCCAATATATTGTCTAAAAAGTTCTTCCATTTCGTGAGAAATATGCGAACGAATATGAACTCCGTTTGTAACATAACCAATTGGAATTTCATTGAAAGGAACATCTTTATAACCAGAAACCCACATTTTCTTTGAAACATCACCATGAAGTTTGCTTACTCCGTTTATGAAACCAGCAGTGTTCATTGCAAGATGAGCCATGTTAAAGACATTTGATTCATTATTCTTATAAATATTTCCTAATGAATAAAAATCTTTATCCGAAATCTGCAATTCGTTTCTATAATAATTTCCAAAATATTTTTCAACAAGATCATTTGAAAACACATCGATTCCAGCTGGAACTGGAGTATGAGTTGTAAAAATATTAGAACAATATCCAACTTCTTTTGCTTCTTTAAATGTTAATCCTTCATTCTGGATTAAATATCTTGTCCTTTCAAGAGCCATAAATGCCGAGTGACCTTCATTCATATGGCAAACCATAGGTCTAATACCTAGTGAGTGAATTGTTTTAATGCCGCCAATACCTAAAACAATTTCTTGCTGAATTCTAGTTTCAACATTACCGCCATATAATGTTTCAGTAATTCTTCTATCCATTTCACTATTTGAAGGAAGATTTGTGTCTAGAAGGTAAAGTGGAACTCTTCCAACTTCAATTTTCCAAACCTGAAAGAATACTTCTCTTCCCGCTAAATTAACAGACAATACCAACGGTGAATTATCTTTAGTTTTAACAAGCTTCATAGGAAGATTATCAAAATCATTTATTTCATATCTTTCATGCTGCCAGCCATCAGAATTTAAATACTGCTGAAAGTAACCTTCCTTATAAAGCAAGCCCAATCCGATTAATGGAATTCCTAAATCGCTTGAAGCTTTTAAATGATCACCAGCTAAAACTCCTAATCCACCAGAATAAGTTTGCAAGCATTCAGTTAAACCAAACTCTGCTGAGAAATAAACAATATTAAAATTTTCTTTAGTATTATGGTTTTTATGGTACCATGCTTTTTCATTTAAATAATTTTGAAGCCTATTATAAACTCTGTCAAGATGTGCCAAAAAGCCATCGTCATGAGATACTTCATTAAGTCGTTCTTGGCTTATCTTTCCCAACATCATTACAGGATTATGATTAGTGTCTTCCCATAATTCCATATTTAATCTTCTAAATAATTCACGTGAGTCCTGATTCCATGTCCAATGCAAATTATAAGCTACATCTCTTATGCGTTCTAAATTTTCTGGAATCGATGGTATTACATTATAGGTACCTAAGAATTTGTACATTAATACTCCAAAATATTTATAAAATATCTATTAGTTTAACTTTGGAAATTTTTTGGAATCACAATATAGTGAAAGAAATTTTTATCAAAAAATAAATAGGATACAAAAACTTTGAAAATAATAAATTTTTGACTGTCAATTTTTATAAAATTATCTAAAATTTTATGAAGTTATTTTTTATTTTTATTCATGCTTGAGACTTTAAAATATTTGGAAATAAACTTTGAACAATTTTAAAAATAGTTGTTTTTAGTATTTTATTTTTTCGTTTTTTATTTTGTTATTTTAACTTTGATATAAAAGTAGATATAATTTTTGAAAATTAATTCTTAATTTGATATTAAATTTTAAGGAGTTTTTATGGCTAAATTTGATCTGCAAAAAATCCAATCCATAATTAAACAAATGAACTTAGACGGCTGGTTGCTGTTCGATTTTAGAAAATCAAATGAGTTTGCATTGAATATTTTGGATATTCCAAAAGAAAGTCATCTTACAAGAAGATTTTTTTATTTCATTCCTAAGGATGGAACACCTACCAAAATTGTAAATGCAATTGAAGCATTTCATTTAAATCATTTACCTGGAACTCAGTTAAAATATTCAAGTCATTCTTCCCTTTCTGAGCATCTAAAAAATACACTAAAAAATTCTAAGACGATCGCAATGGAATATTCGCCTCTTAATGCAATTCCTTACGTATCAAAAGTAGATGCGGGCACAATTGAACAAATTAAATCATTCGGAGTTAATGTTGTTACAAGTGGCGATCTTATTTCATTGTTCGATGCTGTTTGGTCTGACGAACAATATCAAGATAATATTCCTGTAGCAAACGCTTTAACAGATATAGCCGCTGATACTTTTAAATTCATTAAAAAAGAAATCTCTGCCGGAAAAAAATTGAACGAATATATTGTACAGCAATTCATTGAAAAAGAAATTGAAAAAAGAAATTATGAAACAGAACCTCCAATTATTGTAGGTGTAAATGAAAACAGCGGCAATCCGCATTATGGCCCTGATAAAGATACCTTTAAGGAAATAAAAATTGGAGACTTTGTACTTATTGATTTGTGGGCAAAACCTAAGAAAGCAAATGGTGTTTGGGCTGATATTACTTGGACTGGTTATGTCGGAGATTCTGTTCCTGATAAGTATACTAAAATATTTAATATTGTAGCGGAGGCACGTGATACTGCTTTAAATTTAGTTAAATCACGCTTTAAAGATGGCAAGAAAATCTACGGGTATGAAGTTGACGACGCCGCAAGAAATGTTATTTCTAAAGCTGGATATGGAGAATATTTCTTCCATCGCACTGGTCATTCTATAACAACTGATCTGCATGGAAGCGGTGCACATATGGATAATTACGAAACTAAAGACGAAAGATTGCTTTTGCCTTCTACTTCATTTTCAATTGAACCTGGAATTTATTTACCAGAATTTGGAGTAAGAACTGAAATAGACGTTTTTATTAAACCATCAGGCGAAGTAATTGCAACTGGCGGTAAAATGCAAACCGAAGTAATTGCAATTCTAAAATAAAATTATTGAAATAATATTTTTCAAATCCCGCTCTTTGCGGGATTTTTTTAAATTATTTTTCTTGATCTTGATTTTGAAACTCTGCTGCTGCTTCCAATTGAAATACTAGCACCAAGTAAAAATCCCAAATTGTACCACCCGCCATTGTTATAAACAGCATATATAGCAACTTTATTGTTAAAAAGAGAAATTATAAAACTAATTGGTGCAATTATTCCATGCCATAAGCCATACCAAAAACCAACTGATGCAATATTTTTATCGTACTGATATTGAATTGCATCAGCGCAACTGCTTAAGGCAAATAATAATAATAATAATGCTGCAATAAAAATAATTAAGTTTTTTCTTATGAAATTAATCGGAGTTTTCATATTACAACCCTTTAGATAATTTAGAATGAATCATAATATATGAGTTAATCATTTCTATTATATACAAAAAATCAACTTCAATTTAAAGATATATAAATATTATCCCTATCGGTTTAATTTTTATAATATTTTAATATTCAATAACTGAGCACTTAAACTAAAAAATTTACTTTTCTGCATGAAATCGACAATTTATTTAGTTTAAAATTTCGGCACAGCGCTTGCCCAATTTAGAGATATCAATGGATTTACAAAATTTTATGGGTGAGTGATGATTGAACAAATTGATACTAAATTTGAATCTTGGCTGAACTATTTATCTTTACCAAATATCAAAAGAAAGAATAAAAAGAAAATATTAATTATAGATTGCAATTCTAAGTTTGCCAATCAATTAAAAATATTTCTTGAGCAAAATTACTTTGATGTCGTCGTTTCAAATACAGGCAGACAAGGAATTTATAGTTTTATTGCTGAAAAGCCTGATCTAATTATTTTAGAAATTAAGCTTCCTGATATTGAAGGATTGAAAGTTTTAAAAATATTGAATGAACTGAAAAATTATATCCATGCTAAATTTATTTGCATGAGTGAGTTTTCATTCAACATGCAATTAGTTCGCGACGTTCAAAATTTAGGCGCATTAGATATTATAAATAAAAAATATTTAATGTCTAAAATATTAAAAATCATCTCTCATATACTAAATGATAATTATATCCCTAGCATAAAAGAAAAGACCGATTTAAATTCAACAGAAATAAAATTAATTGGAAATAGAAATGATAAAAATATTTATTCAGAGGTTAAAGATGTAAGCTCAGATATAATATGCAAAAAGAATGAATCAAGGAATGAGAATGAATTTAACTTAAGTAAGATAAATAATTATAATTTTCAGCAACATTGCTTAAATGATTTTGAAGATTCTTATTTTAATGGGTTTATTGTAATTTCTATAAATTTACGTTCTGCCAATCAACAAGAATCCTTGGCATTTCGTAATTTTTTAATTCCTATAATTTTGAATTCTCATTCTAAAATACTAATCGATCTGAGCAGAATAGAAGCAATGGATGCTGCGTTTACAGGAGTTCTTGTCGAAGCAGAAAAAATTATAAGTAAGCGGAAAAAAAGTAAGATTAGACTGGTAATTGATAAAGGCCATTCAACAATCAATCTTTTTATTATGAAATGGTTTAAAGATAATTTCTATATTTATGATAACCTATTCTTTGCATTGAACTATTCAGGGAAAATTCAATACATGCAAAAAACAGCATCATAAAAATTATTTTTTTTGAATTGTAGAAAATAAAGGGGAAATTTATTTTTTATTATGATTAAACGATAAATTATGAAATCTGTATAATTAAAAACTAAAAATGGCAAATAAGTCTTAGTTATTTACCATTTAATTTTTAATAAAATAAAATTTTTATTTAATCTTATTCGTACTTTTTTACTTCTTTTAATATGTATGTTGCCACTGCTTTTGCTTCATCAGGTTTTAACCCTGGATTTGGCATAGGAGGATAGCCAGGATTATTTTGTGTAGGATTCAAAATAAAATTTACTAACTTATCTACATCATCATGGTATTTAGGAAGCGTTTGCTTATACGGCGGACCAACAACTTTATGGTCAAAACTATGGCAAGCAGAACATATGTTCTTATAAATATCTTCTCCATTTATAACTTTGGGTTTATTACCTTCTGTTAACTTTGCCATTACATTTTCAAAATTTTGAGCTAATTCAAAAGTCTGAGTTTGATTTGCATTTCCCATTGCTGTTTGATCGGCTATTATAACTGTGAATATTGTAACTAAAATAACTAAAAATATATGCATACTATAATTAGTATTAGAATTTTTAAACATCACATAAAGATAATGATAACCAAGAAATAGGAGTAATAATCCCAATGTCAGATAAAAAAATACTCCTCCAGAATATGAATTATCTGGGAAATTAGTAATATCAATTAGAATAAATATTGGAAGGATTACAGAAGAGATTGCTGTTAAGTTAATTCCAATTCTTCTTACAAAATTTTTATAGTCATCAGATAAGCCTTTCTTTCCCCCATCCCAATAAAAAAAGCTAAACAAAATTGTAGCACCAGTAAATGCCATTGCAGTAATTAAGAATGGAAGAAATCTAGAAATAACTGGCCAAGAAAATATAATTGATAAATAACCTTTTCCATTCCATTCGTTTGTAAAAAATGCAACTGTTACTCCTGCAACAAAAAGCCAAGTACCAATTAATAAAAATGCTAAACCAAAACTTCCGGCTTTAAAAGTCAATTTCTTGCTGCCATTTCTATAATTTTCTAATTCTTCTTTAAGAGATTGGTCATCTGTATTATAATCATGAATACTATTAAATAAATCGTTAAAAGCAGATGAATATCTAAATGTATAAATTAGAATTAAACCAATTGCAACAAAAACAAAAGACCATGTTAAAAATTTTACTGCAGTTAAATTAGCATTATGAAAAAGTTGGATGTAAATAAGAATTGAAGTTACAAGTGTTAACATTCCAAGAACAATGCCGATACTTTTATTTATTGTAACAGTTTCTATAATATCCCTTGAAAAACGAACATATAAATTATTGTTCTCTTTTAAACCTTTCGACTTGTAAAAAAGTGAAAGAATATTGCCACCTAAAACAATACTAATATAAGGTACAAACAAAAAGAAAATTAGCATTGAAATGTAATGCAGCAAAGTAATATGCTCGGGTGAAAGAGGTATAACTAATTTGTCTAAAAGATTCATTTAATAGCTCTCTATTTCTTTTTTATTTCAAATAATATTTTGTAGAAATTAAATTAACAATTTATCTATCATTAAAAGAAGAACGACTAAAATTGCAAAGATATTAATTTCTCTAAACGCAAAACGAAACCATATTTTTTCTTGATTAGGCCTTAATAATTTCACTGAATTCCAGATTAACCAGATTCCAGATGCTAGCAGACCGAATTCAACAAAATTATTTTTTAATATTCCAAAAAGCGGAATTAACATACTTGTAACAAAAGTTGCAGTAATCCAGATAAAAGTAATTCTCGAAAGTTGTTCAACACTAAATAATTGCGTAAGAGTTGGGAAACCGGCTTGCTCATAATCTTTACCAAAAATCATTAGTAAAAGCCAGAAATGCGGTATCTGCCAAATGAAAAAGAAAAATCCTAAAATTAATATTTGCGGATCTACTATACTTCCGCCGGCGGCAACCCAGCCAACCATCGGTGGCAAAGCTCCAACAACTGAACCTGGTATGATTGCAAGTGGATTTACTTTTTTCAGTGGTGTATATATTCCATTGTACCAAATTAAATTTAGTAAACCAAGCGCAAATGCTAAAAATCCTGATCCCCAATATAAAATTACAGAACCTGAAATCACTAAAATAATTGCCAATATCAATGCAGATTTTGGTGAAATTTTGCCAGATGGAAGAGGTCGATTTTTAGTTCTCTTCATTAATGCATCAGTATTTCTTTCCTGATAATGATTAATTACTGCAGAACCAGAAGAAAGGAGTAAGATGCCCAATGCTGGTGCAATGATATCAAGAGTTATTTTGCCAGCAAAGCAAACAAATCCAAACATAGTTGTAAGAGTTACAAATGTTGTAATTCGCAGCTTAGCTAATTCAATAACTATAAAAATTTTTTCTCGAAAACTCATTCTCGATTTTAATTCTTTTATGCTGCTAATTGCTAATGTTTGCATTTTAAATAATTACGTTATTCTTTATCGTTATCAGATAGCTTACCAGCCATCCATTTATCATATTGATCTTGTGAAAGAACTACAACTTCACTATACATGTATGAATGCCTAAGTCCACAATATTCTGCACAGAATACATCATAAGAACCTAAACGCTTTGGTAAAAACCATTCTGTATTGATTCTATCTGGAATTACGTCTTTTTTAATTCTAAATGCAGGCACATAAAATGAATGGTCAACATCTCTTGAATGAAGCATCAATTTAACAGGCTTATTTATTGGTACAAATAAAGTATCCGACTTAACACCGTTTGGATATTTATAAGACCAACTCCACATCTGGCCATAAACATCAACAATCATTGAATTCTTAGGTGCATCAGTCATTTGTTTATATCCTGTCCAGCCAAGATAGAACATATACAACACTAGAATAACTGGTATAACTGTCCAGGTTATTTCCAACGGCAAACTGCCATGAATATTTTCTGCTTTTTTATTCCGTTTGCTGTTGTACTTAAAAACAAATAATATCATCAATGCAGTAATAAGTACTAGGAAGAAGACGCAGATAGCAACTATAATAGTAAAAGTACTATCGACAGAATGTACAAAATTAGAAGCATCAGCCAGCATATTTTTTCACCTTGTATAAAAAGAATAATCTGTAAATAACAGCGTTAAGGAAATTAATATGAAGAATAACGCCACGAATATAAAAATCCTAAATGTTCTCTCTTCTGTCTTTAGGTGCATAAATTCAGTAAGAACAAGATAAGATTTAACAATTGCTATTAGAAGAGCAACAACAATACTTAACTTGCCAAAGTTAATTCCTGCTACAGCTGCCGTTAATCCTGTTAGCGTAACCAGCGCTAGCCAAACTAATACGTACAAACCGTAGCCGTGCTCATGATCTGAATTTGATTTTATTTTCTCCATAATATCCTTAAAGTATTCTAAGTTTATCTTTAATTTTTCTAATTCTTATTATTAATTATGTTATAAGATAAAACAACGGGAAAAGGAAAATCCAAATAATATCCACTAAGTGCCAGTATAATCCAGCAGCTTCCAATTTAACATAATCATCTTTTGTAATTTTACCGCGAATAGTAAATACTGTCATAAATCCTATAATAGCCATTCCAATAAGTACGTGAAGGCCGTGCAAACCTACCATTGAATAGTACATTCCAAAATATAAAATTTGCCCAGATGGTTTATTTGCCAAAATAGATGAACCTGGGAAATTTCCTTCAGCAAACTCATGACTCCATTCAATAACTTTGTTAACCATAAAAGCAATACCACAAAGTATTGTAACAATTTGAAGAAATATAGAAAATCCTTTTTTCCCTTTTTTAATTGCTGCAATTGAAAGCGCCATTGTTAAGCTGCTTGTTAGTAGAATAACTGTATTTAAAGTTCCGAGAAAAGTATTCATTTCTTTTGAGGCAATGCTAAAATCCTGTTGATGCATATATCTATAAACAGAATACATCAAGAATAAGCCTCCAAACAAAATCAATTCGGAAAAAAGAAATAGCCACATTCCCATTCTGCTTCTAATATCATCTCGATGTACATTTTCTACAGCATGTTCTTGAGTAGTCACTTTACCTCCTCTTTTTCAATTTCATTTTGTTTGTATTCATAAGGAGCTTCAAAAACTTTAGGTTCAAATTCAAAATTCTCAAAAGTCGGCGGTGTTTCAATTTGCCATTCTAATGTTTCTCCGCCCCAAATATTTTTCTTTGTTATTTTTCCTCCTTTTAACAATGATCTGAAAAGATTTGTAAACATGATTATTAACCCGGTAATTAAAATCCATGAACCAACTGTAGATAATACATGCAATGGCTGAAACTGCGGTAAATAATGATAAGATCTTCTTGGCATTCCCATCCATCCTAAAATAAACATTGGGAAGTAAAGTGTATTAAATCCGATAAACACAAACCAGAAAGCTATTTTGGCAATTTTTTTATTGTACTGCCTGCCAAACATTTTAGGGAACCAATAATGAAGCGCAGCAAAAAATCCAAAGCCGGTACCACCAAACATAGTATAATGAAAATGAGCAACAATGAAATAAGTATCGGTTAAATAAATATCAAGAGAAATTGCGCCTTGTATTATACCTGTCAATCCACCTATTGTGAATAAAAAGATAAATGCTAAAGCATACAAAAGTGGAGGTTCTAATAAAATCGATCCTTTATAAAGTGTTGCAATCCAATTAAATACTTTTATAGCACTTGGTATTGCAACTAGAAAAGTAAGCAATGAAAATACAAACTCTGCAGTGTCGCTTATTCCTGTAGAAAACATATGGTGAGCCCACACAAGTGACCCAAAAACTGCAATAGCAATACTCGAAAAGGCAATGAACTTATACCCAAAAATTGTTCTCTGTGAAAATACTGGAACTATCTCTGATATAACCCCCATCGCAGGCAAAATTATTATATACACTGCGGGATGGGAATAAATCCAAAATAAATGTTGGTAAAGAATTGGATCGCCGCCAAGAGTTGGATCAAATATTCCTACATGAAAAACTCTTTCAACAATAACCATTACTAAAGTAATTCCAACAATTGGCGTTGCTATAACTTGTATCCACGAAGTAGCATATAAAGACCACGCAAAAAGCGGCATCTTAAACCAGCTCATTCCTTCCGCTCTCATCCTATGAATTGTAGATATAAAATTTAATCCAGTCAAAATAGATGACATACCAAGAATAAATGCGGCAACTAAAGTTATAATCAAATTTGTACTTGTTCTTACGCTATATGGAATATAGAAAGTCCATCCTGTATCAGGTGCGCCACCTGGAAGCACTATTGCAAGAAGAACTAAAGCACCTCCAGTTAAGTATAAATACCACGATAAAAGATTAATTCTTGGGAAGGCAACATCTTTTGCTCCAATTAAAATTGGCAGGAAGAAATTTCCGAAAATGGCTGAAATGACTGGAATGATAAAAAGAAAAATCATTATAACGCCATGAACAGTAAAAAATTCATTGTAAGCTTGTGGGCCAACAATTGTTCCCTGTGGCGTTAACAATTCAAGTCTTATTAAAAAACCTAATGTAACACCAACAGCAAAGAAGCTGAGAATGGAAATCATGTAAAGTACGCCGATTCTTTTATGATCGGTAGTTAGCAACCAGCCCCAAATACCTTTATGCTTCCCTTGATATTCAAGATAGCTTTCATGGTATCCGTTATGGTTTATAGATAATGTTTCACTTGCCATAAAGTAGACCTATATTTTCTATTTGATTTCTTTTTACCTGCAATAAAAACAGATTATTTGTAAAATTAAAATTTTGATATCCGCTAATAAGTATTTATTTTTTTTTCGGTTTAAGAACAACGAAGAAAAAAAATCCCGCTAACATTACAAGAACTCCAACGCCAGAAATTTTGAACCAATTAAAAACGTAAGATTCATTCTTTGGTTCATAGCTAAAACAATATCTAGAAACTTCTTCAATAACAGGTAATGGTTCACCTTTAGAAGCTTCAATAATTGCCATCTTAAAAGTAAAAGGTAGAATTCTAAAATCGCCTCTATCGGTAAAACTTGGTTTTAGATAACGGCAAATCTTTCCATCAGATGAAACAAAAACAAGCAAACCAGTATGAAGAAACGTATTGTCATCCCGTTCATAATTAAAGCCAATCGCTTTGGTCAATTCAGTTATTGAAAGGCTATCACCAGTTAAGAATCTCCATGCAGAATTTGGAATTTCAGATTTTACTAAATTCATCATTTCAGCTTTTTTCTGCGCTGCATCTTTTGGGAGCTCATCTGGATTGAAACTTACTGTGATTATGTTATAATCTTTACCTGCTGTAAGATCAACCTTGTTAATAACATCCGCTACTTCTGTCATCAATGGTGTACATATTCCAGTGCATTTGTAATATGCTAAATCTATTACTGTCGGCTTATTTATTAAATCTTTAAGTGTAACTTCTTTTCCGTTAGAATCCAAGAATTTAATATTAAGTGGAATTTTATTCCCAAGTTTTTCATTAACACCAACTTTATCTTTTAGTTCCGATGCTAAAACCGAATTAAGGTTGTTCAGTAAAAAGATAAAAACAAAAACCCCGATTAGCTTTTTCATTTTTGTCTCATCAATTTTATAATAATTTACTCATATAATTATAAAAAGTATCCCAATCTGAATCTGATAAAAAATGCACTTTGTCATTGAAACCATCTTGGCCAAGTTCGTTCACAATTAGATCGACAAAAACTTTTTCATTATTATGCCATTCATCAGTTGATATAAGCATAGTTAAAGCTTTAAGTTTATCATCAACAACATTATTAAAAATATTAGCGCCGCTTCCATTATCGCTGGAGATTTGCTTTAATACATCCATAATTTTTTCATATTTTTCATTCCCTTCTCTTTCGGTAAAGATCATAGCATCTTTAATAGGAATTTGGCCAGGATTAGTTTGGCTTTGTGCCGGTTGCTCTGAATTTTTTCCACCAACAGATAATTTATATTTTTGTGCAAGATCTGTTAAATCATCTTTCGAATCTTCAGGAGGATTGGGGACGAAAGTTTTACGAATATATTGAGCAAGAGCCAATTTATCTTTGGGAGAAATAACATCAAAAGCAACCATTGCGCTACCTTTAATTCCTTCAGATAGCGTTTTAAATATTCCAGATATTTTAGGACCGTTTATCCATCCATTTAAACTTGTAAAATTCCTTGGCTTAGGCACTAATGCACCGGCAGCTATACCATCACCTTTTCCATCGGCACCATGGCAAGCTACACAATTTGTTGTGTAAATTTCTTTTCCCTTAGCAATTAAAGCATCATTGGGCTGGCTTAAAGTCATTACATCGGCAGCTGGTGCTGTGGAAGGTTTAATTAACGGCAAATCATGAAATGTAGTTGTATCAATTGCTGCTGGTGGAATAAGATTATTACCAACTTGATTTGTTTTGCTTAAATAAAATAATCCAATACCAACTCCAATGATTAAAACATAAGGATAAATTAAAGCAAGTATTTTAACCGGATGCTCTTTCAAATCCGCAAACAAGCTTTTTTTTCCATTAACATTATTACTCATAATTTTCCTTTTTTATCCTTCATAATTTTAGAGATGAAATTCCCAGCTTCGTTTTAACTTTGGATCTCCTATAGCCAGCAAGTTATGTTTCTTAGCAAGCAAGTTAAACAAAACAATAATTAATCCAACTACAGCAATTAGGAAAGAAAAATCCATAATGCTAAACGAATAAGTAAAGCCATTGTTAACCATATCAGGCATAACAAGCCAATAAGAATCTAAATATTGAACAGCAATAATCCACACTGCAGCAAATATCAAAATTTTAGGATTTGTTTTTGATCTTCTTGAAATAAGCAAAAGAAATGGTACAATAAAATGGCTAATAACCAAAACCAGTGAAACTACTTTCCATCCGCCATACCACCGATGAGCGAAATAAATAATTTCGTCTGGTAAGTTGCCATACCACTGAAGCATATATTGAGCAAATGCTATATAAGCCCAGAAAACAGTAAAGGCAAACATCCAAGTTCCAAGACTGTAATAATGATCTTTATTTATTCTTGATGACAGATATCCTTTTTCATTTAATAAAACAGCAGTAAGAGTAACGACTGCAAATCCAACCCAAGCTGCATCGGCAAAAAGATAAACGCCAAAAATAGTTGAATACCATTTGGGCGTCATGCTCATCAACCAATCAAAAGAAATTAGTGAAATTGTAAAAGCAAAAATTGGAATGAATGCCATCGAAATTTTGATATTCTTAGTAGTTAAATTCTGATCAAAAGTTGAATCTTGCTTTCTAGAATTTCTAATTAACAAATGATAAAACAGCCACCATATTAATAGAATAACAATATCTCTTACAACAAAGAATGGAACATTTAAATAATGCATTCTAACTTGTAAAGTTTCATCGTGCGCAACTGCAGTTGGATTCATCCAAATGAATAAATTATGCATGCTAAAGAATAAAGGAATAATTAGCAAAAGAAGGAATGGTACACTTGAAGCAAACATTTCGCTTATTCTTCTAAAAGGAACGCTCCAAACAGCACCAGCAGCATATTCCATAGCCACAAGGAAAAGAGAACCTAATCCAATGCAAAGTAAAAATATGAAAGCCGTTAAATAAGCAAAAGATGCTCTTGCTGGATCAACCGCATAACTAAGTGCACTTAGGGCAACTCCAATAATTAGAAGTACAAAACCCCATGTACCAAGATTTTTCGGTAATTCCTTTTTTACATATTTAGATTCAGTTTGAGGCATTACCAGACTCCTTATTAGTATCACTTATTTCTGTGAAGTCAGATGGTTTAGGATTTTGCGCTCTTTGCAAAACTCTAATGTAATTTACAATTGCCCATCTTTCTTCTCTAGTTGTTTGATATGTATATGATGGCATTATTCCATTCTGACCATTTGTAATGATATTATAAAGTTTACCATCACTAAAACCAATTACTCTTGCAGAGTGTAGAGTTGGTCCAGGAGGAAATTGGCCTTGCAGTCTGCTGTTGCCGTCTGCATAATCACCATGACATGGACTGCAAAATGTTAAAAATTTCTTTTGTCCAAGTTCTAAATTTTCTTTTGTTGGAAGGAAAGGATTGGAATAAAATTCATTTGTGTCAACTACTCCTTCAAAAGCATATGGAATGAACCCACGTGCAACAGTTCCTTTTACTGGTTCGCGCATTTCGTGTTTATCATAAAAGAATGTACTCTCTGCTTGTGCCGAACCTTTATTTTGATTCATCATAAAATCAAATGGCGGCATATACATTAATTTATTTAATGTAACATAAGTTGAAAGCGAAGTAATAATTGCAACTATAATTAAGAATACTACAAACCTTGGTTGAAACACTTTAAAAGTTTGTTTCTCCGGATTATAAATTATTTCTATGCTTTTTCCGCCTAAAGATCTTAAAAATTCTTTTACATTATTTTCATCAAACTTCGGATCTTCTGATTCAATTACAACACCGTATTTATCAGATGAAACATTTTTTATATAGTTTGAATCATGCAGCGGATGAGCATTGAATGGCATGTTGAATACGACTGCTATCATTGCAATAAAAGTAGAAATAACAGCATTAAGAACTGTAAACTCGAATGTTATAGGGACAAATGCAGGCAACGGGAAATATGGTTTGCCACCAATTACTAAAGGATAATTTACAGCTAAAGTCCACCACATAAAAAACAAAATTGAAGAGGCGCCAAAAAATCCAAAGAATAAAGTTACATAACCTAACTTCGAAGACTTCAAACCCATAGCCTTATCCATTCCGTGAATTGGATAAGGTGTATTTACATCAAAATATTTATAGCCAGCATCTTTAACCTTTTTTGCTGCTTTAATAATTTCATTTGGTGTATCAAACAGCGCAGTGATGCCAAATATTTTTTTATCATTATTCATTGTGATTATCTCCGTGGTGTGTAGGTTGCGCTCCTTGAATAACTGATTTAATTTCTGCCATGGATATTACCGGTAGAGTTCTTGCAAATAGTAGAACTAAAGTGAAAAATAAGCCAAAACTTCCTATTAAAATTCCCATATCAATTAATGTTGGTTTAAAATAATGCCAGCTTGAAGGTAGAAAATCTCGGCTTAATGATGAAACAATTATTACGAATCTCTCAAACCACATCCCAACATTTACAAGAATAACAATAACTAAAGTGATTGGAACAGATCTTCTTATTTTCTTAAACCAAAATAGCTGCGGGAAGAAAACATTGCAGCTAACCATTATCCAATATCCCCAGGCATAAGGACCAAAAGCTCTATTTAATGTTGTAAAAAGTTCGGTTGGTGAGCCGCTGTACCATGCCATGAACCACTCGATAATATAAGCATAACCAACCATTGAACCAGTTAGTAAAACTATCTTATTCATTTTTTCTAGTGTGTCTAAGGTAATGATATGTTCCATATCAAAAACTTTGCGAACAAAAATTAAAACAGTGCTCACCATTGCAAAACCAGAAAAAATTGCACCGGCAACAAAATACGGCGGGAAGATTGTAGAGTGCCACCCTGGAATAATTGCCGCAGCAAAGTCCCAACTAACAACTGTATGAACTGAAAGTACCAACGGAGTTGCAAGACCAGCTAAAATCATATACACTTTTTCGTAATGATGCCATTGCCGGCTAGAGTTTCGCCAACCTAAACTGAAAAATGAATAAATTGTTTTTCTTATTTTATCAGTAGCTCTGTCTCGCAATGCAGCAAAATCCGGTATCAAACCAACATACCAGAAAATTAATGAAACCGTAAAATAAGTGGAGACAGCAAATACGTCCCAAACCAAAGGAGAAATAAAATTAGGCCACATTACGTGCTGATTAGGATATGGAATTAAATAACCTGCAAGCCAAGGGCGACCGGTATGAATAATCGGGAATAAACCGGCGCACATAACAGCAAAGATTGTCATTGCTTCGGCAAAACGAGCAATGCCGTTTCTCCACTGCTGTCTTAACAAAAATAGAATTGCAGATATAAGCGTACCGGCATGTCCAATACCAATCCAAAATACGAAATTAGTTATGTCGAATGCCCATGCAACAGGTTGGTTGTTTCCCCACATTCCAATTCCGTAATAAAAAGTAAGACCAACGCAAACAGCTCCAATCAATAGAAGACTGGAAAAAAATCCAAGTACCAATAAATATTTTTTCGAAGGTCTGGTATTAATTGGCTTAACAATTATTTCGTCAAGTTCTTTTAACGAAGGATTTCCATCAACAAGAGCTAGTTCTAATGAGTAATCTTTAGTCACTATACTTCCTCCGATTCAATATTTCTTAATTTAGCAAGATATGCAACATTTGGTTTTGTGTTAAGATCTTCTAAAACATAATAAGCAAGCTCATGATTTCTGTATTTATATATATCTGAATTTTTATCATTTTCATTTCCAAACCTTATTGCATTAGTGTTACAAGATTCCTGACAGGCAGTCTTAACATCAGAGCCTTTAAATTCTCTGTGTTCATGAATTGCATTTGACCGTGCATCCATAATTCTTTGAATACAAAATGTACATTTTTCCATTACACCTCGAGAACGAACTGTAACTTCCGGATTATTTACCAAGCTCAGCAACTGGCTTTGCTGATAATGACTTCTAAAATGGTCTCTGAAATTAAAGAAGTTAAATCTTCTCACTTTGTAAGGGCAGTTGTTAGAGCAATACCTTGTTCCTACGCAGCGGTTATAAATCATTTGATTCAATCCGTCTGGGCTATGTGTTGTTGCTGCAACAGGACAAACATTTTCACACGGAGCGTTATCACATTGCTGGCAAAGCATTAATTGATTACTAACAGTTGGTTCATCAATTGTTCCAGAATAATATCTATCAACTCTTAACCACTGCATTTCTCTACTAACCAGAACCTGATCCTTTCCAACTATAGGAACATTATTTTCTGCGCTACAAGCAATTACACAATCTCCGCAGCCAATACATTTATTAAGATCTATTACCATTCCCCATTTCACTCCAGGATATGGATGCTCATTATAAAAAGATTTTTCATCCCAAGGTTTTGCAGCATTCAAAAAATTAGGATTCTTTTTATATTCTGAAACTGTACCTTCTTGAATAATTTTTCTTTTTTGTGCAACGTTTCTTGTTAACTCATTATCAAAAAGATGATGCTCCATTGTTGAAGCAAGTTTATAACTTCCATTGCCTTTTGTTACACTGCTCGCTTTATAAATCCAATTTGAAAAATCACCGACTTGAGATATCAAAACACCGGCATCAAAGCCAACATCAGTTCCTACTATTCCAACAACTTTTCTTCCAAAGCCAAGCTCAATTGTAACTAAATTATCTGCCGAACCAGGTTGAATAAATGCTGGAATTTCAATTTTCCTACTTCCAACTTGAATTGAAATAAAATCTCCGTCATCAACATTCAAACTTTTTGCGGTAGATTTAGAAATAGCAGCATAATTATCCCAAGTTATTTTTGATACTGGATGAGGAAGTTCAAGCATCCAGCCATTGTTTAAGAATCTTCCATCACCAGATTGATAGCTCTCTCTAAAAGCAATTACAAAATTAGAATTTGAATTCGTTTCATCTATAAGGTTATTTACAGCAGATTTATTAAAGTTTCCAAAACCTAAAGTAGTTTCATCGAAAATTACAACACCATCATGAAGTGCTGCATTCCAAAATTGTGTAAAATTCATTTTCGATTTTAAACCAGGATAAATATTTTGTTCCCAGTTATTCATTAAATATTTATGATAGATTTGATCATCATAAACAACTGGTTTTCCATTTAACCAAGTTAATAGAATTGCCTCCTTCTGCCTGGTATTAAAAATTGGGTCGATAACTGGCTGCTGCATTGAATAGAATCCAGTTCGAGTTTTTGCATCGCCCCAGGATTCAAAATCGTGGTTTATTGGCAATGTAAAATTTCCAAGTGCCGATGAATCATTTTGGCTTCCGACTAAGCTAATCACAGTTGAAACTTTTTTTAATGCTTCTTCATAACCTAAATCTTTAGGGAAATGATAAACTGGATTAGAATCATAATGAATAATAACCGCGACATTTCCAGAATTCATTGCTTTAACTAAATCTGCAATTTCTTCTGTAGACGACAAAGGAAATACTTGCGTATTTGCTGAATCAGTTCTATAAAGTTTCGTATTTCCAAGAGCTTCATTTAAAATATTAACTGCAATATGAACATTCTCTGGTAAAGTTCTTCCAGCATATATGATTGAACCGCCTTGATTGCGTATTAAATCTTTCACAAGAAGATTTAATTTATTTTTTGATAAAGAATATTTTTGAGCAAATGAATTTAGAGAATGATTGGCAAAAACCTGGCTACTGGAAGGTATGTTAATTCCTTTTTTGCTTAATTCATTTAAAAGACTTAATACAAATTCATATTGTGCATCCGGACGAAGCCTAAATCTATAATCTGCATTCATTCCAGTTACAGACATGCTTCCTTCAAAAATATATAATCGATTAAATTTATCTGTTTGATGAAAATTTCTGCCCTCAGCAAACAGCCTTGCTGTTTCAACTTTGTTCCCATCGGTGCCAAGGAAATCAGTTTCTAATCCAAGAATTATTTTTGCTTCATTCCATTTAATTAAAGGAAAAGTTTCTGTTCCGTAACATTTTTTCCATGCTAAATTTCTATTCTGTTCGTTGAATAATTCATAAGAATAGATTTTTGTATTCGGATACTTTGTAATAAAATCATCTAAAACTTTTTTACTAGTTGGAGAAACTAAAGTGTGCGCAATAATTACAATCTGTTTGCTGCTGCTATTGTTTAATGCGTCTATTATTGGAGAATCGACATCTTTCCAAGTAGCTTTAACAAATTCGCTACCAACTTTTTTCATCGGACCTTGCAAACGATCAGGATCGTAAAGGTTTAATATACTAGCTTGGCATTTGGCGCAAGTTTTTCCTTGACTAACTGGATGATCTGGATTTCCGTCAACTTTAATTGGTCTGCCTTCGCGAGTCTTAATCAAAATTCCACAGCCATGCAAACATGCAGTACTTGTAGAAGCGTAATATGTTGGATTACCAACAGTAATTTCTTCCGGCATTTGATTGTAAGGAACAATGTTTCCTTTGCTTCTATAATCCGAACAACCAACACCAGCAAGCGCTGCAGAAGCACCAACAAGTGCTAAGAATTTTCTTCTCGAAATTCCGCTTAACTTTGATGGTTCAAAATCATCTTTTGTGCCTTCGCTAAATTCATGGTGGCTTGATTCAATTAAATTTTTATCTTTAAATAATTCTTTAAAACTTCGCCAATAATCCGTATCTAAAGCTTCTTTTTTATTATTTAGAGTTGATTGTTTTTCAACTTTTTGTTGAAATTGATCTTTAGCTTCTGCCATTATTCTCACCTAATTTTGTTCTGCCAACTGCAGAAGGATTAATTCTAATTTTAATTTTATTCTCATTTAAAGATTTACTTTTAATCAAATTATTTCCCAATAATTTGAATGGTAAAGACTTCATCAATATATAACTTCCTATTCCAGCGCCAAGCGAATAGAAAAAATTTTTCCTTTTTAATTTTTTATAAAATTGATTTTGTAATTCCATTATTTCTCCATTTTATCGATGACATGCAAAACAATTATCTGGGCCATGTTTTACGTTTTTCAAGTATGGTAAATATTGTTGTGGATTACGATGACAATCTAAACAAGCCGACATTGAAAAACTGTGAACTTGAGTAATACGATCCATCTCTCTTACATTTCCGTGGCAGCTTTCACATTTAATTCCAGAGTTGACATGAACGCTATGATTAAAATATACAAAGTCCGGAACCTTATGAACTCTAACCCATGGCAATGCAATATTATTGAAATAATATTTTCTGAGTTTAATTATTTCTGGTTTGTCTTTCCTTGCAATAGAATGACAGTTCATGCATGTAGATACTGCCGGAACCATTGCATTTCGGGATTTTTCAACTCCGGTATGGCAATATTCGCAGTCGATTCTCATTAAACCTGCATGAAGTTTGTGTGAAAAATTTATCGGCTGTGCTGGTGAGTATCCTATTCCGTTATCAATTGGTCTTGAGGCAAAATATGTAACTGTAAAAGCTGCAATGATGACAAATAGCGTAATGGGTAAACGAACTCTAAGGATGTAATCAAGTAAAGATTTATTCATCATAGACCTTCTAAATAATAACTACACCAAAATGACTTTGGCAATTAATTAAAATCATTTATTTCGAACTGAGTAATTATTTTTACTCATTGCGAATCTTTTAAAATATTTTCTTGGTATTAATAGTGGCGGATTTAATTTTTTTCCGCAAGTAAACGTAAAGGTATTTTTTAAATTTGCTTTCAAACATAAAAATTCTTCTATAGAAAACAAAAAAACTAACTAATTAATTTTTAATTTTTAAAATTTTTATAGGAATAAATTCTTCCATCAATTTAATCAGCAAAACCCGTTTGCTAAGCATGAGCAATTTTTTCTTCGAATAATTATGATTGGAACTGTGGAAAAATTATTTAATTAATTAGATAAACACAGTGATACATGTCATGATGTGTTTATTATAACTGAAGGGCTATAGATGAATTAGGTGATTCAAAAATCATTTCAGGCTTTAAATTATTTTTTATTAGAATTTAATAATGCTCTTTTTATTATTGTTACTGGATGAAAGACTTCAACATTAACATTAAATTTTTTTGCGCCATATTTTATTTGAGAAATGCAGCCTGGATTTCCAGTCAATACAGTTGAGGAATTTGTTTTACGAATGTTTTCCATTTTTCTTTCTAACATTTTCATTGAGTCATCATAATGAACAATATTATAAATTCCAGCGCTTCCACAACACCAAGTTGATTCTTCAAGATTATTTAATTCAATTCCAGGAATTGAATTTAAAACTTTTCGCGGCTGATTAGTTACTTTCTGTGTATGGGCTAAATGACATGCATCGTGATAAGTAAAACTTCCTTCAACATTGTGAAAAGTAATTTCCGGTAAAATATCAGATAAAAATTCTGTAATATCTTTTACTTTTTCAGAAAATAATTTTGCTTTTTCTGAATAATTAAAATCGTTCTGTAAAACATGTCCATATTCTTTCATAAATGCACCGCAGCCCGCAGAATTGGAAACCAAAAAGTCATAATCAAATTTTCCAAATTCATCAACATTTTTTTTAGCAAGTTTTATTGCTGTTTCAATATCTCCATTATGTGCATGTAAAGAACCGCAGCATACTTGATTTTTTGGATTGATCACTTCGCAATTGCAGAGAGTTAAAACATCTACAGTATCTTTATTAATTTCTGCAAACATAACATCCATAAGACATCCGGTTAAGAATGCAATTTTATATTTGATCTCACCTTTAGGTTTTATTCTTTCTTGAAAAATATTACTGCTAAAAGTTTTGGAAACTTCAGGAGAAAGTTTGTCAACTTCGCCAAGTTTGGGCGATAGTAATTTAAAGAAGCCAATTGAATGGAGAAATTTTTTAATGCCAAAACTTTGGTAAATGAATAAAAGTTTAGAAACGAATTTCAATTTTGGCTGCGAAGCAAGAATATTCCTTAACAAAAATTTTTTAAATTTGTTACTGAATGAAGCACCATATTCAGATTCACTTATAACTTCTCTTGCCGCCTCAACCATTGAACCATATTTTACACCAGCAGGACAAGCAGTTTCGCATGCTTGACAATCTAAACAGAAATTCATTTCATAAACAAAAGTATCTGTAAGTTCAATTTCTGATTTTGCTAATGCATTTATTAATCTTATTCGTCCTCTTGGCGATGACCTTTCGAGTTTTGTCAATTCATAAGTAGGACAAGTTGCTAAACACATTCCGCAGTGTATACATTGAGAAAGTATATCATCATTTGGCAATATTTTCTGAAGCACTAATAAGTTTATTTTTTCTGACATTAAATATCTTAATAATAATTTTTGTGGTTGTGAATTTTATAAATGAAAATCTTTTATTTGTTCCCTCTTAAATGGCAGCGAACCTTCGCACTTTGGACTAATTGTAAAAATTTTGCCTGGATTTAAAATGTTATTTTCGTCAATTGCGCTTTTAATTTTCTTCATCATCTCTACACCGGGAATACCTGCTACCATTTCTAAAAAATGTTTTTTAGCTAAACCCGTTCCATGCTCACCGGTAATTGTTCCACCTAATTTAATAGCTTCATTAAAAATAAAATCGAACGCTTTATGTGCTCTATCTAATTCGTTTTTATCGCGCTCATCTGTTAAACAAGTTGGATGAAGATTTCCATCACCGGCATGACCGAAATCGCCAAATGTAACATCAAATTTCCTGGCAGCTTCTGTTACTTTTTCTATCATAGCAGGAAGTTCACTTCTGGGTACGGTTGCATCTTCCAAAATAGTCGTTGGTCTTTTTCTAGCTAATGCACTAAAGGCGCTTCGGCGGGCAGTTTTTAAAATATTAGCTTCTGAAATACTTGCAGCAACTCGTATAAATGAAGCTCTATTTTTCTTCATTATATTTTTTACTGTTTCAGCATCTTCTTGTACAGCGCTGCCCTTTCCATCTACTTCAATTAATAAAATTGCTTCACTATTTTTGGGCAATCCAATATGTGTATAATCTTCTACACAATTGATTGTTGTATTGTCTAAGAATTCCATCATACAAGGAACTATGTGGGCAGAGATTATATCAGAAACAGCTTGAGCACTATCTGTCAATTTATCAAAATAAGCTAAAAGAGTTATAGATTCTGTCGGCAAAGGAATAAGCTTCAATAAAATTTTTGTAATAATTCCAATCGTACCTTCGCTGCCAACAATAAAATCTTTTAAATTATAACCTGCAACATCTTTAACATTTTTACCTCCAGTTTTTAATAAATCTCCGTTAGGTAAAATTAATTCTGTACCGAGAACGTAATTTTTAGTGACACCATATTTCAAACCTCTTAGACCACCAGAATTGTTTGCAACATTTCCTCCGATAGTACAAACAGTCAAGCTTCCAGGATCTGGCGGATAAAATAATCCGTACTTCTCAACTTCACTTTGAAGATTTGCTGTGGTTACTCCCGGCTCAACTGTAACTGTAAGATTTTTAGTATCAATCTCTAAAATCCTATTCCATCTCGTCATAACAACTACAAGAGAATTTTCAACCGGAATTGACCCGCCGCTTAATCCTGTGCCTGCACCGCGCGGAACAACATTAAATGGAGCTTCATTGGCAAGTTTCATTATTTTAGAAATTTGTTCGTCAGTTTCAGGAAAAACAATTGCTTCTGGAAGGTGATGTAGAACCGCAGTTCCATCGTATGAATAGCAAATTCTATCTTCTTGAGAATCAGTAAAATTTTTATTTCCAACTATCGCTTTTATTTTTTCTTTTGCAGCATTATCCATATAAATTTTCTCAGCCTAATTTTTATTTGTAATTCTAATTTAATAATAATTTACTAAAACGGTTTATACATTTTTTTGTAAAAATTATTTTGATTTTTATTAAACATTTTATAAAGTTTTTTATGAAAAAAAAATTATAAAGTTGTATTGAAAATTTTCAATCACACAGAATGGGTTTTTATGCAAAGGAGATCTTTTAGAATTAGCAAAGCTGGATCGATTAATAATCTAAAATTAGTAACAGAAAATATTGATAAACCAGGTCCAAGTGAAGTATGTATAGAAGTAAAATCTATAGGTTTAAATTTTGCCGATGTTTTCACAATTTTAGGTTTATATCGCGCCGCACCAAAAGAAGACTTTATCCCTGGATTAGAATTTAGCGGTGTTATAATTGAAAAAGGTGAAAATGTTTCAGGGTTTGAGTTAAATGATAAAGTAATTGGTGTTATAAGATTTGGTGCTTTCACAACACATTTAAATTTGGATTTTAGATATTTAATAAAATTACCAGAAAATTGGTCATTTGAAGAAGGAGCTTCTTTCATAGTTCAAGCTTTAACTGCTTATTACGCTCTTTTACCGTTAGGAAATTTGTCGCAAAATCAAACTGTATTAATTCACAGTGCTGCCGGAGGTGTTGGTATTTATGCAAATCGCATTGCAAAAAAATTTTCAGCTTATACAATTGGTACTATTGGCAATAAATCTAAAATTGAATTGATAGAATCTGAAGGATACGACGAAATCATTATAAGAAATAAAAATTTCAAAAATGAATTAGCACAAAAATTAAATGGGAGACAACTTGATTTAATTATTGATATGGTTGGAGGAAAATATCAAAAAGACAGCTTCGATTTATTAACAACTACAGGCAGGCTTGTAGCAGTGGGACTTTCGCAATTCGTATCGCACAGCAACACTCCAAATTATTTAAAACTCGCTATTCAATATATATTAATGCCGCGATATCATACTTTAAAATTAATTGAGTCCAACAAATCAATTCTAGGATTTAATTTAATTTGGCTTTATGAGCGCGTTGATTTACTAAGAAAAATGTTAGACTCAATCATGGATCTTAATCTTGAAAAACCTTTTGTTGGGAAAGTCTTTGAATTCGAACGACTTACTGATGCAATAAAGTTATTTCAATCCGGTAAAACAATCGGAAAAATTGTAGTGAAAAATTATTGAAAGCAAAAATCAAATAGATATAAAAACCGCTCAAGATATTTTTACATATTTTGAGGCAAGCGTTCCACAAATTTCACATTTACCTTCAGGTTTACCAAATTCAATATTACCACAAACCGGGCATAAATAAATTTCAATACCTTCAAGATCTTTTCCTTTTTCAGCTGCTTCAAGAGCCATTTTATATAATTTAGCATGGACTTCTTCAGCTTTAACTGCATATCCAAACATTCTTTTAGCTTTATGATTTTCCAATTCAGCTTCTTGAAGCATTGGTGGATACATTTCTGTATATTCATAAGTTTCGCCGGCAATTGCAGCTTTTAAATTTTCAATTGTTGAACCTACTCCATTTAACGCATCAAAATGACCAGCAGCATGGATTTTTTCTGCCGCCGCTGCGGTTCTAAATAATTGAGCGATTATTGGAAATCCATCTCTTTCTGCTTTTAGCGCGTATGCTAAATATTTTTGATTTGCCTGGCTTTCACCCGCAAATGCTTGTTTTAGATTTTCTTCTGTTTTATTCATGATAAGTATCCCTTTTCACTTTATTGAAAAATATTTTCTTTAATCAAATAAAAGAAAATGAAAATTATTTTCAAAATATTTTAGATTTTAAATTAAAAAAAATTTTACTAAACATTTAAAATAAAAAGCCTCTTAATTTCTTAAGAGGCTTTAATGTGCGGGGCCGACGAGACTCGAACTCGCGACCTCCTGCGTGACAGACAGTGGTATTCTTGGATTTTGAGCTCATTTCCATACAATTTTGAGCTACTCCATACATACTCCATACTGAGAAGAAAGGACGGAAGCTATGTATTTGGTACTCAACAGCAAATCTAAATTTTACCAGTTAATATATTTTAAAGATAATAAAAGAACATCCGTTTCAACTGGTACATCAGATAAAATCGAAGCTGAAAAATTTCTTAATGGTTTTGATCCATCAAACTATCTTAAGTCCGCAGTTATTAAAAAAGATGAAAGTAAAATTTCCCTCAGTAAATTTGTAGAAGAATATAAATCTTACGTTCAAAATACCTTTTCAATTAAGTATCTACAAAAAGCCGTTCAACCATCCTTCAGCGTATTTCAAAAATATCTGCCTGATTTACCACTTGAAAACATTTCAACTAAAATTATTGATCAATTTATTTCTTCTGTTGCAGCACATTCAAAATTTTCTGCCTCACTTTATTATCGTACAATCAAAGCAGCTTTCAATAAGGCTTTAATTTGGAATTATATTCTAGAAAATCCTTTTAACAAAATCAAAGCTCCTAAAACTTCTCAATCTTTACCTGCATACCTAACCTTTGAAGAATTACAAATAATTATTAGCAATACTGAAAAAGAATTTCTTAAACCTCTTTTTTATACTGCTTTCTTTACAGGTATGCGCCTTGGGGAATTAGTAAATATGAAATGGCATTGGATAGATTTTCAAAATAATATAATTACAGTAAAATGTGATGTTTCATTTACAACTAAAAATAAAAAAGAAAGGTTAATTCCAATTAATGCTACGCTAAGAAACATTTTATTAAATATACAGCCTCAAATAATAAGCATCTCCAAAGATGATTATGTATTCTCAAAATTTCATACAATAAAATTAAATGAAGATTTTGTAAGTAAAATTTTCAAACGCGCAGTTAAGCAATCCAAACTAAATAATAAAATTCACTTTCATTCTTTGCGTCATTCTTTTTGTTCAAACTTAGTTCAGAAGGGTGTTAGTTTATATGTGGTTAAGGATTTAGCAGGGCATCAAAATATTAAAACCACTCAAATTTATTCCCATTTGCAAAGTCAGAATTTAAAAGATGCAATAAATCTTCTTTAATACATTTGGACAACTTGGACAACTTCAAAAACATTTGCCCTTTAAACCTGCAAAAATAGTCGTCCAAGTTGTCCAATTTCTTTTTCACAAAATAATAATTGATGATTTGAACAAATTTCCCATCTTTTTACATCTTCAGTTTGGACAACTTTATTCTCTCCCTTGTTTTTCAACTTGTCCAACTTGGACACTTTCTCAATATAAAGTTGTCCAATATAAACCCACAAATCAAATCAAATTCAATGCTTTTACCTGATTTGGACAACTTGGACAACTTTATTTCACTTTTTTAACCCTCTTCAAAAAGAGAGTAGTCCAACTTGTCCAAAACTTCAGCAGCCCCAATTTTTAGATAACGTTCTATTCCGGATTTCCTTTCCATAACCTTTAACCCTTTTATTCGTGCAGCCTCTTTTATCCACCGGGAAAATCTTACGGGTTGCAGTTCTATATGTTCTTCGTATTCCTTTTGGAAGTTCGCATACAAATCTTTTTTCAAATATTCTTTTCCCTGTTCTATCGATTCAAAGTATTCGGCAAACTCCTCACTAGTCGAATCAATCAATTTTTTTCTCTCCAGATTTACATGCGCACATTTTATTAATCCCTTATTCAAATACAGCTGCAGACAACCAATCATATAATTCAAAAAATTATTCCACTCCTCATTATTCCATTCATCAAAAAAGCGATGACCGAATTCATCTATTGGTCTATGCGATTTATTGTAGTGGTCCGAAAACTCAATTATAAATTGCCTGTCTAAAGTAGAGTCGTCGGATCCTTCAAT
>JAKALM010000020.1 GCA_021824145.1 Bacteroidota bacterium
TCAAAAACATTTTGCTGTGCGGCAGCGTTCAAGCTGTCTAATCTATATTGCGTTAAAAAGTTTGAAGACTCATCCGGCTTAACGAGACTTAAATTTACAGTATCAATAATGACTGTTTGAGTATCTTCTATACCGCAGAGAGAGTAAAGGTGTGCAAGTCCGCTTTTGTAGTTTTGCCAAGTCTGATCCATATCTATCGCTTGAGTTTTCATTTCAATCTTAAGCTGAAGATAATCAGAAGCTTTTGCGTAGCCCTTTTCAACAAGGTTGCCGGTAATCTTTAACTGGCTGTTAAGATTGCCTTCAATACTTTTTGAAAGATTATAAAGCTGAAGATACTGAAGTGTATTTAGATACTGATCGGTTACCTGCTTTTTAAGATCATGTTTTTTTACTTCGGATTTATTTTCATAGCTTTTACCCTGAATTTGTCTCTGTTCATTTAAAGCATCAAGCAAACCGCCGTTAAAAATATTTTTCTCAAAATTAATTTGGGCAGAGTACAAACCGCCGTTCGTAACTGCCGCATCATATCCAATTGCATTTGGGGCCGGGTTGGGGGTAAACAAAACTCCGCCATTATTAAAGTACGGCGAAAACAGTAAATTGCTCGACAGGTAAACTTGAAAAGCTGAGTTCTGTGCGTAGTCTAATTTCTTTTGGAGGTTATTTATTAAATATAAATTGCCAAAATCTTTAATAACCGGAGAGTTATTCATCGCCTTGTCTATAAAGTAATTTAGATTGTACTGCGCAAAGGCGAAATTACTAAGTAATGCAAGTATTAATATTATTTTCCGCAACGTATTGAATAAAAAATTTTATTATTTACAAGTTATGTTAATTTGTTAAGTAGAGGATTTTTTATAAAAAAATCCTGGAAAAAGATTTCGTCTTCTATGTTCTGTATTATAAAAGAAATAAGGGCAAGGTGTTTAACGTCCTTTGCCCTTATAACCTAGTGAGTACAATTAATCTCCATCGCTTTCTTCTGCAGACGCTTTTTGGCTCTTAATAAGCTTTCCTTCTTTATTGAGAACTACAACGAATTTACCATTCTTAGCGGTAATAGCCAGTTCATAAGTTACTTTTGAACCGCTGATATTTCTTTCTGCTTTTTCAATCTTTGCACTAGGAAATTTCTTTTCGATTAACTTCATCGACATTTTGGGCAGTTCGGAGGATGGGATTGTCTCTTCAATCTCGGCAACTTTTCCGGTTGCCGTATAGAGTAGGTCTCTATTTACATTTCCATCTACGCTTTCGATTTCGAAGTACGTCTTACCCTTTTCGGTTTCTGTGCTCATTCCTTTAATTACAGCTTTTGGATATGTTTTGTGGAATGAGTTCAATACTGCTTGCGGTACATTTTTCTTCGATATCTTTTTATCTTGTGCAAACATTCTTGAATATATACCGATAAGAGAAATTGAAAGGACAAAACATGCTAAAAAAATTTTTAATAATTTCATAATCGCTCCTAAATTAATTTTATAATCAATATAACTAATCTAAAGAACGATTATGAAATCAAGATGAAAGAATTATTTTTTCATCAATTCCTTTCGAGTATTAGCACGCCAAAGCTTTTAGCATTATTTTTTTCTTCAAGCATGCCAGGTAAATAAATATTATGGTTCTTCAAATCGATCTCCATCGTTCTGCAGCCTTGCTGAGTCGCAACATTATCAATTACTTTAAATTCTTTTGGAGATACTTCGTGAATAACAGTTAATGTCCCCTCGCCATTAGAACTAAAAGCAAAATTAGTTTTAGGATCAAACCGGCAAGCATCTACATGTCCACCAATCTGAAGAGAGGTGATTACCTTACCTGTTTTAGCATTACTAATTACCATCAAATTATTACGGCAGCCTGAAAATAATATATCATGTTTTATATCGATAGCTAAGCCGGCTGGTCCTTTCCCCGGTGTAATTGACCATTCTTTTACAATCTTTAACGTATTTGGATTGAATTCTACAACTTGATTTTTATCCTCAATATTCAAAAACATTGAGCCTTTACCGTTAGTTACGCAAAATTCCGGACTGCCTTCAAGAGGAATAGTTCCCACAATTTTATCGGTTTTAGCATCAATTGCAGTTATGTTTGAACTCCTTCCATTTATCGTAAAAACTCTTTGTGAGAAGGGGTCGTAAACAATTCCGTCAGGATTTTTTCCGGTTACGTGAATTTCTGCAATCTTTTTTAAAGTTTTTAAATTGAAGACTGTAACCGTGTCGCTTCTTCCGTTGCTGATAAATCCCTTTCCTAAGGCATCGTCAAAAACTTCACCGTGAACTCCGCTAAGTCCGTCAATTTCGCCAACAAATTTATTTGTTTTTAAATTGATTACGTGAATACGGTCGGCATGAGAAATGTAAAGTCTTTGCATTGGTTCATCAATGGAAGCGTAATCCCACCAGCCTTTGCCGCCAATATTTACAGTTCCCGAAATTTTATATCCTGAATTTTGCGCAAACAAAACAATTGGTATTATGATAAAAAATGAACAAAGTGTTATAATAATTTTTTTCATATTAATTCTTGAACAATAAAAATAATTTTTAACTAAGTAAGTTAATCATTTGAAGAGCCGTTATTGTCGTCATGTTCTTGCTGATTATCTTCTTTATAATTGTTGAAATTATATTTAAAATCAAGCATCACAATAGGAGCTTTTCTATAAAAATGATTATAATTATAAAAGTCTAATCCCTGCGAAGTAAACTCACGTTTTCCTGTTTTAAATAAATCATTTATTTGTAAAGTAAGAGATAATTTTTTTTCTATTATATCCTGTTTTATACCAAGATCTGTGGTAAAATATCCATTCCAAGTACCTTGTGCAGTAACTGAAGGGCTATAATATCTTGTATTTATTTGAAGTTCGGTTGATGAAGTTATTTTAAATCCATTATTATTTTTTATACTCCAGTCAAAACTTTCTCTTGCAAATGATTGATCAAACAAAGCACCACTAATTTTGTAATCATAAAGATCACCCATTAAATTAAAATCCCAAATTTTAATTGGATTAAACATTAACATGAACTCAGCGCCAATTGATTGGTCTGTACCAACATTAGCGGTTGTTCTCAGTGTAACATTTTCTGCATAAACAGAATTTACATCTTCCATTTTATTATGTGTAAAGCGATAATAGAAATCTGTTGAGAGAGAAATTTTACCTAAAAAAGTTTGAAATCCAATTTCATATGAATCTATAAGCTCTGGCACTAATGAAGGATTACCAATACGAACATTATTTGCATCAAACCATGTATAAAACGGCTCAAGGTCTCCACCATCTGGCCTTTCAATTCTTCTCGTGTAACTAGCCATTATTTGCGTACCACCAGAAAAGTTATACGATGCATGAATTGATGGAAAATAGTCCCATCGATTTAGAGAAAACTGCTGATTTGTTTCGTCTAATTTTACAAGTTGATAAGTATATTCTGTACGAAAACCGATTTGAACTCCTAAACTATCCCATTGTTTGGAAAATATTGAATATGCTGCAAACCTTGTTCTATTAAAATCATTTGTATGACTATACAATGGTTGGAATAGATAGTTACCACTTACTGTGTCAAACATATAAAGTTGATTTACATCTTGATATACTCTGCTAAAAAATTCTGAACCAGCAGAAAATTTTTCAAATTTATTAAAAGGTAATGTGTAATCAATTTTTCCTCTTAATTCGTTTTGCGGTCCTAATTCTGTTGTCTTTGTTCCGCTTATTTGATCTATGCTTTCTAAAGCAGCATTTAATGAAGCTTCATTTGAATTGTTGTGTCTAAAAGAAAGCTCGGCATTTATTTCATGTCCATTATTGTTAAACTTATGAGTATAATCAGTATTTAATTCGTAAAAAGTTCCAGAATGATTATGGTTGGTATTATCGATATAAAAAATTTTTTGAGGTTCCGAATATGACCATTGCATATAATTTAAAATAGAATTTCTATGGAATTCTCTATTTCCGTATCTGCCTCCAATCGAAAGATTATCAAAATCGCTAAAGTCAAAATCAAGACTTCCTTGAATTCCAGCCATAATTCGTTGCCAGGTAAAAGCCCCGTTAGAATTAAGAAATGAAGTATTATCTCCGAGGATAAATTGTTTTTCCTGTTGATTAGAGCCTGGAAAAGTTCTACGATTAAAATTTACTCCAAAGTTATAATTAACCGATGAAGTTCTATATTGGAAAATAAAATTACCGCCGTACTTATCATTTAATCCGCCGGTTAAATCAGCCATTCCACTCAAACCAAGATTGGAATCTTTTTTAAGAATTATGTTTATAATTCCTGCTGTTCCGGTTGCATCATATTTAGCAGATGGATTAGTCATAATTTCTATATTTTTTATTGAACCTGCTGGTATTTGCTGAAGTGCATCTTGAGCGCTTAAAACAGAGGGACGTCCATCTATTAAAACTGAAAAATTTGTGCTGCCTCTTAAACTTACAGTTCCATCTACATCAACACTTACCGAAGGAACATTTTGAAGAATATCTGCGGCAGTGCCAGATACAGCTGTTTGCATTTGACTGACATCTATTACTTTTTTATCTAGTTCATAAGAAATTGGAGATCTTTTACCTTCAACCACAACATTTTGTAAAGTAATTGCTGTAGACTTTAAGTAAATTGTTCCTAAATCCTTTATTGGATTTTTACTTGTTAGGGAAATATTTCTGACAACTTTCTTTTCATATCCAACAAACTGAATATTTAGAATATATTTTCCTTCCGCCAAATTAGATAAATTGAATTTTCCATCTGAGTTAGTGACAGAACCACCAACTTGTTTATTATTTTGATTAAATAAAATAACATTGGAAAATTCAATCGGCTTTTTTGTGGATAAATCCAACACTCTTCCAACAATCGAACCTCGATTATTTTCATTTTGTTTTTGCTGACTATACGAAATGTTAATAAAGATAAGAAGTAATAAAGAAACAATGAATGAACTTTTAATCATAAAGTATTTTTAGAATTTTAGAAAATTGGTTTCAAGATTTTATTAAATGAGAAAATTACTTTTGTTATATGAAAATAATATGAAAATTCTTTAGAACGGTATAATAAAAGTAATATTATGAATTTGACAAATTTGATGGTTAAAGAGTTTAAGAATTAAATTTGAAAATCATGAGTAAAGTTACTTTATAATTTTTGTTTGTTCTAAATTAAACATTAATAACTGGTAAGCTAACTACAAAAATTGTCCCCTCTTCAACCTTGGTTTCAACTTTAATTTCACCTTTATGAAGTTCAACTATTTCTTTTGCAATTGCTAGACCTAATCCGCTGCCATTTATATCAGAACGGATTTCATTTGATCTGTAAAATCTATTAAAAATATAAGGGACATCATCTTTAGATATTCCGAATCCAGAATCTTTTACGGTTATGTTAACTTTGCTATCAAAAACTTTTTCTATCTCAACTGAAATACTAGAATTTTCATTTGAATATTTGATTGAATTATCTAAAAGATTGGCAAATACACTTTTTAATTTTTCTTTATCTGCTTCAATTTCTATTGCTTCGCTTAATAAAAGATTAATTTGTATATTTTTTTTCTTAGCGAATTGATTCATCGATTGAATACATTCTATTAAAAGCTCATCAATTCTAAATCTATTCAAATTTAATTTCATTTCTGAAGAATCAAGCTTGGCAATTGTTAAAAGAGAATTTGTCAAATTTGTTAAATCATCAATTTCAGTTAAAGCAATTTTTATGCTTTCCTTAGACTCTGGATCAATTAATTTCTTTTCCAAAATCTCAAGTTCGGTTTGAATAACAGTAAGCGGAGTCCTTATTTCGTGGGATGCATTCGCTATAAATCTTTTTTGATTATTAAACGCATCATCAATTCTTTCAATCATCTCATTCAAAGTTTCTCCAAGTGCCCTTACTTCATCTTTTGCTTTCGGTAATTCAAGACGTTTATCAAGATTTTTAATTGAAATTTTCTTAGCTGTATTAGACATTTTAGCTATTGGCTTAAATGCCTCTTTTGAAATAAAGTATGCTGAAATACCTGTTATAATTAATCCTGCTGGTATAATTATTAAAAAAAGATAAAATAACCTATCAAGGTCATCATAAACATCTTTTACTGACGATGCTGTTTCTAAAACATAAATTGAATCATTTTCAGTCTCGAACTTACTCCATAAAATATGATATTTTTGATGAGCAATTTTTTTTCTTTCAATTTCATTTTTTTTATCAACCACAGTATTGATATTTGATATTGCAATTTTAGAAAGCAGTGAATCCTTTATTATTATATTTCCTTTATCATCAAATAGTTGAAATCTTTCTCCAACTAATCCTTTACCTCTAATTGAAGTTAAAGTTTTTAAATCTAAACTTGAATTATCATCAATTTCATCTTCAATTTCCGTTTGTAATGAAATCGCATAGTTTTTAAGATTTGTATTTAACCTAAAAAAATTTGTTTCTTTTATGTTGTTGTAAATAATAAATGCAAACACTATCAGCATTATTCCAAACACAATTGTGTATGCTAAAATTATTTTAAATTTGATTGAAAGCATTTTTTTAGAATTTTGAAATAACTGCTAGAATTAAGGATTTTCTTTTTTAAAGATATAGCCTGATCCTCTAATAGTGTGAATTAGCGGCGTGTTAAAATCCTTATCAATCTTTTGCCGAAGAAATTTTACAAATGACTCAATTACATTACTACGAGGGTCAAAATTCATATCCCACAAATGTTCCGAAATTTCTTCTCTGGATAATATCTTATTCGGATTCATCATAAACAATTCAAGCAGTGCAAATTCTTTTGTTGAAAGCTGAATTTCTTTTCCATCTCGATACGCAATATGTGTATTTAGATCCAATTTTAAACCAAATTTTTCCAGAATTGCAGATCTAATTTCCTTACCTCGTCTCAATAAAGCGCGCATTCTTGCAAGAAGTTCACCAAGATGAAAAGGTTTGGCAAGGTAATCATCTGCACCGCTGTCTAAACCTTTAATTTTATCAGAGACATCATCAAGCGCTGTTAACATTAAAATTGGAGTAAGAATTTTTTGCTTGCGAAGATTAGCACACGTCTGCCAGCCATCTTGCTTGGGAAGCATTATATCAAGAATAATCAAATCGTAATTATTTATTGTGGCAAATTCTTCGCCTTTAACACCGTCGAATGCAGTATCAACAGCATAACCTTCTGCTTTTAATCCTTTACATAATGCAGAAGAAATTTTTTTATCATCTTCAACTAAAAGTATACGCATTACAATTTAATGTTTTTACAAAAATAAGAAGTAATTATGAAAAGAGAATGAAAAGATTTATTTCAATTGAATCATCTTGCCAGTCTTTTGAAAATAATTTTCTCGGTTGATTGTGAAATTGTAAATATAAACACCACTTGCATACCATCAGTGTCCCATTCTAGCTTATATGGACCTTTTTTCTGATCGCTTTCATAAAGCTTTTTGATGTGATGCCTAAGAATATTAAAAATATCAGTCCGGATGTATGCATCTTGATGAATATTATAGCTTATTGTGGTGCTGTTATTAAATGGGTTGGGATAATTTTTATATAATTCATAAAAAAGTCGTTGCTGATAATGTATCATTTAAGTTTATTTCTCCACCTCTTTGAGCCATTATATCTAATCGCTGATCTGTTGCCGTATTTGCTATAGCAAATCTAATAATTTCCGGGTACCAATCCTTATGTTCTCTTTTTGTTAATTCACAAACGCCAACAAAATAAGGTATCACCATTGCAGTGCAGCTTAGGCGTTTATAGCTGCAATATATAGTTAATATTAGTCCCTCGCTAAAACTTCAGGCATAACAGTATCATCTCCTTTGACAAGTACTTTTGTACTAAAGCTAGCGATCGTTGTTGAAAATTATTTATTCAAATATTTTTCACTTGAAGTAGGAAAAATTCTATAAATTATATTCCGCATAACATCATAATACGAATTCAGAATATTCAAAAACACATTTTATTTCTATATAACTTCATTTTTCAGTAGGATATCCTTTCCCCTTCCAATCTTTGGCAAAAGAATTGGGCAAATAAAGTGCTTTTACATTTGTAAAACCCATTTCTTTCAAAGTCTTAAAAGCTGGACGAATATTGGGGCAATCATTCCATGGACAACATCCGCAATAAATTATTATCGGCTGATTTTTCTTTATTTTTTTTGCCTCATTTTTTAATGCTTGAATACCATTCGTTCTTGAAGAAGGTCCAATAAATTTAGATCCAGGAATATGTTCTTGGTTGTATAAAAAATCAAAACCGACTTGCAGTAAAATTGGCTTATTACTTTTTGCAGAGGATAGTTCTTTTGAAAGTTCCCCGGCTGTGATTATTTGATTTATTGTCCATGGATCAGATGGTTTTGTACTTTCTGATTTTATATTTAAAGATTGTGTGTCTTTCTTTAACTGTTTTAGTGAACTTAATTGTGCAAATGAATAATTAGTTGAAATTATTATTAAACTAAGTACTAAACATATATAAATTTTTTTCCTCAATAAAAATGATTTCTTTTGAAACATAAAAAGCCCTTTCGGAATACTTAAAAAAGTTGAATGTCTATATTAAAATAGTTCAAACATTAAATTTAAATATACTTTTAAATCACAATTTATTTAGTGAAGAGATATGGATTAAGTTTGAGATGATTAATTATTTCCCGAAGTTGTTCCGGATTCTAAAGAATTTTCGATTCTTCTTCCGCCCATATATCTTTTTGAATAATAAGCTTCGTCCAATGAAGAAACTGTTACGCCATTTCTTGAGCTAGCATGTGCAAAGAGATGATCTCCCAAGTAAATACCTACATGTCCTGGTTTTATACGTCGTCTTGTATTGAAAAAGACCAAATCGCCAAATTGTAAATTATCAATATTGTTGATTGGTTCGCCCTCATGATATTGTTCTCTAGCGCTTCTTTCAAGATCGACTGATAAACTTTTTTCATATACCGCTTTTGTAAAAGCCGAACAGTCAATGCCTGATTTAGTGTTTCCGCCGTATTTGTATGGAGTATCGAGATACTTAATTATTTCCATCAGCATTTTGTCTCTTTCGTTAATTTGTTCCGGCGACAAATCAGTTTTGGGACTATTGCCATATTTTTTCAAAAGAGAATTTACATCAATTTTATTCGTACTGGGAGGAATGTCGTCAATATCAGAAGTGTCAATATCAGATTCAGTTGTATCAATTTGCTGGTTTACTACAACATTATTATTTCCATTTTCATCACTAAATCTTACACTAGATTTATTTTCTTCTGAAGTTTTTTCAGAATTTCCATACCGCAATGAATTGGAAGAAGCAGCACATCCGTTATAAAGGACTAAACTTATTGTGCATATTAAAAATACTATCAGAAATTTCAACCGCATTTTTTACGCTAGCCCAAATATGCTTTCAAATTTTTACTTCTGGAAGCATGCCTTAGTCGGCGAATCGCCTTCTCTTTAATTTGTCTAACTCTTTCTCTCGTCAAATTAAATTTTTCTCCAATTTCTTCTAATGTTAAGGAATGTTCTTTATTTAACCCGAAATATAATTTTATTACTTCAGCTTCTCTTTCGGATAGAGAAGATAATGCTCTTTCTATTTCGGTTTTTAACGATTCAGTCATAAGTCCATAATCTGGATTTGGCTCTTCTTCATTTTCAATAACATCAAGCAATCTATTTTCTTCACCTTGTGCAAATGGTGCGTCCATAGAAACATGACGGCCTGAAATTTTAAGTGTATCTGCAACTTCGTTAATATCCATATCCAGTTCTTGAGCAAGCTCAGCGGCGCTTGGCTCTCTTTCAAATTCTTGTTCTAAATTGCTGTAAGCTTTTCCAATTTTATTTAAAGCTCCTACACGATTAAGTGGAAGCCTGACTATTCTGGATTGTTCAGCTAACGCTTGAAGTATCGATTGGCGAATCCACCAGACAGCATAAGAAATAAACTTAAAACCTCTTGTTTCATCAAAGCGTTTAGCTGCTTTTATTAAACCTAAATTGCCTTCATTAATCAAATCGCCAAGTGATAAACCTTGGTTTTGATATTGCTTGGCAACGCTTACGACAAATCTTAAATTTGCTTTTGTTAATGTTTCTAAAGCTGCTTGATCACCTTTTTTTATACGAACAGCAAGTTCAATTTCATTTTCAGGTTTTAATAATTCAACTTTACCAATTTCTTGCAAATATTTATCAAGTGATTGGCTTTCACGATTTGTAAACTGTTTGGTAATTCTCACTGTTCACCTCGTTGATTATTTTTCCAAATTTATTGTATCTACAATTCCAACAATTGAAGCATCAACTGGAGCCATATCAACCGGCAAAGGTATAACTGCTTCTGAAGCTGTTATATAAAATATTATTTCTCCTGGACCAGCACCTACCGTATCAACTGCAACTAAAGGCTCACCACAATTTTCTAATTCAGCATTTAATGGTTGAACAAACATAAGTTTAAAACTTTGTAAAGCTTCGTATTTTTTTGTTGCCCAAATATTTCCTATAACTTTACCTAAAAACAATTTCAAAACCTACAATTTTATTTTCGCAATAATGCCAATAATACTTTTAAAAATTTAATTGAATTAAAATTAATTGTTTTGTTTGGATAAATATTCTTTAAGAGGTATATCAAGTTTATCAACAATTGCCATAATAACGGCATCAACAGGTTTATTTTTTGTAATTTCAGTTTGTCTAGAAGAACTGCCTGTAGCTACTAAAACTATTTCTCCTTCTCCAGCTCCAACGCTATCAACAGCTACAACAAAAGAATCTTTTTCATTTAAATTTAAATCTAGCTGTTTAACTATTAATAATTTTGCTCCAACTAAATTTTCATCTTTTTTTGTAGACCAAACTGTTCCAATTACTTTTCCTAAAAACAATTTATCCTCTTTTTATGGTGTGATAATTAAACTTATTGCGAATATAATTTACAAAATTTAAAGATACAATTCTAAACAGACTTTTAATTTAGAAAGCTTTCACCTTTTAAATTATTATTCAAATTAAAAAATTCGGCGGCAGTTTTTCCCGCATCAGAAAATGTTTTTCTAATTCCAAGGTCAATAGATAGTTTATTTTTTCTGTAAAACAATATCGGAACATACTCACGACTATGATCAGTACTTGGAGTTGTAGGGTCATTTCCGTGATCAGCAGTAATTAAAACAGCATCTGTATTATCAAGCCTATTTAAAAATTCCGGAATGAAATCATCAAATTGTTTTAGAGCTTTTGAAAACCCAACTGGATCATTTCGGTGGCCGAAATAAACATCAAAATCAACTAAGTTAGCCATAATAAAACTATTGGAAACTCTTGACGAATATTCGAGCAGTTTATTGCAGCCTTCTTCATTTGATTTGGTTTTTTCTCGGTGAGAAATCCCCCTATAATTAAATAGATCATTTATTTTTCCGATTGCTACTGTATTAATTTTATTTTTTTGGAGAAGATCAAGTATAGTATCGGCAGGCGGATCGAGCGAAAAATCTTTTCTATTTGTAGTTCTAGTAAAATTACCCGAATTACCAATAAATGGCCTCGCTATTACTCTTCCAATAATTACCGGTGGAGTTAAAACTTTATCGCGTGTAATCGAACAAATATTATATAACTTATCAAGCGGAATTACTTCTTCGTGAGCAGCAATTTGAAATACGGAATCTGCTGAAGTGTATATAATTGGATAGCCTGTTTTTACATGCTCATCGCCAAGCTCTTTAATAATTTCAGTACCAGATGCAGCTTTGTTTCCAAGAATTCCCTTACATTTAGTCAACGATAAAAATTTATCAATTATTTCTTTGGGAAATCCGTTTGGGAAATATGAAAAATCTGTATCGACAAATAATCCGCCAAGTTCCCAATGTCCGGTTGTGGAATCTTTTCCTTTAGAAACTTCGCTCATTTTTCCATATGAAGCTAAAGGATTATTATTTTTTTCAATTCCCAAAATTTCACTAATGTTGCCAAGTCCTAACTTTTGAAAGTTAGGAAGATTTAATCCTCCAACAACTTTTGAAATATTATAAAGTGTATTACTTCCTTCATCGCCATAATTTTTTGCATCAGGAAGTTCACCAATGCCAACGCCATCAAGAACTATAAAATAGAAATTGTTCATGGTAAATAATGTTTAGTTAAAAATTAATTAATATTTCGGACTGTATTGCCGCCGCGTTCTAATGCTTTTTGAAGTGCAAGATTAGCATTATAAATAACTTCATCTGGATCGGTTTTGGAATTAGTTGAGGCAACTCCTATCGAAACAGTATAAGTAGTTTGTTTTGAAACTACAGCAATTGGCATTCTTGCAATTTTAACTCTTAACTTTTCAGCCCAAAGGAATGCATCTTTAGTTGTTGAATTAAAGAAATAAACTCCAAATACTTTTTCAGAAATTCTTCCTAACAGATTTAATGGGGTCATTTCCTGCGAAATTGCTTCGGACACTGATGTAAGCACTTTTGGCAAAGGATTTCCATCAAAAAGAGATTCTTGTTCAAGGAAATCATCTATTCTGATTAATGCAATTGCTCCCGGAATTTTTAGTTGCAAAGTTTTATACAAGTCTGAAGCTAATCGCTCTTTAAATGTAGCTTCATTCAAAACTTTTGTTTCAATATCAATTGCAAGATAACTTTTAAGGACTAGCTGAGTTGAATAGGAATGAATTATAAAAGAAAAGATGTTGACAACTTCTTTAAGAAATTGAATATCAGAGTTTGAGTAAGCATTTTTTTTCAAACTTTCAAAACATAAGACACCATAATTCTGATTGAAATATACAATCGGAACCGCAATGAACGAACCATCAAAGCTTACGCTTTCAATTTTAGAAAATCTTTTATATTCTCCTGTTGAAGTGTCATCAATTTTTATTGGGATTCCAGTTACTATTGATTTGCCAACAAGAGTTCCAGTTAATTCAATTTCTAAATTTTCACCAACGTATTTTAACGAAGTGTTATTAATTATTTTTTTAGTCTTGAAACATTTTTCTACCGGATGATAATAAATGAATGCAAAAGCATCCCACGTTAAAAGAAGATTTATACTATTTTGAATAGAAGAAATTAAGTCATCTTCGCCTTCAAATTTTTTATCTTGTCCAATTAAACTTAAAATTCCTTTTAATCTTTGTTGAGAAATTGTATCTGAATGTTTCTCTTCAAAAATTGCAATGATCATTGTAATTACTCTTACAAATCTTCCAAGTGAATAAATTGTTTCAATCCCAAAAGCATCGCCAATTTTTGAATCTACTGCAATAACTGCAATCAAGGATTTATCGTAAAATATTGGAACTCCTACAAAGCTTCTAATGTTTTGAGTAGAATTGTAATATCTAATTACATCAGCTTCTGCAGCTGGCGAAATATCGCTTAATAATTCCGGTTCGCCTTTTTCAATGATCTTGCTTAAAATGTCATCTTCAATATCAAATTTTCTTTGAGCAATATCGGTTGAATTGCTAACGTATTTTTCAATTGATAATTTTTCTTTCTTTTTATTATACCAGAAAAAGATTGCAGTGTTTGCAGAATAAGCTTCTTTTATTACTGCCAACATTTTTTCAAGTACAAAAGTAAATTGGCCGTCATGCCCAATTCCTTTAGGAAGAGATTCATTCGCAATTTCTTCAAATCTTTCTTTTAAATCGGGAGGTTTTAAAGTTGTTTTGGAAAGTCTTAATTCAGGTGTGTAATTTTCTGCTGTTATAATTTCAAGATTTTTGTTTTTTGAAATAATCTCAAATGATTCATCAAAATCTCCTGCTACTGAATTATCTGAAATTGGCGGTTCTTCATCGCTTAAATCTTGAGATACATAAGGGCCCTCAAATTTTATTGAATCTCGAAGAAAAATTATGAAGGCAACATATATTACAATTAATGCAATTGTAATAATTCTAATTATTAATTCATCAGTGAATAGTAAAACCGCAGCTAAAAGCGGAACGAATAAAAAGATTAAAATTCTTCTTTTCTGTCTGCGATCCATATTTAGTATTATTTAAGAGATTTTAATAATGATTGTTAATATAAATTTACAATTTTATAATAGCAAACTGCCAAAATATTATTTATTATAAAACAATTCAGACAATAAATTTAATACCTGTTTTCTTCCGGTATTTTTAACTGATGAATAAAATAGAATTCCGTCATCTATTTTTATATCTGTAAAAATATTCTTTAGCTGATCGACAGATTCTTTGAATTCTGCTTGCTTAAGCTTATCGGATTTATTTAAAACAATTACAAAAGGAATCATTGTAGATTTTAATAAATCATTTAATTTAATATCCAATTCAGTTGGTTTATGCCTGCTATCTATCAAATGGAATGCTAAAGAAATATTTTGGGATGAGGAAATAAAATCACCAATCAGCTTAGCCCAAAATTTTCTTTCTTTCTGACTAGTTTTTGCATAGCCATAACCTGGTAAATCAACTACATAAAACTTATCATCTACAAGATAATAATTAATCGAGCGCGTTTTACCTGGCGTTGAACTTGTTTTTGCTAAATTTTTTCTGTTGAAAAGAGAATTGATAAATGATGATTTTCCAACGTTTGAACGGCCGCAAAGAATAATTTCCGGTAGTTTATTTTTGGGAAGCTCAGAAAGATTATATACAGATTTAATGAATTCTTGTTTTTCAAACATGGCAAAAAAAATCCCGACGAATCGGGATTATTAAATTAAACTTCAGAAATTATTATTTTTTCGAATTAGATTCTTCAACTACTTTCGCATCTTCAACTTCTGCTTCTTCCTTTTCCTTTTTAGCTTTTGCTTTAGCTTCTTTCTTTTCTTTATTAGCTTCAGCTTTTGCATTAGCTACGTCATTGTAATCAACCAATTCTAATATAGCTACTTCAGCAGCGTCGCCGGATCTATTGCCTAGTTTTACAACTCTAGTATAACCGCCAGGCCTATTACCAATTTTTTCAATTATTTCGCCGAATAATTCTTTAACAACTTCTTTATCTTTTATTAAATTCATAACATATTTTTTAGCACTAAGATCATTCTTACGTGCTTTTGTTATGATTCCTTCTACAAAAGTTCTTGTTTCTTTCGCTTTTGCAACTGTAGTTTTAATTCTTTTATGCTTTAATAAAGAAGTTGCAAGCGATTTTAAAAGTGCTTGGCGATGGCTTGCTGTTCTTCTAAGTTTTCTACCTTTAACTCTGTGTCGCATGAATAAACCTTTTTCAAAATTTAATTATTTTCAGTTTCATCTTTTAAGAATTTGTCAACGTCCATTCCAAATTCTAATCCGAGATTCTCAACAATCTCCATAAGTTCAGCTAAAGATTTTCTGCCAAAATTTCTGAACTTTAACATTTCTGATTCATCTTTTCTTACAAGTTCGGCAAGATTTTTAATGTTGGCAGCTTTTAAACAATTATGAGATCTAACGCTTAATTCAAGATCATCAACTCCGGTAAGAAGAATTTTTTTAATTCTTTCTTTTTCACTATCCTTTTGACTGACTGCTTGTTCTTCTTCCTGTTCTATATCAAAATTAATAAATAGCTGAACATGTTCTTTAAGTATTTTTGCAGCTTGTGTTAAAGCATCGTCTGGTGTAATTGAACCATCTGTTGAAATTTCTAAAGTTAATTTTTCAAAATCATTTTTGTCGCCTATTCTAACATTCTCAACTTCATATTTTACATTTTTAATTGGTGTAAAAATAGAATCAATAGGAATAACTCCAATAGTTTGATCCGGAGCTACATTTTCAGAAGCAGGTACATAACCCTTGCCTCTTCCAATTCTAAGCTCAATATCGAATTTTGCATTTTTATTTAACGTAGCGATATGAAGATCAGGATTTAGAATTTCGACATCGTTGCTATGCTTCTGAATATCAGCAGCAGTAAATTCTCCTTCGCCATTAAAAGATATGTCTATCTTATTTGGTTTTTTATTGAGAAGTTTTAATCTAACTTGTTTTAGATTAAGTATAATTTCTGAAACATCTTCAACAACTCCTTCAATGGTAGTAAATTCATGCAACACACCAGAAAATTTAACAGAAACAATTGCTGCACCAGTTAACGATGAAAGCAAAACTCTGCGCAGTGAATTTCCTAGAGTTACTCCGTAACCTCTTTCTAACGGTTGAAGAGAAAATTTACCAAAAGTATTAGTATAACTTACTTCATCTAGAACTACTGCTTCCGGCATCTTTAAGTTTGATACACTCATTTATTAATCCTCTAAAAATTAGTCAAAAAATTTGATTTTATTTGGAATAAAGCTCAACAACCAATTGTTCGTTGGCATTTAGAGGAACGTCGGCTCTTTCGGGAACTTGCATAAATGTTCCTGACAATGAGGCTTTATCTATTGTTAACCAAGAATAAGTGCTGTCTTTCATTTTCTTAAGTGAACTATGAATAACATCTAGTTTCTTACTTTTATCTTTTATCTTGATAATATCACCAGCACCAAGAATAAAAGAAGGGATATCAACAAGATGACTATTTACAATAATATGTCTGTGCCTTATCAATTGTCTTGCTTGCTTTCGCGAAGAAGCAAATCCAAGTCTATAAACAACATTATCCAATCTGCATTCCAATATTTTAACTAGGTTGTCGCCTGTAATACCTTTTTGGCGGCTTGCTTTTTCAAAATAATTTCTGAATTGAGTTTCAAGTAATCCATAAATTCTTTTGATCTTTTGTTTTTCTCGAAGCTGAATACCATATTCAGAAACTTTAGCTCGTCTAGTATTTCCATGTTGGCCCGGCGGGTAATTTCTTACTTCAATCGGGCATTTTTCTGTAAAACACTTTTGTCCTTTTAAAAATAATTTTTGTCTTTCTCTTCTGCATAATGTGCATACTGAGTCTGTATATCTCGCCATTAATAACTCTCCAAAATAAAATTTAAACTCTTCTTTTCTTTGGTGGCCTACAGCCATTGTGTGGAATAGGCGTTACGTCTTTAATTGAACTAATATCCAATCCAGCCGTATTTAATGCTCTAATTGCAGCTTCGCGCCCAGAACCAGGGCCTTTAACTAAAACATCAACTCTTCTCAATCCCAAATCAAAAGCCTCTTTTGCGGCAGCTTCAGCAGAAACTTGTGCAGCAAATGGTGTATTTTTTCTTGAACCTTTAAATCCATTTTTCCCTGCTGATGACCAAGCAATTACATTTCCATAAATATCTGTAATGGTAACTATAACATTGTTAAAAGTTGCTTTAACATGAGCAACACCATTAGCATCAACATGAGTTCTTTTTTTTGTCTTTTTTACAACTTTAGCCAAGTTTAAACCTCCAAGTTAACAAACATTATTTCTTAGCCGGTGTTTTCTTTTTGCCAGCAACTGTTTTTCTTTTTCCTTTACGAGTTCTGGAATTAGTCCGGGTTCTTTGTCCTCTAGCAGGAAGACTTTTTCTGTGCCTTACACCTCGGTAGCTTCCGATGTCCATCAATCTTTTTATATTCTGTTGAATTTCAGATCGAAGTGCACCTTCAACTTTATAATCTGCAGTTAGGACTGCTCTTATTTCAGCAACTTCTTCGTCAGTCAAATCCGCAACTTTTTTTTCCGGATTTACTTTTGCTTTTGTTAGAATTTCCGAAGAAAATGTTGGGCCTATTCCGAAGATGTATTGCAGGCCGAATAAGACTTTTTTATTTTTTGGTAAATCAACACCAGCTATACGAGCCAATTAAATTCTCCTTAAAATTTTTATTAACCTTGACGTTGTTTATGTTTTGGATTTTTACAAATTACTTTTACAACGCCTTTTCGTTTTATAATTTTGCAATTTTCACAAATTTTTTTTACAGATGCTCTAACTTTCATTTCAACTCCACTATTTGTATCTATAGGTAATTCTACCTTTTGTTAAATCATATGGAGACAATTCAATCGAAACTTTATCTCCTACAAGTATTTTGATAAAATGCATTCTCATCTTACCGGAAATATGAGCAAGAATTTCATGGCCATTATCCAATTTAACTTTAAAATGAGCATTTGGTAATGTCTCAGTAATTATTCCATCTACTTTTATAGGTCCTTGCTTTGCCATCAACAAACTGTTAAAATTTCCGGTTCGCCATTTGAAATTAATATTGTATGTTCAAAGTGAGCTGAAGGTAACCCGTCTACAGTTACAACAGTCCAGCCATCATAATTTGTCTTTACACTATATTTTCCAAGATTAACCATCGGCTCAATTGCTATTGTCATTCCAGATTTAAGTTTAGGACCTGTTCCTTTCTTACCATAATTTGGAACTGACGGTTCTTCATGCAAAAACTTACCAACTCCGTGTCCGCAAAGATCTCGTACTACCGAAAAACCATTAGCTTCTACATAAGTTTGAACTGCTGCAGAAATATCATGAACTTTATTATTTGCAACAGCTTGCTCAATTCCTAAATATAAAGACTTTTCAGTTACATCCATCAGTCGTTTTTTTTCTTCAGAGATATTTCCAACAGCTACAGTTAATGCTGCATCTCCAAAATATCCATTCTTCAAAACTCCAACATCTAAAGAAATTATTTCACCATCTTTAAGAACTCTGTTTCCGGGAATCCCGTGAACAACTTGTTCATCTATTGAAGCACAAATTGCAGCTGGATAATCAATTGATGAACCACCTTGTGAATATCCTTTGAACGCTGCTAAACCACCATTACTTAATATATAATCTTCTGCAATCTGATCAAGTTCTTTAGTTGTAATTCCAATTCTAACGTATCGTTTCAAAAGTTGAAGAGTTTCTGCAACAATCTTACAACTCTCACTAATATAATCTATTTCTTTTTTTGTTTTTATATAAATCACAAAACCGTTTCATTTTCTTGCTTTAATTTTGCCGGTTTTCATAAATCCATCGTAATGACGCATTAATAAATGCGACTCAATTTGCTGTAAAGTATCAAGTGCAACACCAACAACAATCAACAAACTTGTTCCGCCAAAAAATTGAGCAAACCTTATAGTAACACCCCAACCAGAGACAAATGCTGGAAGTATTGCAATTATTGCAAGGAAAAAAGATCCCGGCAAAGTTATTTTTGTCAAAATATTATCAATAAATTCCGAAGTTTGTTTACCTGGCCTAATTCCAGGAATAAATCCACCTTGTTTTTTCATAGTGTCTGCAACATCTTTAGGATTGAATGCTATTGCAGTATAAAAATAGGTAAAGAAAATTATCATTACCGCATAAATAACAGAATATATTGGCGAATTGTAAACAAAATATTGAGATAGCTCTTGTAAAAATTCGTTATTTGGGAAAAATGATAAAACCGTACTGGGTATAAACATAATCGATTGAGCAAATATGATTGGCATTACTCCAGCTGTATTTACGCGAAGTGGAATATATTGAGTTACTCCGCCATAAACTTTTCTTCCAACAACTCTCTTTGCATATTGAACAGGAATTCTTCTAGTTCCTTGTGTAACCAAAACAACACCAGCAATTATTGCAACCATTAAAGCTAAAATTATAAACTCAACAATAATATTGCTATTTCCTTGGCTTAAGCGCTGATATTCATCAAGAATTGCAAATGGAAAACGGTCAATAATTCCTATAAAAATTATTAATGAAATTCCATTACCAATTCCTTTATCAGTAATTTGCTCTCCAAGCCACATCATAAAAATAGTTCCGGCAGTAAGAATAAGTACTGAGGAAATTGTCCATGAAATTCCTTGAACGCCAAGTGGAACTACTGGAATACCTTGAACATTGGTATTAATTAATTTTATTGTTACGCCCCATGCTTGAAGTGCAGCAATCAAAACAGTTCCATAACGTGTCAATTGTGTAATTTTCTTTCTGCCATCTTCACCTTCTTGCTGTAATTTTTGAAAGTAAGGAACAACAGCTCCCAGCAACTGAATAATAATTGATGAAGAAATGTATGGCATTATTCCTAATGCAAATATAGCTGCATTATGGAAAGCGCCCCCAACAAATAAATCATATAAACCAAACAAAGTATCAGAAGATTGATTTCTTGTACTTTCTGCAAGCACAGCGGAATCAATTCCAGGCAGCGTAATGTGAGCGCCAAGTCTAACAATTACAAGCAAAGCCAAAGTATAAAGTATTCTTTGGCGAAGTTCGTGTATCTTAAAAATATTTCTAAAAGTTTCTGTAATTTTTGCCATTTATTTCAAATTAAATTTTTTCTATTGAGCCGCCAGCAGCTTCAATTTTACTTTTAGCTGATTGACTAAATGAATTTACTTGAATTTTTACTTTAGTTTTTATTTCTCCATTACCTAATAATTTAACAGGTACCTTTGTTGAAGAAATTAATCCAAATTCTTTTAATATTTCTGGAGTAACAATTTTGTCGCCTAATTTTTTTGTAGCAATAACTTTTTCAAGCGAATCAATATTAACTATTTGGTAATAAACTTTAAATTTATTTGTAAATCCGAATTTAGGAATTCTTCTTTGCAACGGCATTTGCCCACCTTCAAACCAAGCTTTATGGTTTGCACCTGAACGAGACATCTGGCCATTCATACCTCTTGTTGCAGTTCCGCCGTGTCCAGAGCCTTCGCCTCTAGCTACTCTTTTTCTTTTCTTTCTTGAACCTTCAGCGTATTTTAAATTACTTAGAATATCCATCATAAAACCTTATTACTTCTTAATTTCTTCTACTTTAACTAAGTGTGAAACTTTTCTAATCATTCCTCTTATCTGAGGAGTGTCGTTGTGAATTATTTCCCAATTTGGTCTGCCTAAGCCCAAAGCTTCAATTGTTAACTTTTGATCTTTGGATCTGTCAATAACACTTTTTGTCTGTGTAACTTTAATTTTTGCCATATCATCCTCTCTTAAGCACTAAAAAGTTCGCTAACTGTCATACCTCTTTTTCGAGCCATTCTCTTAGCATCAGTAATATTCATCAAACCATTTAGAGTAGCTTTAACTTGATTGTGCGGATTACTTGAACCTAATGATTTAGTAAGAATATCTTGAACACCGGCTGCTTCAAGAACTGCGCGAACGCCGCCGCCAGCAATTAATCCAGTGCCAGGAGAAGCAGGTTTTAATAAAACTCTTCCGGCGCCAAATTTTCCTATAATTTCGTGAGCAACTGTTCCTTTAATAACCGAAACACTAACTAAATTTTTCTTTGCATCGTCAATGCCTTTTGAAATTGCATCTGTAACTTCATTTGCCTTGCCTAAGCCAACGCCAACAATACCTTGCCCATTTCCAACTACAATAATAGCATTGAAACTAAATCTTCGTCCACCTTTAACAACTTTTGCAACACGATTTATGTGAACTACTTTTTCTTTTAGTCCTTCTATTTCACTCGACTTTACATTTTTCAATTGAATCTCCAAGTACCACTATTTTTATTAAAACTTATTTAATTATAATTTCAAAATATACACCGGCAAATCAAGCTGCCGGGAGAGGATTCGAACCTCTGCAGACGCCTCCAAAGGGCGTAGTCCTACCATTAGACGACCCGGCAGTTTTAGTTATATTCATAACTAGAATTTCAAGCCCCCTTCACGTGCACCATCAGCAATTGCTTGTATGCGGCCATGATATCTATAACCGTTTCGATCAAAAACAACAGTTGAAATATTTTTTTCTAAAGCTTTTTTAGCTAAAATATTTCCTACTATTTTGCTTCTTGAAATTTTGCCTTTTGAATTTTTTAACTCTTCAGAGATTTCCTTCGATAGTGACGAAGCTGAAACAAGTGTACTTCCTGTTGTGTCATCTATAATTTGAGCATAAACATTGTTTAAGCTACGGTAAACAATCAATCTAGGTTTTTCCGGAGTTCCAGAAATAGTTTTCCTAATTCTAGTTTTTGATCTTAATCTTGAATTTTCTTTTCTTTTAATCATCTTAAAAATTATCTCCCTAAAAATTATTTACCAGCAGTTTTACCAGCTTTTCTTATAATCTGTTCGTCTGAGTATTTAATGCCTTTTCCTTTATAAGGTTCTGGCGGTCTAATTGATCTAATTTTTGCAGCAACCAAACCTACTAATTGTTTATCAATTCCAGAAATAATAATTTGAGTTTGTACAGGTGTTTGCAAAGTTACTCCATCCGGAGGCATAAAAAATATTGGATGGGAATATCCAATATTTAAAAGTAAATTTTTACCTTTCATTTCTGCCCTATAGCCAACTCCAACTATATCTAAAGTTTTGGAATATGCCTCGGTAACTCCGTTAATCAAATTTTGCAAAAGAGCCCGTGTTAATCCATGCAAAGCTTTATTTTCTTTTAAATCGTTAGGTCTTTTTACAAAGATTTCGTTGTCCTTAATTTCAACACTAATATTTGGATGAACATTATTCTCCAGTTCTCCTTTGGGACCTTTTACCTTTATATATTGACCATTCTGTGTAACAGTTACACCTTTTGGAACTTCAATTGTTTTTTTACCTATTCGAGACACTTTCAAACTCCATTAAATTTTAATCTTCCCGTTATTGCGGGAACTGGATTTTACCAAATATAACAAACTACTTCTCCACCCAAGGCTTCACGTCTTGCTTCTTTATCCGTCAATAAACCTTTTTGAGTAGAGATAACTGCAATTCCTAAACCATTTAAAACCTTAGGTAATTCTTGAGAACTTTTATAAACTCTCAATCCAGGTGTGCTAATTCTTTGCAAGCCGTTTATAGCTGGTACACCGTTAGAATATTTGAGCTGGATTCTTAATAAATTTTGTTTGTTGTCTTCAACAACCGAAAAATCTTCAATAAATCTTTGCTGTTTTAAAATTCCAGCTAAACTTTTTTTCATGTTAGAAGCAGGAATATCAACTCTAACTTTTTTGGCTTTTGAGGCATTTCTCAATCTTGTTAAAAAATCTGCAATCGGATCTGTTACTGGCATAAATTTTCTCCTTCTACCAACTTGACTTTTTTAATCCTGGAATTTCGCCTTTTAATGCCATTTCTCTAAGCACCAATCTCGATACACCAAATTTTCTGTAATAACCTCTTGGTCTTCCAGTAAACATACATCTATTATGTAACCTCACCGGAGAAGCATTTCTTGGCAATTTCTGAAGAGCATCGTAATCACCTTTTTCTTTAAGCTCTTTTCTAATTTTATCATATTTATCTACAGCACGTTGCCGTTTTTCTTCTCTTGCGATTAAACTTTTTCTCGCCATTAAATCTCCTGCTTAAGCTGTTTTAATTTCTTTTTTTCTAAATGGAAAACCGAATGCTTGAAGTAGTTCATAAGCTTCATTATCGGTTTTCGCTGTAGTAACAAATGTAATGTCCATTCCCAAAACTCTTGTAATTTTATCTACATTTATTTCTGGGAAAATTATCTGTTCTTTAACTCCTAAAGTATAATTTCCTCTTCCATCAAATGATTTATCTGATAAACCTCTAAAGTCCCTTACTCTTGGCAAAGCTATGTTTAATAACCTATCCATAAACTCAAACATTTTTTCTCTTCTCAAAGTTACCATAGCACCAATGTTTACGCCTTCTCTAAGTTTGAAGTTAGAAATGGCTTTTTTTGCTTTTCTAATACTTGCTTTTTGACCAGTAATTGTTTCTAATTCCTTAACAGCCTCTTCAAGTATTTTTTGATCAGCAACAGCAGCTCCAACTCCCATGTTCACAACAATTTTATGAAGTTTCGGGACCTGCATAATGCTTTTATAATTAAATTTCTTTTGTAATTCAGAAACAATTTCTTTCTTATATAGCTCAGCCAATCTTGTTTTTATTTTTTGTTCTTTAACTGCAGCTTCTTTTGTTTCTTTCTTTGCTGCTTTAGGCTGTTTTTCTATAGTTTCTTTTTTAGTTTTTTTATCTGCCATTATTCAATTAAACCTTGAGTATAATTTTGATTATTAAATCATTTCTCCACTAGTTCTGCTAATGCGAACACGTTTCTTTTTACCAGTCTTTTCATCCAAAATAATTTGTGAACCAAGTCTAGTCGGTTTGCTATTATTTGGATCTATCAACATTACATTTGAAAAATGAATCGGAGATTCTTTCTCCAAAATTCCTCCTTGAGGATTACTTTGACTTGGCTTGGTGTGTCTTTTTCTTAAATTAATTCCTTCAACAATGACACGGTTATCTTTACGAAAGACTTTTAATATTTTACCGGTTTTACCTTTATCATTACCGGCAATAACTACTACGTTATCATTTTTTCTGATTTTCATTTATCTTCCAAAACTTTATAATACTTCTGGTGCTAACGAAACAATTTTCATAAATTGTTTTTCTCTTAATTCTCTTGCAACTGGTCCAAAAATACGAGTTCCTCTTGGCTCATTTTGGGCATTTATTAGAACTGCAGCATTTTCATCAAATCTTATATAGGAACCATCTTTTCTTCTAACTTCTTTTTTAGTTCTAACAATTACTGCTCTAGAAACTTCGCCTTTTTTCACTGTTCCATTTGGAATTGCTGTTTTAACTGAAACTACAATAAGATCACCAACACTAGCATATTTTCTTCCGCTTCCGCCAAGCACGCGAATGCATCTAACTTTTTTTGCGCCAGAGTTATCGGCAACAACTAAATTCGTTTCTTCTTGAATCATTTCTACTTATTCTCCTTAGCTTGCTACTTGGCTTTTTCAACAATTTCTACTAAACGCCATCTTTTCTTTAAGCTTAGAGGGCGTGTTTCCATAATTTTTACTTTATCTCCAATCTGACATTCATTTTTTTCATCATGAGCCATTAGCTTAGTCGTTTTCTTAAAATATTTTTTATAGATTGGATGAGACACTTTACGTTCAATTGCTACAGTAATTGTTTTTTGCATTTTATTACTGGTTACAACACCAACTCTAGTTTTTCTTAATGAACGCTGTTCCATAATCAAGCCTTAACTCCTTCTTTTTTGTCCCTGGCTTCAGATTTTTGATTAGCAAATTGTCTTTCGCGATCAACAGTTTTCATTCTTGCAATGTCTTTTTTAGTCAATTTAATTTTAGATGTATTTGTCAATTGCTTAAGCTGGTGTGCAAATCTTAAATCCAATAAATTTTTTTGTTCTTCCTGGATTTGCTTCTTTAATTCTATGTCTTTTAATTCTCTTACTTCATGAATTTTCATTTCACACCTTAAATATTATTCGAAATCTGGTCGCGATACAACTTTAGTTTTTATAGGCAATTTATAGGCGCATGTTTTCAAAGCATCGTTAGCCAATTCCTTGGAAACACCGGCAACTTCAAATAGAACTCTGCCTGGTTTAATTACAGCTACCCAAAATTCTGGAGCGCCTTTTCCTTTTCCCATTCTAGTTTCAAGAGGTTTTTTAGAAACCGGTTTATCTGGGAAAATTCTAATCCAAACTTTTCCATCTCTTTTCATTTTTCTTGATAAAGCAACACGGCACGCTTCAATTTGCCTACTAGTAATCCAGTGTGGTTCAAGAGCTTTTAAACCAAAATCACCGAAAGCAATTGTGCTTCCGCGTTTAGCTTTACCAGCCATTCTACCGCGCTGCGCTTTTCTAAATTTAACTCTTTTGGGCATTAACATGATTAAAAAACTCCGGTGTAATTATTCAGTAAATCTTTTTCCTAAAATTTCTCCACGGCAAATCCAAACTTTTATTCCGATAGATCCATAAATAGTTTCAGCTCTGCCATTTGCATAATCTATATCGGCTCTAATTGTATGAAGCGGAATTCTACCTTCTTTGTACTGTTCTGTTCTAGCCATTTCAGCCCCGCCTAATCTTCCCGAACACATAATTCTTATTCCTTCTGCACCCATTCTCATAGCCGCAGTAATTGCCATCTTCATTGCTCTTCTAAAAGAAACTCTTCCTTCAATTTGACTTGCTATGTTTTCTGCCACTAAATAGGCATCTAATTCTGGTCTTTTTATCTCAGATATTTGAACTTTAACTTCTTTATCAGTTATTTGTTTTAATTCTTGTTCAAGCTGAGTAATTTCTTTTCCACTTTTTCCAATTACTACTCCTGGTCTTGAAGTATGAATTGTTAAAATAATATTCTTGGAGGTTCTATCAATTACTAATCTCGCAATACCAGCTTTTTTCAAACGACTACGTATATAATTTCTAAGCTTTTCATCTTCTTTCAACTTAACTGAGTATGATTTATTTTCATACCAATTAGAGTCCCATCCTCTAATAATTCCTACTCTTAATCCAACCGGGTTTGTTTTTTGTCCCAAAAATTACCTCCTAAGAATTATGCCTTTTTAGCAACTATAATTGTTAAATGACATGATCTTTTTCTAATTCTATATGCACGTCCCATAGGTGCAGGTGAAATTCTTTTTAATGTTGGGCCTTGATTTACAAATGCCTCTTTAACAAACAATTCTTCAGGCTCAACTTTTGATTCTTCTTTATTCATTAAATTTGAAATTGCAGATCTTAAAACTTTTTCAGCATCTTTAGAAGCATGCTTTGGAGAAAAGTGTAAAATCTCCAATGCTTTACTAACCGAAACACCACGTATAAGATCTATAACCAAACGCATTTTTCTTGGTGATGAACCAATATATCTATGTACTGCTCTTGCTTCCATTTATCTTAAAACCTCTCAATTTATTTTCCACCAGGTGCTGCAGGTGCTGCAGATACTGGCTTTGATGCTTTTTCAGCTTTAGTCCCAGGATGACCTCTAAAAATTCTTGTCGGTGAAAATTCACCTAATTTATGCCCAACCATATTTTCAGTAATATAAACAGGAATCATTTTATTTCCATTGTGAACAGCAATTGTATGTCCAACAAATTCTGGAGTAATGGTTGAAGCCCTGGACCAAGTTTTAATAATTTTTTTCTGATTTGAAGCATTTAGCTGATTAATTTTTTCAGCTAATTTGAAACTTACAAATGGTCCTTTTTTAACCGACCTAGGCATATAATCTCTCTATTTATTTCCGTCTTTTAATAATTAATTTATTCGATTCTTTTTTACGTTTCCTTGTTTTCAAACCTTTAGCTTTTTGGCCCCAAGGTGAAACTGGATGACCACCGCCAGAAGTTTTTCCTTCTCCACCACCCATTGGATGATCAACAGGATTCATTGCAACACCTCTAACATGAGGACGTTTACCTTTCCATCTAGTTCTTCCGGCTTTACCCAAACTAATATTTTCTTGTTCGGCATTACCAACTGCGCCATAAGTAGCAAGACAATTTAGCCTAACCATTCTTACTTCGCCAGAAGGCATTTTTAACTGAGCATAATCTCCTTCTTTTGCCATAAGTTGAAGCGATGAACCAGCGCTGCGGCCAAGTTGTCCACCTTTGCCAGGTTTTAATTCAACATTATGAACAAAACTACCAAGCGGCATCTCTTTCAATGGCAATGCATTGCCAACCGTAATATCACTGCCAGAACCAGATTGAATTTTATCGCCAACTTTTAAACCTTCAGGAGCAATTATATATCTTTTATCGCCGTCGGCATAATGAAGGAGCGCAATTCTAGATGAACGGTTGGGGTCATATTCAATTGAAAAAACTTTTGCTGGAACACCAAATTTGTCGCGTTTAAAATCAATTATTCTATATCTTCTTTTATGACCGCCGCCCAAATGTCTGGCTGTAACTCTCCCAAGATTATTTCTACCGCCAGATTTTCTTAACGAAACCGTTAAAGATTTTTCAGGAGTAGATTTTGTAATTTCCTCAAAAGAAGGAACTGACATAAATCTAGTTCCGGGAGTAATTGGTTTTAATTTATTTATAGCCATCTAATCGACCTATTTCAATTTCTATACTTGTTCGAAAATTTCTATTGTTTCGCCTTTTTTTAGCGTAACAATTGCTTTTTTGAATTTGGAAGTTTTACCAGTAAATCTTCCACTTTTTCTAAACTGAGTTTTCATTTTACCTGGATGATTTATGGTTCTTACGCTTTCAACATGAACATTAAACTTTTTTTCAATTGCTTTAGCAATTTCTATTTTATTTGATTCTGGATTCACTAAAAAACCATACTTACCTTTATCGGCAGTTAAATTAGTCATCTTTTCAGTAATTAACGGGCTAATCAATATATCATGCATGTTAATTCACCGATTCTTTCTTATTCTTAAATGAATTACTTATAACTTCAACCGCACTCTTTTGCAAAACCAATATTTGATTATTCAAAATATCATATGTTGATGCTTTTTCTGCTTCTAAAATTTTTACTTTTGGAATATTTCTTCCTGACTTATAAACAGAATCTTTCTTTCCGTTGGTCAGCAACAAAATCTTTTTGCCAGAAAATTTGAAAGCATTCAGGAAGTTAACAAAATCTTTAGTCTTTGGTTTTTCAAAATCAAAATCTTCAACTACTACTAATTGTTCATCCTTCACTTTATAACTTAAAGCAGATTTTTTAGCTAAGCCTTTCACTTTTTTAGGAAGTTCCTGTCTATAATCTCTTGGACGGGGACCAAAAATTGTTCCTCCCCCAACCCATAATGGTGATCTAGTTGTACCAGCTCTAGCACCACCTCTTCCTTTTTGTTTCCAAGGCTTTTTACCGCCACCGCTTACTTCTCCACGTTCTTTAGCTTTATGAGTCCCTTGTCTCTGGTTAGCTAAAAACGCTTTTACCATTAAGTATATAGCGTGGTCATTTGGTTCAATTCCAAAAATTTCATCAGCTAGCTCTAATTGCTCGCCAGATTTTGAACCATCTATTTTGAAAATATCTAATGTCATTTTAATACCAAATTACTTCTTTAACAATTCAACGTAAGAATTTATTGCGCCAGGAACTGAACCTTTAATAAGAATTAAATTTTCTTCAGGAAGAATTTTAACAACTTTTAAGTTGGAAACAGTAACATTTTCATAACCGGTTCTTCCCGCCATTCTTTGTCCCTTAAATACACGTGATGGATAAGAGCTTGCACCAATCGAACCTGGTGCTCTTAAACGATCACTTTGACCATGAGTAGTACCGCCAACGCCACCAAAATTATGACGTCTCATTACACCTTGAAATCCCTTACCTTTGCTTTTTCCTTTAACTTTAATTACTTCGCCTTCGCTAAACAATTCAACTTTTACTTCATCACCAATTTTTAATTCACTAGTATTTGGAAATTTAAATTCTTTAAGAACAGCAGCAGGAGTTAAATTATTTTTCTTATACTGTCCGGCAACTGGCTTAGAGATATTTTTTTCTTTCTTCTGTCCAAAACTTAATTGAACAGCTTCATATCCATCTTTTTCTTTAGTTCTGATTGAAACAACTTTGCATGGGCCAGCAAGAATAACAGTCACGGGAATAACTTCACCGTTAGAATTAAAAATGCTAGACATACCTATTTTTTTACCAATTAAACCAGCCATTGCAACTCCAAAATTCCTTAAAGCTTAATCTCAATATCAACACCCGCCGGTATATCCAATTTACTCAATGAATCGACGGTTTTGTTATTTGAATTATGAATATCAATTATTCTTTTATGTGCCCTTGTTTCAAATTGTTCTCTCGATTTTTTATCAACATGAGGAGATCTGAGTACAGTGTAAACAGTCCTTCTTGTTGGTAGTGGAATAGGACCAGATACAATTGCACCAGTACTTCTAACTGTTTTAATAATTTTTTCAGTCGATTTATCTATCAAAATATGATCGTACGATTTCAATTTTATTCTAATCTTTTGACCAGGCACTTAAATACTCCTTATTATTTTTACACAGAAATCCCGCCTGAGGCGGGAATCTGCTGAATACAAATAAGCTTACTCTATAATCTTTGTTACTACACCAGAAGCAACGGTTCTTCCGCCTTCACGAATAGCGAAACGTAAACCTTCTTCCATAGCAATTTCAGAAATCAATTCTACTGTAAGATTTACATTATCACCAGGCATAACCATTTCGGTTCCCGCTGGTAAAGTAGCAACTCCTGTAACATCAGTTGTTCTGAAATAAAACTGAGGCCTATATCCATTAAAGAATGGTGTATGTCTTCCACCTTCTTCTTTTGAAAGAACATATATAGAACCTTCAAATTTTTTGTGAGGCGTAATTGAACCAGTTTTAGCTAAAACCATTCCGCGTTCAATTTCCTTTTTATCAACACCTCTTAAAAGAAGACCAGCATTATCACCAGCCATTGCTGAATCGAGTTCTTTTCTGAACATTTCGATACCGGTAATAACAGTCTTTTTATGAACACCAAGACCGATCAATTCAACTTCTTCTGCTAATTTTACCTGACCTCTTTCAACTCTACCAGTTGCTACTGTACCACGACCGGTAATTGAAAATACGTCTTCAACAGGCATCAAGAATGGTTTATCTGTATCTCTTTGTGGAATTGGGATGTAACTATCAACAGCATCCATAAGTTCCCAGATACAATTATATCTTGGATCATCAGTTGGTGCATTGCTTGCGCCAGCTTCTAATGCTTTTAATGCAGAACCTTTTATAATTGGAATTTCATCGCCAGGGAATTCATAATAATTTAACAAATCTCTCAATTCAACTTCTACAAGTTCAATTAATTCTGGATCGTCAACCATATCTACTTTATTTAGAAATACAACTATTTTAGGAACACCTACCTGACGAGCAAGAAGAACGTGCTCTCTTGTCTGAGGCATTGGACCATCAGTTGCAGCAACTACAAGTATAGCACCATCCATTTGTGCAGCACCAGTAATCATGTTTTTAACATAATCTGCGTGGCCTGGGCAATCTACGTGTGCATAGTGTCTGTTTGCAGTTGAATATTCAACGTGTGCCGTAGCAATAGTAATACCTCTTTCTCTTTCTTCAGGCGCATTGTCAATACTATCAAATGTTCTAATTTCTGACAAGCCTTTTTTTGCGAGAGCCATTGTGATGGCAGCTGTTAATGTAGTCTTGCCATGATCTACGTGACCGATTGTACCTACGTTAACGTGAGGTTTACTCCTATCAAATTTTTCTTTTGCCATCTAATTCTCCTTTGAAATTAGTTTTCTTTTTTAATTCTTTCTTATGTTGTTATTACTGATTTCTTACCTAATGATTTTTCTGCAATCTCTTCTGCAATAGATTTTGGAACTTCGTTATAATAAGCAAACTGCATAGTATAAATTGCACGACCTTGAGTCATCGATCTAAGTATAGTTGCATAGCCAAACATTTCTGCAAGCGGAACAGTAGCTTTAATTACTTGAGCATCTTTTCTTGCGGAAAATCCTTCAATCTTTCCTCTTCTTGAATTTAAATCTCCCATAACGTCACCCAAATATTCCTCTGGGGTTACAACCTCAACATCCATAATTGGTTCCAGAAGAATTGGTCGTCCTTTTTTTGCCGCTTCTTTAAATGCAATTGAGCCTGCAACCTTAAATGAAATTTCATCGGAATCAACATCATGGTAAGAACCATCATAAATTTTTGCTTTAATATCTACAACTGGAAAACCTGCAATTACACCATTTCTCATTGCTTCTTGAATTCCAGCAGATACTGCAGGAATATATTCTTTAGGAACAACTCCGCCAACTATTGCATTTGTAAACTCATATCCTTTACCAGGTTCATTAGGACTAAATTCCACCCAAACGTGGCCATATTTTCCTCGACCACCGCTTTGCTTGATAAACTTTCCTTCGGCATTTACGGCTTGAGTAATAGTCTCTCTGTAAGCGACTTGTGGTTTCCCTACATTTGCTTCAACTTTAAATTCTCGCTTCATTCTATCAACAAGAATTTCTAAGTGTAGCTCGCCCATACCGCTAATTAATGTCTGTCCAGTTTCTTCATCAACTTTCACTTTAAATGTTGGATCCTCATCAGACAATTTTGAAAGTGAATCAGATAATTTATCTTGATCAGCTTTTGTTTTAGGTTCAATTGCAATTTGAATGACAGGTTCTGGGAAAACAATTTTTTCTAATATCACCGCATCATGTTCATCGCAAAGAGTATCACCAGTCTTTGTATATTTTAACCCAACAGCAGCAGCTATATCGCCCGCCTTCACTTCTTCAATTTCTTCTCTATGGTTTGCATGCATCTGAAGCAAGCGGCTAATTCTTTCTTTCTTTCCACTAACAGCATTATAGATATATGAACCTGATTTTAGAGACCCAGAATAAACTCTGAAAAAGGTTAACTTACCGACATAAGGATCATTCATAATTTTAAATGCAAGCGCCGTAAATTTTTCTTTTTCATCAATTTTTCTTTTAACAGTATCGTTAATACCGATATGATGCGCTTCAATTTCCTTAAAGTCTATTGGTGCAGGAAGAAAATCAATAATTGAATCGAGTAACTTTTGTACTCCTTTATTCTTGAATGCCGATCCACAAAGAACAGGAATAATAGTTAAGTCTATAGTAGCTTTTCTTAAAGCAACTTTGATTTCATCTTCAGTAATTTCTTTTCCCTCTAAATATTTTTCTAGAAGCGTATCATCAATATCTGACACGGCTTCAAGCATTTGAGTTCTATATTTATTTGAAATTTCCGCTAGATCTTCTGGAATATCAAATTCATCATAAGTCGCACCCATCGTTTCTTCATGGTACATTCGAGCTTTAAACGTAATCAAGTCAATTACTCCAGCAAACATGTCACCTTCACCAATAGGTAACGTAATCGGGATTGCATTTGCACCAAGTCTATCCTTCATCATTTGCAAAGCGTTGTAAAAATCAGCTCCTGTGCGATCCATTTTATTAATAAAAGCAATTCTTGGAACACGATATTTATCTGCTTGTCTCCAAACAGTCTCAGATTGCGGCTCAACACCACCTACTGCACAGAATAAAGCAACAGCACCATCTAAAACTCTTAAAGATCTTTCAACCTCAACAGTAAAATCAACGTGACCGGGAGTATCAATGATGTTAATTTGGTGATTATCCCAATAACAAGTAGTGGCAGCGCTTGTAATAGTAATTCCACGTTCTTTTTCTTGTTCCATCCAGTCCATAGTAGCAGCACCATCGTGTACTTCGCCAATTCTATGCAACTTTCCGGTATAATAAAGTATACGCTCGGTAGTTGTTGTTTTACCGGCGTCAATATGAGCCATAATTCCAATATTACGAACTCTGTCTATAGGTAGTCTTGCTGTCATAACTTAATTATATTCTTTCTAATTCTAATTTCATCATTACCATTTGAAATGAGCAAATGCTTTATTTGCTTCTGCCATTTTATGTGTATCTTCTTTTTTCTTTACTGCAGATCCTTCATTATTAGAAGCCGCCAAAAGTTCAGAAGCTAATTTCAAAGACATAGATTTTTCATTCCTAGCCCTAGCATATGTTTTAATCCACCTCATAGCTAATGCACTTCTTCTTTCAGGCCTAACCTCTGTAGGTACTTGATATGTTGCACCGCCTACTCTTCTACTTCTAACTTCAATTACAGGTTGAACATTATTTAAAGCTTTTTTAAACACTTCCAATCCTGGTTTCTTAGATCGCTCTTCAATAATATCAAAGGCTTTATAAACAACATTGCGCGCCTTTGATTTTTTACCATCGTACATAATTGCATTAATAAACTTAGCAACCAAAACTTCATTAAATTTTGGATCTGGTTTTAAACTATTCTTTTCAGCTCTTTTCTTTCTCATAAAACTTATTTAGCCTTTGGTTTTTTAGCGCCGTATTTTGATCTTCCTTTTTTTCTATCTTCAACACCACTGGTATCTAATGTCCCTCTAATAATGTGGTATCGAACTCCTGGCAAGTCCTTTACCCTCCCACCTCTAATTAGTACAATAGAATGCTCTTGAAGATTATGTCCTTCACCAGGAATATATGCTGTTACTTCCATGCTATTTGTAAGCCTAACCCTTGCAACTTTTCTTAAAGCTGAATTAGGTTTTTTGGGAGTTGAAGTATATACTCTAGTACAAACTCCTCTTTTTTGTGGACAAGCATCGAGCGCCGGGGCTTTCTTCTTAGCCAAAATCCTTATCCGGCCTTTTCTTACTAGCTGATTAATTGTGGGCACTAATTACTCCTAATATACAAAATCTAAAAAAATTTCAGACTTCTAATATAGATTATAGTTTAAATTTTGTCAAGAAAACTATAAAATATTTTTGATTTAATAATAATTTCAAGTAAAAAAATCCGACTAGATTTTAATCCGAGTCGGATTAAGTTAATTAATTCAAGCTTGAATTTCTTGGGTCTCTGTTTTTTCCTCAATTGATTCTTCTGAGGTTAAGATTATATCTCTATATTTCTTTAATCCGCTGCCTGCTGGAATAAGATGACCCATCACTACATTTTCTTTTAGTCCAAGCAGATAATCAACTTTTGCCTCAGTTGCAGCATTTGCCAAAACTTTAGTAGTTTCCTGGAATGATGCTGCCGAAATGAAACTTTCGGTAGATAATGCAGCCTGAGTAATTCCTAAAAGAATATGCTCGAAAGTTGCAGGTTCGGCATCTCTAGCTACAATTAGTTTTTTATTCTTTTTCTTTAGGTCAGAATTAATTTCTCTAAGTTTACTTTTTGAAATAAGCTGACCATCCTTGAATCGTGAATCGCCCTTATCTTCAATATGAACCATTGCCATAACTTTGTTGTTTTCTTCAATAAACTCATTTCTATCAACAACATCTTCTTCAAGGAATTTTGTATCACCAGGTGAAACAATTTTTATTTTTTGAAGCATTTGTTTAACAATTACTTCAATATGTTTATCATTAATTTTTACACCTTGCAACCGATAAACATCCTGAATTTCATTTACAAGATATTCCTGAACCGCGCTTGTTCCTTTTATTTTCAAAATATCATGCGGGTTTATTGGACCATCAGTAATCTTTTCACCTGCAGGAATTTCATCACCTTCCTGAACGAGTATATGCTTGCCTAATGGTACGTTATACCTTTTCTCATCAGATTTGTCTGGAGCAATAACAATGATTTCACGTGAACCTTTTTTTCTAGCACCAAACTTTACAGTTCCTTCAATTTCAGAAACAATAGCTGTTTCTTGAGGGCTTCTTGCTTCGAATAATTCTGTCACTCTAGGAAGACCACCAGTAATATCCCTACTCTTTGTCTGCTGTTTAGAAATCTTTGCTAAGATGGTACCTGCATCAATTGATTCACCTTCCTCTACCGATAGATAGGCTCTAGTTGGTATATTGAAAGATTTTTTATTACCATCTTCTGATTCAATCGAAATTGTTGGTGTTAGGTTTTTATCCTTAGATTCTATAACAACTTTTTGAACGTGACCAGTCTGTTCGTCTGTGACCTGCTGAAGTGTAGATCCATCAATCATATCTACAAATCTAACTTTTCCCGATACATCGGTTAGAATAACAGCGTTGTAAGGATCGTGATTATATAACGGCGAGCGTTTCTTCACATGCTGACCATCATTAACAACTAATTCAGCGCCATAAGGAACTTCATATTTTTTAACTTGCCTATTATTTTCATCATAGATTCCAATAATTCCTCGACGCCCAGTAACAACTTTTACTTTTCCAAGGAAATCAGATTTTTCTACAAATGTTATACGATCATATTTTGCAATACCTTCTACTGCTGATTCAACTTGAGATTGGCTTGCAATTCTTGATGAAGTTCCACCTAAGTGGAAAGTTCTAAGTGTCAACTGAGTTCCAGGCTCACCAATTGATTGAGCCGCAACAATACCAACAGCTTCTCCAATCTCAACAATTTTACCGTTTGTTAAATTTCTTCCATAGCACTTAGCACAAACACCTCTTTTAGATTCACAAGTAAGAACCGTTCTAATATAAACCGAATCTATACTTGCATCTTCAATCTTTTCAGCAATCTCTTCAGTAATCATTTCACCAGATGCAATTATCAATTCATCAGTTCTTGGATCATAAACATCTTCTTGAGCAACACGACCAGTAATTCTTTCTGCCAATGGTTCTCTTTCTTGCTCAACATCTTTTAATGCTGTAATTTCAATTCCCAAAATTGTTCCGCAATCAATCTCACTTATTATTACATCTTGGGAAACGTCCACTAGTCTTCTTGTCAAATAACCTGCATCTGCTGTTTTAAGAGCAGTATCTGCAAGACCTTTTCTTGCACCATGAGTTGAAATAAAATATTCAAGTACTGACAAACCCTCTTTAAAATTTGCAACAATTGGATTCTCAATAATTTCTCCAGCTTGACCAGATAAACTTTTTTGCGGCTTCATCATCAATCCGCGCATACCGGCAACCTGTCTTACTTGTTCTTGAGAACCTCTAGCGCCTGAGTCAACCATCATGTGCAAAGAATTGAATCCATTGTCTGCAACTTTAATTTTTTCCATCAATGCTCGAGCAACATCGTTTGTGGTGTGTGTCCAAACGTCTATGATTTTGTTATAACGTTCAGCATCAGTAATAACACCTTGCTCGTGCTCATTTAAAATTCCTTCAACTTTTTTATTAGCTTTTTGAATGAGAGATTCTTTTTCTTCTGGAATAATCATATCGCCATAGCTAACTGAAAGTCCACCCGCAGTTGAATACCTGAAGCCAAGATCTTTTAAATCATCCAAGAACTTTGCAGTTACTTTATTTCCCATCTTCATAAACATTTGGCCGATAAATCCGCCAAAAGTTTTTTTGATAAGAAGCTGGTTAAAATAGCCCATTTCTTTGGGAACTATTTGATTGAAAATAACCCGACCAGTTGTAGTTTCAACCATTTGTTTATCAATTCTAACTTTTATTCTAGCATGCAAGCCAATAATTTTAGAATTATAAGCGATTAGAACTTCTTCGGGTGAACCGAAAACTAAGCCTTCACCTTTATCGCCTTCTTTTAGTTTTGTAAGGTAATAACATCCTAGAACTATATCTTGAGTTGGGACTACAATAGGACTTCCATTTTGTGGCGAAAGAATATTATGGCTGCTAAGCATAAGCAAAGAAGCTTCTAATTGGGCTTCATATGAAAGAGGCACGTGAACAGCCATTTGGTCACCGTCAAAGTCAGCGTTGAATGCTGTACAAACCATTGGGTGAAGCTGAATTGCTCGACCATCAATCAATACCGGTTGGAAAGCTTGAATACCTAATCTGTGCAAAGTTGGAGCTCTGTTTAACATTACAGGATGGCCATCAATAATTTTAGCAAGCATGTCCCAAATTATCGGGTCTTTTCTGTCAACAACTTTTCTAGCACTTTTTACTGTTTTGTTATGCCCGCGTTCAATTAATTTTCTAATTATAAATGGTTTGAAAAGTTCAACAGCCATATCTTTTGGCAAACCGCATTGATGTAATTTCAATTCTGGACCAACTACGATTACCGAACGACCTGAATAATCAACTCTTTTACCAAGTAAATTCTGACGGAAACGTCCTTGCTTTCCTTTCAGCATATCGCTTAAAGATTTTAAAGGACGATTGTTATCACTTCTAACTGCGCTGCCTCTTCGCGAATTATCGAATAAAGCATCAACAGATTCTTGAAGCATTCTTTTTTCGTTTCGTAGAATTACTTCAGGAGCTTTAATGTCAATCAATCTTTTAAGACGATTATTTCTAATTATTACTCTTCTGTACAAATCATTCAAATCGCTTGTAGCAAATCTTCCGCCTTCAAGTGGAACAAGCGGTCTTAATTCAGGTGGAATTACAGGAATGTAATTTAGAACCATCCACTCTGGTTTATTGATAGCTTTGCCTTCTTCTTCTTTAAATGATTCGAGAACTCTTAGTCTTTTTAATAAGTCAGCTTTTTTCTGCTGCGAAGTTTCAACTTGCAGTTGATCTCTAAGTTCCTTTGAAAGTTTTTCAACATCAGTTTTTTTAAGAAGTTCTTTTACTGCATCGCCGCCAATCTTAGCGACAAATTTTTTCGGATCTTCGTCTTCTAATTTTTCATTTCCTTGCGGAAGTGAATTTAAAACTTCAAAATATTGATCTTCAGAAACTAAATCTAAACGATTTAAACCAGTTGGACCTGGATTAATTACTACATAAGACTCATAATAAATAATTTTTTCTAGCTCTTTCAAGCTAAGTCCAATTATATTTCCAATTTTTGAAGGTTGAGCTCTGAAAAACCAAATGTGAACAATAGGAACTGCAAGAGCAATGTGTCCCATTCTTTCACGTCTTACACTTTTCTGGGTTACTTCAACGCCGCATCTATCGCAAATAATACCTTTGTATCTAATTCTTTTATATTTACCGCAGAAGCATTCCCAGTCGCGCGTTGGCCCAAATATTTTTTCGCAGAACAATCCGTCTTTTTCAGGACGGAACGATCTGTAATTAATAGTTTCAGGTTTAGTTACTTCACCATACGATCTTGATAATATATCATCAGGGCTTGCTAAACCAATGGTGATACTATTTATCTCACGCATTGCATTTTCTTGAACTCTAAATGGCATTTTTCATCTCCTAAATTCTTAGTGAAAAAATTGTTCTAAAAGTGTTAATTAATTTTTATATCCAGACCTAAGCCCTGGAGTTCTTTAATCAACACATTGAACGATTCAGGAATATTTGGTTCCTGTAAGTTTTCACCCTTAACAATCGCTTCATATACTTTTGCTCTACCAGCAACATCGTCGCTTTTTACGGTTAATATTTCTTGAAGAATATGAGCTGCACCGTAACCTTCTAGCGCCCATACTTCCATTTCTCCAAACCTCTGACCGCCAAATTGTGCTTTTCCACCCAAAGGTTGTTGAGTAATTAACGAGTATGGCCCAATCGAACGAGCATGAATTTTATCATCTACTAAGTGGCTTAATTTAAGCATGTAGATGTAACCACAAGTAACTTTCTGATGGAACTTTTCGCCAGACCTTCCATCGTATAAGTCTGATTTACTGCCTTTTTCTAAACCAGCTTTTTCAAGCCATGCATCAACGTCCTCAACTTTAGCTCCATCAAAAATTGGAGTTGCGAATTTCACTCCCAACTTTTTACCTGCCCAGCCAAGCGCAGTCTCGTACAACTGGCCAAGATTCATACGTGAAGGCACGCCAAGTGGATTTAACACTATATCAACTGGAGTTCCATCTGGTAAAAATGGCATTTCTTCAGCTGGAACAATTTTAGCTACAACGCCTTTGTTTCCGTGTCGGCCGGCCATTTTATCTCCAACTGAAAGTTTACGTTTTTTAGCAACATAAACTTTTGCAAGTTGAACAATTCCCGGAGGAAGTTCATCGCCGCTTGTTATTTTTATTTTTTCTCGTTTATAGTCCTCTTCAATATCTAATAAGACATCGAAATAATTTTTATATAAAGTTTTAATTAGATTATTAGTTCTTTTTGTTTCGAACCAATCTAGAGTATAATCTAATTTAGTAACATCTTCCATTGAAGAGAAAGTACTGTCTTTTATTGTTGTACCACTTCTTAATACCACACTACCATCAAGATCACGAATACCAGTAGTTGTTTCGCCTTCAGTAATCTTAGTAAGCTTCTGAACTATTTTTTCATAATGTTCAGTTAAAGCTTGTTTGTGCTGAAGTTCTAAATTATCAAGTTGTTTCTTTTCTATTTTCTTAGCTTCAGCATCTCTCTTTTTACGACTGAAAAGTCTTGTTTTTATAACAGTTCCTTTCAATCCCGGAGGTGCTTTCAACGAGGCATCTTTAACATCGCCTGCTTTATCTCCAAATATTGCTCTCAACAATTTTTCTTCCGGAGTCGGATCAGTTTCACCTTTCGGTGTAATCTTTCCAATAAGAATATCACCTTCTTTTACTTCGGCTCCTTCGCGAACAATTCCATTTTCATCAAGATTTTTTACAGCTTCTTCACTTACGTTTGGAATTTCGCGAGTTAATTCTTCCTCGCCTCTTTTTGTTTCTCTAACTTGCAATTCAAATTCTTCAATATGTATTGAAGTATAAACATCTTCGCTAACTACTTTTTCGCTAATAATTATAGCGTCTTCAAAATTGTAACCGCGCCAAGGCATGAATGCTACTAAAACGTTTCTGCCAAGAGCTAAATCTCCATGGTCAGTAGAGCAACCATCAGCAAGCACTTCACCTTTTACAACTCTTTGTCCTTCTTTTACGATTGGACGCTGATTAACCGAAGTTTCTTGGTTTGTACCATGAAATTTTGTTAGCGTATAAGTTGTTCTCCTAACATCATTAAAGCTTGTCAGAGCTTCAACGCTGTTTGGGCTAATATCATATTTTACTACAATCTGATTTGCATCTACTAATTCAATAACACCGTTATCTTCGGCTACTATTACAGCTCTAGAGTCCGTTGCAACTTTTCTCTCAAGTCCGGTACCAACAATAGGGGCTTCTGGTCTTAATAAAGGAACAGCTTGACGCTGCATGTTTGATCCCATCAATGCTCTGTTTGCATCATCGTGTTCAAGGAAAGGAATTAAAGCTGCAGCAGCGCTTACTATTTGGGCAGGAGCCACATCCATATATTGAATATGATCAGGTGTAATAATTGGGAATTCACCTTTGTAACGCGATTTTACTCTTTCTTGAACAAACTTTGATTGCTCAGTTAAGGGAGCGTTTGCTTGTGCAATTGTATAAAGATCTTCCTGTTCAGCAGTTAAATATTCAACTTGATCTGTAACTTTTCCTCTTTCAACTTTTCTATAAGGAGATTCTAAAAATCCGTATCTATTTACTCTTGCATAAATTGTTAGCGATGAAATAAGACCGATGTTCGGGCCTTCTGGAGTTTCTATTGGACACAAGCGGCCATAGTGAGTGTAGTGAACGTCTCGAACTTCAAATCCTGCTCTTTCTCTTGTTAAACCGCCAGGTCCTAATGCGGACATTCTTCTTTTGTGAGTCATCTCTGCCAATGGATTTGTTTGATCCATGAATTGAGATAATTGATTTGTACCAAAGAAAGCATTAATTACACTGCTTATTGTTCTTGCATTTACTAAATCTTGCGGAGTAAAGTTTTCTGTATCGCGCATGTTCATTCTTTCTTTTATTGTTCTAGCCATACGCGACATGCCGACATTAAACTGCTGAGCTAATTGCTCGCCAACAGTTCTAATTCTTCTATTACCTAAATGATCAATATCATCAACAGCTTCATTACCATTTCTTAATTTGATTATATATTTCATTATTGAAATAATATCGTCAATTGTAAGAACTGTAATATTCTCAGCAACATTAACTTTTAATTTATCGTTCATTCTATGACGACCTACATCGCCAAGATCATATCTTTTATCATTGAAGAATAATTTATCAATTAGAGCTTGGGCTGTGTCTAGATCGGGGGCTTCACCGGAACGCAACTGTCTATAAATTGAATAAAGCGCTTCTTCTTTTGTACTTGAAGTATCTTTGCGAAGTGTATTAACAATTAAATCTTGATCTGGTGAAGTTTCGGAACTAATAAATTTTAATTTATCTACTTCAGCTTCTTTTAATCTTTCGATATCTTCTTCAGAAAGAACACTGTCTTTAGTAAGGAAGATTTCACCCGTCGACATATCGAAGACATCGCTTGCAATTGTTCTACCAACATAATTTTCAATTTTAACTTTCTTTACTACAACTTCTTCAACCAAATTAAAAAGGTTAAGAATTTCTTCATCTGATGCAAAACCTAAAGCTCGCAATAAAGTAGTTGACGGGAATTTTTTTCTTCTATCAATATAAACATACATTACATAATTTATATCGGTCGCAAATTCCACCCACGATCCACGCAGCGGAATAATTCTAGCAGAATAAATTGGAGTTCCGTTTGGGTGAACAGTTTGAGAAAAAGCTACCCCTGGTGAACGATGAAGCTGAGAAACTACAACTCTTTCAGCGCCATTGATTACGAAAGTACCTTTTTCAGTCATATAAGGAAGATTACCCAAATAAACTTCCTGTTCAACACTATTAACAAATTCTTGTGTTTCCGGATCTTTAGTTGAAAGCCTAAGTTTTCCTTTTAATGGGGCTGCAAAAGTTAACCCCCGCTCCAAGCATTCTTGAACAGAAAAACGTGGTTTTTCAATATAATATTCTAAAAAATCTAATCTATAATTTTCTTTATTATCAAAAATTGGGAAATTCGCAGTAAATACTTGCTGCAAACCCTTATTTTCTCTTTTATTTGGCTGCGTTTTGAGCTGAACAAACTCTTCAAATGCAGCAGTTTGAATATTTAATAAATCCGGTGGCTCAACAACTGAAGAAATTCTACTAAAGGAAATTCTTGTATTGTCCAATTTATAAACCTCCAATTATTTTACTTTTTCTTAACTTTCCTGGAGTATAACAACGCTATCAAATCATTTTCTACTTTCAGGTAGACATAAAAGCGATCCCAAATTATTTGGATCGCTTTTCAAAAAATCATTCTTATCTAAATTATTTAATTTCTACAGTAGCGCCAGCTTCTTCAAATTCTTTTTTCAGTTTTTCTGCTTCATCTTTAGAAATTGCTTCTTTTACAGTTTTTGGTGCGCCGTCAACAAGATCTTTAGCTTCTTTCAAACCTAAGCCTGTATGTGCTCTAACAACTTTAATAACGTTAATTTTCTTTTCGCCAGCAGCTTTTAAAATAACATCAAATTCTGTTTTTTCTTCTGCTGGAGCTGCCGCTGCTGCTGGAGCTGCACCGCCTGCAACAACAACCGGAGCTGCTGCTGTAACTCCAAATTCTTCTTCCAAAGCTTTCTTTAATTCAGATGCTTCTAAAAGTGATAAAGCTTTTATTTTTTCTACTAATTCAGTTACTTTCTCTGACATTTTATTTTTCTCCTAGTATTAAATTTTCTTAATTTATTTTATGCTGCTTTCTTCTTCGAGATTTCATCAATTACACTAACGAGATCTCTCATAACAGCATTCAAGGCGCCTACAATTCCCGATGCTGGTGAATTTAGACTGCCCAAAATTCCCGCTACAATCTCATTCTTAGTTGGCAAAGTAGCCAGCACAGATAATGAACTGCCAGGGTAATACTGGTTTTCAATGTAGCAAGCTTTGAGTTCTAATTTTTGTTTATCATCAAAATATTTTTTAATGATTTTAGCTGGTGCAACTGGATTTTCAGATGCGAAAACATATCCAGTCATTCCAACTAAGTGGTCTGCTAATTTCTCATATTTACCAGTTTCATTAAGTGCTCTTTTGAATAAAGTATTTTTAATTACTTTATACTTAACACCTTCTTTACGAAAATCGTTTCTGATGGCGCTAATATCGGCAACATTAATTCCGGTATAATCTGTAAGATAAACAGCAGATGAATTTTGAATCATTTCTTTTACTTCAGAAATGATATCTGATTTTTCATTCTTATTCATTTTATTCCCATAACAGATTATAAGTAATCGTATTGGTTAGAAGCATTTATTTTTATGAGTGCGTAAACTTTTTTTTAAATTAATGAACCGCAACTTCATCTTTAATTATTTTAATCCCAGGTCCCATTGTACTGGAAAGGTAAAGGCTCTTAACATATTGACCCTTAGCAGATGAAGGCTTTAATTTAACAATAGTATTTAAGAAAGCTCTAGTATTTTCCGCAAGCTTATTAACTTCAAAATTTAATTTTCCTAAAGAAGTATGTACAATTCCAGTTTTTTCAACTCTGAATTCTATTTTACCAGCTTTCACTTCATTTACGGCTTTTGCTACATCCATAGTAACTGTGCCGCTTTTAGGATTAGGCATAAGTCCTTTTGGACCTAAAACTCTTCCAAGTTTACCAAGTTCAGCCATTGTATCAGGAGTAGCAACAATAACATCAATATCAGCCCAGCCGCCTTTAATTTTTTCTAAATATTCTTCAAATCCAGCAAAATCTGCACCTGCATCAAGAGCTTCTTGAGCTTTGGATCCTTTAGCAACAACTAAAACTCTAACTTGTTTTCCAGTACCATTTGGAAGAGAAACAGTTCCTCTTACCATTTGATCGGCATGTCGCGGGTCAACACCTAATCGAATTGCACAATCCAAAGTTTCAACAAATTTAACTTTGGATTGATCTTTTAAAATTTTAATAGCTTCTTCAATTGTATATTCTTTTGATTTATCAAAAGATTTGCTAATCTCTTTATTTCTTTTAGAATTCTGCATCACTCTATTCCTTTTGAACTTTTGCTTTTTCTTAAAGTTACTTCTGATTATTCTTCAACAGTTATGCCCATACTTCTAGCAGTACCAGCAACCATACTCATCGCATGGTCAATATCAAAAGCATTTAAGTCTGGCATTTTTAATTGAGCAATTTCTTTAACTTGATTTTTGCTGACTTTAGCTACTTTATTCCTATGCGGTTCAGCAGATCCTTTTTCAACCTTTGCAGCTTTTTTCAATAATTCTGCAGCCGGTGGAGTTTTTGTAATAAATGTAAATGATTTATCAGAGAATACAGTTATTACAACCGGAATAATTAAACCTTCTTTATCTGAAGTTCTTGAATTAAACTGTTTACAAAACTCCATTATATTTACGCCTTTTTGGCCTAATGCTGGGCCAACCGGCGGAGATGGATTTGCTTTACCAGCTGGTATTTGTAATTTGATATATCCTGTTATTTTCTTAGCCATATGACTTTCCTACAAGTATAAATACTAAAATATTATTTTTCTAATTCTGCTTGAACAAAATCGATTTCTACTGGAGTTTTTCTGCCAAATATTGAAACCATAACTTTAATTTTCATTTTCTCTTCATTTACTTCTTGAATAGTACCGGTAAAATTATTGAATGGGCCATCTATTATTTTAACAACATCGCCATTTCTGAAAATTGTTTCCATTCTTTCGGTTGTTTCATCTTGTGTTATTCTGCCAACAATTCTTTTAACTTCTTCAGGTTGAAGTGGATTTGGATTGTTTTTAGTCCCCAAAAATCCCATTACTGAAGGAGTATTTAGAATAAAATCCTTTACTTGATTATCTAAATCAGCATGGACTAAAATATATCCGGGAAAAAAGTTTTTAGTTTTACTTTTTTTCTTTCCGTCTTTTACTTCAAAAACTTTTTCTGTTGGGACAAGAACATCTTCAATTTTAGCTTTTAATCTATCGTTATCAGATAGTTCAGCTTCGATGAGGTTTTTTACTTTAGCCTCATGTCCAGAAAAAGTTCTAACTACATACCATTTTAATTCGGCTTCGCCCATAAATTTAGAATATTCCTTTAAATATTTGAGTGATTAACATATCTATCAAATAAGTAAATGCGGCTAACATTAAGCACGAAACAATAACAACGGTAGTAGATTCCTTAAGTTCATCCATTGTTGGCCAGGTAACTTTTTTCATTTCCTTGACCACGTCATCAAAAAAAGCAATTATTTTTTCTTTCATTTATTACTCTTTAATTCTTTTAGTCTGCACGTCAGGAGGGACTCGAACCCCCAACCTGCGGTTTTGGAGACCGCTGCTCTAGCCAATTGAGCTACTGACGTAGCTAAAATCTATTTAGTTTCTTTATGAATAGTATGCTTTTTATCCCAACGGCAGTATTTTTTATATTCTACACGATTAGGATGAAGCCTTTTATTCTTCGTTGTAGTGTAATTTCTTCTTTTACACTCAGTACATTCTAAAGTTATTATTTCTCTCATGATAAATTACCTAATAATTTTTCGAGCTGACGACCGGGATTGAACCGGTGACCTCATCCTTACCAAGGATGTGCTCTACCAACTGAGCTACGTCAGCAAAAAATAATTTTTGCTTGAGCGGGAGACGGGACTCGAACCCGCGACCAACAGCTTGGAAGGCTGTGACTCTAGCCAACTGAGTTACTCCCGCTTGTCATTTTATCTCAACCTAAATAGGTTGACAATCATTCAATTATTTATTGAGAACACCTATGAATAAATTCTCTTAAATTTATTCACTAATTTTCAAAAGGCATAAAAAAATAAGGGAACCAAAAACAATTTTTCTATTTATCATTCCCTTATCAAATATCCATAACAAAAAATTAAGCTGTGGGCGGCGAGGGATTCGAACCCCCAAAGGCGTCAGCCAACGGATTTACAGTCCGCCCCGGCTCTCCAACTCCGGCGTCCGCCCGGTTTTATAAACGAGCAACAAATATATTTTTATTCCAAGAAAAATGCAAATTAAAAATAAGAGGATTTTTTAAAATATTTTAAATATTCTGTATTAAATAATCATTTTAAACCACCTAAGACATAAATTTAGCTACATTATTCATTTTTAATGTTTCCATAGTTCCCTATCAAGACTTCTATATTGGATTGCTTCACTTAAGTGCTGAGGCAAAATATTCTCAGAATCATCTAAATCAGCAATTGTTCTACTTACCTTTAATATTCTATCATATGCCCTTGCCGAAAGTCCTAATTTTGTCATTGCCATTTTTAATAATTCTGCACCTGCTAAATCTATTTTGCAGAACTGTCTAACTTCTTTTGAACTCATATCTCCATTATTAAAAACATTTTTAAGATTTGAAAATCTTTCCAACTGAATTTGCCTTGCTTTAATTACTCTTTCTCTAATTTTAACCGAGCTTTCTCCTTTTGCTTCGCCAGAAAGTTCATTGTATTTTACAGCGGGAACCTCAATATGTATATCAATTCTATCTAATAATGGTCCAGAAATTCTTGCCATATATTTTTGAATTTGTGGCGGTGTACAAGTACATTCTTTATTTGGATCAGTATAGTATCCACATGGACAAGGATTCATTGCTGAAGCCAGCATAAAGTTAGCTGGAAATTCTAAAGTTAGCTTCGATCTGCTGACAGTAACTTTTGAATCCTCAAGAGGTTGACGCAAGACTTCTAAAACATTTTTCTTAAATT
>JAKALM010000033.1 GCA_021824145.1 Bacteroidota bacterium
TCAATGAAAAACAGACAAGAAAGTTTATTCTGAAGGGGGATTGTTTTTAAGAATTTAATAAATCTGTCCAAAACGGATAATAGGCAAAGCTTTTTCTCTCTTTCTAATTTATTTTGGACAGCAATGTAATAAACAGAATAAAAATTATGCATTTATGCTTTTCAACAAATGGTAAATTCTAGATTATTATTTTTTTTCTATTTATAAAAATGAGATTAGTTTTGAATTTTCAACATGAATATCTGGTTTGGGTAGAAAGGAGGTTGATTACTTATTAAAAGAAATATTTAAACGACATGATAATTTCATATTAAAGTTTGTCCGAATTATGAGCAATAATTTTGTGGAGGTGGCGGGAGTCGAACCCGCGTCCGAAGTTAAGACTCAAAGAACATCTACACATATAGTCTATTTTTGTTTTAGCTTAAAGTTACCAAATAGACAAGGATCGCTTTAAACCAGCTCATTATTTATTTCACCTTATCTATAAGAGCGATAGACTTGGCTATTATACCTAAACGACGTTCGGTTGAATCCCGGTATAAGAAGAATCAGCGAACGGCTGCTTTTAAATTAAGCAGCTAGGGCGTAATTAGATTCGCCAGTTATTATTTTATTCCCAATTCTTTAACGTGTTTTCGGGGAACACGATGTGCAGTCCTAAGTTCCTTCAACCCCGTCGAAACCAAAATTCACCCCCGGAGTTAATAAGAAATTGAAATACAAATTCAATTTGTGTAAGAACTAAATATTATTCTTTATTTATTTTTGATATTCCATTTAACATCTGGAATACCGAATAAATGATTTTCATATCTGGCAAGGACAAAAAATAAATCGGATATTCTGTTAAGTGCAATTATCATTTTTCCATCTACTTTTTCTTTGTCTGATAACTCAACCACTTTTCTTTCCGCGCGACGGCAGATTGTTCTGCAAACATGAAGCAAAGCCGCACTTTTTGAACCTCCAGGTAAAATAAAATTTTTCAGCGGTTCCACTTTCTCTTCAAAATGATCGATTGATTTTTCCAATTCTAAAATAAATTCTTCTTCAACTGACGGAATTTTTAATTTATCATTTTTGTCTGCATCTGGAGCAGCAAGATTTGAGCAAACAACAAACAATTCATTTTGAATTTTTTCAAGAAGAATTTTAATATCTTGACTTTTAACTTCTGTAATAGTCAAACCGATAAAAGAATTTAATTCATCAACAGTTCCGTAAGCTTCAATTCTTAAAGAATATTTTGGAACTCTTTGCCCGCCGAATAAACTTGTTTCACCTTTGTCTCCGGTTTTAGTGTAAATCTTCGTCATTTTCTAAAAGGAATATTTTTTACTGTAACGGGAATATTTTTCCCATTTCCGTTTTTAGCAAACAATAGAGTACCTTCCTGCAGAAAAGCTTTTTTTATAAAAGCTAAACCAATATGTTTTCCGCATTTTGGCGAATATGCAATTGATGTAACATTTCCAGCTTCATTTTCTTCAGCATCGAATAAATTATAATGAGAATTTTCATCTGCTGATTCATTAAACGAAATTCCTTTAAGAAATTTCTGAACTTTATCATAAGTCTCTAATCTAGCAATAACTTCTTGACCAATATAACATCCTTTTTTAAAATCAACCAGTCCAATTGCATTAGCTTCGTGAGGATTATATTGATCATTTAGTTCGTTTGGTGCAATTGGAATACCTTGAGAAATTCTGAATGAATTATATGCATCTTCACCAATTAAATTAAAATCAAAAATTCCTTTATTATTTATCATATAATCTATAAGCTTAGCTGCATTTTCAGGATCAGTCAAAATCCAAAATTTTATGTTTCCATTACTGCTTCTAAGTTTAGATAGAAAGAACATAATTCCTTCGGAGCGAACTGACTTAAATTTATTTAGTTCAATTTCGTTAATAACATTTCCACAAACCAAAGTCATGAATGAATCTGCCTGAGGGCCAAGAACTTCAAGCAAAGTATAATTCCCGTTTGGATCATTTACTTTAACATCATCCATTATTACATATTTTTCAATCCAGCTTTTTACTTTGTATTTATTAGCTTGGCTGCAAATCAATAATTGATGATCTTCAAAATTCATAACAGTAGAGATATCAATTATTCTTCCTTTTTCAGAAGTAAAAATTGTCTGCTCAATTGTTTCTTTAGGAATTTCCTTCAAATGGTTTGTTGAAATTCTATGAAGATAATCCAAAACATCTTTACCAGAAAGTTCTAAAATTCCTAAGTTTGAACAATCCCGTAAACCAACGCCATTGAACAACGAATTAAGTTCATCCGATGTTGAACTAAAAACTTTAAATATTTTTTGGTTGTCACTTAATTCCGGTTTAAAGCCCAAATTTTCAAAATATTGCGTAAGAGGATTTAATTTAGTATCAATTTCTGTCATTCTTCTCCTTGATTACCTCACTTAAAATAATTGTATAATTTGTTTGGTAAAAATATAAAATGAATTAAAAGGTAACAATTCAAATTTGCTGCTCAATTTGAAAATGTTTTGAATTTTACGATCAAAATTATTTTCTCTTGTAAAAAAAATTTAATCAAACAAAGATAAGAAAAAAATTAATAAGGACGAGTTTGCCGGTGATTTCTAGTATTTACATAAAGGCTGTCTTTTACATCCCAAATAAAAGCTACAGAATCTTTTGCATAAATTCTATCTGGCAAATCGTAATAAAGATATTCATAGTAGTCCGGATATTTATCATTATTTACGTTTGCAATAGTTCTTTGGAAGTCTATTCCTTTGTAAGTCATTAAAAGATGAGGCAATTGAGTTAGTCCGTTGATAAAGAAATAATTATAATCTATATGTCCAATTCCTCTGGCATAATGAAAATCAACTTTACAATATGGAGTTCCGTTATAAGCCCATCTTTCCATTGCCATATTATTAAATCCGCCGTGGTCAGGAATTGGTGTTTCCCAAATTTTTGTAAAAGTATCGTTTTCTCCTTTAAACAATGTCAAATAAAAAAATGCAGTTCCAAGCTTTGTACTATCAAGATTTATAAAGCTTTGATCATATCCGACAACATTTTTAGGTTCTATTAATCTTTCGCCAGGCTTCGATCTGGCAATTACTGCTAATATATATATTCCATCGCTTTGCCTTAAATAAATAACCGCTGGCTTTGGAACATTAAAAGTTAGGGTCTTATCAAAGTTTACTAAATATGTGCCTTGAGGATTATTCTTAAGTACGTAAGATATCAAGGCAAGAGTATCATAAGGATTTCGATTGCCTGCCTGTTCTTCTTTTACTTTTAAATTATATTGTTGAATTTCCGCATCTTTATCAGGTGAATAAGCTACTTCTTGTCCTGGCGATTGAACATTCTGTTCCTGTTTATTTTTACCGCAAGAGTAAAATAAAACTGCAATGAAAAAAAATAAGATTACCGGAATTGCTTTATTCATTTTAGAAATAAAATAGAATTCTCAAAATTATTTGTAAATATAACAAATGAAGATTTTCAATTACTGTGCCGTAAATAATAGATAGTAAAGATTAAGTTTCAAAACTCACTTGCTAAATTTTTCTAATTTCAATTCATTTTTAAGATGAAAAATGAATGAGTCTTAAAATCTTTCTATCAATCTAAGAATAAAACAAACAACTATTTAGAATATTCCTTTAGAAAATACGCCGAGCTAATTATTCCTAATCTAAAATGATTCAAATTAAAATGTTCATTTGGAGAATGAAGATTTTCACTGTCCAATCCCAAACCCATTAGTACAACGGGAGAATTTAACTTTTTAGAAAAAGTAGTTACAATAGGAACTGAGCCGCCATCTCTCATAAAAACTATTTTTTTTCCAAATGCTTTTTCCATTGAAGAAACCGCAGCCATTGTTGCCGGGTTATCCAAATGAGTTAAGACTGGATAAGCTCCGTGCAAATTTTTTATTTCAACTTTAACTGATTTTGGAGCAAGCTGCTTAATATATTTTGTAAAAAGTTTTGCAATCTTATTTGGGTCCTGATTCGGGACAAGACGCATGCTAATTTTTGCAGTCGCACTAGATGCAATTACAGTTTTAGCTCCGTTACCAGTAAATCCACCAATTATTCCATTACAATCGAGTGTAGGTCTAGCCCAAACTCTTTCAAGTGTAGAAAATCCTTTTTCGCCTTGAAGCTGTATAACACCAGCTTCGGCAGCAAATCTTTTTTCTGAGAATTTAAGTTTTTTAAAATTAGTTCTTTCCTTAGAGGTAAGTTTTAAAACATCATCATAAAAATGAGGTATTGTTATTCTACCGTTTTTATCATGCAGCTTTGCAATTATTTCAGCTAAAATATTAATTGGATTGCCAACAGCTCCGCCGAAAGTACCAGAATGCAAATCTCTTTTAGGACCTGAAATTTGAACTTCCATATATGAAAGCCCGCGTAATCCATATGTAATTGTTGGAATACCTTCACCAAACAAAGCTGTATCGGAAATTAATACAGCATCGCATTTTAAAAGTTCTTGATTATTATTAATAAAATTTTCTAAACTCTCGCCGCCAATTTCCTCTTCACCTTCAATAATAAATTTAACATTTAGCGGCAAACTTCCTTCAATTTTAAAGAAGGCTTCCACACTTTTTATATGCATAAAAACCTGGCCTTTGTCATCAGTGGCTCCGCGAGCATAAATTTTCCCATCTTTTATTACTGGATCAAAAGGATCATTATCCCACAATTCAATTGGGTCAACAGGTTGAACATCATAATGCCCATAAATTAATACAGTGGGTTTGCCGGGCGCTCCAAGCCATTCTCCATATACCAATGGATGTCGTTCAGTTTTAAATATTTCCACTTTGCTCATTCCGGCATTTCTTAATTTATCTGCAACAAATTCCGCGCAGCGATTAATATCATCTTTATTTTCCGGAAGTGTACTAATGCTTGGTATTCTTAAAAAATCTTTAAGTTCAGAAATATAAGCATCTTGATTGTTTTGGATATAATCTATTATCTCTTGCAAGGTGTTCTCCTATAAAAATGTTCTATAGCAGGTTATTTATGGTTATGTTTTTTTAAGTTATAAGGAAACGCTATAAAATAAAAATTTTTACATACATTTAATTTTGATCTCTATTCCAAATATTTTAAGAGATATTTAAGTAGATGTAACTTAAGAAAAAGAAATTTAATTAAGAAAAAATTTCACAAATATTTTCGTACCACTTCTAATTATTATTCTTTATAATTTCTTAAGTTAAAATTGGCAGGCACAATATAAGTTACATTCTTGTTAAACTTTTGTGGCTTTTATATATTGGCAACATGATTTTATCATTATATATACTTAGAAACCACGTCGTTCCATTCATATTTTCGATTGTTACTCTTATCTGTATTTTTCTTCTACAATTTTTAATGAAGTTTGCAGATAGACTCGTCGGAAAAGGATTAGATGCATGGATCATTACTAAATTAATTACATTTAATTTGGCATGGATGGTTGTACTTGTTGTTCCGATGGCAACTCTGGTGGCTACGTTGATGGCTTTCGGAAATATGTCGCAGAATAATGAAATCACAATAATGAAATCTTCCGGCGCAAGTTTATATAGATTAATGCTCGCGCCATTTCTTGCAAGTATTGTAGTTGGTTACCTTCTTTTTCTTTTTAATAATGATGTACTTCCTGATGCTAACCACCGAGCCAAGCTTTTAATGGAAGATATTTCACGCCAGAAGCCAACACTTTCTCTTGAACCAGGCGTTTTTTCGCAGGAAGTTTCCAATTATGCAATTCTTGTAAAAGGAATTAATAAAAACTCAAATATGCTGGATGATGTTGTAATTTACGATTACACCAATCCTTCAATTTTAAATATTATTACCGCGCAAAAAGGTAAAATTTATTTTTCTAAAGATCAGACAAAATTAATTATGGATTTGTGGAATGGAGAAATTCACGAATCAAGCACCTCACAATCGGATCTTTATCGAAAGCTGATTTTCAAAAAGCACCGCATTGCCATGAATGCCGATCAATTTTCTTTTCAGCAATCTACACCAGGCGGGCCGCGCGGTGATAGAGAACTTAGCACTCAAGCTATGCTTGCAGTAGTTGACAGCCTAAATGTATTTAGAAATGCCTCACTGAAAAGTCTCGATAGAGAATCAAAAAAATATTTACTTGCCGATAGCATAAACCCTTTTAACTCAATTCCTCAAGTTAAGATAAACAACCCTGATCTTGTTTATTCAAGAGTGTTAGACAAAATTAGGACTGCCAAAAACATAGTGCTTTCGAGCAGCCGAACAGAGGAAACTTATCAAGACCAAGTAAATTCTTATATGGTTGAGGTTCATAAAAAATATGCTCTTCCAGTTGCATGTATTGTCTTTATATTAATTGGTGCGCCGCTTGGAGTAATGGTTAGAAAAGGCGGTTTCGGAGTTGCTGCAAGTATCAGCTTGTTATTCTTCGTTGTTTATTGGGCGTTTCTTATCGGCGGAGAAAAATTTGCCGATAGAAATATGATTACTCCGTTTTGGGGAATGTGGTCTGCAAATATTTTGTTAAGTATTGCCGGAATATTATTGACAACTAAAACAGTTCAAGAAACTATCATTCTTAATTTTAATTTTATTAAAAAGCTAATTCCAAAACAGTGGCGCTCGTATCAAGAAGAAACGGCTGAAGAGTAAATGAAAATTCTGGATAGATATTTAATCAAGCAATTTCTTCAAACAATTTTTTTCGGAATCATTTCCTTCACGCTGATATTCGTCATCATAAATATGGTTGATAATATCGGAAGCTTTTTAGATCAAAATGTTCCCATAAATATTATTCTTCATTACTATATCGTATTCAGTCCGGACATAATTAAATTGATGACGCCGGTTGCTGTTCTTTTCGCGGCATTGTTCACTGCCGGGAAAGCCGCTAACTTAAGCGAGCTAACTGCAATCAAAGCAAGCGGCGTAAGTTTGTATAGATTTATGGCGCCATTTTTAATTACCGCTTTTTTCATCAGCTTGTTTTCAATTTACTTCGCCGGATATGTTGTTCCTCTGGCAAACCAAACAAAAGAAAAAATTGAAATGAAGTATTTGAACAGCGGCAACTACTTTATGGGAAGCAATATTTTCTTCCAGGATTCTAAGACAAGAATCGTCAGCATTTCGTTCTTCGATAATTCCAGAAATCAGGCGGTAAGAATAAGCATTGAAGAATTTGACAAGAACGATCCGACAAAAATGGTTTCCCGCATTGATGCCGCCAGCATGGTTTATGATACTTCTGCTAATATCTGGGTTGCACACAACGGAATTCAAAGAACATTCTTTAACAACAGCCAAACTGCTTCGTACTTCAATTCATTAAAAATAAATTACTTGAACTTTAAGCCGGAAGATTTATCCAGCAAACAGCAAAAACCAGAAGATATGAACTTGAGCGAATTAAAAAAATTGGAAGAATCTCAAAAGCGTGCCGGCAACGATCCCACAAGCACAATGATTGAATACTACTCAAGATTTTCCTTTCCGATGGCAAGCTTAATTGTTGTCTTCTTCGGCCTGCCAATTTCTGCGAACAAAAGAAGAGGCGGATTAGCAGTACAGGTTGGAGTGAATATTTTAGTAACTTTTATTTACCTCGTGTTCATGCAGATAAGCTTAGCATTCGGCAAGAACGGAGCTTTAAGTCCGCTGTTAACTGCATGGACGGCTAATTTAGTTTTTCTTGCGGCCGCAATAATAAATTTACCGAGAGTACAGCAGTAAATCTTATTGCATAAAAAATAAATATAAAAATAGCTTTTCTTGACTGTTACAGAACACTCTGTGACAGTTATGTCCCAATATTTCTCTGTCATGGTGTAAGTCATGATAGCCCAGAAATAATAACAAGTATCGAAAATACTATTTTTATTTCTTTGCATGATTTCATAATTATTTCCCTTATATTTTTAATGTATAACCAGCTGTTATTAACCAGGGTGCCCGTGCTGGCATAAACGGGAATGCAAATCTGAAGCTGTGTTTCAGAAATAGTTCATATTTTTCTAAACCATAGCTAATACCAATGTTTAAACATGGGACAAAAATTTGAGCAGCATCATTGCTAAAAAGAGTAAAACCCGCTGATGGTTGAAAAGAAAGTTTTTCGTTTAGAGGTATATTTCTTTTATAATATAAATTTGAAATTATCGAAAAGTTTTTGGGGTAAATTGGACTTTCACCATAAACATATGGAAACCCTGTAAATTCTAAACCAAATATATTTTTTTGATCTCCGAAAAAATCCAATGCAAAGTCTATAGTAAAAGCATAACTACTATTATATGCTTTGTCAACATTATTATCTGGTTTGTTAATATGATATTTATATCCTATTCCAGTAGATAAATAGAATGTTCTTTTATTATCAATAACTGAATAACTTTGTGAATAATTTGTGGTCAAAATATCGATAGAAAAATCAGAAAAATAATCAGTCAAAACTCTATTATCTTTTTTCCCATAAACTATCTTCTCTTCGTCTTCTCTATAAGCACCTGCAACAATAGTTTGTGAAGTCCAAGGGCCTGCGGTTTCTGAATTGCCTATATGATTATGCATATCGGAAGCAATTATTTCGGGGTGCTCAAATTTCAGTAATTCGTATGCTTGTCTGACGAGATATTGATGAGTATCCTGTCTTAATTGAATTTTCTTTTTCCCATTATCACTTGCAAACACAAGCAAAGGAATTAGAATCAATTTTACACTTAAACAGAACGCATTTTTAAACATCTTCCTTCTCCTTAAGTTTATTATATTAAAATTCCCAAATTAAAGCTGATTGGGCTACTCAAAAAAATACTTGAACCTTCGCCGGATTCCCTCCATATAAGTGTTTTTACTTCAAAATATATCTTCCCTATTAGAACTCCGGCACTTAAATTAAAATTCAATGGGGTTTCCCAAAACATTATTCCTAATCCGCCTTGTAAAAAGAAGAGAAATTTGTTTAATTCTACCGCATTGAATTTAAGAGAAACAGATATTCTGGGGATCCATTTATTTTTATCATGGACTTTAAGGTAATACAGTGAAAGATCAACAGGTATTTCCATTTCATTATTTATTGTTGGAATGATTGATGTTCCAAAAATTGGGGAAATTGGATTTCCCACCGATTGCGGTAACATTACCCCGAAAGAAAGAGCCAGATGTGTCTCTAATTTCTTGTTGGTAATTAAATTTGAATCGATATCCTGTGAATAGATAAATGAATGCCCTAGGCATATAATTATTAAAACTAAAATAAATTTTTTCAATCTAATATCTCCTTAATAATAATCTTCACCATTAATTTTATTCTCTTACTGCACCCTGCTAACAGCTTCACTCCAGGGGCCTGCACCTGCTGTGTTCGTGGCTCTTACTCTGTAAAAGTATCTTACTCCCTTTACTACATCGTCATCTACAAAACTTGTCTTCTTTGTCGCTTTGAAAAATCTCATCTCCGGCACTACATCTGTCTTTGATGCATCTGCACCCGTTCCTTTTTCCCATTCGTACATATCTGCTGCTGAATCATACGTGGTTGTTACTATAAATCCTTCTCCGTCTGTATCATCCTTTAATGACGGATGAAGTACTGTTGTCGGGATTGTCTTTTTTGAAGGTGACTTCTTTACACTTATTCCATATTCTATAAGTTTCTCAGGGCTGCCTTTCTCAAGTCCAATTGCAAGGCTCTCTATACTGTCTGCTTCCTTTTCTCCTTCTGCCTGCAGTCTGCGTGCCTCGGCTAGCTTTGCGCTTAATGCTGCATGCAAATCATCTGCTTCTTTTCCTACCGCATTAAGCCCGTCTACTATTGTCAGTATCTTATCCGGCGCTACTGTTTGATTTGCCCATGTTGTTGGATTTTTTTCTATCCCGCTTTTTAGTTTAAGAAGACGGGTTACTAAATCTACCAAGTACTTTACCATTT
>JAKALM010000008.1 GCA_021824145.1 Bacteroidota bacterium
AATAATTTAAGGAAATTGATAGGTTATAATATTGTGATAAAAATTAATCGGTATAAGAAAAAATATGCGAATGAAAACCTCTAAGCTCAATGAAAAGTCCAATGGATTTTATTTCTTCAACAGAGCGAGAATATTCAACATCATTAAAAAGATCGAATAATTTTATATCTTTTTCCAAAGTTTTTAGATCTATTTTGAGCCTGCATTGAGATGTACTTTCTGAATAATTAATAACAACTAATCTTCTTCCTTCATTTAGTTTCCATTCCCATGCTAGTATATTTTCGAAAGAAAAGTTTTCATCTGATGCCGGGATAGGATCTACAATTTTCCAATTGCCTTTTTTAAATATTTCTGACTTTATTATGGAAAACAGTTTTGTATAATGTTTTTCTACTGATTCCAAAATTTTTTCTTTAGGACAGCGTCCAAGTTGAACAGGCAACTTATTTTTCTTTCCTTCAAACTGTCCGTCATAATATAATTTCATACCTTGAATTGTACTAATTATAATAGATGCTGCTAATGATTCATTCTTTCCAAATTTTTCAATTGCTCTAATCTCGTCATGATTTTCTAAGAATCTAACAGATTTATTTTGAAATTGGCTGTCTGCATGAAGATGTGCTTTAATACCAGAAATATCATATGAAGAAAGCCTATCTGTCAATTTTTTATCATAAGTAAAATCAAATCCTAATTGTTGAAGCTCCCACTCTAAATCCCAGTAAGCTTCAGCAATAAAAATAAAATTAGGAGATTTTAGCTTTACTTTTTCGATAGCAATTTTCCAAAATTCATCAGTTGGTTTTTTATAATTTAATTTATTAATAACTCCAAGCCATGTATTTTCAAAAACATTATTAAGTTGAAGCATTGCCATATCGCAACGCAAACCATCGCAAAATTCTGTTAATTGTAAAAGTTTATTTATCATAAACTCCCGCGCTTCTTCACTAAAATAATTCACTTGAATTGTATCTGTCCAAGCAGGAAATAATGGATCTCTTCCATGTGCAAAAATTTTGCCTGGTAAAAAATCTACCTCATAAAAAGTGTGTGGATCGATTGATAAAAGCTCTTTATCACCTTTTAAAAATATTTCTGGATTTGATTTAATTAATTTTGATTCCGCATTAAAATGATTTGGGATAAAATCCAAAATTAGTTTTAACCCCAAGTCATTTAATTTTTTTTTGAAAGATTTTAGCTCAGAAATATTTCCAAAGGCAGGATTCATTACATAGTCATCAATTGCAAAAGGAGAACCAATTACATCATCTTTCTTCCAATCTGGCAGCCCTTTATTGTATGATGAAATTAAATCTGGTGTAAAGCAACATTTTTCTATAATTTCGGGACAAGTTCTCCAAACTCCCATCATCCAAACAACATCTAATCCCATATCAACTAATCTTTCAAATATTTTTTCCGGTATTTTTGAAAGTGTTGTTTCTTTTTCAAATTGAGTAATCCATACTCGCGTATTTATCTCATAAATCTTTGGATTAAGAAGCATTTTATTTTAAAAGTTAAAAATTCTCTAAAAGATTTTATAGCCACATGTAAATATTACTATAAAAAATTTATAAATAAAATGCAGCTTCTCTATCTATCATCCAATCTATTGTTCCGTTAATTGGCTTAATTTCAGCGGCTGGATAATTTTTACTTTTTGGTAAACCACTAAAAATATCAGAAATAATTTTAGCTTTATTTTTCCCCGTTACCATAAAAGTAATTCTTTTAGAATTGTTAATAACATCCTTTGTTAAGGTTATTCTTTTTTGACCAGTTATAGGATGTTGTGAGACTCCCGAAATATTAGAATAAACAAAAATGAAGTTTATATTGGGAAACAGTGAAGCTGTATGACCGTCTTCTCCAAGTCCAAGCAAAGCCCAATCAAATTGAGGCAAATTGTTTTTAGCAATCTGTACATTTGTTTCAATTTCTCTAGCATATCTTACCGTTTCTGCGTTGGGGTCATCTTCACCATGAATACGATGAATATTTAATTCCGGTATCGAAATAAAATTAAGCAAAGTTTTTTTTACCTCACCAAAATTACTTTGATTATCATCCGGAGGAACGCATCGTTCATCGCACCAAAAAAAATTTAGCCTATTCCAATTAATTTCATTGTTAAATGGAGCTTGTGCAAGTCGATTAAAAAGAATTGTTGGAGTGCTTCCACCAGACACAGCTAAATTGAATCTATCTTGTTTATTATTTACAGCGCTTTGAATTTCTATAGATAATGCTTCTGCAATTTCAAGAGAGGAATTGAATACTTTTATAATATTGTGCATTTAAAATTAATTTCTTTTCTATACTTGATTAAAAGCTATAATAATTTTATATAATTTAATCAGACTTTAATCACAAAAGAAATTTTAAATCTAATAATTATTAATTGAATGAAATGATTAATAAAAATTTTATTTAATTTGGAAAAGACATTTTAAAATTCTCACCAACATAATATCGGCAAAATGAAACAAGCAATAATTCTTTGGCTGACATCAATAATAATTACTTTTATTATTGGTTATATACAATCTACAACTTCAAAAAATTATCCTATAAATGGAACTGTAGATATAAGTTCCGGACAAATATCATACAGCTTTGACAAAATTTTTCATGGTAAAAATAATTATAAGGTTTTGATTGTTGGTGATTTTAAAAATCAAACTGGTGATTTAATGTGGAGAGATAAAGTTGATACTTCTAGGTGGAATTCCGTTCCATTAAAATTTTCTGATCATAAATTGATTGGCGAAATTCCAAATCATCCACCATTAAGTAAAGTTGAATTTAGAATTCGCCTGAATGATAATGGAAGAACTATTTTATTACCTAAGATGCAAAATGCAGAAATTCAATTCTTAGGAAATGTTCCACCGCAAATTATGCAATTTTATTTTATAACATTATTTGCAGGTATCTTGCTCAGCATCCGAACTAGTCTTGAAATATTTTCAGCACGCCCAAGGATTAAAATGTACACCATCTTTACTTTAATTTCATTTTTTTCCTTTACATTAATGTTTAGCACAGTTAAAAAAGGCTGTGAGCTTGGTATTATTGGAGGTACAAAAATAGTTCCGCCAAATGAATTTTTTTCAAACGGACCGGTTATGTTATTATCTGTGTGGATTTTAGCTTTGATATTGGTATTTAATTCAAGAAAAGCAAAATATTTTGCTGTAATAGCCAGCATATTAACAATAATTATTTTCTTTGTGGGAAATTTCTAAAAAAGAGAAGTAATTCAATTTAAAAGGTTTATTATATTTTTGTGAATTTTTTTTGAAGAGGCTATAATGCTATTTCCTTTTACAGGATCATTACCATGGTAATCAGTTATTGTTCCGCCAGCTCCCTCAATTATTGGAATAAGAGCCATTAAATCCCAAACATTCATAATCGGATCAATCATAATATCAGCATATCCAGTAGCTAAGAGATAATAGCCATAACAATCTCCCCAATTTCTGTATAGCTTTACCATTTCAAGAAGAGAATTAAATTTTTCTATGTTCTGATATTTCTTAATATTCAAATGATCTGTTGTTAAAAGTACAGCTTCCGAAAGATTTTTACATTCTCTAACTTTTACTTTCGCTCCATTTAATTTGCAAGTTAAATTATCACCAACTAAAAGCTCTTTAAGTATCGGCTGATATATAATGCCTAAAATTGGTTCGTTATTTTTAACAAGTGCAATTAAAGTTCCAAAAGTTACTGTGCCACAAATAAAACTTTTTGTCCCATCAATCGGATCTAATATCCATTTATATTCAGCATTAGGATTAAGATCGCCAAATTCTTCACCAATAATTCCGTGATCTGGAAATTCCGAAATAATTTTTTTGCGCATCAATTCTTCAGCTTTTTTATCAGCAATTGTAACCGGCGATGAATCGTATTTTGACTCCACAGAAATTGGTGTTCTGAAATAGCTACGAATTATTTCTCCACTTTCTTTGGCAAGTTGTGCGGCAAATTTTTTAAATTGTTCTAATTCGCTCATAATATAAATAAAAAATGATAATTTAATTTACGAATATTTTAGAGACTTTTTAAATTTTCGTAAAAAGCATACAATTGGTTTTGTGGTAAAGGAAAGTATTTTTATATTTGAACTCCAAAATTAAGAGTTCTTTTTCATCTGGAGAGATGGCAGAGTGGTTGAATGCGGCGGTCTTGAAAACCGTTAAGGATGTAAGTCCTTCCGGGGTTCGAATCCCTGTCTCTCCGCTACTTTAAACCTTTGGATTCACATTCCAAAGGTTTTTTCTTTTTAAATTCTAACTTGACTAGTCTATTCAAGTGAAGATTTTTTCAATAAAAATTATAGATTATTTTTTGTTAAGAATTCTTATGGTAGTCTTGAAAAATATTATTAATTGTGGGAATTAATTTATCTGAAAATTCTACCTTGGGAATAAAATCGTTAGCGCCAGCTGCTATTGCCTCATGCCTATATTCTAAATTATCTGTCATAGTAAGAAGAATTATTTTAATCGATTTATTCAATGTTCTAATTCTTTTTGCTGCTTCAATTCCATTTATTCCCTCCATAGAAATATCCATTAAAACCAAATCCAAGCCATTTGCTTCTATTCTTTTAATAGCCTCTTCACCAGATGACACCCAAGTTAAAACTTCAAATCTTAAATTTGAATTAATGAATTTAATAGCAGAATTTCTGAAATTAAAATTATCCTCAACCAACAGAATTCTTAAAGCTTTCATAATTGCCTCAAAAAAATTAAAGATTAATTTTCAAACCAATTTATTGGTTCAATTTTCTTGGGCTAAAATTATGTTTAAGAATTTGCCAGCACAATCAGGAAAAATCTTACAACAACCTGATTATTTACCTATTTTTATAAACTTTAATATTGATTTGATTTTTGTGTTTCAATTATTTTGATGAGAAATGTGTAAATTTTTAAAAATTGAAATTAAAATTGGAAGATTTACACACTTATAAGAAATTGGAAAGAATCTTCAATAAAATCTGATATTTGAAATAATATTTTATAAATTTAATAAGCCACTATTTAATATAAATGAATTAAAATAATTTATTACGGTTTTTGAATATGATTTTTAAAAAGAAAAAAGTCATATTGCATTTCCTAAATTACTCTCCTCGTATTTATTCGGGATTAGATCGATTTAATTTAGTATTATCTTTTGAATTACAAAAAAAAGGATATACTTCTGTTTTTATTTTTATTGATAAAATTATTCAGAAAGATATTGAAAGAGATATAATAAAATCTGGTTCAAAAGTAGAAATATTAAAAATTAATAAAAACAAAATTGACACAATTAAAGATTTATTTCATTTAATAAAAAAATATCGTCCTGCAGCCGTTCATGCGCACTTTGAAACTGCGATAAAAACAATATTAGCTTTTATGTGTTTTTGCTTTCGTATAGATTATTTTGTTACAACACATTCGTTAATTACTGACTTATCCTTTAATGAATTTAAATTAAAATATGGATTGTCTGGATTATTAAAATTCAAATTCCATTTAAGACTTTTATTATTTTTTTCAAAAATATCTTTTTGCGTATCTAATGCAATTCGAAATCAATATGTGGAATTTTGTGGAGTTAATTCGAAAAAACTACAAAAGATTTATTTAGGAGTAAAAATTAATTCAGAAATACCAAATAAAATCCAACAAAGAATAAAATTAAATCTTCCTTTAGATAAGTTTTTAATTATTAATGTTTCGGCAATTGAAAAAATAAAAGGGATTGATATTCTTATTAAATCAGCTAGAATTCTTCGTAATACACATAATCTTAATAATTTTTTAATAATACATGTTGGAGGATTAAGATCTGAAGATAATTTTGATATTGAATATGCCAAGACACTAAAAACCCTGCAAAAAGAAATGCTAGATGGTTCTGATAATTTTATTTGGCTTGGCAAAAGGTCGGACATTTTTGATATTTTATCTGCCTGCGATATATATGTCCATCCTTCAAGGTTGGAAGGAATATCAGTAGCTATTATGGAGGCGTGCGCTGCACATTTACCTGTAGTAGGAAGTAGAGTTGGCGGTATTCCAGAAATAATTCACGATGATATCAACGGAATTTTATTTGAACCGGATAATGAAATTCAATTAGCTGATGCACTAAATAAATTAATAACTAATGAAGAATTACGAAATCGATTAGCTTCAAATGCGTTCACATTAATTAAAGAAAATTGGGACATGGAAAAACAGGTAAAAAAATTAGTTGAGGCTTACAATCTTTAATTTATTTTATATTTTTTATGTGGATGATATAATTCCATTTCTAATTGCGTATCTTACAAGGCCTGGGATATCATGAATTCCAAGCCGTTCCATTATTTTCATTCGATGAGTTTCGACAGTCTTAACACTTACATTTAGCTTTACAGCAATTTCTTTAGTAGAATTACCTTCAGCAATTAATTGAAGAATTTCTCTTTGCCGCGAAGTTAGTTTAACAAAAACATTGTCAGTTCCCCTTTCTTCTACATGTGTTTCGGTGATTCTTTTTAAATAATCGCTTACCAGCGTTTTTGAAATTGACGGGCTAAGATAAGTTTCGCCTCTAGTAACTGCTCTTATTGCAATTTCTAATTCATTTGGCGCTGAGTCTTTTAATAAATATCCATTTGCGCCTACTTTTAAAGCTTGAAGAACATATTCTTCATTAGCATACATTGATAAAATAATTACTGAAACTACAGGAAATTCTTTATTAACTCTTTCGGCAACTTCTAGTCCGTTTAATTCCGACATTGCAATATCAAGTAAAACAATGTCTGGAGAAACTTCTCTAATTTTTTCTAAAGCTTCTCTGCCATTTGATGCCTCGCCGACAACTTGAATACCATTTATGTTTTGTAGAAGTTCACGAATGCCGGCTCTAATCAAAGTATGATCATCTGCTATTAATACTTTTATTTGATTCATAACTAATCCCCAGTTAACTTAAAAATATATTTATGAAATTAATTTTAAAGGAAAAATTGCATGAATTTTAGTTCCTTCATTTGGTTTTGAAAAAATATCCAGCCACCCACCCACTGCTTCAGCTCTCTCTTGCATACCTAAAACCCCGACACTATATCCGCTGGTTGCTTTTTTTCTTGCAGAAAGAACATCATAACCAACTCCATCGTCAGAAATTATTATGTACAATTCATTTGAAATTACATCTATTTCTACAGACATACTTTTTGCTTTTGAGTGCTTAATTATATTCGTAACTGCTTCTTGTATTATTCTATAACAAGTAATTTGAATTTCTGCAGGAATTTTTTCTGTAAATGGCTTTGTAATTACTTTTGCATTAATACCTGTTCTTTGAGATTGTCTATCTAAAAACCATCTTACTGCTGGAATTAAACCAAGATCATCTAAAATTGATGGACGTAAATTCAAAGATAATTCGCGTACATTATTTAAAGTTTCTTCTACCATTTGAATACTATCTTTTAACTGTTCTTGTGCATTTAATGAAGGTATAAATTTCATTGCATTAAGAATATCAATTTTTATTGCTGTAAGTGTCTGGCCTATTTCATCGTGTAATTCCCTTGCAATATTTCGTCTTTCTTGTTCTTGCACAATAATTAATTGTCTAGATAAATTCTTCATAACATTTTGCGCTTCAATTAATTTATTGAAAAGTTTTTCATGTAATTCTTCAGCAGCTTTTCTTTCTGAAATATCTCGAATTACATACATTATCATACCTTCTTTTAAGATGCTTATACTAATTTCGGCTGGAAAGTGTGTTTTATTTTTTCTTGTTATAATAGTTTCGAAATGAAGGTTTTGATCAAATTCATCAAGTCCCTTTTTTTCATCGCTAAATTCATTAATTTCATTTTGAATAATGTTTTTAAAATTTACTTCCAGAACTTCATCAACATTATAATTTAACAATTCTAATAATTTTGAATTCCAAATTATTACCTTTCCATATTTATTAATTAATGCAATTCCATCAAAAGACTGCTCAATAAGTGATTTATATCTGCTTTCGCTTTTAATTATTTCGTTTTCAATTTTTTTCAGCTCTGTAATATCGCTATTAATTACAATTGCAGCTTTCACTTTTCCATCAATTTTAATTGGCGCGCCTGCACTTCTAATTATCATTTCTTTTTTTGTCTGCGGATTAGTTATCACTAATTCTTTAGTAACTGATTTACCTTTCATTGCAATAGCAAAAACGTTTTCAGAATTAGGCAGACTTTTGCCTGTTGTGAGATCTCTAAAATTTAAAATTTTATTTATCTGCGATTGATGCGAATTCATTTCATCCAACGTACCAAAATTATAAAGATTTAAAAGCTTACTATTTGCGCGCAAAATTTTAGTTTTATCGCCTACATAAATTGCATCTGGAATACTTTCAAAAATTGAATCTAGCTCAACCGCATAATCTCTACTTTTCTTTAACAAATTTTCTCTTTCTTCTTCAATTCTTTTTCGTTTAGTAATATCTTTTGCAACAAATTGGATAGCTGGTTTACCTAAAAATTTATAGAGCCTAGCATAAGATTCTACAATTAGAACTGAACCATCGTTTCTTCTTAATCTTAATTCAGTTGAAGCAATCTTTTTCCCCTTTAGTAATTCTTGATATCTATGATGAAATTTTTTATGATCTTTGGAATCAATTAAATCTTCAATTGATTTATTTTTTAAAGTACTTAAATTTTTTATTCCCAATACTTTTAAACCTGCATAATTTAGATAAACTATTCTTTTATCTTGGATAATACCATTGATATTGGGAGCCATTTCAACTATATCACGATATAGTTTTTGAGACGATTGTAAATCGTCAATCAATTTTATTTTAGAAGTAACGTCTTTTAGTAAAATTATATAGCCGGCAGTTTCTTCATTTTTTATTTTAGTGGGGAAAACTGTAGCCATTACATTCCTTTTATTTCCAGCTTTATCTTTTAATTCAATTTCTAAATAAAAATATTTTTGGGGACTTATTAATTTTTTAAATAATTTCTGAGCATCTTTCTCCTTAGAAAATAATTTAGATATTGAACTTCCAACAATTTCTTTGTAACTATATCCAAAAAATTTCTGAGCAGCAATATTCCAATTTAAAATAATACCCTTATTATTTAATTGTATAATACAATCCTTTTGAGATCTCCATAAAGAAGAAAGATCTGGAATTTCTTTCATCTTTTTTCTCTTTTTAAATCAAACTGATTTTTTAGGTTTATTAAACCATTTTTAATTTACATTTAGAATTAGGAAGCGATAAAAATGGAATTTGCTTTCCCTTATAAGTTTTATCAATTTTTCATAAAAATTTAATACCTAAACCCTAATTCAAAGCCAGGTTAAAAAATTATTATCCATTATCTAATAATTTGTAAATAATTTTTTAAGAACTTATCAGGTTTTTACAACATCATTTCAGGTTTCTCCCGATTTCCAATCTTTTCATTTTAAAATAGGTTGCCTACCGAAATAAAAATTAAACAATATGGAAAATTAAATTCCTGGAGGCAACTCAATGAATCAGATAAAGATGTTTAGGATTTTGATGTTATTATTTATAATGATATCCCAAATTTCATTTGCAACAAATTATTATGTAGATGCAACAAATGGAAATGATAACAACAACGGTTTATCACCATCTTCTGCTTGGAAAACTATTAACAAAGTTAATAACTTTTCTTTTTCCAGCGGTGATATTATCAGCTTTAAACGAGGTGAAACTTTTACAGGCTATACTCTTACACCACCGATCGGCAATCTAACATTCAATGCCTACGGAAGTGGCAATCTTCCCGTAATAGATGGTCAGAATACCCTCACGTATTGTATTATTTGGGTTAATAAATCTAACATAACCTTCAGATCTATCAAATGCTTTAACTCCACTCTCGAATGCCTTGATGCCAATAACGCTAATTATCTTACTATCGACTCTTGTGTGTTTGATGCTAACTTTCATCAAGCTCAAACCGTTTACATTGGTTTATCTTATTATGTCCACATCTCTAACAGTGTCTTTCAGAATGCTGCCGGGTATACTTACCCTCACGGACTCTATCTCGGCGGAGGCGGTTATCAAATTGTTGAACATAATATGTTCCTTAATAATCAAATGGCTGGTATTCATATCAACGTAAACGTTAACCCCAATGGCAGAGTTCCTCACCCTATTATCAGATACAATTGGTTTGAGGGTAATACCGAAGACTTCCAAGACCAAGCTACTGATTCCTTAGAGTTCTATTACAATGTCATTGTTGACAATCCTACTATCCCTTATGCCGACGGTATTATCTTTAGCTATGAAGCTGCTTATTCTTCTTTTGCACCTATAAATGCAAAAGTCTATAATAACACCATTATTATGAATGATTCTTTGACTAGTCATTCTGCCATCTTTATCTACGGAAATTCTTATATCAACAACCTATCTTTCAAGAACAATATCATTTTCTACCTTAATTCTCATCAGACTAGCGGCTATTTTGTTTATCAACAGCCGGGAAGTGGTTCTATTTATTTTGACAATAATTTATTTTATAGAACCGGCGGCAGCCAAAATAATTTTGCTTCTATCAAAGGTACTGCTTATAATTCTTTCTCTGCTTGGCAAGCTGCTGGTTATGACACTCATGGTTTATGGGTAAATCCTGGATTTAACAATCTATCCGCTAAAGATTATTCACTTATCTCTAGTTCTCCAGCAATAAATGCCGGTTCTAATGTTGGCTTAACTTCAGATTATTTAGGGAATTCAGTTTCAGGAAACCCAGATATAGGTGCTTTTGAATATGTTGGTGCAACCAGCATTCCCAATGTTCCAACTTTAATTTCTCCATCAAATAATGCAACTGGTACTTCAATAACTCCAACACTAACATGGAATGCATCTTCAGGTGCTACAACATATCGATTACAAGTTTCTACAAGCAGCGGATTCTCAACAACTGTCTATGATAACTCCACAATTACTTCAACTTCACAATCAATTAGTGGTTTGTCCAACAATACAACTTATTATTGGAGAGTCAGCGCAACAAATTCTTCTGGTACAAGTAACTATTCGTCAATTTGGAGTTTCTCTACCCTTGCTGCCGTTGCTGTACCACCTGCACCAACATTATCAAGCCCAGCCAATAATTTAACTGGAATATCATTAAACCCAAATTTGTCTTGGAATGCATCTTCTGGTGCTACATCATATCGATTACAAGTTTCTACAAGCAGCGGATTCTCTACCACTGTTTATGATAACTCTACAATTACTTCAACTTCACAATCAATTAGTGGTTTAGTAAATGGTACAATCTATTATTGGAGAGTATGCGCTTCTAATTCTGCTGGAACTAGTAACTATTCTACAACATGGAACTTCACCACAGATACAGTTACTACTGGACATGTTTATTATGTTGATGCAGTAAATGGGAACGATAATAATTCTGGCTTAACACAAAACTCAGCTTGGAAAACCATAAACAAAGTGAATAGTTTTTCTTTTTCCAGCGGTGATATTATCAGTTTTAAACGCGGTGAGACTTTTACTGGTTATACTTTAACACCTCCAATTGGTAATTTAACTTTTAATACTTATGGTACCGGCACAAAACCTATTATTGATGGTCAAAACACATTAACCACTTGCTTCGTTGGAGACAATAAAAATAATCTAACAATTAATTCTATAATTTTTTATAACAGCACTCAAAATTGTTTCAGCGCATCAAATTCAAATTATCTGAATCTTGATTCATGTGAATTCGATGGAAATTTTCATGTTAGCCAAGCAGCAGTAATAAGTTCATATAATGCCAACATTAGCTATTGTGTTTTTAAGAATGCAGCAAGCAGTTCGTATTCATACCCAAGTGGTCTGCTGTTATATGGCGGTGGAAACCAAATTATAGAGCATTGTCAATTTTTAAATAATTCTGATAGCGGATTAAAAATTTATTTTAACACAAATAGTCAAGTAATTCATCCAATTGTTAGATATAATTGGTTTGAAGGCAATGCTCAAAACTATCAAGATCAAGCTACCGATTCTTTAGAATTTTATTACAATGTAATTGTTGATGATCCAAATGTTTCATATGCTGGTGGATTAATTTTTACTTACGAGTCTTCATATGCCCAATTTGCACCTAAGGATGCAAAAGTATATAACAACACATTTATAATGAATGATTCTATTACTCAGCACATTGCAATATTTGTTTATAATAATTCTAACATAACTAATCTATCCTTCAAGAATAATATATTTCTTTTTGCAAATTCAAATCAAAACAGCGGATATTTCGTTTATCAGCAGCCTGGAAGCGGCACATTAAATTTTGATAATAATTTATATTTTAGAAACAGTGGAAGTCAAAGTAATTTCGCTTCCCTCCAAGGTACCAATTACAATTCTTTTAGTTCGTGGCAAACAGCTGGCTTCGATGCACATGGCAATTGGTCAAATCCATTATTTAATAATTTATCATCAAATAATTATTCACTTCTTACCGGTTCTCCTGCTGCTAATGCCGGTATCGATGTCGGCTTAGTATCTGATTATAATGGATATACAGTGCCGGTTTATAAACCCGATATAGGCGCATTCGAACATTCATACGTGCAAGCAAATATAAAAACATTTTTAGGCGGACCGTATAAAAAAGGAATCATGACTACTTACCTTAATTCTCAAAATTTAATTCCACTTTCTCAACCATATTCATCTTCGCCATGGAATTACCTCGGTTCTGAAAATGTTTCTTCCATTCCTTCGAATGTTGTTGATTGGGTTCTCGTTCAATTGAGATCAAACACTTCAAGCAGCTCAATTATTTCTCAACGCTCTGCATTTATAAAAAATGATGGAACAATTGTAGACTTAGATGGGATTTCTCCTTTGAGATTTGATTTCATTAATAATGGCAGTTACTACATCGTTATAAAACATAGGAATCACTTATCAATAATGAGTGCAGCTCCTGTATCGCTAGCAACATCATCTTCAAATTATGATTTCACAACATCTCAATCAAAAGCTTATGGCACAAATCCAATGATGAGCCTAGGTTCAGGGGTTTATGGAATGTACTCGGGTGATGGCGATGCAAATGGCAGCATAAATACAACAGATAGAAACAATATTTGGAGAATAGAAAATGGATCTGTTGGTTATTTACCAGGAGATTATGATCTCAGCGGTGGTGTAAATAGTACAGATTTAAATCTTTGCTGGAGAATTAATAATGGCATTACAACCCAAGTACCATAGTAACCATATGAATAAGATAAATAATAGAATAATAGAATTTGGAGTAATTATGAACAATATATTAAAAATATTTTTGACAGCTTTTGTAATATTGGCGCTTAATTTACAAGCTCAAACAATAGTAAATGGACAATTTGTTGTTACTAATCATAGCGATTCAATTTATGCAATTACAGTTCAGTTAAATACAAACACAGGAACTAATGGATTGGGAACATCAACAATCATATTTAATTTTGATAGCACATCTTTGTCATTCCCATCCACACCGGTTAGTGGAACTGATTATACTTTTACAAACTTCAGTGGCGGAAATTATTCTCCGGCAACAGTAACGCATCCAGTTGCTAATCAAATTTGGATAAATATCGAATTGTTAAATACAAACAGTGGTACTTTAGTAACACAAACTCCTGGTTGGATAGATGTCGCAACAATAACTTTTTCTATTATAAATCACTCTGGATCTTCTAACCTGAATTGGCAAACTTCAAATAATAACTGGGCAATATTTGATGGTAATAACTCAACTCTTTGGACAAACGGAACATTTACAAATTTAAATACATCACCACTTCCAGTAGAATTAACTTCATTTACTGAAAATACAGTAGAGAATAAAGTAGAATTAAATTGGCAAACTGCTACTGAAATCAATAATTATGGTTTTGAAATACAAAGAGCTATACAAAGTGATAATTTAAAGTGGGAAAAAATTGGTTTTGTTGAAGGAAGAGGAAACTCCAACTCTCCTAAAACATACCAATTTATTGATAGCAATCCGTTATCTGGAAAACTTGTATATCGATTAAAACAAATTGATAATAATGGCAATTATAAATTCTCTAAAGAAATTGAAGTTAATTTAGCTCCAACTGAATATGTTTTATACCAAAATTATCCTAATCCTTTTAATCCCAGTACAAAGATTAAATATTCACTACCAGTTAGATCTTTAGTAAATATTAAAGTATACGATATTACTGGAAGAGAAGTAGCAAAATTAGTTGATGAAATGCAAGAACAAGGAAATTATACAATTAATTTTGATGCAAGTAAATTAAGCAGCGGAACATACTTCTATAAAATAATAAGCAATAAGTTTGTGCAAGTAAAAAAGATGCTGCTATTAAAATGAGTTCAATCTAAATAATATTGATTTTTCCAAAATAATAAAACAGACCTTACGAAAGAGGTCTGTTTTTTTTATTTAATAGATATTTATGATATTATTTTTTATGTTAATAATGAAATAAATAACAAATGGCGGAACAACAATAATTTTATTTTAATTAAACATGCAAATAAAAAAATTATCTGAAATCTTAAAGATTTCATTTTTATTAATTTTTATTTTTTCGAAAGTAATTTTTGCTAAAACTTTTTATGTCAATTCTATAAATGGAAATGATAACAACAACGGTTTATCACCATCTTCTGCTTGGAAAACTATTAATAAAGTTAATCATTTCCCATTTTCGAAAGGCGATGTTATTGCATTTAAAAGAGGACAAATCTTTACTGGATATACATTAAGACCAAACAGAAGCCATCTTACCTTTACTGCTTACGGAAGTGGCAATCTTCCCGTAATAGATGGTCAGAATACCCTCACGTATTGTATTATTTGGGTTAATAAATCTAACATAACCTTCAGATCTATCAAATGCTTTAACTCCACTCTCGAATGCCTTGATGCCAATAACGCTAATTATCTTACTATCGACTCTTGTGTGTTTGATGCTAACTTTCATCAAGCTCAAACCGTTTACATTGGTTTATCTTATTATGTCCACATCTCTAACAGTGTCTTTCAGAATGCTGCCGGGTATACTTACCCTCACGGACTCTATCTCGGCGGAGGCGGTTATCAAATTGTTGAACATAATATGTTCCTTAATAATCAAATGGCTGGTATTCATATCAACGTAAACGTTAACCCCAATGGCAGAGTTCCTCACCCTATTATCAGATACAATTGGTTTGAGGGTAATACCGAAGACTTCCAAGACCAAGCTACTGATTCCTTAGAGTTCTATTACAATGTCATTGTTGACAATCCTACTATCCCTTATGCCGACGGTATTATCTTTAGCTATGAAGCTGCTTATTCTTCTTTTGCACCTATAAATGCAAAAGTCTATAATAACACCATTATTATGAATGATTCTTTGACTAGTCATTCTGCCATCTTTATCTACGGAAATTCTTATATCAACAACCTATCTTTCAAGAACAATATCATTTTCTACCTTAATTCTCATCAGACTAGCGGCTATTTTGTTTATCAACAGCCGGGAAGTGGTTCTATTTATTTTGACAATAATTTATTTTATAGAACCGGCGGCAGCCAAAATAATTTTGCTTCTATCAAAGGTACTGCTTATAATTCTTTCTCTGCTTGGCAAGCTGCTGGTTATGACACTCATGGTTTATGGGTAAATCCTGGACTGCTTGATAAAAAAAATTTAAACTTTAAATTCTTTTTGTCTATTATGTCACGGTATAAAATGCTCAATAAATAGAATTTGTAAATAAGTTTATAAAATTATTAGTGCTGAATTCAATATCCATCTACTGATGATAACCATTTACCATTTCCTAAATAAATTGGATCAATTGTATGCATACCATTTTTATTCCATCCAATCCCACTTGCTTTGATAATCGATTCATTGCTTACAATTTTTTCCACAAAATTAATAGTATCTAGTTTAGTAATCTCAAATGCAAAAACTTGTTTCCCATAAGTTGATGAACAATCCTGGGAATATCTAAATAACTTTTGATTATAATGAAATATTCTGCCACCGCATCTTGCAAATAACTTATTATTTTTAACAACCGGACTCATTGGATGCTGTTTCCACGGACCAACTAAACTATCTGAATAATATAAATTCAAATTATCATTTTCATTTGTACATACAAATAGCCACCATTTGTTATTATAAAGTTCAATTGATGGATCTGCAAAATGATATCCTTTAATTAAATTACAGACAAAAGTCCATTTTATAGGAAAGTCAGTTGCTTTATATAATCTTACAGATAAATCTTGATGACTTTCCGGAATTAAATAATAGTTATCATTCCATTTGAACACATATGGGTATGACAAATGAAATGGTTCATCAATAATAATTTTTTTATAAGTCCACTTAAATCCATCTTTACTCTCTGCGTAGCCGATATCTCCTTGATCATTTTTTTTGTTTAATACTTCAAAAAACATATAAAACAAGGAATCGGTTTTTAACAAAAATGGATCCGCTATGAACTTAGCTTTTACATCGTTTATATTGCTTGCAGTTAGAACAGGATTTGAGATATTTACTGGTTGAGTTAAATTAAATGGTGAATTACCTGTATAAATACCAATTGACCAATCCCAATTTGTTACCACTTCAGAATTATGTGAAGATATTTTTTTCAAAAAAGAATATGGAAATACATGATCATTAATTACAAGGAAACCATAAATCAAAATAATTATTATTACTAATAATATTCTTAAAGAGAAGAACAATTTCTTTTTCATAATTAGAATTGATTGAAAAAGTTAAAATTGGAAGTAAATAAATTGTGATTTATTAAATACCCCCAAAAGTATTATAACTATGATAAGTGCGTAGTATGCTGTCCATCTAAACCAAATAGGTTTTGATGAAATATAATTTATTATGCTAATCTTTCTTTGGCTAAATTGAATTATTTCTAAAATGACTATGGAAGTTAAGGCAACAATGAAATCATACATAGTAATATTTAAAACTTTTAATAAACTCACTATGGATTGTAAATTATTAATTTGATCCATTTTATCAAAAAGATGATTAACTATATAAAAAGCATCAGATAAATTTTGCGCTCTAAAAAATATCCATGCAAAATCGACAAAAACAAACACTGAGATGATTTCTAATATTTTCAAAAGTAAAGGAAATTTATCAATGTATAATTTTCTTAAAATAATTTTCCGAGGTTTTGAAGTAACAATAGAGAAAATTAAATAAAATCCATGTAAAGCTCCCCAAATTACAAAAGTCCAATTTGCGCCGTGCCAAAGCCCGCTTACCATAAACACAAAAAACAAATTGAAATACCAACGCGGAATACTCACCCTATTCCCGCCAAGCGAAATGTACAAATAATCCTTAAACCATGAGGATAGAGAAATGTGCCATCTTTTCCAAAATTCTGAGATTGATTTTGAATAATATGGACTGTCAAAATTTTTCATCAATTTAAAACCCATTACTCTCGCAGCTCCAATAGCAATATCTGAGTAACCTGAAAAATCGCAGTATATTTGGAATGCAAAAAATATTGTTGCAATCAATAATTGAAATCCCACATAGTCATGTGGAGAATTGTAAACTTGATTAACAATTAAAGCAAGCCTGTCTGCAATTACAACTTTTTTGAATAAACCCCAAGCCATCAATTTTAATCCATCTACAACTCTTTTATATTCAAAAAAATGTTTTTCATAAAATTGGTGCAAAAGGTTCTGCGGCCTTTCAATTGGGCCAGCAACCAATTGAGGATAAAACATTACATACAGTGCATATATACCAAAATTGTGTTCAGCTTTTTGATGGCCTCGATATACTTCAATTGTATAGCTCATTGCCTGAAATGTGTGAAACGATAAACCTATAGGTAAAATAATATTGAGAGCCGGAATTTGTACACTTACCCCAAATGAATGAAAAAGAAAATTTAAATTGCTATCTATAAAGTTATAATATTTAAAAACTGCAAGAACACCAATATTGGCAATCAAACTTAGAATTAGGAACCATTTTCTGTTTGCACCGACTAATTTTTCAAGATAAATCCCTGCAAAATAATCTATAATAATTGTAAAGATTAGAATTAAAACATATATAGGTATAAATGCCATATAAAAATATATGCTGCTTACAAGCAGCAAAAGCCATCTTATTTTGTGCGGCAATACAAAATAAAGCGCCGTTACAAATAAAAAGAAAATGCCAAATTGAATCGAATTGAAAAGCATGTAAATTCAATTAAATTAATTTCAGAAAGTAATTTTGATTTTATGGGATAAAAAATAAGGCGATTGAGTAGCATTAAAATATTTTTTTATTGGCAAACTGGGAGAGGCATTACTCAATTCTTTTTCATTTTTAATTAATGCCGTTAATTTGTAATTAATAAATTTTGAAAAATACTTTGCCCCAAAAGAATTGAGGTGCTCACTATCTGCAAAATAAGATTCAGCTAAATTTTCATTTGAAAAATCAAGCAGAATATTTTCTGATAAATATTTATTATAAAACTGATAATAATATCCCTTCATTAATTCAGAACTAATTCTTAAGTTTTTGTAAATGGGAGTAGCTAAAAGGATTAGTTTTAAGTTATGAAGTGCACAATACTCTGATATTAACAATAAATATTTTACTTGGTTTGGCGAATAATGAAAATTTATTTCATCTTCATTTTTTTGCTTTTTTATTCTTTCAATATCATCTTTTAATTTGTTGTAGTGAAGATCTATAAAATTGCCAAAGCCAGCCTGTTTAAAATCTTGTTTTAATATAGATTTAATAGCTAACTTCAATGTGTTTCGATAAATTTCTGGGATTAACTTTGGAAGAGATTGAGGTTTGCTTTTAACTATTTCAAAAAAATCATCACCATCCATTAAACAAAAATATTTTGGAAATTTTTCAACCATAAACTTATCATCATACGTCCATCGTTCTAAACTTAAGCCCAAATCATGATATCCAAATCCTAATATTATAGTATTAATTTGAGGGTTAACCTCAACAAATTTTTTAAGTTTCAAATAGCTATAGATATATGCATCAGCACTTGAAGATATATTCACAACCGATTTAATAATCGAATCATTAAGTGCACATTCAGTATGAGAATCGCCTAAAACTAAGATAGTGCGCGATTCTTTAATTTTAAAAATGGATTTGCTTTTAGAAATAATAAGCAGCTGAATAACGAGGCTTAAAGATAATACCCCTGCTAAAATGATTACGAATAATGAAACCCTTTTAATAAAATATTTCATTTGGGAATTCATGAAAATTTATAAACTGCAAAAAAATATTTTAAATTAATTTCGATATTAATTGTTAAATAATTTTTACAAATTTTAGCTTAACATTTTATTTTATAATCAAAAGTTTTTTTGAATCAAAAAATTTATTTGCTTCGATTTTATACAAATAGATTCCGCTGGAAAGCACTTTTGCATTCAATTTTATTTTATAACAACCTGCTTTCTTAAAACTATTTTCTAGAATTTTAATTTTATTCCCCAACAAATCGTACAAACTAATTTTAACAAAAGTATCCTCGGGAATTGAAAATTCTATAATGGTAGAAGGATTAAAAGGATTTGGATAATTTTGCTTTAATGAATATTCCCAATTATCAACAAAATTAATTTCGACAAATGAAGAATAATTAATAGAACCATTAAAATCGATTTGTTTTAATCTATAATGTGAAATACCTTTAGTCGGTTTTTGATCAATAAAAAAATATTTAGTGGGAGAACTACAATTACCGGAACCTTTAACAAAGCCTAACTTTTCCCAATTAAATCTATTTTCATTTTTACTTAATTCATTTTTTTCTACTTCGAATCCAAAGTTATTTAGTTCCGTTGCAGTCTCCCAATTTAATTGAATTTGTTTATTAACTATACTTCCTGAAAATTTAATAAGTTCAACCGGAGTTACGCTCTCATAATTTAGAACAGCATTAAAAATTTCTTGTACAAACTGAGGTGCAATTAATTCTGTTGCAGCAGAATTTGGATGATTGTCAGTTGAGTCCACTGCATATTTTAAAGGTAATGTTCCATCGTTTTCTACAAGTTTATGAAAGTAATCAAAGACAAAAACATTTTTAGGAAAATGCCCATACTCCATATCCAATCCATTAGCTAAAGTGTCCTTCGCCCAAGTGCAAAATTTATTTGATAGAGACGCTTCATTGCTATCAGTTTTATTTGCTAACATTGGTGCGTTAGTCCAAATAACAAAAAATTTATTTGGAAGTAATTCCATTTTTTTAATGAAGCTTCTCCAGTGCCATTTATAATTAAAAACAGATTTGCGGTCTGGTTCTAAAGTATCCGAAGCTGAGCCCCAGGAAGTCATACCAGAACTAGGATAACATGATTTAATAATTATTAATCCATAATTTTCTAAATAAGGTCTAATGTCTGCAGTAGAATCTTGTCCATCAAAAATTTGATGCCATCTTACCCACTCATTTGTCCATGGATTGATCGGCCAGTCTTCTTTTACAACCTTAAATTTATTTGCTGAAGTATAATTATGAGTTTGGTTGTAATTATCTATTTCTTGTGGAATGCTTGTATTACTTCCATTCGGTCCCCATATATAAGTCCCTGTTGAGTGAGCAAAAAAAATTCCATTTCTTAAATCAGGATTTTGCCCTAGGAGTAAATAATTAAAAAATAAAAACATTATAATAAAATTAAATTTCATTATTACTTCCTTTATTTAAAAAGTTATAATATAGATTTTCGGAAAGTAATTTTTCGGATTGAATAATTGCTAATTGATATTATAATAATTATTCTCTATCAACTTAAATTATTTAAATTATGAAAGATTTTTCATAATAACTTTTAACGAACACTTAGCTATTGAGTTTCTTCGGAAATTACATCAATCGGATTTTTTCTCAAATATTCTGTCGTATTTTTCTTTCTTATTATATCGTCAATAACATTTTCGACTTGATCAATCGTAAGATTTAATTCTTCAGCAATTATCTCTTTCTCAATATTATTTTCCCAACCAAACCAAATCCTATCTAATAAGTAAAAAGGCACCCTGAAGAAAAATTCTTCTTGTGTTTGTTCTGCACTGTAAGTATCTGAAGTAGGTACTCGATCTTTTATTTCAATTGGAATCTTTAGATAATCCGCAAGCTGATAAACCTGTGTTTTAAATAAATGTTTTATTGGACGTAAGTCAGACCCGCTGTCACCATATTTAACAAAGAATCCTTGATCGTGTTCATTTTTATTAGGTGTTCCAATTACAGCATAATTTCTTGATTCCGCATGATAGTAAAGCATGCTCATTCTGCAGCGCTGTTTAAAATTAGATGCAGCTACAATTTGTAAATATTCATTTAGCGAAAGCCTTACTTTTTTTGATTCTCCTTCTGGTGAAATAATTTCAAGATAAAATAAATTAAAACTATTTCTATTTAGCAGATTATTAGGTAGTGTTATCTTCATTTTATAGGATGAGTTGAATTCTGGGAAAATTTTTTTTACAGCTTCATCTCTTCTTTGGTAACACTTAAAACCAGTTAAAGCATCAGTTAAATTTTCAATAATATATTTAACACCAACAATTTCTAATAATTTCTTTACAAGAGGAATGTTTTCATCACTTGATTCTTTTTCCGGAAGCATTATTGCAATTACTTTATCACTTCCTAAAGCTTTTGCAGCTAATGTTAAAACTACTGATGAATCAACTCCGCCGCTTACTCCAACTACTCCGCCGCGTTTTTTTAAAATATTAAATACTGAATTTCTAATACTTTCAATAATTCTTTCAGATTCTTCTTTGGGATTTATAAGTATTGAGTCTTTTGTAAAATTCATTTTTCCCTCTTTTGAATTAAACTAGTTTTGGTTCGAAATTTATTGTACTAACATTGTCTCAGATTTTAAAATCTTCTTATCAACTTTTCCATTCGGGCTTTTGGGAAGTTCTGCAATAAACTCAACATATTTTGGTACCATAAATGATTCCATATTTTTCATGCAAAACTGTAAAATATAGTTTTGATCGATTTCGATATTTTCTTTTTTTACAATATAAGCTTTGACTGCTTGCCCAAGAATCTCATCCGGAACACCAATAACTGCAGCCTCTGCCACTCCTTGAATAGAACAAAGAATATTTTCAATTTCTTTCGGACTGATTCTTTCACCTTTAGACTTTATCATATCGTCTTTTCTACCAAGGAAATATAAATACCCATCTTCATCTTGCTTAAATAAATCTCCTGTATATAAAAGTGTTTCACCTTGAATTTTTCCCTGCCTATATACTTTCTGTGTTAATTCTGGTGAATTCCAATAACCCCGCATAACGTTGGAACCTCTGACTACAAGCTCTCCAATTTCGCCTGGCTTTACATCATTATTATTCTCATCTACTAAAAACACCTCACAATTTGGTATAGCTTTGCCAACTGATCCAGGGCGTTTTTGTATTTGATCTGAAGGTAAATAGGAAATACGCTTGCACTCAGTTAAACCATACATCGAAAATATTTTTACATGGGGGAAAAATTGATTAAATTTTTGTATATGTGGAATTGGGAATGCTGCTCCTGTATTTGTAATATATCTTAGAGAATTCAATTTATACTTTTCTAATTCTTTCATCTTTAATAAAAGTGCAACAATTGTTGGTACTATTGGAAAACCACTTACTTTTTCTTCTTCAATTGTTTGCAAAATTTTTAACGGAAACATAAATGAGGTTTCTAAAATTAACTTCCCCCCAAACATTACACTCATTATCATTTGATACAAACCATAATCAAATGAAAGCGGGAGTACATTTAATATTATATCTTCCGGTGTATTTTCTAGATATTCAATTATGCTTCTTGCTGCAGAAATCATATTAATATGAGAACTTATAACTCCCTTAGGCTCACCAGTAGAACCGGAAGTATAGATTAATGTTGCAAGATCGTAATCAATTATTCTTTCCATTTGTGAATTTAATTTTTTAGTGGCGCTAACTTGCTGGCATTCAATCAATTCATTAAAACTAAAATTATTGATATCATCAATTACAGCTCCAACCCAAATTATTTTCTTATCTTTATTATGAAAATTGATTGCTTCTAAAACAACATCGTATTTTCTTGAATGTGTAATTATTATTTTTGCACCAGAATCTTTTAGTATATAATCCAATTTTCCAGATTTCATTAATGGATTAAGTACAACAAAAGCCCCACCAGCTTTAAGCACACCCCAAATAGAAATTATAGTTTCGACTGAATTGTCTAAAAAAATAATTACGCGGTCGTGCCTATTTAATCCTAATTCCATTAACGAATTTGCCAACTGTGTTGATCTGTTATTTATTTCCGAATAAGTAAGTCGCTGGTTATTAAATATAAGCGCTTCTTTATTGGGATATTTTTCTGCATTATTTAATAGAAAACCATGCAGAAGCCTTGGTTGAAAAATATTTGCTTCCATATTGTTCTAATTAATTGTTTAAATTTTATTTTGTTGTAATAGCGGTTGCTTCAGATTCTATAAGAGTTCTTCTATCGAATGTAATGTTGAATGTTTCTGGCTTAATTAATTTTGAATGGAAATTTTCAATAAAAATATTGGACAATATTTGAGATGATAAAATACCGACTAAAGCCATATTATCGAATTCACTAGCTTCATTTTGCTGAGATAATTTTTGTTTTAATTTTGTTACCATCACATGATTAAAAAGATTTAACTTTTTAATACTTTCTTCTGATAAATATTCATCTACATACTTTAAATTATTTTTTAATAAACTATTTCTTATAGGTGCTCGATAAGGGTGTTTTGGCCTTTCCAAAATATTTTGGGGAATTATATCCTTATATACTTTTTTCAAAATAAATTTTTCATTTAATCCTCTTATCTTAAAATATGAAGGAACTTTTCCTAAAAATTCAATCAACCTGTAATCTAAATATGGCATTCTAATTTCAAGTGAATGCGCCATAGCAACACGATCGCCCTGTGATGAAAGTAAATAATTAGAAAGAAAAATTTTCATCTCTAAATATTGTGCTTTCGATAATGAATCCCAGTTAAAATAATCTTTTGGAAGAATTTCTTTCAACTCTAAATAAGGATCATAGCCTTGATATGCATTTGAAATATCTTCACTAAAAAATCTTTTTATTCTGGATGTGTTTTGCCAACGAACAATGTGTGAGAAAAAAGGATCATTTGGATTTTCAATTCCTAATTTGAAAAATGATTTTAAACTTGCTCTGCTTTTAGGATCTTTAAAAATGTAAGGATAAAGCCGTTCGAGTAAACGCGGGCGCATGTTTGAATTAGGGAATTTTGACCAAAAAGCTCTAATTAATGTTTCCTTAAAAATGTTATAACCGCCAAAGATTTCATCAGCACCTTCGCCGGTTAATACAACTCGAAATCCGTTTTGATGAACCAATTTTGAGAGCATGAACAAAGGAACTGGCGATAATCTTAGAAGAGGAATTTCACAATGCCAAATTACTTCAGGAAGCAGCTCGCCAATTTTTTTGTTAGTTGCAAAGATTTCGCTATGATTTACGTTTAGATTAGAAACCATTTCCCTTTGATATTCGCCTTCATCAAAATCTTTTTCTTCAAATCGAATTCCAAATGTTCTTAATTCATTATTGAAATTTTTTTTGACAATAGCAGCAATACCCGAAGAATCTAATCCACCACTTAGATAACACCCAACCGGCACATCAGCTCGTAAACGAATATTTACTGCATCTAGGATTAATTCTTTAGAAAACCAGGCAATGTCATCAATTTTATAATTAATTTCGTTGTTTGAGTTTGCAAATTCAAAATCCCAGTATTTATTAATTGAAATTAAATTTTTCTTCAACTTGATATAATATCCAGCTGGAAGTTCTTTAATGTCTTTAAATATTGTTCGCCCAGGAAGTGTTGTCCAAAAAGTGAAAATTTGATTGAGCGAAATAAAATCAATATTGCGGCTAATCTCATTATTTATGAAAATTGCTTTTATTTCTGAAGCAAAATAAAATTGATTTTTATATATAGTGTAAAACAATGGTTTCTTACCAACACGATCTCTAGCAATAAAAATTTCTTTTGTTATTGAATTCCAAATTGCAAAAGCAAATTGGCCGTTGAGTTTATTCAAACAATTTTCTTTTTCGTCTTCATAAAGGTGAAGAATTACTTCGGTATCGGTAAGGGTATAGAATTTATGTCCATTTTCAATAAGGTTGCGCCTAAGCTCAATGTAATTATAAATTTCTCCATTGAAAACTATCCATAAATTTTTATTTTCATTATGGATCGGCTGCGTTCCTTCAAACAAATCAATAATACTTAATCTTGTTTGAGTAATGCCTGCCCAATCATCAATATAAATTCCGGACTCGTTTGGCCCTCTATGCCTTAAGCAGGAGGTCATCCTTCCCAAAGAATTTGTAGATAATGGTATTGGCTCTTTTAAATTAATTATCCCAGCTATACCGCACATTTTTTTATCACTTCAGAAATATGATTTAATTTTTGATTAATATAGTTATTGAGCTTTGTAAGTGAGGAAAAATTTTCTGGTATGATTTCTTCATCTTTCACGGTAATATTAAATGTTTCTTCAACATAACATACAAGCTCCAAAATTCCTGTTGAATCAATAATTCCTTTTTCAAAAAAATCAGTATCGAAGTCAAGTAAGTTGCTTTTACCAAAAAGGAAATTATTAACCACAAAATTTTTGAGATTTTCAATTTGTTCCACGATTACCTCCCATTTTTTATATATCTTTTTATCAAATAATAGCTAAGAAACTGTCCAGGGAAATCTTCCCTCATAACCTTTTACATAAATATTATCTTCTTCAACAAGTGTTTTAATTTTTTCTTTAAATTCGCGGTTAGGAGAATCAAATTCTTTATAATCAAAAACAGGGCTTTTATTTGTTGCATCTTTATGATGTTGAATAAATTCATCAAACTTTTGATAAACTCTTGCTGGTACACCAGCAACGCAAGAGTTTGGAGGAATATTTTTATTTACTACCGAACCAGCCGCTACCATTACATTTGGACCAATTGTAACCCCTGGAAGTACGATTACATTCGTTCCGAGAAAACAATTGTCCTTAATTTCAACTTTCCCAATTCTTGTAAAACCATTAGTAAATTTAAAAGTTGTTGCATCATGTGCAAGAATCAGAACTCCATTGCTCAGCGAACAATTATTTCCGATGCTTATTAAGTATGGATATCTTTCATCAATTACAACGCTTGGCATTATTGTTACATTTTCGCCAATCTTTAATCCATTATTTATATTTCTTTGTAATTTGTTTAAATACCTTTTATACTTTATAAATGAGTTTAACTTTGTCAATATTTTAATTATCAATTTCATATTTAAATAAATAGGAATTGTTGTTCTTATATTATTTTATTTTTTAAAATGGATCACCAATTTTATTTGCTTACATCTGATAAAAAATAAATTAGTTTTTGAGCAATTAATTCTTGTGCTTTCTCATTTAAATGCCCACCGTCATCAGTATAATCGGTAATTAAAGAATTATATGTTTTACCTTGATAATCAAATTCTTCACGTCTTCCATTTGGATATGTTGATTCTATTTTTGCCAACTGAAAAATTCTGTCTGTCGGATATTTATTTACAAGCAATTGGTTAAAATTATTTCGTGCGATGTTATCCATCATGCTATTGTCAGGTCGACCTTTGAAAAAATCTTTTAGCCTATTTATTAAATTTCTTTTTGCAGTTAATGGAACTGTAAAATGGATAATTATTAGTTTAGGATATTTTTTTTGTAAAGAGTCAATTGATTCATTATAATAATTGAATATTTCATTTATATCCGAGTTGCTTTTAATATCTGCATAACACAATTTCATCATAGCAATGTGCAAATTATTTTTACTAAGCAATTCAACTTTTTGGCAAAAATCATAAATTTTACTTTTGGGATCCCCATTGAATCCAATCTTCGATTCAATAAAATATTTAGAAGTTTCATTATTAAAGTTTTCTAAATTTGTAATCCTCAAGGCTGAAGAATTATTATTATCTATAGACTTTCTGATACCTTGTAGAATATTATTCCCTACAGATTGATGTCCGAAGAAAATATTTTTGGTATTTATAATTTTAACTGCATTTGCTAAAGAAGAGTTCATATTATTTTCGTAATTATTAGGTAGATTAAAAGTAATTAATAGTATATAAATCATTAATGGGAATATAATTAATGAAATCTTTTTCATTTGGTTGCCTCTGTTACATTAGACTAGAATTAAATCTTTTTTGTCTATTTCCACTTTATTCTTTTGCCGCCACCAATATGCCAATTCTTTTGGAAGGCAATACCAAGCATTTTTAATGCCTTTCAAATAATTTAATAGTTCTTCATAGAGTTTTAAATTTTCATTCTCTGCTAAATAGTCTGGGTGAGTAAGCACTAAGACCATTCCATTATTCTTAATCAGCCAATCAATTTTCTTTTGCCAAATTTCAATTTTCTTTTCTTTCAATTCGTAGAATAATGTATGATCTTGCGGAATTGTATAAGGCAGCTCGACAAATTTCCCTGCAATGAATGGCCAAATATATCCTACGCCGCCAGGGAAAGGCTGATAAGGATCATAATCAAATGTAGATGAGTCATATACAATTTCTAACTCCTGCTGCCACTGCAAATTTCTATGCATCATTGGTGAACGAAAACCAACGGCATCATATTTTTTTAGCGCTTCATTTATTTTTATTACGCGTTTGTGAAATTCGTTGTATGATGAAAATAGTTTTCCATCATGATTGTAGCCATGGATTCCAATTTCATTTTTTGTCTCTCGAATAAAATCAATTATTCCTTCGTCAATCTTATATTTATATGGGACAATATTCCAAGATGAATTAAAACCAAGCTTTTGTTCAATTTCGATAACCTTTGGAACGAACTTTAATCCGATTTCATCTTCAATATCGTGTGTTAAAACCACTACTGTTTGTTTACCATTAGGATAAAGTTTTTCAAATAATTCTGAAGTTTTAGGAATAGAAGAAATGAATTTTAAAAATTCATCGTTAATAAAATATTTCCGGCAATTTATTGATGAACAAATCTGGTGTTGAAGTCGTTGTCTCAATTTCAAAGGAACAAAAGGCCTAATTAGATTATAGTAAAGCTTTTGTTTTGCGCTAAATTTTGAGTCAAGATTTTTATCAGTTAGATATTTTTCAATTGAAAAATATTTTTCTATTTCTTTAACATCAATTTGTGTAAATGGAGATAAATAAATCATAGCAGCATTAATCCTTTCTTGAACTTCGTATCTAATTAATAATTTTATTTAAAGCTGCGCATAAATTTTTTACATCGTAAAATTTAGATATGCAAAATTCTATGATTAATAATCTAAGTCTTATGCATTAATTTTTTGAAACTCTTAGATTATAAATTTTTGACCCCAAGAAATAAATCGGTTTGTTAATAATATACCTGTATCTGCCAAACTCAACTAATTCACCCCGGAACTTTTCTTTAAATTTTGCTGGGCCATATACTTGTCCTTTAACTGCTCCTCCACCAAAATCATAAATTTCAAAACCATTGTTACATGCCCACTGTATTGTTTCCCACATAATAACTTCGTTCGGAAAATATTTATTATATAGTGGGTCAGATGCAGAGTACCAGAAGTAAGTTGTTTTATTATAGTTTAAAGTAATTCTTGCTGCAATTATATTGAGATTTTTTTCACAAACTGTAATTCTTATATAACCTTTAGGTTTGAGTAAATTATAAGTATTATAAAATATAGATTTATTTAATAATGGAATTCTTTTTCTTTTATATAACTTTTCTATTAGATATACCACTTTATCTAATTCATCATCATTGATTTCTCGAACTGTCAAACCTTTTTTTTCATATTTTCTTAAATGATTACGTGTGTCTGAACTGAAAGAATTCCAAATGCTTTGCATGCCTTTTCTTAAATCAAGAATATAATTTTGGTATGGTATATAAATAAAATCTTTCATTTTATCATTTTGCTTAACATAATGTAAATCTTCTGAATTCCTAATCTCAATAAAAACAGCTTCATTTTTAACAAGTTTAATAATTTCTTCTAAAAGTAAATTCAACCCTTCTATACCCGTTTCATTTTTTAGGAACACAGGCGATGAATATAAAATAACTCTATTTGTTAACCTATGAAAAAGCGGAGTTTTAATTTTTACAAGAACGGGAAAAGCAGCTGCAACTATTTTATTATCGCACATTGCAAATAGTGGATATGATTCAAACCCATCAGATATATTGAAGGCTAAATTCATTTCGGGTGAAGAAAAAATATTACTTTTCTCATCCTGTAATACGAAATTACTCCATAAATTATTATCAAATTCTAATCGTTCAATTTTCATTTTTCCCACTAAAAAAAATTAATTCATTGTAATTATTTTCAAATAATTGTTTGCTTGAACATCCCATGGATATTTGTATAAAAACCTTTTGCTATTTTTAATCAACCGATCTCGATATTCTTTATCCGACATTTTAATTATTGCATTTGTAAGATCGCATACATCATCCGGATTAAAATATGCTACCATTTCATTTTCAAAATATCTTTGGATAACTTTTAAACGAGGTGCAATTGAAGGAATTCCTATTGCTGTATACTCCATAAGTTTTACTGGAAGCATACAATATTCAGAAAGTACACTTCTTCTATTTGCTATTAAACCAACATCATATTTTTCTAGTTCTTTTTGAAGCTCTTCAACTGGAAGTGGTTCTTTAAATATTACTAAGTTATTTAATATCCTTTTTTTCTTGCAAAGCTTAAGTAATTCTTCTTTCTGTTCACCAATAGCGCCGATAATTGTAAAAGTGACATTAACTTCTTTACTAGCTCTTTCAATTGCTTCAATTGCCAAGTCTAATCCAAGCCTAAAACTTGCTGTACCATGATATACAAATTTTAAATGTGAATTTGAGGGCAGTGTGTTTCTTTCATAAAATTTGTTTTTATCAGGAAGGTTTAGAAAGACGTAAAAATTTTTCTTTTTAATGCCATTTAATTCCAAAAATTCTTTTTGCGAATGGTCCGAGCAAAATAGATAATCGCAAAAACCAACTGATAATTTCGTCTGAAGTTTAGTTAGCTTAAATAAAAAAGACTTTTCAGTAGTATTGAACTTTGCCGTTAACGCAGCAATCATAATATCATGCATATCTAAAATTATTTTTGCTCCAAAGATCTTAGGGAATAAAGCACAAAAGACTAGAAAGTCGGGCTGGTTATTTACATGGATAAATTTATATCTCTTTTTTAAATATTTTACTGTTACTAAAACGGTTGCTTTGAAATAAAAAAGGAAATAATTAATTAAATATAAAACTTTACTGTGGCCTTGATATTTCTTTTGAACGAAATAAACGTTCAAATTATTATTTTTTAATAAATATTTCTTTGAGTAATTATCTTCAAGACAAATTACATCCACATTGAATTTTTTTTCTAAAAGAATATTTACGTATCCCTTAATTCTAGCATCGTCATAATATTGGGCGTATGCAAGCATTAATATGCTTTTAATATTCATAAATTAAATAAAATTTAAATTTTGGTTAGCTGTTATATTCTAAATTATTTTCAAACTCTCTTGAGATTAATTTATATTTCCCCATATCAGTCATTGGAATATCATCAACAATTTGAGTATTTATTTTTATAAGATTATCTGTCCCCATTACAATTTCATTTTTAATTTGGTCAATTTCTTTTGAAGTTGGCATTCTATTTACCATACATTGAAAAATTAATTCATCATAATTTTTTTGAATGACATGATATCTGAATAACCAATTTGCTTTATATATTGAGTTGAGATGATTAAAAAACGCACCATGAATATGCCGGCCATTTTTCAGAATTATAAAATCTCTGCTTCTTCCACCTAAGTTTGTTAACTTCTGTAAACCTCTTCCACATTTGCATTGATAAAAACTTGTTGCTGCAATATCGCCATTGTCATACCTGATTATTGGGAAACAGTTGCTATTTAAGCTTGTAACAATAACCTTTCCCTGTACATTGTCATTTAAATTATTACCGAATTCATCAGTTATCTCAACATAACTATTTAACATTCCATAGTGATAACCATTACGCTCGGAACATTCGTATGATATTAAACCGCTTTCTGGATTTCCATAAATATCAATAATGTATGTTCCAATTACTTCTTCAATTAATTTTCTTTGTGCTGGATAAAGCATGTCTGATGAAGAAAATAGTCCTTTTACAAAATTGAATTCCAATTTCTGTTCTTTTATAGTTTTTGCAAAATCATATAATGCAGAAGCATACCCATAAACATATTTTATCCTCTTGGTTTGAAGTAATTTTAAATACTTTAAGAAATATTCCTTGTTAACATGATAAGAAGGAAGCGTAGTACAATTTTGCAAATAGGAATAAACATAGTGCATAAATCCTATCGAACCAGGTAATAAAGACCCTCCAGAAAATGCAGCATACTGATCGCCTAGGTTATAACCAGATTGATGCCATGCAGCGTAATTTAATGCACGCAAATAAGAATGGGACAAACTTGATTGAAAAATTTCAAATGGTTCGCCAGTAGATCCAGATGTTCTATTTTTTCTTGGTTTATAGTTTTTAAAGTCATTCGATTTTAATTCATCAAAATGTTTTTTAATCTCTTGTTTAGTCTGAATTGGAATTATACTAATGTCTTTAAAATCCTGCATCTTACTTGGGTTGAAACCAATTTCATCAAATAATTTTTTATAATAACTAGTATTTTGATATGCTTGTTTAAGTAATTCTTTCAATTTTAAAAATTGAAATAATTTTAATTTTTCTGGAGGATACCATTCTTCTTCCAAACATTTTTTATAAATGTTTACAACATTAGTCTTTGTATATAAATCAATAAACTTAAATTTCAAATTATTTAACATTTTATTTCCCCCATATCATTATAAATTCGTTCAACAACTTTTTCCCAGGAATGATTTTTCAAAATTTGTTGATATTTTTTTTCCAATTCGGATTTATCAATACAAAGTGCTTCGTCAATTTTTTCAAGAAATTCAATTTTGTTTTTACCAATTAAAACAACTTCTCCAAAATTTTTCTTCACTTCAGGAATATCAACGCTTACCACAGGTTTTCCCAAGGCAATATATTCAAGAAGTTTTAATGGACTTGAGTGAAGTATCCAATTTCTTAAAACCCAAAACATTATCGCAACATCAAAGCAAGAGCCATAAGCCGGTACATCTTGATAAGAAACTTTATCAATAAAAAACACGTTCGGACGTTTTTCTATATAAAATAAATCTATAAATTTTTTACCAACAAAAACGAAATTATAATTTGGCCTTTCTTTAGTTATATAATCAATTATATCCCAATCGTTTGAGTCTGTCAGACTTCCGTAATAGCCAATTATTGGGGATTTAATTTTTGTCAGCGCTTCGGGTTTTTTATAATAATTAGTAAAATGTTTTACATCTACACTGTGTGGAAGGTATAGAGGCACTTTGCCGTTGCTGCCAACTGTTTCACATATTTTCTCCGAGCAGCAATAAACAAGTTTTGAAATTGAGAATAACTTTTTATCAAGAGTCTCCATTTCTTTTTTGAATTTTATTTCTCTATCCGAAGTGTATAAATCAGAATAATAATATATGCAGAAGTATTTTGACAGCTTATCACTTAAAATTCCAAATGAAGCTGACGAAATAAAGAAGTGAGTGTTATTTAGTTTTAAGATATATTTAAAAAGTTTTATTTGAAGCCAGAGAATTTCAGCATTTATTTTTTTAACTAACATACCATGAAAAACTGGAATCGTTAGTGGAGAAATAACAAAGAAATTTGGTTCGGGATTTCTATAAAAAATTAGATAACTTTTTATTTTTCTAAAAATTAACTTGATTCCTTTCTTAGTTCTTAGAGAAGGAAATCTTGTTCCGATAGAATTTACCCAAAGTATTCTTGACGATTTAGAAAATTGTTTAGCAATATGATAACGTGAATGAGGATAGCTATTCCAATAGTCGTCAGCAGTTAAACAAATCCAATCAATTTGTTGAAAATCTTTCATAAATATTTCTTAAACTCCAAAATTCAAAATTGGGAACAGATTTACACCACTTTAAATATTCATTAACTAATTTTATTTTACATTCGTTGTTATGATACCTATGATGTAATAAAACACCGATTGTTTTGTATTTAATATATTCTAAAGTTTCTTTTTTTAGATCAGATAATTCCAACATTTCACAGTCATATAATTCGTTAAAATATTTTTTTATAAATCCTGTGTTTACATCAATTTCAAATAATTTTGTATTGGGGTAATAATTTAGATTCCATGAGACATGATGATTAAGAAAAAAACCTTTATTAAGTGTGTGTCCAATTCGATAAAATATCCTGCGGCTTATTCTTGAGTTAAAATGTGAATTAATAACCTTGAAACCGCAATCATCTAAAGCTTTTATTGCTTCAAGATTATATGGCGCATATGGGAAATTAAAAGCTGTGAACCATAAATCGCCAAACCACTTATCCATTAACTCTTTTCCCTTTTTAATTTCGTTATATTGCTCTTGATAAGACCTCTGCCCGCCAAACTCACCTTTTTGAATTTTATTTTTTACTGTGTGGTCATAGCCATGCTGCATTATATCAATCAAGTTTGGGAATTGCGTTTTAACTTGAATTAACCAATCTGCAACTTCTTTCGTAATATTAGCCGGTTCTACTGCATGTGTAATGGGAATTTCATGGCTTATAAATAACATTGTTAATTCAATTAGTGAATCATCAAGTCGATTTCTTACATCATCATTTCTAAAAAATATTATATTATTCATAAAGCATCTAATAAATGTTTTTAAAATATGTGAGTAATGATTTTGTTTTTTAAGCTGCTGGAATGTGAAATTAATTTTAAGTGAAAATAACTTTGGCTATAAGTAAACCTTATCTAATCTTTCAATTGAAAGACTTTCAAATTTTTCAATTATATTATCTGCCCATTTGCCCCAGCTAAAATTTCGCACAGCCCAGTCTGATATTTCTTTACTATCCCAATTTATCTGCGACGCTAAAATTAATTTATTTGCAAGATCAACAACTGATTCTGATTTAAAAAGAAATCCATTAAAACTTTCCACAATAACTTCTTCCATATCGCCTACATTTGAAGAAACTACAGGCAAGCCGCATCCCATTGCTTCAAGAGGAGCTGCAGGGAACCCTTCTGACCGGCTAGGTAAGCAAAAAATATCATGCTGAGATAGGATAGCAGGCAATTTATGGTGAGGTATTTCACCTGCAAATTTGACATTATTTTCTAAACCATTTTGAATTACATATTCTTTGCATTTTTTTAATTCTGGACCACTTCCAACAAGCGTCAATTCCATTGGAATTTTTAAAAGCTTAAATGCTTCAAGTAAGATGTCATGTCCTTTTACAGTATAAAAATTGCCAACTGAAATTACTTTAACTTTCTTTTCTTTACTTATTTTCATTTTATTGGAGTATTTGAATAAATCATTATCAAAACCGTTTCTAATCACTTCAACATTTTTAAAATTTGTTCTTTTTTCAATATGATTTTTCATGCTATTGGAAACTGCAATTATTAATTCACAATTTTTATTAATTTTTTCTTCAACCTTTTCCCAACCTCTAAACAAATAAGGATGGATAAGCAAATCAGACCCTTCTGCTAAAGCAAAGTTAATTATCTGAAATTTTTTTTTAAAAAATTCTGAATATGAAGCATATGGATTTAGCCAAGTGCTTAAAATTAAATCTGGTAAAAAATCTTCAACTATCTTCTCAATTTGTCTACCGATAAAAAAATGCATAATGTCTGAATAATTTTTCCAAAATAATTTATCTGGCAATTTCCAATACTTTGGATGATGAACTTTTATTCCATCTACAATTTCAATGTTCTGAATTGTAATCATTTTCCTAAATAATTTTATAGTTTCAGATAATCTAAATTTGGGAAAAATATTAATCATATAAGGACTGAGATTTATTGGAGCAATTACTTCTACATCGCATCCAGCTCTTTTAAGTGCTTTTGCTCTTGAGTGATTAAATATTCCGCAATATGGAAAATTTTTATTTGGAAATAGATAACTAAATATTAAAATTTTCATCAATTTTAACTCAAATTAATTTTTATAATTTTTGAATGGCTTTCCGCGGTATCAAATTTTACGAACAAAGTCCTCAATTGTTTTTGCTTGAATATCCCATGTATATTTTTGTTTAATAATTTCTCTTCCTTTCCAAGCATTAGACTTCAATAATCCTAAATTGGAAATTGCATCAACAATTTTTTGGCTTAGGTCATCTGTTTTATCAGGATTAAAATATTTAACAAAATCTGAATCTCTAGGAACAATATCCAAATGCGCTTTTATATCACTTAAAATAATTGTTTTCTCCATCGCTAAGTATTCCATTAATTTCAACGGACTTGAAATTTCCCACCAATAAATTTTGGGTAAAGGGACAATACATAAATCTGCTAAATTTATATATGAGGGCAATTTTTCGTGTGGCACAATATCAATCAATAATAAATTATCGCTTAAGTTATATTTCTTCTTTTTGCAATATTCAGTTATGAATTCATTATTATCACTAATACTTATAAATAATATGTTAGAAAATTTATTTTTAATTTGATTCAATGCGTCGAGGATTAAATTTATTCCTCTATTTGGACTAATTGAACCATGATAAAAGATGTTTATTGTCTTTTTTGTTCTTTCTTTTAATTCTAATGGAATATTATTAGTTATGCCATTATAAAAAATTGCCGGGTTAACAGAAGAAGGAAATAATGTAGATTTTTTAAATTTTGATTTTAACATATCTTCAATAAAAAATTGTGTTCCTGGAGTTATATAGGAAACGCCATCAAAAAATTTGCGGGCAAATTGACACGATATTTTATAATCCCATGGTAAATCCATTTCAACAGGGATTGAACGAACATCCAAAATAACTTTTATCTTAAAAATTCTTTTTATAAATAATAAAAATATTGTTGCTGGAATTATATGCTGATCTAAAATAACAGCATCAATTTTTTTATTGATACAATAAATTGGCAAAAAAAAGAGTAATTTTAATAACAAATATTTTCTTTTATCAAATGGACATTTCAACAAAATTAATTCTTCACCAAAGGTGTTCTTGTCGCCAATTCCGATAAGTTTTGTTTTATTGCCTAATCTATTTAAAGCTTTAACTAATTGTATTTCACAATTCACATGATAAGTCTTGCTTATAATTACATCACGAATAAATATAATATTCATTTCATGCAGCTCTACTAATAAAATATTTTGAAATATTTAGTAAAAGATAATTTGGTTTTAAATTGATGTACTTAGAAAGTATTAATAGCAAAGTAAATTTTAGAATTTTCTATTAATATTATTGAATTGCTTTTCAATCTTTCCAAAGGTGATAAAGTTTTCTGCCTCTATTATATTCCAATACTTTTTCCCACTTCAAAAGCCCAGTGTGTTCCATTATAATTTTTATAAATTGATCATCACTTAAATTTTTATAAAAATATTTTCTATTTTCTTTTTCGTAAGAAGAGTTTTCAAAAAATATTTCTTTAACACTTAAATTCCTTAGAAAATTTATGAACTTATTATAATGATATTCAGTTTTTAAAAAATTATTAAAAACATTTAATGCTAGAACCAAATCAAATTTTAAAGAGTTATTACAGATATTTAGAATATCATCATTAATTATTTCGTAAGATTTTTCTTCAGCACTCTTAATTTTTTTAAGGAAATAAAATAAATTTGGATTTTTTTCAACGGCGGTACAATAAAAGCCTAATTCTTCAAATTTACTTGAAAAATATCCAAAGCCTGCTCCAATATCTAATAAAGTTCCATCCTTTGTAATTTTATTTTTTTCTATTGCTGAAAATCTTGCATCTTCTTCTTGAAATATTGAAATATCTTGTAAATCTGGATGAGTAAATTTTGCTGTTAAATAAAAATCTTCCCCTAAATTGTTCCGAAGAGTTTTAATATAGTTCATTAATTCATTTTTAAAATTATACCATTCTATATGTCTGGCTTTTACAATTACTGGGATTTCTTTTAGGTTTAATATTTTGGCAATACAAAATCTATGAATGCCGTTAAAGAAAATTAATTTCCCATTCCTATCAACCTTTACAAGAATTTCATCATTAGGAACTTCATGTAATTCTAATTGAGTCTTGTAGCCTTTCTCTTTAATATCTTCAATTAGTTTTAATATTTTTTTATTTCTCGTTTCGTATTCATATGCAGATATATATTCCCAAGTTCTGACAACACCTTGTTTTTCAAACTCAGATTTATCTTTAATGTTTGGATTATAAAATTTAGTGGAACAAAGCGGTTTATTATTTTTTATGCAATCGTACAAAGCTTTATAAATTTCCAAATCTTTTATTTTTACTAAATTCAAATCCCAGCATCCAGAGGCAACTTCACTTAAATGCGCTAAGTTATTTCCATGTTCATTATTGAATGTAATGTAATTTATTAAATTTGGATTTGCCCAAATTACTTCACCAGGTGTATTGATTGGTTTTATAAGCTTAATAAATTTCCAATAAGCACTAGTTTTGAAATAAATTAAATAATTAATTTTTAAAAGCAGGTCTTCAATAAATTTTTTAAAAATATTATTATTTCTGCTAGAAATTGGTATAGCAATTTTGTCACATTCTTTATTTATTATTTTATCTGTACGTTGTTCGGTTAGCATTTTTATTACTTTTTAAGCCGCTCAAATCAATGTGAAAAAATGGATATGTTAAAATTGAGTCAATCAATTTATTATTAGTTTACCCAAGTCCATAATTTTCCAAGAAGTGTATTTGGATTTTTTTCGCACCATTTAATATCAATTTTTTTTAATGGAACTTCTCTAAAAAGAGGTATATAATATTTTAGAATATTCTTCTTATTTTTTTTTATATATGATTCAATTACGTTGGTATAAAAATGAATACTGTAAGCTTCTGATGGAATATCTTTTTTTTTAAATAATTCAGGATATGATTTCCAGTTATATGGATAAAACAATTCATTTTTATGAGTTGGATTTAAATTACCAAAATATTTGAGATATACTGATGAAAAAACACTAACATTTCCCCATTTCTTTTTTGTATTATCGAAACATTCTAAAAATATTGGATGGCCAGCAGGAGCTTTTAATACACCAATGGAAAGCAAACCTTGATATTGTTCCCCGGAACAAACAATCCATTCATCATCTGGAAATTTTCTTAAAGCAAAAGCATCGGTGTCACAATAAAGCCCACCGATTTTATATAATAATTTAAATCTCCATAAATCTGCTGCTGTTCTAAAATTACCTCCATTATTAATAAAATTAGTAGTATCAAAAATATCATCAGCATTTTTTACTGTAATTTTTGTTTCCATTTCTTTCCAATATTTTGTATTGGGTTTATCACCATGCAACCAAATAATAACATTATGATCAACTTTTATGTGGCTTTTTATAACGATGTATTCTAAAAAACCGAAATTTACTCCACACCAAAAAAAATTAACATCTGCCATTCAATTTACCATGATGAGATTTTTGAATATTTTTTCTTTTGGATGATTTCTTTGTAGTATTCTAAGAGAAGAAAAATTAAGATTAAATTTCTACTAATTTAATAATAATTTTTAGGTTAAATATTAGGTAAAGATTTTATATTACTCTGATTTAATATAGGTGTTGACTCTTTATAGAAATTAAATACGCTTAGCAAAACAGTACCTCTTTTAATTACATACATTCTTTTAAAGAGTATTCCTAGCAATATCCAATAAATCATTCCGATATGTGAATTCCACGCTTGAGTATAGAAAAAAGATACTATGAAATTAAAAGCGATGGGAATTAATGAATATGCTACAACTGTCATGAATGGTGAAGTTTCTACAGAAAGATAACTTTTAAGAGTTGGTAAACTAATTAAGATTATTACAATAAGTAAAATTGCACCCAAAACGCCAGTACCTGATAAAAAAACCATGGTATCAGGTCGATTAGTTAAAAAATCAATTCCTAATTGATTTACACCGGCAGCTTTTGATCTTGTAATAACTTCATTCCCCATTCCCAAAATAAAATTTAAATCGCTTTTATAAATGCTATTGAATAAAAGGCTATAACCTAAAATGCGGCTTTCTTTCCAATCATTTCCACTATCATATTTTTCAACATTATTAATACTGCTTATTGCATTAATATCAAGAAATTTTGCATACTTCGTTTCTGGAATTACCTTAAATAGAATAAAAGCACATAGCGCTAAAATGAAAGTTGAAACAAGAAGACCTTTAATAAAAGAAGATATTTTTCTATTCTGCTTTAATAGAAATATACTAAATACACTTACAAGAATTGTCAGTGGAAACAATATTATTGCAATTCTTCCACCACCAGCAATTATAGGAATCACTGTTAATAATGCTAGAGTTAATCTTTTAAAATTAAATCCATTTATCAACATTTTACAAACCTGGAAAGAGAGCAAGAATGTCATCAGTATTGCAATTATCCCAGTACCACCAACTCTTGTATCCGAAATAGTTCCGCCGTTAGTGTCCGCATCTAAAGACCCAATAACCAAATATTGAAATGCCGTAACAGGAATTTGTAAAATAAGAATAGCATAAATAAACTTTATAACATATTCTTGACTTTTTTCAGACATCTCCATTTCTAGTACTGCAAGAAAAAGAATAATATAAATTATGCTATACTCAAATAATGATTTCATGACTAATAACATATTGTTTAAATTTAGAATAGCGCTTATGAAGATAACGCTCATCAGTATTATAAAAGTATATTTATAAGGTTTTAATTTATTTTCAGAAAAAGCAAATTTTTCATTAGCAAAATATACTTTTGCATAAGTAGCAGTAAATAATATTATAATTAGCAGCGGGATTGCAAACCAGGACAAATTTGAAAAATTTAAATATCTAATACAAAATGGATATAAAAATTTTAGAGCGATAATTATATAAAGTAAATAAATCGTAAGGTTCATAATTATTTTAAACTTTTATGAATGTTGAAGGGCGAGAATTTTAGAAATTACATTCATTTTAATAGAGAATCTATTTAGAAAATTTGAGAGTAAAATTTCTTCACTATTATTAAATGGCTTGATCAGTCTATAAAGTACTAGGAATAATATAATGCCAACAAGCATTGGCAATATTAACTGAATAAATAAGTTATCGATTAAACTCATTAGAAACATAAAAATGCCCGAAATTATAATAAGTGAAGAAGATTTTAATAATCCAGGAAGTAGAATTTTTACTTTGCTCATCTTTTTAATAATTAAATACAAATAATAGAATCTTAAATATTTTGATATACCTGTTGCCAGTGCAACACCAAGTAAATTCCAATCAGTAAATTTTAGTACAAATATTACTGCTAATACATTAAAAACCGCAAATACTTTTGCATATAATGTATACTCAATTTTTTCTTTTACTTCGATAATAATATGGGTTGGATATCCTAAAGCATTAAAAATATAAAAGAACAAAACTACAGCTAATAACAATTGAGTTTCTAAATATTTCGAATTGAATAAATAAATATTAATCAGTTTCTGATAAGAGATTATGAGCACTATAAGCATGCCGAAAAAAAGAAAATATATTTTAAATAAAAAATTGAACATACTAGTTAGATAAGCTGGATCTTCATTCTTTTCATAATATTTATTTATAAAGTAAGGTTTGAAAATATTATTAATCTTTTCAATTGGTACCCAGCTAAAAATGGAACTTAATAATCTGTATGGGAAAGCATATAATCCCATAAAAAAAGGACCAAGAAAAGCCGAAATAAAATAATAATCTGAAACTTGGCTAAATCCGCCTTCACCAATTTCATTTGCAGTCGAAAGCAGTGCATATCTTGAAATTCTTTTTTGAATTACTTTTTTCTCTTCAGCGTTAATATCTGAATTTTTATGCTTAGCTAAATTTTGAATCCTTATAAATAAATAAATTATTGAAGGTATACCTCTTACTCCTATACAAAGAGCTTCAATTATAAAGATTAAATCAATTGTAAGATTAGTAAAAAAGATTGAATACAAAACTCCTCTAGCCAACATTCCTAGTACACTTGTTATTGCTATAAATTTTTGTTCAAACAATGAGGAAAGAATATCTTGAGAAAGGGTTGTCTGTAAGTACAAAAATATATTTATAATAAAAATTGAATAATAAACTTCAAATTGATTTATATTAAGAATTACTCCAACTTCTTTTTTGAATTGAAAAACAATTAGTACGATTATAAACGTTACTATTAATGATATGAAGTATAATTTAATAATTAATGATTTATGAAATGAGAAATATTGTTTTTGAATTATTTCAGGAATAAATCTGCGCAGAGCTAATAGAATCCCATTTATAGAAAAAATTGAAAGAATCGATAAACTCCCAATGAATAAGCTGTAAATTCCATAGTCTTCCACTTTAAGTTTGCGGATAATTACTATGCTGACAATAATGGAAATTATATTCGAAATAATTGTCCCTATTATTAGCCAGCCAATATTTTCTGTAAATTTTTTTAATGTGTGCATTTTGACAGCTATTTAATTAAATGAGAACAAGTAATTTGTTTATAATTATTTCAATCTAATTATTAAGAAAGTACCCCCTTTTTTATGAACAACTAAACAGCCGTGGCATTTTTAATAATTTTTTTCTTCTTTTTATCAATGTAAGGTTCATAAGCATATTTATAACTGTAACCATAACCATATTTATGCTTGAAAGTTGATCGGTTTACATTGCAATCATTTGCAACAACGCCTAGAATATTAATTTTATCTTTATTTAATTCTTCAATACCAAAATTGACACTATCTCTTAAAGAATGATTATATCTAACAACTAAAATAAGATTATTAATCAATCTGCTTAAGATAAGAGCATCAACTACACGAGTAATTGGCGGCGTATCAATTAATACATAATCATAAGAACTATTTTTTAATGCATTAATCAATTCAATCGTTTTGTTTGATTGTAATAAATTACTTGATTGTTCGCTTACATCTCCAGCCGGAAGTATGCTTAAAAATCTTTCAGTTGGTGATTTACCAAATATATTATTCATATTAATAATCGGTGGTTTATTTTGATCGCCTTTTAGAAAAGTATTTAATCCAGGAAGACTTCTAGAAATATTAAACATATCAGAAAGTGTGCATCTTTTCAGGTCAGCATCTATTATCAATACTTTCTTCTCAATCGAAATTAATGACAAAGCTAAATTTGCAACTACAGAAGTTTTGCCGGAATGTTCTTCGCAGCTTGTAATCATAATTATTCTTTTATCATCTTTTGCGCAGAATGTTAACCATGTCCTCAATACTTTGAACGATTCGTTTATTCCGCTTTCATCACTCGAAATTACCGCAAACCTATCGACTAACTCATTAGATTTTTTTAAATTATTCTTAAATTTTTGTGTATAAGACGGAATGATTGATAACAATGGTAGTCTTAATCTAGCTTCAACTTCATCAAGTTTAAGAAACTTTTTCTCTCTGTATTCCATAATAAACAAGTATAACACTACAACTCCGCCCCATAAAAATAAACATGCTACACTTGTAAGATACCTGTTTGGCAAAACTGGCATCATTGGTAAAGTTGGGTTATCAACCACAACTATATCCTGAAGTTGAGATATTTCTTTGACGCGCAATTCTTCCCTTTTATCCAAAAGTAAATTGAAAACTTTTTCGTAAACTTCTTTATCTCTAATCAAACCGGCAAGTACTGTTTCTTTCTTAGGTTGATTTTGAAGCCTGGATTGATATACGCCAATTAAATTATTTAATTTTGATTTTTTCTCTTTCAAAGAATTAATAATTATATCATAAGCTGTTAAAGTATTTTGGTTATAAGCGCTTAGCTGGTTTTTTGTTTTTTCTATTTGATTGTTAATATTAATTATATCCGGATGAGATTCAGTTTCTTTTTGCAGCAACTCAATTTTTTTAACTTCTAAATCTGATAGCTGTTTTAATAAAGAAGCGAAGGGGCTTGATGATTGATCAGTTTGATTTGGCGATAAATACGTCTGGTCGAAATATCCTTTGTTTGAATACTCTTTCGACATTTGTGCTTTTTTCTCTTCATACTCGCTAAGTCTTAAATCTGCATTAATCCTTTCTGATTCAAGGCTGCTTAAAAACCGAACTATTTCATCAGAACTTCTGTCCAATTTTGTAATACCATTAACTGATTGGTATGCGCTTAAATTATCCTCGGCGCTTTTCAACTTTTTAGAGATCTCATTCATTTGAGTATCAATTAATACAAACGATGATTGAATATTTTCCCTTTGTTGTTCAGTTCTTGCTTCATTAAACTTATCTATTAATGTTCTTGCAATTAATTGAGCTGTTTTGGGATTAGCATCCTTAACTGATATTTCAATTAAATTGGTGGTTTCTTTTTGAGATACAGAAATTTTTTGCCTCAGTAAGTAATATGCAGATAAATCATCATAAACAGTAAAAAATAATTTAGAACCAGCTTGAACATTTGGCCAATAAAAATTTAATCTAAATCCATCAGAATTAATTTCATTCAAAGACGAAGTTTGAAATCCTTTAACAAAAGTATTAGTCTTTTCATTAATCCTATATAGATCAAATTGATCGTTAGTTCTAAATTTTATAAAATATTTTGATGCTATTGAAACTGAATCTGCTTTAAAATTTAAGATGATTGGAAATTTTGTGTTATTAGAATTTTGATCCGCAAGCCAAAAGTTATATGACGGAAAAGATTTTTCAATTTCTATATCGCCATCTTTTGGTGTAGCTACTGCATCAATTTGGAAATTCAATTCTAAATTAGCAACTACTTTGTCTAATACATTTTTTGTAGTTATTAAAATTATATCCGTACTTATATCATCTTGAGATTGTAAGGATACAAATCTTCTATATGGATCGTCTCGGTAATTTTCTTCTTTCGTTTGTTCTTTTTTAAGCAGTACAGTGGATTCGTATGTTGGAGTTGTATATTTCATATAAAAATATCCGCCCAAAAAAATCAGAAAGAAGGAAATTATTATAAACCATTTTCTTTTATTAATTACTTTAATAAAATCTTCAAAATTCTTTTTATTTGCAGCTGATTGTGATTTTAATAATTCATTCAATTGATCATAATTCATTTTCTTATCCTCATAGTTATCATCGAGTTGTATAAATTAATGCAGCTACGATTGTAGTTAAAGCAGCGATTGCGGAAATAATTATTGTTGAAGTATTGCCGCTAAACCAAGTTCGAGAAATATATATTCCATCTCCAGATTTTAATCCTATATCATCTAGTTTGCTTCCCATTTCTATTATTTTTTGACCATTAATTTCAATTTTTTTATCATCTCGTGTAATGTATATATCCTCTAAATCAGCATCAGAAGTTGTTCCTCCAGCTTTCGCAATTAAATCGGAAAGCTTTTCAATTCCAGTAACATAATAGTATCCTGGAGTTCTAACTTCACCAAGTATATTTACTTTTAATAAAGGCAAGACCGTTATTACCGGGTTTCTATATAACGAAGCATATCTTGAAATAATTTCTGTTTTTACGCTGTCAAAATTTCTATCAAAAGTATTTATTCTTCCAAGGTACGGCAGCATTAGACTTTCATCCTTTTGTACAAAATAGTCACCTGAAATTGGATCGGATATATTATAAAATAAAATGCGTATACCATCTCCTGGTAATAATCTTTGTGCATATTGATGTGAACCAGAAATTATTATCAACAAAAAGATTAAATAAAGTTTGCTTTTCATTTCAAACCTCAGACCTAACTATTTAAAAGTTTATATTAAATTTTCTGCAAAATATTATGTGGATAAAAGTCATTATGTTACTGTTTCTAATTTCAAAACGTGCGCTGGAACTCCAGCCACAATAGATCCCGGCGGAACATCTTTTGTAACTACTGCGCCAGCTCCAACAATAGCATTTTCGCCAATAGTTACTCCGCAAAGAATTGTAGCTGATGAACCAATTGAAGCGCCTTCTTTAACAAAAGTTTCAACTACCTTCCAATCAGCTTCTGTTTGTAGTTTCCCATTTGTAGTTGAGCGAGGATATTTATCATTTATAAAAGTTACATTATGCCCAATAAAAACATTATCTTCAATGTGAACTCCTTCGCAAATAAATGTATGTGAAGATATTTTGCAGTTTTTTCCAATGGTTGCATTTTTCTGAATTTCGACGAATGATCCTACTTTTGTGTTATCACCAATTTTACATCCGTAAAGATTTACAAAATTAAAGATCATTACATTCTTTCCCATTTCAACATTATTGATTATTTGATTATCCATTATAGTCCTCCCATTCAAGCTTTAATTTTCAGATTTATAAACCCAAACTTATCATTAAACATATTCTTGAAATTCATTGCTTGGCTTATACATTTCTTCTTCTGAAGAAGAATTTAAACTAACCATCATTCCTTTATTCTTGATGGATTTATCAGAAGCTTCTAATATCCTAACTACCTCCATTCCATCAACTCCACATGTAAGCGGCTCTCTATTTTCTAATATACAATTGATAAATTCTTTTGCGGCACAATTAAGCGCCTCAGTTTGATCAATTTTGGGTGAATACATGTCGCCGGTACGATATTGCACTAATGCATTGTGTACGCTTTCTGTAGAAGTAATATCAACACCGCAATCGTATATCTTTATTTTTTCAGAATTTTCTAAATCATCAAAAACAAGCATCTTTTTTTTGCCAGCAATAATTATACGCCTAATTTTTACCGGTGAAGTCCAATTAACATGAAAATGAGCAAAACAAGAATTATTCTGAAAGTGAACTGAAAGCTGCGCTAAATTTTCAAGTTCATAATAACTGGAAATACCGCAAGCAGTAACACCAATCGCTTTTTTATCATAAAGAAGATATTTCATAATAGATAAATCATGAGGTGCAAGGTCCCAAATAACATTTACATCATGCTGAAATAAACCAAGATTTATCCTTACAGAGTCGAAATACAGAATTTCTCCTAATTCTCCTTTTAGAATAATCTCTTTAATTTTTTTTACAGCGCCAGTATACAGGAAAGTGTGGTCAACAAAGATTCTTAAATTTTTGGAACTTGCAAGATTTATTAATTCTTCTGCTTTTTTTGTTGAGTTTGTAAATGGTTTTTCAACCCACACATGCTTTCCATATTCCAATGCTTCTCTGGCAAGATTATAATGCGTATCAACCGGTGTGGCAATTGCAATCGCATCAATGTCAGAAGTCAGTAAACTTTTATATTCTTTGATAAACTGAACATTAGGAAATTTTGATCTAAGCATAGCTAGTCTCTCTTCCTTCATATCACATGCGATAACTTCGTCTACTGACTTCTGAGCTAAAAAATTTCTAATTAAGTTTGGTCCCCAATATCCAAGTCCAACTATTCCAATTTTCATTTTGTCCTCCTCTTATCAAATCATTCTTGAAGCTTAACAAATTCATTTACCACCAATTCCAAATAACATTACTGGCAAAGTTTTTATTAATATTTGAAGATCCAACCATGGCGACATATTATTTATGTAATAAAGATCTAAAACAATTGAATCTTTAAATGAAACTGAGCTTCTTCCAAGCACTTGCCACATCCCAGTGCAGCCTGGAATAACACTCAATCTTCTTTTTTGCCAGTTGTCATAATTTTCAAATTCATATTGCAAACATGGCCTTGGACCCACAAGACTCATTTCGCCTTTTATTACATTAAATAATTGAGGTATTTCATCTAGTGAAGTTTTGCGCAATATTTTTCCGATTTTAGTAATGCGAGTGTTTGATATTATTTTGGTATCATTTCCAGAGTGTTTATCTTCTTTCATAAACTTTAGCATTTTTTCTTTTCGTTCAATATCATCTTCTTTTTGAAGATACATTGTTCTAAATTTATAGAAATTAAACTGCTTACCATTCTTACCAATTCTTATTTGATGAAAAAGTATTGGCCCTTCCGAAGACAACTTTATGAACAATGCAATTATTAATAAAAATGGAGATAATAATAGAAACCCTAAGCTTGCAAATATTAAATCAAATAATCTTTTAAATTTTATAAACAACCAATTTTGATAAGAATGAGAAACATCAATCACCGGAATATTTGCATATTTTTCAGTATATACTTTTTGCGGAATAATTTTAAATAAATCCGAAGTTATTTTAACATTGATTTTAGCTTCGCCGCAGTAATCAATAATACTCATAAGCTTTTCGTAATCTTTTGTGTCATATGAAATTAAAAGCTCATCAATCCCATATTTATTTACAACATTTTGAATATCATTATAATTGCCAAGGACCTTTTTACCGTCAATTATTTCTTCCCCAATTTCTTTTTGATCATCAATAAAACCGATAATGTTAATTCCAATCGGGTTTTCAAAAGTTAATTTTGTTGCAAGAATTCTTCCAGGCTTTCCATTTCCAACAATTATTACTTTTCTTTTAAATCCTTTCTTTTTTAAAATCGAATATAATCGGCTCAAAAGTTCAACCCTAACTGTATATGAAACTGTAAAGAATATGATGACAAAGCTAATTGAGATGGTCAGCAATTTTAACAAATCAATTTCTAAAACAGCTAATGAGGTTGGGAATGAAATTAACATTAAATAAAAAATTGATTTTATAACTGCGGTTGTATGAGCAGACCTGACAAGAATTAACGAAATTTTGTAAAGGTTATTAAAACTAAATATTAAAAACGAAATTAATATTATAGCTATAGTTAAGGGCAATCCCCATAAGTCATCGTTTGCATTTTTAATCTGAATATCTAAAATTTTATCTAAAGTGAATGAAGTAATAATTAGAATAAAAAATAAAATTACTAAATCCGACAGGACAAAAAGAAATTTATATTTTGCAATCTTTAACATTTAGATTTCGAATTAAATTGAAAAATTTTCAGAAATGATTTTTATTTTTATCTAAACTTTATATTAATGACTTGGATTAGGATACATATCTATATTCATCAATAAAATTTTTCAGCTTAAATTTATTTTCTTTTATAATCAATGGTTTATAATCAGTTAGATCTATTAAACCAGAATCGTCATTAAACGATTCTTTATGAGTATAAAAAATAGCATCAACTTTTTCTGAATACTCTTCTTTAAATATTTCATAACCTTTAGAAGTGTTATGATTATTATTTAGCCTTAGGCTTAATATAGGTCCATTGATTTCTGAAAGTAGTTTTAGGCAAAATCTGTTATTGGGAATTTTAAACGATGCTTGATTTATCCCAAACAAACTTTGGAATTGACTATTCAATCTAAAAATAACATTTATTGGATTTGGCCAAATTGAATTAAGAAATTCAAAATGTTTTTCGGATATTATTTCGATATAATTGCTCAAGTTTAAAATGCTGCCAACTAATAATGTTGCTTCAGAAAAAATGTTAGTTGAAAACATTTTTTTTAGTCTATCAATTGCTAATAAGTTAAGAGGGTTTGCGCCGATATTATAAACCGTATCTGTTGGATAAATAAATATTCCACCGACATAATACATGCCCCTTATTATACTAATTGCTTTATCAAATTCATTATCAATATCATATAAATTAATTAATTTTCCATTTCTCATATTGCTTCTAAAAAATTTATTTTTAATTAATTAGCTTTCAAATTATTTAACACAGAATGATTACTCTCAACTCCGTGATTAAAAAAATCTTTTATGTTCGTGCATACATATTCAATTTGTGCGTCTGTCAATTCTGGATACATTGGAAGCGAGATACAATTGTTAGCTAATGCTTCAGCAACCGGAAAATCGCCTTTTTTATATCCCAAATATTTAAAACACTCTTGAAGATGAAGTGGAATTGGATAATGAAATCCTATTGAAATCCCTTTTTCAGTTAAATAATTCGCTAATAAATTTCGAAGTTCGGCATTATTGCTTTTACTATCATCTCTAACTTGAATAACAAACAAATGATATACATGTTTTGCGTATGGCATTTCTTTAGGCAATTTTATATTATTAACATTAGAGAGAAGTTCTTTATATTTATTAGCAACTCGCCTTCTTGCAAAAGTCCAGTTTGTAAGATATTTTAATTTTACATTAAGAACTGCACCTTGAATCCCTTCCATTCTATAATTGTGGCCAAATATTTCGTGTTGGTATTTTTGCAAAGTTCCATGATCACGAATCATTTTAGCTTTTTTTGCAAGTTCAGGATTATTTGTAACAAAAGCTCCACCTTCTCCATAAGCTCCAAGATTTTTCCCAGGATAAAAGCTAAATGAAGTTGCCTCTCCAAATCCTCCAACTTTTATACCTTTATATTCAGCAATATGAGATTGAGCGGAATCTTCAACTAAGAATAAATTGTATTTTGCAGCAATCTGTTTTAATGGATCCATATCTGCCGGCTGCCCGAACAAATGAACGGCAACAATTGCTTTTGTTTTTTCAGTAATTGCTCTTTCAACTTTTGCAGGATCAATATTGTAGCTATCAGGATCGCAATCTACAAATACTGGTTTTGCACCGCATAACGTTGCTCCCCATGCTGTGGCAATGAAAGTATTTACCGGAATGATTACTTCATCTCCAGGTTTTATTCCTAATGACCAAAGTACCACATGGTTTCCAGCTGTACCGGAGTTTAATGCAACGCAATATTTTATGTTATGTGCTTTTGCAAATTCAGCTTCAAAATCGCTTACTGCTTTACCAAGAACAAATGCTGAATTATCAAGAACATTTTGAATTGCTGAATTGATTTCGGTTTTTATAGATAGATATTGTGATTTTAAATCTAAGAATGGAATCTGCATTTCTAGCTCCTTTGATTTTTATTTTTCCCAATTAGTAAAGAGATTAAATCTAATTTTATGCATAGTGCTTCGCCACGTAAGTCCCATTGCTTATTCTCTAAAAACTAAATTGGAAACGATATTATATTAAGGAAATGAGTTTTCACTTGAGCAAATCAAATGAAAAATCATTTTTATGATAAAATTATATTTTGACTTTTCTTGTAAATCTATTTTATAAATTATTTTAATCTATCAGAAACAACGCTCAAAAAATCTAAATAGAACAAATCTTTTTTTCTAAATTTTAATATTCCCGCTAAATGAATTAATCCTGTACATGAGACAAACTCAATTTCACTTTTCAATTCTTTATCCAGGCTGTAAATATTGCTTATCTTTTCAACAACAAATCCGAAAAATTGATTTTCGGTTTCTATTATTATTATGCGATCATCTTTAGTACGCTCTTTTGGTAAGAAACCGAACATACTATAAATATCAATTATTGAAATTTTCAAAACTCCTAGGTTGACATGAGGATTTTCAGAATTGATATTTTCTTCTTGATCAAGCTCGACTGGATTAATAATTTCAACAATATTTGCCATGTCTGTGCAAAAATCTAAGCCTGCAATTTTAAAAGTTAGAAGGCCGTTGCAATTATCTAAAAGTGACTGTTTTACTTCATCCATATCATTTTCTCCTTCGATTGGAAAACTCAAAAAACAGACCAAAATTATTTCTGATCATTTGAGAAAATTTATAGAGTTATTCTATGGAGTGGTCTAATTTTTTTATATTCACTATATAAGTTTTAAACTATTACTTTATATAAAAAATATTTTGTTCGTAAATGATTTGGTGTTGCTAATGTTTGTGTTGGTTTAAAGAATTGAATATTCGAATTAGTTTTAAGATTCCTTCAAATTGTATTGAGAAATTTTATTGTATAAAGTTGTTTTTGTTATTCCTAATATTCTGCTTGCTTGACTTTTATTCCATTTAACATGGTCTAAAACATTTTGTATATGTATTTTTTCTGATTCTGCAAGTGTCATCAAACTATTTGATTTTTCTTGATGACCATTGTGCTGAACAAAATTAAAATATTCTTTTTCTAATACATTATCCTTTGCCAATAAAACTGCATTCATTAAAGTGTTTTCAAGTTCTCTAATATTTCCAAGCCACTCATGGTTCTTTAGCATTTCCATAACTTCAAATGGAATTGTGTTTACTTTTTTATGAACTTCTAAATTTATTTTTCCTAAAAGATGAACAACCAATTTGGGAATTTCCTCTTTTCTTTCACGAAGAGGAGGAACATTTATTGAAAAAATATTTAATCGATAGAATAAATCTTCTCTAAACAATTTTTTCTCTACCAATTCTATTAAATTCTTATTTGTAGCGGCAACAATCCTTGCCTGCATTTGAATAACTTCTTCACCGCCTACTCGCTCAAATTCTCTTTCTTGAATAACTCTTAAAAGCTTTACTTGAAGATTGGGAGAGAATTCTGAAATTTCATCTAGGAATATTGTGCCTTTACCAGCAAGTTCAAATTTACCTTTTTTATTTTTCATTGCTCCGGTAAATGCACCTTGCACGTGCCCAAATAATTCACTTTCAAGAAGAGTTTCTGGCAAAGCTGAACAATTAACCGCAATAAAAGGTTCATCCTTGGTAATTCCACTGTAGTGAATCATTCTAGTAATTAATTCTTTACCAGTTCCGCTTTCTCCTTGAATTAAAACATTAACCCTAGTTCCGGAAACTTTACCAATCTTCTTAAATATTTCTTTCATTTGTTCTGTTAAACCGCCAACCATGAAATTTTTTAATAAGAACTTATCTCTTTCATCAGGCAGCGGTATAATCATTTGATCGATTTTTTTCTTGTTCTCAAGAGTTTTTCTAACTATTAATTTTATTCTTTTTAGATCAAGAGATTTTTCAAAAAAATCAAATGCCCCTAATTGCATAGCTTTAATTATTGAATCGGTTTCATCAAACGCAGTAATTATTATAACTGCAATTGTGCTATCTATCTCTTTTATTTTTTGAAGAACATCCAAACCATTCATTTTTGGCATCTTTAAATCGGTAAGTACAACATCCGGATTTTCTTTTAAGACGTATTCAATTCCTTCTTCACCGCTGGTAACATAATGTACTACTGGGAAAGTATCAGCTAAAAATATTTTTAACGTTTGCGCAAAGGCTTTATCGTCATCAATTATTAGTATCTTTTCCATCACTGTTGTTTCTTGGGAATTTTATTTCAAAAATTGTTTTGCCAGGCCTTGAAGACAATAGTCTTATTGAACCATCGTGGTTTTCAAGAATTTTTTTTACGATACTTAAACCCAAACCTGTGCCACTTGATTTTGTAGTATAGAATGGATTAAAGATTTTTTCATTTTCATTAATCCCTTTTCCAGAGTCTTCGATATAAATTGAATAGTTTTTTTCATTCGATACTGATGAAATAATAATTTCTCCATTGGAGGAAATTGCTTCAATCGAGTTTTCAATTAAATTTGTGAAGACTGAAATCAAATTAAAATAATCACCATTGATATAAATATCTTTTACATTATTAAGAAATCTGATATTACAGTCGTTTAATTTTTTATGCAATAACTCATGAACTTTATCTATTAAAGATTTAAGATCAATTTTAATCTTCATTAATTCCTTATTCTGTGAGAAAAGCAAAACATCATTTAATAGTTTGTTAAGATGACCAACTGCATCATTTAGCAATTCTAAGGTATCTTTAGTATCGTCTGGCAAATAAATATTTTCACACAACATTTCAACATAACTCTTAATTGCAGCTGTTGGTTTTTTTATTTCATGAGCTAAAAATGCTGACATTGTTCCAATAGCAGCTAGTCTTTCTGAGTTCTGAAGATCTTGTTCAATCTTTTTGTATTTAGTATCGTCTCTAAATACTGATAATAATAAATTTCCTTTATCTTTTAATTCAAGAAAAGAGAAACTAACATCGAGATATATTGATTTCCCGTTGTGCAATATTTTATGTTCCCAATGATTAATTCCAACAGTTTTTTCATTAAATAATTTTCTGTAATTATTTAAACTTATTTCATTTTCTTCATCACTCTGCTTGTATACTTTATAAAAAGGTTTGTTTAATAATTCATTTTCTTCTATTTGGAATAATTTGCAAAATGATTTATTAACTGAAATTATATTTCCATCTTTGTCGGTTAACCTCATACCGTCATGAGATCTTTTCCAAATAGACCTGAATAACATTTCTGAATTTCGTAGTGCATCTTCTGAAATTTTACGTTCGGTAATATCTCTAAAAATTGATAATAAAAACGCATCTCGTTCAAAAAGCGGATTTGAAGTTTGAGATTCAATTATAGTGCTGCTTACATCAAAATATTTCTTCTTATTACATTTTAAGTATAGTTCTCCTTCAAAATAGTTTTTGAAATTTCTATCATTAAATGCATTCTTTATTTTTTGTTCTATAGCTTTAATATCAATAAGGTTTTGTTCCGAATATATAACATGAAATGGTTTCCCAATTAACTCATTTGGCTTCATCTCTACTAATTTACAGAAAGATGGATTTACCGCAACTATAATTCCAGCCTTATTTAACAATCTCATTCCATCTAAACTATAATTCCAAAGAGCATAAAATTTTGAAACATTTTTCCTAATCTCATTTTCGGAATTTTTTATTTTAGTAACATCTTTTAAAGTAATTAAGAAGAATTCGCTTGAAGTAGAAGTTAGATCAATTTTAAATATACTCTTAATTCCATCAATTATAATTGGAACTTCAAACGTTTCGATTTCATTTTTATTTTTTAATTTTCTTAAAGAACTTAATAGCTTTTTAATGGATACTTGCGGTAATAAAATGTTTATGTTACCTTTTATTAGAATTGTTCTGGTAAAATTTTCTTCTGTCAAATCGATGAATTTAAAATCTTTTATGTTCCCATCTTTATCTATTTTTATAAATATATCCGGGAAGTTTTGAGATGCACCATTAAATTCTTTTAATAGCCTTGGAATAATTTCTTCATCCAATATATTTTCATTGAAGTGTGATATGATATTAGTATAACCGCATAATTCTTTGTTACTACCATAAATTGGAAGAATTGTAATATTTACTTCAACTAATGATTTATCTTTTTTTAAGCTTAATAATTTTTGGGAAACGGATAATTTATTTTGAATTGATGGACCATTATTTGTTTTAATATTATTATAGCTAAGAAATATTTTATTCAAATCTAGGTTGATCAGTTCCGCAATTGTGTACTGATAAGAATTTTGGAAAAGATTATTGGCATATAAGAATTTATTATCGTTATCAATCACAAAAACCAAATCATTTTTATGATTTTCTTCCGATTCTACTCTTCTTATTTCTTCAACTAGTCTATTATAAGTATGATTAGAATTTTTATACTCGCTAGATATATTTTTTGAAAATTCCCCGCTTGATAACATAGCGTCTTACCATTTAATTTATATCTATTAAAAACAATATAAACTGGATATAGTATAGGCGGCATTACTAATATAAAAAATTTATTATAAAACACAACAGACGTAATTTAAAAATTACTAAGAAAAAAAATTAAACTGTCCTAATAAATATGGTGTCAAATTTTTATTCATTAAAACATGTTTTTGTTTAAAAAGTAGACGAATATTATGCCAAGTTAAAATCGCAACAAAATATATCTTTTTTATTTACCAAACTGTTTTTCTTGTACTGTTTTAAGACTTGGGATTTTAATGAAACAATTAATTGATTTCTATCAAATTTATTTTATAAGAATAATATTACTTTCAATAACTTAAAATGTGTTAACTTTTATTTACTTTTATCTATAGTCAATAAATGCAAAATAAATTCATTACGCTTGTCTTTTTTATTCTAATAAATAGAACAATTTTCCCTCAATTAAATAACCAAAATGATTTACTTTTAACGAATGCAAATTTGCAAACTTGTGTTAATTATGCACTCTTACATCAGCCTTCAATTAAACAATCTTTATTAGATGAAAAAATCGTTAACCAGCAGATTAAATCAAAGTTAGCTGACTGGTTTCCACAATTAAATTTAAACTTTAACTTCCAGCATAATTATAAGCTGCCAACATCAATTTTTCAGGGAAATCCAGTTCATATCGGATTGGTTAATACATCTAATGCCCAGTTTACATTGACTGAAACGCTTTTTGATAGAGATGTTTTGTTTGCTAGCAGCACAGCAAGCAATGTTCGTCAGCAGGCAAGTCAGTCTACAATAAACAATAAAATCAATCTTGTTGTTAATGTAAGTAAAGCTTATTACAGTGTACTTTTGGCTCTACAACAAATTAATCTGGCAAGTGAAGATATAATACGTCTTCAACAAAGTTATAAAGATGCATACTACCAATATAAAAGCGGCACTGTTGATAAAACTGATTATGAAAGAGCCAGCATTTCACTAAATAATTCAATGGCAGAACAAAAATTTGATGAAGAACGTTTAAAAACAAATTACGCATCATTAAAAAATTTGATGGGCTATCCGGTTAATGAAGGTTTAACTCTTGCTTTCGATTCAACAGAAATGGAAAAGGGAGCTTTTATTGACACTACTATTACACTAAATTATAATAATCGCATTGAGTATAAACTCCTTCAAACTCAACTTAAACTACAGAAAGCAAATTTAAATTATAATTATTGGAGCTTTTTGCCAACACTAACAGCTTTCGGAAATTATAATTTCAATTTTCAAAACGATGAATTACAAAAGCTATACAATATAAACTATCCTAGCGAATACGTTGGTATTACTCTTTCTCTTCCTATTTTTCAAGGTGGAAAGCGATTTCAGGAAATTGATCAAGCATCGTTAGAAGTTGAAAGAAATGAGTATGATATAGCTTCTCTCAAAAATTTACTAAATGTAGAATATACACAGGCAATGGCAAATTATAAAAGTAATTTAAGCAGTTTCAATGCTGCGAAAAAAAATCTTATTCTAGTTAAAGATGTTTACAATACTATTGAACTTCAATATAAAGCCGGCGTAAAAACTTATCTTGATGTAATAACTGCAGAAACTGATTTGCGCACTACAGAAGTAAATTATTCAAATTCTTTATATCAGCTTCTCAGCAGCAAATTAGATGTTGAAAAGGCGCTTGGAATAATTAAATATTAATTAAATGAAATAAACAACATGAAAAACCAAATCAAAATATTAGGATTGACTGCAATAGTTGCAGGCATTTCTTTTTCTTTAATTTCGTGCAGCAGCAATAAGGGTGCACAACAAAAATTTCCTCCGGCTCAAGTTACAGCTTATACTGTTATTCCGGAGAAAGCAGAATATTATGATACTTACCCGGCAACTGTTACTGCTCTCAATCAAGTTGAAATTAGGTCAGAAGTATCGGGCTATTTAACTAATATTTATTTTCAAGATGGACAGCATGTTACAAAGGGCATGAAGCTTTACAGTATTGATCAGCAGCAATATAAAGCTGCTTATGATGTTGCAAAAGCAAATTTGGACAAAGCAAAACAAGATTATGATAGATACCAACAGCTAGCACAAAATAATGCAGTGGCTACGCAAACTTTAGAACATGCCGCAGCTGATTTAAAGGCTGCCGAGAGCAACTTATCTGAAGTTGAAACCAATCTTCGCAATTCAAGTATCTACGCTCCGTTTGATGGAACTATTGGAATTTCTCAAGTAAAATTAGGCTCTGCAATTATTGCTGGACAAACATTGATGAATACAATTTCGTCAGATAACCCAATGGCAGTTGATTTTGCAGTTAACGAAGATAAAATTAGACGCTTCGAAGATCTTTTAAGTAAAAAAACAAAAAGTACGGATTCCTTATTCACAATACAGCTTGCAGACGGATCAATATATCCTAATACAGGAAAATTAATTTTACTTGATCGTGCAGTTGATCCTCAAACTGGAACTATTACAGCAAGACTCGTTTTTCCAAATCCTAAAAATTATTTAAAACCTGGATTAACTTGTAATGTTAGAGTTTTGAATGTCACTACTTCAAATGATATTATAATTCCTTTTAAATCAATAGTAGAACAGATGGGCGAATATTTCGTATTTGTTATTCGGAATGGGCATGCGATTCAAAAGAGAGTTGATATTGGAATCAATATAGGCAGCCAAGTTATTGTTAAAAATGGTTTAAACTTGGGAGACCAAATTGTTGTAGAAGGAGTACAAAAACTTCGTGACAATTCTCCTATAAGTATAATTCAAAAAAACAATAATAAAACAAACCAAACTGCTGTAAGATAATTCTTTTATAGGAAATGAAATGATTGCAAATACATTTATTAAAAGGCCTGTAACCGCTATTGTTATTTCAATTATAATTGTACTAGTTGGCTTAATTGCTATTTTTAATTTGCCTATCAGTCAATATCCTGATATTACTCCACCCACTGTTCAAATCTCTGGTATTTTTACTGGTGCTGATGCAACAACAGTTGAGCAAACTGTTACCACTCCAATTGAATCTCAGGTTAATGGTACTCCAGGGATGGCTTATATGACAAGCACTAGTACCAATAGCGGAAGTTCTTCAATAAATGTAGTGTTAAATGTTGGAACTGATCCTGATATTGCAGCAATGGATATTCAAAACAGAGTTGGTATTGCAACTCCACAGTTGCCTGATATTGTTAAACGATTAGGAATTACCACAAGGAAAAGAAATGCCAGTATTTTAATGCTGGTTGCTATTTTTTCACCTAATAATACTCACAATATTTCTTTTCTTGATAACTATACAAACATATTTATTAAAAACGATCTACTCAGGGTTCCAGGTGTAGGTGATATTTTTACAAGAGCCGATGATTTTAGTATGCGCGTTTGGCTCGATCCTCTTAAACTTGCACAGCTAGGACTAACCGCCAGTGATGTTACAAACGCAATGACTTCCCAGAATCTTCAAGTTGCAGCAGGCACTGTTGGTGCTCCACCGCAGAATTCGAGCCAATCTTTTGAATATACAGTTTTTACAAACAGCCGATTAAGTACACCAGAGCAATTTGGGAATATTATTGTACATGTTAATCCAAAAGATGGTTCGCAAGTTTATTTGAAAGATGTTGCAAGAGTTCAATTGGGCAGGGCTAGTTATTCAAGCGACTCTTTCGTTGATGGGAAAAGAGCATCTTTTTTACTCATCTTCCAGGCGCCTGGAAGCAATGCAATGGAAGTTGCTAATGGTATTTATAAAGAAATGTCTGTTCTTAAAAAATCTTTCCCAAAAGATGTTGATTATAATGTTCCTTTCGAAGCGGTATCAGTTGTTAAAGTTTCAATTGATGAAGTAGTTGTAACACTTTTAGAGGCGCTGGGGCTTGTTGTACTTGTTGTATTTTTATTCCTTCAAAATTGGCGTGCTACTATTATCCCTGTATTGGCAATTCCAGTTTCTGTTATTGGCACTTTTGCATTTTTTATTCCTCTTGGATTTACCATCAACACACTTACAATGTTTGGATTTGTTCTTGCAATAGGTATTGTGGTTGATGATGCAATAATTGTTGTAGAAGCAGTTCAACATTATATTGATAATGAAAGACTAACTACACTTGAAGCTACAAAACGCGCAATGAGAGATATCTCCGGTCCAGTTGTAGCAATTGCATTAATTCTAGCGGCAGTATTTATTCCGGTGGGATTTATTCCTGGAATTGTTGGAAAGCTTTATCAGCAGTTTGCTATAACAATTGCAATTTCAGTTTTAATTTCAGCATTTGTTGCTCTTTCCTTAACTCCTGCTTTATGTATCTTATTTTTGAAGCCGACACATTTGGATAAAGACTCTAAAGGTATAAATAAATTTTTCTTCTTATTCAATAATTGGTTCAAGAAAACAACAGAGAATTATTCTTTAGGAGTAAGAAAAAGTATAAAAGCTGCTCCATATTTTCTTATTGTCTTAATTTTGATTTACGCTGGAACTGTTCTGCTCTTTGAAGCGAAACCTACCGGATTTATTCCTACTGAAGATGTTGGAAGATTATATATAACTTTTGAATTGCCTGAAGCTGCTTCCTCCACTAGAACTTTAGAAACTATGAACAAGATAATGGATATCTTAAAGCATACTAAAGGAATTGGTCATTTTGCAGCAGTAAGCGGATTAAATGTTGTTACATTTGCAAGCAAATCAAACAGCGGTACTATATTTACACAGTTGACTCCATGGGATGAAAGAACAAGCAAATCTCTTCAACTTGATGCACTGATTGGAACTTTAAGAAGAAAATTTGCTTCAATAGAAAATGCAAACATTGTTGTTATTCCTCCACCAGCTATTCCAGGTTTAGGACAAACCGGCGGTTTTACATTTGAAATTGAACAGCAGGAAAGCACTAATAACATTCAGCAGTTTGCCGATGTTGTGCGCAATTTTGTTGCCGCCGCTAATAAACGCCCGGAAATTAGTCACGCATTTTCATTTTTCACAGCAAACACTCCGGGATATAAAGTAAATGTGGATAGAGTAAAATGTGAAAAGCTTGGAGTAAACATTGCAGACGTATTCTCAACTCTTCAAACTTTTTTGGGCAGTGCTTATGTAAATGACTTTACAATTTATGGCAGGAACTTCCACGTAGTTGCGCAAGCCGATACAAGTTTCCGCGCAAGCATTCAAGATCTTGGAAAATATTATGTACGGAATTCATCAGGCAACATGATTCCTCTAAATAATTTGGTTAATTATACTGTAATTGAAAGCGCACCTGTTGTTTCACATTATAACATGTTCCGTTCTGCTGAAGTAGATGGGAATTCTTCGGAAGGTTATAGCAGCGGACAAGCAATTCAAGCATTAAAAGAAGTTGCAGCGCAAGTTCTTCCTGCTGGCTATGGTTATGAATTTTCCGGTTTAAGCCGCGAAGAAATAAATGCCGGCAGTAGTACAATTGCAATTTTTGCTTTGTCTATTTTGTTTGTGTTTTTATTTCTGTCAGCTCTGTATGAAAGCTGGTCGGTTCCTTTTTCAATTTTGTTTGCTGTTCCGATTGCGGCATTCGGGGCAATTATTGCTTTAACATTTTTGCCAAGTTTAAGCGACAACGTTTATTCACAAATTGGTTTAATCGCCTTAATTGGACTTGCAGCTAAGAACGCAATTTTGATTGTTGAATTTGCCAAAGAGCGCGTTGATAGAGGCATGCCAATCGTCGAGGCAACAATTGAAGCAGTAAAGCTTCGTATCCGCCCAATTCTAATGACGTCGATGGCATTTATATTTGGTGTTTCTCCGCTGGCTTTTGCAACTGGCGCCGGCGCTCAGGCAAGAGAAACAATAGGCTGGACGGTTCTTGGCGGAATGCTTGCCGCAACATTGCTTGCGGTATTTATTGTCCCGGTTTTATTTGTAACAATTACAAAGATTGCATACGGCAAAGAAAAATTAGCCGAACTTGAAGCAAGAGGAATTAACAGCAATGAGATTGAGCCCAATACAGATTAAATAATTGAATTAATTTCTTGATAAAATTTCTAAAAAATAATTAGATAATTTTTATTTATATCGGAGTGAAGATTTATTTCTATTACAAGCTTCGAAAGTGATACGCTGCTTAAACGTTTCCAAAATTTGGTCTAAGTCCAACATTAGGAAACTTTTCCCTTCATATTGAATTTGACCATTAATAAAAGATTTCCTTTGAGTAGGAACATATTTTATTTGGTCTATCATCGAATTGTTAGTTGCGATGTAATCAACAATTTGATCAACAAACAAAGCAATTTTATTCCCTTTATAATTTAAAAATATTAAATGTTTAGAAATGTCATTTACAGAAAATTTAAGATTATAATGAACATTAAATTCAACTAATGGAAATATTTCTCCATGATAATTGATTGTATTTGTACTATAATTAAAAAAGAATTGTGATTGATTTAATTCTTTTGTGCTAATTATTGTTAATACATTATTGATATCTAAACAGAACATTTTTCTCATAATGTTAAACACAATAAAACCTTTAGGTACTTTATCTTGTTCTATATATAGATCTTCTAACATAATTTTATTGCTTTTATTAAGCTGATAGATTGGTGGTAGAAATCGGATTCAAAAAACATACCGTAAAATGTTTCTTTCTTTTTGTCTGTTTTAATAGATTAATGAAATTGAGAAACTAGAATTAAGTTCAATAATTAAATACCAGTTCAAAAATTATACTTATTAGTTCAAGCCAGCTAGAATATAAGCTATAATTTATTTTCACTGAGAGTTATTAATAATTTTTTAAATCAATTAATTTTTACATTCTAAAAAGTTTTTTGTTTATTAAAGAAATTTATATTTTATGTTTAAGTCTCCTTTTAAAAGTTATTTTTAAAAATTAATCAGGAGTTAAATGCATTATTTAGAAAATTTACTGCAGCAGACAAGTGACTTTGTCTGGGGAATTCCTCTTCTAGTACTTCTTTTCGGTACTCATATATTTTTAACATTTCGGTTAAAATTTATTCAGCGATACATTGGCAAAGCTATAAAAATATCTTTTTCACGAAGCAGAGAAGGTGAAGGAGATATAAGTCAATTCGGAGCATTGACTACTGCTTTAGCGGCAACAATCGGAACAGGAAACATTGTTGGAGTTGCTACTGCAGTTGCAGCAGGCGGTCCTGGAGCTGTTTTATGGATGTGGCTAACAGGCGTTTTCGGAATAGCGACAAAATATTCCGAGGCTGTTCTTTCTGTTAAATATAGAATAACAACAAAAAATGGTTTAATGGCTGGCGGGCCAATGTATGTTCTAGAACGCGGATTAAAAAAGAAATGGCTTGCTGTAATATTTGCAGTTTTTACTGCAATAACAGCTTTTGGAATTGGAAATATGGTTCAAGCAAATTCAATCTCTTCTTTAGTTAACGAAACATTTAAAATTTCGCCATGGATTACAGGCGCTGTAATGACAGTGCTTACCGGAATTGTAATCATCGGCGGAATAAAATCGATAGCTAGCGTCTGTGAAAAATTAGTCCCTTTTATGGCTGTGTTTTATATTCTTGGATGCATTTTACTTTTAATAATTAATTTTAATTCTCTACCAGCAACAATTCAATTAATATTTAGCAGTGCATTCAGTGGGCATGCTGTAGTTGGCGGATTTATCGGCGCAGGAATGCGCGAAGCAATCAGATATGGAATTGCAAGAGGATTATTTTCAAATGAATCTGGATTAGGAAGTGCGCCTATTGTTGCAGCAGCAGCCCAAACAAAAAATCCAATTCGCCAGGCTCTCGTTTCTTCTACTGGTACTTTTTGGGATACAGTTGTTGTTTGCGCTTTAACTGGATTAGTTGTTGTAAATTCCGGCGAATGGATAAAAGGATTAAATGGAGCATCATTAACCAAAGCTGCATTTACAGATTTGCCAATTATCGGACCAATTGTTTTAACAATTGGACTTTTGACTTTTGTTTTCTCCACTATTTTGGGATGGTCTTATTACGGTGAAAAAGCAGCCGAATATTTATTGGGTGAAAAAATTATAAAACCCTACCGTTGGCTGTGGGTTGTTTTTGTAATGATTGGCTCCGTTTTATCATTGAATATAGTTTGGTCTTTTGCAGATATAACAAACGGATTGATGGCTATACCAAATTTAATTTCTTTGATATTCTTAAATGGTGTTATTGTTGCCGAAACTAAAAAATACTTATGGAGCGGCAATATTGATAAACCAGTTTCTGATTAATATTATTTAAAACAGAAATCGCTCACCATTTTTGATGAGCGATTTTGTTTAAGACAACAACTTTACACATTGTAAGTTGAAGAAGCTGTTTCTCCTCCTCTGCCTGTCCAATTTGTATGGAAAAATTCACCTCTGGGTTTATCAATTCTTTCATACATGTGAGCACCAAAATAATCTCTTTGAGCTTGAAGAAGATTCGCAGGCAATCTTTCATTTCTGAAACCATCAAAATATTCCAAAGCAGTTGACATTGCCGGAATCCATATTCCATTTAAAACAGCTAAAGAAATAACTCTTCTCCAACTTACTTCAGCTTCTTCAATTTTAGATTTAAAAAATGGATCGAGTAGTAAATTAGATAAATTTGGATTATTATCGAATGCTTCTTTTATTTTCCCTAAAAATGCTGAACGTATAATACAGCCGCCTCGCCACATCAATGCAATTCCGCCATAATTTAAATTCCAATTATTTTCTTTTGCCGCAGCTCTCATTAATAAATAACCTTGAGCATAAGAAACAAGTTTTGAAGCATAAAGCGCTTTTTCTAAATCTTTAATAAAAGATTTTTTATCTCCTTGGAAATTAATTTTTGGACTTTTAAAAAATTTTGCTGCTTCAATTCTTTCTTCTTTAAATGAAGATAAAGCCCTCCCAAAAACTGCTTCACCAATTAATGTTAATGGAACTCCTAAATCAAGTGCTGCAATTCCAGTCCATTTGCCGGTTCCTTTTTGCCCGGCTGTATCAAGAATTTTATCAACAAGCGGATTTCCGTCAGTATCTTTGAATGCAAGAATATCTCTTGTTATTTCAATTAAGTAACTATCTAATTCACCATTGTTCCATTCATTAAAAACTTGATGCATTTCTTCGGCACTCATTCCAAGAAGATTTTTCATTATTTGATACGATTCGGAAATTAACTGCATATCTCCATATTCAATTCCGTTGTGAACCATTTTTACAAAATGGCCGGCACCATTTTCGCCAACCCAATCGCAGCAAGGTGATCCGTCTTCAACTTTAGCTGCAATTGATTGAAAAATTGGTTTAACATACTGCCATGCTTTCGGATTACCTCCAGGCATTATTGAAGGGCCTTTTAACGCGCCTTCTTCGCCGCCGGAAACGCCAGTACCGATAAAAAGCAATCCTTTGCTTTCTAAAAATTTTGTTCTTCGAATTGAATCGGGATAATAAGAATTTCCGCCGTCAATAATTATATCTCCTTCATTCAAATAAGGTATAAGCATGTCAATAAAATCATCTACAGCTTTGCCGGCTTTTACCATCAACATAATTTTTCTTGGGCTTTTTAGAGAATCGACAAGTTCCTTAATAGAATGTGTCCCTATAATATTTTTATTTTTTGCTCTTCCATTTATAAATGAATCTACTTTTTCTACTGTCCGATTGAAAACAGCTACGGTAAATCCTTTACTTTCCATATTCAAAACTAAATTTTCGCCCATTACGGCCAAGCCGATTAGCCCAATATCTGCACTGCTCATTTAACAACTCCAAAAGTTTAAATAATAATAATAATAATAACTGAATAAGAATTATATAATTCGAATTAGATTTTATTGTATTCTTTAATTTACTCTGTAAATATACGAATAGTATATTTCTATTTTTCTTATTTCTCATTATGGTCAATTTGAAATCATTTTTAACCGAAAAAATACTTCGACTAATATTTTCTATATATAAGTAATGAGAGAATGAACAATATTATTGGTTATTTATTCTAGTTGTTACAAAATAATGCATTATCTCAAAATGAATTAGCAGTTATTACCTGATGACAGGTAATTTTTTCCCGAAACTTTTTTATTCAACTATTTCTAAAGTAAAATTTACAAAGCATAAATGGCATAAACATTGGGCACGCTAAGGAGGCTTAAAAATATATCAGTTAAAAACAGAAAAATTTGTATCAATAAAGGATATAACATGAAACAAATAATTTTCTCATTGTTTATCTCCGCTTTTTTAATTTTCATCGGATGCTCTGACAATGGAAATAGCATTGTTGATCCGGTTGAGTTGCAAACAGCACTAAATAAAAATAATGTTTCAGCTTTTGATATTGGAGATTTAGGTGCTGATGGACATCAAGTATCTGTTTCACAATTAATTGATGGTTCAAATGGTGGCGTAATTCAAATTTCAAAAACTTATTGGAATGGAACTAATGATATTACTGTAATTGCTAAAATCAAATTTAGACCCAATTCATTTGATGGAGAGCCTCAAAATATTACTGCCACTACTAACGATGAAGATGCTTCTATTACTTTTTCGCCAGCTCTAAAGTTTAATAAGATAGTAAAACTGAATCTTACATTCGTCGGCCTGGACTTAAAAAGCATGGGGTTAAATAAGAAAAATAAAGTAGATTTTTACTATATATCTGATGATGGTTCAAGAGAGTTAATTAAAAACCATGGGATTTCAATAAACGAAAAAGATGGTGAAATTTCTGTAAAAAATGCTGAGCTCCACCATTTTTCAAGATATGCATTCGCTCAATAATTTGTACTGAAACTAAATATATAAACAATTTTATGAGTTGAATTTGAAAAACTTTGGGAAAAATAGAGTAAAGATTTTAGAAAATATTCTTCATAAATTTTTTAGTAAAGATATTGCAAAAGAATTTATTTCGAAAATTTTTATCACAAAAACTTCAAATGAGAAAAATACCAATTTAAATTTTGACGATAACAATCAAGTTAATATTGAAATTAATAATTATTTAAAAATCACTTCGCAAATAGATTTAATAATAACATTTGCAGAAATCAATTTAACCCCAAACAAATTTTTAGAATTACTTTTACAGCTTGGAAACTTTTCAAAAACTACTTCTGAATTTTCATCAGCGGTTTACATTTACGAAAAGATCTTCAGTATAACAAAAAGCAATAACAACTTATACAAAATAAAAGCTGAATCGTTATTAGCTTTAGGTGAAATTTTTAGTAAGCAAGCACTTTGGGAAATAAGTTTAAATTATATTAAAGAAGCACATTCACTTTATAAAAATTTTAACAATGTAAAAGGATTAGCAAATTGTGAAAATCTCTTAGGCACTATTTATGGCGAAAATGGAAATTTGGATAAATCAAAAGTGCATTTTGAAAAAGCTTCTGTTTTGTTGAATAAAACTTCTGATAAAAGTTTGAAAGGCAAAATTGAAATTAACTTGGGAATTATAAATACGATTCAGAACAACTACGAATTCGCACTTAAAAATTATAAAAATGCTCTTCGTTATTTTGGTCCTAAAAAAGATGAAAAGCGAATTTCAGAAATTAGACACAATATTGGAATGCTGTATACTAAAACTCAAAAATATAATTTGGCGCTTCGAGAATTTAACAATAGTATAAAACTTTCTATTAAAAATGGTGATTTAACTACTTTGGGATTTTCTTATCTCAGTAAAGCATACATTTATGTTCAACAAAAAAATTACAAACTTAGCGAAGCTTTTTCAAATAAAGCTTTAGAAGTTTGCAATAAAATTAATGATAGACTTTCAATCGCAGATATATATAAATTAAAAGGAATTATTTATCGTGAAAAGAAAGCCTTTACGCTTGCTGAAAATTATCTTCACACAAGCCTTAGAATTAATAAAGAGTTGAAAAATGAAATGAACAAAGCTGAAACTGAGTTTGAGCTTGGCGTTCTATATAATCGAATGAATAGAAAGAGTGAAAGCAAAAATTCCTTTTTGAGTGCTTTAAAATATTATTCAAATATTGGTGCACAACACGAAGCAAAAAAGATAAATGACTATTTAATTGATTTTAATTGAATCTATAAAATTTATTAAAGATAGTTTACCTTCTAAGAATTCATAAAAACAAATTTTCATCTTTAAAAACCCCCTACATTTAAAATCACACCATAAACTTAATTCTTGTTGTGGTATTATATTTTTCTTATTATTAATTATGGACATTTCAATAATCATTTTTAATAATTTCAAAGGGCAGATATGTTTAAATTAGTAAAAACAGCAGCACTGTTACTTCTTTTCTTTCCGCTTGCATCATGCTCAAACTCAAATTTATGCAGTACGAATAATAATTTTCGAATTGATTTCTATTCAGGCGGAGGATTTACTGGTATGGAATCAGGTATAACAATTTCGTGTGAAGGCTGGGCTAAATTCTGGAAGAGAAAGCCTAACTCAATTAAAGAAACCACAGATAGCGTAAGCGTTTCAAATGATTCAATGAAGAAAATATCTGAACTAATGAAAAATCCCGAGCTTTTTACTTACAACAATAAATACACTGGAAATTATACTATTCATTTAGTGTTGATGAAAGATATTCAAATTAATTCAATATCTTTTAATCAATCTGAGCCGCCGGAAAATTTCCCTGAGTCAATGAAAGAGTTAATTTCAGAAATTAAAAATATTAAAAGTGATAATAAATAATTAGGAGGATATTATGAAAATTTTTCGATACTTTGTTTTTATACTGTCAGTTTCAATTATCGTAAATTCTTTTGCGGCGCAGCAAAACATTAAAAAAACTAAAAAGACTAATCTTCCTGCTTCAACTCAATCTCTTGTTTCACTGAATAAAAATTATAATAACATTTCTACTCGACTTTTAAGTTTCATGAACAAGTTAGGATTGAAACCATCAACAACTAAACTATATACTGCTAATAAAACATTGGCTTCAAATCTAAACATTATGGGCGGAAAAATTTCTCTTCCCTCACCTTCGGTTTTAAATTCTAATGAAATTAAAAATGTCATTTTAGATAATAAAAATGGAACTCCAAGATTGATTGAAGTAAAACCTCCGGCAGTTCAAAAAAGCAATTCAATTCAATCTATGAATAATCCCGTTACTCAAGCCATGAACTTTATGATAGCGAATAAAGATTTACTAAAAATTTCTGACCCAGCTAATGAATTTAAATTAGAAAGTACAAAAAAAGATGACCTTGGAATGACGCACGTTCGTTACGAACAAGTATACAAAGGCTTAGAGGTTTGGGGAAATGAAGTCTATGTTCATTTTGATAAACAAGGAAATATTTCTTCACTTACCGGAAGATTTGAACCAACACCGCTTTCAATTCAAGATATTTCAGGAAAAATTAATTCTTCAGATGCAGTTAATATTGCTGTAAATGAATTGAAAGCAAGAATGACTGTCAGCGGTTTATCTGATCAGATTCAAAATTTATTAAAGTATCACGGGCCATCAGCAAGAAAAATTATTTGGTACGATCATCAGCAAATTCCGCATTTAGCATGGTTCGCTGAAGTTCGTTCGGGACTTTCACAAGATTGGTATTATTTTATTGATGCTCAAGATGGAACCATTTTAAATTTTTACAACAACGTTTGTTTTGACGGAGCAACAACCGGCAGCGGAACCGATCTAAATGGAGTTAACAGAACTTTTGGGACTTATCAAATTGGTTCTAATTATTATATGATTGATGCATCGGAACCAATGTTTAATACAGGGCAATCTCAAATGCCATCCAATCCGGTTGGTGCAATTGTTTGCCTCGATTTACGCAACACAGATTTAACTAGCAATGCACAATACTATTATGTAACTTCAACAAACAACCAGTGGAGTGATGCAACATCTATTTCAGCAAATTATAATGCAATTACAACTTATAATTATTACCGTACTACATATAATAGAAATTCAATTGACAATAAAGGAATGACAATTTATTCAATTATTCATGTTACTGAAAACGGACAACCGATGGAAAATGCTTTTTGGTCTGGAACAGTTATGTGTTACGGAGATGGCGGAACATACTTTAAACCATTAGCAGGTGGACTTGATGTTGCTGCACATGAAATGACACATGGAGTTACTCAAAATACTTCCAACCTTGAATATCAGGATCAATCCGGCGCGTTGAATGAATCTATGTCGGACGTTTTTGGAAAATTAGTTGATACAACTACATGGCAAATTGGTCCAACAGTAGTTAAAGACTTAACAACATTTCCATCCGGCGCCTTAAGAGATATGAGCAATCCACATAATGGCGGTAATCCAGGCGATCCTTGTTGGCAGCCTGCAAATATGAGCGAATATGTTAACACAACTGATGATAACGGCGGTGTTCATGTTAACAGCGGAATTCCAAACTATGCATTTTACTTTGTTGCTTCATCAATAGGAAGACCATCTGCTGGAAAAATTTGGTACAGAGCAGAAACAGTCTATTTAACTCACACTTCACAATTTATTGATGAAAGAATTGCAACTGAAAAAGCTGCAACTGATCTTTTCGGTTCAACCAGCAATGAGCTTAATGCAGTAAAGAAAGCATGGGATAATGTTGGTGTTTACGAGAACAACCCTACCCCGCCTCCGCCAACATCTCAAGTAATCGGACAAAATTGGGTACTTGCAGTTAACACAGATTACTTAAGTGACCCGAATTCAATTTATATGGCTAAAACTGTAATAAATTCAAATTCAGATTTTTCTGCTTTATCTCAAACTAAAGTATTAACAAGACCCGCAGTAACAGATACCTCAGGTTTAATTCTTTTTGTTGATCAGAATAATAATCTTAAAGCACTTTATGCGAATCCAAGTAATCCGCAAGAAACTATGCTTGATTCAACAGGTTATTGGTGGAGCGTTGCCATTGGACCGGGCTTAAATAGTTTTGCTCTAACATCAAAATATATTGATACAACAATTTATTATTTTGATCTTGTAGCAAATACAAATACTGCTTTTAAGATCAAAACACCATCTTATGATGTTGCTGACACAAAAACAGCTTTGTATGCTGATGCAATGTCGTTCGATCCGACTGGTCAATATCTAATGTTCGATGTATTTAATCAAATTAAAAGCTCTACAGGCGATACGATAAGTTATTGGAGTATAAACTTACTCGATGTAAAATCCGGTAATATGGAAAGTGTATTTCCACCTCAAGCCAAAGGAATTGATATTGGCGATCCTTCATTCTCTAAAACTTCTCAAACTAGATTTACGTTTGATTATTGGAATACAAATAATAATACCTACAGCGTTTTAGCAGCAGATTTTAATACTGGCAAATCTGCAGTAGTAGCAACAACAAGTACACTTGGCTATCCTTCTTATTCCGGTGATGATAAAATAATTGTATATCATGATAAACAAGTTATCTCATCGGCTACTCATGATGTTCTAAATCAGATGACTTTGCAAAGCGATTTCATTACCGGCACAGGTACGCCAACAAGCTATGTTACTGATGCAACATTTCCAGTTTGGTTTGTTATCGGCAATAGAATTACGGACGTAAAGAAAGAACCCGGAACAATTCCTCAGACAATTTCGCTCGAGCAGAATTATCCTAATCCATTTAATCCAAGCACTACAATTAACTACAGCATTAATAAACCAGAATTTGTTTCATTAAAGGTTTATGATATTTTAGGAAATGAAGTAGCTGATCTTGTAAATGGAATGCAATCGGCAGGAAATTATAGAGTTGAATTTAATACTCAACAATCTGAAAACCACAAACAGTTATCAAGCGGAATTTATTTCTATCAACTTAAATCGGGAAGTTTTGTCCAAACAAAAAAGATGATTCTGATGAAGTAATTATTCATTGTGAGGTTCACTATATATTTGTGAACCTCACATTTTTATTATTATTTAAAAAGTGAAGTAAATCTTTTAACAATTCTATTATTATTAACCGCTATTGAAACTGCTCGCTTTGTTCCAACTATTATCATTAACTTAGATGCGCGTGTTACTGCGGTATAAAGTAAATTTCTTTGAAGCATTATATATTGAGATGTTGTTAAAGCAAGTATAACACAAGGGTATTCGCTGCCCTGGCTTTTATGAACCGTTACCGCATAGGCAAGAGTAATTTCATCGAGATCCGAAGTATCGAGAATGAAAGATTTCCCACTGAAGTCAATTGTTAATAATTTTTTTTCAGAATTCCCGCCAATTACTATTCCAAGATCGCCATTAAAAATTTCTTTTTCATAATTATTTTTCAACTGCATTACTTTATCGCCAACTTTATAATTATAACCGCCGTGTTTTAATATTAATTCACCATTGTTTAAACCGGATTGTAATATATTATTCAAAGTATTAGTTCCTGCTTCTCCACGATGCATTGGACTTAATACTTGGATATCACTTATAGGATTAAAATTATATTTAGTGGGAAGCCGATTCTTGCAAAGGTCCAAAATTAATTCCGGAATTTTCTCTTCATTATTTTCTTCAATGAAAAAGAAATCGCTTTCCAGCCCATTAGAAAAATTCGGAAATATTCCTTTGTTAATTTGATGAGCAGCTAAAATAATTTGACTTTCTTCAGCTTGCCTAAATATTTTTGTTAATGTAACTACTGGAATTAACCCAGAGATGATAAGATCATGAAGAACATTCCCTGGCCCTACTGAAGGAAGCTGATTAGTATCACCTACAAGTATAAGTGTAGTTGATTCGTTTATTGCTTCTAGAAGGTTATACATCAAAAAAGTATCCATCATCGAAACTTCATCAATTACTATCAGATCAACTTCAAGTTTGTTGTCACTATTAAAATTAAATAAGTTTAGCGTCGGATTGTATTCAAGCAATCTATGAATAGTTTTTGCCTCTTTGCCGACGACTTCACTCATTCGTTTTGCTGCCCTTCCTGTTGGCGCAGCTAGTAGAATTTTTTTCTTTAAGATGCCATAAAGATTGATTATTCCTTTTAACGTTTCCGTTTTACCGGTTCCTGGTCCGCCGTTGAGAATAAGAATCTTATTTTCAAGCGAACATTTAATTGCCAGAACTTGTTCCTCAGAAAATTTATAAGAAATTGATTTCAAAAGATTTTCAGATTCAATTGTTTTTTCAATTTTTTTGTATAAAAGTTTTTTAATTGAACTTGCAATACCTGCTTCAGCATAAAAAAGATATGCAAGATAAATTTTATTGTCTTTTATAATTATTTCGCCATCGCTTTCAAGATCAATTAGCATTTGATCTGCGTATGCAAGTTCGAAATCAAGCATTTGGTTGCAATGCTTAATTAGATCCTCAAGCGGAAGAAAAACGTGGCCATTTTTAGCAGCTTCATTTAAGATAAAAATAATTCCTGCTTTTATTCTAAATGGATGATTATGGCTTATGCCAACATCTTGCCCAATTTTATCGGCAAGCTTAAAACCGATGCCCCAGACATCATAAGTTAACTTATAAGGATTTGTTTGAACTATTTTAACAGAATTTTCACCGTAAGTTTTATAAATTTTCATTGCAATGCCGGAAGTAATTCCTAATGATTGGAGTGCAATCAATGTATTTTTAATTCCTCGCTGTTCCTCCCAGCTTTTTTTAACTTGTTCAATTTTTCTTTTACTAAATCCTTTAATCTCACTAAGCTTTTCAATATCATTATCCAGAATATCCAGAGTTTTACTGCCAAATTTTTCAACTATTTTTTTTGCTGTTCTTTCTCCAATTCCTTTAATAATTCTGGAACCGAGAAATTTAATTATTCCTTCTTCAGAAATAGGTAAATGAATTTTAAAATTTTCGGCTTTAAATTGTTTTCCAAACTTTGAATGAGTAACCCAATCACCATTAAATTCAACTATTTCACCTGAAGTAAATTTGGGAAGAATGCCAATGATTGTTGTTCCATCTTCTAACTTAACAACACTATAACCGGAATCGGAATTATGGAAAACGTAAACATCAACAATACCTTTTATTGTAGTCATGAAAGTTTAGGAAAAAAATTGTTTGAATTTAATTAATTAAATATAGGATTCTTCTCGAAAAGAATTTCTTGATAATGATGAAGAAATTTATAAAAGGTAAACAAAAAAATCAGAATGATTATTTTGAATTTTTATATTTTCCGACTAGCTTACCTTTACCAACAATGTGCCCTTCCATTGCTTTTAAAATTTCATTTTTAGTAGAGCCCGGAACTAGAGGCAAGCCTCTATCTAAAGCAAAAATCTTAAATGCAAAATGATGAACTCCGGATTGATTACAAGGACCAGTGTATCCAATTTTTCCAAAATCATTTGTACCAATACAAACCTCATCTGGCACATTTCGCACCGTAGTAATATCTTCTTGAAGCTGCATAATAAAAGATGGAATATTAAATAAAATCCAGTGAATTGGAGTTCCATTTTTATCATCAAGATCTTCAAGTAGGATTACAAATGATTTTACTTTTTCATTGTCGCAAGTCCATTTTAGCTGCGGTGAAATATTAGCACCGGCGCACGTGTATTTTACCGGGATAAAATCATTATTTTTAATTTCTGGGCTTTTTATGATTAGTTCCATGTACCCCTTTCATAAATTTTTGATGTATAAAATTCTATAAATATCTTACAAAAGGCAATAAAAATCTTATACATAAATAAATTTTTATTTTTTAAGATCGTTTAATCTCTTTTTTGTGGAAAAAATCACTCATTAAAAAGGATACTAAAAATTAAGATTGACAATTGCTATAAAGAAAATTAGATTGTAGTTGGCAGCAATAAAGGATTTCAAATTTGCTAAAATCTGCAAAAATTTCACTTCAATTAAAATCAATAATTATAAAAAACATGAAAGGAATAACTGTATTTATTTAAACATATTCATGTTAAATTAATTTAAAGGGAGGGAAAAATTAAAAAACTAACGTATGTGTTCAAATTTCCATTCGGAAAAAATAATTCCGAGCAAATGTTATTTAATTACAAATTCATAATTTCATAAACCTAATTCCAACTCGAAGGAGGAGGTATGAATATCAAAAGCTCGCATAAAAGGATAGACAGATTAATCAAAGAAAGAAGAAAAGATGTATACTTGGGAACAAGCACTCTTCCGGCTGAAAGTATATGTATTGATTGTGGTGCTACATTTAATAATGGCAGGTGGACATGGAAAGAAACTACAAATGTTATTAAGAAGACTGTTTGTCCAGCATGCAAAAGAATTTCTGACAATTATCCAGCTGGTTTTATAGAATTAAAAGGAAGATTTTTCAGCGATCATGAAGAAGAGATTGCTAATTTAATAATGAATACAGAAAAACTTGAGAAAAAAGACAGGCCACTGGAAAGAATTATGGAAATGAAGTTTAACAAAAATCATGCAACGTTAACAACAACTGGTATTCATATTGCACGCAGGATTGGTGAAGCTTTAGCAAGATCATATCAGGGCAATTTTACCTTTCAATATGGCGAAGGAGAAAAAAGTATAAGAGTTTATTGGGAAAGATAAATTGCAAATGGTTTTTTCATTTAAAGAGGAGAATCGGATCATTTTCGTTCTCCTCTTTTTTTATTTAAAATTGCAGTCAAATTTTGTTTAATGAAAAAATAGAATTTGTTTATAAATTAATTAAATTAAAAACCTTTAATGAATTCCAAAAAGGTTTTAATATTTAAATATAAAATTTTATGTCAACAAGAAGAGATTTTATTAAAACAAGCGGGCTTGCATTTGCAGGTTTATCTTTATCAAAATATAATTTTTCATCAATTTCAATTATGAAAAATTTTATTTCGCAAAGGCCATTACTTAGTGAACGAAAATTTAAAAGCGATGCAGTTGAAAATAAAATTGAAGAGGTTAAGCAAAATATAAAGGATGAAAAACTAGCGTGGATGTTTGAAAATTGTTATCCCAACACGCTTGATACTACTGTTAATTTTCAATTCCTAAATGGCAAACCAGATACGTTTGTAATTACAGGCGACATCAATGCAATGTGGCTCCGAGATTCATCTGCACAAGTCTGGCCATATCTACCATTAGCAAACGACGATGTTAAACTTAAACAACTTCTTGCTGGAGTAATCAATAGGCAAACCAAATGCATATTGATTGATCCTTACGCAAATGCATTTAATTTTGGACCTACCGGAAGTGAATGGGATAAAGATTTGACAGAAATGAAACCCGAGCTCCATGAAAGAAAATGGGAACTCGATTCTCTTTGCTATCCGATTAAACTTGCACATGGTTATTGGAAAACTACGAATGATATTTCCTGCTTCGATTCAAAATGGATTGAGGCAATGAAACTTGTTTTAAAGACTTTTAAGCAGCAACAGAGGAAAGATGGACATGGCCCATATAAGTTTCAAAGAATTACCGCATGGCAACCAGATACTGTTCCCGGTAGCGGCTATGGAAATCCGATTAAACCAGTTGGATTGATCTGTTCAATCTTTAGACCTTCGGATGATGCAACAATTTTTCCTTTTTACATTCCGTCAAATTATTTTGCTGTTGTTTCGTTAAGACAACTTTCCGAAATGTTTGTAAAAATATTTAACGATAAAAATTTTGCCCAGCAATGTTCTACGCTGGCCGATGAAGTTGAAAATGCTTTAAAAATTTATTCACTTACCAATCATCTAAATTTTGGCGAAATGATCTCATATGAAGCTGATGGTTTCGGCAATCAACTTTTCATGGATGATCCTAGTTTTCCAGGACTTTTATCTCTTCCATACTTTGGATGTATTTCTGAATCAAATCCTATTTATCAAAACACAAGAAAGTTTATTTTAAGCGAAAGTAATCCTTACTTCTTTAAAGGGAAATTTGGGGAAGGAATTGGAAGTCCTCATACCGGCATGGGAAAAATCTGGCCATTAAGTTTAATTATGCGTGCCCTTACTTCAGAAAATGATGAAGAAATTTCTTCATGCTTAAAAACATTAATTAAAACGGATGCAGATTCAGGTTTCATTCATGAATCTTTCGATGCTGATAATCCTAGAATATTTACCAGAAAATGGTTTGCTTGGGCAAATACACTTTTCGGCGAATTAATTATAAAACTTCATCAAGAAAAACCATATTTACTTAAAGTTTAATTAAATTAATTTTAAATTCAGAAAAATATTTTATATCAATAGAAGAAACACGAAATGAAAATTTCAAGATTAATTTTCCCAATTTTTATTTTAATTCTAATTTTATCTACCAATCAAATGGCAGCTAATAAAATTCAAAATAATTTAGATAAGCAAAAAATTAATAAAGCAAAATTAGCAGAAGAAGTTAAAAAACAATTTCTTCATGCTTGGGAAGGTTATAAAAAATATGCTTGGGGCCATGATGAATTAAAACCAATTAGCAAAAGTTATAAAGATTGGTATGGTGTTTCTCTTCTAATGACTCCAGTTGACGCCTTTGATACTATGACTTTAATGGGGTTAAAGAAAGAAGCCAATGAAGCAAAAGAATTAATTTTAGACAGCCTCTCATTCAACAAAGATATTTATGTAAAGAATTTTGAAATTACAATTAGAATGCTTGGCGGATTATTATCGGCTTATGAGCTTGATCATGACAAAAGATTTTTAAGTCTCGCCGAAGATCTTGGAAATAGATTGCTGCCGGTATTCAATTCAAAAACCGGAATGCCTTATATGTTTGTAAATTTGAAAACTGAAAAAACAAAAGGTGAGGTAAGCAATCCAGCCGAAATAGGAACTCTATTAATTGAATTTGGAACGTTAAGCAAATTGACTGGTAAATCCGTTTACTATAACAAGGCAAAAAATGCTTTAGTCCAATTATATAATCGAAGATCAAAAATTGGTTTAGTGGGATCATCCATTAATGTGGATACAGGCGAATGGGTAGATATGGAAAGCCATATCAGCGGAGGAATAGATTCTTATTATGAATATCTTCTAAAAAGTTGGAAGCTTTTTGGCGATAAAGACTGTAAGAAGATGTGGGAAACAAGTATTAAAGCGCTTAACAAATATTTAGCTGATTCTACTTCAACTGGATTTTGGTATGGCCAAGTTGATATGAACACAGGGGAAAAAAAATCTACAAATTTTGGCTCACTTGATGCATTCTTTCCAGCAGAGCTTGCTTTAAGTGGAGATATTAAAAGAGCTGAAGAGCTTGAAAATTCTTGTTATAAAATGTGGAACCTCGAGGGAATTGAACCAGAAGAAATAAATTTTTCAAACATGAAAATTCTTTATCCTCAATATTTCCTTCGCCCGGAAATTATTGAATCGGCTTATTACCTTTATCATTATACACATGATGAGAAATATCTTGAAATGGGAAAAACATTTGTTAACAACATAATAAAATATTGTAGAACTGATGCAGGATTTGCAGAATTAAAAAATGTGGTTACTAAAGAGAAGCAAGATTCGATGGAAAGTTTTTTTCTTGCCGAGACTTTAAAGTATCTATACTTATTATTTTCCCCTGAATCTACTTTAAATTTCAATAAAATAATCTTTAATACAGAGGCTCATCCATTAAAAAGATATTATAAATAATATAAAAATTTTTAAGGTTTGTAAGATTTATTCAAATCGCCTGTAGTTAGAGTTTCTATGTCTTCAACAACATTTGAATTAGTAATTGATATGATTACTGGTGTTGAGAATATCCAATCAGATTTATTGAATGAATTAATTAAATGAGTAAATCTTCGCGCTATTAATAATGCATCCGTAGCATTAATTTGTCCGCTATTGTTTACGTCTCCCGCCTTCAATTGAAGTGAATCAAGAGAAGTTAAATGAGAAAAATATCTTGCTGCCATTAAAGCGTCTGTGGAATTAACTCCCCCCCATTTTCCATTTCCGAAAGCAGTTAATGTGTATGTTCCAGGGCTAAGATTTTCAAACACATAATTTCCGTTTGTATCAGAAGTTGTTGTCAATGTATCAGTACTGCTTATAAGTTTTAACTCAACATTTTCTATAGGCAGCATTGCAGAATTTTCATAAACTACTTTTCCAGATAATTGGAAAAGATTTAAAGAATTATTTAGCTCAACTGTCCCGCCATCAGGTATTACATGAATTCTGACATAAGTATTAATTCCATCGGAAAAGGTGATAACTTGTGACGTATTCTCTCCTTGAGTAACTTGAACATTTGTCCAATCTGAAGGAACTGTAACATCAACCGTAAGCGGATAATTATAAATTGAATCATCCAATCCATCAATCGGATCAAATTGAATTTCTGAATTTGTTGAAACTATTAAATTATAAGAAAAATTTTCGCGCTCTTTAATATACCTTGTAACATTACCAAAAGTTTCTACCCAAACTAAATTGCTGTCTGATTTTTGCTTTATCCATTCAGCTAATTGATCTAGCCATTCTTTAGAAACAGGATAATACAAACTAGAATCAGCTCCAGAAGAAATTTCAGAAAATGGAACAACTTCATGTGCTAAAAAAACTGTCCACAATCCTTTTGCAATAGTATTATTTTGTAATGTTTGAGTGTAATTATTAAATTCATCCTGATCATCGCTTAATGTATTTCTCGGTTGATCAAATTTTATATCTCCAGAGCCAACCCTAAACCAATTCATTCCACTTATAGTTGATGAATCCGAATATGTTCCGCATGATCTTGCTGATGCATAATACAACTTTGCTACATTTCTTACAGAATCATTATTATTACAATATGGATAAGCTAAGGATGTGATTTTTAAATTGGGGATCTTCTGCTCAATTTTAACTTTTGATTGATATAATTCATAAGTAATTGTTCCGGGAGTATTTTCATCTCCAACTTTCAGAGAGGTTAAATCGGGATGTGTAACTGTGTGATCTCCAATTTCATTTCCTTCAGCATAAAGTTCCTGAAATTCTGGCCAGGTTCCATATCTCCAAATAAGCGGCGGAGAATCTACAAGAACAGAACTAATTACAAAATATGTTGCATGAAAATTATATTTGTTCATCACTGGTCTTACATTATCATACTGCGATTGTAATCCATCATCAAACGTAAATGAGAATGCCGATTTTTTATCATCTGCCCAAGTTTTTACACTAACATTTCCAACAGATGAAATTGATTTTTTATTATTAGAAAAAGCATTTTGAATGTTGCTGTGATTAGTTTGTGCAAAATTATTTCCGCATATTGAAAGCACTATCATTGTGCCAAATATTTTTAATAAAATGAATTTTTTCATATTCTCTGGTTTGTAGAAACTAAACAATTTAACTTACTAACCTTTTACAAAATTTTTATTTTTTTAATTCTAGTGCAAAATAATGTTACTTTTGAACTATTTTGAGAAACAATTTTTAGATTGATACAAAAATCAACAAATAATTATCAAATAAATCGCTTAATTGGGCTTAATATTCGCTACATTTTGATGATCTCTATTCAATTATTCAAATACTGAGCCAACTTTAGTGTAAAAATCAACAGATTCGAATATTTCATTCCAAAAGATTTCCATCATAAATAAATTTTGCTATTTTATTGCCAGTCAAATTCTTAATAAAGCGTAAATAGAATTATGAAGATTAAAAATTTATATAGATATTCATTATTAATTATAGTTTTGTTTAATTTATTCAGTGAAATTTCAATGGCACAAGATATAAGGCCAATACGAGACAACGTCGGATTCTGCTGGACACCGACTGAAATTAATTTACTAGTTAAATATCTTTCCTCGCATTCAATACCTGGTAAAAATTTTACATCAAAAAATCTTGTTGCAGCAATCTCCCCCCATGATGATTATCTCTATGCTGGAAAAATTTATTATCCGCTTTATAAATTAATAAAGACTAAAGAGGTAGTGATTTTTGGTGTTACACACGGAACTGTACGCCAGGCAATGAACGATCCTAAAAATGTTTTAATCTTTGATGATTATAAATACTGGCATGGGCCATTTGGAAACGTCAATATCTCACCGCTTAGAGAAATCATAAAAAGTAAATTAGATAAAAATAATATTATGGTTAGCGATAAAGCCCAAGACATCGAACACTCAATCGAAGCACTTATCCCTTTCTTACAATACTACAATCGAGACATCAAAATTACCCCTATTATGGTTACCCAAATGCCGTTTGAAAAAATGGAAAATATGAGCAATGAATTAGCCAAAATAATTTCCGACTATATTAAAGATAATAATTTAAAATTAGGAAAAGATATTTTCTTTTTAATTTCTACTGATGCTGATCATTATGGAAAAGATTTTGATAACATTCCTTTTGGTGAAGATATGAAATCTCATGAAGAGGCAACAAACAACGATAGAAGAATTGCGAAAGAAACTTTTAACGGAATGTTAACAAAAAGCAAAATTAAAAATCTTACAAAAGAACTTTGGGGAACTCCAAAAGATAATCCTCCTTCGCCGGTTTGGTGCGGAAAATTTTCTGTGCCGTTCGGTTTGCTAGCGACTAATAAAATAATAAAATCTGTAAGCAATAAAGAATTAAACGGAAAATTGTTTGCTTATTCTGATAGCTGGACAGAAGGAATAATTCCAATTAAGCATACTAACCTCGGAACAACTGCACCATTCTCTCTTAAACATTGGTGTGGTTGGTTATCGGCTGGATTTTATTTAAAATAGAATTAAGGGCAGAGTAATGGAATGCTGGAGTATTGGAATATAGTATGAACATTTTGGAATTACTGGATTTATTATATTTCCCGTTATTTCAATACTCCACTACTCAAATTTTAAATGTTTAAACCATGAAATTATTCCAATAGATTCTTATGCCACAATTAAAAAAGGAACTCTCGCGTTTTGATTTAACAATGATTGCTATTGGATCAATGATCGGCTCAGGAATTTTTTTAACTCCATCAATTATTGCTCGCGCAATTCCGTTTCCCTCTTTAATAATTTTTGTTTGGCTTATTGGCGGAATTCAGGCACTTTGCGGTGCGTTAACTTTTGCTGAACTCGGTTCGATGATTCCTGGCGCAGGCGGCGTTTATGTTTATCTTTCGGAGGGTTATGGTAAACTTGCAGGCTTCCTTTATGGCTGGGCTTATTTTTTAGTTGTTAACACTGGTGGTATAGCAGCACTTAGCGTAGCTTTTGCAAGTTATCTTGGATATTTTTTCCGTTTCACACCATTTGAAATTAAGTTTGTTGCTGTTAGCGGAATATTTATTCTTACATTGATCAATGTTTTCGGCGTAAAGATTGGTGGAATTTTTAGTGATTTATTTACAATCTTAAAATTGATCGGAATATTCGGAGTAATCTTAATCGGATTCTTACTTGGCAGCAGCCATTTAACAAATTTTTCAATTTCCATTTTTAATAAAGAAACTGAATGGAGCGGAATTGCTTTAGCTATGGTCGGTGTATTATGGTCATATGGCGGCTGGCAGCATGCAACTTATATTTCGGGAGAGGCAAAAGATCCTAAACACGATGTTCCAATTGCAATGATAATAGCTACTGCTGCAGTTACTGCAATATATATAGCTATCAACATTGCTTATATGTTTTTATTACCTGTTAATGCAATTTCAGCATCATCAAGCTTAGCTGCTGATGCAGTTCGAACAGTTATTGGCCCTGCGGCTGGAGCTTTAATTGCTCTTGCAATTTTTATTTCAACTTTTGGAACAGCTGGTATTTATACTTTAACTGCACCAAGGATTTATTTTGCAATGGCAAATGATGGAATTTTTTTCAATCAGATTAGCCGGATTCATCCAAAATTTAAAACACCTTATAATGCTATTATTTTACAATCAACTTGGGCAATTATTCTTATTTTGTTTTGGGGAACATTTGAAAATTTAATTTCTTATGTAGTGTTTACAGATTGGATTTTCTTTGCGTTAACTGCTGCTACAATTTTTATCTTCAGAAAAAAATTACCGAACGCAAAGAGAGAATATAAAACATCAGGTTATCCGCTCACTCCGCTTTTCTTCATTGCCGTTGCAGTATGGTTTGTAATCAATACATTGATTGAAAAACCTGAACAAGCAATAGCCGGCATCATTATGCTGGCTTTGGGTTTGCCCGTTTACTTTTATTGGAACAAAAAAAGATAAATTAAGCTATCAATTTTTAGTCAGTTCTAAAATAGCACATCCATAATTGCATTTGAAATTGTTTTCAATATTCTCATCAGTAAGTTTAATATTCTCAAATAAAATATCATCATCGTTAATATAAGAGAATTGATCTATTCGGAATTTACCTTCAAAAAGTGAAAGAAGATACTTTAAGCTAAACACACGGTGCGCATTAAATTCAATTCTCTGCTTCCCCATTGGAACTGAAAAATAAAATTTTCCTCCGGGCTTCAAGATTTCATAAAGATTGTTTAATCCTTTAAGATAGCCATTGTAATCAATAATATCACCATACCTTCCCAAACCAAAATGCTCAATTGCATGAAGACAAGAAATTGAATCAGTATAATTTTTTAATTCTTGTTCTATTTCTTTTGCAAAATCAACTTGAACAAATTTAATGTTGGGAATTTTTCTTTCTAAAGGCCGAATATCAAGTACTTCTATTTCTCTGTACGATGCAACATGAGCAACAAATCCGTCTATCCTCGAACCGACATCAACATGTTTACCTGGTTTATTGATATTAATTCTTCTTGCAATTAAAAGATCCTGATGAAAATAATGTTTTTCCAAAATTCCGCTTTCCACAAATTTATCATCAAGACAAGGAGTAAAATCTGCAAATTGAAAAAGATTATTAGAATTACGTGATTGTTTTTTCAACTTTCGATAATCAGAAATAAAAGCGGGCAATCCTTTAAAAGTGTTAGTAGCTTTTAAAGGATCAATCCCTAATAATTTTATATAATATTTTATTATTTTGGTTGTCAGCATTCTAATAATAAATTTTCAAAGTCATCACAGAAAATTTCTTCGTCGGAACTTTTACAATGTTTCCTTCAAACTTAACCGGCTTATCGTCAATTTCCATAAAATTTGACTCAAGCACTTTCTTTGGAGTTTCAGGCAAAGTCAAAGTCGCTTCGGTATTCTTTCCCTTTGTTTCGTACCATTGAATTACCCAGGCGTCAGAGTTCAAAGCTTTCTTTACGGAAACTAAAACAACATCATCACCTTCAAGCTTAATAAAAGATTTTTCTCCCGGAAGCTTTCCTTTGTGAATTGAGTTCAGCTTAGCGATAAGCGGCTGATTGAATTCATAACCGCGGCGTATTGTATTTGCTTCTTTCCAATCGCCGGAATGAGGATAAAGCGAATACTCCATTGAGTGCTTGCCCATGTCGGCAGTCGGATCGGGCCACTTTGGCGAGCGGAGAAGAGACAAGCGCATAATGTTGTCTTTAATATCGTAACCATACTTTGAATTGTTAATTAGACTAACGCCGTAACCGTTATTTGAAAGATCCGCCCATCTCTCAGCTGGAACTTCATAGCGAGCCTTCTGCCAGCTTGTAATCCGCTGTGTTGAGCGCTGAATTGTTCCATAAGGTATTTCATAAGTTGCATTCGTATCATGAACCGCAACTGGGAAAGCAACCTTAACCATCGTGTGAGCTTCCCACCAATCGGCATTAGTTTTAAAATCAATGCGGTCGATTCCATTATAAAGAATTACATCTTGTGTAAAGAATGAATTTGGAAAATCGACTGTCGGATAATCTTTCCTCACTCCAGGTTTTAAATAATCCCGGTACAATCTTACAACTGTTCTTACCGGACCGGACTCAACTACTTCCGCTTTTCTGAAGTGCGATGGATATTCCACGCCTGTCAATCCGAGGTTCCAGGCATCCCATTGCTTTGGCTCATCCTGCAATAACTGAAGCTTGTTACCTTCGCCGGTTAATACTTCCTTGTTATTCTTCTTATCGAAAATACTTTTTACCCAGCCGGTAGCGGTATCAATCTTTACATTGAAAAATTGATTTTGAATTTCGTCAACGCTTGTCTGCAGTTTGGTTTTTTCATCCGAAGATTTTCCTTTCTTTAAGATATAAGTTTTATAACCGAGAGAAGGAACATTATCCGCTATAAAAATAATTTCGTTAGTTAAGCGGTCAATCTTTACCATTTGCGATGGAATTTCTTTTCCATTCTCATCCAGAATTACGTAATCATTTCTATCTCCTTCCAGCAGCTTGAACTTCACAATGTCGGTTCTATCCCATGCCAAAGAATTATAAACAGTAAGCGGCTCACCGGATTTTATCTTGGATGTATTTATATCTTTATTTATATCGCCAAGTGCACCGTTCAAAACGAAGTTGCCAATCTCTTGAACTTTCTTATATTTTTCCATCGCATCAATATAGATTTCCCTAATACCGCTGCCGGGAAGAATGTCATGGAACTGATTGAACATAGTGTATTTCCACGCGTCGTTGATGTCGGAAGCGTCGTACTTATTTCCAAACAAAGTTGACAGCGAAGAAAATTTTTCTGTTTCGGTAAGAAGATTTTCACTCTTCCGGTTATACTTCTTAATCTGGCTATGTGTAGTATAGGTTCCGCGGTGGTATTCAAGATAAAGCTCATCATTCCAAACTGGCAGCTTTGATAAATTTTGGCTCTTCAGCCAATCGATATATTTTCCAGCGGTTCCATATTGAATGTTGGGATAAATGTCGAGCGTCTTCAAGTGTTCGATACGGTCTATCATTCCGATTGTCGGTCCGCCGCCGTGGTCGCCAACTCCAAACAGAATCATAAAATTTCTGAATCCAGTGTTTGCTTCGAACTGACGCAGCCAGTCTACAAGCTCATAGGCTTGTGTAATTGTGTTTACGTAATCGAACGGGAAGTACGAAAGAATTTTAGACCCGTCAGGTGATTCCCACCAGAACACCCGGTAAGGAAAAACGTTCGTGTCGTTCCACCCAAGTTTTTGAGTAATGAAAGCATCTATGCCGGCGTTCCGATAGAACATCGGCATGTTCCAGTTGTAACCGAAAGAATCCGGGTTCCAGCCGAGAGTTACATCAACACCAAGATTTTTTTGGAAATAATCTTTCGCATAAAGAAGCTGCCTGTCCCATGAAACTCCGTCGGGCAAATTGCAGTCTGGTTCAATCCACATTCCGCCGACGCATTCCCATCGTCCGTCTTTAATTCTTTCTTTTATTCCTTTGTAAACTTCCGGATACAAATTCTGCATCCACTGAAAATACTGCGCCGCGCTTTGCGTGTAAGTAAATTCCGGTCGTTCATCCATTATGTGAAGAACCGAAGCAAAAGTATTCCGGCAGACTAACTTTGTTTCTTTGGAACGCCACAGCCACGCCGCGTCGATGTGAGCGTTCGAATCAAAGTACAAAGTAAATTTTTTTGCGAACTCTTTAATCGGCGTAAGCTGAGATCGAACGGCTTCAAGTGAGCGATCAAATTTTGTCATGTCGCCTGCTTTCAGAGCATCCACATCAACTTCTCCGGCAAGTTTTTGAAGAAGTTCATTCAGTTTCACTTTTTCTTCTTTGCTGATTGTTGATTTATCAATGTGCGGATCGTATTTAACGTGAGAGTTAGTTTGATAAGTATCGAACGACAACAGTTTCTGTCCGACTCTCATACTCAGCGCGAAATCTTTTATCTTCTGCTGCACCGGTGCAGAATTCTCAGATTGTATCTCTGCACGAAGCAGCCGCAGCGGTCCGCCTGTGTTGATAGCTTTTATTGCGATTGAAAATTTCTCACCAGGCTTCGCATCTTCAGTTAAAACGAAATCGCCGTCCCACGGAAAATAGCCTTTACTCTCACCATTGATCCAGAGGTAGCCGTAATCGTCGACGCTTAAGAGCAGCATAATTTTTCCACGAACCGGCTCGCCTAAAATTTTGTCGGGAAGAATTATGTCTTTCCGCAACCAGCAAGAATCGTCGTAATTGTTCTCGCCTATTTTAAGAGTCTCCCATGCCGAGTCATCAAAATTTACATCGTAAGGATTTCCTTTGAACACAACGTTTTTGGTAAGGTTAGGACTTATTTTCCAGTTGTCGAATGAAAAGCTACTGAGAGATTCAAGCTGACTTGCAAGCTTATCTACCGGTGTAGTTTCGTTTGTTAATTTTGTCTGTGCCATTATTACGATAGGAATCAATATTGTAAAAAATAAAAGTCTAGCGAATTTCATTTGATACCTCCAGAATTAATTGAAGAAGAGAATTTAATCATATATTAAACTTGTACCGCCGACTATTTGAGTAACGTAAAACTCCGGTCTCTTTCCGAATTTCTTATTATATTCTTTGGAGACCGAAAGCATGAAATCGTCAATTGCATCTATATGGATTAAATTTATTGTGCATCCGCCGAAGCCGCCGCCCATCATTCTTGAGCCGTAGATGCCGTCAAAATCCGAGGCTAACTCAACAAGGAAATCCAATTCGGCGCAGCTTACTTCGTATTTGTCACGCAAACCGAAATGAGACTTATACATCTTCTCGCCGAAAGATTTTAAATCTTGATTCTGCAGGTTAACACATGCATCAAGCAGACGGACATTCTCTTCGATGACAAATTCACATCGCTTATAAACAATTTCATCAAGAGATTTTTTGTGACTGCGAAGAAAATCCAGACTTACATCTCTAAGACTCTGAATTGATTCGTCGAATTTTTTTAATTGTCTGACTCCCTCTTCACACTGACTCCTTCGTACGTTATATTCAGAGGAGGCGAGAGTGTGATGAACTTTTGTATCGCATAAAACGATTCTAATATCTTTATCATCGAACGGATAGTAATCAAAATCCAAACTGCGGCAATCTATTCTAAGCGCTTTGCCGTCTTCGCCGAAAATATTTATAAACTGGTCCATTATCCCGCAGCGGACGCCGACGAACTCATTCTCAGCTTTCTGCGCCATCTTTACAAGTTTAAGCTTATCTATGTTCAATTTAAAAATTTCATTCAGCGCGAAGGCAAGCCCGGCTTCGATCGCTGCCGAAGAAGACAAGCCGGCGCCGATAGGAATATTGCCGCCGAAAACGCAGTCGAATCCGCCGATGGAAATACCTTCTTTTTTAAATTGATCGACAACACCCATCAAATAATTTGCCCAGCTTTTTTCGGAGCGGAGAAAATTTTTTATATCAAACTCATGGCTGTCGTTTAAGTCTTCGGAAATCAATTTGCACCGGCTGGTTCCATTTTCGGCGATTGCAATGTTAATGCATTTATCAATTGCAGCTGGTAGAACGAATCCCTCGTTGTAGTCTGTATGCTCGCCGATTAGATTTACTCTCCCCGGTGAACGAAACAATTTTGGTTTACTGCTAAAAGATTGGACGAACTTTTCCCTTATTTTTTTTAATTCATTCATTACCAATTCACTTTACGAAACTTTCACTTTTCTGTTTTTCAAAATATAAATTAATCCGACTATAATCATGATACCACCCCACCAAACATCGGGATGAATATTTGCCAGCACTTTCTTGTCAGCTGACGGATTAATCATAAAATAAATTCCGTTTATCTCGATTACAAGCCCCATCAAGAAAAGGATCAATCCTACAAAATACCAGATCGGTTTCATTTCAAATTCTCCTTCCTACCAGAAATAAATGTTTAGTATAATCAAAACAATCAGAGAGATTATCGCATAAAATTCAGGTCGCTTTACGAACGGAACATTTTGATTTAGATTTTCTTTCGTCAATCCTTTTACCAATCCAACTAATTCTTCCTTCGGTTTCTTTTTAGTGAACAAACTTATCACGATTGTAACGATGAAGCAGATCAGCCATGCCCACCACGCGCGCCAGAAGTTAGCCGCCATATCGCTTGACGGACTTGAGAGAGTAATTACACTTAAATTTATCCAGCTAAATTTTACCGCAAGATACATTACAAATGATGAAGCCATTCCGGTAACCAGTCCCCAGAACGCGCCGTTGGGAGTAATCCAAACAACGAACATTCCCAAAAGCATCGTCGCAAACAGCGGCGCGTTTACCCACGAGAAAATTGCCTGCATGTAATCCATTATACTCGGGAAGCTCATCGCCCAGTACGCCGTGCCAAGGCTGATTACAATTCCCACAATCGTTGCGACTCTTCCCATCCAGAGCAGATGAGCATCTGAAGCTTTTTTATTTATGATCGATTTGTAAATGTCGTAAGTCCAGACTGTATTGAATGCGCTGATGTTGCCGGCTTGCCCCGCCATAAATCCGGCGAGCAGCGCGGTAACACCGAGCCCGACTAATCCTTCCGGATAATAACGCGCGATTAAAAGCGGAAGCGCCGAATCGTAGTTTATATGTCCGTTATCCATCAATAAATGGAACCCGCTCTTAGGATCGTTTGCGAGAACGAGCGCAATTAATCCTGCAAGGATTACGATGAACGGGATCGCCATCTTAAAGAACGAAGCGAGTATCGGCGTCATCCTTGCCGATCGAAGATCTTTAGCCGAGAAGGCGCGCTGAACAACGAGAAAATCTGTAGTCCAGTATCCGAATGAAAGTACAAAGCCTAAACCGAGAACTATTCCGCCCCACGTTATCATCATTCCGTTATCGGCAGCATTGCCGGAAGTGGACCAGAGCGTGTTGAAAGATTCAGGAATTCTTGACAGCACTTGATGAACTCCGCCAAGCTCGATTAATCCAAGCACTGAAACAAGAAACAACCCGAACCAGATTAGAAAGAATTGGATAATTTCTGTGAAAATCGCTGACATCAATCCGCTGAGCGTTACGTAAACCGCAACTGTAGCCGCTGAAATCCACATGCTTACATGCCACGACCATCCAAAGAAAGTGTGAAGCACTAACGCCATCGCGTAAAGATTTATTCCGGAGACAAGCAAAGTCATAATTGCAAAAGCAATTCCGTTAAGAACTCTCGTCTTCTCATCAAAGCGAAGGCTTAAGTAGCCGGGGACGGATTTTATTTTGCTGCTGTAATAAAACGGCATCATGTAAATTCCGAGGAACAGCATCGCCGGTATTGCCCCGATCCAATAAAAGTGAGCGACAAACATTCCGTACTTAAAAGTATTTCCGGTCATTCCAAGAATTTCAAGCGCGCCGAGGTTCGCCGAAAGAAATGCAAGTCCTGCAACCCACGAGCTATTCTTTCTTCCGGCAAGGAAAAAATCTTCTTCGCTTTTTGTGAACTTTTTTAAGTAGAATCCAATCCCGATTACAAATCCAAAATAGATTGCGATGATAAGCCAATCAACTGGCGATAGTCCGATTGCTGTCATAGGCTGTTCCTTTGCATTTACGTTTCTGAAAAAGTAATTAAAACTTTTAGCGTTAAATATATCCTTAAAAAGAATTTATTAAAAAATATCTTTTTAAGATTTTGCTCCAATAATAATTTCCCGCCTAGAATACTGATCTTTTACTCCACCGACAATATGAATATTCAATCTATTCCCCGAAACTTCCGCACCTTCAACTGAAGAAATTTTTTCCGGATTGGTTACACCGATCTGGTATTTTCTTCCACCCAATCCTTCAACCTGAACGTGCAGCTTTCCATTGGCAAAACTTTCAGAAAGAATTTTTAATGATTGATTGCTTTCACCGCGGGAAGTTTTAAGCGGCAGGACATAAATTTCCGGCACAGGCTTATAACTTATTTCAAGCGATGAATTGTTCTTCACTTTGAAATCTGTTTTAACAATAACCGCCTGAGATTCATTTTCTTCTTCAAAGTGAAGTGGATTATCGTCAAGCTTTACTGATTCAACTTTGGTTCCTAAACCGAGCGCGGGTGCAAAATTAATTTCGATATCGTTTCCGCCATTGTTTTTGGCTGTTAAAATCAGCTTGCCTTTTGTGCGAAGGATTTTCAAATCAACAACATCTTCGCCAAGCTTAATATTATTTACGCTCAAACTGTCCCAGTTTGCCGGAATGTTAGGTGCGAAATTAATTTTATGATGTACCGCATCAACGTCCAGATTTAGAAGTCCGCGCGTCAGCGGCTCCATGAATCCGGTTGTTGAAAAACCCTGGTCATGATATCCTTCGGATAATTTTTGGTTTGTTAATCCTGAAAAAACTTCCGGCATCGTACCGGGATCGTATTCAAAAACATGATTCACAGTTGATTGCAGAATCTGGTATCCTGCCGGAATGAAATGATATTTAAACTGCGCTGTATTAAAGAACGAAGCGATGAAGGGCCACACAGCGCCGTAATTATAATTCAGCGGATCGAAGTTTTCAGACTTAACAGACAGCGAGCGGATTCCCCAGTCAGTGCAGAGATCGGCATCGTTCAGGTTTTTCAAACATTCAACCGAATGGGCATCGTTCAAAACTCCGAACGCCATACCAAGTTCAGGCCACGGAGTTTTTTCTTCTACCTGCTTGCCTTCTTCCGTAGCGCCGTAGCAGTAATAGCCAAGATTCTTTACCCAGAATTTTTCTTCCAGCGCGTTCTCAGCTTTCTTTAATTGCTCTTCCGCCTGCTTTTTTAGCTGTTCATCTTTCATCGCGTCAGCCATTTCGATCACTTCCTTTATTCCGGCAACCCAGATAACTGAAGTGTAAGCGTCGGCGTAAATGTGAACGTACTTTCCGAACTCAAGAGCACCAAGTCCTGCGCCTTTCAAATCCATCAGACCGTCGTGGTCGCTGTCTTTGTTCAAGCACCACTGGTAAGCCTGCTTAATCGACTTCCAGCTCTTCTTAATAAAATCAATATCTCCGGTTTGATGATAATAATCGCCGATTGCTTTGAGATACCACGGTGTTGTATCGGCGTGATTGTAGCCGTAGTGATAATCGTTCCACCAATCGATAAGCCCATTGCTCTGCGAAAGCTCATGCGCCATCTTGCCAATATCGTTGTTAACTTCGTTCGGAGATTTTTTTCTAATCGGAAAATTTTCTTCTCGCTGCCATTTTTGTGCAAAAGCGAGAGCATCTTTAACGGTAGAGAAATCCTGAAAACTATTTAAAGCGATGCTGTTAATGAAAGCGTCTCCGCCAAAGAACCACGCAAATCCCGGACGTGCGCCCGCACCAGATAAACCGTAGCCAGCAACCAGTCCTTCTCCAAGCGTAGGATTTTTTACCAGCAGATTATGAAGCGCAACTTTTCCCCACTGGTAAGCGAGATTAATTTTCTTTACCGGTGTAATTACCTGAACGGTTGAATCGACAAGCTTCTGATAGTATTCATAATTTTCTTGATAATACTTTTCAGCATTCTGCCAGAGATCGGCATAAAGTTTTTTCACGTCGTTATAATGCGCAATCTGATGCGTGACCGAGTCTCCGATTCCGCCCGCAATAACAATCGGGATAAATTTATCTTTTGTCTCTTCCGGCTTCACTTCAATTTTAAATTGAAGCGGATTATCCGCAAACATGTGTGCAGGCGGCGCAGTCATCTGTTCTCCAACGGGCGATCCGACCAGAAATAAAGCGCGCTGCTGCGATTCGGAAACGATGTAAGCTTTCACATCGTCATCCCAGTAGCTGTACTGCCCGCCAACTCCTGCCGGCCATTCAGGCTGCATTACAGGAAGAAATCCGGGAATTATTTTTAGCGGTTCTACCGTGTTTACATCAAGAAGAATTATTGCACCGGGCTTATCAACCGGTACCATAATTATTTCTTTCACCGTGAACGATTGGTAAGAAAAAGTTATTGTCGTCGCTTCCGGTGTAACTGAAATAGTTCTTAGAATATCCGATGTGTTTATCGGTGATGTTGATGTGCCGAGGAAAAACTGGAGATTGAAATTCCTTAGCGGCTTCCATGGCCACACCCACATTTCGAACGAACCGTCCTGATGCCCCATCAATGCGGCTTTCCTGCCGATCTTATCGAAATACTCATTCGCCTGTGCCAGCCTCGTTAGTTCGATATTATTATGCTTTAACTGGAACTTTGGAATAAGTCCGGTTGTATCTTTCGTCTGGCAGAATAAAAATCCAGGAAGAATAAAAATTGTAATTAAAACGAATAAAGATTTTTTGCAAGTAGACATTTTTGTATTCCTTATTTCTGTACTTTAAGATTTTCTCTGTGTCCTTATGCCCCCGTGGTGAAAAAACTCTTTTACCACAGAGACACTGAGGCACAAAGGTTTGAAAACTTTAGGTAGTTCTATTACTTTTTATACTTATCTATCAGAACTTTAGCCATGATCGAATCCCAAATATAATTCGGCGGAGAGTTCAGTACATCGTTGTCCGGACTGTAGGACTCCCAGAAATTATGATTCTTCGAAAGCTGCGTGGTAACAGCCAGCATCATCTTATCTGAAACTTTGTCCGCAATTTTGTTGTAGCCGTACGCCCTCAATCCTCGTACAACCATGTAATCCCAAAGCAGCCAGACTGGTCCATTCCACTTGCAGCACTGATCTACAAACGGACTGTACCACGGATCGTCTGCGGCTAAAGTCGGAATGCCGTACTTCCTCCAAAACTTTTTCGGATCGAGAAGTTTTTTAATCAAAATTTCCGCACGGTCTTTCGGTGCGGCACCAGCCCACAGCGCAAGGAAGCCGATTATCTCCTGCCGCTTCAGACTCTTGCCGTTGTATTCAAATGAGTGATGAACTTTATCAACGTGGTAATAAAATCCTGTCTTCGGATCCCACATAATTTTGTTTATCAAATCGGAAATGTGGTTCGCTTTCCCCAGCCACTCGTTCTTCTCATTTTCTTTGCCAAGCGCCTTAGCCATCTTTGCGAGCGACTTCATCTCATTTACAACCATCAACGAAAGATCGAGGTCTTCAAGCTGGCTGCTTATGTCTTCGCTCGGAATATCAAGATATCTTTTTTTATGGACCTGGAAAATTACATTGAACCAGTCGCGTACATTTTCAATCAATCCGTACGGTCCCCACTCGAATAGACCGTCGTGGTCGGTATCGCGATTCTTCTCAAGCCAATCAACATATTTTGTACCAGACAAATATGCTTCCTTCAAAAATTCTTTGTCATGACTGACTTTATAAATTTCCCAATTCTCCCATGAGAAAAACGGCGCTGAAGTTGTCGGCTTGCCTTCGTGCGGATAAGTCTGCGGTCCGCGCGGACCGTGCCTGTACGCGATCAAACCATCCTTGCCTTGCTGGGACATATAAATTCTCTGCGAGTTCTCGGCGGACTTTGCGTCGAGGTATGCGTAAGGAATCATGCTCAAAGATTCGTGCAATACCTGATGTCCGTTTCCCCAGCCCCAGATCGGGTTGCGCGAGAAAATGTAGTAATTGTATTTGGCTTTTTCAAACGGCGGCAGCATACAGCCGCGGACAAGATTGAAAGCGCCAAGGTAAACAAGCTTCTCAGCTTTTGTCTTAAATTTTATTCTCGGTATTGATGAAAAAAGTTTTACATCGGCTTCAATAAACTTTTGGAGATTTTCAGTTTTGAGTTTGTCGATTTCATTTATCATATACGGAAGATTTTCGTCCACACCTTGCTCTCCTCTGATGTAGCGGATATCTTTTTCTTCGCCCGGCGCCAAAGCAAATTTTGCGTGAAGCGAAACGAAATCAACTTTGCCGGAAGTTAAAACATTCAGTGAATCATTCATTTTTATTTGATCATAAAAAGAAGCGATGTCCCCGTTATAACCACCATAAGAATACGGAGAAAAATTACTGGTGAAGAAATCGGTAATATTTGTCGGGTATGGATAATCTTTATACAGATCGCTGATTAATCTCTTCTTCGTTTCGTAATGATAAAGTACATAGCCGTTTGATTTGGAATCGTAGCTTTCAATTCTAAGTGAGTCATCCGGAATTTTTAGAATCGGATATAATTCCATATTCATCGTATCGGCGCTGATGTTTTTTATCTGCATATCAACGACCGCAACCTTCGAGCTGTAGACAAAAAAAGTTTCATTTACTTCGATGCCCTGGAATGGCTGATACTTTAGAAGAACGAGATCCGGGAATGAAGCAATAACCACCGGCTTCTGATGGTACTCGCTCATTTTGTCAACGACAACTTTATTTACTTTCCAGATGCTGAAAATACTTCCGGCATGATCGCTTGAATAATTAACCGGAAAGCAGCCGGAATAATAATCCATCTTGTATGCTTTATCTCCATACAACCGCGACCGCTGCATCGCGGCAGCATAAGTAGTATAAAGAGGGTCGGTCGAAGATGCATCGATAATTAAGTACGGATCATTTACTAGATAATTTTGTGCCGTGCAAATAGCGGATAATAGAATTAATAAAACAGATGTAAGGTAAATTTTATACTTCATAAATTCTTCTTTGTTTTTACTTTGCGTCATAGCGACTTTGCGGTGAAGAAATTTACCGCAAAGACGCAGAGTCGCTAAGAATATTAATTAATTTTTTCCAGATCAATCAGCATCCTGGCGATTATTCCTGTCCAAATGTACGTTTTGTGCCAGCCGGCTTGATGATTGTCTGCACTGTAAAATTCCCAGAACCAATGGTTGGTTTTCAATTGGTAGCTTGCATTGTCTAAAACTTTTTCTGCTAATTCCTTCGCTTCTTTTTTATAGCCGTAGTCAATCAGTCCGCGGAAGACAAGATAATTCCACGGCACCCAAACGGGACCGTTCCAGTAGCCGATTGGGTTGTAATAAGAATCGTCGGCGGAAAGCGACGGCACGCCGTACTTTCTCCAGAATTCTTTCGGATCAGTAAGATGCTTTACCAGTGCCGCTGCCTGCACTTTGCTTGCAACACCGGACCACAGCGCGAGGAACGCTATAATTTCTTTCCGCTTCAAGTCATTTTTCTTTTTGAATGTGAAGCTGTGGTCGTTTTTATTTATCTCGTAATAAAATTTTGTTTCCGGATCCCACATATATTTGTTGATCAGCTTAGTCCGCTTCTCCGCATCCTCAAGATAAAATTTACTTTCGTTTTCGTGTCCTAATTCCTTCGCCATCTTTGAGAGAGATTTTGCTTCTTTAACAAGCATCATATTTAAATCTACCGCATCAAAATTTTCCGGATCGCCGATCTCATCCCAAAGTGCAACATAAGCGTCCCGGACGCACTCCAGCACTGCGTTGCCGCCCCATTCACAAAGTCCGTCGTGGTTGTTGTCTCTTTCCTTCAGCCAAAACTCAAAAAACTTTCTGCCGGAATCATAAGCCTCCGCTAAGAATTTTTTGTCATGAGAGACTTTATAAATCTCCCAGTTCTCCCAATTGAACCACGGTGCCGAAGTTGTTAACTGTCCGTTGGTTGGAATTGTTTCATCGAGATAAGGACCGGTGCGGTAATTTATATATCCGTCCGGATGCTGCCGCTCGATAAAAACTCTTTGGGAGTTTTCCGCGCTCAGCGGATCCATGTAAACATAAGCGAGCATCGATAGGCTTTCGTGGAAAACCTGTCCGCCATAACCCCAGCCCCACTTCGGCTCCCGCGAGAAAACATAATAATTGAAATGACACTTTCCTTCCGGCGGCATCATGCACTGGCGAAGCAATGAGAAAGCGTTCCAGTAAAGCGCCTGGTAATCGTTGTTATTGATTTTCAATTCTGGAATTTTGCTGTAAGCAGCTTCATCTTCAGTTAGAAATTTATTCAAATTTAATTTTGAAACTTCATTACATTGATTTTCAAACTCGTCAAAATTTTTAACAGTGTCTGCTTCCGTACCTTTAATGATTTTTATTGTCGAAGATTTCCCACCAGCTAAAGAAAAATCTTCCTCAGCAGAAATAATTTTTGCATCGTTCTCATCAACCGGAAACAAATTTCCATTTTTAATCTGGTTGATGAAAACATATTGGCTGGTATCTTTATTTTTTTCAAATTGATTTGATGTTCCCCAGCTTTTAACCGGTTGACTAAACATAAAAACATCTTTAAGGTTTTCAACGAAAGGAATGTTGTGGTCATTCATCCATCCGTCAGGAAATTCTTGATGATGAAAAGTAAATCCATTTTTATCCGGCAGAATTTTTATGTTTGAATAACTGCGGAGGCTGCTTTGGACAAACGGATAAACAGAAATATTTTTTCCGAATGGAGATTCGTTGATGATCTTTATTTCTCTCACCGCAATCTTTGAACTGTAAACAAGAAACGTTTCTTCAATCCGGATGTCTTTAAATGGATAATAATAAAACTTCACCATGTCGCTGTATGAAGCCGTAATGACTGGCTTTTTATAATACTGATCCAGCCGGTAAATTGTTTGGCTGCCCATCTTAAATATTAGTCCGATACTTCCGGTGCGTTCGTTTACAAAGTCCAAGCCACGCTGCGGATCGTACCAAACAAATTGATAGCCTTCATTTATAGTAAACTGAGACCTGCTCATCGCCGCAGCGTAAGTTGTAAATACTGGATCGTTCTGCGTTGCGTGCAGATGAGAAAGATAATTTTGCGCGCTTGAAATCGAGGTAAGTATAAATAGCAAGAAAACCAATATTATTAATTTTTTAGTCATGCAAACTTTCTGATAGAATGCGGATGACACTGATTACGCTGATTTACACTGGTCAGATCAGCGCTAATCCGTTAAATCCGTGTCATCCGTGTGCTATTGTCTTAACTTAATTTCAATAGTCTTATTCAAATACTTTTCCTTACTTTCTGGGAAGATTACCCTGATCGAGTAAATCTGATTTTCATAACTCAACTTTTCTCCGCCGCTGATTGATTTAATTTGATCTGACGGAGAATAAATTTTTAAAATCTCATCATGCCCGGTTTTTCCCTGAACCTCAACTGAATATTCATTGACATTCAAGTGAGCGGACAAAATCCTAAATCCTTCTGATGAATCATTCGGAATTGGATGAGCGACAGCAGGAAGAACGCCGATTCCTCCGGTATGTAATACTTCGACTACTGCTTTGTCTTTCAAATTAAAATTCAGTTTGATTGATTCCGACTGCCGCTCATCTTCAATATTGAATTTAACTTCTTTGCCGTTAATTAAAACTTTGTTTACAGAAGTGCCGGGCGGAAATGCCGGAATGAAATTTAAACTCAAAGTCTTTCCATTTGCTTGAGTGAAAGAATAAACTGTCTTTTCACCGTCTCTCTTCATACTGAAGTTCAGCGAGTGCATGCCGGTTTTTATCCTTTCAACATTAATAAAATCCCAATCGAAAGGAAGACGGGGAGAAAAGGTCAATTCATCTTTCATCGCATCGGATTTAAGTCCGAGCATTCCTGCCAGAGCCGGCTGCAGCACCATCGTCTCCGACCAGCACTGATGATCGCACACGCCGGAAGGCTGGTAAACTTCACCGTTAAGAACTTCTTCAACATAACCGCGCGCCCAGTTTTTATATACGAGCAAGTTGTTCATGATGTGCGAATAACCTTGAACATACTGATCGTATTTATATTCAGCAAGCGCAGTCCAGCCCGTAAACAAAGGCCAAACGCTTCCGAGATGGTATCCGTTCGGACTAAACGCCGGATTATCCTCACCTATAATTCTCGTTCCCCAATCCGAGGAAAAATTATTTCCGGAATAAGCATCGAGGACCGGATAAGTTTTATCTTTATCAATTACGCCAAAATAAATCGGCACGGAAACCTGGATTGTTTTTTCTTTGCTGTAGCTGCCGTCGGCCATCTGGCTGTCATAGAAGAAATTTTCTTTCGCGTTCCAAAAATCTTTATTGATAATTTTTTTTACTGTCTCAAATTCTTTCGTATAAAATTTTTCTTCTTTATGAAGATTAAGATTACCAGCCATATAAGCGGCTTCTCTCAATGCCTCTGCCCAGCAGCCGGCAAGATAAAGAGTCGTGCGTCCGCCGTAAAGCGCACCGCCTTCCACCCAGCCATGACCGACATTAATATTCTCGATTAGATGATCATGATTAAAATCCGTGGAGAAACAAAAATCAATTGCTTTCTTAATGTGTTCCCAGCTTTGGCGGATAAAATTTGTATCGCCGCTCCACTCTAAATATTTTCCGGCAAGAATAATATAAAGCGGAGTTGCATCTGCGGCGTCGTAATGAACCACACCGCTTGTTGTAAGCTCGTGATAAATCTTTCCAGACAGTGCTTGATATTTTTGGTAGACTTTCAATTCGGATTTTACTTTTTCAAAATCGCCGTAATCCAAAAGCGCCATACCGCTCCATTCACCGTCGCGTCCGAAGTACCACGCGTAACCAGGGCGCCCGCTTACTTTTTGCGCACCGTCCCAGCCGCGTGCTGTCGTAGCGTAACCGGCAACTAAAGAATTTCCAATTGCAGGAGTTTTCACAAAAAATTTATCTGTTCCAACCAAAGCCCAGCGGTAGCCGGTATTAAAATCTTTATCGGGAGTGGTTATCATTAATTTGCTGTTAAGAAAACTCTGATAATACTCTGCCGTTTTATTCAAAACATTTTCCGGATCCTGCATCGCATCTTCATAATCTTTAATTGCGGCGTCCTTGCCTTCGTCGTTTCCAGCGATGACAACATCAAGATTATCTTTCATGCCTAAATCAAACTCTTCCAGCGCGGCGGCTTGGAATTTGTCTGTAGAAATTCCTTTGAAAACAGAATCGGCTTTGGTGAAGCCGTCAAACTGTCCGATAAGTTTTTCTACCGGTTTCCGATTTGATCCGACAAGAACGTTAAATTCTCCTGATTGATTTTTTATGTGGAACGCGTTCAAGCCGTCGTCCCATGAATAAAAAATTGAGCCCAGCGCATCGCTATTGTATGGCCACATAAACCGCAAGTTGCTTTTGAATTTCACTACAAGTCTCGCCGGGTAAAGCCCGCGGTACTCGTAGTGAATCACCGCTTCAGGCTTGTCGATGCTGCCTGCAATTATTTCTTTAACGAATGCTCTGTCGAACCGGTAAGTGCGAGTGAAAGATTCCGGTCGGATTTCGATTTCCGGACGCTGATCATTAAACCAGTAGATTGAATCTTTGTAAGCGAATTGTATTCCGACTTCGTAATCTCTCAAAGCCATGAACGGATGAATCCAAATTTCATCGATGCCGCCTTTTTCTTTTCCCATCAATAAAATTCTCTGCTGACCTAAGTCCCAATTTTTGCTCGTGCCGAATTGCGAAGTCAGAGTCATTCCATTTGATTCTTCATTCCAAACTTTCGCTTTCGGTAATTCGATTGCCGGAGATGTTTCGTTGAATTGCTCAATTTTCAACGGCGAGTAGTTCCAATACCGCGGCTTCTCATTTGATTTCAATTTTCCTGCAAGATAAAGAAGACAATTCTCCGTAAACTTTTCAAGATTTAAGCGAGTAAAATTTTTTGGTGCAAAGTAAGTGTAAGCTCCAACAGCAAGAACTTTGCCTTTTCCGTGTTCATATTCTACTGCAAGCTTCTCGTCGTCCTTCAAAGTTATGTACGCCCAATTCACCGCCACAACTTTTCCGTTCTTCGGAACAGAGCCGCCAAAGAAACCTACTTGACGCGCGACATTATCTTTATGAGCATCCCAAATGTAAGCGCCGCCGTGCAGGTCTGTAAATACTGGGTGGGAACGTAGTGCGTGAAGTCCGAGTTTTCTCCCGTATCCCTCGTCCTTGGCTTCTTCATATTTGACTTGAGGAGTTTCTGTTTCAAATCCAAGCGTGTTGATATAACGGAAAGCGTCGAGTGTAAGAAAAAGTCCGCCGCCGGAGTTAATAAATTTTTTAATTAATGAATCGACTTCCGGACTTATTTCATCGGAAGAAAAATTTGTTGAGTCCGGTCGATGGAACCAAAGAACATTTATCTTATTCAGAATTTGAGGATGATTTTTAATCTGATCAAATGAAATTTGCTTTACTTGAAAATTTTTATCCGACTTAAGAAACTTGAAAGCAGCCAGCAGCTCAGAATTATTCTTCCAATTATTTTTTGAAGTGAGGAAGCCGATGGTGATTTTTCGTTTTTGATTGCTACTTGGTTGCATTTCGGATCCTTCTAGTTTGTCATTCCCACGAAAGTTTGAATCCATAAAACTATTTATGTCTGTAGAAAATGGATTCCCGTTTTCACGGGAATGACAAAGAAACGTCTCTGCCGCACTAACCGATGCAAAATTTATAACAAATAAAAAAGATAAAAAAGAAATCGAAATCTCATTTAGTAATTTTTTTATCACGAATTTTCTCCGATAGATCGTAGTCTTTCAGCGCTAAGTTCCGGTGTTATGTCGCGCTGGGGATTTGCAAGCATTTCATAACCTACCATGAATTTTTTTACCGTCGCAGAGCGAAGCAGAGGCGGATAGAAATGCATGTGGAAGTGCCATTCATTATGCTCGTTGCCGTCTGTCGGCGATTGATGAATGCCGGCTGAATACGGAAATGATGTTTCAAAAAGCAGATCGTATTTTGTGGTGAGATTTTTTATCGCTTCCGCGAAGTGATGCTTTTCAGCTTCGCCGAAATCATTCAAGCTTCTCAAGTGATTCTTGCTGACGATCATCGCCTCGAAGGGCCAGACAGCCCAGAAAGGAACGAGAACGGCGAACGAATCGTTTTGAAAAATAGTTCGCTGTTTAAGTTCAAGTTCATGTTTAAGATAATCGCAGAGAAGACAGCTATGATTTTCGGCTTGATATTCATTGAACCTGTCCATTTCTTTCTGAGGCTCGACTGGAATTGAATACTGCGCCCAAATTTGTCCGTGCGGATGCGGATTGCTGCATCCCATCATCTCGCCTTTGTTCTCGAATATCTGAACGTAGTTGATAAAATCTTTGCCGCCGAGTTCTAAGTATTCTCTTTGCCAAACGTCAACGACATGTTTTATGTCATTCATTTCCATATCGGCAAGAGTTAAGTCGTGGCGCGGCGAAAAGCAAACAACTCTGCACGTGCCTGGTTCGCCTTTGGCAATTAAAAGATTTTTTGAATTGAATTCTTCTAGTTTAGTGTCTGGAAGGATTGCGCGAAAGTCATTATCGAAAACAAATGTCAATTTGTATTCCGGATTTTTTATTCCACCCGCACGTTTGTTGCCGGGGCATAAATAGCAGTCGGGATCGTACTGAGGCTTATTTGTTGAACTTAATTTTTCAACTTTCCCCTGCCACGGGCGTTTGGCTCGATGAGGTGAAACCAAGATCCATTCACCTGTAAGTAAGTTTAATCTTTTATGAGTAAACTTTTGTAAGTCGGAATCTTCCATTTAGCTTCAATAAAATTAATTATTCTTTTTAATATCTCACAAAACCAGATTTTATAAAAAAACATTAAGATTAGGCAGTTGAACTTATAAACTATGTATTATTTAGTCAAGCTTATTTCAGTTGGGAAACATTTGGGTTAAAAAAGATACAAATCATTTAAGAAAAATTAATTTTTTACTTTCTAAAAAATTGTCTGCATTCAATACGCAAAAATAAACGCCGCTGGAATATTTAGAAGCGTCAAATTTAATTTCATAATTTCCGGCAGGTTTTACTTCATTCACTAATTCCGCTATTTTATTTCCAAGTATATCATAAATGATCAATGAAATATTTGAGTTCATTTGAGCAGATGGCACCGAATACTTAATCGTAGTTGTTGGATTAAACGGATTGGGATAATTTTGATAAAGCTGAAATTTTTCAGGCAAATTTTGGCTTTCTGATTTATCAACAGAAGTTTCTTTTATATAAGTCGGTTGAGTCATCGGGCCATTTTCGTTACTCAAAATTTTATAAAGAACAGGATCTTTTAAAATTTGCGATACCGTCATTATCATGCTGTCAACTAAAACTTCATTGTTAATGAAACGTATTCCATGGCTGTAATCCAAATAAGAATTAATATGCCCGTTGTACAATGGCTGAATCGGAGTTCCATCCAATTTATGCCAACCGTAAATAACAACATTATTTGGTTTATCAACAATCTTATTGCTGATTACAACATCCTTTTTAAGCCCGCCCATAAGTTCACCTAAAGTTCCGTTTGCAGCAACTCTTTCTGAGTCAATCGCTTGATTGTGCTGTACAAATCTAATTACCATAGTGCTTGTATCAGACCATGGATAAGTAACTGGCGCAATTTTGCAAGTTGCATTTACATAAATATTATCAGTTAACTTGCTTGTGGTTAAGCAAGCGCCGAATAAGTTTGCTAATTTTTGTGCGGTAATTGGTCCGGTTGGAATGCGGCAGTAATCGTCGTTAGAGCCAATTGCAAGGTAGTCTGGCATCGTCTGGTAATAAACAGTATGAGATTTTCCAGATGCATCTTTAAAAGTACTTTTTAATTGAATAAGGTTTCGTAAAAAATCCGGAATGTTGCCCTGGGAAACTTCATTATAAATTTCTGCTTCACGCTGATCAAAACTCATATTCCAAACTTTTTTCATAAATGCTGAACCCGAAATTGCATTTGATGGTCGCGGCGGAATTGTTAATGATTTAAGTGTTGGAAGTTCAGATTGAATTAATGATGAATATGCTCTGCTGCCGTAATAAACATAATCTTTTTCTTCGAGTGAAGTTCCAGAAAATATTCCTTGGATAAATCCGTTAAGCTCAACTTGAACTGTATGAAGAATTGCGCGGGTTGGGTTTTGTTTTAATATTATTTTAACTCTTCCGTTAAGCGCAGTATATTTTATGAAATTGGAATTTTCTTCGGATGTAAAGGTAAAATAATTTGAAAGATATTTTTGCATCATCTTGCTTCTGTACCAGGTTCCACCGGTTGGACTAACAATTGGCTGACCATTGTACAAAGCCACACTATCGTTGTACGCAATAACGCTTAAGAAATGATCTGAAGAAGAATTTAACCAACTTAATATTTTAGCGCCGTATGTGTTGTCATAATTATAATCGCTGTCTAGGAAAGAAATTCTTTTTACTTCGTTTGGAATTTCCGAAACACTATTCATGTAGCTGAAAGTAAATCCGCCGCCGCCGCTGTGTCCGCTTAGAACTATGAACGGATTATAATTTTTAAAAATGTTTTTAACCGAATCAACAATATTTTTAACGAGCGCTGCATTGTTTGAATATTTGCTTCGCCAAGCCGGCCATGACAATTGCGAAGTTTCAAGATAAACAGTAACCACATTACAGCTTGTATCGTGTTGGCGAATAAATCGAGTTTGTGCGCCGATATGCTGAATATCGAAATGCCAATCGTCTCCGGATTTTAATATTTTACCGACTGTTTGTTCAATTGTATTTCCGTTTGGCAAGGCGAAGAAAATTATTTCTGTAGGTTTCTTCTGATCAAATAATGAAATGGACGGCACGTTAATTTGAATTCGAACATCGGGATTGAATTTGAAAGTTAAAACTTGTTCGTCAAAGTAATAGCTGTTAGAAAAGCACGGCAGTCTTTTGCCCTGTGCTGATAAATTCCCTTCGGGTAAAATTATTGTTTGTTGAAATCCAAACGCAGTAATGATTAAAACAAATAAAATATAAGCGATAACAATTCTGTATAACTTCATTTTTGCCCCTTCAATTAAAGAGTCTAATTATTTTTGAACAAAGTTAACAAAAACAAACTGTTAATCTCTAAAAAATTTTTAAAAATATTTTTCATCTAATTTTTAGAAGGTCGTCAAATTTATCAATATATAATTTCAAAAGTTTTTATACATTAGTATTAGCTTATTGGACTTCAATTTTTCATTAAATGAAAATTTAATTTTAAGGATTAAGAAATGGAAAACGATATTAACAACGACTCAAGATTAAACGAATTCGCTTCAAAGCTTTTGGTGAAAAGAGAAATTCATTCATGCTCAGCGGCATTTAAGAAAGAATCGATTGAATTGCTTGACGAATTGATTGACTTTTTATTCCCGCATTTTTCAAGCAAGATTTACTATACAAACAAAGATGTTCTTGCAAAACTGCAGCTTCTTCAAAGAAATCTAATTTCAATTTTAAAAATTTTTGATGATAAACCGGATTCTAAAATTGAAGCAACTGCTGAGAAATTTATATCAAAAATACCGGAGCTTCATGATATGCTTTGGGATGATGCACAGGCAATCTTTCTCGGAGACCCAGCGGCAGAAAGCATTGATGAAGTCATTCTTGCCTATCCGGGATTTATGGCAATTTTGATTTATCGAATTGCACATGAGCTTTACAATTTAGATGTATCAATTATCCCAAGAATTTTTACAGAGCATGCTCATCAAATTACGGGAATTGATATTCATCCAGGAGCTGAAATCGATTCGCCGTTTTTTATTGACCACGGCACCGGAATTGTAATTGGCGAGACCACAGTGATAGGTAAGAATGTAAAAATTTATCAAGGTGTTACTCTTGGTGCGTTAAGTGTTGATAAATCTCTTGCACATACAAAACGTCATCCAACTATTCAAGATGATGTAATAATTTATTCGCAGGCAGTTATTCTTGGCGGAGAGACTGTCATCGGCAAGAACAGCGTTATTGGAGGGAATGCCTGGGTAACGCAAAGCGTTCCGCCAAATTCAGTGGTTTACAGTAAGGTTGAGGTGAAAGTTAAATCGAATGAAAATTATTTTAATACGATGGAGTTTATAATCTAACATGCACTATTTAGAAGTATTCTGCAACACTTAACATAATAAACTGTTTCTTTATCTTTGTATAGAAATTATGAAAACAGAAAAAAGAAATATTACTTTAAAATTAACAGTTACTTGTTGCTGTCATTCCTCATTTAAATTGTGTTGGAAGGACACTATTTAATTTTTAATATAAAATAAATTCTTTACTAAGCCCTTCCAATGTGAAGGGCTTTTTAGTTTATAAAAATATTTATTAAAAAAATTAAAGGTTGAAAAATGAAATACAATAATATATTGGAAACAATCGGCAATACGCCGCATGTAAAGATTAATAAACTTTTCGGAACTGATCATGAAGTGTGGATAAAGCTTGAGAGGGCAAATCCCGGCGGAAGCATTAAAGACAGAATTGGGCTTGCGATGATTGAAGATGCTGAAAAAAAAGGTATCTTAAAAAAAGGAAGTACGATAGTTGAACCAACATCCGGCAACACAGGTATTGGGCTTGCGATGGTTGCCGCAGTTAAAGGTTATAAAATTATTTTAGTTATGCCTGAATCCATGTCGATTGAAAGAAGAAAATTAATGGCTGCTTACGGCGCTCAGTTTGAATTAACTCCACGCGAACTTGGAATGAAAGGCGCAATTGAAAAAGCAAAAGAAATTGCTTCAAAAAATTCAAACGCGTGGATACCACAGCAATTTGATAATCCGGCAAACGTTCAGGCACACATTGATACAACAGCAAAAGAAATTCTAAATGATTTTCCTGAAGGAATCGATTATTTAATAACAGGAGTAGGAACCGGCGGGCATATTACCGGCGTTTCAAAAGTTCTGAAACAAAAATTTCCAAATTTAAAAGTTTATGCTGTTGAACCGACAGCATCCGCAGTAATTTCGGGAGGAAAACCAGGCCCTCATCCCTTACAAGGTTTAGGCGCGGGATTTATCCCGACTATTTTTGATACTTCCTTAATCGACGGAGCGGTTACTGTTGAGAAAGAAGAAGCATTTGAATATGCCCAGCGAGCAGCAAAAGAAGAAGGAATTTTTGTTGGAATTTCTTCGGGTGCTTCATTAGCTGCAGTAGCAAAGAAATTAAAAGATATTCCCAAAGGGGAAAAAATACTTACATTTAATTACGATACCGGTGAGAGATATTTATCGATTGAAGGATTGTATTAGAAATAAAAATATTAAATCAGATTAGTCATTAAAAAAATTTAATTGTACCCCCGAGAGGATTCGAACCTCCGACAAACGGTTTAGGAAACCGCTGCTCTATCCATACTGAGCTACGGGGGCAAGGTAATTAAAAATTATAAATTTATAATTAAAAATTGGATAAAGTTTATTTCCAAGTTTTACAGAGCAAAAATAATTAACTTGCCGCTTATCTAAAAGTGCAAATCAAATTTTTACTTGTTAGGATCTATTTTAACCGACCTTAATTATAAGTTGATTGTTTAAAACTTGTGTTGCATACTTTTGAAGTGGTGAACCGGCTGGACCTTGCACAACATTTCCATTTACGTCAAACCTTGAACCGTGACAATTACAAACGAACTGACTGCTTCCTGAATCGTAACTATTTATTTGGCAGCCCTGATGTGTGCAAATTGATGAGAGAGCATTAAAAGAAGTGCCTGAAGGATGATCTACTAAAAGTGATCCGTTACTAAAATTAACCATAGCTGCTGTGCCGGTTTTAGCTATTGGCGATGACGAATCAATATTTACAGTTACTTGTCCATTAGATAAAGTCCCCTGAACATTTGCCAAAGTTGAGCCGGGATTACCTGGGCCATTTATATTGTTGTTGCAGCTTTCTAATACAGAAGTTAGAAGAGACGGCACAGCAATAACTGCGACACTTTGGATTGTTTTAACAAAGAACTCTTTTCGTGTGTACTTCATTCTGGATTTCTCCTTTGGATTTAAAATAAAAAGGCAACAATATATTTATTTATTATTTGATTTTTGAAAAAAGAAACTCGAACTAAATACATTAACAAATAACTATATGCGCTGCTCTTTTATTTTGACGGTAAAATTTGTGAATGGCGAAGTAAAGATCAAGGATAGAAAATAGCATATTGATCTTTAACACAGTAAAAATGATAATTTGGCTATTGAATATTTTTGTGCAAAAATTATTATTAAGAAATAATTTTTCCTTTCAGCTATATGTTAATCCAATAAGTAAATTTAATGATAAAAATATTATCAAGATGAAGTGTTCAAATTTTATTAAAAGAATGATTGACCTATAATTCACCAATTTAAATTCCATCCATTAGCAACAACACCACAAACAAAATCAAATATATTTGAGGCTTTAACTAGAAACAGATTTCTTAAATGAGTTAATTTTCATATACATTGGACATGAATGAAAACCTTTCACAATTTTATGTTACTATTCTATATGAAACACTAAATTGGAATGTTATAATTTTTTAACTCAGTTTTTTCTAACGGTTGAATATAGTTTAAATATTTTAACTGATTGGGGCGGAATTTGAATCATCAATACACCGCCAATTTCCGATGAACCTGCAAGCGATCCGGTTTCATTAGTGAGTAATTCATTGTACAAAAGTTTTTTGCCCTCTACTGGGATTTCAATATTGTCAGTTTCATTTCCCAAGTTAAAAACTATTATAATTTTATCATCTTTATATTTTCTTTCGAAGGCAAAAGAAAATTTTTTATCATTTGAATATAAAAAAGAAAGACTTCCAAACTTCAAAGCATCATTATCATTTCTAATTTGAATTACTTTTTTATAAAATGAAAGTAAATCATTATTCGGCTCAACTTTGTAAGAGCCAAATCCTTTTTTAAATCCGGAAGCAGAAGTAATTACTTCGTTATCATATTTTAGATTGCTCCAAACCATTGGCATTCTATCATTTGGATCGTCTGCGCCCCACATTCCAACTTCATCGCCGTAATAAATCATCGGAGCACCGCGGTAAGTCATCTGAAATGCGGCAATAAGTTTTTGCGTTTGATAATCTAATGAATCTGGTTTGCCCGGATTGTAATTCGGATTTCTTTGATCAGCATCGTGATCATATTGCCGATCGGGATTTGCAATCATTGAAGAAATTCTTTCAGTATCATGACTATCGACTAAGTTCTGAAGCAAATCTAAATTTTCTTTAGGATAAGTCCGGTCAATCATTTGCAGTTCATCAATAAATTTTGAAGTTGGAATTCTTTTCTTTTTAGCGATGAAAAAATCATTAACTGCAAAGGCAAAATTATAATTCATTAATGCATCAAACGGACCATTACCGGTTATAAATTGCGGATAAAGCCCCCAGAGTTCTCCAATAATTATTGCTTGGGGATTAATTGATTTCACCAAATTTCTCCAATCATACCAAAATTTCATTGGTATTTCGTTAGCAACATCCAAACGCCAGCCGTCTATTCCATCTCCAGGAAATCCATCGTTGTTGGGATCCATCCATCTTTTAGTTGCATTAAATATATATTGCTTCGGGCCAGGGGCAAGATCATTTTTAGTCCGATTAAATATTGGCAAAGACTTTACTCCATTCCATCCAACATACTCTAATTCATTTTTATTATTTGAAGAATTTTTAAATGACTTTATTTCGTACCAATCTTTAAACTTAGAATTCTCTCCATTCTTTATAATATCTTGAAACGCCCAGAAATGAGTTCCAGTATGATTAAATACTCCATCAATAATTATTTTCATTCCCCGCTTATGGACTTCTTGAATTAATTTTAAAAATAATTTATCAGCAGAAGTCCATTTCCATGTTGAAGGATCATCAGGATTTTCCGAAGAAATTATTTTTTTATCACCTTTGGGGTCAGGCCCAAAGTTCACATCAACATGATGATAAGTTGAGCCGTCATATTTGTGAAGTGAAACTGCATCAAAGATTGGATTTAAATAAATTGCACCAACGCCAAGATTTTTTAGATAATCCAAATGATCAATAATGCCTTGAAGATCACCGCCATATCTGCGTTCAAAAAGATGACTTTGAAAACTACCGCCTAATTTTTTTTCCCAATTAGATTCAGCAAACCAATTACTTGTCCATTTATTAACATGCCAATTCGGAATTTTTTTGTGCGCTTCGATTTCAACTTTATCAATTAAACTTGAATCATTTTTTACATCACCATCAGCAAATCTTTCCGGAAAAATTTGGTACCAGACAATTCCTCTCGCCCATTCAGGAAATTTATCCTGAGCTTTAATCAAAAATGTTGCGCTAAAAACAATTATGAAGAGAAAAAATTTTAATAAAAAATTTTTCATAGGTTAAGCTCTCTTTTCATTAAAGCTAATGATTCCATTATTGAATGAGGCTGATAACCCAATTCGGTTTCAGCTTTAAGAATATAAAGCCCGGATTTCAGCGGCCGAGGCGCTGGCTGATTTAAATCTTTCGTTTCAATTGGAGTTATTAAACTTTTATCAAGATCAAAGTATTCAGCAATTTTTAATGTGAAGTCATATCTTGAAAGAAATTCTTTTCCGCCAATATTATAGATGCCTTGCTTTCCAAACTCAATTACTTTGCTGATAGCTTGTACGAGATCATCAATAAAAGTTGGATTATTAATTTGATCGGTAACGATTCGAATTTGAATTTTACTACGCAAAGAATTTATTACCCATCTCACAAAATCCGGACGGCTGTCTGCAGCCCCGTAAAGGACATTAGTTCTTAATATTGTATAAATAGCTCCGCTTATTTTCAATGCGTTTTCGCTGGCAAGTTTTGTACGCCCGTAATAACCAAGGGGGTTTGGAGTTGCAGTTTCATTATATGGCCCTTTAGCACCATCAAAAATATAATCAGTAGAAATATGAATTAAATGTGCATCAATTACTCTGCAAGTTTCTGCAAGATACTCAACACCTTTTACATTTATTTTCCAAGCAAGTTCTCTATCTATTTCGCTTTTATCAACGTTTGTATAAGCCGCAGCGTTAATAATGATGTCGGGATAAAAATCATAAACTATATTTTTTATACTTTCTCTTTTTGATAAATCGCAGCTCACATAATCAATGTTATCAAAAACAAATTTTGGTTCAATTGAACATGCAAGTACTTGAACATTTTCTTGTTTAGAAAAAAATTTAACTGTTCTTTGGCCAAGCATACCGTTTGCACCAACGACAAGAATCCTTTTTTTAATTATATCGTGAGAGAACATCATTTTTCAAATTATTAAAATTTTTCAAATCAGTGTAAGAGGCAGAGCAGCCTGCAGCAGTATTTGCCAAACGAAGACTGTAAACAAGATCTTTCGTTTTACTATAATGATAGAAAAAGACTGCGCCAAAAACATCACCACAGCCAATCATATTCTTATTTTCAATTTTTAATGAAGAATTAAAAATTGAGATTAATTCACCTTCTTTTCTTAAATATATCCTAGCACCTAATTTACCTTTTGTTACAATTAAAATTTTTGTCCCATAATTTAGAATTTCTTCTGCAATTTCTCTTTCTTCAATATTATTACCGAATGTCAAGATTTCATTTTCATTTGACTGAAGTATGTCAACCGATTCTGCCCATTCATTAAAATTAGGAATTTTTCTAAATTCTCTTTTTAGGTTTTCATCCAAACCGCGGGATAATGTGTGAACATCTAGAAAGATTAAACCTCTAAAATTTTTTCTAATGTTTTTTATTTGATCCAATGAAATATCAAAGCCAGTTATCATATTGACAAGAATTCCATCAAATGAATTTAGCTTCGACAACTCAACATCAAGACTTTGCGACATACTTTCATAAGTTTCACCACGTTCTTTAAAATTGTGAAGTGCTAAATATACTTTTGGAATTTTTTCAACATACTTTATATATGAGCTTTTAAATTTTTCATAAACTTCTTCAAACATTGAATAATTTTCCTTTTGAACAGAAGTGTTCAAAAATATTTCATCTTCATCTTCAATAAAATTTTTTAAAGCAAGAGCAGTATAAAATATACCGCCGGGATTTATTTGCTCTTCGCCGTTAACAATAATATGGTCTTCAACTGAATGCCCTACCACTAGTAATTTCATTTTATCATATAAAAAAAATTGTCGTTAAATAAATTAACAATTCAAATTTACATCTAACTAATTTGTTATGAAAATTCATAACCTGAAGATATCATATTTCCGGTGATTGCAAGCAAAATATACTTAATCAATTTTTATGGACTAAATATTATTCTTAAAATGATTTATATTTACCAAAGGAAAAATTAAAATCACCTCAAAATAGAAATTAAGATTTTATGAATATAGGAATTACGTGTTACCCAACTTATGGCGGAAGTGGTGTTATTGCTACAGAATTAGGAAAAGCACTTGCAAAACGTGGTCATCAAATTCATTTTATTAGCTATGCAATGCCGTTCAGATTAAACAATTTTGTTGAAAATGTTTTTTTTCACGAAGTAGAATTAAGTAATTATCCCTTGTTTGAATTTCCACTTTATAGCTTAGCTTTAGCTAGCAAAATGGTTGAAGTGGCAACTTATGAAAAACTAGACCTTCTGCATGTTCATTATGCAATTCCTCATGCAACAAGTGCTCTTCTTGCAAAACAAATGATTAACGGTAAAAGAGAATTGAAAATTATTACTACACTTCATGGAACAGATATTACTCTAGTTGGCTTAGAACCATCTTTTCTTCCATTAGTAAAATACAGTACCGAAATGAGTGACGGAGTTACTGCAGTTTCTAGATTCTTAAAAGAAAAAACTTTGATTAATTATTCAATCGAAAAAGATATTGAAGTAATTCCGAATTTTGTAGATACGGAAATTTATGCGCCTAGAACGGATTGCATTTTTAGAAAACATCTTGCACCAAAAGGTGAAAAAATTTTAGTTCATACTTCAAATTTCAGAGCTGTAAAAAGAGTTACAGATACAATAAAAATCTTTGAACAAGTTATAAAGGAAGTTCCTTCGAAATTAATTTTAGTTGGCGACGGTCCCGATAGATCTGAATGCGAAAGAATATGCCGAGAGCTTCATCTTTGTGATCATATTAAATTTTTAGGTAAGCAAGATGGACTAGTTGAAATTTTAAATGCTGCAGATGTTTTTTTAATTCCTTCACAATCTGAAAGCTTTGGACTGGCTGCTCTTGAAGCTATGGCTTGCGGTGTTCCTGTTATAAGCTCAAGTGTTGGCGGACTTCCAGAATTAATCAAACATAATGAAACAGGTTTTATAGCAGAGATTGGCGATATAAATAGAATGGCAAAATATGTAATTGACCTTCTTACGAATGAGCGAAAACATAAATTGTTTTCTGGGAATTCCAGAAAACGCGCCGTAGAAAGTTTTGATAAGTCTATTGTTGTTCCAATGTATGAAAATTATTATAAAAAAATATTAGAATTGTAAAAATGATTGTTTATTGTGCTGGCGCAATTAAAGGAGACACCTCCTATCAAAAATATTTAAAAGAAATTATTGTTCATCTAACTTCACTGGATCATACACCTTTATCCGAATTAAATGAAAATTTTAAATCTTCAATTCCTTTAACAGATAAAGAGATTTTTAAAAGAGACATAAAATGGTTAGAGCAAAGCAAGTTAATGATAGCAGAAATATCTGGCCCCAGCTTAGGTGTAGGTTTTGAAATTTCTTATGCACTTTACGAGTTGAAAATTCCTGTGCTTGCTTTATATAATTCAAAAGTTGAAAAAATATCCGCAATGATTACTGGTTGTACGTCGAAATTAATTACTATAAAAAGTTATTATGATAATGAAGATTTGAAAGACATAGTTACTGATTTCATTAAAAATCAATCCGAGCAGTAATTGACTGAAAAAGATTTCATATCAAATTGGACTAAACAAATTACAAATGCCAGTATAAAAAACTTTCCGCAGGACTTTGGTTCATTTGAAAACTCTAATGAATTAATTTTACCTGGTAAAACACTAGTTATTGGCCAGGAATTTTTTGGTTCTTATGAGATTTTAACAATTGATGGGACTCTGGTTTATCAAGCTGAAAATCATTTAGCTGCTAAATTCATTATATATTCAAATCGACTTAAACCAGCGAAGATAAAAATTCCCATTGATAACCAAATGATGAAAGAGTTGATATCGAAATATGAAAATTATATTGATTCGTTAATCAGGCAAATTGAATCAGATTATAAAAAATATTTTAATGACATTAAAAATTCGAGTACTATTGTAAATAATATTTTAAGAAATTTAAATTTAATCAGGTATTAAAATTATTGACATCAATTAGTGATAATATATATTCTTACATAAGTTCACTCTATGGGGAAAATGCCGCAAAAAAATTTTCAGAATTTGTTAACGAGGAGTACACACTTTATTTAAGAGTGAATCCATTAAAATCAAATTCAACAAGTTTAATAAAACGTCTTAAAGAAACTTATTCAATAGAGACAGAAGAAATTCCAAATATTCCATTTGCGCTTAAAGCACGCAGTGGTTCAGAAATACTTGGCAAAACAGTCGAGCATATTATTGGCGAATATTATATTCAAAGCTTGTCATCAATGATTCCTCCATTGGTTTTATCACCAAAACCCGAAGAAAAAATTCTTGATCTATGCGCCGCCCCTGGATCTAAAACTACAGAGCTTGGTGAAATGATGGAAAACATTGGAACGCTGATCGCAAACGAAATCGCTCTCGACCGTGTGAAGATGTTAATTTACAATTTGGATAGGATGAATTTAGTAAATGCTGGAGTTGTTCACTACAAAGGAGAATGGCTAAGTAAAATATACAGCAGTTACTTTGATAAAATTTTAGTAGACGCGCCTTGCAGCGGATTGGGAATTGTCCAGAAGAAAGGCGAAGTAAATAATTGGTGGTCAAAAGAAAGATCAGAAAAACTTGGAGACACACAGCTTCGTTTATTAATTGCAGCAATAAAAATGTGCAAAGTTGGCGGAGAAATTGTTTACTCAACTTGCACACTTACTCCTGAAGAAAATGAATTTATTATTGACAAAGTATTAAACAAATATCCTATAGAAATTTTGGATATTGACCTGCCGGTGAAATGTCACGAAGGTTTCACTTCATACAACGGACAAAATCTAAATCCTACGACATCTAAAGCGAAAAGGATTTTGCCGTGGGAAGTAAACTCGGATGGATTTTTTATTATTAAGTTAACGAAAACTGAAGATGTTCAATCTCCGGAAATTGAAATTCCAAAATCGAGAGATATAAAACTTTTGAACTATACGAATAAAGAAATCATTCACCAATTAAAAGTTCTCGCAAAAGAATTCGGGATAAGTGAATCTGTACTTTCTAATTTCAATTATATTTTAAAACATAATGATATATTCTTTGTAAATGATAAATGGGAAGATGACAATCCGGGTTTATTCGAAAGAATAGGAACTAAGTTTGGTACAATTGATAAAAATGGCAATATCATTTTGCATACTCAGGCAGCACAAGTACTGCAAAAAGAAATTTCAAATCGGGTTGTTGAATTAGAAAATATAAATGATTTAAAAAAATATCTAGATGGCGGAATTATTAAATCTCTAAATAAGTTTAGCGGCCAAGTTATAATTAAATTCAAAGATATAATTATAGGAACAGCCCTTTCTTCCGATAACGGGATCAAAAGTAGATTTCCAAGGGCAAAAAGGACACAAGAAATTATTGTTCAATAATTTGAAAATTTTGCTCGGTCTATTTCTTGTTTTTATATCTCTTTTCCATTAATTCAAAGACTTTTCTGGAAATTATTTTCATTAGCGGTCTAACTCTTTCTTCTTTCACCGGTGTGAAGCATGAAATTATATGTTTTATTTTGCCGTTGTCCACAATTCCAACATCATTAGTCCAATAGCTCCACCAGCCTGTTTTATGATAGAACATTGTATTTGTCGGAAGTCCAGTAGAAATTTTTGTAGTATCTAATTGCCTTCCCAAAAGCGCTTTCATCTGCATGCTAACCCATGGATTTATTAATTGATTTATATAAATCTTATACATAAAATCTGCAGCATGAAGAGCGCATGTTTCGGTTCCCCGAATAGTTTTGTATTGAGGATCTTCATATGTTCTGCTTAGAAATTTTCTAGTGACTTCACTTCCCTGCCATCCATAATTATCAATAGTTTTATTTATGCTGTCTCTTGTAGCTATATCTATAAGACAATTAGCAGCCGAATTATCACTTCGAGTAATCATCAAATCTAAAAGATAGTTTATTGTAACAGTATCACCATCTTTTAACAGTGGGCGTGGGTCCCAATTTATTTCTTTGGATTTGTCAGCATCATTTGGCGAATAAACAACATAAGGAGTTGTTAGAAAATAATCACCGTTACTAATTTCGTTCAGTACTTCCATTGCAACATACATTTTATAAACACTAGCCGGATAAATAAAATTATCAAATTTTACTCCGCCCAGAATCGGTTTCTTTCCCATCAAATCGATTACGGCAAATGATATTTGTTCAGTTCCATCTTCGCCAACATTGAAGGTGCTATCAAGTCCAACGGATTTAATTATTATGGAAAGTGAATCGGAAAATGATTTATCTATAGTAAAATAAGAAGGGATTTTTACTTCTTGTGAAAATAAATTTGAAACAAAAAGTAGAAGAATTAAAATTATTGTTTTCACTTTGAGCCTCCGAAAATACAATCATTGCAAAGCTCAAATTAATAAAATTTATTTTAACATAATAAAAAAGGCGAACATAAAGTTCGCCTTTGACTTTAAACCCACCAATAAAGTTTAGACATCATAATATAAAGAGAATTCATATGGGTGCGGTTGAAGAGCCATTGGTTTAATTTCTTTATCAGTCTTGTAAGTTATCCAAGTGTCAATAACATCTTCGGTAAAAACATCGCCTTTTAACAAATATTCATGGTCATCTGAAAGAGCTTTGAGTGCTTCACCTAAGCTGCCTGGTGTAGATGGAACATCTTTAAGTTCTTCGGGCGACATATCGTAAATATCTTTATCAAGTGGCTCACCTGGATCAATTCTATTTATAATTCCATCCAATCCTGCCATTAACATAGCAGAAAATGCCAAGTATGGATTGCTTGATGCATCTGGACATCTGAACTCGACACGCTTTGTTTTAGGATTTGAAGAATACATTGGAATTCTAACTGATGCACTTCTATTTCTTTGTGAATAGGCTAGATTTACAGGAGCTTCAAATCCTGGAACTAATCGTTTGTATGAATTTGTTGTTGGATTTGTAAAGGCAAGTAATGATGGTGCATGTTTTAGAAGTCCACCAATAAAATAAAGCCCCATCTCACTTAAACCAGCATAACCAGAGCCAGCAAAAAGTGGTTTGCCTTTTTTCCAAAGACTTGTATGAACGTGCATTCCGCTTCCATTATCGCCAAAGATTGGTTTCGGCATATAAGTTACAGTTTTATTATTTTTCTTTGCAGTATTCTTAACAATATATTTAAATAATAGAAGTTGATCAGCAGCTTTAACTAATGGCTGAAAGCGTAAATCGATTTCGCATTGTCCTCCGCTCGCTACTTCATGGTGCTGCGCTTCAACATCAATACCAGCGTTCATTAGGTTTACAACCATTTCGTTTCGCAAATTCATTAATGCATCTGTAGGAGGAACAGGGAAATATCCTTCTTTATATCTAGGTTTATAACCAAGATTTGGATTTTCATCTCTTCCGCTGTTCCATTTTCCTTCAACAGAATCAACCATATAAAAGCTGCCGTTTGGTTTTGAGTCAAAACGTACATCATCAAAAACGAAAAATTCAGCTTCTGGGCCATAATATACAGTATCTGCAATACCTGTTGAGTTTAAATAAGCAGTAGCTTTTTGTGCAATGTTTCTTGGGCATCTTGAATATTGCTCTTTAGTTGACGGCTCATAAACATCGCATATTAGACTTATTGTTGGAACATCTACAAATGGATCGACCAACATTGTAGTTGGATCTGGAATAATTAGCATATCGCTTTCATTTATAGCTTTCCAGCCGCGAATAGATGATCCATCAAATCCAAATCCTTCTTCAAATGAATCTTCTTTAAATTGAGTTACCGGAACAGTAAAGTGCTGCCATTGGCCTGGGAAATCCATAAACTTAAGGTCGACAAATTTTATCCCGTTAGTTTTGATAAAATTTAAAATTTGTTCAATAGGTGAACTAGCTTTTGCCATATTCTTTCCTTCTTTTTATTTATAAATTAATTATTAAATTTCTATTTCAGCAGTTTCTTTAATAGTTGATAAAACAAAAGTAGTTTTTGTTGCAACTACGCCGGGCCACGATTGAATCTCGCTTAATAATTTTTCAAGTGATTCGGTATTTTTTACTATGGCTTTAAGTAAATGCGAACCTTCCCCAAGTACCGAATGACATTCAATAATTTGCGAAACTTTTTCAATCTTAGCCGCAAAATTTTTATAATGCTTCGAGCTTTCCATAGCAACAAGTATATATGCCATGATATCATAGCCAAAAGATTTCTTATTTAACTTGGCATAATAACCTTCAATTATACCTTTCTCCTCAAGCTTATGGAGCCTTTCACTTACCGATGGTATTGATAATCCAACAGATTCGGCAATTACATTTCTTTTAGTTCTGCCATTCTTTTGTAAAATGTTTAGAATTTTAATATCTAAATCGTCTAACATATTAAACCTAATTTTTTTAGGAAATTATAAAAATATTTCTTCAAATATAAGGTATATTTAAGTTGAATGCAAACTTAAAGAATTGGTATTAAAAAATTATTATTATAAGGATGATATAGAATATGGCTTTGTTTCAAATCAATTTTAATAAAAAATAATCTTTAAATATGAAATAAAAATTATTTATTTAATATTATAAACACCTAAATATTTATTTCAAATTTCCCATTTTCAATTTCAGCTACCTTACCTTTAGGAGCTATGGTAGAACTGAATGAACCGCTGAATTTTCCCTCAATTTTAAATTGATTTTTTACATAACCAATGTTTGTAATAACAAGACTAAAAGTGTTAGAAGTTATTTGCCAATTTGCTTTTTGCCCATTGCTAAATACACTGTAATTAGCTGTTTGACCTTCTACTGATCTGTTTTCACTTTTATCCATACCAAACCAAACAGTTAAATCTTGACCGGATTGATTTATTTTATCTCTTGTGTTGATATTAATTCTTGTACCTTCTGTTAGCATTGCTGAAGAGTTGGTAGATAATTCTTTAAGTGCAATATCAAATCCTATCATTTGTTGTTCTTTTGAATTATTTAATTCACAACGCAAACTTAAAGATATTTCATTCTGTTTTGTTATTGTAACAGAACTAATTGGCAAATCTATTTTTTTACCATTTAGGGTGAAACTTATTCTTCCATTATCTTTGCTTTGCGCAAAAAGAGAAGTTATTCCAATTAGAATTATAATTAGTAAATTTTTCATTTTGTTTTTTATAAATTATTTTTCCTAAAACATTACTTCAACAAAATCATTTTCTTTACTGATCGAAAAGTTTGTTTTGTTGAAATTGAACTTGCTTCAATTGTATAAAAATAAACACCAGATGCATTATTTGCTGCGTTCCAAATTACATCATGTAATCCCATTGTTTGCGTCATATTTACTAGCTCGCTAATTTTTTGTCCAAGTATATTATAAACAACAATTTTAACTTGGCTATCAAACGGCAGCGCATATCTAATAACAGTTGAAGGGTTAAATGGATTAGGATAATTCTGGTCAAGTTGATAAGACTTTGGTATATTGGTTAAATTATCGCTATTCTTTATTGCAGTTAATTTATTATTAGAAAGCACTAAAATTTGTGCGCTTGTTGCGGGAAGATTAACTTGATAATTTTTTAAATCAGTACCAATTACCGAATAAGAAATATTATTTAATTCATCGTTTAAATAAAAAGATGAAGTCGAGTCAAAACTTATTTTATTTAACGGAACATTTATACTAGTTGTTGCAGCGCTGTTTCCAAAATTAATATTTACAATTACATTATTGTTACCAAAAGTTCTTAAAAAGGAATATACATTATTGTTTGTATTTTTTAATCGTAAGAAATTTCCCATAGTCAAAGCAAGATTATTTAACCGGATGTGAATCAAATTAGTATAAAATGGAAGTAAATTATATGGATCATTCCAATTAATATTTCCCCTAAAACTTGTTTCCCCAACTTCTTGGCCAGCATATAATTCAGGCACGCCAGGAGCAGTTAACAGAGCATCAGCACCGATTCTGGTATCTGCAACTCCAAATTGAGTAATAAATCTTTCTTCATCTTGATTTTCAAGATATCTAAATTGACGCGCATAAGTAGGATAGTTTGGATTTATGTACATGTTTATAACAGAATCCAATTGATCAACACTATTTGCTCCTGAAAGAATACCTTTTAAAACATTAAACCACGAATAATCATAAGCAGCATTAAATTTACCATTAAAATATTGAATTGAATCTGCATCAGCTTCGCCTAAAGTAAAAATATCAGGTTTCATTTGTTTGAGTTCTCGTCTCCATTCTTGCCAAAACATTGAACCAGAGGCTCTCAAACTATTTATTCCCCAAGCAACATCGCATCTATATCCATCGATATTAAAATTTTGCATCCAATATTTCGCCATTCTCCACATATATTCGCGTGTATTTGAAGATTCATAATTTACTGAAGGAAGATCAACCCAAGTGAAAAGATATTTGTAATTATCATTTTGATCCCAAGTATAAAAATTATAATAAGGCGATTTTGCTTTGTAAGTATTTGCATCAATCAAAAATGGATGAAGATCTGAAGTATGATTAAGAACATGATCCAAAATTACTTTTATTCCATTTTGATGAGCAGTTTGAATAAGGGTTTTTAAATCTGCTTTCGTTCCGTAATTTGATAAAATTCCATAATAATCAGTTATCGCATAACCCGGATTATCTGGCCCTAAATTACCTGTACTTGGATAAATAGGTAAAAGCCAAATGCAATTTATTCCAAGCGTTTTTAGTTGAGGAATTTTTTGTGTAACAGCTTTTAGAGTACCGGACGGATCAAAAGTTCTTACAAAAACGCAATAAACAATTGCACTATCAACCCAAGCAGGATGCCATTTAGTAAGGTCCGGTGCGATATCTCCTGAATCTGTTACAAGAACAACAGCTCTTGCCCATCCAGTATCTTGATTTGCATTTATTGCATATGAAGTAAAATAATATTCACCTTTCTTTGAAGGCAAAGTAAATGATACACTTGAGGTTGTTTGTCCGGATAAAACAACTTGCGCTGGATTTGAAGCATCTTGTGTCCAATAAAATTTTAAATTTGTTCCATCGGGATCAACTGTACTATCAGCATTTAGTGTAACCGAGTTTTGAGAAATCGAGGTTGATATCTTAACCGATGGATTATGAAAAATTATATGATTATAGGTAATAATTTTACTGCGGCTAAATTTATTATTTCCTAATGGAACTTCAGCATAAATTTTATTAGCGCCTTCTTTTAAATTTACTAGCTTAGAAAAATTTTTATTTATATCTGTAATTACATTATAAGATGTGTCTCCCACATAAAGAGTAACGGATGTTCCCGGATTGAAATCAGCAAAACCATAAACCGTAACTGTATCTCTGAACAAATCACCGCCATTAGCAAATACTTCAACATCCGGAACATTTCCCAATAAAGAATCAATCTGCATTGGCAAAATGGCTTTGTAACCTCTACCATCACTACCAATACGTGCAATTTGAGGCCCGCCAACTTGCGATGATGAACTATAATTAGCAAGTAATCTTTTTTGAACTGATTGTTTTTTAAAAAATGTAACATCAAAAACACTTGGATTTGAAGGATAACCAACACCAGCTTGAGCTTGAGGCGGATTATAAACTCCTCCCGGCCCTTTTAAATATGAATAGGCACCAAAATACCAAGCGGATTTATATGTACCCATAACCGATTGTAAAATTGAAAGCGGAAGTGAAAACTTAAATTCGTTCAATGAAAGTGCTGCCGTATCCAATTTTATCTTTATTGAAGTTTGCTGTGGATCTCTTGAAATAAATAGAATATCTTCTGATGTTGAATCGAAAGCATTTGTATTTGGTTGGGCTAATGTTAAGAATACACCTCTACTATTCCATTCTGGAATTTGAATATTAACATTCTGTGGTGCTGGGATATACTGATTATCAATAGCATTTACAATACTAAACCCTAATCTTGTAAAAGAAATAATCTTTCCCATTTTAATTGTAAAAATTAAAGAATCTAATCCTGACGATGCATTGACTGTAAATTCTTTAATATCAACTGAACCAGAATCTATTCCATTTGGATAAATATAAGTCCCTGGGCCATTGTCATCATTGCTCAAATCATCATAATGAAATCCTGAATTGAAAGGATAAATTCCGAAAACATAATTTTTTTGAGGTGCAAAATGGCCATAGATGTCTTTCCCTTTAAGGCTTAATTCATGTCTTCCAACTGTTAGATTTTGAAGGCTGATATTAATTCTAATATTTGTAGAAAGATATGTTTTTGTTATTGTAATCGGCACTCCATCTAACTTTGCAGCAATCGAAGAAATATCTAATATATCTCCTTTGTCATTCGGATAAAAATAATTTTCAAGATTTAAATTTGTTACTGTTGTATCGTAAATATTTCCTGATGGGATATTAAAATCTCCGAAATGCGGATTATTATTTAATGAATCCGTTATTTGTGTTCGGTGGTTTGCCGAAAGGATTGGATTATCGGGATCGTTAATATAAAGCCCGCCGTTAATAATATAAGTATACTCGTATGGTTGATTGAAATTGAGAGTTTTTGTAAATGAGTAAATTCCATCACCAGTAGAATCGACCATATTATCAGCACCTTCATAATTAAATGGAGATTTAATGGCAACACTTTTAACTGTTCCTAAGAATTGAAAATTCGGACTCTTTGAATCAAAATTGAAAGTGTAAGGAGCTTGATAAATACCTCCGCCAAGAACACTAAACGATGTGCTTAGAACAGCAGAATCTCCCAGAACAGTGTAAACAGTTAAAGTGACATTGTGGGTGCCTACTGACAAAGGGTTTGCGGGTTTATATGAAAACTGTCTGGAAGTAGTATCAAAATATGATTGAGGATTGGATATAGTTGAACCATCTAATATGAATCTCATTTTGCCTAAATCGATTTGATCTTGATATGCCCAGCTTACATTTGCTGTTATTGCTGATTTCGCATCTGAAATTGATGAACCATCAAGCGGTAATAAATAATAAATCATAGGGCTTTTTACGGTGATCAATGAATTTTTAAAAGGCCCGGTATATTTAGGATTTAATGGATCTGTATAATATTGAATAACACTGCTTTGGCTGATTGTGTCAGTATAAGAAACAAATTTGTATTCATATCCCGCAGGAAGAAGATCTAAAGTTGTTGTCCAAAATCCAGGTGAAGTTTGTTTCATCGGGAAAATTCCATTAGTCCAATTATTCATATTTCCATTTACACCTACTCCAGAATCTCCTGGCTGTAAATTATAATAGTACATAAAACGAATTGGCACTGCCTTTGGATTTCCCCAAGAAACCTGAGCAAATAAGTGTGAACTTCCAATAACTAAAAATAGAATTATTGATAGGTATAAATTTGATTTTCTGATTTTAAAAATTCGTGAAGAATAAATTTTGTAAAAATTAATTATCATTTTTTACCTCTGCCACTAAAAGTCAAAATTATTTTTAGATATGTATTTTATTGGTTATTTTTTCCATACTAGAAGATTAGTTTGAAGAAATCCGATTAAATCTATATAGTTTAAAATGGTTTCACTACTACCTAAACGAAGGTATTTAATAAAGTATATTAAATGAATACTACATAAATAGGTAGGATTTACATCAACTTATTAATCCGAGGTTTATTCATTTTTATATATTCCGAATGGTGTAAAATAAGTTTTATTTTTTTGAACTTCTGAAAACAAATCTAAATTTTTTTGCGGCCGATCTTGAAGTTTATGATAAAGATGATATTGAACAGCAATATTATTTAATGATTTTATCTCTACGTTACAAAGTTTCAATCTAAACTCTACATCACTGTCTTCTCCGATTGACGGCGCTTCATATCTTTCGTCAAAACCATTTATTCTTAAAAAATCTTCTTTATGAATTGAAAAATTACAGCCCAGTAAACCTCTTTTCTTTTTGTTGAAAAAATTCCTTAAAAAAGAATTCTTAAAATAAAATCCTTTTTCAACATCAAATGATTTTCCAAAGATTCCATCAATCATCAGTGAAAAATTATTATTTTCTAAAAATCCATTTTTAACTTTTTCAACAGTTAAGTTACTAGTATAATTTTCAGAAAGATTTACTCTTCTTCCAGTTAAGCAAACTCCACTTTTTTTGTAATTAAAATGTTCTTTAACAAATTCGGAATGCGGGACACAATCTGCATCCACAAAAATTAAACAATTAGAATTAGCAGACATGATTGCCTTGTTCAAAATTTTATTTTTACGAAAGCCCTTATCTTCCTGCCATAAATGAATAATTGGGAATCGGAATGCTCTTGAGACTGTTTCAATTTCTTGAACTACTTGAGAAGAAGAACCGTCATCAGCAATTATAATTTCAAAATGTTTAAAAGTTTGCCGCTCAAAACCAGCCAGAACTAATTTTAAAAAATCTATTCTATTATAGAAAGCAAGGATAACGGAAGCTTTAACCATCCTTTGCTTAATCTCCCTCTTTGTTTTTTCTTTGCTTATCTTTTTCCTGACTCCTGAAATAAGCATTTTTATTAGGAAAAACTTTTGGCGGTTTTTTAGGAATTGGAATTCGCTTTCTCTTTGGTTTAATATTTATTGTTATTTTATTTTCCACGTTTGTTTTAAGTTAATTTCTAAAATATTGAATAAATAAATGGAGCGAGAGCTGAACTTTGTGTTATCACAATTAATGCACCTAGTAATAAAAGAAAAACTAAGATAGGCGCAAGCCACCATTTTTTCCTTACTTTTAAAAATTGCCAAAGTTCAGATATAATAGATAATTTGCTCATATAAATTCTACATTCCCAAAATAATTAATTCTTTGTTTTAAAATTGTCTTTCAAAATCTATCGGATTGAATTTCTTTTTCTCTCGCTTCTGCCAATAAGTCGATTTAGATTTATCAATTTTAAGTTCTAGAAAATCTTTTCTAAATAACTTTATTAATAATCCGATTGGCGTTATTGCAAGATAAAACAAAACTGTTAAAATTACACGCGTCATTATCCAACCAAGAACTATTGATAAAGACATCCAAATTTTATTTAATGGTTTCAAGATCATTGGAGCTAATAAAGCAAGAACCGAAAGAACTATACCGACAGCACCAAAATAAGCTGCTGAGTTTTTCCCTTTGTAAAATAGCAATACAGATAATATTACTAATACAATTCCAATTGTTAATCCAAATTTTTTTAAATCCTTTTTTGAATCTTTTATATTTTTAATTTCTTCAAGCAGCATAAAATTTCCAAAAAGGATTAATCAAGAGTAAATTCTTTCTTCCAATCACTATCGTTTTCATTTTTTTTCTGTTCATTTTTGTTTAATAGATAATTTCCGATAATCAAGCAGTCCATGTCTGTCCGCATAAAACATTTGTATGCATCTTCCGGAGTGCAAACAATCGGCTCGCCACGAACATTGAATGAAGTATTGATGACAACTGCGCAATTATGTTTTTCATCCAATTTAGAAATCATTTCATGAAACAAAGGATTAGTTTCTTTATGAACAGTTTGAATTCTTGCTGAATAATCAACATGTGTAACTGCAGGAATATCTGATCGTAAAACATTCAACTTTTCTATTCCGAATAGTTTTTGTTCTTTTTCACTCATTAATTTTCGTTTTTCCTTTTTAACATTTGCAACTACAAGCATGTAAGGACTTTCAGAAGTAATATCAAAATAATCTGAAGCTTTTTCTGCTAATACCGAAGGTGCAAATGGACGAAAACTTTCCCTAAATTTGATTTTTAAATTCATCGTCGATTGCATTTTAGGAGAACGTGCATCTCCAATTATTGATCTTGCACCAAGCGCTCTTGGGCCAAATTCCATTCGCCCTTGAAACCAACCAATAACTTTTTCTTGTGCAATTAAATCAGCAGTTATGTTTGGAATTTCTTTCTCGTCAAGTTTATGATATACAATACCATCTTTGTTGAGAAAGTCCAAAATCATTTCATCATTAAATTCAGGTCCAAGGTATGAACCTAATTGAGCATCATTCTTTTCGTTAACTTTTCTAGAATTATTAAAATATTTATACCATCCAGCTAAAGCAGCTCCAAGAGCACCACCGGCATCTCCAGCCGCGGGTTGTATCCAAATTTTTTCAAACTTACCTTCACGCAATAACCTTCCATTTGCAACACAGTTTAATGCTACTCCGCCAGCAAGCGTTAAATTTTTCATCCCTGTCTGTTGGAAAACGTAGTTTCCTATTTTTAAAACAATTTCCTCAGTAACTTCTTGTAACGAACAAGCTAGATCCATTTCCTTTTGAGTTAATTTTGATTCTGGTTTTCTAGGTTTACCTCCGAAAAGTTTATTGAATTTTTCATTTGTCATTGTTAAGCCGGCACAGTAATCAAAATATTTCATATTCATTTTAAACGATCCGTCTTCTTTAACATCAATAAGTTCATCTAAAATTAATTTTTTATACTTTGGAGTGCCATAAGGTGCAAGCCCCATAACTTTGTATTCGCCTGAATTAACTTTGAACCCAGTATAATATGTAAAAGCAGAATAAAGTAGACCGAGTGAATGAGGGAATTTAATTTCTTCAAGCAGTTCGATTTCGTTGCTCTTACCAATCCCAAAGCTTGTTGTAGTCCATTCGCCAACCCCGTCCATAGTAAGTATTGCAGCTTCATTAAATGGCGAAGGATAAAAAGCCGAAGCCGCATGAGACTCATGATGTTCGGTGAAAATTATTTTACCCCTGTAGTTTAATTCTTTTTGAATATAATCTTTCATCCATAGTTTTTGCTTTATCCATAACGGCATTGCTTTAATGAAAGATCTAATTCCAAGCGGTGCAAAAGTTATATAAGTTTCTAGAAGTCTTTCAAATTTAAGAAATGGTTTGTCGTAAAATGCGATTAAATCTATTTTTGAAGAATCAATTCCGGAATAATCAAGGCAGAACTTTATTGAATTTAAAGGGAAATTGTAGTCATGTTTTTTTCTTGTAAATCTTTCTTCCTGGGCAGCGGAAATAATTTTTCCGTCTTGAACAAGACACGCCGCACTATCATGATAAAATGCTGATATCCCTAAGATATTCATTTAAAAATTTAATTTATTATTAATTTTTATTCACTCAAATTATATTATTAAAAACAATAAACTTTTAAGGATTTATATTAAGGCTTTTCAAATAAGGTTCCACCCAATCGACGTTCGGCATCATTAAAGGCGCAGCAGTTAATCTTCCGCCAAAGCCCAAGTAGCGAAATCCGAAAGTGTTTAATTCGGTTACGGGAATTTGGCGCAGTACAGGGCCATTAATTACAATACCAAATTTTTGTGCAAGCATAACGGTATAATCTGTTATAGCCTTGTGCTCTTTTTGAATTTCTAAATTTCTTTTCAAATCATCTTTTACTTTATCGAATGGCTGCGCAAGTTCCGTTCTTGCTGGCCGTTTACCAATTAATTTAAAAATTGAATACCCCTTCCCAATTTTCAAAGGCCCATATATATCTCCAACTTTCATAGACGATGCAATTCTTCCAATCTCACCGTGAATTGTAATTGGAAAATATCCATACTCACCGCTGTCCGGTTTAGCCCAATTTCTTTGCGTATACATGAAAGCAAGTTTTTTAATATCAACACCTTTTTTTAATTCCTTTAAAACTTTTTCAATTACTTGAGTGCTGTCATTGTAAACTTCAACAATATTAACTTCTTCGGGATAAAAATTATCATGATTATATTGTTTATAATAATTATAAAGCTCTTGATCGCTAACTTTTGCTGAATCCAAAAACTTATTTCTTAAAATTTGGGCAAGATAATTTTCTCTCCATTCATTTAGGTCATTTTGTACAGAAGGCAAATACTGTAAACCTTCTTTCAATCCTTGACGCGCAAGTAGAGTATGCTCTATATTAGTTCTGGTTTCAATGTTCAAGAGACGCATAATTGATAATGTATCCGTTTTTACTGAGCTAAAATCTTCCCAGGATAAATCTTCAATAAATTCCTTTAATGTTTTAGGATTTTTATCAAGCTCAATATAACTCATGTTTAATGAATCCGGACCAAATTCTTTCTCAATTTTTAAAACATCATTTACATTTAAATAAACCGGATCACCATCTTTTATTTTTAGATTATTTTTCTTTTCATTAAAAATGTATGATATCTTGCGAGCCAAACTCCTAAATAGATGGGCATTTGCTTCAACTTTTCTATCTTTAAAAAATTTATCAAAGTATTTCCTATAAAGCACTTCTTCTTTTCTTGCCTCAATTGTTTCTTTAACTGTTTTAACAGCATCCTCATGACTTCCTGTAAAAACTTGCTTTACTTTATTTGTTAATCTAAAAATATACCATCCTTCTTCTGCATAAGCTGGTTCAGTAAATTGCCCAATTTTTAAGGCATAAAGAGAATCTTCAATTCTTACATCCATTTGTCCATAACCAATTTCTCTTGGTTTGCTCTGCTCTGCGGCTTCTGGTCTAGTTGCTAATAATGAATCGAACGGCACTCCCATTTTTAAAAGATGATATAGCTTTTCTATTTCATCTAATTTTGGAGAAAAAATATAATTGACTTCAAGTTTAGTGTTATATTTTAGATATCCTTGAAGCAATTCTTGATCAGAAATTTTCACTTTATCCTTAATTTCTTTTTTATAAAGCGCATCGCGGACAAACATATCTTGAAGTTTAGAGGAAACATATTTCATTACCGAAAGTGTATCATATCCCAAATCTCTTGCCTGAAGCGCCCATAATTTTTCAGAAATTAATGAATAAAGAAATTCAAGCTTAAGCGATTGAGTCATCCGTTTTATTTGTTTTCTGAAAAGCGGTGTAAACTCATATCTTTGTAAAAATTCCTCTCCTGTTATTTTATCATCACCTATAGTTGCAACAATTTTGTTTTTTAATTGATCAAAATTATCCTTAGAAAGATCTTGAGAAAAAAGTTTTGAACTGCCAAAAATTATTAAAATGGATAATAGAATTAGAAGGTAATTTCTGTTCATTATATGTAATCGATTTGTATATAAATTTATGGTTAATAAGCTATAAACATCCCAAAATTATTTCATAAAAAAAAGTGAAAATTATTGCCAAACCAATTTATTTACAGCTATTTGATATTAAATATCTAGTTTATGAATCCAAAATAAATTCTCTTAAATTTGCAAAAGTTTTATTACTAAATCTTGTGCAATTTCTTCTCGATTCTTAATAAAAAATATTGCAAGTGAATTATGAAAAAAAACAAAAAAAATTTCCCCAAATGGTTTTACGCAGTACCGGTTATTATCCCAATCGTTTTTTTTATTCTTCTAGAAATTTTATTGAGAACTTTTAATTATGGAAATGATTATACCATTTTCAAATCAATTTCAAGCTACTATCCCGATAAGCTTTTCATAAATCCCAATATCGCTAGGAAATATTTTAGCAATCTAAATAATATACCGGCACCAGTCGATGACGCATTTGATAAAATTAAAAAAGAAAATGCATACAGAGTTTTTGTTATTGGTGAAAGCAGTGTTGAAGGATTTCCATTTGTTGCTAATGCTTCTTTTCCAAGAGATTTAAGAAGAAGACTTGAACTGCTTTTCCCAGATAAAACAATTGAAGTTATAAATTGCGGAATGTCTGCAATAAATACATATACTATTAGAGATTATGTTCCATCAATTATAAAACAAAAGCCAGATTTAATTCTTATTTATACCGGCCACAATGAATATTATGGTGCATTTGGTGTTGCTTCATCAGTTCTGGGTGGATATTCACGCGGATTAACAAATCTGTACATTAAATTAGAAAACTTTAAAACATTCCAGCTTATTGCAAATACTGTTAAGTGGATTGGCGGAATATTTAAACGCCCACAACAATCTGGTGGAACTTTAATGGAAAGAATGGTAGGAAAATCTTTGGTTCCATTGAATTCTGAAATTTTTAATCTTGGTGTTGACCAATTTAAAGGAAACATGATAGACATTCTTAAAATGTTTAAGAATGCAAAAATTCCGGTTATTATTGGTTCTCTAACTTGTAACTTAAAAGATTTGAAACCTTTCATTTCAAAAAAAGAAAACGGACTGCCTGCTGCGGATGATGTTTATAAAAAAGCTCAAACTAAATTAGCAACCGGCGATAGTGTAGAAGCAAAAAAATTATTTCTTGAAGCAAAGGAATTAGATGAATTAAGATTTCGAGCGCCGCAAATTTTCAATTCAATTTTGAAAAGCCTTAGTATAACTTTCGATGATCCATTCATTGATATCGATTCGGTATTCGAGGCTCATAGTAAATATGGAATTGTCGGTTCAAACTTAATTGTTGATCATCTTCATCCAAACATTGATGGCTATAAATTAATGGCAAAAGCATTTTATCAAGAAATGAAAAAATCCAACTTACTGCCTAATGAAGCTGCTGTCAATTTAACTGAAACAGTTCAGGATAGTATTTTAAATGCGAGCTTTCCATTTACACAATTAGATTCTACAATTGCTATGCTAACAATTGATGTTATAACTGGGACGTATCCTTTTGTTCCTAAAAATACTCCCAATTACAAACTAATGAATTTTAAACCTCGAAATTTTATTGATACGTTAGCTTTAGATTTTATAAGCAGAAAAATTAATTTAGATAACGCTCACGCAAGGGCTGCTGAGAGATATTTTGCCGAAGGAGATATAAAATCTTTTTGCAGGGAAGTTAATGATATAATTGCAGATAAACCTTACAACATTGAACCATATGATTTTGCTTCTAAAAAATTAGTCAGCACGCAGCATTTTAATGAAGCACTTCCGTTTCTGCTGGGATTAAATAAAATGCAACCTTCAGCATTTTCAACAAAATGGCTTGGACAAATTTATTTAATCAATCATGATTATAATAACGCTCTAAAATATTTAGCTCAATCGCTTCAATTTTCTACAAATGATTTCCAAGTATGGTATAATATTGCAGGAGCTTATTATTACACAAACAAACTAGATGATGCATTAAATGCTATTGGAGAGTCATTAAAACTTAACCCTAAAAATGTTCAAGCAATAAATTTTTATCATCAATTATTGGAGATAAAAAATAAAAATTAAAATCCCCTATTTTCAACTCTCACTTTGGATATCAAAATTAATCTAATAAAAAAACTCCGGCTAAAAGTTATTCACAATTAACCGGAGTTTTAAATACTAACTAATTAAGAGAAATAATTACTTCAACAACATCATCTTCTTAACTGAAGTAAAGTTTCCAGATTTTATTGAGTAGAAGTAAACACCACTTGTAAGCTTGCTTGCATCGAAAGTTACAGTGTAATTTCCTGCAGATTGTTCTTGATTAACAAGTGTAGAAACTTCCTGACCCAAAATGTTATAAATTTTCAATGTTACCATCTGAGCTTTTGGAATACTATAGCTGATAACAGTTGATGGGTTAAAAGGATTCGGATAATTCTGCGATAAAGCGTATGTAGCAGGAATATTGTTGTTTTCCTTCTTAATAGCTGTAAAATGATCAACAGAATCTTGAACTCCAAAGATATTATTAATTGTCATAGCAGTTCCGCCGGTAATAACGAATTGATGATTTACACCAAATCCCATTTCATTATCAAGATAAGTGCTTCCACCATTAACAGTATCTACACCAGGATAATAACATCCATATTTATATTCAGTTAAACCAGATGGAGTACCAACAGGTAGTGTAAATTTAATTGACCAAATATGGTCGCCAGCAACTAAGTCTCCATTTTTCCCATCGTCATGTAAAGCCCACATTGTCTTGGGTGCACCAACTACACTATCTGCTGTATCAGCAACGGTCCAGCTTCCACCCCAAGCGCCAAATACTGAAATTGAACCTTTAATTCCCACAAAATTAATTTTTGTCGGATCAATTGATTTCCCTGTATGAAAATCTTTTGCGTTTCTCATATCAACATGGAAAGTAACATCTGTTGCAACTGTAATGCCTGGTTGTAAAATTACAATCTGTGGTACAATTGGTCCAACTGTATCAGCTGTTTTAGCAGTAAAATGATACCACCTATTATCACCAGTTTCATAACCGCCGCCGTTACCAAATACTGAATCAGGGAAAGCTTTAAATTTCCATGCAACTGAATCTCCAACAGGTCCGGAGAAGGTTAAAGTAGTTGAATAAATTCCAACTTGGAAAGGATCTGCAGCTAATACTCTATTGCCTGCCAAGTCAGTAACTGTATAACCACCCCAGTTATTCAATCCCATAATTTGGATAGAATCTTTAGATGGGTCAAATTGTCCTGGTGCAGTTCCAATGTACGAACTTAAATCTGCTATAAAAGTAACAGTATATTTTTGAGTTGCAACAGGAGCTTTGTATGTACTATCATTATTAAACCAGAATGGACCAACAGCCGTATCAGTAGTGCTTACGGTAAATGTTCTATTTGGGCTGCTTTCCCATCCATCATTACTCATAACAAACTTAAATTGATATGTTGTATCTGTAGTACGAGTTGGAAATGTAGCAGTAACGGTATAAATAGTATCATTAGCACCTTTGGTCATTTTAAAATAATAACCTTGCCAGTTTCCACCTGGATCCCCGGCATCTGCTTGAAAATCACCTCTTACAGTAACTGAATCTGTGGCAATCTTAAAAATACCATTATAAACTGCCGCACCCATGTTCACTTTAAAAGTAACATGCACTTGAGCAAAAACTACGATACCCATCATAAAAGACAATAAGGTAGTAAGTAGTAATTTTTTCATTTTGAACCTCTTTTTTGTTGTTGGAAAAAAATATTATTTAATCTATCATAAACCAAGCGAAATTGAAATTCTATTAATTGGATCAAATATTCCAAATGAAGTATAACTGTAATCTATTTTACCGAAAAATCCACCAAAATTATAATGTAAACCAACTCCTCCAGATAAACCTCCTCTAGCTGATTGATTAACTATTTGCCCGCCGCCCCTAGACAACGAATAATATCCGCCTCTTATTGAAAACAAATTATTCCAAACTAATTCAGTACCAATGTTTAAATAAGAAGTTTGATTACTTGGAATAACTGCATCCGATGCGACAGTCCATTTCCAGTTTTCATTATTTATAAATTCATATCCTAAGCCAACAGTAAATTGCAGTGGCAAAGGCCACGAAGATGTGGAAAGATTAGATGCAATACTAGCATTATTTCCTGCATGAGCTGGATCAATATCGACAGGTTGCAGTAAATCTTTTCCTGCAAGTTGCATTTCAGTTCCAAAATTAGAAATATTCATACCAATATTTAATCCGGGCAATTCTGTGTAATATAATAAACCGATATCTAATGCAAATGCTGATGCTGATTCATTCCAAATTTTTTGATTAATATATTTTATAGTACCGCCAATTGAAAAACGATCTGTCAAATTCCTTGCATAAGAAAAAGCAAAGCATAAATCTGCTGCGCTCCAATTTTCTCCAGTTCCATCCGGTTGATCTGGTGTGGTAACTTCTCCTTGTCCATAATCTAATTGATCAATACTTAGTGCAACAGCATCATCTTCATCAATTTGATAATTTAGACCGAACCAATTTAATTTTGTTCCAGCAATCCACTGAGCAAATGATGCTGTGAATTCAATATCACCAATTCTTGAAAGCCCACCAGGGTTCCAATAAGCAGTAGTAACATCATTTGCAACTGCTGTAAAAGCTCCTCCCATACCGGCAGCACGAGGCCCAACAGGTATTGTAAGAAAATTAGCAGCAGTAGTTCCTACTTTTGACTGTGAGAACAACATTCCACTTGCTAAGATAATTAAAATTATAATTTTCGATTTTATCATTTTATAAAGCTCCGTAATATTCACGCCTGCCGTTATTTTATAATTGCTATTTTGCCAATCTTTTTATCGCCAGTACTATTTACTTCCACAACATAAAAATAAACGCCGTATGCTACTTCAAGTCCTTCTGCAGTTCTTAAATCCCATTGTACAGTTCCATTATTTAAATTTCCATCATGTTGTAATGTTCTTACTTCGTCTCCTGCAGAAGTATAAATATGTATTGTACAATTTGGCGGAAGGTGAGTAAAATATAAAACTCGTTCGCCTCTTCCTCTAATACCTGAAGGCAAAGGCTGTTCATAAACATTTGTAACTACATAAGGATTTGGAACAACTTTAATTTTATCTAACTGCTGGCTTAAAGAAGCTTGATCTACTGTTGGGCCGGCAGTTGTAAAAGTAAATTGATCGTTTGAAGAAAGCGGTTTAGTAAATGATATAAATAATGAATCACCGCCTTTTGCTACATAAGAAGAATCATTCCCAACAAAAACCATTCTCCATGATAAATCATTTCCTGTAGAATCGGAAATGAAGACAATATCGTTTGCCGATAATGTGTCTAATTTTTTATTTCCAGTTTCAGTCATCGCATATTGAACACGAATAGGATGATTTCGATCAGTAACATCATATACCTTAAAATTTGTTACTTTGATTGGAAGATTAACGCCTTGATTTTTAAATACATTCAAGACATTTGAAGAATCATTATAACTATTTGAGAAAACAAATTCATAATCTTTTGGGAATCTTATTCCTTGTAGATTTTTTGACGGAAGTGCAAATTGTGTTGCAATAAAAACTAAATTGTTTGTACCATTATTATTCCATCCGGATTTGGCTGTATCCAAAACAATACTGTTTAAAAATTGATATGAAGTATCAATTGAAAGTCTCACACCATCAGCAATAACACCATTTGTAGGCAATAATTTTGCATTCTTCAAAATATACCCGCCATTGCCCGAATTTTTTATATTATATGAATAAGCAATATTAACTCCGCTTTGCAATGAATCATTAAAAGTAACAGTGTAGGAAGAATCCTTAACAGCGTTTGGATCAACAACTTCATAAAGAGGCGTTACTTGAGAATTACCAGCTGTTCTTGTTAGCACTACGCCAGACTTTGGCGGAACATATCCAAGGACAGGTGCATTAGGAACAACAGCTGCTGTATTGATATCAGTTGTAATATTACCGTTTGCATCTTTAGAAATGTAATGTGTATTTTCTGTTGGGAAAATATCAAGAGCAGTTTCACCTCTTGTATAAGCAACAACTGCATAATAATAAGTTCTTCCATTAGTTAAATTCTTATCAATATAAAAATTCTGAATTCCCGAATCATCTCCAAGATAATAAGGTGCGCCGTTAGTTAATTGATAGAGAGCCGGTGATGAATTAAAATATCCGGTTATACCATCAACTAAATCGCATTGATAAATTGGTTGATAAAATACTTTTTGCCCTCTTCCATCAGAAATCTGCAAAGCATCTGTAAAATCAGGATCGGTTCCTCGATAAATTTTATAACCTTCAAACTCAACTTTTTTTGTAGTTTTATCTATTGTACTTTCTGCAACTCGATCCCAATATAATGTAACTTGACCATCTCCTGGAACCGCAGTTAAGGTTGGTTTATCTGGAGGACGCGGGAAGTTATAATTTGCATTGTAAATTACTTGTGCAATCTTTTTTGTTTTTATTGTTTCAAAAAGATTGTCTCCATATAATAGTGCTAGAGAAAATCTTTCAGTACTTCCAGCTAGTAAAGGGAAATACCCCGAAGCAAAAATAAAGTCGCCGTCTTCACCTTTTGTTGCAGTATTATTTACAACAGATTGAGGCACATCAAAATAACCTGGGTGCATTCTTCTCCACATATCAATTTCGTTGCTCATCGTTATTGCACCAGCAGGTGTAAAATATTCGAAACTAGTTAAACCAATTTGATCAGATTCATCAACGTCTGTTTTATCAATATTGGGTTCTCCAGGCTGCCCAGTATCTTGGAGCCCATAAATATTTAACTTTGAAGAATCAACAGGAAGACCAGGAACTAATCCCGGTTTTTGATACCCTGAAGTCGGTTTACCATCTCCTTCACCAAAATCACCAGTGCCTGGTTTCCCATCAAGTCCAACGTCATCAGTTAATTGATTCCAATTTCTATTATTATCAATGCCATCATCCCTAGCTTCATCAATCATTGGATCTGTAAGGCCCAAATTATTTATGTAATCTTTATGCTGAATTGGATTTAAGGTATCAATAAGAACTACACCTTGAGGAGATTTTTTAAACTGACGATAATCAAGAATATAATTTTCATCAATAATTCCGTTTAGATTATTATCAATTCCATCATAAGCATTTGGGTTTACAGTACCATCTGTTTGAAGATTTCCTTCTTGTAAGGTTTTACCTGGATACACTTTAAATGGAACTCCCATTGAATAAACGGTAACTGTATCGTTCGGCATTACGTAAACAGATCGCTTAAATGTTTTTGGATTGATTAAAATAAGTTTATCACCTGCATGAATGATTCTTGAATCAAAATCTTGTGAAGTAAAGTAGGGTGCATCCACAGTAAAGTTTGCGTTATCTCCATCATTATCAATTCCATCGTATTGATTTCCAGGAGATTCTAAGAAAGCATAAGCTACATATCCAACCGCAAAAGGATTGGGCTGCCATTGTGGATTAGCTTCAGGGCGAATATATTCATAACCTTTGCCAGGTTCAATGTCCCAAGTATACGTTATATTTTGTCTTACATCAAAGAATGAAGCATCATCATTATATTCATCACCCATTATTCCAACATAAGTACCAACCAAAGTTCCAAATACTGCTTGATCGTAATCAGAAGTTCCATCATTTTTAATGTTGTATAACCAAAAGATTACATTCTGCGCTAAGAAATTTGACCACTGCAAACCTCTTACAGAAACTTGAATCGCCTCACCTCTTCTAGTGGGATCAGTTGAGTCCGGCGTAAATCCCCACCTCTGAAACATTGATTGATCTTCATTATCATCCATCCAATAATAACTTTCTTGATCAGCATTAAACTGGCCGCGTCCAAAATATCCATTCCAATCGACAGATGGAGTAATATATTTGCCACCTACTTGAACTGGTTTACCTGAATATGACCAATCCGGCTGATCTGGCCATTGCATTGGCCAAGTTTGCGGAAGATTACTCATTGCAACGCCGCCTAAATTTTGGTCAATTACAGGGTTATTAAATCCAGGTATAGGATCGAAGCCCCAAAATGCACCACCAGCGCCAGATCTTCCACCGCCAGGCCTAGAAACAGGTGTGATTTGAACGTTTACAATTGTATCGATATAACTAATAATATTTCCATTCTTATCTTTAACTGGTATTGGTGGAAGCTTTAAGCCGACTAATGGTGAAACGTCTCCAACATAACCATCTGGATCATATTTCCAAGCACCGCGTGGATATCCAGGTAACGTTGAAGGTTGAGCAATAACTCCATAATTAGAAAAAATGGTTCTAACTTGATTGCCTCTATGAACACCAAAAGTACGATAAGTACTGCTGCCTCTTGAAGTAATTTCTCTGCTTTGTGGAAATGAACTAGAGATAATAAGCAGAGTCGATAAAAAGATATAATTCAAGTATCTAAATTTTGTCATAATACTTCCACTAATTAAACTTATTGGTTGAAATAAAAAGTAGTTCCAAATTCAATTCTTCTTGGTTCAGAATAAAATGATGGATTATTATAGTAGTCCTGAACTGAATTTACTAAATGTGTAGGATTACCATTTGTCAAAGCCAAATATTCTGCAATTGTATAATTGGCAACACCGCTATCGTTATAAACATTAAGTTGATTCTTGGTATCGAGTAAATTGAATACTCTTAAGAAGAAGCTAAGTTTATTCTTTCCAAAAGTAAAATCTTTATATGCTCTTAAATCTATATTAAAAGTTGAAGGTTTTAACCCAGCATTAGTTAAGATTTGAGATAGATCTAAAGATTCACTTGGTGTATAAGGAAATCCGCTTCCATATTGCCCAATCAAACTAAATCCCCAATCTTGATCGCCAGAATATGTAAATGTTGCATTTAGCGTGTGTGTTTGATCCCAGTTCAAACTTGTCATTTGCTGTTCTGGTCTTTGCCCGCTAGTGTAAAGATTGATAGTTGCGTTAGGATCCGACGCATTACCTTTTGCAGATTGCAAAGTATAATCGAGTGTTGCGGACCAATGGTTTGTCAATCTTTTTGTTACCGATAAAACAATTCCTTTAACAAATCCAAAATCACTATTTACAAATTGGACATAAGTAGCGGCACCGCCATAAATGGGGATTAAGTTAGTTGCAGTACCAGCTAAGTTTCTTATATCTCTAAAATATCCTGTCAAATCAAACGTTATATCATCAGATAAAGCTTGTTGAATACCAACTTCGCCACTTATTGTTTGTTCTGCTTTCAAATCAGGATTGCCAGCAACGCCTAAATTTCCGGTTCCTTGTCCAAATTTATAATCTGGATTTGCGTACAATAAATTAAAATTAGGAATCTGGAAAAAGTGTCCGTAAGAAAAATGAATTACACCGCGAGCAGTAATCGGGAAAGCAACACCAAGCCTTGGGCTAATTTGAAATTTCGGAGTTGCTTTTTTATACCATATTGCTTCACGTTGTGCAAGCGTCATTCCGATATGAGCTGGATCGACAGGGTTATAAATATTTGGATCTGCAGGATCATTTAACACGTGACCATCAGGATAAAAATAATCTCCTCTAACACCAATATTTACAATTAAAGATTTTAATTCAATTTTATCTTGGATGTAGGCAGATGCTTCAAGCGGTTTTTCTGTATAAAGATCGATATTTAAATTTTGACTTGGATCGTTTGGATTTGGAACATACATATGTGCAAATGGATTTAATGTTACCTGAGGATCCTGAAGTGAATCGGCTTGGAACAAGGTTGTATTTGCGTATGTTAAATTATGTTTATTTACTTCAAATCCTAATTTAACTTGATGAATCGGAGTTACCTGTGAAGTCAAATCAAACTTAATTCCATAAGTACCGGTAGCTCTTCTAAACATTGTATGCTGTGTTCCTCCGGTAAGAAAAGAAGGGACTTCCTGCGGAGCTTCAGAAAGTAAAAGAATATTTGTATATCTTGAATCGTTCGGATCAGCATAAACATATGTTTGATACTGGTTGAAGAAATATGAAAAATCTAATTTATAAAATGTTTCTGCACTCAAAGTATGCGTAATAGCTAAAATATTTGTGTTAGCTCTTTTAAAATTATGATAATTTCCATCGGGATTATATGTGAATGCTTGATCATAATTTTGATAATTCATGTTGTCGATAATATAATTATAGTCAACTTTCAAATCTGGGATTGGTTTCCATGTAAGCTTACCTTGTCCGTAAATTTTTTCGTTCCAGTTCATTGAAACCCAAGAACTATCACCAACACCGCTTGGTAAAGCATTTATTATATATCTCGAAGCTACCGGAAAAGTAGGTCCTTGATTGATTGTGATATTCCAAGGATTAAATATTTTTTGACCATATAACCATCCACCAAAATAAATGTAACGGGCATATGTATAAAAAGTAAGTTTGTCTGGAATAATTGGGCCACTTAATCCGCCTTCTATATCCCTAATATTCCCCGGGTTAAATTTATTATCGTGCTTAAAAATATCAGTATTGGTAGTGTAATGGCTTCCCCAATAAGTAGTAATATTGCCTTTTATCTTATCGCCGCCATCTTTTGTTGCAATATTAACATAGCCAGATAATGCTTTTCCATATTCTGCATTAAAAGCACCACTTACAAATTGTAATTCTTGAATTGAATTAACATTTACATCTACAACAGTTGAACCATCATAAACATCAGTTACCGGAACACCATCTATTGCATAAACTACCTCACCAGTTCTTCCTCCTCTAACACTGCCACCAACAATTCCGGCCTGAAGATTCAGAACTTCGTTAAACTCAGAGACAGGCAATGCCGAAATTTGATTAGCATCTATAATGGCAGTGGAAGCAGTTAAATCTTTTTGAACCAGCGGTCTTTTTGCGGTAACAACAACAGCTTGAACTTCGACAGCAGTTTCTTTTAATGAAAAATCTTCTCTTGTAGTTAAATCAATTGAAACACGAACACCCTGAAGTTCTTCAGTTTGATATCCAATTGCAGAAACTTTTATGTTATAAACTCCGGGTGAAATTCCTAGTATCGAATAATTTCCATCCAAATCTGTTGCAGCGCCTAATGAAGTTCCCATAACAATAATATTTGCACCAATAATCGGTTGCTTGTTTCCAGCATCAAGCACCTGACCTGCAATTTTTCCCGTTTGGCAAAAGATTTCAGTTGATAAAAAAATGGAAAGAATAAGAATGGAAAAAAATTGTAGCCAAAATCTCATTTATCCCTCCGGAACAAAATTATTTTGATCATAAGATGGTATCCTTAGAAAAGAGTATACGTTTATCTATTTATTACCTAGTATTTAATATTATAAATCATTTTTTCACTTATAGAAGCAATACAATAACTACCTTAGATAATACTTCAAAATGAAAATTTTTACTTTAACATTTCTCAATTATAATTTCAATTAAAAAAAATTACTAAACTTCTAATTTAAAATTGAGGATTAAATCATCTATCTTAAACTATATATTTGCCGTTCCCTATACCACTACCTAAACGTGGGTATTTTGAACGTATAATTCAACATTTTTAATTTTACCCTACCTAAATGGATAGGAAAATTTTTTTTGCTTTTTTAGATTAATAATCAAATAATTTTTACTCAGATTAATCCTTCCTTAATTGCCTTTGCTACTGCTTCAGACTGCGAATGAACGTGAAGCTTTTTATAAATATTTCTGAAATGAAATCTAACAGTTTCAATACTTATGAAAAGCGAATCAGCAATAGTTTTAAAGCTATTTCCTTCTACCAAGCCGCTCAAAATTTCTTTTTCCCGCGGTGTTAAAATATTTTGCTGATTAGTCGGGGAAGATTGTTTTTTATTCTGAAAAAAGTCAATCACTTTTCTTGCAATATGAGAACTCATTGGCGCGCCGCCTTGATATGCTTCTTGAATTGCTTCCAATAATTTTGAAGGCGGAGTTTTCTTTACTAGATAACCGCAAGCGCCGGCACATAGTGCATCAAATATTAAATCATTTTCTTCATAAACAGTAAGAACTAAAATTGTAATTTCCGGCATAATTGATTTTGCTTGTTTTATGCCTTCAATTCCATTCATTCCGGGCAAACCAATATCCATCAATAATACATCAGGATTTTGTTTCTCCAGATTCTTAAGCATGGTTTCACATTTTGGATAAGAAGCAATGCAGCTATAACCAGGTGTTCCGTCAATTAAGATTTTTAATCCTTCGCGAATCGTATCATTATCTTCAACTACGATTACTTTAATCATTGCTTATCTCCGAACACTTTCAAGAATAAAACTCACTACCATTTCAACAGAATTAATTTTAATTATGATTTTTTACAAAAGCGTATTAAAACTATAATTTATCAAATAATCATACTACTACATAATCATAGGTATTTTAAAGTTTACTAGTATATTTTTCGATTTAAAACTACCCAAATAGGTAGAAAAACAAGTTGAATAAATTAGTAACAAATTATTTTCAACCAGACAAAAATCAATTAGAAAGAAATGAAAAAATTATTTTTTTGTTGAAATTAGATTAAATGATTCCCTCTTTTATTGCTTTTGCAACAGCCTCTGACTGTGAATGAACGTGGAGTTTTTTATAAATATTTCTGAAATGAAAACGGACAGTTTCTATGCTGATAAAAAGCGAATCAGCAATTGCCTTAAAACTATTTCCTTCAACCAATCCGGTTAATATTTCTTTTTCTCTAGGGGTTAGAATATTTTGAGATTTTTGCGGCGATAGCTGCTTTTTCTGCTGAAAAAAATCTATCACTTTTCTTGCTATGTTAGAACTCATGGGAGCTCCGCCATGAAAAGCATCTTGTATTGCATCAAGAAGCTTTGAAGGTGGAGTTTTTTTTACGAGATAACCACATGCGCCAGCGCAAAGTGCATCAAATACTAATTCATTTTCTTCATAAACCGTAAGAACCAATATTGTGAGATCAGGAAGTATTGCTTTTGCTTTTTTAATTCCTTCAATTCCATTCATTCCCGGCAAACCTATGTCCATTAAAATAACATCAGGTTTTAATTTTTCTAAATTTTTCAGCATAACTTCGCACTGAGGGAAAGCACCTATGCAGGAATAACCTTCTGTTCCATCAATCAGAATTTTTAAGCCATCTCGAATCGCATCATTATCTTCAACTACAATTACTTTAATCATTTATTGTCCAATCAGATTGTTTAAATATACAACTTATCGATGAATATTTCCTCAATACAAAAGTTAACAAAAGTAAAACTGGACAATATTTTACAAAATATTTCCTACAAATTGAAGAGTTGTCCCTTCGCCCTCTTTTGATTTGATATTAATTATTCCCCCAATTGCCTTCGCTCTTTGCTGCATGTTAAACAAGCCGTTTCCGTTAGAAATTTGTTCAACATTAAAACCTTTCCCATTATCTTTTAAAACCATTTCCAGATTTTTACCTCGAATAAATGCGTCAAGAGAAATTTCTGTACAGTTGCTGTGGGTAATACAATTGTTAATTCCCTCTTTGAAAATCAAATATAAATGCTGACGGTGTTCCATCGATAAAGAAATTTTTTCTAACGATTTCAGATTTTCTGATCTAAATGAAATACTAGCGTAAGAAGATAATTCAGTATAAGTATCTCTTAATCGAAGTATTAAATCATAAAGAGAGTCTCTTTTAGGATTTACCAACCAAACTATATCGCTCATACTATCTATAAGATTTCTTGAATTATCGCTAATCATCTTTAAGCTTTTTTTAACATCTTCATTAAGAGAATCAATTTTAGTAGAAATAACTTCGCTTAATATAGAGATTTCAGTTAAGCTAGAACCAATATTATCATGTAAATCGGCAGCAAGCTTCGTACGAAATCTTTCAATTCCCAATAAATATCTAACACGATAGACAATTACAAAAGTTATGAATCCGCCAATAACCAGAAAAGCAATTATAATAAACCACCAAGTTTTCCAGAAAGGAGGTAAAATAATTATTTTTATTGATGCACCTTTTTCATTCCAAATTCCATCATTGTTCGATCCTTTTACTTTAAAAACATATTCGCCAGGGTCCAAATTTGTATAGGTAACATATCTTCTGCTGCCAGATTTAACCCAATCTTTGTCAAATCCTTCCATCATATAAGCATATTGATTTTTGCTTGGGACAGTATAATCAAGAGCGGCAAATTCAAAAGAAAAAACATTTTTGCTGTACGGTAAAGTAATTTCTTTTGTTACAGTTATTGATTGCTTCAAAGGTGAATCATCTTTGCCAATTTCCACAGGTTTGTTAAAAATTTGAAAATCTGTTATAACAATTGGCGGCACATGTTTATTATCTTTTAAAGTTGAAGGGAAGAAAGCATCAACACCGTTTGTTCCACCAAAAAATAGTTCGCCATTTATTCCTTTAAAACTAGCACCCCAAAAAAATTGATTTCCCTGAAGTCCATCACTTTGATAATAATTTCTGAAGGTTTTTGTTTGGGGATTAAATCTTGATAAACCATTATCAGTGCTTAACCATAAATTATTTTCATCATCTTCTAATATTCCGTAAATAATATTGCTTGCCAATCCATCTTTCATTTCATAATGAATGAATTTTGCATTGTTCGTTTCTACTATTTTTTGTTGATCTACTGGAAGTTCATTTAAGCCGCCGCCATAAGTTCCAAACCAAAGATTACCAGAATTATCCTGAAGAACTGAAATAACACGATTATCACTTAAACTGTTTGGATCATCTGCAATGTGATTATAATGTACAAACTTAAGATTATTGTAAGGAGGTGTAATTGATACATTAGATAAATTAAGTTTATTCAATCCGTTCCATGTTCCCACCCACAAGTTTCCATTATTATCTTCAGTAATACAAGATTGAATTTGATTTTCACTTATGCTGAAAGGGTCTTGAGAATTATTAATAAAGCTATAAAATTTTCCCGATCTTCTATCAAAGATATCGAGCCCAATTCCAGTTCCTATCCAAAGCCTGCCTTTAGTATCTTCATAAATTGATTGAATAATATTATTACTAATGCTAAATCTATCTTCTTGGTTATGTTCAAAATGTAAAAATTTTAATGTTCCATTTAATTTATTACCAACAGCTTTATTTAAACCGCCTCCCCAAGTACCAACCCAAAGTGTACCTTGTTTATCTCTAAAAATTGAAGTGACAGAATTATTACTTAAACTTAAAACGTCATTCGATTTGTGAATATAATGTTTGTAAATACTTTTATTTCTGTCTAACCGATTTAAGCCGCCACCTAATGTACCAATCCAAACTATTCCAGATTTATCTTGATAAATTGATCTTACAGTATTATAACTTAAGCTGTTTGGATTCGTTGGATCATAATGATAGTGTTTAAATTTTATTCTTTCTCTGTCAAATTTGAAAATTCCACCTTCACCTGTACCTATCCAAATTATATTCGAATAATCTTGATAAATGGATAGAATATTATTATTACTTAAACTTGTTGAATGAGTCTCTGTTTCTTTGAGACTTACAAATTTTTTTGTTTTTTTATTGAATTGATATAAACCACCACCAGTAGCTACCCACAAAGTTCCGCTTTTATCTTCAAGTATAGAATTTATGCTGTTATTATCTAAGTTACTTAGAATATCTGCATTACTGAAAAATCGCTTAGACGTTCCTATTTTTCTATCAAATAAATTAAATCCATTTGAAGTTCCAATCCAAAAATTATTTTCATGATCTTCATAAATTGAAAAAACAACATTACTGCTTAAACTCTGATAGTCATTTGGCTTGTATTGATAATTTTTAAATTTTTTATTTTTTCTGTCAAATTTATTTATTCCGCCATCACCGCCAATCCATAACGTACCATCTGAATCTTCAAAAATTGAAAGTACAACATTATTACTTAAACTATTTGGATTGTTAGGAATATGTTTGAAATGTATGAATTTTCCTTTTGTCTCATCAAATTCATTTAAACCGCCGCCTTCTGTTCCAATCCATAATTTCCCATAACTGTCTTCATAAATAGCTCTTACATTGTTATTGCTTAAACTATTAGGATTATTTTTATCATGTTTATATCTTGTAAATTCTTCTGTATTTCGGTTGAATTTGCACAAACCGCCGCTGTTTGTACCCACCCAAATTGTTCCAGATTTATCTTCGTAAATAGTCCAGATAAAATTATCTGAAATAGAATTTTTATCAATAGGATTATTTTTATAGATAGTAAAATTATAACCGTCATATTTATCAAGGCCATCTTCGGTAGCAAACCACATAAAACCTTTGCTATCTTGAATTATGCAATGAATTGTATTTTGAGATAAACCTTTATCACTTAAAATATGGTCAAAATTTACATCAGTTAATTGTGCGTAAGTAGATGAAAATAAAAGAAGTGAAAGTAAAAACAGAAATAAATATTGTGTTTTAATGAATTTATTTAATTTGTTTTGATCAGAATTCATTAATTTGTTTTGTGATGTCTTTTTAATCTTTTTTTGAAGTTAACATAAGTAATAATAACAATTATTTTACTATTTCTGAAGAGAAAAAAATAGGAATGCTTTAAAATTTTAATGAATATAGATCAATTTATCTAGCGGTTAATAATTTTAGAATTAGCTTTTCTTTTCTTTGATTTCTTTAACTTTTTTAATAAGAAAATTGAAAGATTCTTTTTCCTCAAAAGACAACTCTGGATTAGCAACGTCAAATGCAATTAAAAGCCATTTAATATTTAAATATCTAACCAAATATTCAATATTTGCTTCCTGATCCTCCGAGCCATCTTTAATAAATTCCGAAAGTTTTATTGCTGCTTTAATATTTACCAAATTAGGAATTGAATTATTATTACAAATTTGTACTAATAAATTTATATATTCTTTATAAGCTGAACATAATTCAACAAGCAAAAGCCCGGCTTCTTTTAAAAGTTCATTTTTATGAAGCAATTTAAGTTTATTGTCAGAGGCAATTTTAATTAATTTTGCAAAGCTGTCATTTATTTCAAATTTATTATTAATAGCTTTCCTATAAGCATTATCTATAGCATATCCGATTGTTTTATCAATATTCTCCTTCGCTTTATGAATAATGTCAATCCCATGCCTGAAATCTTTAGACATTTGAATAACTGCTTCATAATCTCCGTTTTGAATTGACCTATCTAATGATGAGGAAGGGTTATCATTCTTAAGATTTTTTGTTGTACTTTCTTTAGTAGGTTTAAGTTCAATCTTACTTTTTAACTTGGAAATAGTTTTACTAATTTTTTCTTCTGGCAATAATAATTTTACTCCAAGCTGAGCAATTTTTTCTATTAAAAATTCATAATGCGCCTTATCAACGTTAAAGCTTAATAATGATTCATCACCAAGGCTGCCAAATCTTAAAGATCCTATTGATAAAGAATTATCAGTTTCTTTTAATGTCCGAAGAAGCATTTTTACATTATTTAATTCCGATTCAGATCCTTTTATTACAATTTTGTCAATCACAAAACACCTAACGAATTTAGAAAAATTAATATGATATTTTTAGATATATTTATCCCGTTAAAATTATGAAAATAAATACTTCAGCATAGAAAATAGAATAAAAAAAGAGAACTTTATTTGATATTCGAATATTTTAAATAAATTTTTTAATTGAAATGACAAAAACAACAGAATTTTAATAAAATTTATAAATTAAATTAGCAACTATTAAAATTTATGTGTCTTTTATTAATTTCTTACGAAACACATCCTAAATATAAATTAATCATTGCTGCAAATCGTGATGAATTTTACAACCGACCATCCGAACCAGCAAAATTTTGGAATGATTTTCCTTCTTTACTTGCCGGAAAAGATTTACAAGCTGGCGGCACTTGGCTTGGAATTACTAAGAATGGTAGATTTGCAGCAATTACAAATTACCGCGACATGAATAACTTGAAAAATATTGCACCTTCACGAGGCGAATTGGTTAAAAATTTTTTAACCGGAAACGATTCTCCAAATATTTTTTCTGAAAAACTTTTTGCCTCAGCCGAAGCTTATAACGGATATAATCTTTTATTCAGCGATATGAATGAGTTTTATTATTTTTCAAACCAAACTAAAAAACAAATTGAACTTGTTCCAGGAATATATGGTTTAAGCAATCACTTGCTCGATACCCCATGGCATAAAGTTGAGAAAAGCAAAACATCATTTAAAAATATTTTAAATGAAGAAAATATTACTTCGGAAAATTTATTTGATATTTTATCAGATACATCAACTCCTCCGGATGATCTTCTTCCCCATACCGGTTTAGCATTAGAAATCGAAAGAGCCGTTTCGCCGGTTTTTGTTTCAACTCCGTTTTATGGAACACGAACGTCAACCGTAATTTTTATTGATAGAATGAATCAAGTTAAATTCATAGAAAAATCTTTAAACTTTGAGACGAAAAAATGGAATTCCAAAAATTTTAACTTCAAAATTGAATTATAGTTTTCAAAAAATTTTAATTTTTAATTTTGAATTTTTAATTTATTATTGTTCTGTTAATAGTTAAATGTGAGCTCATAATGAAAATTATTGAATGCGTACCTAACTTTAGCGAAGGGAAAAATGAAGAAACATTTCAGTTAATGAAATACTCATTAGGTGAAATTAGAGGATGCAAACTTTTAAGTCTTGAACCAGATGCAGACTACAACCGTGTAGTTGTAACTTTGGCAGGAGACGAAACCGGAATATTTGAAGGCGCTATTGCTTTAAGTAAAGCTGCTGCCGCAAATATCGATATGCAAAAACATAAAGGCGAACACCCGCGATTGGGAGCCATCGATGTAGTTCCATTCGTTCCTGTGAAAAATGCAACTATGGAAGACTGTGTGAAAATTTCCGAAGCTTATGCTGAAAGTATTTCAGAAACACTAGAAGTACCAGTTTACTTATATGAATATGCAGCAAAAAAATCTTCAAGAAAAAATCTTTCAGACATTCGCAAAGGCGAATATGAAGGCCTTAAAGAAAAATTAAAAGACCCGGAATGGAAACCAGATTTTGGCCCAGCAGTTTTTAATCCCAAACTTGGAGCTATTGTAACCGGCGCAAGATTTTTTCTTATAGCATACAACGTCAATTTAAAAAGTGAAGATGTAAAATATGCAAAAGAAATTGGCGAAATTTTGCGTGAATCTGGAAGGCCCAAAAGAGATGATGCTGGGAAAATTGTAAAAGTAAACGGAGAAACTATTCGTGAACCTGGACGATTAAAGAGTGTAAAAGGAATGGGTGTTGCACTTGATAAATATAAAATAACGCAAGTTTCGATGAATTTAACTAACTATCATGTAACTCCAATTCATATTGCATTTGAAGAAGTAAAGAAAGAAGCCAACCGATTAGGAGTTGAAGTAACCGGCAGTGAAATAGTTGGATTAGTTCCGGTTGAAGCATTACTCCAAGCTGGAAAATTTTACTCAAATAATAAAAATTATGATGAAAAGTCTTTGGTAGATTTAGCGATTGAAAAACTTGGTTTGAGCGACTTAAATCAATTCCACAAAAGTGAAAAAATTATTGATTACATGATTTAACTCTTCAATTGCTTTTTTGTTTTCAATTATTTCAACAATTAAGTAATTCGAAGCATCAATATAATTTTGAAAACTAATCAGGAGAATGTAAATGAATTTACAAAAATCAATGCAAAATTATTTTGAAGAATTATCTTCAAGCTCACCAACACCTGGCGGAGGAAATGTAGCTGCTCTTTGCGGCGTAATTGCATCTTCGCTGGGAGAAATGGTTTGCAATCTTTCTATTGGTAAAAAGAAATACTTAAACTTCGAGCCGGAAGCAAAAGATCTTTTAACAAAACTTGAAAATTTCAAAAAAGAATTTCTTACACTTGCAGAAAGAGATAATGAAGCATTTGATAGAGTGATGGACGCTTTCAAGCTGCCAAAAGAAACAGATGCTCAAAAAGTATTTCGCAGCTCTGCAATAGATCATGCAACAATGGAAGCTGCGCTGGTGCCTGAAGAAGTAATTCTTAAGTGCAAAGAGTTACTTCCAATTCTCGAAACGATTTCTGAAAAAGGAAATCAAAATTCTCTCTCAGACACTGGAGTAGCAATCTCGCTTATTTCAACCGCTGCCGAAGGTGCTTTTCTTAATGTTGCCATAAATTGTTCAGGTTTGTCAAATCAAGTTACCGCACAAGAATTTTTGAAAAAATCTGAATTCATCTATAATGAAATAAAAGAAAAATCTTCAAGATTAATTTCACAGCTCATCAAAAGGATGACAATCAAATGAAAAAAATTTTACTTGTCTCAGTCCTCATCATATCAACATTTTCTTTTGCACAAACAGAAAATCCATATCCAGCTACATCAATTCAAAAAAGAATTGACGCTTTCAACCAAAGAATGGAAATGAGAAAAAATTCTTTGGTTAAAAATGTAGAACTGAAATCAATCGGCCCAACAATTATGAGTGGGCGAGTCGATGATCTTACCGCCGATCCTTCCGACCCTACACATTTTTACGTTGCTTACGCTACCGGAGGATTGTGGAAGACAACGGACAACGGAATTTCTTTCACTCCTTTGTTTGATGAAGAAGCTTCGATGACAATCGGTGCGATTGCTGTTGACTGGAAACATGGTGAAACAATTTGGGTCGGTACAGGCGAAAGCAATTCCAGCCGCTCTTCTTACGCTGGAACAGGAGTTTATAAAAGTACAGACAATGGCAAAACATGGGAATGGATGGGACTTGGTGAAACACAACATATTGGAAGAATTGTAATTGATCCGAATGATCCGAACACGGTTTGGGTGGCGGCGGTTGGCCATCTTTATTCAGCAAACCCGGAGCGCGGAGTTTTCAAAACAACCGATGGCGGAAAATCGTGGAAGAAAACTTTGTTTGTCGATGACACCACAGGAGCGATTGATCTTGCTATAGATCCATCAGATCCAAAAATTATTTATGCGGCAACTTGGAAGCGAATTAGACATGCATGGAATTTTGTAGGCGCAGGAAAAACATCGGGGATTTATAAAAGCAAAGACAGCGGCGATACATGGAATTTAATTTCAGGTGCCGGCAGCGGATTTCCTAATGGAGATGGTATCGGAAGAATTGGACTTGCGGTCTTTCCTAAAAATCCTCAGATAGTCTATGCTGTTCTCGACAACCAATTTCATAGAGAAAAAGAAAAAGGCAAGGAACAGCCTACAGTGACTCGCGAAAAATTAATAAATATGCCGAAAGAAGAATTTCTGAAGTTGAAAAATGACGATCTAAATAAATTTCTTGATGACAGCGGGTTCCCGGAAAAGTATACGGCTAAGAGCATAAAAGAAATGGTTGAATCCGGAAAAATTTCTGTTAAAGACGTTGCTGTTTATCTTGAAGATGCCGAAGAGCAGCTTTACTCAACGCCAATTATTGGCACTGAAGTTTATCGTTCCGATAACGGAGGAAAGACATGGAAGAAAGCGAATGAAAAATATATCGACGACTTGTTTTACACCTACGGATATTACTTCGGCCAGGTTCGCATAAATCCTGTAAACGACAAAGAAATTTATCTGCTCGGTGTTCCTGCAATTCGTTCTGAAGACGGCGGAAAAACTTTTTCGCTCATTGATGGAGATAATGTGCACGGCGATTTCCATGCGCTTTGGATCGATCCAAATAAACCAGAACATTTAATTATAGGCAACGACGGCGGATTGAACATCACGTACGACAAAGGAAAACACTGGTTCAAAGCAAACACACCGGCAGTCGGTCAATTCTACAGCATCGCATTTGATATGGATCAGCCGTTCAATGTTTACGGCGGATTACAGGATAACGGTGTTTGGTACGGTCCGAGTAATTACACACCAAACTACGAATGGTATGCATTAGGGCAGTATCCATTCAAATCAATTATGGGCGGTGATGGAATGCAGGTTGCTGTTGATACAACTAATAACACAACTGTTTATACAGGATTTCAATTTGGTTATTACTACCGAGTAAATACAAAAACCGAACAAGATGAATCAGTAAAACCTGTAAACAATATTGGAACTCCGAATCTACGTTTCAATTGGGAGTCGCCGATAAAATTATCAAGCCATAATCACGATGTTTTTTACATTGGCTCTAACATTCTTTACCGCTCTCTCAATCAAGGAAAGAATTTAATTCCAATTTCTGGAGACTTAACTGACGGCGGACGCAGTGGCAATGTTCCATACGGCACTTTAACAACAATTGACGAATCGCCGCTTAAATTCGGATTGCTATACACCGGGAGCGATGACGGTTTGGTTTATGTCTCGAAGGACGGCGGAGTAAATTGGGAAAAAATTTCTGGAAACTTTCCACAAAACTTATGGGTAAGCAGAGTAACTGCTTCAAGCTTTGATACAGGAACTGTTTACGTTTCACTCAATGGATATCGTTGGGATGATTTTAATTCCTATTTATACCGCTCAACAAATTACGGAAATTCATGGGAAAAAATAGGCAGTGATCTTCCAGAAGAACCGATAAACGTAGTGAAGGAGGATCCTGTAAATAAAAACATTTTGTATGTGGGAACAGACCACGGACTTTATCTTTCGCTTGACGTTGGAAAAACTTTTATGCCTTTCTTCAAAAACATGCCGCAGGTTCCGGTGCATGATGTTGCAATACAGCCGAGAGATAAAAAAATTGTGGTTGGTACACACGGAAGATCTATATACATCGGTAATGTAAAATACATCGAGCAGTTAACCGACACACTGCTGGCGAAAAAAGTTTATCTTTTCTCATTGAATAATCTTTCTTTCAATCCTTCCTGGGGAAAGAAAGGCTACGCATGGAGCGAGCCGCGCCAACCAGAAATGAATGTGGCTTTCTATAGTAGTACTAATAACATAGCTAAAATTAATATTCTTACAGAGGATGGAAAACTGATTAAGCAAATTACTGACACTTGTGACCATGGTTTGAATTTTTACGATTACGATCTTTCTGTTGATTCAAATAAAATTGATCTTTACAAAAAGTTTGTGGAAGAAAAATTAAAAAGACAAAATGAAAAAACTTTTATAAATTCGGAACTTACTTTCGAAAAAACAGATAATGGAAAATCTTATCTTCGTCCCGGAAAATATAATTTGGAAATTGAAATTAACGGCGCGAAAGACTCTCGAACTTTTGAAGTAATGCCACCGAAAAAGAGCCCGAGAGAAAAGAAAGAGTTGACACCGTAGTTTGATTAAATAAGGCGGACTAAATGTCTGCCTTATTAAATTCTACTAAATAATATTTAATATTTCTAATTACCTGCATATTTATTAGTAACAAGTATCACTAAGCTAATTTTTTTTATTCTTAGCTGTAAATCATTTTTTTAATTTCGTAAATTTGTGCCATAAATAGCTCTTATACTTAAACCCCATACTTCTTAAACTTACACTTGAACTACTGTATAGTTTAAGATTAAGTTTGCTTTCACAGGCAGGTCCGAGTGTGGGTTAAAGTAAAGTAACAATTAGAATATCAAAACTTATAGAGGCAAATGATGAAAGAAGGATTGAATAAATACAGCAGAAGATTAACTCAAACTCGCTCTCAGGTCGGTTCGCAGGCAATGCTGCATGGTATTGGTTTAACAGATGAAGATTTTAAAAAAGCACAGGTTGGTATTGCAAGCATGGGCTGGGAAGGCAATAACTGCAACATGCATCTTAATGATATGGCTAAGCTTGTAAAGAAGGGCGTTTCTGATGCTGGTTTAATTGGATTGATCTTTCATACTATTGGTGTTAGTGATGGAATGTCTATGGGTACTGAAGGGATGAAATATTCTCTACCTTCTCGTGACATCATTGCTGATTCAATTGAAACTGTAATGAGTGCGCAGTGGTATGATTCACTTATCGCAATTCCAGGTTGTGATAAAAATATGCCCGGCTCTGTAATGGCTATGGCAAGATTAAACCGTCCTGCATTAATGATTTATGGTGGAACAATTAGAGCTGGCTTTTTTCAAGGTAAAAAACTAGATATTGTTTCGGCATTCGAAGCTTACGGCCAATATCTTTCAAAAGAATTTACAGAACAGGATCTTGAAAATGTTCTTCACCATGCTTGCCCTGGTGCTGGTGCTTGTGGTGGAATGTACACTGCAAACACAATGGCTTCAGCAATTGAAACTTTGGGAATGAGTCTTCCTTACAGTTCTTCATGTCCAGCAAATAGCGAAATGAAAACAAAAGAATGCTTCGATGCCGGAAAAGTAATTTTGAAATTAATGGAAATGGATTTGAAGCCGAAAGACATTATGACCAAGAAAGCTTTTGAGAATGCAATCACGGTTGTAATAGCTCTGGGAGGTTCTACAAACGCCGCGCTTCACTTAATTGCAATGGCTAAAGCTGCAGGAGTAGATTTAGCTCTAAAAGATTTCCAGGAAATTTCCAACCGCACTCCTTATATTGCCGATTTAAAACCTAGCGGTAAATTTGTAATGGAAGATCTTTACGAGATTGGCGGCGTTCCGGCAGTTCAAAAATTATTGCTAAAAGAGGGAATGCTTGACGGGAACTGCATTACAGTAACCGGAAAAACTTTAGGAGAGAATATTGAAAGTCTTCCTGGACTGAAAGAAGATCAAAAAATTATTTTTCCTCTTTCTAATCCAATTAAGAAAACCGGACACTTGCAAATTTTATACGGAAACCTTGCAGAAGAAGGTGCAGTAGCAAAAATTACTGGCAAAGAAGGATTAAAGTTTACAGGTCCAGCAAAGGTTTATAACTCAGAAGAAGAAACCTTAAAAGCGATTGAAAGAAAAGAATTGTCTGCCGGCGACGTTGTTGTTATCCGTTATGAAGGACCAAAAGGCGGACCTGGAATGCGCGAAATGCTTGAAGTTACTGCAGCAATTGTGGGTGCAGGATTAGGCAAGAGTGTAGCATTGATTACTGATGGAAGATTCTCAGGCGGTACTCACGGTTTCGTTGTTGGACACATTACTCCCGAAGCACAAATCGGTGGAAATATTGCATTGATTGAGAATGGAGATGTAATTACAATCGATGCAGAGAAAAATACTCTATCAGTTGATTTAACTGATAAAGTTTTAGCTGAACGAAGAAATAAATGGAAACAACCACCGTTAAAAGCTGCAAGAGGTATTTTGTACAAATATATAAAGAGTGTTTCATCAGCATCAGAAGGCTGTGTAACAGACGAAGGCTAGAATGGATATCTGCATGAATGCATGAATTAAAACATGCGTTCATGCATTTGGTTTGTCAATAGTTGATTTTTTGTCTCGTTTAATTTTTCCTCATTTCTTTTCGTTTACGAACTTATCAGTTTATATTATAAAATATAACTAATTCTTAAGATGTATTATGAGTCGGATTGGAAAATTCTTATTAGTATTTATATTAATTATTATTGCTGCCATACTAATAATAATCAACATTTCTGAAAGCAATCACAAAAAAGAAATTTTAATTGAAAAGTACAAGCAGTCACTAATCAAAACTGATAAAGATTTTTATTTAGCGTCAACTCAAATAGGAACCGGACAAGCATTTATTGACTTTGCTGATGATAGCGTAATTCTTATGAGACAGCAGCAGTTTCCAATCTTAGGCAAAAACGAATTGGCAAAACACTATCTAAATCACGAGAGTGAAAAAACGCCATTGAAATGGACGCCAGTAAAAGCAAAAGTTTCACCCGATGGTCAACTTGGTTACACATTCGGTAATTGGGAATATAAAGACACTAGTAATACCGGTCAAGAAATTTCTACTTTTGGAAATTATGTTACAATTTGGAAAAAACAAAAAGATGGAAATTGGAAATATGTTTTAGATGGTGGAAATTCGATACCGTCGACTGAAAAAAATAAACAATAAAAAACGGCGGACAATTAATAAAATCCGCCGTTCGAAAAACTAACTTATACTTTTCCGATTACTTCATCAGCATCATCTTTTGAATTTTTACCTGATTGCCTTGTTGCAACTGATAAAAATAAACACCGGAAGAAAGCTTTGATGCATCAAAATTAACAGCATGAACTTGTCCATTAACTGCTATTCCATTAAACAAGGTTGCTACTTCTTGTCCCAAAACATTATAAACTTTCAATGTTGCTAATCCCGTTTTCTCAACTGTAAAATTAATAATAGTTGAAGGATTGAACGGATTCGGATAATTCTGTGAAAGACTAAATATTGTTGGTGCAGATAGTATTTCAGCTTCAACTACTTTACTGTATTCGTATTTGCCACTATAATCAATTTGTTTCAGGCGATAAGAATATTTTCCAGCTTTAAGGTTATCATCCGTAAAAGAATAAGAAATATTATTTGTAGAATTTCCATTACCTTTAACAAATGCAATCTTCTGGAAATTAGTACCGTCAGAGCTTCTTTCAACATCGAAGCCTGCGTTGTTTGTCTCTGTGGCAGTCTGCCAATTTAGCCTAACAGATTTCTGCCCAACTATCGCAGTAAAAGCAGAAAGCTCAACCGGGAGTGGACCTGGATTTAGCATTGTCCAAGCTGCGGCACTTGTTGATCCATAACCTACACTAACACCATCGAAAGAACCAACAGGGTTACCTGTCCCACGATTATGCCAAATGAAATTTCCTACATCATAAGGACTAGGGGGAGTAGAATAGCCATCGTCATCAACGCCACCTGTTCCTGAAATTATTTTACAATTTGCGACACTCGTTAATGGTTCAGAAGCGCTTGCTGGATTAATCCAAAGATAACATTCATCGTCAATACTATCTGCGTGTGCAGCTCCGGTATTATGAAAAGAATATCGAGCCACTATTAGATATGTTTTATTGAAATCCAATATAGTGCTAGAATCGTATGTAGCTGTATTTGTAGTTTTTGATATGCCTAAGATATAACCAGTATTAAGAGATCTTGCGAACATTTTAGCAAAATAACCTGTACCTGTACCGGAATTTCCAAGCGACATAAAATAATTGTTTGACGAATTAGAGGTTACTGAAGAAACATTTAATAAGAAAGAATAAAAGAATGTAGTATTAGTAAGATTTGTAATAGGAGTTGAAAATGTTTTGTAAACTCTACTTGATGTCGAAGTTGGAGTCGGCATTATAGCATATTCACCACCTCCTAAATTATATCCAGGATATGTTAATGGCGATGTATTTCCAATTGTAAGATCCGGACCTGAACCTCCCTTTGTCCAACCAGATTGTCCTGCAAGATTTGCTCCTACCGTAAAACCTTTAAAATCTTCACTAAATACACCGCTTGAAGTTGTATTCCCAAAAATTTGCGCATATTGAGTGTAAATGTATTTAGATGTAGAAGGTGAACCGTCATAAAATGGATAAACTCTGAAGTAAAGTGATTTCCCTTCATTGACGAGAACATTAACATTGTATGCATATTGATTGATTGCACTTTGAGTAAGCACTAAACCTGTATCTGCTGGATTAAGTAAAGTCATATTGGTAAATGTTGAATCGGTTGAGTAATATAAATTTGCTCGTATATGTGTAGTGCCTCCTCCGCCAAGCCAAATAGAAATTGAATCAACAACTAACGAATTGCCTGATTGTGGAGATACTGAAAATTGAATCCATCTATTATTGTTTTGTACAGTTTCATTTCCCCACGAAACGGCTGTATTATTTATATTTGGCCACCAACGCATTGTCTTAGTAACACCGGTTATTGGACTTGTAGTAATCGAAGCTGTGATATCACGTACTGCAATTGAATCACTATTTGTAACAACTGCACCCGTAATATTTCCAACAGTGGTCGTGGGTGATAATGAATCAGGACTTACCAGATTCCAAGTTACAGAAGCAGCTGATTGTCCGTAAGTCAGTGTTGCAGATAAAGCAAGTGCAAGAAAGAAAAAGAGAGAAGAATGTAACAATCGTGTTTTCATACGATTCACCTTTTATTTTTTTTATAATTGTCTCAACTAAACATTACGATTTACTATGTATAGCTGATGACCCTATTTATTGTAATTTATTATTCAACCCTTAAATGATAATTTTTACACAATATTTTAATCAATTAGTTATTTTGAAAGATCCCATCACTGTTAATTGATTTTACCTTTGTTGTAAATTAAAGAACAAACTTTTTAAAGTAAATTTAATTGTATAATTTTTTTATTTTTATTCGGCTTGTAACTTTACAGAGAAAAGATAATTATTAAGTTAAAAACTAGATGGATGAATTTTACGAAATTAAAATTGGTTATTTTAAAACTGGGAAAGAATGGTAGTAGGAAATAATAAACATATATATTTATTATTCATCTAATCCAAGGAGATCAATTAATTTATTGTGTGCTTCTTCAGGAAGTTCGACGTTATACTTTTTATAAAAATCAATTGTCTTTTCAATCGATTTAAAATATTTAGTGCAATCCGGACACCCATCTAAATGACTTTTAATCTCAACACATTTAGGTGAATCTAAGTCTTCGCCAAGACTTTCGCATATGTGGCTCATAACATCTTTGCAAGTAATTTTTTCTATTTTCATTTCTCGAATGCCTTATTTATTTCATTTCTTAAAAAAGCTCTAGCTCTGTGTAATCTTGATTTTACAGCTGGCACTGAAAGTTCCGTAATTTTTCCTGTTTCTTCAGTAGACAATCCCTCTATATCTCTTAATAAAAAAACAACTCTATAATCCGGTGAAAGTTTTTGAATTGCTGAATCAAGAATTTTTTTCAATTCATTATTTTCAATAATATTTGAAGGGAGAGAATCCCAGCCTGCAGCATAACTTTTATCATAAAGTTCATTCTCTTCATCTATTGAAACAAATTCATACTTTCTTTTTCTAGCTTCCATCAAGCAGTGGTTGGCAACTATTCTATAAAGCCATGTAGATAGTTTAGATTTTCCGTCAAATTGATGTAGAGACTTAACTAAACTGAGAAAAGTTTCTTGCATAATATTCTCAGCTTTTTCCGGGTCTCGGCAAATTTTGAAAGCAAAATTGTAAACTGTCTTTTCAAATGCTTTTACCAGTTCAGCCATTGCTTTTCTATCACCGTTTTTAGCAGCTTCAACTAATTTCTGCTCATCCATGTGATGCAAATTTCCATATTAAGTTTCATAAATTTAAGCGCCTCAAAATAAATCTATTTTTCAAATAAATTCAATCTAACTGAGAAGTTAATTAATTATTTAAATCAAGACTTGACCGAAGATACCAACAAACTGTTAAATTTCAATGCTTACAATGATTTTGCTTTAATATTATAGAAATTTTTTAGTGTGTTTAATTGAATTTTTCTAATTTATCAACTATTTAGGTAAGTTTCATATAATTATTTTTAATAAGGAGATTATCGTTTTCATTTTCTAAATATTTCATTATAATTATTATAATGTTTAATTAAAATTATAACCTAATATAATTTACAACAATGCCACAAAACAAAGGGATCGGTCCTCTTATATATAATAAACTATTTGATGGTGTAAAGGAAAGCTCTATAAAACTTAGTATACGCCAGAATAATTTTCTTACCTTCAGAGAAGGTGATGTAATTTTTCAATCAAATGATGAGAGTGAGAATATTTATCTAATTCTTGATGGAGAAGTCAAATTAAAAATTCCAAATAATTATGGAAGTTCAATTATTCATCAGAAATTGAAAAATGATTTTTTTGGTGAGATTGAATTAGTTGAAAAAACCCGAAGAAAAACATCCGCAGTAGCAGAAACTGATTGTGTAATTTATATCTTATCTCGCAATGAATTATTTGACTTACTCGCCAATAATCAAGTAATTAAAAAAAATATTTTCTCGAGTGAGATCTCTGAAGAAACAGAGATTACAAATTTTAATACTGAATCGTTTAATGCTGATAATAATGAAATAAATGAATTTTCTGAACCACAAACAATTGAAGAGCAGCAATACGAAGCTCCTAAGTTGCAAAGTGATGATATAAATTTTGAAATAGAAAATCCAATTGATGAAGATATTAAAATTATTGAGATGAATAACTCAATAGTTGAAGAAGAAAATTTAACAAAAGATGAAACTGACATTTTAGATGAAGTTGATCCGATAAATTATTCACATAATTTAGATGATGAAATAAATTTAAATACGAAACTAGAAGAAGATAAATTAGATGATGATTTAGGGATGGAAGATATTTTACCTGAAATTGATAATACCACTGCTAATGACTATTTAAACGAACAAAAAATTTATAATAATGAAAGCACAGCTACACCAGAATTGATTGAGAGTGAAATAGATTATCAAAAGATATTAGAATCTGCAAGAAAAATTTATCAGCAATCTAATCTTGAAGGAACTGTTCATTCAATAACTGGAGTATTATTCGAATTATTTGATCCTCAAATTGTTCAAGTATTTTTATTGGACAAAGATAAAAATGAATTGTGGTCATTTCCATTTATGGAGAATATCAATGAAAAAAGAAGGATAAAAATTGGCGATAGTTTGTTAGGTAATTGTGCTGCTAGCGGCCAGACAATTAATTTAATTAACCCTTCTAGTAATGATAAGTTTAATAAACAAATTGATTCAATAGATTTTATTGATGATGAAGATGTTTTGATATTCCCAGTGAAAAATAAATCTGATGAAATTATTTGTATCATTCAACTGATTAATAGCGGCAAAGGTGGATTCAATAAAAATGACGAATTAATTCTTTCTGAAATTTCGAAAGATATTTCTATAGCGATTGAGCTTTTTGAATTAAAAGAACAAAAGTCGGATATTGTTGAACAGACGGAAATTCATCCGGAAAAAGACCCAGCTTTATTAGAAAGAGTTTTTCCCGATGAAATTAAACATTGGAATAAGGCAATTGATTTTATAAGCAACAATTTAAAATCATTATTCACTTTGGTAAAACGTTATTCGGATTTTATTAAAAGAAAATCTGAAAATAAAGAAATTAAAGAAGCGAGTGATTTCATAAAAGGTCAAGCAAATTCTGCAATAAAATATTCAGAGTTGGTTATTGAATATTTAAATGGAAATATTTCATTAAATAAAGAAGTAATGAATTTGAATTCCACTTTAGATGAATTGCTTGAAATGCTAGCAGAATATGTTGAATCTAAAGATGTAAAGCTTTACAAAAAATATGATCCCAATGTTTTTATCAAAGTTGACAAACTTGCATTTTATTTTGTTTGCTTCCAATTAACTAAAAACGCCTGCGAAGCGATGCCTTCTGGTGGTAATATTTATATAAGTACTAACCAGCAAAATGATTTTGTTAAAATTGAAATTCGTGATACAGGAAATGGAATTGAAAAAGAAATTCAAGAAAAAATTTTTGATCCTTATTTTTCTTTCGGTAAAGGAAATAAACCAGGATTAGGATTATCAATTTCTACAAAAATTATTAAAGAACATGACGGGGTGATTGAGCTAGGCCCGGTATCTAGGGAAGGGGCATCATTTATAATTTATCTTCCTATTATTAAAATGGATTGATAATCTAGCTTGTTTAATTTAATAGCAATATTAGGCCCAACAGCAACTGGAAAAACAAAGTTAGCCGCAAAACTTGCTTCTGAATTTAATGGGGAAATTATTTCCGCTGACTCACGCCAAGTTTATCGTGGAATGGATATAGGGACTGGAAAAGATTTAGAAGATTATATAATTGAAGGGGAAAAAGTTAATTATCATTTAATTGATATTGTAGATCCTCTTGGAGAATTTAATCTTTTCTTATTTAAACAATATTTCAATTCTGCTTTCAAAAAAATTAATCAAAAAAATAAATTACCCTTTCTTGTTGGTGGAACTGGACTTTACCTAAGCAGTATAATCCAAAACTATGAATTGCCAAAAGTTGATTTTAATGACACTAGAATAAAAGAACTCTATTCTAAAAACTTAGATGAATTAAAAACTATTTTCTTAGAATTAATTTCTAATCCTCATAATACTACAGATTTAACTTCAAAGGAAAGAATTATTAACGCAATCGCAGTCGCTTGGTCCAAGTCAAAAAAAAACAATGGGAAAAACGAGGTTCCAAAAATAAATTCATTAGTAATTGGAATTATGCCGGATCGGGATGAAATTAAAAAAAAAATCACAGATAGACTAATATTTAGATTACATAATGGAATGATAGAAGAAGTAGAAAATTTAATAAAGAACGGAATGAGTTTTGAGAAATTGGATTTCTTTGGTCTTGAGTATAGATATGTTGGATTATATCTACAAGGGAAAATTAATTATAATGATATGTTTCAAAAACTTAATAGTTCTATCCACAATTTTGCAAAACGGCAGATCACATGGTTCAAAAAAATGGAAAGAGAAGGAATACAAATTAATTGGTTAAGAGATCCGGATTTTTTTGAAGCTAAGAAAATTATTGAAAAATATTTCCCACTCAATAAATAATCATAAGCTCCAATCCCATGCCTTACTAACTTAACTTCATAAAAACCATTTCTAAAAATTCAGCAAATAAATTACTTTTGCAGTCAAACATTTTAAAGTTATGGAATTTAATTTAAATAGCACCGATGCATATGCATCTATAAGAATCAAAGATTTTAAATGGTTTGTTGTAGCACGGTTCATAATAACTTTTTCAATTCAGATGCAGTCTGTAATTGTAGGATGGCAAATATATCAACTTACACATAGTGCGCTTTCTTTAGGAATGATTGGATTAGCCGAAGCTATTCCATTTTTAAGTATTTCACTTTTTGCGGGACATGTAGCAGACGTTATTAATAGGAAAAAAATAATTTTAATTACAAATTTTATTTACTTCTTATGCGCAATCGCTTTGTTGTTAGTTTCTACTTCACATGATTTTATTCTTACAAAATATGGTGCATCTCCAATCTATTTTATTATTTTCATTACAGGGCTGGCAAGGGGTTTTATGTCACCAGCGCAAGCAGCTTATGCAGCTCAACTTGTTCCAAGAGAATTATTTGGGAATGCTTCAACTTGGAATAGCCTTGCCTGGCAAACTGCAGAAGTAACAGGACCCGCAGTTGGCGGACTGATTTATGGATTTTCTGGAGTTGGAAGTGCTTATACTTTAGTTTTTATAATGAGCGGAATAGCTTTTTTACTTTTTACTTTTGTAACTAAAAAACCTTTACCGGAACGAAAAGCCGAAGAATCAATAAAGCAAAGCCTTTCACAAGGATTAAAATTTGTCTTTAAAAATCAAATTATTTTAAGCGCAATTACGCTTGATATGTTTGCTGTTTTCTTTGGAGGCGCCGTCTCTGTTCTGCCAATATTTGCCGATAAGGTTTTAAATATTGGAGCAAAAGGTTTAGGATTTCTTCGTGCTTCTTCAGCAGTTGGAGAAATAATTATGTCAATAGTTCAAGCCCATTATCCATTATTTAAAAATGCAGGGAGAAATCTTTTGTTTTGTGTTTTTGGATTTGGAGTTTCAATCATCTTGTTCGCGCTTTCCAGAAATTTTTATCTTTCAATTGTTCTTTTGTTTTTAGGCGGAATGTTTGATAACGTTAGCGTAATAATTCGTGCTACAATTATTCAACTTTTTACACCTGATGAAATGCGCGGACGAGTTTCAGCTGTAAATGGTATTTTTATTGGTTCTTCAAATGAGCTTGGTTCTTTTGAATCCGGGGTAGCGGCAACTTTAATGGGTTTGGTTCCTTCAGTAATTTTTGGAGGAAGTATGACTTTAATTGTTGTTGCCGCAATTAGAAGTTTTGCCCCGAAACTAAGAAAACTAAAATTATAATTCCTCTGTTTGCTGCTTTGTAATTGAAGATAAATATTTATTAAAGATATTTGATTTGGATATAAACCCGCGATACTTCCCATCATCAGTTACCGCTAGATTCCATGTATTATTTTCTTCAAATTTTTCAAGTGCATGATTTAAATCTGTATGAACATCAATGCTGTGAAAATTAGTATTCATAATTTCATATGCTAAAATCACATCATAAACATCTGAGTTCAACATTATTTCTCTTACATCATCCATTGTAATTAAGCCAATAAGAATTTGTTTATCATCAACTACTGGGAACAAATTTCTTTTTGAATGAGCAATTTTGTCCATAATTTCTCTTAAAGTAGTTGTGGGATGAATGATTAAAAAATCTTTTTCAATAATATCTTGAATTTCGATTTGTCTAATAAAAGTTTTTTCTTTTTCAGATCTGAACTTTATTCCTCTTTCAACTAGCGGAGCAGTGTAAATTGATTCTGGATGAAAATATCTAGAGATAAAAAAAGATAATGCCGTAACAATCATAAATGGTACAATTAAGGAATAACCTCCAGTAACTTCAGCACCTAAAAATATGCCTGTCAATGGTGCATGAAGAACTCCACTTAATATACCAGCCATTCCTACAACTATAAAATTTGAATGGTTTAAGTGTGCAATTCCCAAAAAGTTAAATAGATGTGCAAGAAAAAATCCTGTGAATGCGCCAGTAAATAAAGACGGAGCGATTATCCCTCCATTTCCGCCAGAGTTTAGAGTAATTGTTGTTGCAATTACTTTAGTAATAATAATTACTGCCGCTATTATTATTAACATTAAATCTGGATTTAAGAATTTTACCGAAATATTTGTAGGCAAAATTTTATCAAATTGACCTGCCAACAAATACTTTACAGAAATATATCCTTCACCATAAAGCGCTGGGAATAAAAACACCATAAGCCCAAGAATAGTTCCACCAATAATTATTTTCAAATAATGTTTTTCTATTCTTTCAAAATATTTTTCGATATAGAAAGTTGCTTTAATGTTGTAAAGTGAAATTACTCCGCATAAAATTCCTAAAATAATGTAAGAAGGTATTGCATTTAATTGCCAGCCTTCAGTTACTAAATAAAATATCTGTTCATTATAAAGAAATCTTGATACAACTGCAGCAGAAGCTGAAGCAATAAGTAGTGGTATTAAATTTGGAATTGAAAGCTCTGGTAAAATTACTTCGACTGCAAAAATTACTCCGGCAATCGGGCTGTTAAAGATTGCGGAGATTCCAGCCGCTGAACCACAGGCTAATAAAAGTGTTCTGACTTTATAATTAAATTTTAGTCCTTTAGCAAGATTTGATCCGATTGCAGCTCCAGTAATAACAATTGGCGCTTCTAGCCCAGCTGAACCTCCGAATCCAACAGAAACACCGCTAGTAATATAATGTGAGAAAATATCTTGTTTGGGAATGTCAGATGCTTTTCTTAAAATCCTAAAAATAACATTGGATATACCTTTGCTAAGTTTTCCATTAAAAAAAACTATTGTTATTAAAACAGAAAGTATAATTCCAATCATCGGGAAGAAGGGCAGAATGAAACCAATTCCCATTTTATCAAAATATACTTGCGGTTTAGTTTCAAGAAAATGTACAAAATTCTTTAACAATGCAGAAGCTAAGCCCGAAAGAACTCCAACAACTAAACTTGAGATAATTATGAAAGTTCTTAATTCAATTTTAGAATAGAGAAATTCAACAAGCTTTTTTATAAATATTTTTAAATTAACTTCAATGTATTTGAATGGCTGCTTCATAATTCAGATGCAAAATAAAAGTAGGATAAGCCTTTTCAATAATAAATATTTGTTCATATGTCTAAAATAAAATAAATTGATAAAGGAAACTTGAGACAAAGTAAAACTGTGATATAAATTCTTCTTTATTAAAAAAAATTAAATTGAAATGAATGAAGGTAAAATTAATTCTTTTTATGTTTCTAATTGTTTTTAATAATCTATTATTAATAAGATATGGTTCTAAACGAAGTAAAAAATTATTTAAATAAATATTCTCTTTCAAACTGGGAAATAAGTGCAAAAAATTTAGAAAAAATTAAAACAGTTGTTGTTGTTCCCGCAATTAGTGAATTTGAAAATATAAAAAAGCTTCTTCTTTCGTTATCAAATAATGACAATTATTATTTCAACTCAACCTTAATTCTTTTTGTAATAAACAATTCTGTTAGTTCCGAAATTGAGGTAAAAGAAAATAACAAAAAAAGTTTGATTCTGCTTGACGAAATAATCAAAAAGAATAATCATTCGAATGATGATTTTATTAAGCAAATAATAAATTCAAAATTAAGGATTGGTTTTATTGATGCTAGTTCACCAGGGAAAGAGCTTCCGGTTAAAAATGCAGGAGTTGGCCTTGCCCGAAAAATTGGTATGGATTTAGCTCTTTCCGCTTTTGATTATGAATCAAAAAACAAAAAATTGCTAATTTGTTTAGATGCCGACTGTACTGTTGAAAAGAATTATTTAACAGAAATAATATCCACATTTGACATTAAAAATTTTTCTGCCGGAGTTGTTAATTATTCTCATCAAACTGAATACAACAATGGAAATACTGAAGCTATTATTTGTTATGAAATCTTCTTAAGATATTATGACTTTGGTTTGCTATTCGCAAATTCATCGTTTGCCTTCCCAACAATTGGATCGACAATGATTTGTGATTATGAAAGTTACATTAAGGTTGAAGGAATGAATAAACGAAAAGCAGCCGAAGATTTTTATTTCCTTGAAAAGCTTGCAAAAAATTTTCCAATAAATAAAATTAGATCCACAACTGTTTATCCTTCTTCTCGCGGTTCATGGCGTGTACCTTTCGGCACCGGACAAAGAGTTAATCGTTTCCTATCTCAAAAGCAAAATGAATATTTGCTTTATGATCCAAAATCGTTTTTGATTCTAAAAGAGTGGCTTAAAGTTTTTATGTCCAACAAAATTTCATCAGTTGATTTGTTGTTGAAAAGTGCAAAGGAAATAAATATTCAATTGTTTAATTTTTTAATTCAACAGAATTTTCATAAGGATTGGGTAAAAATTTTAAATAACTCTAAAACTAATGAACAGCTAAGACGACAGAAAATAAATTGGTTCGACGGATTTAGGACACTTAAACTTATTCATTATCTTCGCGATACCGAATATCCATTGATAAATATGTTTGACGCGATTGACAAATTATTTTCAATGATGGAAAACTCTTCTACAGAATTTATAAAAAAGCTCTTTGATGAAAGAAATGGTGTGTCAATTCCTCCTATCGAAATTCAAATGAAATATTTAACTTTGTTAAGAACTTATTTTTAAAATGAATATGATTATTAAAACTGACCTAAATGAAATTCAAAATTATTTAGTTGATGCTTCCAACTTTAAAGGTTTTTGCGATGCAGTTTACTTTCCACAGAATGAAAAAGAGATTTCAGAAATATTAAAAGAAACAAATGAGAAAAACATTTCGGTTACTGTTGCTGGAAATGGAACTGGACTTACAGGCGCAAGAGTCCCTCAAGGCGGAATTGTAATCTCAACAGAAAAACTAAATCGAATAATTGAGATTAATCCAAAAGAATTTTTTGCAATTGTTGAACCGGGAGTTGTATTATCAGAATTTCAGGAACAAATTAAAGAAAGAAATCTTTTGTATCCGCCAGATCCAACTGAAAAAAATTGTTTTATCGGCGGCACTGTTGCAACAAATGCTTCGGGAGAAAAAACTTTTAAATATGGACCGACAAGAAATTTTGTGCTTGAATTGGATATCATTTTACCTGACGGTGATAAATTAAAGTTAACACGCGGCAGCCAAAAAGCAGATGGTTTTCATCTTAAACTAAAAACTCAATCTGGAAAAGATTTTGAAATTGAATTACCCGAATTTAGAATGCCATCTACAAAAAATACTGCGGGTTATTTTTGTAAGAAAGATATGGATGCAATCGATTTATTTATTGGTTCCGAAGGAACGCTTGGAGTTATAACAAAAATAAAACTAAAACTGTTGCCTCGTCCGGAAAAACTAATTTCGTGTGTTGTTTTTTTTGATAACGAAATCAATGCATTTAAATTTATCGAGAAAGCAAGGGATATTTCTTTAAACACAAAGCTTCGTTCTGATCCGCGCTGCATTGAAGCTCTTGCATTAGAGTTTTTTGATGAACGAGCAATAAATTTTCTACGGAATGATTACTCTCAAATCCCACATGAAGCAAAATCAGCTGTTTGGTTCGAGCAAGAAGTTACTCATCAAAATGAAGAAATATTTTTTGACGGTTGGATGGATTTGATAAAAGAATTTCATGGCGATGAAGAAAGTGCCTGGTTCGCTATAACGGAAGATGACAAAAAGAAGATTCAAGAATTTCGCCACTCAATTTCTGCAAAGATTAATGAATTTATAACACGAAATAATTTTAGAAAGCTTGGCACCGATGCTGCTGTTCCGAATGATAGGTTTGAGGAATTCTACACTTATTCAAAAACTATTGTTGAGAAAAATAGAATTGATTTTGTTATATATGGCCATGCTGGCAATTCACATATCCACTTAAACATGCTGCCTAAAAATGAAAAAGAATTTGCTGAAGGGGAAAGCTTATATTCAATGATTTGTAAAAAAGCAGTTGAACTTGGCGGCACTGCTTCTGCGGAACATGGAATTGGCAAAGTAAAGACTAATTATCTTTTAGAAATGTACGGCAAAGAAACAATAGATAAAATGATTCAATTAAAAAGAATTTTCGATCCCAATATGATTTTAGGAAAAGGAAATATCTTTAAATCTTAATTCTATATTTTAATCAACTCATCAGAAGTAAAAATCTTTTACTTCAACTTCCGTTGCTTCGGGATCATGCTTGTGCAAAAAGCTGATAAATTCTTTAGCAAAAACTTTATCTTTATTTTTCTTTTTAAATTTTTCAACCAGTTCTTCTAATTCCTGATGGTCTAAAGAACTATTAAGATAATGTTTTTCTTCGTGATCGTCGAAGAATCTATAAATGATTTTCTTTTTTTTCATTTATCCATCCCCGGGTTTTTAATTTAAAATTGTGTCTGCGTGAAGTACATCCGAATATAATTCATTCTTAATTGATTCGAAATTTTTTCTTGCTTTAGCAAGCGAATCTAAAATGTATCTTCTTGCCGTAAAAACTTTTTTCTGGTCAGTATTTGCTTCATTCAAAAGTAAAAATCCTATATAAATATATGCATATATTTCAACTAAGTCCTTTGCAGCTACATCCTGAAAGCTAGCATCTTTCTTATCTTTTACATATTTGATGCAGTCTTTATAAAGCTCTCGAATTTCTTTCAGGCTGTCAAGAAGTTTCACTAAACTTCCTTTATATTCTTTTTTCTCTTGAAGATCAAAATATTCAGCAAAGACATCATTTATAGCACCACCGGCAGCAGCCACAACCTGCATCTGAGAGGTGCCTTCATAAATATTTGTAATGCGAGCATCGCGCGATAATCTTTCAACTTTAAATTCTTTCATGTAACCAGTGCCGCCATGAATTTGCAAAGCATCATAACTAATTTTATTTGCGGATTCGCTAAGTAAATATTTTGTAAGCGGCGTTAAGAAAGTTACAATCTTAGTAGCTTCTTTCAGTTTTTCATTTTCATCAGCAAAAGGTTTTTTTAATGCTTTCAGAAGATCAACTTGTTCTTCATATTTCTCTTTTTTATCTAGCCAAACAGAAGTTGAATAAAATAAAGAACGATTGGCTTCAAGAGTAACTTTCATGTCAATCAGCATGTTCGAAATTACAGGTAAATAATAAATTGGTTTTCCGAATTGCTCTCTTGCCTTTGCATATTTTAATGCCTCTTCATATGCTTGCTGAGAAATTCCAAGTGACTGAGCTCCAATGCCGACTCTTGCACGGTTCATTAAATATATAACATACTTTAATAAGCCAAATCTTCTTTGACCAACTAACTGCGCTGGAGTATCATTAAATTGAAGTTCGCAAGTTGGAGAACCGTGAATTCCAAGCTTGTGTTCAATTCTTCTGACTTTGATGGTTTCATCGCCGTAACATACAAACATGCTAAGTCCACGAGCATCTTTTGTTCCGGTTTCAGTTCTTGCGAGAACGAGCAGAACTTCTCCGTTGCCGTTAGTTATAAATCTTTTTACACCACGCAAAAACCACTTTCCTTTTTCATCTTGATATGCGCTTAACTTAACAGCTTGAAGGTCCGAGCCAGCATCTGGTTCGGTTAATGCCATTGCACCGGTATATTTACCAGTTGAAAATCCCGGAAGAAATTCTTCTTTCTGATTATCGTCTGCAAACTGTGCAATTGTTTTACCAATATCCTGCAAACCGAATAAATTCATTAAAGAAGCGTCCGCACGAGAGATCATTTCCACTGCCATCATATAAATTGTAGTTGGGAAATTTAATCCGCCATATTCTCGCGGAAGAATCATTCCCATCAATTCTGCTTTGGAAAGCATATCGAGAGCTTCGCGCGTTCCTTTTGCGTAAGTTACTTTTCCGTCTTTGAAAAGAGCGCCTTCTTCATCAATAGAAGATGATCTTGGCTCGATATAATTTGCTGCAATGTCTCCAACTATCTCTAAAATTTTTTTATAATTTTCTTTTGCATCTTCATAATTAATTGGAGCGTAATCAAATTTTTCAGCTTCTTTATAATTGTTTTCTGTTAACTCAACAATTTCTTTTAAATCCAATCTTTCAAATTGATAAAGAAGGTCAGGATTTTCTAAAAAATAATTAGCCATGGCTTATCTCAATTTTTGCTTGAATACATTTATGAACATCGGAATTATCTGTGTCGCATCGCCAACAATTCCATAATGGGCAACACTAAAAATTGGCGCATCTGGATCGGAATTGATTGCAATAATTTTATTCGATTCTTTCATCCCAGCTCTATGTTGAATCGCGCCAGAGATTCCGCAAGCAATGTAAAGCTTAGGGCGAACAGTAACCCCGGTTTGTCCAACCTGTCGATCAGCACTAACAAAACCCGCATCCACAGCGGCTCTTGAGCCGGCTACTTCTCCGCCAATTGTTGCTGCCAAATCATGAATGAGTTTAAAATTTTCTTTTGTTCCCATTCCATAACCACCGGAAACTATGATTGGCGCAGCTTTCAAATTAACTTTGTTCTCTTGACGATGTTGTTCAATAATTTTAATTAATTCATCAAATTCATTTGGTTGATATGGAATATTAGTAATCTTTCCATTGACAGGAGTTGAGAGAGGCTCTAATCTCATTACGCCCTCTCGTACAGTCGCCATTTGAGTTTCAACATCTGGAGTAATAATTGTTGCAATTATATTTCCGCCAAACGCCGGACGAATTTGTAGAAGTAGATCTTCATAGTCTTTCTTCAAATATTTTACAGTGGAAATCTGAAGATCGGTACAGTCGGCAGTAAGACCGCTTTTTGTATGCGAAGCAACTCGCGGTGCTAAATCTCTTCCTATTACAGTTGCTCCGAAAAGTAAAACTCTCGGTCTGTAATTTTCTACAAGCTCATTTAAGATACGGCTGTAAGGCAGCGTGCGAAAATGTTCAAGCTCAGGATGATCAACTACGAATGTTTCGGTCGCTCCAAACTTAAATGTTTCTTCAGCAAGTGATTTGACATTTGAACCAATAACGACAGCCTTCAAACTGCTGTTTAAATTCTCCGCTAACTTTCTTCCTTTAGATAAAAGCTCAAAACTTGCATCGGCAGGCTTTCCGTTGCGTTGTTCAATAAATACCCAAACGTCTTTGTTCATAATCCCCATAAGTTTAACCTAAAATATGATCTTCTAATAATTTGTCTATTAAGTAACTGACACCGTTTTTATTCGGCTCAATCATTTCGTGATTGCCTCCGGCTAAAACAACAGATTCAATTTTGTGAACTTTTGTCGGCGAGCCGTGAACTCCGCATCTTTCTTCTTCAAGTTTTAAATCGTCCATTGTTAAAGTTTGTATGTAAAGCTTCTTTGTTTGATATTCATCTTTTAACTGGTCGATATAAAGGAGTGAGTTTCCTTCAGTAATTTTTTCCAGTTCCATTAATGTCTTTGCGTTTTTATAAGCCATAATTCGTTTGGCTTTATATGGACGTGGAAATGCAGCATCCTTAAGTACAGTTAACAAAACCGGAAGAGCAGCTTCAAGAATTTCAAATCCGCCGTCAATCTTTCGCTTAACTTTTACTTTTGAATTTGAAACTTCAAGAATTTCTTCAACGTAAGTAATTTGAGGAATGTTCAGCTTCTCGGCAGTCTGCGGCCCGACTTGTGCGGTATCACCGTCAATTGCCTGTCTGCCGGCTAAGACAAAATCATACTTGCCTATTTTTTTTATAGCTTCGGAAAGAACGTAAGAAGTTGCCAAAGTATCCGCGCCAGCAAATTTTCTATCACTGATTAGAATTGCTTCATCTGCGCCCATGAAAAGACATTCTCTTAATATATCCGAAGCGCGCGGCGGACCCATTGTTATAACAGTGACTTTTCCTCCATATAAATCTTTAATCTGCAAGGCAAGTTCAAGAGCAACTCTGTCTTCATGATTAAATATAGCCGGAAGCTTAGCCCTATTGACTGTTCCGTCCTCTTTCATTACCTGACCCGAAATATTAGCAGTGTCAGGAACCTGCTTTACCATTACAATACTATGTAACCCCATATCGACCCACAATTTTTTAACGGAACAAAATTACTAAATTTCTTTGTTGATTAACAACAACTTTTGTGAAAAAAAATATTTTAATTTAAATTAAAAATTCTTATTCTTAACTATGTGTAGCAGAAATAATAAAAAAAATTTTTGAAGGGCATACGACGTATATTCATATTGTTTTTACCTGTTGCAATAATAAATGAGACTAACTTGTGAACTGATTATAATTTTTTTTAGCACATAAAAGGAAGCTATAAAAAGAGACAATTAGTTGTAAATCCCAAAACAAATTTTTCCTGTCTTAAGGCAGAGCCGATCAATCAATTAGAATTATTTTGTTAAGAACGTTTTGGCATTTGAAACGTTAAGGGTTAAAAGTCAAACGGTAAATGTCGAATATTTAATAGCACAGTATCTACTATAGAAAATGTTATATAATTATGGCTGTAAATGCCAAAGCGGGTCTGCAAACTATGATAATGGAAATGTTATACAAGAAGATATTACTTGGCCTAGCTTGGAAAATTCGCCATGGCCTGTATATCACGGCAATTCCCAATCAAACGGAAGAAGCAAGTATGCCGGGTCTAGCGCGGGCGTTGTTATAGGAAAAATACCCGCTAGTGATATTCTCTCCGGAATTACAATCGGTAATGATTCTACTATATATTATACAACCGATACTCCAGCCGAATTGCGTGCAGCAGATTATAATGGAAATCTAAAATGGAAGGTGAGTCTTGGTACAACTACGAGTACAACTCCCATAATTTTATATGACGGCACTATTATTATTTCAGAAGGCGTTCAAAAATTAATTTACGCAATAAATCCTGATGGAAGCATTAAATGGACATACAAGTGCAGTAATCCGATTCCTAATTTAAGTTTTAATGTTGGATTAGATACGACTATTTATTTTGTTGACTTATCTTCTACTCTATACGCACTTAATAAAGAAGGCCAATTAAAATGGAAATTAACCGATAGTAGATTCTACGGAGGTTATGAGCAGGTTATAACTATGTCTCCTGATGGTAATTCTTTATATCTGTTAGGAAAGAAAAATTATGTTATTGCGGTCGATCTAAATTCAAAGGCTGTAAAATGGACATTCGGCAACGATATTTCATACACTTCGCCTATTGTGGATTCTCAAGGTAATTTATATGTTTTGCCCAATACCTCGTATGGCAACAGATATCCTTTATATTCACTTAAACCCGACGGAA
>JAKALM010000021.1 GCA_021824145.1 Bacteroidota bacterium
CCAGATCGTATATTCTGATAGTTACTACCCACTTCGCTTTATGAACATCTATACCTATGAACAACTGTTTATTTTCAAAGAACGATTTTTCTGCTAACACTTCATTCTTTTTCATTTGAGACCTCCTTGAATCTTTATTTTTCTTTAAGGATATCTCAAAATAATTATTCCTTATATTTTAAACATACGTACTTGCCGATAACCCGCCGCCCAGAACAGCAATGCAGATTAAAACGACAAAGCCAAAGGTTAAGCAAACTGCACTTATCTTACTTTGCAAGTGCAGTTTGCAACAATGTTAATTAATAGAACAACCTTGAACAACAAACTTGTAACGGAACGACCAAGCCAATAATATTAAAATTGCCAAATGCGAAAAGGCGGTCGGGTTGATTGGCTGGTTAGCTGTAATTTTTATTCTTCTGATTCAATTTCTTGATAATTAAATTCCATTTTACTTTGCAAAACAACTTCATCAAGTATTTGAACTAAATAACCTTGCTTTATAGCTGATTGAAATCTTTCTTTTAGGGTGGGTATGTTTATTATTTCTTCGATACAATCCATATATTTTTCAACTACTGCTTCGATTGAATAAATTTTTATAGCATTTGCTTTGAGTTGTTTTAAAACAGCTTTATTTGTTTCTTCAGTTTTTATCACAAATGTGATAGGATATCTTTCAATTTTGTCAATATCTAAAAAATATTTTTTTACATCCAACGTTTCAGTTACTTGGAAGAATCTGCCAAGAGGTTTCATTACAAAATCTATCCCACCATCATTTGCATTTGTTCTTCCAGTTTTAAACAATTTCAGGTTATCTTCATTTATTTCATCTGGCTCAAAGCCCCAATATATTTTTTGATCGTGATAAAAATTTTTAAGAATAGCATAACTTACAATTTCAAAAAGACGAGCATCAACATTTGGAGCTAATAAGTCCATAATAAATTTTTCAATTTTTGCAGTATCGTCATCTTTTAACTTTTGCATTTCTTCACAAGTTTGTATGAATCTTTCAAAAGATTCCATTTTAGTTTTTGTAAACTCATCTATAATTTCAATAATAGCTTTCGCAATATTAAAGTTCTTTTTATCAATATTTATTTTTAGGAGAGCGTCATTGATCCAATATCTTTTGTTTACGTTAAAGATAACTTCAGGATTGTCTGGAAATTTATTTTGAAATTCTTTGTTAGTTCTATTATTAAAAGAATGATTTTGAATCTTTTCGCAAAATGGGAATTCTCTTGCTCTTTTTAGTAATGGAGTAAATCTTGCACCCTCATATTTTGAATAATTACCTTCAACATCAAATTTATGATTAAGATAATCTTCGATAATTACATACATAGAATATAATGCAGCAAAGGCGGCTCGTGATTTAGAACCTTTATTTGCTGATTTAGTTTTTAGATTTAGATATTGAAGTAGCGGACTTTTTTCAAAGATTTCTTCCCCATTTTCTTTAAAGTGTTTTTGCAGAATTTCTTTGATTCTTTTCGTGAAAGTATGTTCCATAATTTGTCTCGAATAATTTAAATTGATCTGTATTAGTTTTTTGGAGTTCGTAAGTTTTTAATTCTCGTTCAAGTTTTTCACCTTTATAGGTGTCACTAAGCCCAAGTCTTCTTAATCCTATTTTTATATAATCTTCTTGTAACTCGATAGAAATGGATTTCCGGTGAAGTTTTTGTGCAACATAAGCAGTTGTAAAAGCACCGGCGAAAGGATCGAGAATAATATCACCTTCATTAGAACTAGCTTTTATAATTCTTTCTAATAGTGCAATTGGCTTCTGTGTTGGATGATTTTCATACTCTTCCATTCTGTATCTAACTCTTGGGTATTCCCAAACATTTCCGGGCACTTTTTCAGAGTTGTAAACTTGCGGCGGATTTTTTCTATAATCTATTAGTTTTCGTTTTGCTCCAGTTTTTGCTTCAACTAATATTACATTTGAATTAAAAGTATAGTTGTTTGCATCTTTCACGCAGAATAAAATTGGCTCATACATTGAACCATAATATTTTTTTGCTTGGACACCAGAGCTGTCGTAATACCAAACAATCCTAGAAAGAATATTAATTTTATCTCTTAAAAATATATCGAAGAATGGCATAAATTGCGTAGAAGTCATTACATATAGGCTTCCGCTTTTTTTCAATTTCTTTACACATAGTTGAAGCCACTCATAACACCATTCTAGATAATCCTCATCCTTATCCCATTTATCTTTATGTCCATTAAAATTTTTCCCAATGTTGTATGGTGGGTCAATAAAAATAAGGTCAATCGAATTATCGTCAACAAAATCTTTCAATACTTTTAGAGAATCACCATTTATAATTTTATGCTGTTCATTGCCCAAGAATTCCATCAATTTTCCTTTTTTTCTCCAAATATAACCAATAATAAATTTTGAAGCATCCCTTAAATTTTAATTACAGCTAACATATATTTATACGGATTTGCATCCGTCTATTTTTTGCATATTATCTTACACTTAATTCTTTATAATATGCAGTTAAACTTTTATTTATCACGACATAAATTCTTAAAAATATTTTATAATCACAATGTTTATTCCTGATAAAGTGCAAACTGACTAATTATTATAATCCTACCTCTTCTTGATAAATCCATCAGTCTAATGGGCTTCTAACTCCGTGCAAATTTTCTATTATATGTGTGTAAATCATTGTCGTACGTACAGATTTATGCCCTAATAATTCTTGTATCGTTCTTATATCGTATCCAGATTCCAGTAGGTGTGTCGCAAACGAATGTCTAAACGTATGTGCTGTACCTGGTTTTAAGATTTTTGCCTTTTGAACAGCTTGTCTTATTGCCTTCTGTACTGTACTCTCATGTACGTGGTTTCTGTATATTTTTCCGCTTTCTTTATCTTTTATAAATTTGTCCGCCGGAAAAGCATACTGCCAATAAAAATCTCTATTTGCATTTGGATATTTTTTTGATAATGCATAATGTATAATTGTTTTGACTTTGTTCTCTACAAGATTTTTATTTTTATTTTGTGCTGATTCCGTCATTTCATTTAATCATATAAAAAAATAAAATCTCTTTATATTATATAGATGAAAATCCTTCCATCTTGGAAAAATATTTCATATTTTTTTAATTATTTTTTACCAATCTTCAAGATTTATTTTTCAATGGTGACTCGCCTTTATCAACCCTGGTCTTAAGTCTAATTATAATATCAAACTTTCAATGGTTAAAACTTAAGTAAAATATTCATATATATAAACAAAAATATTTTTAAATCTCCTCTTCTTCCTTCCGCACTTTTTGTCCTTAACTTTTTTCAACATTCAAAATTCATAATATACTTTTCATCCAGTATCTGGAATCTGTTTTATTCCACACTCCCCATTCATTCGGCAATGCATTTTCTCAAGTTCCCGAATCAGAAATCCAGTTACAAGTATCTAGAATCCAGATTCCATCATCTATTCCTTCCTCCAATATTCCAAAACTCCATAATTCCTTTTTTCCCTTTGCTCTGCAACTTCATCCATCTTCCATGTTACATCTTCCATACTTCCGCTCTCCTTTTCCCTCCCAGAATCCAGAAATACAAGTAAATCTCTGAATATACTCTGAATATACTGTAAAAGGCATGTACTTCCTATGCACATGGCTTGTACATCCTATGTGTATCCGCTGTTCCCTCGGTTTATCTCCGGTATGTTTGGCTTTTTAATCCAGTAATGATATTTTTGATCTATCAAATTATTAACCTCTAAAAGGATTTTTATTACAAGTATTAACGGCTGCAATAAAATTACAACTCTCTCAAAATTATTTTAAAGCCAAATGTGCCAAACCTAAGTCATTCTCACTTGCAGTAGTAATTTAATTCGTCATTCGAAACTAAATTAAATAATCGGAAACTGTTAAAACAGTTACCTATAAATTTAGCCTTATCATTAACAACTCGATTGCAAGTTTGTGTTAAAATTATCAGCCCAATCTTCTGTTCATAATAAAATCATAAAACAATCACAAAAAAACTTTCCATGTGAAGTATTTCACTTGACAAATCCCCATTAATTCCTTACTAATTAATGTGTGAATATTAATTTACTTTATTTATTTAGTTATATTATATCTAATATATTATAATATTAATTTAATTAAAGTATTTACATAATTAAATTATCATCTGAGTGCGGATTTTATCCATTTTCTGTTCAACTATACTCAAAGCGATTAAAATAATAAACCAGGTCGTACTCGTAATCTTACTCTTAATCGTATCGGTTTTTTCGAGAAAGAATAAGAGAACTGGCAAGTTTATGAATTAAAACAGTATAAAAGAATATATATCAGAATTTTTTAACTCAATAATATCAACTTTCAAAACAAAGGTGTAGTATGAAAAAAATAGAAGCAATCATTCGTCCGCATAAGGTAGACGAAGTTAAGAACGCTCTAGTCGATGCCGGCATAAAAGGAATGACTATTGCAGAAGTACGCGGAATCGGACGGCAGAAAGGCCAAACTGAAGTGTACAGAGGTGCAGAATACCAGATTGATTTCATCCCCAAGATCAAGCTTGAAGTTATTGTTGCCGACAATAAACTGGATGACGCGGTTAGCGCAATAATAGAAGCCGCTAAAACCGGACAAATCGGCGACGGCAAGCTGTTCATTTCTACTATCGATGACGTAATTAGGGTAAGAACTGAAGAACGCGGGGAAAGCGCTCTAAGCTAATTTTTTAATAACAATATATGGAGATGATATATGACTAAATTTTATAAGTCGGTGAATACCTATATCTTAATTACATTATCCCTTATACTTTCGATAAGTGTTTCTTACGCTCAAACAAAAGATAGTACATCCTCGCTCTCTATTACTGGAATGGTTGATGTAAACTATAACAAAAACTTCAATAATCCTGTAAGCCATATTAACGATTATAGAAACTTTGATGTATATGAAAATCAATTCAACGTTAATCTTGCAAAAATTACATTTCAAAAAGCCGCTAGTCCAGTGGGATTTAGAGTTGATCTCGGCTTCGGTCAGGCAATGGATCTTGTTAACAGTGATGCAAGTCTCGGTACTGAAAAATCTCTTCGTAATTTAGAGCAGGCGTACTTAACCGCCGTAGTGCCGATCGGAAACGGATTAACCATTAACGCCGGCAAGATGGTAACCCACATGGGCGGAGAGGTTATTGAAACTATAGGCAATATAAATTACAGCCGCTCAATTCTTTTTGCTTACGCAATTCCTTACTTTCACTTAGGCGTCTGTGCCAGCTACCCATTCAGCAATAAATTCAGCGCAGCACTTTACGTTTACAACGGATGGAATAATGTAGTAGAAAATAACAAAGACAAAACTATCGGCGCAGAAATAATCTGGTCCCCTTCATCATCATTAACATTTATTCAAAATTATATTGGCGGTCCTGAAGAGAATAATAGTACAAAGAAAAGACATGTTTTCGATACTATAATTAATTATCAAGCTACCGATGTTTTATTTGTAACTCTAAATGCAGACTACGGACAAGAGGCTTTAGATCCCACTGGCTTGGCAGTTTGGAAAGGAATCGCTCTAACCGGCAAATATACAATTTCCGATGCTTCAGCAATTTCGGCACGAGTTGAGGAATATTACGATCAAAGCGGATTTACAACTGGTACACTTCAACTGTTAAAAGAGTTTACCCTTACTTATGAATTAAAGTTTGTAAACAGTCTTACTACTCGTTTTGAATTCAGACGAGATATGTCCAATAAAAATACATTTGAAGATGAATCTGGCACACTCTCAAAGAATAATCAGAACACTCTCCTAATTGGATCAATTTATACTTTTTAATAAACAATAATAAGGAACAAAGATGAAAAATAACTTTATTTATTCTTTACTTATAGCTGCAGCACTTGTTATCATGCTCTCAATTATGCTTCCAACAAAAGCCTATGCAGGTGATCAGCCAGATCCATCAGGCACTAAAACCGGTACAGTTGTAGATGTACCTTCAGCCAAACCAGGTACCCCAACAATTCAAGAAATTGGTGACGCTGTAGGACATAATCATGTAGCAATCAATTTCATGTGGACTCTTATAACCGGCTTCCTTGTAATGTTTATGCAGGCTGGTTTCGCAATGGTTGAAGCTGGATTAACTCGAGCTAAAAATGCCGCCCATACTATGGCTATGAACTTTATGATTTATCCGCTTGGTATGCTTGGATTTTATCTCTGCGGATTTGCATTCATGTTCGGCGGTGTTGGAGCAATTGGAACTTTAGGAGGGTATTCTGGACTTAGCAATGAGATAACAATAAATCTTTTCGGCAAACCATTCGGTCTTCTTGGTTGGAGCGGATTCTTGCTGCAAGGTAAGGGTTATGATGTAGCAGTGTTCACGCTTTTTTTATTTCAAATGGTATTCATGGATACTACTGCAACAATTCCAACCGGAGCTGCAGCAGAAAGATGGAAATATTCTGCATTCATGATTTATGGTTTGTTCATCGGTACAGTTATGTATCCTATCTTCGGCAACTGGGTATGGGGCGGCGGCTGGCTTTCACAACTAGGAACTAATTTTGGACTTGGAAACGGGTATGTTGATTTCGCTGGTTCTACTGTGGTTCACATGCAAGGAGGCGTAATTGGATTAATATATGCATGGCTTCTTGGCCCTCGCTATGGCAAGTACAATAAAGATGGAAGCATAAATCCAGTAACTCCCCACAGCATTCCTATGGCTATCATCGGAACATTTATTCTCGCATTCGGCTGGTTCGGATTTAATCCAGGCTCAACATTAGCCGGTACTGATCTAAGAATTGCAGTTGTTGCAGTTAACACAATGATAGCAAGTGCAACCGGTGCTTTGTTTGCTACTCTATGGATGTGGTGGTTTCGTACAAAGAAACCAGATCCATCCATGATGGCGAACGGAATGTTAGCAGGATTAGTTGCAATTACTGGTCCGTCTGCTTTCGTTAGCGTTGGGGGAGCTGCAATCATTGGTATTATTTCAGGCATCTTAGTTGTTGAATCTGTTTTCTTCTTTGATAAGATTAAGATTGATGATCCTGTTGGAGCCATCTCAGTTCATGGCGTTAATGGTGCATGGGGTTGCTTATCTATCGGCTTATTTGCAGATGGAACATATGGCAGCGGCTGGAATGGAGTTTCCGGAGCTGTAAAGGGATTGTTTTACGGCGGTGGCTTTGGCCAATTAGGTGCAGAAGTAATTGGTGTTTTAACCAATTTTATTTTGTTATCAGCTCTAGCTTACATTGTTTATAAGTTTGCTGATAAGCTTGTCGGCAATCGTGTTTCATTGGAAACTGAAATCGGCGGACTTGATATTCCTGAAATGGGAATCCTTGGTTACAATGGTTTTGAAATGGATAAGGTTGCAGAAACTGCACACCCGATATAATTAAAATAATTTTGCTGTGCAGGAAATACTGCACAGCTTCTTATAAAATCAGAAAGGTAAAGAAATGAATTCAATAATAGAAACATTATTAACAATAGCCGCTTTATTATTAGGCTCGGCAGTTGGCTATTCATTCGGAGCAATGCAAAATGCAGCTCGTATTCAAAACAAGAAGATAAGCGATATCGGTAAATTAAAATCAAATTGGAAGATATTGCCAGGTTCGTTTGGTCGCATTTCTCTATTATTAATAATACTTGCGCTAATTCAATTAAGCATACCAATGCTATTTAAAGGCAGTATTCAGTGGATTGTTTCACTTGGTATTCTTTTAGGTTATGGATGGTCATTTGTAAGAAAATTAAAACAACGCACAGTCTATAAAAATTAATATCAAATTTTAATGATTAAGTTAGTTTAAGGAAAATATTCAATATAATTAATTCATTGAACTATACTAAGATTATTGTTGACTTTTTATTTCCCAATGCCAGTGCCAAGGTTCGTATGCAACTCCCCATTGGTTATCTTTTGGATAAGAAAGGTAAAAGTTAAATTTGCTTGCGTTTTGCAGCATCCATTTATTTTCTGGAAGATTTTCAAAATCTGATTGCTTCTGGCCATCACTAAAACCGTTTATTCCATCTTCGTTGCAAAAATCAATTGCATTATTAATTGGGCTCCCATGCTGGCTGTAGCCTGGCATAGCAATCCACTTTGCATTTTCCATAAGAGAATATTTTGCAGATGAAGTTAAATAATGAAAAAATAAATATGCTTGCCTTCCAGGCGAACGATAACCTGAATCTATGTATAATCTTTTACCGATATCTTTCTGCATTTGGTTCATCATCTTCAGATAATCTTTATAAGAATGTTCCGGACAAAATTGAATTCCCGTTTCTCTGTATCCGACCTTAACCGATGGAACTTCTATCAAATCTTTCGGCTTATCAATTGAATAAAATGGCCCCTTAAAACCAAGTTGCTTCGGGTCAATTTCAAATATTCGTTGAGCGAAATCTTTCTCATAGAAGTTTAAGCTGTTCATTAAAGTATCAAAATCAACAATAGTTCTTCTATCCTTAGGCATTTTATTCAATAAATCATCAAATTTTTGAGAAACTTGCCGGGCAACAAATCTTTGAACGAAATTTAATTTATTATAATCTGGTTTAATGAAGAAAAGTATTGCAATAAATCCTAATATAATTATTACAGCCGCTGAAACTGAGATTAAAAACTTATGCATAATTTCTACTTATGGTTTTAAGTGTTATAAATTATTTGATTATAATTATAAAATTAAAATAAGAATTATTATTAAATGAATTAAACATTTTCTAAAATATTCGGATAATTTATATTAGGTCTCCATTTCATAATTTTAGCAAACACTAGAAGTTAATTTCAGATTTAAGAATATTATTTATCACAATTATAAGATTTCTCTTCAAAATAAGTAATCTAAACAACATCACAATGGCACTAATATTGCAAATATCAGTTTGTAGTTTTAATTTAACACTATAGATGATAAAGAAATTTTTCATATTGTCCCTTACTTTTGTATTCTTCGTTTCAATGACGATCATACCAATTAAATTATTTTACTGCAATATGGCGGAAACATATTCTTTCAATAAATGCAAAATGGATATGAATTCCTCAACAGCATTAAATGACAATTGTACTAATGATGCTGCTGCCCATAGCAATGAAATAAGCTATCACAGCCAAGATTGCTGCACTATAAAGGTTATCGATTCAAAAGTAAAAGATAATTATCTAAGTGATGGTTCAAATATTACTAACCACATTCAATTTATTAGTATATTACCACCGCAAAATATTTCAATTGATTTAGTATCATATAATCAAACTAACAAAATTTATTTTGATACTTCTCCCCCGCACGTTTTAAACACTGACCTTTATCTACATAACTCAACTTTACTTATTTAGAATTAAACTCCAATCACTTTCTGGTTTAATTAAACCAGCACCCATATTGTATTTTAAAAATTAGAAAAAGGACTTACGTCTTTTTATTTGGAGTTTATATATGATTGAAAAAATTATTGACTGGAGCGCAAGGAACAGATTCATTGTTATCCTTGCTTATTTGATTCTTGCTGGCATCGGGATTTACAGCGTTATAAATTTACCTGTTGATGCAATTCCAGACTTGTCTGACAACCAAGTAATTGTTTTTACAGAATGGATGGGCAGATCGCCTGAAGTAGTTGAACAGCAAGTTACTTATCCTTTAGTTTCTGCACTTCAGGGGATGGCACAAGTAAAAGCAGTGCGTGCATCTTCTATGTTCGGAATGTCTTTCGTTTTTGTCATCTTTAACGATAACACAAATATTTACTTTGCTCGTAACCAAGTTCTGGAAAGATTAAATACTATCCGTTCTCAACTTCCCCCTAGAGTAACACCAACGCTTGGACCAGACGGCACCGGAGTTGGACATATTTTTTGGTATACTGTTGAAGGGAAAGGATATGACCTTGGAACTTTAAGATCAATTCAAGATTGGTATATACGCTATAAACTATCTTCAGTGGAAGGTGTCGCTGAGGTTGCAAGCATCGGCGGTTATGTAAAACAATACCAGGTAGATATTGATCCAAATCTTTTAAGAGCTTTCGATGTAACTACTTCTGATGTAATCAATGCCATTCAAAGAAATAATAATGAGGTCGGTGGAAAAATTATTGAGGCTAACGATGCAGAATATTTTGTACGCGGACAAGGTTATATTCAGTCAAAAGATGATATCGAAAATTCTTTAGTAAAAACTGGGCCGAATGGAGTACCAATTCTTATTAAAGATGTTGCTAAAGTTCAACTAGGCGGAGATATTAGGCGTGGTTCGCTTGAGAAAGATGGCAAAGGCCAAGTCGTCGGCGGAATTGTTGTAATGCGCTATGGCGAAAATGCAAAAGAAGTTATCGATAGAGTAAAAGAAAAAATTAAAGAAATTACTCCAGGCTTGCCTCCGGGAGTAAAAATAATTCCAGCTTATGATAGAAGCGTGTTAATCGAAAAGTCTATCAACACTTTGGAAAAAGCATTGATAGAAGCTGCCATTATTGTATCGCTAATGGTTGCAATTTTTCTACTTCATCTTAGAAGCATTTTAAGAATTATTATTGAGATTCCAGTATCAGTATTGCTTTCATTCATTCTAATGCATTTGTTTGGAATAACCTCAAACATAATGAGTCTTGGTGGAATAATTCTGGCAGTCGGTGTAATTGTAGATGCATCAATTGTTATGGTAGAAAATGCTTACCGCAATATTGCAAAAGCAATGCAGGAAAACGGCAAACTTACTCCGGAAGATTATAAGCGGATTTCAATCATGTCTGCAAAGCAGGTTGGAAGAGCCATATTTTTTTCTGAACTGATAATTCTAATTTCTTTCCTGCCAGTATTTTTATTAACCGGACAAGAAGGAAAACTTTTTCATCCTCTTGCTTACACAAAAACGTTTGTACTCGCTTCATCTGCAATCGTATTGATAACGTTAATTCCTGTTTTAATGACTATGTTGATGAGAGGGAATTTCAGGCCGGAAAATGAAAATCCAGTTACAAACTTTTTCATTAAGCTATATAATCCGGTTATCCACTGGGTACTGAAACACCGAAAGACGACAATTGCAATAAACTTAATTGCCCTGCTTATAACAATACCAATGATTCTTCATACCGGTTCGGAATTTATGCCGCCGCTCGATGAAGGTTCAATTCTTTATATGCCGGTAACTCTTCCAAATATTTCTATAACAGAAGCTGATAGACTTTTGCAGGAAGAAGATAAAATAATTAAAACAGTTCCCGAAGTTTCTTTGGTGCTTGGGAAAGTTGGCCGTGCTGAAACAGCAACAGATAATGCACCAGTTAGTATGGTTGAAACGATTATAAATCTTAAACCAAAATCCGAATGGCGAAAAGGAATTACAAAGGCAGATATTATAAATGAATTAAACGATAAACTGCAAATTCCTGGTGTTGTAAATGGCTGGACCCAACCTATAATTAATAGAATCAACATGCTATCTACTGGAGTAAGAACCGATATTGGACTGAAAATTTTCGGTGATAATCTTGATACACTTCAAGAGTATGCAATAAAAGCAGAACAACTACTAAAAACAGTTAATGGAGCAGCAGATGTAGTCGCCGATCGTTCTCAAAATGGGTATTACTTGGATATCGAACTAAAAAAAGATGCTGCCGCAAGATATGGAGTTAGTATTGGCGATTTACAGAATATAATTGAGACTGCAATCGGTGGTGAAAATCTTGGAATAGTAATCGACGGAAGAATGAGATTTCCAATCCGCATGAGATACCAAAGAGATTACAGAGATAATTTTGAAGCAATTAAAAACCTTATAATTCCAGTAAGCGCTTCTTCACCTGCTCCAGAAGGTGGAATGATTTCATCTTCAATGAATCAATCAAGTCCAAATAGTTCCGCTAGTTCAATGAGTTCTATGGGAACAAATTCAAGCTCATCAAATGCAATTCAATCTGCTTCAACTGGAGTAGATTTTAGTTTACTTTCATCTGGAAAGAAAAATATAATTTATCTACCTCTTTCGGATATAGCTAATGTAAATGTAGTAAGCGGCCCTCCGATGATTAACAGTGAAAACGGAATGCTAAATTCTATAGTTTATATGAATGCGCGAGGCAGAGACATGGGAAGTGTAATGGAAGATGCACAAAAAGTTATTGCAAATAAACTTCATCTTCCAACCGGCTATTCTTATTCATGGAGCGGACAATATGAAAGTAAAATGCACGCACAGAAAACAATTGAAATCATAATGCCAGTTGTTTTTCTCTTAATCTTTGTGCTGCTTTATTTCACTCTGCATGATTATAAAGAAGCTGGCGTAGTAATGCTGTCTGTTCCGTTTGCTCTTATCGGTGGGATGTACACAATATATTTCATGGGATACAATTTCTCTGTTGCCGTGTGGGTTGGATTTATTGCTTTGTATGGCGTCGCAGTTGAAACCGGTGTAGTGATGGTTGTTTATCTTCATGAGGCTCTTGATCGAAAATTGAAAGAATTCCATGACGGCAAACGCGGTGAGATAACTAAACAGGATATTTACGATGCTACTGTTGAAGGATCTGTATTAAGACTTCGACCAAAACTTATGACTGTCTTTACAGCGATGATTGGATTAGTCCCAGTCATGTGGTCAACTGGCACCGGTTCTGACGTAATGAAGCCATTGACCGCACCAATGATAGGCGGACTTTTAACTTCTGCAGTTCATGTTCTTGTAGTTACTCCAATTTTATTTGTAATAATGAAAGAACGTGCGCTTAAGAAAGGCAAATTAGAAATCTCTAAAATGGCTGGCTGGATGAAGGAAGGAGGAAAAGATGAATAATCATTTCAAAATTAAAAATGCAAAATTCAAAATAATAATTTCAATTCTCGTTTTTATTTTAGTGAATTCTTTAGTTGAGGCACAATCGTTGGATTCACTTGTTACCGAAGCAATAAGAAACAATCCACAGCTTAAGTCACTTCAGTACAGAATTAACTCATCTGAGTATCGCTCTGAATCAGTAAACACACTTCCTCCGCCGACACTTGGAATAGAATTCAATCAAATACCAACGAACAAATATAATCTTTGGAATGATGCTATTTCAAATTCACTTTCACTTTCACAGATGTTTCCGCTTGGCGGCAAATTAAATTCTATGAGTGAAGTAGAAAAGAAAAATACGCTTGTCCAAAAAGATAATTACCAAAGCTATAAAATAAACCTGATTGCTCAGGTAAAAATGGAATATTATACTTTGTGGCTGCTGGATAGAAAAATTGAAGTTCAGGAAAACAACATTAAACTTCTTAATGATCTAATTAATTCTGTAAATGTACTTTACCAAGTTAATAGAATAAATCAAGCTGATCTACTTACATTAAAAAGCGAAGCTGCTTCGAATGAAACACAACTTGTAATACTTCAAAATCAAAAAGAAGCTGAAATTTTCAAGATGAACAAACTGCTTGGACGCAATTTGAATTCCACCGCAGTTTTTGCAATTAAAGAACTTCCGGCAGATACATTAACTTTGTCGCAAGGTAATCTTGAAACTAAACTTCAAGAATTAAATCCGGAATTAAAAAAGATGAGCAGCATGGCAGCTATGAACAAAGCAATGATCATCTCTAACAATAAAGAACTCATACCGGATTTGATGGTACAGGCGATGATAATGAGGATGCCTCAAGGAATGCTCTTAACTTCAAAATCAGATTTGTCGATGTTAATGCCTCAGACTGGTTATATGTATTCTTTGATGGCTTCAATTACACTTCCATTCGCACCATGGTCTGTAAATAAATACAAAGCAAAAGATGAAGAATTGACAAATGAAATTGAAGGTATTGAATATCAGAAAGATGACATGAAGAGAGAAATGATTTCAAATTTGAAGAATGATTTGGTAAAGCTAAAAACTTCTTCTGATTTGATCAGGCTTGATTCAACAAATGTAATTCCTTTATATAAACAGGCTGCTGAAGCTCAAACCTCGGCATATCAAAATAACAAGACGTCAATAAATACTGTTCTTGATTCATATCGAATGCTGCTTATGCAGGAAATGAATTTTTACATGGCTCAAGCAGATTATCAAATGACGCTTGCAGAAATAGAAATGGTTATCGGAGATCAATTTAAATAGTTATTGAATAAAGATTTTAATAAGGATAATAAAATGAAATACTTAAAAATATTTATAATAGTTTTACCGCTTTTCTTGCTGGCGGCTTGTTCAAACAAGCAAACAAATCTGCAATCAGCTAGCACACAAGAAACTAAAACACTTTATACTTGCCCGATGCATCCTCAAATAATTTCGGATCATCCGGGAGTATGTCCAATTTGCGGAATGCAGCTTGTTAAAGTTTCCAGCACTTCACAAAATCAAAATAATGATATGAAAGGAATGGTTACTTTGACAAACAACCAGGAAGTGCTTGCTAATGTTTCAACTATAAAAGTAAAAAAGGAAACTTTGCAAAAGCAATTAACAGCATACAGTCACTTAGATTTTGCAGAAGAAAATCAAAAAATGATTGCAGCAAGATTTAGCGGAAGAATTGAAAAGCTGTTTGTTGATAAAACCGGTGATTACATCAGCAAAGGAGAAAAACTATTTGAGATTTATAGTCCGGATTTAGTTCAAGCTCAAAATGAATATCTAATTGCTTTGGGAAATTCGAAATCACCGAACGGCAATAACTCACTTCTAAATTCTGCAAAGAAAAAATTAGAATTATTGGGAATTACAGATGAGCAAATAAATGAGCTCGCAAAATCACATCAAGTAAAGTTAACATTAACTTATTTTTCACCTTACAGCGGAACTGTAATTGAGAAAAAGGTTGAAGAAGGAATGTATGTTAACGAAGGCAGCGAGATCTACAGCATTGCCGACCTTTCAACTATTTGGAATTTAGCAGATGTTTTTGAAAAAGATATAAGTGTTGTGAATGTTGGAAGTAAAGTGCAACTAAAACTTCAAGCTTATCCAGGACAAACTTTTGAAGGTAGAGTTGCATTTATTTATCCAGTTGTAAATCCGCAAGACAGAACAATTAAAGTAAGAACCGTATTCTCAAATCCGCATGGATTATTAAAGCCTCAAATGTATGGCCAAACTATATTTGAAAAAGATTTTGGTGTTGGTTTAGTAGTTCCATCAGATGCAATTCTGTTCACAGGAAAAAGAAATATTGTTTGGGTGAAAATGCCTGATGGAATGTTTGCACCACATGATGTAACCGTGGGATTAAAATTTGATAACGGATATCAAATACTTTCAGGATTAAATGAAGGCGATGAAATTGCTGCAACTGGCGGATTCCTTATCGATTCAGAAAGCGAATTGAAACAAAATGCAGGCAGCAATCAAATTGAAAGTAAATCTCAAAGTATGCCAGGAATGAAAATGTAACTAAATCAAAAAATAAACTAAATAATTTGGCAGACGCCATTAACGTTAAGAAAGGAATACAATATGAAAAAACAAATTAAATTCAAATCAGTTTCCAAAATTATTTATGGAACTGCAATTATTACTTTGTTCTTGATTACCGGCTGCACAAAACAAAATGAAGCCGCAAAAGTCCAGCAGCAAAATGTTACTGAAACTAAAAGCTCAGTTGATTCAACAATAATCAGAAGCAAAGATGTTAATGTTGCATCCATCGATGTAAATAAAGACGGTAAAGTTTATCAATGCCAAATGGATTATGATGTAATTTCCGACAAAGCAGGAACGTGCCCAAAATGCGGAATGAAATTAGAAGAAGTAACAGTAAAACAAGCACAGGAAAATCTGAAAAAAAGTTCAATGTGATTTATCAAATTATTTATTAAATAAGAATATTTTATGTTTCAGTATAAATCAAAAGGAATAAAATGAAATATATTATTAGAACACTTATTGTAATTGCCGTTGTTGCAGCGGCTGGACTTATATTTTTATACTCGGGCACATATAATATTAGCGCAATGGTTCCGCATAACAAAATAACATTGTGGATGATTCACAGGTTGACTGACAACTCGGAGGAGCACTATTCAAAAAATATTGTAGCTCCGAACTTAAATGATTCATCGATGGTAATGACAGGTTTTTTACATTATCGGGAAATGTGTCAAACTTGCCATGGTGCACCGGGAATTGAACGGAGTGAAATAGGAAAAGGATTATATCCTCATCCGCCAAATCTCGCTCATTCTGCTAAGGAAATGCCACCTTCAATGTTATTTTGGATTACAAAAAATGGAATTAAAATGACAGGCATGCCAGCTTTTGGAAAAACTCATACTGATGATAAAATTTGGGATATCGTCGCTTTTTTGGAAAAGCTTCCCAATATGACTAAAGAGCAATATCAATTGCTTGATGATGCTACAAAAGGTAAAAGCGTCGAATAAATATTTCAAAAAATATTTGTGAAGACACCATAGTTTGGTGTCTTCACAATAAACATTAATCAATCTTAGGAATTTTACCCAATACATCTTCAATTGTTAGATTTTTAATTTCACCAAGATTTAACTTTTTTATTCCATCTTCTATTTTTGACCTATCACCTACTACAACAACAATCATCTGATCTGGTAAAATATATTTTTGCGCAGCTTTATCAATAACATCGGCATTCAATTTTAAAACATTTGATATGTAATCATTGAAATAATTTTCGGGCAGATTGTACTCTACCATTGATTCTATTCCATAAGCTATATTTGCCACTGTTTGAAAATTATTAGGATAGCTTAGCGCAATATAATTTTTACCTCGATTTATTTCGTCTTCAGATATTGGATTTCTAATTCCATTAAGTTCATTAAAAAATTCTGTCAACGATTTGTCGGTTACTTCTGTCTGCACAGAAGATGTCGCAATAAATGGGCCAGCAGCTTCTCTGAAATCAAAATATGAATGAGCTCCATAAGTATAACCATGCTTTTCACGGAGATTCATATTTATTCTAGATGAAAATGAGCCGCCAAGAATAGCATTCATAACATTTATTGCATTAAAATCCTCATTTGTTCTTGGAACTCCAACTCTGCCAATATATATTACTGATTGAGGAGCGCCGGGTTTGTCAATTAAATAAACAATACGTTTAGCAACTTGAGGTGCATCATTTAGTTTTTCTATTTTGACTTCACCTTTTTGCCAACTGCCAAAAGCTGATTCTAACTTAGATTTCAGCTCATTTTTACTTATATCTCCAACAGCAACTATAAAAGCATTGTTTGATTTGAAATATTTATCATGGAAATTTTTCAAATTATTACTGGTAAAACTTTTAATAGAACTTTCATTTCCAAAAGATGACCTGCCATAAGGATAATCTTTACCGAAAAGTAATTTGTTAAAAGCAACACTTGCAATTATAGTAGGCTGATCGTGCCACTGCATTAAAGAAGTTAATCTTTCTTTTTGCTTTCTTGCCAGTTCTTTTGCAGGGAAATCTGGTCGAAGAATAATATCAGATAGTATCTTTAATGCATCATCAAATTTAGAATACGGCGTGTGAAGCGAAATGCTTGAAAAGTGATAACCTGCTGCTGATCTAATTCTTACACCAAGGAAATCAATTGCGTCGGAAAGTTCAAGCGAACTTTTATTTGCCGCTCCTTCCATTAGCATATCCATTGCCATACTTGCTTCCCCGGCTTTATCTTTGGGGTCATTCACAGTGCCAGCATGTATTACAACATTCAACTGTACTAATGGGACCTGGTGTTTTTCCATCAAATAAACTTTTAAACCATTCGAAAGTTCGAAATTCTGAATTGATGGAAGATTTAATTTCGATGGCGGAGGTAATTTAGGCGGTTCGTTCCTATTAACATCTTGAGCTAATGAATTATTAAACATAACTGATAACAAAATAAAATTAATGATAAAAAATATTTTTAGGTTTTTCATCTTATCTCAACTCTCCTTTCTGAGAAACTGCTAGATCAAGTTTGCCTTTAGGAACAATACTTAATATTACTCTTCCATTATCCGGTAAATAAGTTTGTGTCATTGCTTGAATATCTCCTGGACTTAAAGCTTTGTAACGAGCTAGATCTTCATTAAAATAATCAGGATTGCCGGTATAGTAATAATAATCATTCAACAAATCAGCTTTCCCGCCGAAACCGCCAGGACGCTCTAAACGATCTAAGAATGAAGCTTCATATTGATTAACTGCACGCTGAACTTCTCTTTGTTCAGGCGGATTATTTTTGATTTTATCAATTTCTTCTTGAATAACTTTTTTCAGTTCATCAAGATTGTGACCAGCTCTTGCAGTTGCAATAATCATAAATTGAGAAGATAATTTGCTGGAATTTTGCGACGCACTAACATCTTGAGCAATTTGCAAATCATAAACTAATCTTTTGTAAAGTCTCGAACTTTTTCCACCACTTAAAATGCTGCCCAGGATATCAAGCTCAGCATCGCCAGGAGCGAATCTTTGCGGCGAAATCCAAACCATATATAACCGCGGCAATTGAACTTTGTCTTCAAGAGTTACTATTTTTTCTTCAGTTAATTTTGTAGCTACTGGATTTTGTGGAGGAACCGGTTTACCTGCTGGAATTTTTCCGAACCATTTTTCAACAAGCTTAATAGTTTCTGAAGGATTTATATCGCCTGCAATTGAAAGGCTAGCGTTATTAGGAACGTAATATGTTTTGAAAAATTGGACAACATCTTCATAAGATGCTGCACTCAAATCTTCCATTGACCCGATTGTCGTCCAACTGTATGGATGTCCGGCAGGATATAAATTTTTATAAATTGTCTCCCAAGCTAAACCATAAGGACGATTTTCATAACTTTGCCTTCTTTCATTTTTAACAACGCTTCGCTGAGCATCAACGCTTTGAGGAGACATTGCATCAACTAGAAATCCCATTCTATCAGAATCCAGATATAATGGAAGTTCCAGAGCATTAGAAGGTACGTCTTCAAAATAATTCGTTCTGTCTTCGTTGGTTGAGCCGTTATTATCTCCGCCAGCAGTTTCAAGAAGTTTATCAAACTCGCCTTGCTTAACATGTCCGGAACCCATGAACATTAAGTGCTCGAATAAATGAGCAAAACCAGTTCTACCAGGTTTTTCATAACCAGAACCGACATGATACCAAATATTAACTCCAACTGTTGGCGTAGAATGATCTTCATGCAGTATAACATTTAAACCATTTGGCAGCACATATCTGATGAATGGGATGCTAATTTGTTTTTCCTGCGCAGAAAGAGAAATACACATAACTAAAAATAAAAACAGAAAAGATTTCATTATTCCCTCTTTTCTTTAAGTTAATTTATGAATTTAATTAATTATAATTTAAAATTGGTTTTCCTTTTCCCATTTATAACTATTTTCATTTTTGCGTTCAACTTAATTAAATTTTTATAGAAATAAAATATGGGTTTTAAAATAGGTAGATAAAAAGTAAACTTGAAACAGAATATTATAAGAATAAGTTTTGTTATTTTTGTATTGTGATAGTTATTGAATTTTTTATAAAGCAAAAAATTATTGGGATTATTTTAATGAAGACTTTAAAATTTGCAACGAATATAAAAAACACTGATAATATTGAAAGCTTGAAGAATCAATTTAAAGGAATTAGTGGAGTTATTGATTGGAATGTAGATTTAGAAAAACCTGAGAAAGTTCTAACAATAAAAGTAGAAAATATATCTAGTGAAACTATTGCTAAACAACTCTTTGCTGCTGGAATTAGAAGTCAAGAAATAATTTCTCCGTGGAAAAAAGCAGCTAAAAGATTATTCTTAAGAGATTGTTGCAGTTAATTTAAATAAGTAAAAGGAAAACGTAACATGTTTAATGAATTCTTTTGGGGTGGAATTTGGTTTGCGTGGATTTTTCGTTTAGTATTTATTGGTTTAATAGTTTGGTTAATTATTCATGCTTTGAGCAACAATAAAACAGATATAAATACATTTAATCAACCAGAAACTGCTTTAGACATTTTGAAGAAAAGATATGCTAAAGGAGAAATCACAAAAGAGCAATTTGATCAGATAAAAAAAGATATTCAATAAAATTTCTGTTTTGTAAATATCTAATCTTATTTGTTGATTATGCCAATTTTAGAAAACTGATAACGTACTTTTGTATTCTGGATTTTTAATTTTTGTCAAGTACAATTCTGCTTTTTTAATTTCGCCGCGTAAAGTATATAAATGATAAAGATCAGAATAACTTCTGTCCCGATCTAAATCACTCTCATAATTTTCTTTGTCTTTAATACTTTTAGTAACCATAAAAGAGTTTAATAATTCAATTTCGATCCCTGTTATATTATGATCGAAAATTGTCTCCATCATTCCACTCCTTTCATTTAGAACAATTTAAATGAATCCAAAAGAACAAAAACTTTATGCTAATAATTTAATTATATAGTTTCATTATTATTAGAACTAATTCTGCAGAACAAATTTTAATCAACATTCTTATTTCAAATTTAATTTTTTATTTCAAACTGTCTATGGAAAATTAATGGGATGATCTTTAAATCAAAGAAGTATGAAATAATAATAAAAGTAAAATATTAATAACTAGAAGTAAATGATGCCAACAATACAAGTATACCATCAGAAATATCTTCTGTGGATTTTGATGATCCAAGAAAGTTATTAACCAAAAAAGAAAATACTAATTCTTCGCCGCTAGCTGTTGTTACATAGCCTGATAATGCTCTAACATTTGAAATTGTACCTGTTTTTGCTCTAACATTTCCTTGCGCTTTAGTTCCTTTCATTCTGTTTTGAAGTGTACCATCTTCTCCAGCAATTGGAAGTGCGTCAAACCAATAATTTTTATTTGGACTAGTCCACATTGCTGACAAAATTTTCACAATCTGCGCCGGACTTATATAATCGTATCTCGAAAGTCCAGACCCGTCCATGTACCTATATGAATTTGGTTTAATTCCAAAATTTTCTAGAACTTCACTTACATATTTTTTACCAGCATTAAATGTTCCTTTCTTTTCTTTTTCCCAGCCAATAACTCTAGGCAAAGTTTCAGCATATAAATTCTGGCTTCTTTTCATCATAACTTTTATAATTTCTTTTAGCGGCGCTGATTCATGTTTATCAATTATTTTAAAATCTTCCGGTTTATGATTCCAAATTCCAAGCTCAGTTGATGTTACAGCATTGCCATTAACTTTTATTTCAGATTCTTGTAAAACTTCTTTAAAAACTGTAACATAAAAAAGCGAAGGATTTGTAATTGTTGGTGATATTTGAAACTCTTTGCTTCCAGCAATAACATTTCCACTTAAAATTATTTCATTTGTTCCTACATGCCGTGAATAATTTATTTCATTTCTACCAGTTTCGCTGATAGTTAATTTGTTTATAATTTTATAATAATTACTTGGAAGATTTGGTTTGATTACCGCAGTTTTATTAATTGAATCTGGTGGATAAATATTTATATCAATATAATTTTCATTTAACTGCAAGGGGCTTATTTGGGCATAAGACCAAGAATCTAAACCATCAAAAGACCAGCCAAAGCCAAGGCTGTCATAAGAAAAAGTTTTATCGTCAGCAATAATATTTCCCTCAATATTTTTAATACCTTTTTCTTTTAACAATTCAGCCCAATTATAAAAAAGATCTCGCGGGTCATTATAGAATTTAGTATATAAAGTTGGGTCACCATCACCAAAAACGATTAAATCGCCATGAAGAGTTGAATCTAAAATTTCTCCATCGGTGCATAAATCAGTTTCAAAAGTGAAATTAGGACCAAGCAATGTTAATGCAGCAGATGCAGTTGGAATTTTTTCATTTGATGCAGGCATAAACATTTTATTTTGGTTTTTTGAATACCATATTTTTCCTGTTTTTAGTGATTGAATTTGAATTCCCCAATTTGCTTCAGCAAAAGATGAATCATTTACTAAAGCATCAATTTTATTTTTCAGCATTAAAAATGAATTTTGTTTTTCTATTTGTGATGATTCTCCGCAACCAATAAAAATAAACAAGTATAAAATTGATGGAATTATTACAAAGATACTATTAAGAAAGTTTTTCATTTTAAAAATTCCCTTTACCCAAATTTGAAATTATCTTAATAAAAATTTATTGAAAGTTAAAAATTATGAGATATTTCTCTTTGTCTTTCTATTAAATACATTAATGATTGCTGCCATCATATCTTCATTTCGAATTGGCCTGCTGAGAAACTCGTCGACTCCAGCCTCAAATGCATTTTTTTTATCTTGAGGAAAGACATGAGCCGAAATACAAATTATTGGAGCTTCCGAATATAATTCAGATTGACGCAACTCTTTTACAAGCTGTAAACCATCTTTTTGCCCTCGAAGAGAAATATCAACCAGAAATACTTCAAACTTATTTTTGCCGATCTGCTCGTTAAAAGTTTCTTCAGAATCGCAAATACTAATTTCAAATTTTCTTTTCAAATATGTTTCAATCAGTCTTTGATTTTCAAGATTGTCTTCAATAACTAAAAGCTTTGGCTTATATTCAATCGGTTCGGAGTTCATTCTGCCTCTCTTAATTTTGTTTTTTTATTTTCACTGTAAATGTTGTCCCTTTACCTTTTTTACTTTTTACAAAGATTTCGGCATTGTTTAATTCAATATATTTTTTTGTAAGTGCTAAACCCAATCCGTTACCTTCAAACCTTCTAGAATATCCAATTTCTTCTTGGGAAAAGGCTTCAAATAACTTTGGCAAATATTCTTCAGAAATTCCGATGCCCGTATCTGCAATTTCTACAAATATATTTTCATCATCTTGATGAAGATTTATTTCTACATTGCCATCAATTGTAAATTTTATTGCGTTATCAATTAAATTTTGGAATGCTTGAGTAAAAGTATAAACATCTCCAATAATCATACTTCTCTCATTATCAGTGTGAAAAAATAAATTAATATTTTTGCTTTCTAACGTGGTTTTAAATTCATTTATCAAATTATTAATTAAATTATATAAATTAATTTCTTCTCTAATCAATTCATAACCACCAGTTTGGACCAAAGACATATTAAGAATCATGTCTATTGTCCGCATTAATCTTTTTCCACTGTTGTTGATTATTGTGAATTCCATTTCCAAATCTTTATTGAATTCATTTGTCAATTTTTCTTTGATAAGTGAATTATAGCCCAAAATAATATTTAATGGAGTTCGAATCTCATGAGAAATTTGTGCTAGAAAAACAGATTTTAATTTATCAGAAGCTTCTGCTTTTTCTTTAGCATCTATTAATTCAATTTCAGCAAGTCTTCTTTCATGAATATCTCCAAAGGTCCCATATGTACCAGAAATATTAGAATTACTATCAAATACAATTCTAGCATTCAATTCCATCCACCGATATGAATTATTTTTAGTTTTAACCCGCAGCTCAAATCTGCAAAATTTTTTTTTCTTGTAAATAATAGAAATGAACTCGTCTGTAGATTTTCTTTTATCATCGGGATGAATAAAATCAAATATTGATTTCCCTAAACTTTCATTTATTTCATGTCCGGTTACTTCTTTCCAATATGGATTAAGAAGAGTAAAAACTCCCGAATCATCTGTCTTGAAAATAACTTCTCTTACATTCTGCACAACCGACCGATATTTTTCTTCACTTTCTTTAATTAATTCTTCGGCAATTTTATGCTCTGTTATATCAATTGCAGTTCCGATAAATCCAGCAAAAGATTGATCTGGGAGATATCTTGGAATTCCTTTGAATAAAATCCAGCGGTATTCGTTGTCATATCTTTTTAATCTGAATACAGTTTCAAATTCATTTTTCGAAAAAAACGAAGATGAATAAATAGATAAAAAACTATCAAAATCATCAGGGTGTATGTCTTTTTGCCATCTATTTCCTAGTTGTTCAATTAAGGATTTGCCTGTAAAATCCAGCCATGATTTATTGAAGTAAAAGAAAGAATTGTCAACTGCGCTTATCCAAATCATAATTGGTGCTGTGTCTGCAATTAGACTAAACCTTTCTTCACTTTCAATTAATGCTGATTCAAACTTTTTTCTTTCGCCAATATCTTTAGATGAGTCTTCATTTGTTATTAAAATATCTGGTGATAGATCCGAAATTATTTTTAAGTATTCTTTTTCGTCAGAGGCGGTTCTAATTTGAAAATTGAAATCATTCTTTCTTAAAAGTGAATACAATTTAGAAATATCATTACTATTCTTATTGAAAACTAAAAGACAAAATTCATTTTTGTTATTCATAATGTTATTTAATTTAAACTATTTTCTTCAATATTACTTTTAGTTTTATTTGCCTTTACAGTAAAAGAAATTTCTGTTCCCACTCCGACTTCACTTTTCACGAAAATTTTTCCTCCATTTCTTTCTACAAATTCCTTTACTAAAATCAAACCTAATCCAGTTCCCTCTTCTTTGTTTGTCCCAGGTGTAGATTTTTTTGATTCAATTTTAAACAAATTATTCATTGTTTCCTTGTTCATTCCAATGCCACAATCTTTCACTGAAATTTTGATGAAAGATTGTGAATTCGATGCATCTATATATATTTTACCGCCAATATAACTAAATTTGATTGCGTTATTAATTAAATTTCTTAATATCGAATTAAACATTTCTTTATCCGCAAATATTGAAAAATTATCATTAACATTATTTATAATCTTAATTTGCTTTTTCAACGTTGTACCTTCATAAAGAACTAAAATATCTTTAATCAATTCAGTTAAATTTAATTTGGTAGGATTGAAATCTTCAAGTCCGGTTTGGAATCTAGAATATTGTAATAAATTATTTAGCAGATTAAATGTTTTTCTGGTAGAATTGTATAAAGCTTCATAAATTTCTTGAAGTTCTTTTTTCTCCAAAGATTCATTTTGTTCTTTCAAGATTTCGGTAAATCCTAAAATAGAATTGAACGGACTTTTTAAATCATGAGAAATGATTGAAAAAAATTTATCTTTTGAATTATTTAGTTCAACTAATTTCTCTGTATAATTTTTTCTCGTTTCTTCAATTATTTTTCTTTCAATTACGCGTGAAATAGGAAATGAAACAAATTCAATTATTTGTTTAATATTTTCATCTAAAAATTTTTCTCTTTCATATTCTTTTATAACAATTACTCCAGCAATATCTTCAAGAATTATTAAAGGAACTCCGAGCCAACCTTTAACTGAATAAAATGAAGGTAAGATTGTTCCGTCATTTATCTTTTCATTAATTTTTTTATCATTTAATAACAAAGTTTTTTTTGTTTTTAAGACAAATTCGGTCAGTCCATTTCCGAATTTACGTTTTGCTGGTTTGGGATTATATTGGTCTTTATAATAAGGGAAAGATATATCTTGAGTTTGCTTATCATATAGAGCAACATAAAAATTTTTAATATCAACAATTTCCTTAACAATTCCATAAAGATAGTCGCAAGTTTCTTCCAATGTATTTATAGAATTATCAACTTGAAAAATTTTTAGAATAGCATTTTGAACAACAAACTTTTTAGCTGCTTCAATTTCATTAAAAATTACTTGGACAAATTTTTTCTTATTTAATTCTAATTGGAAAAATTGAAATTCAACATTAATAATGTTGCCATTAAACAAAACAATTTTACAAGGAATTTTTTCGCAATAATTACCTTCGCTCTGAAATAAATTTAAATGAAAGTGAATTTTACTTTTAAAGTCTGGGTGAATGAGATCTAAAAATGAATCTGAAAATAGTTTTGCATTTCCAATGCATAAGAAATCAGCAGCAGCTTTATTTAAATAGAAAATTTTATGCTGATTTAATAATATAATTTTATAAGGAATATTATCTAATATGTCTGTAAATAAATTATATGATGTTCCGGTTATTTCGGCGACTGTTTTCAATAAATACAATTCAGAATTATATAGATATAATTATTATTTGATAAAATTTCAATTTCTATCAGAGATAAATTTACAGAATTTCACTATAAATTTTACTCATTTTTACAAAATTGAAATATTTTTAATTCTATTTTTTTTCAAGGGGGCTAATTTAATTTCGGCAAATTAGAACTTATCATTATTCCTGACTTAGATTATTTTATTGTACAAATTATTTTAAATTTTTCGATAGGAAAGGATGATTACTTAGTTTTAGCAAAAATTGAAAATTAAATAATTATGGCTGGATTAATTGAACTTACTTTATTTCATTATTTTATCTAAATCTCTAATAAAAATCTTAGAATTTATTACAATAAGAATTTCAAACTTATTTTCTTAATTGATACCATTTTTAATAATGTCAAACTTGATTTTAATTTTCATTAAGCCTATTTTTATATAGACTAAATCTTAATAATATTCAAATATAAAACTTAAACAAAGTTATGAAAACTGCGGCAGAATTAAAATTTGGTGAAACTGGAATTATTCATGAAATTGATAAATCACACCCTTCATCTCGACGAATTTTAGAAGTTGGTTTTACACCTGGTCAAGAAATAGAATTATTAAATACTTCTATCTTTAATGATCCAATAGCGTTTTCAGTACGCGGCTCTATAATCGCTGTTAGAAAGAGTGAGGCTAATTGTATTAAAATTTTATGAAATCTGAAATTATTGAGGACTCTCCATTAATTACTTTAGTGGGTCCACCAAACTCAGGGAAAACTACTTTATTCAACTATCTTAGCGGGAAAAATTATAAAACAGTTAATTATCCTGGTGCAACCGTTGAATATTCAATTAGTAAATTACAAAAGAAATTTAACTTTGAAGCAAATATATTAGATTCGCCAGGAATCATCAGTCTTGTTCCAAATTCACCTGATGAAAAAGTTACTATCGATTCTCTTTATTCTCACCCAAGATTTGGCATTCCTGATTTAGTAATCTTGACAATTGATGCTAGTCAGCTTTCAAGACATTTGTTATTGGCAAAACAATTGCTAGACTCAAATTTTAAAATAATAATTGCTTTAACAATGACCGATTTGCTCCAACGTAAAGGATATAATATTTCCACGAGTGAATTGGGAAAAGAATTAAAATGTGATGTAATAAAAATTGATGGCAGAACAGGCAATGGTATTGAACAATTAGTAAAATCTATAGAATTAAATTTAGAAAAGATTAAAGCATTAGGTAATAATTTACCAAAACAAATTCATAATAATTTTAATGTTGAATATCTCCTTTCGTCTTTTAATGATTTTGAACTTATCGAAAAAAAAGTAACATCAAAAATTCTTATAGAACAGAAACAAATTAATTTAAATAAAGCTAATCGTCAGCTAAAAGTTCTAAACAACGATCTTGTAAAAAATAATTATTTAGATACTACAACATTAAAAATTGATAATATTTTACTGCACAAAATATGGGGTATAATTATTTTCTTTATTATAATGGCAATAACTTTCACTTCAATTTTTTGGCTTGCCCGACCTTTAATGAATATTGTAGATACTTCTTTTGGATTTCTTTCTTTTTCGGTTCACAATTTCTTGGGAATAAATTGGTTTAGTGATTTTGTATCAAACGGAATAATAAATGGCACTGGAGCTGTTTTAATTTTTGTTCCACAAATTTTAATATTATTTCTAATTCTTGGTTTACTTGAAGATACTGGTTACTTGGCGCGTGGTGCAATGTTGGTTGATAAACCACTTTCAAAAATCGGTTTAAATGGCCGTTCGTTTGTGCCAATGTTGTCTGGTTTTGCATGTGCAATACCAGCAATTTTATCAACTCGTACAATTCCTAATAAACGAGAAAGACTATTAACTATTTTTATAATTCCATTAATGAGTTGCAGCGCAAGACTGCCAGTTTATGCTTTGCTTTTAGCATTTCTTTTTCCAGCAAAAGAATCTTGGGTTGCCGGATTAGCATTAGCAAGTATCTATATATTAAGTATTATCAGTTCAACAGTAATGGCAAGTATAATAAATAAATTTAAAAATAAAATTATAAATGCCGAAGATAATTCTTCATTTATTTTAGAATTGCCAGCATATAGGCTTCCTAAATTTAGTGTTGTTTTGAGTAATTCATATCATAGTGCAAAGATATACTTTAAAAAAGCTGGACCAATAATTTTGATTTTATCCAGTTTGATTTGGTTCTTTACTTATTTTCCAAATTACAATCCTAAAATCAATAGCAGTAATCTTTCTCAAGAAAAAGTTATTCAGTTACAAAACTCTGAAAGACTTTCCAGTTCATATGCAGCTGATCTTGGGAGGTTCATTCAGCCTGTAATGACGCCAATTGGTATGGATTGGAGAGTTGGAGTTTCTTTAATTTCTGCTTTTGCTGCCAGAGAAGTGTTTGTAAGTTCTCTCGCATTAATATTTAAAGTTACAGACAGCGAACATAAATTACAGTCTTCAATTTTAAGTGAAATGAGAAAAGCTAAAATTGAAGGTACTAATAAGTTTCTTTTTACTCCAGCTACTATTACCGGATTGATTATATTTTTTGTTTTTGCTTTACAATGCATTTCAACTTTAGCAGTTTCCAGAAAAGAAACCGGAAGTTGGCGCATTCCTATAATTCAATTTTTCCTTTTTACTTTTATTGCTTATTTATTTACATTTTTAACTGTAAATGGATTAAGAGCAATTGGAATTAATTAGAAAAATAATTTTTTACCAATAATTAAAATCAAGAACTTGAAAAATCAAAAAGCGACAGAAATATTCAGAAAATTTCTTAAGGATGGTAAAAACAGAATTACGCCAGAACGTTTTGAAGTTTTGGATGCTGCATTGGAATATGAGGGACACTTTGGTGCTGATGATTTGTTTATTTTAATGAAAAATAATAAATCGAGAGTATCAAGAGCAACTGTTTATAATACTTTAGAACTCCTTGTGCAATGCGATCTTGTTATAAAAAGAAATTTTGGCGACAACATTACTCGTTATGAAAGCAGCTTAAAAAAACAGGTCCATGACCATTTAATATGTATGGATTGTGGCAGGATTATCGAGTTTACAAATTCAAAAATTACTAATTTACCAGCAGAAATCTGCAATGAAAATAATTTTAAATTAGAAAGTTATTCTTTTAATATCTTTGCAAGGTGCAAAAACATAAAAACATGTCCGTATTATTTAACTAAAGACAATTCAGAATAGCAATTGCAGTTATTAAATCAAAAATATCCGTTAACCTGGAATAAGAAAAATTTTTCAATTAAAATTTTTTGCTCCATACCAAACGTTGCAACTGGAATATTAATTAAAGCTGAGAATTCTTATTTTGTTGTAGATCCAGGAGATGGAATTTTAAGAGATTTAAATAAAGAGATTGGAACAAAAAATATTCTAAGCATCTCAGATATTTTTATCACACACGGGCATCATGACCATGTGGGCGGCGTGTGGTCGTTGCTAACTTATATGCGCGTAATGCATAAAAAAACACCGTTATCAATTCATTTCCCTTTTGGCTGCGTTGAAATAGAAAGCATTTATCATGCATTCCACGAAGTTTATAGAAGATCAATTCCATATAAAATAAATTTAAAAGTTGTTAAAGGAAGTAAGAATTATAAAAGTAAGAATATAATTTTCAAACCATTTCCAGTAATCCATAAAGAATTTTTACAAGATGGAATAACAACAAGACAAGTACCTGCTCTTGGTTATAATTTCATTTTTGGTAAATCTAAAATTTGTTATGGCGGCGATACAGCATATTGCAAAGAACTAGCTGATAATGCAAAAAATTCTGACTTAGCAATAATTGAAGCCGGACATGACGAAGATACTCCAGATGAAATGCACATGACCATTAATGAAGCAAAAGTAATTGGTGAATCTGCTAAAGAATATTTTTTAGTTCATATTCCAGAATAATTTTTTCCTATTATTTATTATTGAAAGTTATATTATAAAAATATAAGTTAGCACAATTCATTAACATAAATAAGCGGGGTTCAAATGCGAAGGTTATTTTTTTTACTATCAATTATTTCTATTCAAATTTTTGCTCAAAAAGTTAATTCATCTGAAATAACTGCAAATGAAATAAAGCATCATATTTATTATTTAGCGTCTGATAATCTAGAAGGAAGATTTACCGGTTCAAACGGAGCCGATTCAGCAGCTAATTATATCAAAAATTATTTCCAACAATTTGGATTAAAATCTTTCAACAATAGAAATTATTTTCAGGAATTCCCTTTTATTGCTTCAATTGAATTAACATTAAATAATAAATTTGAAATAATTTCTAATGGAGAAGACAAAACAATTACGCTAAAAGATGAATATATACCTTTGTCATTTTCTGGAAATATTTCAACAAGTGCTCAAGTAGCATTTCTTGGATACGGAATTTCTGCACCAAATTTAAATTACGATGACTATCATGGAATTGATGTCCGTAATAAAATAATCCTTGTAATGAAATACAATCCCGATGGTGGAAACCCACATAGTGAATTTGAGAAATATTCTTCATACAGATATAAAGCAAAAATAGCAAAAGAAAAAGGCGCTGCCGGAATTATTTTCGTTAATGGATATTTTCCTAAAGATGATGAAGACAGATTAATGAAATTAACTTATGACGGAGCTGGTGGAATTGACTCACTTGGAATTATCCAAGTAAAAAGATCAGTAGCTGACGAACTTTTTTCAAATGAAAAATTGAATTTCAAAGAATGGCAAGAACAAATTGATAAAAATAAAATGCCTAATTCATTTCTGTTTAAAAATTCCTCTTTAAAATTGGAAACTGGATTGCAAGCAGTAACTAAATTTGGGAAAAATGTAGTTGGATACTTAGAAGGCTCTGATCCAGTATTGAAAAAACAATTTTTAATAATTGGTGCTCATTACGATCATCTTGGTTATGGAGAAGTTGGATCATTATATAGAGGAACCGAACCAAAAATACATTATGGCGCAGATGATAATGCTTCCGGTACAGCTGGTGTTTTAGAATTAGCAGAAAAATTTTCATCAAATAAAAATTTGCTAAAACGGAGTATTATTTTCATTTCTTTTTCTGGTGAAGAAATCGGGGCGCTTGGTTCCAGTTATTTTTCCGATCACCTTCCCGTAAATTTAAATGAAATTCCTGCAATGATTAATCTTGATATGATTGGACGGTTAAATGATGATAATAATATAATTGTTTATGGAACTGGGACTTCATCGATATGGAAAAATTTATTAAATACTGATAACAAGAATTATAATTTTAAGTTGACTTTTAATGATGAAGGGTACGCACCTAGCGATCAATCTTCTTTCTATGCAAAAAAAATTCCTGTATTATTCTTTTTCACTGGAACTCATTCTGATTATCATCGCCCATCAGATACACCCGACAAAATAAATTATTCTGGCGAAGAATCAATTTTAAATTATATTTATGCACTAGCATATCAAATAGATACTTTATCAAACAAACCAGATTACATAAATGTTCCAAGAAAAGATTCGGAGAAAAATATGGCTTTCCGTGTTTATGTTGGAACTGTTCCAGATTATTCTGGACAAGTTGATGGTTTAAAAATAAATGGCGTAAACGAAGGAAGTCCAGCGCAAAAAGGTGGACTTAAAGGCGGCGATATAATCATTAGTTTTGGCGGTAAGAAAATTTCTAATATTTATGATTACACTTATGCTCTTGGAGATTTTTCTCCGGGAGATATTGTTGATGTGGTTATTCTTCGTGATTCAAAAAAAGTAAATTTAAAAATTGAATTAGGAGCAAGATAAGTTTTTTAAATTATTATTGTTGCTGAACAAAAAAATTATATTTTCTATTTTATTTCCAATTCTAAAGTGTAATTAGAATTAAATAAATATTTTTTTGCCAATTGGAGATAAATAAGGAACTTGAGTATAACTTTCTTAGTCTTTAATATTTGAAGAATTTTACCATATCCTTTTCTTTCTATGTTGTGAATTTTTAAGTTTTTAGACTTTGAAATAAAGCAAAATAAACTTGAAAATTATTTAACATAAGACTGAACCAAATTAAAATTATGAATTGGTATCAAAAAGAAATATTGCTAAATCCTAAAAGTCGTGGTTTTCATTTAATAACGGATGAAATCATAAAACAAATTCCTGAATTAAAAAAAATAAAAATTGGGACCGCACACATATTTATTAAACATACTTCAGCTTCGTTAACATTAAATGAAAATGCTGATCCGACTGTTCGCATAGATTTAGAAAATCATTTCAATAAATTGGCTGCCGAAAATCAGCCATATTATCGTCATAATACTGAGGGTTCTGACGACATGCCTGCACACATAAAATCAGTTATAATTGGGAATAATCTTTTAATTCCAATTACCAATGGAAAATTGAATTTGGGTATATGGCAAGGGATTTATTTATGTGAACATAGAAACCACGGAGGATCCCGCAAAATTGTAATTACAATAATGGGCGAAGAATAGTATCCTGCTTAGCTATTAAATGAGTTTACTTACCAAGCAAATAAATTGCGTATTACAAAATTCTAATAAAGATTTTTATAGCTGCATTAAAATTCATTAATGCAGCCATAAAAATAAAAATTAATTTTTATGAAGCGTTACTATTGAAGGTTTACTTTCATTATTCATTCTATCAAGCGCCGTAACAACATAAGTGACATCATTATTTCCATTTTTCATTGTCGAATCCGTAAAAGAGGTTTCATCAGCATTTTGCACTTTCAAAATATGCCAAGCATCTTCCAAATTAACTTGTTGAGGATTATCAAACTTATAGATTACATATTTACATGCCGTGTCTCCATCAGAAGCTTTATCAGGCTTTTGCCATTCAAGTTTTATATAATTAGATCCAACTTTGGCGTTTAGATTTTTTGGCGTAAGCGGCGGAGTAGAATCTTTCCATGGCATAGTAGGAATTAGTGCTGGATATTTATAATAAATTTTTAATGAATCAGCAAAATGAGAATAATTATCTGTAATTGATTTTGAACTGAAAAATACTGTACCATAAGTATTTATAATTTGTCTGCTCAATCTTATTTGTTGTTCAAGTTCATTTGGCGATCCTTTATATGCAGATTCTGCAAACTTGGTGGAAAATATTCCTACATATATTTGTCTCTTATTCACAACTGTTGACCACCAAGGTAGTAGACTTCCGTAATCAGCTGCTTTGTTCCCAATTTCCCAGTAAAGCTGCGGAGTAATATAATCAACTGTTTTATTTTCTAACCAATTTACCGGATCGCAGTAAATGGTTTTGAAAGATTCGAAACCATGTGTGTATGCAAATTTATTCTCCACAATTCCAAATGGACTAATTCCAAATTTGATTCTTGGATTTATGGTTTGTATTGTATCATAAACTTCAGCAACCATATGGTTGATATTGTTTCTGCGCCAATCATCAATATCTTTAAATTTACCTTTGTATTTCTTAAATGTTTTTATATCCTCATTTGTAATCTTTGGAGTATAAGGATAGAAATAATCGTCGAAGTGAATTCCATCAACATCATAACGTCTTACTACATCAGCGATAATTTTTGCAATATAATCACTAACTGCAGGAATTCCAGGGTTGAGCATTTTATATGTTTTAAAATCCAATATCCATTCTGGATGAGTTATTGAAATATGATTATTGGCAATTTTATATTCACCAACAGTTTTAACAGCGCGATAAGGATTAAACCATGCATGAAGCTCCATTCCTCTTTTATGCGCTTCAGAAATAATAAAAGCTAAGGGATCGAAAAACGGACTTGGGGCTTTCCCCTGCTCTCCGGTTAGCCAGTAAGACCATGGTTCGTAATTTGATTTATACAAAGCATCGCATTCAGTTCTTACTTGAAAAAATATTGTATTGATTCCTGCAGCTTTAAGTTTATCAAGAATTGCAATTAATTCATCCATTTGTTTTTGAGATGATTCATTTCTATTTGTAGGCCAATCAATATTGGCAACCGTTGCAATCCAAACTCCTCTCAATTCTCTTTTGGGATAAACGTACTGAGGAAAAATATTATCTGATATAGTTGTCAATAAAACCAGAACGAACAAAAGATAGTTTCTCATTTTTTTCTCTTCGCAATATTTAATTTATTTTTGCAATTGAAATTAAAATTCATCTGAACAAAGTTACAAAATTTATTATCACTTTATGGAAAAGAAAAAAATATTATTCGTTTGTCTTGGAAATATCTGCCGCTCACCCGCCGCAGAAGGAATAATGAAAACAATTTCACAAAAAAATGGAATGAAAGATAAATTATTTATCGATTCAGCGGGAACAATTGCATACCATGCCGGTGAAAATCCGGATGCAAGAATGGTAATGCATGCCTTAAAAAGAGGCTATGTGCTTGATCATAAAGCAAGAAAATTTAATCCAGAAAAGGATTTTCAATATTTTGATTACATCGTTACTATGGACAATCAAAATAATGCTGACATTAAGTCTCTCGATATTAATGGAATTTATAAGAACAAAATTTTTAAGATGACAGATTTTTCTAAAGAATTTAAAGTGAATGAAGTTCCCGATCCATATTACTCAGGCCCAGAAGGTTTTGAGAATGTTATAGACATTTTGGAAGATGCATGCAATGGTTTATTAAAGAAGATAGAGAATGATTCTTAACGAACAAATAAAAACTAAAATTGAAAATAAAACTGGAAGCCAGATTCGTTCAAATAAATCTATTTCTGGCGGCTGTATAAGCAATGCATATAAATTAGAAATGAAATCCGGGGATATTTATTTTCTTAAAATAAATTCCAATTCGGCGAAAGATATGTTTATAAAAGAGGCACATGGATTAAAAGAAATTTCGAAACCAAATGTTATTAGAGCTCCAAAAGTAATTTTAAGTGACGAAACTTTTATTTTAACAGAATATATTTCAACAGGGAATAAAAACAAAAATTTCTTTGAAGATTTTGGAAGACAATTTGCTTTACTTCATAAATTTCATTCGGCACATTTTGGCTTTTATGAAGATAATTATATCGGATCGAATGTTCAATCAAATATTCCCAATGAATTAGAAAAAGACAATTGGATTACATTTTATTTTAATAAAAGAATTCTTTTTCAATATCGCTTAGCCGAAAAAAATGGATATTCAACTAATGAATTAACACATGGGATTTCTTGTCTAGAAACGAATATTGATAAAATCTTAGAAGGAAGTTTGGAACTGCCATCATTATTGCACGGCGATCTTTGGAGTGGTAATTATATGGTTGATGAAAATGGGAATGCTTGTTTAATTGATCCTGCAGTATTTTATGGTCATAGAGAATCAGATTTAGCTATGACAAAATTATTCGGCGGATTTAGTTCAGAATTTTATTCAGCTTATAATGAAATCTTTCCCCTTGCAAATGGATATGAATATAGAGAAGGAATATACAAGTTGTATCACGTTCTTAATCATTTAAATCTTTTTGGCAGAGGTTACTATTCACAAGCAATTTCGCTAATTAAAAATTATTTATAAAAATTGCTTAACTACCTAACCGTTTAAAAAACAATTTAGTAATTAAGCAATTGTAAAATTGAAAAGCTTTTAATTTTGGTTTGCTTTATATAAGCCTATCAATCAGTTTTGAAAATTTTACCAAAGTCATATTCAATTTTTTCTTCACAATAAAAAGGCTCGCCGAAATGTTTGCCAATTTGAAACCCATAAAACTGTGCTCTTGATTCAATATATTTAATAAATTCTGGACGGCTAATAAACGTTTCTGGTTCGGTACTTTTAGGATTGTGAAATTGAGTTGAATAACATTTTATGGCTTTCATTTTTGTTTCAAAACTTTCGGTAATATCAACAATAAATGTTGGTTCAAAAGTGTAAGTCTGCATATAATAAAATAGTTTTTGCGGACGATATGGCTCTTGGGAAACTTCTTTATCGAAAGTTTTTATTTTAGCTAAACCAGTTGAAAACATTGCTCGTTTTACAAGGACGCTTGTATCTATATGATCTGGATGACGATCGTTAAAATATGGAGCGAAAATAACTTTAGGTTTATATTTTCTAATCGTCATAATAATTTTCATTAAATTTTCTTTATTATTATAAATATCTCCATCTGTTAAATGAAGATTTTCCCTAACTGCAGCCTTCAAAACTATTGCAGCCTGAAAAGCTTCTTTCTGTCTTGTCTCAGCCGATCCTCTTGTGCTTAATTCCCCTCGCGTTAAATCAATCATTCCAACTTTTATATGATTTGAAGTAAACTTTACAATTGTTCCACCCATTGATAGCTCTGCATCGTCTGGATGAGCAGCAAAAATTAGTACATCTAGATTCATAAGATTAAATTTTTGTTCTTTAATTGTTAATTAGCTCGATCAACATAAGTATTTTAAAACTTTTATGCTATAAATAGTTTCTAAAAAATCTTAAAAAAATATTTATGAAATAGAATTCCAAATCAAAAGATATTTATTTATCTTTTGTCCAAACTTTCCAGCCAAGTGAATTTAACTAATATTTATTTTTTTGGAAGGAAATATTATGTTATTAAAAATTATTTTTTCGAGTATTTTTATGATTGCAGCAGCTACAATTTCATTTTCTCAAGAAAATAAAAGAGCCTTTATTAATGGAAAAATTTATACTGTTGATAAAAATCTTTCGATTGCCCAAGCTGTTATTGTTCAAAATGGGAAAATTATTTTTGTCGGCAGTAATTCTAATGCAAAAAAAATAATAGATGATAAAACTGAGATTATCGATCTAAATGGCAAGCTAATGCTTCCTGGTTTTATAGATAATCATACGCATTTTATAAGCGGCGGCTTTTATCTTTTAGGGTTGGATTTGCGTCATGCTAAATCAACTAGTGAATTTAAATCTACTCTAAAAAATTATGTTGAAACACATCAAGGGAAATGGATTACCAGCGGTAATTGGGACCACGAAGCTTGGGAAACTAAAGAGCTTCCAACTAAAGAAATGATCGATTCGTTTTCGCAAAATACTCCAATATTTATTGATCGATTTGATGGACATATGGCTCTTGCAAATTCATATGCATTAAAACTTGCCGGAATAACAAAATCATCAATTAGTCCGGATGGCGGTACAATAGTAAAAGATCCTCAAACCGGTGAGCCGACAGGAATTTTGAAAGATAATGCTATGTCATTAATTTATTCAATTATTCCAGAAGCAACTGAAGAAGAAAATTATAGTGCTGGATTATCAGCATTGGAAGAAGCAAAAAAAAATGGCGTGACTAGCATTCAAGATATTACTTACAAAAAAGATTTGATCACTTACCAGAAGCTCGAAAAAGAAAATAAACTTACTTGCCGTATATACACTCGTTTACCGATTGCAGATTATAAAAATTTAGTTGATGCTGGAATTCAACAAAATTTTGGCAGTGACAAAATCAAACTTGGTTCTTTAAAAGCTTTTGCTGATGGTTCACTTGGATCAAGCACGGCATGGTTTTTTGAAAAGTACAACCAAGATACAACAACTTACGGCTTACCAATGGATATTGTAACAAATGGTCTGCTTGAAAAATGGGCAACTGATGCTGATAAAAACAAATTACAAATTTCAATTCATGCAATCGGAGATAGAGCGAATTCTTATTTGCTTGATTTGTTTACAAAAATTGAAAATAAAAATCCTAACTGGGATAGAAGATTCAGAATTGAACATGCACAACATGTAAAAAAGGAAGATATAGAGCGTTTTGCAAAATTAAATGTTATAGTTTCAGCTCAGCCTTATCATTGTATTGATGACGGAGTTTGGGCTGCTAAGAGAATTGGAAACGAAAGAATAAAAGACGCTTATCCATTTAAATCATTTTTAGATGCCGGCGTAAAACTTTGCTTTGGCAGCGATTGGACGGTTGCACCATTGAATCCGATTTGGGGAATTTATGCGGCAGTTACTCGAAGAACATTGGACGATAAAAATCCTGATGGCTGGATCCCCGATCAAAAAATTTCAGTTGAAGATGCAATTAAATGTTATACAATTAATAATGCATACGCTGCTTTTGAGGAAAATGTGAAAGGAAGTATTGAACTGGGAAAACTAGCAGATTTAGTTGTTCTGAACGAGGATATTTTATCAATTGATCCAGCGAATATTAAAAATGTAAAAGTCGATATGACTGTTTTTAATGGAAATATAATTTTTCAAAGATAATTTTAAAGTATATTTTTTATTAAAATCTAAGAATAAAATTTTATAATTAATAGAGGACAAAATATCTAGTTTGCGATTTGGCAGAGTGACTTTTATATTCATATTATAAAATCATGACAGTTTTGATAGCAAATTCTACAATTAATTTTTTTCAATTTATGTTTTAACTTATTTGGAGTTTATAATGAAAAGTCTATTCCTGTTTTTATTTATATTGAGCATTTTTAGTGCTGCTTCCTTTACCCAAACAAAACATAAAAATGGGCAAAATATTTCTAAAAAATTATTTGGGAAATTAAACAATGGAAAAGAAGTTTATTTGTATTCACTACAAAATAAACTTGGCGCAGAATTAAAAGTAACTAATTTTGGTGCAACAGTTGTTTCGTTAACAATGCCAGATAAAAATGGTAATTATAAAGATATTGTTCTTGGATACGATAATTTAAAAAGCTATGAAAATGGCACTTCATATTTTGGAGCTATTGTAGGACGCTATGCAAACAGAATTTCAAAAGGCAAAATAAAAATTAATGGAAAGTTATATCAATTATCTGTTAATGAAGGAGAGAATCAGCTTCATGGCGGTAAAATAGGATTTAATAAAATGCTTTGGACTGCCAAAACTTTCGTTTCTAAAGATGGACCTTCGATCGAACTAACTTTACTTAGTCCAGATGGCGATCAAGGATATCCAGGTAAAGTTACACTTAATGTAACATACACATTAACTAACAATAATGAATTAAAAATTTCTTATGAAGGCACAACTGATAAAACTACAGTTTTAAATCCTTCTCATCATTCATATTTTAATTTAACTGGAAACTTTTCAAATACGATTTTAGATCATCAACTGAAAATAAATGCAAACGAATTTACTCCAATTGATAAAGAATTCATTCCAACTGGTAAAATTGAATCTATAGTGAATACTCCCTTAGACTTTCGCAAACTTACAGCAATTGGAGCTCATATAAATGATAATTTTGAACAATTAAAATTTGCTCATGGCTATGACTTTAACTGGGTTTTAAATAATTATAATAAAAAAGTAAGAGAAGTGGCAGATGTTTATGAACCAACCACAGGAAGATACATGCAAGTTTTCACTGACCAACCAGGCCTTCAATTTTATTCAGGTAATTTTTTAAATGGTACAGAAATTGGTAAGAATGGAATTCACTATAACTTTAGAACAGGATTCTGTTTAGAGGCACAGCATTACCCAGATTCTCCAAATGAACCTCAATGGCCATCAGTAATTTTAAAACCAGGACAAATATATAGACAAACTACAATCTATAAATTTTCAACAAAGTAATATTGGAAACAAAAAAGCCCGATTTTTTATCAAAATCGAGCTTTTTCTTGAGCTGGCAGTCGGATTCGAACCAACGACCTGCTGATTACAAAT
>JAKALM010000009.1 GCA_021824145.1 Bacteroidota bacterium
ACTAAAAAGTGTTACATTTACCATTGAATCCCTCGATAAAGCTTGGTGTTTTTATTTTTTCCAAAACTAATTTACCACCTTTATTTGAGGGATTTATTTTTTATTATTTTGGACAGATATGATTAAAATATACAATTCTAAATTTTAATTGCCTTACAACAACATTTTTAATTTTTTTACAAAACTTAAAAAATTCAATTCTATTTACACATCAATATCAGAATGATTTTATTCTAAGATTAGTTTTACTTTTGCATCAGATTTCAAATGTCAATAAATTAGATACAAATAATTTTGGTTATAGTATGATCAAAATAATATTTTTATCTCTATTAATTTTAAGTGAAACACTAATGGCACAAGACATAGAATTTGCAAATAATATTTATTTTAAATATCAGAACTATAAAGAACCTACTTTAACTTCGAGAAGATTTAGACAATCAGATATTCTTCCGCTGATTGATAGACTAAGAGAGAAAAACATTTTTTCAGTAAATAAAGTTGGAGAATCTTCAAGAAAACGACCTATATTTTTAATCAGTGCTGGGAATGGAAAAACAAAAATTTTTCTTTGGTCGCAGATGCATGGAGATGAGTCAACAGCTACAGGAGCTATTTTTGATATCTTCAATTTTTTATCCCGAGATGATGAGTTTAATGGTTTTCGGAATGACTTGCTGAGCAAAGTTACAATTTATTTTATGCCGATGGTAAATCCTGATGGTGCAGAAGTCTTTCAGCGAAGAAATGATTTTGAAATTGATATTAATAGAGATGCAATTTCCCTGCAATCTCCGGAAAGTAGAGTTTTAAAAGATACCTTTGATAGCTTAAAAGCTGATTTTGGATTTAATCTTCACGATCAAAGTATTTTATATTCTGCTGGACACACTTTTAAAAATGCAGCACTTTCATTTCTTGCACCAGCAGAAAATTTTGAAAAAACTATAAGCGAGACACGATCAGATGCAATAAAATTAATTGGCAAAATGAATAATATTTTATCTTCGCTTATTCCGGGACATATTGCAAAATATAAGGATGATTTTGAGCCGAGAGCTTTTGGAGATAATTTTCAAAAATGGGGAACAAGTACAATTCTAATTGAATCTGGCGGTTGGAAGGACGATCCCGAAAAGCAATACATTCGGAAATTAAATTTTGTTGCTTTAGTAAGCGCATTTAATTGCATAAGCAACCAAAGTTATAAATCAGAACCATTAGAAACATATGATAATATTCCTTTCAATGAAGAAGATTTAATGAATTTAATAATTAGAAATGTATCTTTTAAAAAGAATGGATTTAATTATAAGGCAGATATAGGAATTACAAGAACAGAATTTAACACTAACAGTTGTAAAGATTTTTATTACAAATCTTCAGTAGAAGATATTGGAGATTTATCAACTTTTTTTGGATATGAAGATTTTAATTTTGACGGTATGGAAATCCAAATTGGAAAAACCTTTCCTCAAAAATTTAATTCAGTTCCTGAAATTGAAAAATTGAATTTTAAAAAACTTTATGATGAAGGTTATACAAATTTATTAATTGACTCATCTGTTTTCAAAGAAAAATTTATTTCGCTGCCAATCAATTTAAAATATAAGGATGACGAAATAGGTGATTCAAATATGAAGATAGGCGATGTTCCCAATTTTATTATAAAAAAAAATGGACAAGTTAGATATATTATTATTAATGGATTTTTAATAGAATCCGAAAATATTCCGACAAAATTTAAGAATGGATTATTATTATAATTTTTTCAATAATATTTTTTAAAATTTTCAAAATTTAATAATTACATTCCATGATAAAGAAACATTCTTTTGTGATTTATAAACATTTCAATATTATTCAAATAATAAATAATTTTAGAGAAATTTGAAGCTTAATCAATAATTGATAGTCATACTTGATTATCCATAAATGATTATTTATTTTAAATGTTCAGGTTTTAGAAAAGAAAGGTTACTCATGGCTAGAATTAAGAATGTTGAGGCATTCTGCTCATTTTGTAATGGGGTTAAGAAAATGGAATTGGCGGGCGAAGTTTTAGGCACAGATAAAACAAATAAATATTGGGCTAAGTGCAAAAAATGCAAGCAAACAATGATAATTGATATAACTGAAGATGTAAAAGAAACGAAGCCATCATTGGAAGGAATTGAAAATGAAAATTGTACTGTATATTCTCCGGATAAATCATTTTCAATAGGAGAGTCTATATATCATAAAAATTGGGATGACTTTGGTAAAGTAATTTCTAAAGAAATACTTTCCAACGGTCATAGTTCTATTGCTGTATCTTTTCAAAAATCGGGTTTGAAAAAATTAATTGAATCATTAACAATTTAATACCATGAAGTGAGGTGATATTTTGGTAGGAATTACTGTTGGCGACAACGAGTCCATTGACAAAGCTCTTAGAAGATTTAAAAAAAAATATGAAAGATCTGGTGTACTTAAAGAATTTAAGAAAAGAACTTTCTTCGTTAAACCTTCAATTAAGAAACGAATGGAAAAATTAAAGGCTGCTAGGCGTGCTCACCGAGTGGATAATGTAGAATAAAATTTAAGCCCCTTTTTGGGGCTTTTATTTTAATGCCAATCTTGGTTCTATAATATCACTTTCTTTTTTATTTAAATAATGCCTATCGAAATGCCTTACAATATTTTCATAAGCTTCATCTACCGTATTACAAAAATTTAAATAATTTAAATCTGATTTATTAATAACGCCATTTGCAACTAAATTATCAAAATTTAAAATGCTCTTCCAATATTTTTCGTCATATACAACCAAAAGCATCTTCTTTTTAATCTTACCTGTTTGAAGAAGAGTTAAGATTTCGAAAAATTCATCCATTGTGCCAAAACCGCCTGGAAATACTATCAAACATTTTGCTAAATATGCAAACCAAAATTTTCGCATAAAGAAATAGTGGAATTCAAATCTTAATTCTGGACTAACATATTTATTCATAAATTGTTCGAATGGAATGCTTATGTTTAACCCAATAGAATAACCTCCGGCTAGCTTAGCTCCTCTATTTGCTGCTTCCATAACTCCCGGCCCACCGCCCGTACAAATAATAAATCTATTAGCAAATGTCTCTAAATTCATTGACCATTCTGTTAACCTTCTCGATAATTCCACCGCGTCTTCATAATATTTTGACATATGAACTTGCTGTTGAGCTTTTCTTAACTCTTCAGCTAATTTTGGTGTACTTGGATTGATAGTCTTAAATCTATTCAATTCAGTTAAGGCGTCTTTCCTTGATTTTAACCTAGCAGATCCAAAAAAAACAATTGTGTCAATAATTTTATGCTTCTTAAATTCTTTTTGTGGTTCTAAAAATTCCGCAAGAATTCTTAATATTCTAGCTTCAGAAGAATTTAGAAATTCTAAGTCCTCATAAGCTTTTAGAAGTGTTGTTTTTTTTGCCATAAATTATCCGTTAAATATTTTCTAAATTATAACCTTGTTAATCCGAAAGTCTTTCATTTCTACTTAAAAATTTTATATTTGCCCATAATTCTTTTAAGTATTATTTCATCATAATTATTAATCGAAAATTAAAATTATAAGTAATAAAAAAATTAAACAAGTTTAAAAATTACAAATAATAATTTTGGTTTTTCTATATGGAGATACGGATTAGATGGTATTAAGAAAATTATTTATAATATTATTACTATGTTCATTACAATACTTTGCTGCTTCTAAAGAAATAATTAAATCGAAAATAGAAAATACATTGGCAAAAATTCCTTCCTCAACTAAAATTGCTATTTTAGTTTATAACCCGCTTACACAAGATACAATATTTAAAATGAATCATAAAGAATCTATGATTCCAGCATCAAATACAAAATTGTTTACTACTGCTACTGCGCTTTCTATTATGGGTGGAAACTATCCATTAGCTACCAAAATTTTGAGCGATGATAAAAATATAAAAAATGGAATTGTTAAAGGTAATCTATATATAAAAGGTTTTGGTAATTCTACTTTTACATTGGAAGATTTGGAAGAGATGATTCGAGTTTTGAAGGAAAAGGGTATTAAAGAAATTACTGGAAACATTATAGGAGATGATTCATATTTTGATGAAATATATACTCGTTCAGATTGGATTGATGATGAAACTGCCAATGTTAAACTTCCTCCAATTTCGGCTTTAGTTATTGATAGAAATAGAACATTAGAACAAAAGAAAATTAAAATTAGGAAAAGAAGACAAGTTCGATATAAAGTTGAACAATTCTATTCTAATATTTCTGACCCACCGCTTTTTATTGCAAAACTTCTTAAGGAAAAATTAACCCAAAACGGGATAAAAGTTGATCGTTCTGCAATTAAAGGTAAAACTCCAGACAATGTTATTACACTTTCTGAATCAAAAATATTATTAAAAGATTTAATACAAAAAATAAATAAGAGAAGTGATAATTTTTTAGCCGAATGCCTATTTAAAACTGTTGGAGCAGTCTCATCGGGGAAACAAGGCAACTCATTTTATGCCACACAAGCAATCTTAAAATTTCTTAAAGATAATGGAATCTATTCAGAAGGGACTTCGGTTGTTGACGGTTCCGGTATTTCTCGATTTGACCAAGTTACGGTTGGTGCTATTGTTGGATTGTTAGATAGAATGTATTTCGATCTTAAAAATTATAAAGATTATTATAACTCATTAAGTATTGCCGGAATTGACGGAACGCTTCGTCATCGTATGAGAAGCAGTGCAGCTGAAAATGATTTTCACGGAAAAACTGGAACTTTAAATGGAGTTTCTTCTTTGTCAGGTTATTTAAAAACATCAGACAATCAAGATTTAATTGTAAGCATGATTTTCGATTTCAAAAAAGGTAATGCAAATTATTATAGATCTATCGAAAATGAAATTGTTGAAATTTTGACAAATTGGTAAAAAAAAATTCCGGATTTCAAATGATCCGGAATTTTAGAAAAAAATCCACCAAAACAATTCTATTTATTTTGCTTTGTATTATTCTGTTGATTTTGTGTTTGAGTTTTAATTTGATTATCTGACGGCAAAGTTGGAGTTTGTGGGATTTGCTGTCTACTTGATTGAATAATACTTTCTTTTTGATTTGCAGTAGCTTGTCCTGGCAAAAAGAATAAATTGATAGCAATTGCTAAAACAGCTAAAGTTCCAGCAAGCCACCATGTTGATTTACTTAAAAAATCGGCTGTTCTTCTTGTACCAAACATAGATCCCATAGTTCCTGCTGCGCTGCCAAATGTTCCGGATAATCCGTCACCTTTGCTTGCTTGCATTAGTACTACAATCATCAAAATAACAGATATAAACGATGCAATAACTACTAAAAATGTATACATATTTTACTCCTTAAAATCGTAGCGGGGGAGGGATTCGAACCCCCGACACGTGGATTATGATTCCACTGCTCTGACCTACTGAGCTACCCCGCCCAATCTAAATTTTAGCTGACAAATATAGGAATTTTTGATTAATATTCCCAAAATAAATTATATAGATTGAGCTTCTTCAAATGTAGTAGCCAATTTTTAAGTAAATCCATTATCTTTAGCTAAAGCTTGCCAAAGATAATCAATCAATTCATTTATACCATAATTTGTTGCAGAAGAAAATGGAAGCAAGTTCGAATCAGCATTTTTTATTTTTTTCTTAGTTAATTTTTTTAACTCCAACTCTTCAACTAAATCTGCTTTGGATAATGAAACTATCTTTGTCTTTTCTGCAAGCTTTGGACTGTAACTCTTCAATTCATTTAAAAGAATATTATAATCTTTTTGAAAATTTTCAGATGTTATATCTATTAAGAATAAAAGTAGCTTAGTCCTTTCAATGTGTTTTAAAAATTTGTGACCTAAACCTTTTCCTTCATGTGCTCCTTCAATTATTCCAGGAATATCAGCAACTGTAAAGCTCTGATAATCTTTATATTTTACAATTCCAAGCACAGGCTCAAGTGTTGTAAATGGATAATCAGCAATCTTTGGCTTTGCGGCAGAAATTTTTGAAATTAAAGTTGATTTACCAGCGTTTGGAAATCCCACTAATCCAACATCTGCAAGAAGTTTTAATTCAAGAATAATTTTTTTTTCTTCACCAGGTTTTCCAGGTTCAGCATATCTTGGTGTTTGATTAGTCGGAGTTGCAAAATTGCTATTTCCCTTTCCGCCCTTTCCACCTTTTGAAACAATAACTTTCTTTTGATCATAGTCCAGATCAAAAAGAATTTCTTCAGTTTCAACATCTTTAATTATTGTTCCAACTGGAACTTTAATAACTATATCTTCACCGCTTTTACCATCTTTTAGTGAACTGCCGCCTGGTTCTCCATTTTTTGCTTTATAATTTTTTTTATACCGAAAATCTAATAAAGTTGAAAGATTATGGTGAGCTTGGATTATTATATCTCCGCCTTTACCACCGTTTCCTCCCGCAGGTCCACCTTTGGGAACATATTTTTCTCTTCTAAAGCTTACGGCACCATTCCCACCATCTCCGGCTTTAACATCAATTACAGCATAATCTATAAACATATTTTATAATTTCTCAAATCTAGGTAAAAAATTTAGCAACTGAATTAGTTAAAATAAGTGCTTCTTTTGAATAAGGATTTACTCTATAGGTAATGAAAACACTCTTTAAAATTTGAGTAGCTTCTTCGTAGTTACTGCATTCGCTTAACCTTTCCATTGTAGAGATGAAATCCTTTTTATCATCATTAAAAACATTTGAAACAATTTTTCTAATATCTTTCTCATCTAAAATATCAATAATATCTTTTTTAGGTTTTGAATTTACATTATCATGATAATTAAGAGTCTCATTTTCAATTTTTAAATCATCATTATCTATTTCTTCTTCTTTTTGTGTAAATTCTTCCAATTCCCTTTCAAACTCTGTGGCAAAGTCAATACTATTTGTTTGTGAAGAAAATTCTTCTTCATTTTTCTCTTGTTTTATTTTTTTCTCAGTTTCTTGTTCTATATCGATATTATTAAATTCTTTTAGTAATTCATTTGTTTCTTCCTCAAAATCATAAATTGAATCTAATTCAATATTTTGAGACGCAGTTGAATCATCATTTACTTTTTTATCATCTTCTCTTTGTTCATCTTCAGATTTCGTTTCATCTTTTAGATAATCAACAGAAAAAAGATCGTCTTCAATTAAACTATCAAGACTTATTTCATCATCTGATAAACTTTGTTCTTCTTTTGAAGGCTTTTCTTCATCTAAAATTTTTTCTTCAACATCTTCTTTGATTTTTTCGTTTTGTCTTTCACTAACTGCATCAGATTTTAATATCGGCGCGTCATTGATTTCTTCTTTTGAATTATCTTTGTTTGGGAGTGTTTCTTTAACTGGTTCAGGCTTTGTTTCTTCTTCAGCTATATCATGAACTACTATCGGCTCGGTGGAAAAAATAATTTTTCTAATATCATCAATATCATATCTCTGCTTTATTTCATTAGGAAATTCATTTTTTAGCTTAATTAAATATTCAGTTAGTTCTTTTTCTTTTAAGAATAATTCTACACCAAAAGGAGGAATTCTGGTTTTGTTAACTCCGCCAATATTAATAAACTCAGCAAGAGTAAATAAAAAATTATCAATTAATTTCTGCTTTTGATCAGTGAAAATTTCCTTATCAATTTTGTTCAGAATTAGTTCAAAGTCTGTTATACTTAATATATTTAATTTTCTTTTATTTATATAGCTAAGAAAAATATTTTTCACATAATCATAATAGTAAACATAATTTAACGTCAGCTGAATATCTTCGATTGATCTTTGATCTGCTTCATTAAATACCAATTTTGTAAGAGACCAATTTGGCCTTATAATAAAGTTGAGATTAAATGAAACAGCTTGAATTACTAGTTTCTTTAAATCTTCAAAAGAAATTTTCTTATTTCTTTTAACTTCTTGAGTAATAATATTAAAATGCTTCGCAACTTCCGGCCCAGAATAATCAAATATAGATTGCTGCAGAAGTTTCTTTCTATCTTCAGCAACAAGGTAATCAAGCTCGGCAGAAATGTATTGAATTACTGCCGGATGTATATCGCTTTTAACCAATTTCTCAAAAGTTATAAATGCGCCATAACTTTTAATTTTATTTAGGTTAAAATCTGCTATAAATTTTATTTCATTTTCAAACATATAACTTAATGGATGAAGTGTTGCCCATAAAAATAAAAAAATCCCGATTAACTTGCCTTGTTATTCAACAGTAATTAATCGGGACTAAAAAATTATTAATTATACTTTATCAGCTAAGCTTCAACATTTGTTGATTTACATTTAGCCGACAAATATTCGTGATTAAGTTTTGCAATGTTTCTTACTGAAATTCCTTTCGGACATTCAGCTTCGCAGGCATAAGTATTTGAACAGCTTCCGAAACCAAGCTCATCCATTTTTGCAACCATTGCTTCCGCTCTCTGTTGTCTTTCCGGCTGCCCTTGAGGTAGTAATGCAAATTGAGTAACCTTAGCACTAACGAATAACATTGCTGAACCGTTTTTACAAGTTGCAACACATGCGCCGCATCCGATACATGCTGCAGAATCAAAAGCATCACTAGCTATATCTTTTGATATAGGAAGCGCATTTGCATCCTGAGCGCTTCCTGTATTTACAGAAATATAACCGCCTGCTTGTATAATTTTATCAAAAGCTGAGCGGTCAACTGCAAGATCTTTAATTATTGGGAAAGCTTTAGCCCGAAATGGTTCGACCCAAATTGTTTGGCCGTCTTTAAAATTCCTCATGTGAAGCTGGCATGTTGCAATTTTTCTTAGCGGTCCGTGCGGTTCGCCATTTATAACCATTCCGCATGTTCCGCAAATTCCTTCGCGGCAATCGCTCTCAAACACAACCGGCTCTTGATTATTTTTTTCTAATTCATTGTTTAATTCGTCAAGCATTTCAAGAAAAGATGCATCTGGAGAAACTGATACGTTATAATCTACAAATGCACCTACAGCTTTTGGATTAGATTGACGCCAAACTTTTAATTTTAAATTCAAATTGTTATTCATTATTTGTAACTCCTCTGAGCTAAATGTAAAAACTCAAATTCAAGTTGTTCTTTGTGAAGATTCCACTTGCCAACATTTTCGAATTGCCATGCTGCAACATAACGGTAATTTTCATCATCACGTTTTGCTTCACCTTCTTCGGTTTGATATTCTTCTCTGAAATGTCCGCCGCATGATTCATTTCTATTCAAAGCATCAGTTGCCATTAATTCTCCAAGTTCAAGATAATCGGCAACTCTTCCGGCTCTTTCTAATGTTTGGTTTAAATCATTATCCTTACCAACTACATTTACATTTTTCCAGAACTCTTCTCGAAGTTCTTTTATTTCACCAATAACTTCTTTTAATCCTTTTTCATTTCTTGCCATACCGACTTTGTTCCACATTAATCTGCCAAGCTTTTTATGAATTTCATCCACAGTTATCTTGCCTTTAATTGAAAGAAGCTTTTTAACTTGTTCTTTTACACCTTCTTCAGATTTCTTAAACTCATCATGAGTAACAGAAACCGGTGAAAATTTTGTAGTCGCTAAATAATCACCAATTGTGTATGGAATAACAAAATATCCGTCTGCTAAGCCTTGCATAAGAGCACTTGCACCTAGTCTATTTGCGCCGTGATCTGAAAAATTAGCTTCACCTAAAACAAATAATCCAGGAACTGTACTCATCAAATTATAATCCACCCACAAGCCGCCCATTGTATAATGAGGTGCGGGATAAATTTTCATAGGAACATCGTATGGATTTTCTCCGGTTATGTTTGCGTACATATCGAACAAATTTCCGTACTTTTCTTCGATCGATTTTTTACCAAGTCTTTTAATTGCTTCTGATAAATCAAGGTAAACTGCTTCACCACCGTTTACGCCTCTGCCCTCATCGCAAACTTCTTTTGCGCTTCTTGAAGAAATATCTCGCGGAGATAAATTACCATAAGAAGGATACTTTCTCTCAAGATAATAATCTCTTTCATCTTCAGGAATTTGATTTGGCGGACGATGATCGCCTTTCTTTTTTGGTACCCAAACGCGTCCATCATTTCTTAAACTTTCACTCATCAAAGTAAGTTTTGATTGACTTTCACCATGAAGCGGCAAACAAGTCGGATGAATTTGAGTGTAACATGGATTAGCAAAGAAAGCGCCTTTTTTATGTGCACGCCAAATTGCAGTTGCATTACTATTCATTGCGTTCGTAGAAAGGAAAAACACGTTTGAATATCCACCAGTTGCAAGAACAACTGCATGGCCTGAATATTTTTCAATCTCGCCGGTAAGTAAATTCCTAACAACAATTCCTCTTGCAGCGCCATCAATAACAATCAGATCTAACATTTCTCTTCTATTAAACATTTGTACAGAGCCGTTGTTTATTTGTCTGCTCAAAGCACTGTATGCACCAAGCAAAAGCTGCTGGCCTGTTTGTCCTCTTGCGTAAAATGTTCTAGATACTTGTGCACCGCCAAAAGAACGGTTATCAAGCAAGCCGCCGTATTCTCTTGCAAATGGAACTCCTTGAGCTACACATTGATCAATTATATTTCCACTTACTTCGGCAAGACGATAAACATTTGCTTCGCGTGCACGGAAATCGCCGCCTTTTATTGTATCATAAAATAATCTAAAAATTGAATCGCCGTCATTTTGATAATTCTTTGCAGCGTTAATTCCGCCTTGAGCTGCAATGCTATGAGCACGGCGCGGACTGTCATGAAAAGAAAATGCTTTTACTTTGTAGCCAAGTTCACCAAGAGTAGCTGCCGCAGACGCGCCTGCTAAACCTGTTCCAACAACAATTATTTCGTACTTTCTTTTGTTTGCAGGATTAACCAACTTCAAATTGAATTTGTGATTAGTCCACTTGCTTTCGATTGGACCTGCCGGTACCTTTGAATCTAATATTCCCATTTGTTACCTCCCATGAAAATATAAAAAGTAAATTGGCAACGAAGCAAATCCTATCGCAATAAGCGTTGCGTAAATTGTACCAATTAATTGAATAAGAGAAAAATATTTTTTGTGGTTCCATCCCATGGTTTGAAATGCACTTTGAAATCCATGATTCAAGTGAAATCCTAATAATAACATTGCAACAATATAAAACCATCCATAAATGGGATCAGAAAATCTTCCTGAAACTAATTGATAAAGATTCAATTCCCCGCCTCCTGCATTATATGGATACCAAAAAGTAACTAAGTGAATAATGAGAAAAATAAAAACAACAACGCCGGTATGGATCATCGTTCTTGAAAATAAAGTGCTGTTTTTTGACTTTGCATTTATTGCATAATCAATTGGTTTGGATTTTTTGTTTTCCCACCAAACTCTAATACCATTAAAAATGTGTAATATAAATATTAGTGCTAGTAAAATTTCTATTATTCTAATCAAAGGTTTTACAATTTCTAATGTGCCTGCATAAGAATTAAAAGCCTTCTCTCCGCCGTACAAAGATAAATTGCCAGCAAGATGAATAATCAAAAAAATTATAAGTAAAATTCCGGTAAAAGCCATAGTAAGCTTTTTACCAATCGAAGAATTTGTGAATTGCCAAAACCAACTCATTGAGTTTCTCCTATTTTAATCTGCTTCTCAATAAAATTATTAATTGAATCGAAACTGCAGATAGTTGTTGTGCGGTTAAATTTTCCCCGAATATCAGATCGGTTAATTTTTAGAGCTAAATGATTCAACGAAACTAAACCAAAAAAATGAATTCATAAAAATTTTTCGCGTTAAACTTATCAAATATTGTTTATAAAATCAATTTAAAGAATTAAATGTTTTTTAATTTTAATTCAGAAATAAAATTTTCATTATTTAGCTTTATAAAAAAAACTATTCAAAAGAAATCAATTTTTTATTTCAGTACTTTTTTAACAATCTATTTATAGCTTCAGTTTTAGTGCGATAAAACATATTTAAGAATTTTTTGTTTTCATGTATATTCATGTTTTGTTATTATTACATACACTTCCAATAATGCGGATTTAGTAAATATTATTCGTTTGAGGTTTTTATGAAAAAATCTAGAATGTTGTTTGTTTCTCCGCTGCTGTTTTTATTCTCTTTGCTTGCTTATTCACAAACCACTCATATTGTTGATGTTTCAAACTTTCAGTTTACACCAGCCAACTTATCAGTTTCTGTAGGAGATACAGTTGAATGGATAAATCAAGGCGGCTTCCATAGTGTGGTTGCTGATAACAACAGCTTTACAAGCGGAGCTGCATCTACTTCTGCATGGTCATATAAGTTTGTATTTAACACTGCCGGTAATTTTCCATATTATTGCTCAATTCATGGCGGCCCGAATGGACAAGGTATGTCCGGTTCAATTACAGTACAAAATACAACTGGAGTTTTACATAATAACTTAACTGCAAATAATTTTGAACTTAAACAGAATTACCCAAACCCATTTAATCCTTCTACAAATATTTCTTTTTCTTTACCTGCGCCTGGACATGTTAAATTAGATTTATTCAATTTTTTAGGAAAAAAAATTGCAACGTTAATAAATATGGATGAAAGTAAAGGGATTTATAATTTTCAGTTTGAAGCTTCTTCAATAAATGGTGGATTGCCATCTGGAATTTATTTTTACCGGTTAGACGAAACAACTACAAAAGGAAATTTTACTCAAATAAAAAAAATGGTATTGCTGAAGTAATGTTTGGCTTACCAATTTATTATTTAAGTTTTAAAATAATTTTAATTTTTAATTTGAATAAATTGATATCCAAAATAGCAAACTATTGAATATTAATCAGTTTCAAGTCGTTTTTTCAATCAGTACTTTTATTAAATTTTAGATGTACTTGAAATATATTTTAAACTCATTTCCTTTAGCTTTCAGAAGCATGTTTTAGTTTTTTTAGAAATATTAACACAAGCGATGCTGAGACAACTGAAGTTATAATTAATAAAAGAAAGAATTGCCACAATTCCCAACTAACGTAAAATCTTCCTACAAAGCCAGCTAAATAGCTTCCGACTGCTTGCCCTGCAAACCAGCCTCCCATCATTGCACCTTTCATTCTTGGTGGTGCTACTTTATAAACGAAAGAAATTCCCATCGGACTTAGAAATAATTCAGCAACTGTAATTACAAAGTAAGATGAAATTAACCAATATGGTGTTACTCGGCCAAAAATTGCTGTAGCAGCGTTATGAACTGAAGGTAGCCCTATTGAAGCAAACAACATTATTGTAAAAGATAATGCTGTAATAAACATTCCTAATCCAATTTTTCCAGGAGAACTTGGTTCTTTCGATTTTTTATTTAGCCAGCCAAAGAATGCAATAATTATCGGAGTTAAAAATAAAATGAATAAAGGATTAAATGATTGAAAACTTTCCGGTGAAATTGGGTTTTGATTTGGAAGGAAATCTAATTTAAGCAGCAAAACAGCTATAGCAGCAAAAGAAATTATTCCACTCATTGTTCTTAGCTTAACAGATTCATTTTTTCTAAATGCAGTTGTTAAGAAAATTATCAATGCCAATATGGATAAAAGCGAGAGTGGATCGAATAAAAGAAAAGTTAATTTATTTACTTGTGTTGCTGTATAATTTTTTGCAAACAAAGTCATCGTATAACCATTTTGATAATAAGTCATCCAGAAAAAAATTATAATTGCAAAAATTATTAATAGTGCAGTAATCCTTTCTTTTTCTTGTTTCCTAGTTAATACAACTTCATTTGATTGGACAGATTTATCTTTATCTCTGTAATCAGCGTACTTATAATGTTTTTTAAATGTTAAAAAAATTGCAATCCCAATCAACATTCCAACGGCGGATACACCAAACGCTGCATTGTAGGCATGAGCTAAAGAAAAATGATAATGTTCAATCATAAAATTTTTAGTAGAAGATGCTGCTATGGGCGCAAGGAAAGCACCCAAGTTAATTCCCATATAAAATATATTATAAGCGGCATCCTTTTTAGATCCATCAACTTGAGTGTACAAATTTCCAACGATAACATAAGTGTTAGGTTTGAAAAGTCCATTTCCAATTGCAATTATAACTAATGCAGAAAACAGCAAAACTGGTTCTGTTGTTGGTATTGCAAGCAGAGAATATCCAACGAATGAGGTGATTGCGCCTAATAATATTGTTTTACCATATCCTAGTATTCTATCGCTAACCATTCCGCCAAATAATGGAAGGAAAAAAGTTGCGGCTATAAAAAGTCCATAAATATTTCCAACTGTTGCAGCATCCCAATGAAAGTTTTCTTGAAGATACAAAACAAAGATCGAAAGAACAGTATAGAACCCGAAACGCTCCCACATTTCTGTAAAGAAAAGTACATACAAACCTTTCGGATGGCCTTTGAACATTATTTTTTCCTTTAGAGTAGTATTAGAAATAAAATTTGGGCACAAAATAATATTTTGCTCAACAAGAAAGTAGTAGAAATTTTGATTTACTAAAGTTTATTGAATTGTGAAAAATATTTTTTATCTTGTTATAGTTCTTATAAACAAATTTACGGTGTCCTAAAATTTTATAGGAAGAATAGAGAATCCGGTGACTTGCAAAAAAAATAATGAAAACAAGAATTCCGGAGCTGCCGCGCAACTGTAGTAAGCGTTAACTATCAGCAATAACCACTGTCAAATTATTGATGGGAAGGTGCTGAAAGTTGCTTTAAGCCAGGAGACCTGCCGTAAATAATTTTAATCAACCTTCGCGGGTAAGGTTAGGTTAGCAAAAATTCTTATTCATTTCTGCTTTCCTTATTTCCCACGAAGTTACAGCCTTTTAATAAATTTATAATTTAGGAGTAACTTCTATGGACAAAAAAAAATTTTTATATATTTTTCTTGTTATCAACTTTATTGCTGCAAATATTTTTGCCCAAAATATTGATTCAACAAAAGTTTACAAAATGTCTGAAGTAGTTGTAACAGCAACAAAAATAAAAATTCCTGAAATTGAAACTGCTAGTTCTATAACTGTAATAGATTCAACTGAAATTTCCAGACAGGCGAACTCTAATATTTTTGATTTACTTCAAAACCAAGTTGGAATAACTTATGCTAGAGAAGGTGCGCCCGGTTCGCTTTCCTACATATACATTCGCGGCGCCAATCCAGGCGAAACATTAATATTAATTGATGGCGTAGATGTGAATATGCCGAATGATCCAGACAACACTTTTGATTTTGCAAACCTCCCTTCGGACAATATTGAAAGAATTGAAGTTCTTCGTGGCCCGCAAAGTACACTGTATGGTTCTAATGCTATGGCTGGAGTAATTAATATTATTACAAAACAAGGATTTGGGGCGCCTAAATTTTTCTTGTCAGCAGAAGGCGGTTCATACAATTCATATAAAGGATTAGCTGGTATTAATGGCGGTAATGATTCTTTTAATTATTCAGCTACATTAAGTAGATTCAAGTCCGATGGATTTTCTTCTGCTTCTTCTAAATACGGTAACACTGAAAAAGACGGAACTTCAAATTATAATTTGTCCTCACGATTAGGTTTTAATCTTCTGAAAGATTTTGATTTAAATCTTTTCATCAGATATTCGAAAGCTAATACTGCTCTCGATCAGCATGGAGGAGCTTTTGGCGATGATCCAACTTATGTTTATAATACTGAAGAATATTCATATCGAGCAGAAGGAAATTTAAATTTATTTAAAGGGTTCTGGGATCAAACAATTGGTTTATCCTTTTTTAGAAACGTTCGCAAATACAGCTTTGATTCAACTTTAAATAATCCAGCTTCATCAAACAGCATTTATGATGGAAACAAAATTAAATTTGATTGGCAGAATAATCTTAAATTTTCAAATTTTAATACGCTTACTTTCGGATTGGAATCAGAAACTGAAAAAGCAATTTCAGATTATTTTTATAATTCTTCAGCTTATGGAAGCTTTCAAAGCGTATTTCCTAATACAAGTTCAACATCAACTGGTATTTATATTCAAGATTTGATAAATCTACGCAATCAATTATTTACATCCGCTGGAATGAGATACGATGTACACAACCGATTTGGATCTGTTATTACTTATCGTATAGCGCCGGCATTTGTAATTTGGGGAAGTGGAACAAAAATAAAAGCAACTTTTGGAACTGGATTTAAATCTCCATCTTTGTTTTACCTTTTTGATCCGGTTTATGGAAATAAAGATTTGAAGCCAGAAAATAGTTTGGGCTGGGATGCAGGAGTTGAGCAATATTTATTCAATCCTAATTTTATTTTAGGTTTAAATTATTTTTATAATCGATTTACAAACTTATTTGGATTTGATAATAACTTCAAAACTATAAATATTGATAAAGCAGAAACTAATGGGTTTGAATTTTATTTTAAATCAATTCTGTTTACAAATTTAAATTTTAATTTTAATTATACTTATACAAACTCTAAAGATGAAAGTATTGGTTCGCCGGATAATGGATTGCCTTTACTTAGAATTCCTAAAAATAAATTTGGAATAAATATTAATTATTCATTTTCAGAAAAAACAAATTTGAATCTGGAATTAATTTCTGTTGGCACAAGAGACGATAAAGATTTTAATACTTATCCTGTTCAACGTGTTAGGTTGGATAAATATTCAGTTGTAAATTTAGCAGCCTCATATTTGATTACTGATCAAATAAAAATTTTTGGTAGAATTGATAATTTATTTAATACTTACTATGAAGAAATTCTTGGTTATGCTACACCAGGCTTATCAGAATATTTGGGTATAAACCTAACTGTTAAATAAAATTGGACAAAAGAGAATTTGAAAACCCTTTTTAATTTATCTTAAATTTAATTAGTTTAGAATTATTATTTTGAATAAGGAGATTACAATGGAAAAAAAATTTATTAATCCGAGATTATTAGTCATCATAGGAATGATTTTGGCCGGTGCATTATTGAGATTGATTCCGCACTATCCAAATTTTACTCCAATTGCCGCGATGGCATTATTTGGAGGAGCTTATTTTAATAATAAAAAACTTGCCTTCGTCATTCCGTTTGCTGCAATGCTTTTATCTGATTTGTTTCTCGGATTTCATTCAACAATGCCGTTCGTCTATATTAGTTTTGCATTAATTGTAATGATCGGTTTTAACTTAAGAAATAATAAAAAAGTATTGAATATTGCCATCGCATCTCTTTCCTCTTCAATTTTGTTTTTTGTAATTACAAATTTTGCAGTTTGGGCTAGCGGTGGAATTTATCCGCTTAATGCTAGAGGATTAGTAGAATGTTTTACTATGGCAATTCCATTTTTCCAGAATAATGTTCTTGGCGATTTACTTTATACTGGAATATTCTTCTCTGTATTTGAGCTAGCAAGATTGAAATTCCCTGTGCTAACAAATGCACATGCATAAATTAGAAAAATAAAAGTTTCAATTTACTTAAAAGGCGACTCATTGAATCGCCTTTTTTATTTAAATAAAAATAACTAAAAACATACTTGTCCTAATTTATTATGATGAAGTATTAAATTAAGTAATAAGTGAAAAATCATGTGGTGTTTTTAATAATTAAGAGAAATGAAATTACTTATATTAAACCAATTGGCGGCTAGTAATTTTTGTTTATAACTGCAAGACAAATTTTTCGTTAATTGATAAAACATCAATTAAGCAGATTTTTACTTAAAAAAGTTTTACCAAATAAGAAGCATACTTCAAAAGATTTTTATAATATGATAGGCAAATAAGAAGCCGCTCCTTATAGTATTGGGAGCGGCTTAATTATTTTAATTACTTTCCAGTTGGAATTCTCATCCCATAGAATGAACGCCTTACAAAGTAGAAAGCAATTAATAGGAAAACTATTCCGACGTATAGAGCAGCATGTCTGAACGATGGAGTAATAGCAATTTCCATTGCAAGCAAACCAAATAAAGTAGTAAACTTAATAATTGGATTCAAAGAAACTGATGATGTATCCTTATATGGATCTCCAACAGTATCGCCTACAACTGTAGCATCATGTAACTCTGTGCCTTTTTCCTTTAGATCAACTTCTACCAATTTTTTAGCATTGTCCCAACTGCCACCAGCATTAGCCATAAAGACTGCCTGGAATAGGCCAAATGCTGCTATTGCAATAAGGTAAGAAACGAATAAGCTTACCGGTTCGTTGCTGCTGGAAGGTGCAGAAAGGCAGGCAAAAGCCAAAGCGAAAGAAAAGATAGCGAAGAAGATGTTCCACATACCTTTCTGTGCATATTGGGTACAGATTTTTACAACTTCTTTTGAATTTTCAGTAGATGCCTTTTGATTAGCATCTGTATCGAGATGAATATGTTGTTTTATGTAATCCACAGCTTTATATGCACCTGTAGTTACTGCTTGAATGGAAGCTCCTGTAAACCAGAAGATTACAGCGCCGCCAGCAATAAATCCAATTATGGTATAAGGATTAAGCATATTTAGGATAGTTTCGGGTTCCACACCCAGTGCTTGTTTTATTAACAAAATTAAACTAAAGATTAAAGTAGTAGCACCAACAACTGCTGTTGCAATTAATACTGGTTTAGCCGTGGCTTTAAAAGTATTGCCAGCACCGTCATTAGCTTCCAGGTAATGCTTAGCTTTTTCGAAATCAGGATCGAAACCGAAATTATCATGAATTTCTTTTTTAATATTAGGAATAGTTTCTATCAGTGAAAGTTCATATATAGACTGGGCGTTATCAGTTACAGGACCGTAACTGTCAACAGCGATAGTAACAGGGCCCATACTTAGGAAACCAAAAGCAACAAGGCCAAAGGCGAAGACTGCTGGATAAATCATAGTTTCAGCCGGAAAGAAAGTACTTGCGTAATAGCCAACAAACATCAATAGCATAATTACCATACCAATCCAGAAACCGCTGAAGTTACCTGCAACAAGACCAGACAGAATGTTTAATGAGGCACCGCCCTCCCTTGAAGCTTTAACAACTTCTGAAACATGAGCAGATTTTGTGCTAGTAAAGATCTTAACGAATTCTGGGATCAGAGCTGCACCAAGCGTTCCGGAACTCATAATGATAGACATTAAAAGCCAAAGACTTGGAATTTGAGCTCCCACATCAGATGCCGGGCCTATTTCGAAATAACTAGCTATAAAAACTGCTATGATTGATATAATGGAAGCAAACCAAACCAAACTGGTAAGTGGCTCTTCAAAATTAAAATCTTCTTTACCTGCAAACCTTATTTTGCTGAAAGCTTTATTGATATAGAATGCACCTATGGAAGTGATAATCAAAAGTATTCGAATCATAAAGACCCATACCAAAAGATGTGTTTGAAGAGTTTGGTTAACTGCTAACACAATAAAAGTAATTAGTGCAACCTGTGTAACACCAAAAGTTTCAAAACCATCTGCAGTTGGGCCAACGCTGTCGCCTGCATTATCTCCAGTGCAATCTGCAATTACGCCTGGGTTACGAGGGTCATCCTCTTTAATCTTAAACACAATTTTCATCAAGTCTGAACCGATATCGGCAATTTTTGTAAAAATACCGCCTGCAATACGTAATGCACTGGCACCTAATGACTCACCTATGGCAAAACCAATGAAACTATCACCTGCCAAATCACGTGGAACAAACAACAAGATGATCAACATCATGATTAACTCTATACAAACTAAAAATACCCCAACGCTCATACCAGCATCGAGAGCCACATTCACAGTTTTAAGAGGTTTACCTTCCATTCCTGCAAATGCTGTACGGGCGTTAGCAAGAGTATTCATACGAATACCATAAAAAGCTACACTGGATGAGCCAAGTATTCCTAAAACAGTCCATAAAAGGATGAGCACTACACCACCAAAGGCAATATGTGATAGCACACCGAAATAGAAAGCACTAACAATACCGATAATGATGAAAAGTGCAAACAAAAATTTTGCCTGCTGCTTGAGGTAAGTCTTACAAGTAGCGTAGATAATACCAGCAACTTCAAGCATAGAAGTATGAGCAGGCATTTTCTTGACTCTCTTAAACTGGTACAAACCGAAAAGAATACCTAAAACACAAACCAGCAAACCGTAATATAACAAGTTGTTTTGAGCCTGATTAAGCGGCGGAACCGCCAATTTAGATTCATCAGCGAAAACCAACCCCGGTGAAAGCAAGAACAATAACATGCTGAGCAATCCGCCAGGTATCAACTTCTTCATAAAAAAACCACCTTTCCTTTTAAATGATTAAATGATATAGGTATTTATTCTACTCCCAAAATCGCTATCTTTTGATTGATATAATTCTTACTCAATAGTGTAATGATACTTGTAAAGTTGTCCCAAAAATTTCTATATAAAAATGATAGGTTAGATTTTTGACGTAATTTCTTGCTATACAATGTGAATAAAATAAAAATTCCCTTTTGATCATGATGAAAAATGACCACAACGGTCTCACAAGATTTATTACTTAATTCTTTAGCCAATCTGTGTTGTAATTTTTTTTGAAAATCCTCATTAGTGGCGATTTGCCATCATCTAAAATTGTTAGCAGATATTAATTTGTTTTATCCTTTTTGAGGATACCCGTCTAAATATAATTGAGGTACCATATTAAAAACGGATTAATCTGTACAAAATATCTGGCGGTAAACTTAACAAATTGATATTGCAGTGTCAACTAATCTATAAGATTTTAAGCATTTGTTAGTTTAATTATAATTAAAATTAGATGTTTAGATGAACCGCTGTTCATACATTTGGAATTCTTGAGATAACTCTAAAAAGTTCATTATAAACAGTGTTTTCAGTGGGAAAAAATATGAACCGCGCAAAACTTCATTTGTGTAAAGTATAGTGGCTGATCCCTTCAAAGATTCCAAATATTCATCTCTTAAATTATTAGGGATATTTACACTTGTATTAACTCCACTATTTATTCAACTAAATTTTAATTTATCTAAAAAATTAATTTTTAAAAAGAGATTAGGTTTTTTATTTTATCATTGATTACAATAGCGAAAATTTTTAAAAATAATGTACTTGACAAAAGAAATCGATTTGAATAGTTTTAGTGCCCAATAATCAGGATAATTTAATTTTCAGTTTTTAAAAAAATATTTTGATGATAGAATATTCGAATAGGATAAGTAGGAAAATAAATTTAAGTAAAAGTATCCAACCTAAAATTTCTTACACGCTAAAAAAACTATTCTTTTTTATTTATTCTTCAAAAAATATTTTTATCAATCCCTTATTATTTTTGAACAATGGAATTATTAATTAGTATTAAATATCAATTTAGAAAAGGAAAAGAATCATGAAGCAAATTTTTGCCAAGAAACCATTAAAGGTTCTTTTGGACGAAGTTGTAAGTGAAAACCGATTACGTCGTGTTCTTGGTCCGGTTGCACTTACAAGCTTAGGAGTTGGTGCGATTATTGGCACTGGTATTTTTGTTTTAACTGGTGTTGCTGCACATGATAAAACTGGACCAGCAATTATATTATCATTCGTAGTTTCAGGTCTTGCTTGCGTTTTTGCAGCGCTATGTTACGCAGAATTTGCTTCTATGGTTCCTGTAGCTGGTTCGGCATATACTTATGCTTATGCAACTCTTGGTGAATTGTTTGCTTGGATTATTGGTTGGGACTTGATTCTTGAATACGCAGTGGCTTCTGCTACTGTAGCTCACGGATGGTCTCATTACTTTCAAGATTTTATTAGCATAATAGGAATCAAGTTTGGGCATGCTTTCTCAAATGCGCCATTTGACTTTAACCCAACAACTGGGCTATTGTCATCAACCGGTTCAATACTTGATCTTCCGGCAATATTAATTACTATACTAATTACTATTATTCTTGTAAAAGGAATTAAGGAAAGTGCGGGAGTAAATTCAGCAATTGTTATAACAAAAATTGCAATTGTTTTATTGGTAATTGTTGTTGGTGCATTTTATGTAAATCCTGCAAACTGGCATCCATTTGCACCATTTGGATATTCGGGTTTAAGTTTATTTGGTAAAACAATTTTAGGTCAGACTGGCCCTGGAGGTGCGCCAGTAGGTGTGTTGGCGGGAGCCGCAATAATTTTCTTTGCATATATTGGATTTGATTCTGTTTCTACTCATGCAGAAGAAGCTAAAAATCCAAAGCGTGATGTTCCTATCGGAATAATTGTATCCTTAGTTCTTAGTACCATACTTTATATTGCAGTATCTGCAGTGCTAACAGGAATGGTTGGATATCAAAAGATTGATATTAACGCACCGGTTTCCAATGCCTTTGGTCAGGTTGGTTTAATTTGGGCACAATTTTTAATTTCCTTAGGCGCAGTTGCTGGAATTACCTCAGTACTTTTAGTAATGATGTTGAGCCAAGCAAGAATATTTTTAGCTATGGCAAGAGATGGATTAATTCCTTCAAAGTTTTTTGGTGATGTTCATGAAAAATATAGAACACCCTGGAAATCAACTATTTTAACCGGTGTTTTTGTTTCTATTCTTGCAGGATTTTTACCTTTAAGAGTTTTAGCTGATTTGGTTAATATTGGAACGCTCTTCGCATTTGTGGTTGTATCTGCAGCAGTATTAATTATGAGAAAAACTCATCCAGAAGCAGAACGCCCATTCAGAGCACCATTTGTTCCACTTGTACCTATTTTAGGAATTATAATTTGTGGTGTACTTATGTTTTCTTTACCCGAGGAAAATTGGTTTAGACTTTTCGGTTGGTTACTTATTGGATTGGTGATCTACTATTTTTATGGACGTAAACATAGCATCATGCATCGCATGATGAACAATGAAACCGAAATTAATGGTGATCAAGCACACCCAGTAATAGAAACAGATGCAACAAATTTGTAATAGATATTTTTTTGTAATTGAACAAAGTAGTAATTTCTTGTGGAAAGGATAATTTATGGAAAGCCCCAGTTTACTTGATCTGATTGCCAAGGGCGGTTATGTAATTTTTATACTTGCATTTTGCTCATTGCTATCGGTTAAAGTAATCATAGAAAAATATATTACATTTAAAGGAATAACTGAAAAAGTAATAACTGATTTCATGGATAATATTTACAACAGCCTTAACTCAGAGGATATGAAGGAAGCGCTGTTCATTTGCAAAACAAGTTCATGGAATTGGTTCATTATGAAAGTAAAATGTCCGCTTGCAAATGTTGTAAAACATATCATCGAACATTATAAAGAACCCAAAAATGAATTGGAGATTTCTGCTTATAATCAATTAGATAAAGAAATTGCCAAGATGGAAAAAGGTTTAGGAATTCTAGCAACCTTGGGAAGCATTTCACCTTTTATTGGATTGTTCGGAACAGTTGTTGGAATTATTAGATCATTCAATGCACTTTCGGTAAATAATTCTTCTAATTACGCAAATGTTATGAGCGGAATTGCCGATGCTTTAATTGCAACTGCTGCAGGATTAATTGTAGCAGTTCCCGCCGTAATGTTTTACAATTATTTTATTAAAAGATTAAAACTTAGTATGCCGCTTTATGATGAAGCTATTCAAAAAACAATTAGAATTGTTAAAACTCTTGAATTGAGAAAGAAACATGAGACGGTATAAATTAGACGAAAAAGAATTTTCTGAAATTAATATTACTCCTTTTACAGATGTAATTTTAGTTGTATTAATTATTTTTATGATTACAAGTCCTTTTCTGATAACTGGGGCTTTGAAAGTAAAGCTGCCTCAATCATCTTCAGCTGAAACGACTATAAATAATAATATTGAAGTTTATCTCAACAACAAAAATCAAATTTATTTAAATGATAAAATTGTTGATATAACTCAACTTCCAACTGAATTACAAACAGAGTTTATCCAAAAAGGAAATAGAGATGTAATTGTTAAAGCAGATAAAGATGCTGTATATGGAAATGTGGTTCAACTTCTTGATGCACTTAAGAATGCGGGAGCTACAAAACTTCTAATGGCAACTTTGAAAAAACAATGATTCAATAATAATTATTTGCATACCCTGGCGTTTATAATTTTTAATTAAATTTAAATAAATCGTCAGGGTATAATTTTGTAAAAAAAAAAGTTCCTGAAAAATTAAGTTTTTATTTATTCCCTTTTACTTCAAATTTAGATATTCAATTGCGAACTTTTATGTAAGATGAAATTACTCACTGTCAAAAATCTATCCACACTTACTTCTATATTATTTCATGCTAGTTTGTTTTTTTTAATAATATATACAGTAAATATTAAAAGCCCAGAAATTAAAGATCAAGTTGTTGAAATTGGATTTGGCGGTACAACAGAAACGAATTCTCCTGGATCACCAGGCGGAAGCATCGAGGATCAATCTTCCCAATTTAAGAAACCAGAAACAATAAAGGTCAAAGAAAAAATAAAGCCTATTGAAGAAACAATAAGTGATAAAAAGGAGAAAACTAAAAAAACTAATGAAACCTCTGCAAGCAGCGATTCAAGTAAAGGTAATTCTTCCGGTAGTTTAATTGCTGGCAATAATGGAGAAGGAAGTGGTACAGGAAGCGGCTCTGGAAATGGCCAGCCTGGCTCTGGTGCACCCAAAAAAGGTTTATATATTCCGAATGATATTTATTATGTAGCTGTAGATCAAATGCCTGTTCCAATTGGCGGAATGCAAGGCATTAATGCCAGAGCTTTCTATCCACCATCTGCAAAAGCAAAAAATATTCAAGGAACAGTTTATATTTTAGCATTTATTGATGAGCGTGGATATGTGCGGAAAATTTCTTTACTTAAAGGAATTGGTTACGGCTGCGATCAATCTGCAGAAAGAGCAGTGAAAGACACCCGCTTTGAACCAGGCCAAATGCATGGAGTGCCAGTCAAAGTTCAACTTACTATTCCAATAAATTTTAGCCCAAATAATTGATTCCAACATTACTTTCAATTAAAATTTTTCACATAAAATTTTTATAGAATGACATCGCTAGGAAAACTTCGGCACGGATGAAATTCAAAATTAAAATATCATCAAGATTTCAAATCAAGCTTTAACTGATTTTAGTTTATGCCTTATGAATTCAATAATTCCAGGCAAAATTGAAATTATAATAATAGCAAGTATAACTAAGGAAAAATTATTTTTAACAAACTCGATATTTCCGAAATAAAATCCAGCATAAACCATAAGAGCAACCCAAGCCACAGCTCCAATAATATTATATAAAATAAATTTTGAATATGTCATGCTTCCAATTCCAGCAACAAACGGGGCAAAGGTTCTGATAATAGGTATAAAGCGAGCAAAGATAATTGTTTTTCCACCGTACTTTTCATAAAATTTATGAGTCCGCTCAAGATATTCTTTTTTTAGGAACTTAACATTTTCACGATGGAAGATTTTTGGGCCAATGAAATGGCCGATCCAATAATTTGCAGTATCTCCAAAAATCGCTGCAGCAGAAAGTATCAAGAATAAATAATTTTCATTGAATGAACCTTTTGCTGCAAATGCACCAGCAGCAAATAATAGTGAGTCTCCTGGAAGAAAAGGTGTAAAAACAAATCCTGTTTCTGCAAAAATGACTGCGAATAAAATTATGTATGTTACAGTTCCATATTGAATGATAATATCATTAAGATGAACATCAAGATGGAGGAAAAGGTCAATTATAAATTTGATTGATTCCATTTAACTCAGTTTTAATTTATATTTTAATGGCATGAAAAATATTAAAATGGAACCGCAATCAAAAACATTCATTTAAAGATTTTCAAATATTATCCACGTAATCTAAATCAACTCCGTATGTTTCCTTCAAATTGTAAAGTGAAATGAAAGCAATTATTACAGTTATTATACCAACAATCAAAGCAGAATAAATTAAACCAAAAGGTTTTCTTAATAAATCGAAAAAAATTGTTATTGGAATGACCGAACCTCTTATAAAATTTGGAACCGTTGTAGTAACTGTAGATCTTAAATTAGTTCCAAATTGTTCTGCAGCGGTTGTAACAAAAACAGCCCAATAGCCGATTGAAATTCCAAGGACTACACAGAGAGCATAAAAATAGAATAAAGAAAGTCCGTGGGAGAAAAGATAGACAAGTACAAATATGGTTGTTAGAATTACAAAAACAGATACGGCTTTCTTTCTGCTTTTTAGATATTGACTTAAAAAGCCACTCACAAAGTCACCGAATATTAATCCAATGTACGTGTACATAATTGATTTGCCAGCAACAATTGGCTGTGTAACACCTAAAAATTTTCCAAATTCTGGTGAGAATGTAATTAGCACTCCAACTACATACCATATCGGCAATCCAATCATAATACAATTTAAGTATTTGAAGAATCTTTCCTTTGAAGTAAACAATTTTAAGAATTGTCCTCTTGCAACATTTGAACTTGAAATAGATTTATACATTCCAGATTCGAAAACACTGATACGCATAATTAATAAAATTACACCTAACACACCCCCAATTATATAAGCCATTTGCCAGCTAAATTCTTCACCAACAATAGCAGCAAGAATGGCACCCATTACTCCGATTGTTGCTACAATTGCTGTTCCATAACCCCGAGTTTCTTTAGTCATTGTTTCGCTAACTAAAGTAACTGCAGCACCAAGTTCACCAGCTAATCCAATTCCAGCAATAAATCTTAGAACGGCATACATTTGAATTGAAGTAACATATGCATTTAAAAAATTTGCAGCAGAATAAAGAAAGATAGAAGCAAACAAAACTGAAAGTCTTCCTTTTTTATCTCCCCAAATTCCAAATATCAATCCGCCAATAAGCATTCCGCCCATCTGCATATTTAAAATGTAAACACCGGAATCAATTAATTGGCTGCCGTGAATTCCAAGATATGTTAAGCTTGGAATCCTAACAATTCCAAAAAGTATTAGATCATAAATGTCTACAAAGTAGCCTAATGATGATACAAGAACAGTAATGTTAAAAATATTTTTATATAATTTTTTGTGCTGTTCATCCATCTAATACCTCTTTGAATAATTTAAAATTACTTGGTTTTTATTTTTAAATTTTAATTTTCAGATTAAACTAAAATGATTTTTTGAAAGAGGATGTGATAATAACCCAATAAGCTGACGTTTATTTTAGAATTGAGTTTCTTCTTGCCCAAGCTAATTTGATTATTTTTATAAGTGCATCTTCGTAAAGTATTCCTGCAGTCTCTGCCGATCTCATAAAACCAGCACCTTCGGTTAAATCGGGATTGGGATTTACCTCGAGAACAAATAATTCGTTATGTTCATTTAAACGCATATCAACTCGGGCATAATCACGGCAACCCATAGCTCGAAATGCTTTAACTGCAATTTCTTTTGCTTTCATTTCTATTTTTTTCTCAAGCCTAGCCGGGCAACAAGGAATAGTTTTATGATATGATTCATGTAATGGGTCCCACTTCGCTTGATAGCTTACAATATTATAAAGGTGATCTGGCATGGCTGAAAAATCTATTTCACTTATGGGTAAAGCTTTTGGATTTTTATCGCCCATTACTGCAACATTAAGTTCTCTACCTTCAATATATTCTTCCACTAAAGCTGGTTGAAGAAAATTATCCAACACATATTTTATTCTTGATTTCAATTGTTTGAAATTTTCTACAATTGAATCATTATCAATTCCAACACTAGCATCTTCAAAAGCAGGTTTAACAATTAAAGGATATTCTAATCCATGGTTGTAACGCCCTGCAATTTTTTTAATTAATGCAAATTTGGGTGTTTTGATTCCGAAAGTATTGAGGATACGTTTTGCAAGTACTTTATTTTGACAATTTGCAAGAGCAATTGGAGGAGCGCCGGTATATGGAATTCCTAAAAGCTCAAGAAGTCCTACAACGTTCATTTCCAATCGAGCATTATCTTTAAATAATTCAACAAAATTAAAAATAACATCCGGTTTGTGTTTTTTTAAATCTGTCAATAAAATATCAATATCATCTTTTATATTAATTGTATAAGCATCTATATTTTTTTTACACAGTCGTTCGGAAAGAAGCTCAAATTCTTCTATTGGTGTGAAATTGTCAACTTCAAAATATGGAGTGAATGGAAGTTTCTTCTTGTTTAATTCGGCCGGTTTTATGTAAAAATCCGGATTTGCTTCGTTATAAGTTATTGCTACTTTTAGTTTCTTCTTCATATCTTAATTAAAAATAAAGAAAAAATTTCTTTCAGCAAAATTTTTTGATGAATAAATCAATTACATTAACTAAATTACTTAATAAAAAATCGGAACAATATGAGCTTTTATCCTCAACCCTACAAATATCAATGCGGACCCTTCGCCTTAAAATATGCATTAGTTATGCTTGGTAGATTTGAAAATGAACGTGAAATTGGTAAGCGCGCCGGAAGTACTTGGTGGTATGGTACAGATGAAATTGGTTTAGCAAAAGCTGCGAAAAGTTTTGAATGCAAAATGAAATATTTTAGGCGTGAAACACCTGAAGAAGCTATAAAAATTTTAAGCGAACACTTAAAGCAGGGTTTGCCTTGCATTTTAAGCGTTGATAACTGGGAACATTGGTTTACTGTTATTAATGAACAGCAAAAAAAGTTTATTGTTGTTGATAGCGGCTTAGATAAAGTGATTATTATATTAACAGAAAATCAGCTAGCTAAAAGATGGAAATATGTTGATGATGAAACCGGCTATATTAGTTACGATGGATATGCTTTAACACCAGATGTAAAACCTATGACTAAAGCTAAATTCTCGTTGGATAAAGCAAAGTATGTAATGCAAAATAGAAACAAAGAACTTGCTGAAAAATGGGACACATATTTCAATGATTTAATTAATATTTGCCGGCCAAGAACTCCAGTTTCAAAAAGAACAATTTCTTTTACAGAATTTTTACGACGTCATGAAAACCTTCTTATTAAACAAGTAGCTAATTGGCATGGAACTCCAACTTATCATGAACTGAAAAAAATTTTAAAGAACATGCAGTTTGTTGCAGAAGTTTATGATTTAGTTATTTATGCTGAAGATCAAAAAAAGGCATTGGTTGATCTAACTTCAATTTTGATGATGTATGCTTGCGGTAAATACGGTATGGATCCTATTTATTAAATTATGAGGCAATAAAATGGAAAATATTACAGAAAGAAATAAAAAAATTTTATCTCGCGAAAAAACTGCATTGCTTATAATTGATATTCAAGAAAAAATTTTAGCTGTAATGCAGAATCCAGATGAAGTTATTAAAAATACCATTAAGCTAATAAAAGGTTTTAAAGTATTAAATATTCCTATTTTTTATACAGAACAATATCCAAAAGGATTAGGTCAAACTTCGCTACCGCTATTAAAAGAATTAGAAGGACTAAGTCCAATTCAAAAAATGAGTTTTAGCTGTTCAGGAGCTGGAAATTTTTTTACAAGACTTAAAGATAACAATGTCTCTCAAGTTGTTATTGCAGGAATAGAAAGTCACGTCTGCGTACAGCAAACGGCTTTAGATCTTGTTGCAAATGGTTTTCAAGCAGATGTTATTGCCGATGCTATTTCTTCAAGAAAAGAGAGCGATTATAAATTTGCAATTGAAAGAATGCGCAGCAATGGAATTGAAATTACTTCTACTGAAGCAGTCTTATTTGAGTTGCTAAATATTTGTGGCACAGAGGAGTTCAAAGAAATTTCCAGAATTGTAAAATAGTTTTTTAAAGATTGTGATAGCTTTTTTATTTCTTTAAAAATTCATTTTTTATAACTCTAATTAATATTTAACATTTGGAAAAACAGAATTACTATTTTAGTAAATTTTACTATTAGAATTAGGTAATTTTTACCGCTCCACGTTTAATCCCATCAATTTTTATTAAAAAACAAAATTAATTTATGGCACACTGGTTGAAAGATAAATCTACAATTTGTCTTTCATCTAAGGATAAATTTTAGACGCGCTTTGATATAGAAAATTTATTAATAATTCACTTAAAAGGATAAGTTATGAAAAAAGTTTTATACTTTATATTAGCAGCCGGATTATTTTTCTTTGGTTGTTCTGATGTTGGAACTAATGTAGTTAATCAGCCTGCAACTTCAAATAAAACAATAGTAAAAATTCCTGCAAAATCGGGCCATGCTATAGTTTCTGGGCTCTCGGTTGATAAAAATATTAATGGCAGTTTGGGTGGAATTATTATTTTGAACAGCGGCTTTGATGCAGAAGATGGAAGTCAAGTTGGCGTTTTTGCAACTTTAAAAATACCAAGAAACGCATTTGATGGCACAACAGATATTTCAATGGCTGCTGATGTTGAATATGCAGGATTAATTTTTGGACCACACATGGTTTTTAATGTACCGTTAAGATTAAATTTAACTTTTACTGGTTTGAATTTTAAAGAATTAGGAATAAAAAACGATAAAGTAGGTTTTTACAATGTAGATGATAATGGCAATCTTATTCCCGTTCCAAATAATGGTGTATTCATAAATTATTCAACCGGAACTATTAGAGTAGTGGATGCACAGATTGATCATTTTTCTAGATATGCTTTTGCACAATAAATAAATAATTTATTTGTTTAATAATATATATATCATCCATTCATAGTTCAATAATTATAATAGAAGAACTTTGAAACAATTAGATCAAAAGAATATAGAATTTTTATCAAACGCATTAAAAGTTTTTTTTGATAAAAAAGATGCAGATGAGTTTTTAAAAAAATTTATAACTATTGACGGAAATAAACCAAAACATTTTCAAATTAATTCAGCAAATAAAGAACAGATTAATATTAGTTTATCCGATAACTACCAAATAAATACAGATATTGATCTTCTTATAACATTTGCTGAATTACGACTTTCCAAAATTAAATTATTTGAATTACTATTACTCTTAGGTCAATTTACTATCACTTCTGGAGAATTATATTTCTCAATTTATATCCACCAAAGAATTTTAACTGAAACTAAAAATGTAAGCGATCTTTCCAATTTGTCTGCAAGAGCAGCTTTAGCCCTTGGCGAAATTTATTCTAAACAGGCAAATTGGAAATTAAGTTTCAATTATATAAAACAAGCAAATACTATATTTAAGTCATTAAACGATGTTAAGGGTTGTGCTAACTGTGAAAATCTTCTTGGAACAATTTATGGCGAAATAGGAAATCTTTCTAAAGCAAAAGAGCATTTTGAAAAAAGCCTATCCTTGATTGACAAAGTAAATGACAACTCGCTTAAAGGTAAGTTGGAAATTAATATTGGCATTATATATAACATTCTTGGCGATTTTGAAAACGCAATGTCTTATTACCGCAGAGCTTTATTGAATTTTGAAAAAATTAAAGACTTTAAAAGAATTGCAGAAATAAGACACAACATGGGAATGCTTTACACAAAAAAGAATCAACATACGTCTGCAATACAAGAATTCGACCGCTGTATTGCCACAGCAATGCAAACTGGATATTTGTACTCATTAGGTATTGCTTATTTGAGCAAAGCTTTTATTTATTCATTACAGAATGATTTTTATTTGGCTGAAGCATTTGCCGACAAAGCTTTAGAAATTTGTAATAAAACTAGTGATAAACTTTCAATTGCTGATATTTATAAAATAAAAGGAATTATTCAAAGGAAATTAAAAAGGTTCGAACTTTCTGAAAATTATCTTTTAACTAGTATACGTTTAAATAAAGAATTACAGAATGAACTTAACTTAGCCGAGAGTAATGTGGAGTTAGGAATTCTTTATAAAGAAATGAAAAAAGCTAAAGAAAGTAAAAATTGCCTTACTAATTCCCTAAAATATTTTAAAAAGATTAAAGCTGCTAATGAAGTAAAATCTATTTATGAATTATTAAACGCTTAAGACTAACCACTCTTCCCTTCTTACAAATTCTTCTACAATAAAAAAAACATCTATAAATTTAGTTTCTAATCATTAAATTTTTTTATAATTATTTAGCGAAAATTAAAATAGTTCATTAGAACTGGCTTTGTTTTTATTTTAGAAATTAATTAAATATTACAGACTTAAATTAATTAAAATATGTTTAGAACATTTTTTACAACATTACGCGCCAAAATATTAACCGGTTACATTGTTGTAATTTTTATTATGATCTGTGTAATGATTTGGAGCTTATACAATTTTAATAGGCTCAACGAATCATTCAGAATTTTAATCTCCCAAAATTACTCCAGTATTGTTGCAGCCGATAATATGGTTAGAGAGCTTGATAATCAAGTTAATGGATTATTTCTAATTTTTTCCAGGGAAGATCCGGTTGCAGGCAATGCTCAATTCCAAAAAGCTAAACAAGATTTTTTCTCTTGGTTTGATAAGGCAAGAGTTGCCGCCTCCTCTCCAGATGAAATCGCAATACTCGACAGTTTGAATGACCAGTATGAATTATTTAAAACTGAAGTTGGCTACATGATTTCTTCGCCGGAAAATTATCCAACGAATGTTGGACACGAAGATGAATACACTAAAGCGATTAATCTAATTTCTAAAATTAAAGGAAGATGTTATCAGCTTTTTGAAACGAACCATGCTTTTATTGGTAGAACTGAAGAGAGCGTACAGTCAATAACAAGAATAGCAGCATTTACAATGCTCTTTCTTGCAATACTCGGAACAGTTTTGAGCTTAGTTTTCAGTACAAAATTTTCAGAATTTATTGTTAAACCGGTAAAAGATTTAACTAGGTCTGTTAAGCATATTTCTGCAGGTAATTTCGATCAAGTAATTAAGACAGATGATTCGGATGAAATAGGAGTTTTAGCAGATGAATTTAACAGCATGGTTGGAAGATTAAAACGATATGAAAAGTTAAACATTAATAAAATTCTATATGAAAAAAGAAAATCTGAAATTATAATTGAAAGTATTAATGATCCTGTTTTGATGGTTGATAATCAATTAAATATTCTTCTTGCAAATTTGGCATTTACAACTGAATTCGGAAAACCCAAAGAAGAACAAGCGCCTTTAAGTGACGTAATTCGCGATGAAAAAATTTGTGAAAATATTAAAGCTTTTATTTCAGGGAAGATTCCTAATAAATCAGATAACACTTTTCAAATTTTAGATTCGAATGGCAACATTAGATATTTTAAATTAAGATATTCTTTAATAAATCTTCCCGAAAATGATATTGATGCCGCACTAATTGTTTTCAGCGATATTACAAAATATGAGGAATTGGATCGATTAAAATCTGAATTTGTCGCAAAAGTTTCTCATGAATTAAAAACACCATTAACTTCAATGGGAATGGCTGTTGGAATTTTAGGCGACGGTGTTGTTGGAAGTCTTTCTGATAAACAAAAAGAATTAATCAATTCAATGAAAGAAGATTATGACAGATTAAATAAACTAGTAAAAGAAATCCTAGAACTTTCTCGTATTGAATCTGGCGGCATCAAACTAGATCTTAAACAAGTAAATGTAAGTTCGCTTTTGAAAGAATGCATCAAATCTTTTTCGTTACAATGCAAAGAAAAAAATATTCGCCTTGGTTATTTTGGAAATGGTGATTTGCCGACAATACTTGCAGATTATGATTATCTTTCCCGTGCAATTGGCAATTTTATCGGCAACTCAATTAAATTTACTGATAAAGGCGGTGAGATAAATATAAATGCCGAATCAAAAAATAAGGAAGTTACTATTACAATCTCTGATTCAGGAAAAGGCATCAATCCAGAATATCTTGATAAAATTTTTGATAAATTTGTGCAGGTAAGCGATAGTAAGCCAGGAAGTGTTGGACTTGGTTTAACAATTGCAAAAGAAATAATTGAACTTCACCATGGTTCAATAAATGTTTGGAGTAAACCAGGCATGGGAAGTAAATTTGAAATAACAATTCCTATAGAAAGAAATGAATAAAGGCAGAGTTTTAGTAATTGACGACGAAATAAATATTTTAAAAGTAATTGAACTTTCTTTAAGCTCTCAAAATTTTTTACCAGAAGTTTTCAGTAATCCAGTTGACGCCTTAAAAAGAGCTCAAGAAATTTATTTTGATATTGCATTTATCGACCTAAAAATGGAACCGATAGATGGGCTGCAAACTTTAGCGCAGCTAAAAAAAATTTCGCCAGATACAACTTCAATTTTAATGACGGCACATGGAACAATTGAAACTGCAGTTGAAGCTATTAAAGGCGGTGCTTACGATTATATTACCAAACCTTTTACTCACAAAGAATTTCTTCATCTTGCAGAAAGAGTTTTTGAATATCATATATTACTAAAAGAAGTAAAAGGATTAAGAGCCCAAGTTGAAGAAGATTATGAAAACGGCGAAATAATTTCTCACAATTTTCATATGCGTGAAATTTTAAAATTAAGCAAAGATATTGCGGATAGTGATCTTCCTATTTTAATTGAAGGTGAAAGCGGAACTGGAAAAGAGATATTAGCAAGATATATTCATTCTAATAGTAAAAGAAATGTAAATCCTTTTGTCCCGATAAACTGTTCCGCAATTCCTGAAAATCTTTTTGAAAGTGAAATCTTTGGTCATGTTAAAGGTTCCTTCACCGGCGCATTAAAAGATAGAATTGGACGGTTTGAAATGGCAGATCAAGGAACTGTTTTTTTAGATGAAGTTGGTGAAGTTGCCAAAGCCATGCAAATCAAACTTTTAAGATTTTTACAGAGCATGGAATTTGAAAGGGTTGGAGAAAGTATAACACGAAAAATTAATGTTAGAATTATTAGCGCAACAAACAGAAATATTGATGAAGACATTAAATCCGGCGATCTTAGAGAAGATTTTTATTACAGACTTAGCGGAATTCGAATTAAACTCCCACCATTACGTGAGCGAAAAGAAGATATTCCTTATTTAGCGGAATATTTTATAAACAAATATTCTCAAGAAGATGGCACAAAGCTTTCCGCCGAGGCATTAAAACTTTTAACTGAATATAACTGGCCTGGAAATATTAGAGAACTTGAAAATGTTATAAATCGAGTGATAGTTCTTGCTAAAGACAAAATTATTAAGCCAGAATATTTGCCTGTAGAAATTTATCACGGCAACGAAATGCAAACTAATTCACTGATGCCAACACTTAATGAAATTGAAAAAAACTATATTATAGAAATACTAAAAAGCCATCCAAACCCTAAAGAAGCAGCACAAATCTTAGGCATATCACTTACAACTCTTTGGAGAAAGAGAAAAGAACTAAAAATTTAATAATTCTCTTTCAAATCGAAATAATTTCAAATATCCAAATTTCAAATTGAAATTTTTTAAATAATTATAAAACAATCACTTCTCTATTCACTATTTCATTTTGAAATAAAAGATAATTAAATAAATATTTAATAAAATTTTAGTTATTAAAAAAAGTAAAATTCTTTATAAAATTTCTTTTTTCTGATTGTAAAAATAAATAATATTGCGGCACGCTGTTTGAGAGTTTCGCAGCGTTTAATTAACATTAACAGCAAAAACATTTAATTAAAAATGGAGATATACAAACCATGAAACAATCTGTGTTCATAACTATCCTTACGGTAGTTGCCTTCGGTATAGCTTTAGCTATATATATTTATGTTTTCGGAAACCCTGCAAACTTTATAAATGGTGAAGTTCGTACACAACCAAATAACTTATTAGGTACCATATACACTGGTGGTCCTTTGGTTGCTCTTTTAATTATGCTTTCAATTATGGACGTTGCAATTATTTTCGAAAGAATTTTTTCACTTAAAAAAGCCGGCGGAAAAAGAACCGTTGCTGCTTTCTTTAAAGATGTTATCGTTGATTTGGATAACGGCGAATATGATGCTGCAATCGAATTATGCGACAAGCAAAGAGGTTCTGTTGCAAACGTAATTAAAGCTTCTCTTGTAAGATATAAAGAATTGATTTCTAAAAACAAAAATATGGAAGCTGAAAAACAATTAGCTGAAGTTCAAAGAGCTGTTGAAGAAGCTACAATGCTAGAAACTCCTCTATTAGAAAAGAATTTAATTGCACTTTCAACCATCGCATCTATTGCAACAATGGTTGGTCTTTTAGGAACCGTTATCGGTATGATTAGAGCTTTTGCTGCTATGGGTAAAGCTGGCGGCGCTCCAGATGCAATTCAGTTAGCTATTGGTATTTCCGAAGCTCTTATAAATACAGCTGGTGGTTTAATTACCGCTATCATGGGTATTGTTGCTTATAACTTCTTTGTTAATAAAGTTGATAGTTTTACATATTCAGTTGATGAAGCTAGCTACAATGTAATTCAAATTCTTAAATCGAAATGATGAGGCGTTAAAATGCCAAAAATTAAAAAGAAAAGAGTTAATGTAAGAATTGACATGACCCCAATGGTGGACGTTGCTTTCTTGCTGTTAACATTCTTTATGTTAACAACTCAATTCCAGCCACCAGAAAAGGTTAAAATACAAGTCCCTTCATCACATTCGGCTTTTAAAGTTCCGGATTCTGACGTGATGACTATCTATATTGATAAACAGGGCGAAATTTTTATGGGTGTTGATGCACCTGCGTTAATGGCAAGGTTATTTGGTCAAGAAGCAAAATCACTTAAACAAGTTCAAGTTAAAATAGATAACTTACCTGATCTTTTAATCCAAGCACGTATAAGCAATCCTAAGCTTAGAACTGTTATTAAAGGTGATCAGGATGCTGATTATGGCACGGTTGAAGACGTTATGAATGTTCTTCAGAAAACTCAAATAACAAGATTTGCCATGATAACTAATCAAATTATTGACAAAAAGTAATTAATTATAGAGGAAATTAAATATGGCTGGAGTTGACACCGGCGGTGATAGCGGCGGAAGATCCAAACATAAAAAGAAACATCATAAGAAAAAAAGAACTGGTGTTAGAATTGATATGACACCTATGGTTGATGTGGCTTTTTTGCTTCTTACATTCTTCATGCTAACAACCGTTATGCGAAAACAACAGACTCTTGAAATCAACCTTCCACCAGATAATAAAACAAAGGTTGAGATTGCTGAGTCTAACTTGATGACAGTCTATGTTGATGAGAACGATAAAATTTATTACAGTGAAGGTAATGATAAAGCTCCTCACGGTATCGAATTTAACGGATTGAAAGATTTCTTCACTAACAAAGAAAAGAGTAATTCAAAAATCGTTATACTTTTAAAATTCGACCGCAAGAGTAAGTATCATATGATGGTTGATATAATTGATCAGCTAAACCTTGCAGAACTTCAGAGATTTTCCATCGCTCCATTAACAGATGACGATAAAAAATTCTTATCCAAGGCATCTTGAAAGGAGGATTATTATGAATGATAACACATTAGTAATGGGCAATCAATCCGAATATGGTGCCTTTGAACTGAAAAAAGCTTACCCAAGAAATTATAGTTTGGGTTTGACAATAGCAGTTCTTATACATTTACTTCTGATTGGAACATATATTTTCATCGAATCAATAACTAGAGAAGATGACAGTAATATTGCCACTGTCAGAATCTTAAAATATAGTGAACTTGGGCCACCGCCTTCATTAGATAATAATGTTCAGCAGCAGCTTGCAGTTTCTGCACCTGCAATAAAACCGAACATTGGTATACCTACACCTGTGCCAGATGCTGAAGCTCCTAAAGAGCAAACCATTGCAACACAGCAAGAAATGAACAAAGTTGCAGCTCCAATTGGAGAAGGCAGCGGCGGCGGAGTACAAATTACAAAAGACTTACAAGTTGAAGCACCTAAAGATGATGCACCACCGGATATTAACGCTTTTGTACCGGTAGAAAAAATGCCTCAGGTAGTTGTTTCTGTTCCCCCTGTTTATCCGGATTTAGCTAAACGTGCTGGGATTGAAGGCACAGTTTATGTAAAAATTTTGGTAAGCAAGGAAGGAAAACCTATAAAGGCAGTTGTAGTTAAAAGTGACTCAGAAGTGTTTAATCAACCTGCTATTGATGCGGCTATGAAGTTTGTCTTTACGCCTGCTATTCAGCATAAAGCACCAGTAATGGTTTGGGTTGTAGTGCCATTCAGATTTAGACTAAACAATTAGTATAAACGAAAGCAACACTGATGAATATCATGAAATATTTCGCTTATGCAATTGCAATCCTCTTCATATTACTCGGGATTGCAATCCTTAGCGAATTTTTCATTACCATAAATGTTCCTTCTCAATTCAGAGTTATGATTGGTATTGTGTTAGTGTTATACGGTGTTTTCAGATTAGTAATGATATATTCAAAAAAAAATCAATCAATTGAAAATTAATATATGTATCGATTAGCTTTAATATTAATATTCGGAGTATTTGTTTTTTTTGGTTGTCAGGAAAGCAACGTATCACCAACAAAAGGCTCTGTTACAGTGGAAGTTGATCCTGCAGTCTTTCCTATTATTCAAACGGAAAAAAATGCATTCGATTCGCTTTACACAAATGCTAAAGTAGAATTGAAGGCGGTCACTCCACTGGAAGGAATGGTTAACCTGTTAAATAATAAATCGAGAATGTTTGTTACTCCTCGATATTTTGATCAGAAACAATTAGACTTTATTAGAAACCAAAAACTTGATATACAGATAAATAAATTTTGCTTCGATGCTATTGCAATTATTTGTTCAAAACATAATAACACCAATAAGCTAAGAGTTGATGAAATTAAATCTTCACTTTTAGGAATTACTAAAAATTATACGTTCGTAATTCCACAAAGTAATACTGCTACTTTTCAATTTTTAAAAGAGGAAGTTTTAGATAATAATAATCCAAAAAATTTCATAGTTGTTCCAAACGATTCAGATGTATTAAAAAAAATTGAAAAGAGTGATGACCTACTTGGAATAATAAATTTTAATATTATTCAAGATTCTTCAAAAATAAATTTTGTACAAATCGGTCAAATAAAAAATGAAATAGGCCAGGACAGCACAAGAAATAGTTTACAGATAAATTATTATACTCCGCATCCTGGATATTTAGTTAAAAATGATTATCCTTTAAAGCAGACTGTATATATATACTTAAATGAACTTGAAATGACACCTGCTTCAGGATTTACTACCTTCTTGACAAGTTATGAAGGGCAAAAAATAGCTCTCGGTCAAAATTTAGCGCCGGCGGCTGTTCCAGTAAAAATTAATGAATAACAATCAACCGGGAATAAAAGATGAAAGCAATTATTTTCTTAGTTCTATTTATTTTGCTTGCAAGTTTTGATTTTGCCCAAAATCAGTATGATGCGGCTTCGGAAGCCATAAAAAATAATAACTTTAAAAAAGCTTTAAGCATTGCTCAAGAATGCTTAAGCAAAGATTCTACAGATACTGCAATCAAAATATTAATAGATCTAACTGCACACGATACAACAAATAAAGCAGCGTATGAAGCACTTGGCGATGCTTATAATAAAATGAGCGTTCTTGAATTAGCTCTTCAAAATTATGAACACGCAGAAAGCTTAGATACCTTAAATGTTGCGCTAAAATTTAAAATTGGCGAAACTCTTTATAAGCAAAAAAGCTACACAGATGCTGCAAATAAATTTTTACAAATTATATCTATCGATTCGAATTATGCGCCTGCATATTTTAAAGTTGGCGAAATACTTTATTATGCTAAGCAATATTCAAATGCAGCTTATTACTTAACAAAGTATTTAAAATTCGATCAAACAAATAGCAAAGCATTCTACTATGCATCTCACTCTTTATACTTAATTCAAAATTTCAAACAAGCATCTGAAGAAGCACTCTTAGGAGTTCAAAAATTTCCTCAAATGACTGACTTGAAAAAAATTCTTGCTTTGTCATTAACATTTGATAAAAATTTGTCAGAAGGATTAAAATATCTAAATGAAGTACCGGATTCATTGTATACAGGGCGCGAATATATATTGGTTGGTAGTGAATTTCTTAATGCTAAAATGGATTCCATTGCTGTAATTTATTTTAAGAAAGCTATGGAAAAGGAACCTTCACTTACTAATTCTTTAGCAGAAACCATAGCAACAACTTACTACCGTTCTGCAAATTATGATTCTGCTATTGTTTATTATGATAAAAAAATTAAAACTGATTCTACATCATTAAGTGCTCATGTTAATAAAGCATTATGTATGATTCAGTTAAAAAATTTTGATGGTGCAAGAATTGCTTTGTTACAAGCTGAACAAATAAAAAGCGATTATATGCCAACTTTAGAATGGCTGGGAAAGACTTATCAATATATGGATTCATCTGATGCAGCCGCAGATACTTATGACAAAATAATAAAATTAGCCTCTGCCGATCCTGATAAAAATTCAAAAACATTGGGTGATGCTTATGGTGCCAAAGCTCTGGCTTTATTATTAAAGAAAAAATATAACCCTGCTATTGAGCCTTTGAAAGATGCAATAAAATATGATCCAAATAATTTTCAATATCATTTATGGCTTGCTCAAGCTTTAGCTTTAACAGGAAAAAAAGCTGACTCAATAAAAGAATACAAAAAAACCTTACAATTAGATCCCAATAATGCAGATGCTAAAAAAGGTTTGAAAATTTTAGGCGAATAATTTTTAAAATGGCAATGATTAGAAATATGAATCTTCGCGATTATGTTTCAATTAAGTGGATTAAATTCCTTTTGTGGACACTTATTTCTCTGAGCGGACTTATTATTATTGCTATGGTTTCAAGATTATTAACAAGATTGGTTTTCCATTTATAAAAAAAATTTAGAATATATGAATAATAGTCCATGGCACTCAGTTAATATTGGTGAAGATGTCCCTTCATTTGTTAATTCTATTATAGAAATACCAAAAGGCTCTAAAGGGAAATATGAATTAGATAAAGCTAGCGGCTTGTTAAAGCTTGATCGTGTTCTATTTTCTGCAATACATTATCCTGCAAACTATGGTTTTATTCCGCAGACTTTTTGCGATGACGGTGATCCATTGGATATTTTAGTTATATGTTCAATTGATGTTGAACCGATGTGTATTGTGGAAGCAAAAGTAATAGGAGTAATGAGAATGCTGGATGAAGAAGAATATGATGATAAAATAATAGCAGTTGCAAAGAATGATGTGTCGGTTAACTATATAAATAATATAGAAGAACTTCCTCCTCACACTGTTGTAGAACTTAGAAGATTTTTCGAAGATTATAAAAAGCTTGAAAATAAAAAAGTTATTGTAGATGGTTTTATGGGGAAAGAGCAAGCATATAAAATTATTGAAGATAGTATAGAACTTTACGCAAAAACTGAATTTACTTATTAATTTTTCAATTTTACTGTAAGGGTTTGAGTTAATAAAGCTCAAACCCTTTATTATTTTAAATTGTCCAGCCTCTATAAGATTAAAAAAATTTTTTCATTATTTTTACAAATCATTAAAAAGAAAATTTAAAAGAAAAATGGAATTTTTTGAATCGGATTATTTTCATTACAGAAACAATAAACTTTATTGCGAAGATTTATCAGTTCAAGAATTGGTAGAAACAGTTGATTCCCCTGCATATATTTATAGCAAAAAATATTTTACCGATAAGTATAAAGAATTTGATGAAGCTTTTAGAAAAATCAAACACAAAATATTTTTTGCATGCAAATCTAACTTTAACTTAAGTGTAATTAAAACTTTCGTCAATCTTGGCAGCGGAGTAGATGTAAATTCTGAAGGAGAATTATTAAGAGCATTAAAAGCCGGAGCTAATCCTCAAAATTTAATTATGTCTGGTGTTGGTAAAACACCGGAAGAAATAAAATTAGCAATAGAAAAAGATTTGTTGATGATAAAAGCGGAATCAGAAGAAGAAATTTTTTGGATAAATAAAATTGCTTTATCATTAAATAAAACAGCTAGAGTAGCATTGAGAGTTAATCCTGATGTTGATGCTCATACCCATCCTTATATATCTACGGGACTTGCAGAAAATAAATTCGGTGTTGATACCGAAACTGCTATGAAGCTTTTCCGAAAGCAGAACGATTTGAAAAATATTAAATTCACTGGAATCGATATGCATATCGGTTCTCAAATTATTAAAATTGAACCTTTCGTTGAAGCTGCCAATAAACTTTCGGAGTTAATTTTACAGCTTAAATCGGAAGGAATAGTTTTAGAGCATCTAGACATGGGCGGCGGTGTTGGTTCAACTTATAATAATGAAAAGACTTTTGAAATTAATGATTTTGCAAAATCACTCCTTCCAATTTTTCAGAAAATGGATTGTGATGTTTTTTTTGAGCCAGGAAGATACTTAACAGCTAATGGAGGTATTTTAGTAACTAAAGTTCTTTATAATAAAAATAATCATGACAAGAATTTTATTATTGTAGACAGCGCAATGAATGATTTGCTGCGCCCGAGTATTTACTCAGCATATCACCACATTCAACCAATTATTTTGAAGAATGATAGGAAAAATATTGTTGCTGACATTGTTGGTCCAGTTTGTGAAAGCGGCGATTTTTTTGCAAAGAAAAGAGAGATTTCTGAAAGCATTCAAGGTGAGTATTTGGCAATAATGTCAGCAGGTGCTTATGGAATGACAATGGCATCTAATTATAATTCAAGAAGAAGACCAATTGAAATTTTAGTTGATAGAGATAAATATAAAATAATTCGTAGCCGCGAAACATTTGATCATTTATTTTTTGATGAGCCTGAATTAATATAAATTTAATTATGCAGAGAAGAAATTTTCTAAAAACTTTTTCAGCTGCTTCTGCTTTTACATTAATAAAACCAATTGATTTAATATCTAAAAGCAAGTTTGTAGAAATAAAATCCGAAAATAAATTAATAAAACCACCAAGATTAAAAATAGGTGATACAATAGGTTTAATAGCACCAGGAAGTTTTATTGATGAAAAAGAGTTGAAAGATTCAGTTGAAAATTTAGAACATTTAGGATTTAAGGTTGTTTATACTGACAATATTTTAGCAAGAGATGGATATCTTGCAGGCACTGATAAACAAAGGGTTTCAGATATTAATGAAATGTTTTCGCGAAAAGATGTTAATGCAATTGTAGCTGCACGCGGCGGTTATGGATGCACTAGGATTCTTCCAATGATAGATTATAAAACGATAAAAAATAATCCTAAAATTTTAATTGGTTATAGTGATATCACTGCCCTTCTTTATGGAATCTTTAAAGAAACAGGTTTAGTTTGTTTTCATGGACCTGTTGGAATTTCAACTTTTAATGATTTTAGTGTAGATTACTTTAAAAATGTTCTAATGTTTCCACATGGCAAACTAACTTTTTATAACGCTCATGAAAACAACAACGATGATCTTTATAAACCAGCAACCATCAGAAGCGGAAAAGCTCAAGGAAAATTAGTTGGCGGAAATCTTTCATTAGTTGTCTCTGTTATCGGCACTTCATATGATATTGATACAAACGGAAACATAATTTTTCTTGAAGAAGTTGGCGAAGAACCTTATAGAGTAGATAGAATGATTACTCAAATGATTGAATCGGGAAAATTTAATAAAGCAAGCGGGATTGCCCTTGGGGTTTTTTCTAGCTGCAAACCGAAACCTAGCCATTCTGATATTGACAATTCATTTTCAGTTTTAGAAGTTTTATTTGATCGATTATTTCCTTTAAATATCCCTGTTGTTTATGGAATGTCATTCGGACATATTACAAATAAATTTACAATCCCTTTTGGTATAAATGCAGAATTGGATTCACTTGAACAAACACTAACATTATTGGAACCTGCAGTTTCTTAAATTAAAAGGATTTCATATGAAAAATTTTTTATCAGTATTTGTTAAAACTTCTGCTTTCATTTTATTATTTATTTTTAATGGTTGTTTAACTTTCCATAAAGTTTCTTATGAAGTAAAATTAACACAACCAAATTCCGGTTCTGTGTTAATTGATATGTACGACATTCGTTCAACAGCAGCCAACAACAAAGAATTTGATGATGATAAGAAAAATCTTTTCCAGTACATGCTAAAGAGCAAACAGTTCATCGAAGATCAAAAATCTCAAGGCAAAGATATTATAGCAAGGAAGTTATTTTTAGAAAATGGAAAGTTAAATGGCCAAGTAGAATATAAATTCACAGAGATTGAGAATGTTGAAGGTATGAAATATGACGGCGGCTTTCATTATATCAATTTAAAAATGGATGACAGTGTAATTGCAACTAATGGAGAGATTATAAGATCAAAAGATTATAAAAGAATTGTTTGGGACAGTACATTTACCGAACTTAAGTTCACAATGTTAGCTAATCCTTTTAATGGGAAAGAACATTTTAGGTCATTAGCTCCTTACTTCAATCAGAAATTTAATAAGTAGTCATTAAAACTGATTTAAAATTTTCATGTATGCAGAAATTGTTTTTCCACTTCCCTTTCGTAACTCTTTTACTTACTCAATTCCAGAGGAACTAGAACAGTATGCTAAATTAGGTTTCCGTGCCGTTGTGCCATTTGGAAAAAGAACTCTGACTGGCTTCATAATTAACACCACATCGAACCCTAAGAATATTGAAAAAATAAAACCAATTACTGATATCCTTGATGATGAACCAATTTTCAATAAAAAAACATTGGAGTTTTATCAATGGTTATCCGAATATTATCTTTCTTCATTAGGTGAAGCATTAAAATTAGCCGTTCCTTACGGTTCAGAAGTAGAATCAAAAAGAAAAATTTTAAGTGATATAAATGTTTCAACCGAACTTTTTAAAAGAGAAAAAAATAAAGATTCAATTAAAGCAAATATTCTGAAGATACTTTCTGAAAAAGAAGAAATAAATCTTTCTTATTTGCAAAAATTAGTAAAGAAGAAAAATATTTATTCAACACTTCGCAGCTTAGAAAAATCCGGTTCATTAAATATTTTAGATGAAATTGAAGAAGCAAAAGCTAAAGTTAAAAAAGCCAAATATGTTAAACTGAATAAATCTATTGCCGAGATTTATGCATTTTTCCCTGAACTTGAAAGCAGATCGCCAAAACAAGTTAAAATTATACTTGAACTGATTAACAAAAAAGACAAATCAATTCAGTTAGCTGAATTATTAAAGAAAACAGAATCTTCACAGACTTCAATAGAATCGCTTGAAAAAAAAGGTTTAATTAAAATTTTTGAAAAAGAAGTTGATAGGAGATTTCTTGAAGAATTTAAAGAAGAACATGTAAAACTAGTTTTAACTTCTCAGCAAAAAATAATCGTTGATGAAATTTCAGAAAAAATTGACAGCGGAATTTTCCAACCTTACCTTTTGCACGGCGTTACTGGAAGCGGCAAAACTCAAGTTTATATTGAATTAATTAATAAATCTCTTTCGGTAAATAAACCAGCATTAATTTTAGTTCCAGAAATTTCATTAACACCGCAAATGACTTCAAGACTTTACAACAATTTTGGAAATCAAGTTTCTGTAATTCACAGCAGAATGTCGCTTGGAGAAAGATATGATTCATGGAGAAGGATTCTTAAAGGGAAATCAAAAGTAATTATTGGTGCGCGCTCTGCATTGTTTGCACCTATGAAAAATACCGGCATCATTATCGTGGATGAAGAGCACGATGCAAGTTATAAACAATTTGAATCAGCTCCAAAATATAATGCAAGAGACGCTGCTATAATTTTAGCACGAATGAATAACTGTCCAGTTTTGCTGGGCTCTGCAACTCCATCGATTGAAAGCATGTATAACGCTAAAACTGAAAAATATAAATTACTTACACTTCCAGAAAGAGTTGATAACGCAAAGCTTCCCAAAATCAGTTTAGTAAATATTTCTATCGAAAGAAAAAAGAAAAAGATGGAAAATATTTTTTCTAAAATTCTTATTGATAAAATTGAAGATCGATTGAAAAAGAAAGAAGGTGTTATAATTCTTCAAAACAGGCGCGGCTTTTCAACTCAAATCTATTGCGAAGATTGCAGTGAAATTGAAACATGCGACAACTGCTCTGTGCCAATGGTTTATCATATAAATCAAAATATTCTGCAATGTCATTACTGCGGATTGACAAAGAAAGTTCCACATGCATGCACAAATTGCGGATCACTTTCCATAAAATATTTTGGAACAGGAACCGAGCGTGTTGAGGATGAACTTGAGTTTTATTTCCCAGGAATAAAAATAAAACGAGTAGATTCTGATTCTATTTCAAGAAAGTCTTCCTTAAGCAAAATTTTATTTGAATTTAGCAAAGGTGAGACGGATATTTTAGTAGGCACACAAATGGTATCTAAGGGATTGGATTTCCCAAGATTAACTTTGGTTGGTGTAGTTTCTGCCGAAACAACTTTATGGCTTCCGGATTTTAGAGCAGATGAACGAACGTTTCAACTTCTTACACAAGTTGCAGGCAGAGCCGGCAGAAGCAAAGTTGAAGGAGAAGTAATAATTCAAACTCAAAATGAAAAACACTTTGCTTTACAAAAAGTTATTCAAAACGATTATGAGGGATTTTATAAGAAAGAAATTATTGATCGAGAAAGATTTGATTATCCACCTTTCAGTAGAATATGTTTGATTGAGACAAAAGATTCTGACGAAGATAAAGCTAAAGGAGCAAGTATCGATTTTCACAAAGAACTTTTAAATTACCGCAAGTGGCTAAAGATTTCATCTCCGGCATCAGCTATTATTGCAAGATTGAAAGGCAATTATAGATTTCAAATTTTAATTAAAAGTTTAAGGAATACCGACCCCGGCGGCAAAATTTTAAGACAGGCTGTGCTAAATTCATTTGTGGAGTTTAATAGAAAGTCGCGCTACAGAGATATAAAAATAATTATTGATGTCGATCCACAAAGTATAATTTAAGAAAAAAGTGGAACTCACTTGGTCAGCAAGTTCCACTCCAATATAAATTATCCGCCAAAAGCTCCTAAAAACGGAACTGCTTTTCCAATAAAGAATAAAATCAATCCTCCGATGAGCCAAATTCCAAAAACAGTAACATAGTATTTTCCAGTCGAAGTCGATTTAAACATTTTGGCAAGTCCAATGCTTAAAACGATATAAATCCAGATTGAGAAAATGTCAAGCTTGGAAAATACAAATCCTAAAAATGTTGATTTGTCAGAATTCAAAAAAGAAGCTAAGCTTGTGTCTTGAAGATATCTTCCAAGTGCAAACGTTAGGATTGTCGTAACAAGAACTTGAATTACCGCTATATAAAAAGTCAATCCGCTTGCAACAAGAACTGAATTATAATTTCCATCTCCTTTTAAAAGGAATTTTACAAACAGATAATAAATTCCCGAAACAATAAAGAACACAATGAAACCGCCAATGAAAATTCCCACAACTATAAAAACCATCTGCAAAGCACCGAAATTTTCCATTCTATCCTGTATTGCATTTAATTGTTGAGTAGCTTGTTCTTGGGTCATCTTTTTTTCAGCAACAGCTTGGTCTAAATTCTTTTGAATTTTATTCATCTGCATTTCAACAATTTGAGAATGAATTGCCTTGTTACTGTTAATTAAGATTTGTGTCACCGCTATAACTAAGAAAGCAATTAAGACAGGCAAGAACCAATCGATTGTTTTCGTCGGATATTGAGCAATCTTTTCATAAGTGCTAGTTGGTTCACTAAAGACACCGATCATTTTATCCGAATGCCCAAGTTCTTCTTCAGTTTGAACATCATTAGCTTGAGACGAATTTGAAGGTTCCGTATAATTATCCATGCAGTACTCCTTTTTATTTTTAAGAAATGCTGTAAAAAACTTATTTATACTTTTAGTAAAACGCAATAATAAAATTGTTAATTATTGCATTCAGTTGTTTTGAATTATTTTTTTGGTGAATTTTGTGCAGAGAATTTTTTAATCATCCATTTGAAAGTTTGACCAGACAAAATTTGGTCGTCAATTCAAAGGAAATATTCCTAAAAACAAAAGGTATTTATGAAAACAATAATTGAACCATTTAAAATAAAATCTGTGGAACCTATTAGATTTACAACAAAAGAGGAAAGAATTAAATTAATTAAAGATGCCGGCTACAATCCTTTTATGCTGCATGCTGATGATGTTTTAATTGATCTGCTTACAGACAGCGGAACTTCTGCAATGAGCTCAAAACAATGGGCTGGAATTATGGATGGAGATGAATCTTACGCTGGCTCAAAAAGTTTTTATAGATTTGAAGAAACTGTAAAAAAAATAACCGGACTTAAATACATCATTCCAACTCATCAAGGAAGAGCAGCAGAAAAAATCCTTTTTTCGGTTGTTGGCGGCAAAGGGAAATTTATTCCAAACAACACACATTTTGATACTACCCGTGCAAACGTTGAATTTACAGGTGCGGAAGCAGTTGACCTTTTAAATGAAGCTGGAAAGCATCCAGAAATACGCGCAGATTTTAAAGGCAATATGGATGTAAAAAAACTTGAAGAATTTATTATTAAAACCGGAAGAGAAAATATTCCCCTTTGCATGATAACAGTTACAAATAATTCAGGCGGCGGACAGCCGGTTTCAATGCAGAATATTAAAGATGTAAAACAAGTCTGTAAGAAATTTGATATTCCCCTTTTCATTGATGCTTGCCGCTTTGCTGAAAATGCATATTTTATTAAAAGACGAGAACCAGGATATTCAAATAAATCAGTTTTAGAAATTGCACAGGAAATGTTTTCTTATGCAGATGGTGCGACAATGAGCGCTAAAAAAGATGCGCTTGTAAACATTGGTGGATTTCTTGCTTTAAATGATGAAAATATTGCTCAGCAATGTAGAAACCTGTTAATTGTTACTGAAGGATTTCCAACTTACGGCGGGCTTGCAGGCAGAGATCTGGAAGCAGTTGCACAAGGTTTAGAAGAAATTCTTGATGAACATTATCTTCAATACAGAATAAGAAGTATTGAATATCTAGGCGAAAAATTAGTTGCCTCTGGTGTACCAATTATTGAACCGCCAGGAGGACACGCAATTTACCTTGATGCTAAAAGATTTCTTCCCAATATTCCATCTGAAAATTTTCCTGGACAAGCAATTGTCTGTGAACTTTATATTGAAGGTGGAATTAGATCAGTTGAAATTGGAAGTGTAATGTTTGGTAAATATGATGATAATGGAAAGTTAATTCCTCCGCCGATGGAGCTTGTTCGCTTAGCAATACCGAGAAGAGTTTACACTCAAAGCCATATCGATTATGTTTTTGAAATTATTTTAGAAGTGTTTAATAAACGCAAGGCATTAAAAGGTTATAAAATTGTTTATGAAGCTCCGATGCTAAGACATTTTACTGCACAATTTGAACCTATTATTTAGTTATAAAAATGTTAAAGAAAGAATTCACATATTCAAACAACAGGCAAATATGGCGGCTTTTGCTTACCGAAAAGAATAAATTAATTATTGAAGAAAGAGATATAAATTCTAAAGAAGTTTTTTTTAATTGTATAGAAGTTCAATCAGGTAAAAAAATATTTTCAAACTTGCAGCTTGAAGAAAAATATTGGGCTGGAATTGAAGCAATTCATGATGAAATTATTTTCTTTCACAAATTTATTAATCGCGATATGCCTGACCACACAGGTATCTTTGCATTCGATATTAATTCAAAAAATTTTTTATGGAAGGTTGAAGATTTAATTTTCCTATTTGTTTTTGGGGAGAATGTATTTTGTTATAAAAATAAATTCGATACACGGGAATATTTTGTTCTTGATTGTAAAACTGGAAACTTAATTGAAGAATTAGGTGACGATTCAAAGAAAATAAATCTGTTAAGAAATCAGTCATTTAACACAAATAACTATGATGGCTATTTATTTCCATCATCATTTAATTCTTATAATTCTGAAACGAAAGCTTATAATAATTTTTTTAACGAACTGAAAGAAAACAATACAATTGCTGGAACCATTGACTTTATTGAATTAAATAATTTGCTGTTATTCAATTTTCATGAAGTCCAATCAGATGGAAGTTTAACTAATAGATTTAAAGCAATTGAATATTTAACTAAAAATGTTATTTTAGAAGAAGTATTAAACTCAAAAACAAAATCATTTATTCCGGACTCCTTTTTTATTAAAGATAATTTCGTTTTTCTGCTAATTGAAAAAACGAAGTTAAAGGTTTTCTCGATAAAGAATTTTAATTAGAAAGAATTTTATGGAGTTATCTGAAGAGTCGAAAGGTATTTTATTGCTAGCTGCTCGGGATTCAATTCAATCTATTTTCAGTGAAAAAAAACCTCCAATAATTGATTATACTTACTATCCTGATTTGTTAAAAGAAGGCTATGGAGTTTTTGTTACAATTATTATCAACAATCAATTAAGGGGATGCATTGGTTATATTACATCTAACATGCCATTATTTGATACTGTGTGTGATTCTGCTGTTCAAGCTGCATCAAACGATCCGAGATTCTATCCAATTTCGGAAGAAGAATTGCCATATTTAAATATTGAAATTTCTATTCTTTCCCCACTTATGGATATTACAAATTATGATCAAATTAAAATTGGTTTGCATGGATTAGTTTTAGAAGATGATTATTACCGAGCAATTCTTTTACCACAAGTTGCTGTTGAAAATAATTATGATGTTGATCAATTTCTAACTGCTTTATGTGAGAAAGCTGGAATAGAACCTTACGCATGGAGAACTGATAATTTAAATATTAAAGTTTTTACCGCTTCTATTTTTTCTGAGTTAGGAAGTCGGAGAAGAACTTATGAAAGATATTAGAAAACCTGCCGTCGCTGGATTTTTTTACCCTTCAAATCCCAAAAAGCTGAAATTACAAATTGATAATTTTTTGAATCTGCCAAAGTTTAATATTCATCTTCAGAATATTTTTGGCCTTGTTGTACCGCATGCTGGAATAGATTATTCTGGCCAAACTGCAGCTTATGCTTTTAAACTTCTTCAAAATACTGATTATAAAACTTTTATAATTATTTCACCAAGTCATAGAGAATATTTTTCTGGTATTTCAGTTTGTGAAAGTGAAGGGTTTGAAACACCTTTAGGAATTGTACCGATAAATATTGATTTGTCTGAAAGTATTGCTTCTCAAAGTGAATTAATATTTAGAAGTATGAAAGGGCACGAACAAGAACATGCAATAGAAGTTCAGCTTCCGTTTTTGCAAGAAGTAATTAATAACTTTGACATTGTACCAATAGTTATGGGAGATCAAAGTCAATTATATATTGAAGAACTAAGCTCAATACTTGCCGAAGTTGTAGATGACAAAACTGTTATTATTGCAAGTTCTGATCTTTCACATTATCATTCAAAACAAGAAGCATATAGATTAGATTCACTTGTAGAAAAGCGAATTAAAGAATTTGATTTTCAAAAATTTCAGTATGATTTAGAAAATAATTTTTGTGAAGCATGCGGCGGCGGCCCTATTTTAACTTTGATGAAAGCTGCCGCATTGAGAGATAAAAACAAATCAGTAGTTCTAAATCGGAGTGATTCCGGCGATACTTCAGGAGATTATGCAGAAGTTGTAGGATATATCTCAGCAGCAATTTATGGGGACTTTTAATTGAACAAAAAAAATAATATTGCCATAATTGGCGCCGGCAAAATTTCTTATTCGTTAACATCTGCACTTATTCAAGCTGGATTTAATATATCAATCATAATAAGTAAGAAGAAAAAATCAGCTGAAAGTTTGGCAAAAAAATTTCATATTAAAAATTATTCTAACAAATTAGAAGATATCCCTTTTAAAAATGGAATTTTCTTTTTAACTGTTCCCGATAGTCAAATAAGAATTTTATCAAAAGACTTATCGAAACTTAAATTGAACTTTACCAATTCAATTTTCATTCATCTTTCTGGTGCATTGGATATTTTTGAATTAAAATCATTAAGAATAAAAAAAGCAAAAATAGCTTCGTTTCACATTATGCAAACGTTTCCTTCTAAAAAAATAATTAATATTAAAAAATGTTTTGTCGCCATTGAAACAGAAGATAAAATCACACAAAAAATTATATTTAATTTAGCTGGCAAACTTTTTCTAAAACCAGTAGAAATAAAAAGCTCTGAAAAAACATCTTATCATTTGGCTGGAACAATTGCTTCAAATTTTTTAGTTGGTAATATTTTTAATGCCGAATTAATTTTTAATTCAGTATTTGGGAAGAATAAAAATTTTAACAACATAATTAATCCGATAGTCCAATCAACATTAAAAAATATTAAAAAATTTGGTGCTGTCAATTCATTATCTGGACCAGTTGAAAGAGGCGATATTCAAACAATCAAAATGCATTTAAGTTCACTTAAAAAACGAAATAAATATTTATATTTTAACTATATTATCCAATCTCTTAATCTTTTAGAAATTGTAAAAGTAAAAAGTAATAAATTGACAGAAAGCCATATTAAAATAAAAAATTTTTTAGAAGAAAAATTAAAAGATATTTTGTCATTCTACCACATAAACTAAAATGTGCGCATAGTATAAGCCTGCCAAAATATTCGTGCCTTTTTACTATATTTGTACTCATTTTTGGAATTTAATTTTGGAGGATTTTGTCATCGAAAAGCAAAAAAATAACTCGAATGATGTTGTAGATAAAATAGTATCTCTTGCTAAGCGAAGAGGTTTTGTTTTTCAATCAAGTGAAATTTACGGCGGCTTAAATGGATGTTGGGATTATGGTCCACTTGGAGTTGAACTTCTAAAGAATATTAAAGAAGAATGGTGGAAGTTCATGACTTACCGCGATAATATTGAAGGTATTGACGCTTCTATTCTTATGCATCCAAAAGTTTGGGAAGCTTCTGGACACGTAGAAAATTTTACTGATCCAATGGTTGATTGCAAGCAGTGCAAATCCCGCTATAGAGTTGATGTACTTGGAGATTCCATTAATGAAAAGAAACAGAAAAAAATTTTAGAGGCAGTTCAAGAAAAAATTAAAACTGATAATATTCTTCTTGAAAAATATAAATTAATTTTTGAAAAGGTTGAAAGTCCCTTTAATGCTCTTTTAGAAAGTTTAGATTTTAGTAAACTTCTCTTAGATGAAATAAATTGCCCCCAATGCGGTAATAAAAATACTTTTACTCAAGCACGGCAATTTAATTTAATGTTCAAAACATTTGTCGGTCCGCTTGAAGATTCCAGCGCTGTTGTTTATTTACGGCCTGAAACAGCGCAGGGAATTTATGTAAATTTTTTGAATGTACAAGGCTCATCACGACAAAAACTTCCATTTGGTATAGCACAAATTGGTAAAGCTTTCAGGAATGAAATTAATACTAAGAATTTTCTTTTTAGAACACGCGAATTTGAACAAATGGAAATGCAATTTTTCGTAAAACCTGGTGAAGATAAAAAATGGTATGACTATTGGAAAGAAGAAAGACTTAATTGGTTCTATTCTCTTGGAATGAAAAACGGAAAACTTCGATATCACGATCATCCATACAATAAGCTTGCACACTATGCAAAAGAAGCCACTGATATCGAATATGAATTTCCTTTCGGTTGGGGAGAAATTGAAGGTATTCATAATAGGACAAATTTTGATTTAACACGGCATGAACAATTCTCTGGAAAGTCGATGAAATATTTTGATGAAGAATCAAAGGAGAAATTAATTCCTTTCATAATTGAAACTTCTGCAGGTGCCAGCAGATCATTTATGGCTTTCTTTATCGATGCATATTATGAAGAAGAAGTAAAAGGTGAAATGAGATCGGTTTTAAGATTCAATCCTCGTCTGGCACCAATAAAAGCAGCTATCTTCCCTCTCGTAAATAAAGATGGGATGCCGGAGATAGCTTTGCAGATTGAGAAAGATTTAAGAAAAAATCTAAAAGTATTTTACGATGATAAAGGTGCAGTTGGAAGAAGATACCGACGACAGGATGAAGCTGGTACACCATTTTGCATTACAGTTGATACTCAAACTTTAAGTGATCAAACTGTAACCATTCGCGAACGTGATTCAATGGAACAAGTACGAGTTTCAAATGACAAAATTTTGTCTTATTTATTAGAGAAAATTTCTAATTCCTAATTTAAAGAGAATAAATTGAAAAATTTCTTTTTAATATTATTCATCTCAATTAGTTATTTTTCAATTTATTCACAAAATACTAAGGCTCAATCTCTTTCGCCAAGCTTCGATTCAACAATTGTAAATGGCATCCGTCAAATTTATGATATTAAATTTGCCGATGCTGAGAAAACATTTAAAGGATTAATAGCTGACTATCCCCAAAAACCTCAAGGCAGATTTTTTCTTGCAATGATTGATTGGTGGAAGATTATGCTTGATCCAGATAACGAATCTTATGACGAAGTATTTTTTCAGAAGCTTGAAGATGTAATTTATCAATGCGATCAAATCCTAAAAAAAGATCCTGATAATGAAGAAGCACTATTTTTTAAAGGAGGATCTATAGGATTCCGCGGAAGGCTGCGTGCTTATCGCGATAGTTGGCTTAAAGCAGCTGATGATGGAAGACTTGCTTTGCCTATAGTTGAGAAAGCTTCCAAACTTGATCCAAAAAATGTTGATGTTCAATTGGGTTTTGGAATTTATAATTATTATGCAGACGTTATTCCTAAAGAATTTCCACTAATCAAACCATTAATGATTTTTTTCCCTTCCGGCGATAAAAAAAAAGGAATTGCGCAATTGACAAATGTTGCACTAAATGGGATGTATGCAAAATATGAAGCACGTTATTTTTTAATGACTTTATATTTTAGCTATGAAGATAATCCTTTCAAAGCTGAAGAGTGGGCTCAAATTTTAGTAAAAGATTTTCCAGATAATCCGGTTTTTGAAAGATGGCTCGGAAGAATAAAAGCAAAAGAAGGAAATTATTTTGCATCTGATTCAATCTTTAAAGATGTTCTTTCAAAAGCAGAAAAGAATACTACAGGTTACAATTTGGTGAGTGTAAAAAGAGAAGCAACTTATTACATAGGTTTTGAATATAGACTAATGAGAAGTTTAGATTCTGCAAAAGTTTATTTTGAAAAGTGCGCTAAATATTCTTTGGAATTAGATAAAAAAGAACCTTCGGGATTTCTAATTAACTCTTATCTTTATCTTGGGATGATTAACGATGAATGGGGAAATAGACCGGTTGCAATAAATTATTACAATAAAATTCTTGATTTAAAGGAATATAAAAATTCTCATACAATTGCAGAAGAATATTTAAAAACTCCTTATCGAAGATAATTTTTTCAGTTTGAACAAATATTAAAAAATTAAGCTACAGATTTGTTGAAACACTTATTCTATGTATTGCTCCGATCATTCCTAAAGAAGAAAATCCATAATCAAATCTATAATTAGTAATGTTCACACCTAAACCAATATCAAATCCAGCTAATCCAGCTGATTGACCAATTGTCAAATCATTTCTCATTTTATTGTTATAACCAAACCGAAGATCTAAAACTTTACTCAAATAAAACTCTGCACCAAGACTAAAGGAGTTGAACTTCTGGAAGAAACTATCTTGTTGTTCATTAAGATTATGAAAGTCTAAAGATATTCTTAGTGGAACATGTTCCATTCTTTTCGAAACTCCAAATACAATATCTAAAGGTAAACTTTCTTTAGTAGAATAATAAGTTGACATTTGAGTTCCCACATTCAGAATTGAAAATCCAATGTCTGTAAGATTTGAAGGAATTGAATAGTGCAAACCCACATCAAAAGCTGCTGCACTTGAAGATCTATCTGCAATTTTTGAATAAATTAATTTTACGTTAACACCATAAGCAAAATTTTTATCAAGAAGATTTGCATAACCTAATGTTAATGCAAATTCACCCGCACCATACTCGCCGGTTTTATTTCCAAATTCATCAGCTTGAGTGAAAGTTCCATAATTGATATACTGAATTGCGCCGCCAAATCTGCCCAAATTATTAATTAGAGTTGAATAAGAAAGGCTTGCAAGGTTTATATCTAATAAATGTTTTACAAACGAAAAAGAAACCGGATTTTTATCAAGAAGTTCTAATCCAGCAGGGTTATAAAAAATAACGTCAGGATCATCATTGTTCGCAACAAAACTACCCGCAAGAGATGCAGCTCTCGCACTCATATCCAAATTTAAAAATTGGTAAGTGCTTTGTTGTCCTAAAGAATAGCTAAATGAAAATAAAATAAGTATAATGAAAATAAAACCGGTCGTTTTCTTCATAAATTTCCTAAAATTATGTTTCATATTTAACCAGATTATAAAATAAAGGCAAGGGAAAATAATGTGCTAATAAACTTTTATTCTATTTCCAGATGACAAAAGTAAAAAAAATTTCTAGAAAATTATTCACTTTTACTTTTCCATTTTTCCCAAACGCTTTTTTCAGTCAGCATTTTAATAAACATTCCACCAACTACTGATCTAGCTTGGAATCCAACATGGCGAGCAGTTTTTGTATCGTACCAATCTGTAAGCGGAACTCTATCTGGAGTTTCATTTACAAAATTATTTACTTTAGATACGATTTCTTCAAAATCTTTTTGATTATTTGCTAAAGCCGCTGTCCACAAAGTCCAATCTATTTTAGTATAATCTTTTCGATCATCTAAAGGAAGTCCGAATTCATTTAGTTTTGTTTTATAAAATTTTATTTCTTTCTGAGCTATCTCATCAGGAAATAAATTTAAATCCAAAATTTTATTCCATACAAGATTATATTTTTGGCTCCATGTTCCCGGTTTATCAAATGCAAGGCGATAATGATCACCGTCATTAGCCATTTGCTGCCAAAGTTTTGCATACTTCTCAGCAATGTTCCAATATTCCTTAGCTTCTTCTTTTTTGCCGCTCATTTCACAAAGTTTTGAATAAGAACCTAAAGCCAGAATTGCCTTCAAAGAAAGATTTACGTTGTGCGCAAGATGCCCGGCAAAATCATCAGTACAAAGTTGATTTTCAGGATCTAATCCTTTTTCCTTAAGATACTCTGCCCATTTACTAAGTGATGACCAATATTTTAATGCGTATTCAGGAGAATGTTCAGTATAAGCAATTGCGTATGCCAATATCAACATATTTCCACACTCTTCAACCGGCATTTGATCTTCTTGACTCGTCTCGCCGCCACCATATACTTGTCCGTCAGCCAAAGGATAAGTTCCAAGATCATGAGGCGCAAATTGGAAATGCCAGCGCTTCATTCCAGCATATTCAAATACAGGTGTAACACTCGCTTTAAGAAGATCAACATTAAATAGAAGAAAGATTGGTGCAGTCGGATAAATTACATCAACAGTTGAAATACATCCGTTGCTAAAATTTTCTTTTGGAAAGAGCATCGGTGTTCCATCAATATCAGCCGTTAACTTATGAGCTGCAATTGACTGCCGATAAGCTAATGAACAAAGCAAAGCGTAATCTTCCCCACCGACTTTTTTTAAATCGCTTATTAATTCTTCATCGAACTTTTGACATCGGTTTATATTTTCTGAATAATTTTTTATTGAACTTTCAATTAATTCATTTCTATCAATTCCGTAAGCTCGCCAATAAGGCTGGAGGCGACGATAAAAATATTCAATTGAAAACTCGTCATCATAAGCTAACAAAATAAAACGCTTGATTGGTTCTGAAGAAATTTTACCAATGTTAAATTCATAAGCAAGCACAGGCCATTCATCGTCAGCTTTGCGGGGGTAATTTAAATCATCTGATAATGGTAAAGTTCCGGTCTTAATAAATTTATCTCTCGCTTTATCACTAGAACAAATTACACTCATTGGATTTTGAAAATTTGGCGAACAAGAAAAAAAATATCCCCAATCTATTCTTAAATCATCTCCGGATTTTTGAAGCACTGGCTGCTTTAATGAACCAACACTCATCACTTTTATTCCATTTAAATTAAATCTTGACCAAGAAACTTTTTCGTCAACAGTATTAACTGCAACTTCGGCGGAATTATCAAAATAAATTTGGACATCATGTTCTTTGTTGTCGATCGACTGAACTTTCCAAGAAACATAAGTAATGGGTTCAGACAATAATTTTAAATCACTTGGTATTAACGGAGTTGAAAAAGTTAATGTAAATTCAATTCCCGCTCCAGAGAAATAATAAATTGTTTGTGTTGGATTAACTATAATATTATTCATTGGTAATTTTGGTAAACTATCAACGCCTCGGCTCAGAATTCTGTAACACTTTCCATCAATACGAATCATACTTGTAAGAGCCATATTTTTCCCAGTCCAGTGTTTTGTCCAATCGTCTGCCGGATGATTTGAAAAAGACCAGATGCTGAAATATGGATCGCAAGTTACAAGCGGAACGGCAGGCGGACGAAAATTTCTTTTTTGCGCTTTCAAACAGTTAGTTAATGAAAAAAATAAAACTGTAATAACGAGCAGTATGGTTAAAACATTTTTCATCTAAAATCTCCGAAGAAAATTTTTGTCACGAAAAAATAAGATTATTTCACAGGTTTTGCCAAACTATTTTTTGAATCGTTTTCTAATAAAAAACATCACAAGTTATAATGTTCCCAAATTTGTTTCCTTGCTTAAGGAAGAGGCATTATTTAATTTTGAATTGAACAAATTAGGAAAAATAATGAACACGCTTAAAACTGTTTTTTTAATGACTTTGATGATGGTTCTATTTTTATTGGTTGGAGGGCTTATCGGCGGCAGAGGCGGTATGACAATAGCTTTCTTGTTTGCTATTGTAATGAATTTTGGATCTTATTGGTTTTCAGATAAAATTGTTTTGTCAATGTACAGAGCCAGACAGGTTACGAGAGAAGAAGCACCGGATTTATTTTCTGTTGTTGAAAGATTATCGCAAAGCGCAAGCATCCCTATGCCAAAAGTTTATATTATCGATGATCAAACACCAAATGCTTTTGCTACAGGAAGAAGTCCAGAACATGCCGCAGTTGCAGCTACGACTGGAATTTTAAATATTTTAAATCAAGATGAACTTGCCGGAGTACTGGGACATGAACTTGCACACGTAAAACACAGAGATATTTTGACCGGCACTATCGCGGCAACGCTTGTTGGAACAATTACATTCATTGCACAAATGGCTGGTTGGGCTATGATGTTTGGCGGCAGAAGCAATAATAGAGATGATGACGGAGGAATTGCGTCATTATTTTTATTAATATTAGCACCAATTGCTGCCACACTACTTCAACTTGCAGTTTCAAGATCAAGAGAATATGCTGCTGATGCTGGTGGCGCGCAATACTCTCATAATCCTTTAGCCTTAGCTTCAGCTTTAGGAAAAATATCTGCAGGAAATCAACTGAAACCGGTAAACAATGCTGGTCCGGCAACGGCACATATGTTTATAGTAAATCCTTTAAGCGGAAAATCTTTGATGAAATTATTTTCCACACATCCTCCAATTGAAGAAAGGATAAAACGGTTACAAGCAATGGCAGCCGATCGAGCCTAAAGTAATTATTTTTTAATATCATTCAGTTAAAGGTTTCTATAATTTTAAGTTATTATATTTTTAAATTTTTACACAAGAATTTTCAACTTAAATAATTATGAAAGACAAAAAGCAAGCTATAAGTTTAGATTATTTAATTCTGCTTAGCTTTTTGTTTTTCTTATTTTCACCAAATAAATCAATCGGCCAGGTTACCCCAACCAATCTCGAAATTCTTTATAAGCTTGCTGATTCAGCTGCTTATAATTTAGCTGACCAAATTCCAGTTTCTCAAAAAAAAATAAAATTGAATTTTGTGGTGGGTAATTCATACAAAATTTTTGCCGATAAAATAATTACAACTTTAACTAATGATGGAATAAAAATCCTAAGTGAGAATTCAAAAGATAGCTCTTTGATCATTGTTAATTTTACAATTGACAATGCAAAAGTTTTATACGGAGCTTTATTTAAAAAAAGTTTTTTAGGAGATTTTTATACCACAAGAGATTTTATTTTTTCCGGAAGTTATATTTTAAATTCATCTGATGTAAAACCTTCTAATTTCAATTTTTCTTATACCGACACTGTCGCTTCTTCAGATATTAAAAACTTAGAAAATCCTTCTTATCCGTTTACACAAGCTCAATTGCCAGCTGAACCCTTTATCTCAAGTATTTATGAGCCAGTTATTGCTGTAGGAGCAGCCGCATTAACAGTTATATTGTTCTTCACAGTAAGAAGTAAGTAGCAATAAATACCTTTGACTACGTAGAGTTTTTATTTATAATTGTAGTTAAATTTTTATAAATCAATAAAATATCGGAAATGAAATATCTTTTTTTGTTTTTAACAACAACATTAATCTTTTGGGGATGCTCTGCCTCCATAAATACTTCTTCATATACTCCAAGCCAAAAACTGCAATATGCTATGAAATTGTATAATGATAAAGATTATGAAAGTTCCGTTAAGGAATTTCAAGCAATTATTTTGCAATATCCTGGCAATGATGTAGTTGATACGGCACAGTTTTATTTAGGTCAATCTCGTTATCAGCGTGGTGAATATATAATGGCTGCTTATGAATTCAGTAGATTAATTAAAAATATGCCAGCTAGTAAATTAGTGCCTAGTGCTCAATATATGCTTGCACAAAGTTATTATAAACTTTCACCATATTACGCTCTTGATCAAAAATATACGAAAAAAGCAATAGCAGAATTTCAGGCATTTATTGATTTTTTCCCCACAGATCCTAAAGTTCCGGAAGCAGAAAAGAAGATTTCTGAACTAAATGATAAGCTTGCTGAGAAAGTATATAATGACGCTTACATTTATGAAAAATTAGAAGATTATAAAGCTGCTTTAATTTATTATGATTTGGTCTTAGATAATTATCATGATACTAAATATGCACCATTAGCCATGTATGATAAAATAAAATTATTAGTCTATAGAAAACGAAATGACGAAGCACTTGATACAATTTCAAAATTCATAGAAAAATATCCGACCGACTTACACATTAAAGAAATTGAAAAAATTAAATCTTCACTTGAAGGAAAGCTATCTGCTTCAAAATGAATATCAAAGCAAAAAAAATTAGTGAATCTGTAATTACTAAAACTGAATTGGTACTGCCAAACAATACTAATCAGCTTGGTAAATTATTGGGTGGACAATTAATGCATTGGATTGACATTTGTGCCGCTTTAAGTGCAGCAAAGCATAATAATCAAATTTGTGTTACTGCTTCGGTAGATAGAATAGATTTTCATCATTCAATTAATCTTGGTGACGCAGTTACTTTAATTGCCTCAGTAAACAGAGTATTTAATACGTCCATGGAAATTGGAGTTAAAGTTTTTGCAGAATCTTTTCGAGAAGGAACAAGAGTTCACACAAATACAGCTTACTTAACTTTTGTAAGTGTTGATAGTAATGGCAGACCGGTAAAAGCAATTGAAGCTATTCCGGAAACAGAGGATGAAAAAAGAAGATATGAAGAAGCCTTACAACGAAGAGAAAACAGGCTTAAGAATAGAATTAAAGATAACTAGCATTTTTTTCATTGCTTTGATAATATCGAAAGAGATTTTTTCTCAGATTCCAATTAATGGGTTTTGCCAATACAAAAGTTATAAAGTGGATTCTGGATTCAAATCACTTTTTGCTCTTAATTTTAATAACGATTTTTATACCGATCTTGTTTTATTTAATCCTGATTCAAAAAAAATTGAAGCCATTGCTGGAGAAAAAAATGGCGGTTATAGCAAGCCAATATCTTACTCAGTTCCATATGAAATTACAAATATTCATAATCTAATTGAAAGAAATAAAATTATTAAGAAATATGCTTTTGTAAGCCGACAAAAAATGCGTGCGGGAATTTATGCATTTACTTCTTCTGGCAGGCCCTACTTAAGCAGTTCGATAAAATTTAAATCCTATCCGGGAAATATTAGTACAGCAGATATTAATAAAAATGGTAAAGATGAATTTTTAATATCTGGAAGTGCATTTGATGGATTATCATTAGTTTATCAAACTAGTTCAGGTCTTAAAGAAAAAAAAATAATCTCAAATATTAGTTTTTCAAATGCTATTTTTACTGATTTGAGCAATGATAATTATCCGGATATTGCTGCTTTTAATGTTCTTAATAACTCTTTAATATTTTTTTATAACGATGGGACAGGACAATTCAGAAAAGTCCGTTCAATCAAATTTGACCAGCCAATTCATCTTCTTTATTCAACTGATTTAAATCTTGACAGCTATAATGATTTAATCTTTTCAGAAGGTAAATCGATAAAAATTATTTACGGCGATTCAGCATCATCCTATTCCATTACAAATAAAATAAATACTAAATATAAACCGGACCAAATTATAACCGGAGATTTTAATCGCGATGGCAAAATGGATATCGCATATTCAAATTCTGAATCTGGAACACTTTCAATATTTTTTGGCAAAGATACATATAGCTTTTATCCAGAAATTATTTATTCTAAAAAAGATGGGATTCAAAACATTATTCCATATTACAGTAAATTTCTTAATGGAATTGCAGCCATAAATTTTAATGGTTATGTATTTACAGTTACTAATCTTCCGCCATTTTTAGATAACGCAAATATCTCTCTTGGTGGACAACCATCGGCTCTTTCTTTCTTTGATGATGGAAATAACGGAATTTTTGATATTTGTTATATCGATAATTTTACTCATTCGTTAGATTTAATTGTTCGCAATATCTCTGGAATTCCAAACACTTTTTATTCATATCCGGTTAACGAAAATCATTCCCAAATAATTGTTGATAATACTCTTCCAAGAATTAAAACATTCTTCTGTTATTCATATGGCAAAAGATTAATTGATATTTTAAAGGTTGATTTTGCACAAAACAAGATTGAAAGAAATGCAGTTTACGCCCCGGGTGCAATTGAAGATTTAAAAATAAAACATTCAAACAACAATTTTAGCAATATATATCTCACTTATTCAGACGGCAAAAACGTTGGATTATGTTTAATGGAATATAGAGATTACAAATATTCTGTTAGTAATTATCCGGTTAATACTGTTGCTTATTGTTCTAATATTTTAAAAAGTAACGAAATAGGGATGACATATTGGTCGAAAGAAAATAATTATGAAAAACTAACTAAAATAATTTTATCTGGTGGTACCACTTCATCTAATTTAATATATAATTCAAAAATTGATAGTGTGAATTCTATATTTTCTTTTACTGGTGATCTTTTCAATAACGATAATGATGCAACCATAAGTTTATTGCAAACTAATAACAATAAATACTTAACCATTACTAACGATAAAAAAACATTTATAATCAAACATGCTGAAATTCCAAATTATTTAACTTTTACTAATCCGAACCAATTATTTTTTGGAGAAATAAGACCAAATGGATTAAAAAAATTATATGTTTACTTTCCGAATAAGAAATTCATTAGCACAATTGATTTCATAAATAAAGGAAGAGATATTATTATACCAAAATTAATTAATGTGGAAGATATTGATAGCTTTTTCATTAAAAAGATGAGTTCACGAAATTATCATTTAGTTTATACTAATAAATCAAATGGCTGCATAACTATTAAACAACTTTAATATGAAAAAAATTTTTGTTTTACTACTGTTATCAATAATTTATTTTCAAACCCAAGCACAGGAACTTAATCGCACTCAGCTTGACTCATTATACAATTTGTATGTAAGTATACGAACTTCATCTAATGAACAAAGACATGGAATTCAATCTATAGATACTACTCATATTAAATGTGCTTTTGGCATTGTAAGTTATATTAAATTTAATTTTGATAGATTTTTGCCAGCACAGAAATCAATATTAAAAGTTTTATTTGATCGCCCAACAACTGATACAAGCATTGTAAGCCCAAATGGTTTTTTCAGAATTCATTATAATATTAGCGGGCCGGCTGCACCAAAATATAGTATAGATTCGTTGGCGATTGCATTGGATTCGGCGTATAATTTTGAAGTTAATTATTTGGGCTATCCTCCTCCACCATCAGATAACGGAGCTGGAGGCGATAACAAATACGATATTTATGTAATCAACTTAGGAAATACTTATGGCGATACACAGCCTGAAACAGAAACATATTCTGGTAGCGGATGTTATACTTCTTATATGGAAATAAATAACGATTTTACTGGATTTTATACAACAGGAATAAATGCTGCAAGAGTAACGGTTGCACATGAATTTCACCATTCAATTCAAATAGGAGATTACATTTACAGATATGACACAGATGGTTTCTTTTATGAGCTTACGTCTACATCAATGGAACATTTTGTCTATCCATCTATTCATGATTATTATGAATACTTACCTTTTTATTTTAACGATCCGCAAAATTGTTTTGGGCAAAATGGAGGATATCAGGAATATGCCCTCGCAATTTGGAATATATTTCTTCAAGAAAATTATGGTTATGGTATTATTAAACAACAATGGCAGTTAATGCCTCAAATGAGAGCGCTCCAAGCTATTTCAAATTCATTTATTAATTATCAAACTTCTTTCGGAGAACAATTAAATAAGTTTGGTGTTTGGACATTTTTTACTAATTATAGAAGTATTCCAGGACAATATTTCCAAGATGCATTGCATTATCCTGTAATTCAACCAATTACAACAATTAATTTTAATCCTCCATCAAAAACATTGCAGCTAAATACAGCTCCGGTTTCAAATACTTTTATCCAATTTGTTAATCCAACTAATTTAGATACATTATCTACATTAGTAACCAACGCAGATATTTCAAAAGGCATTGATAGCGTTGATACATTTGTACCTTTTAATTACAGTTTATTTAACTCACCTCAATCTGGAAGTATTAAATTGACAAATGATTATTTTGAAAGCTTCAGTGCGGATAAACCTGCATTTTGGTTAACAGCATCTGTTCTAAATAACCAAGTTTTAACACAAGGCAACTATGTAACCGAAAATATTGATTATGCATTTCCCTCGCCTTTTAATTATAAAAATAATGCTTTCGTTTATATCCCTGCTAATCCTGATAAATTTGGTTACGCAGATGTTAATATTTTTTCAGCATCAATGAAATTGGTCTATTCATCACATCAAAAAGTAAGCTATATTTACGGTCAAAAAGTTATTAGATGGGATGGTTTAGATAATAATAGTAACAAACTTTCATCAGGAGTTTATATTTTTGTTGTTAAGTCGGGCGATTCAATTTCTAAAGGAAAACTGGTAATATTTAATGAGTAATTTTTCAATCAAAGCGGTAGATTTAAGTAAATATTTTGGAAGAAGACTTATCTTCAAAAATTTGAATTTCGAATTTGAAAATTGTGGTATTATGGGAATTTCTGGTGCAAATGGTTCCGGCAAATCTACCCTTGTTAAAATTATTGCAGGCATAATCTCGCCTTCAAGTGGTAAAATCATCCACAGTAATGGTGAAAGCGAAATTATTTATGAAAAGCTTCATAATTATATTGGATTTGTATCACCATATTTAGTATTATACGAAGAATTTTCAGCATGGGAAAATCTTGAATATTTTGCTGAGATTAGAGACGTAAAATTTAATAGAGAAAAAATAGAATATTTGCTTAATAAACTCCTTCTTTTTGATAGAAAAGGAGACATGGTTAAAACCTACTCTTCGGGAATGAAACAGCGTTTAAAATTCATTTTTGCTTTAATGCATTCGCCAATGTTTGTTATTCTTGATGAGCCCACCTCAAATTTGGATTCAGCTGGAAAAGATGCAGTTTTTCAAATTATTGAAGAAGAGAGTAAATCTAGCATTGTAATTATTGCATCAAATGAAGAATCTGACTTAAAGCTTTGTTCAAAAGAAATTAAACTTGAAGATTTTAAGAATTCTAAATAATCTTACGGCATATTTATTGCTATTTATTAAGCGATAAATGAAATTATTTATCAGATTTATTCTAAAATAAACTTCCTTATTCCACTAATTCTTAAATTTTAGATATAAATTTTATTTAATAAAAATTCAATTGATTAGTTGCTTAAATATTAAAATAAAATATTCCCAATCATGAGAATTAAATGAACACAAAAGCTTACGCATTATATAAAAAAGATTTATACTCTGAATTGAGGACTAGATATGCTATTAACGCATTAGTAATGTTTATAATTGTTGCAATTAGCGTTATTCTTTTTTCAATTGGTAATGAAAAAATCTCACAAAATTTAACCAGCGGATTATTTTGGGTTGTAATTTTCTTTTCTGCAATGTCTGGCTTAGCAAGAGCATTTGTTTCTGAAGAAGAACGAGGTACAAGCCTAACATTACATTTAATAGCAGCGCCTTCTACAATATTTTCCGGCAAACTTCTATTTAATTTGATTTTAGTCTTCTGCATGAACATAATTATTGCAATTCTTTATGCCGCTTTATTTGATTCATTTGTCATTAATAATTTTGCCTTATTTGTTGTGTCATTTATTTTAGGAAATATTGGGATTGCTGCTTCATCCACAATTATAGCCGCAATAATTTCAAAAGCTGGCGCTAAAGGTACTTTGTATCCTGTGCTATCTTTTCCAATTTTACTGCCTTTAATATTAACTGTTGTTCAGTTAACTTTGTTGTCAAATCAAGGCGCAAATTTTGGAGATGCTAAATTTGAATTAGCAATTGTGTTCTGTTACGATGTCATAATGCTCACAGGCTCATATTTATTGTTCGATTTTGTGTGGAAAGATTAGTAATTTAAATAAATTTTAAGGTTTACAAATTATGTTTTGGAAGATCAGTCTTTTTATAATTTTGGCTTTTGTATCAATTGCAGGAATTGCTTTTCCAATAGTCCCGGTTCCACATACTTGGTATGAATTTCCTTTAATCCCAGGACTCAAAGAAAATGCAAAAATTATATTTTTTCATGTTCCAACAGCTTGGCTTTCATCAATTGCATTTTTAATGTCAACCTTGTACAGCATTAAATATTTGAGGAAAAAAAATCTTGATGATGATGCAAAATCATATGCAGCAGCTCAGCTTGGAATTATTTTTTGCATCCTTGCAACAATTACTGGAGCGGTTTGGGCAAAGTTTGCGTGGGGCTCTTACTGGAGCTGGGATCCAAGACAAACAAGTATTTTTGCTCTTTTATTAATTTATGGAGCCTGGTTTGCTTTAAGGTCGTCTATAGAATCCGAAGAAAAACGTGCAACTTTATCGGCAGTATATTCAATTATAGCTTTTTTAACTGTTCCATTTTTTGTCTTTATAATGCCAAGGATTATGATTGGTTTGCATCCTGGTGCAGAAAGTATTGAAGGAGGAAAAGTTGTTCAAACTGCCAGCCCAGTTGTTAACTTTAAAATGAACGGAAATATGTTAGCAATATTTTTCTTATCCTTAATTGGTTTTACAATTCTTTATTTTTGGATGTGGACGATTGGTTATAAATCTATTTTAATAAAAGAAAAAATTAATAAACAATCTATTCAGGAGTAACCTTGCAAGATTTATATCAGTTCTTAGATAAAAATGCAATTTATATTGTAATGATAATTGTTCTTATCGTTTGGACAGGCGTTTTCTTATACCTATTCAACATAGATAAGAGAATTAAGAATGTTGAAAAAGAAATGAACGGAGATAAAAATGAAAAATAAATATTTATTTGGTGGATTTATCATTGTACTATTTTTAGGTTTTATGGTTTATCTATTTACGCAAAGCAATATTAAATACGAAAGTAACTTTGACAAAGTTATGAAAGAAGAAAAAATTGTTAGAGCTACAGGCAGTTGGGTTAGAGAAAAAAATTATGTTTTGGATACACAAAACCGAGTCTTCTCCTTTTATATGGCTGATGAAAATGGACATGAAATGAAAGTTGTTTATAATGGATCAATGCCAAACAATTTTGAATCGGCAAAAAGTGTTGTAGTTACAGGTGAATATAAAGATGGTTTCTTCCACGCTAGCAGCATTCTAACCAAATGCCCAAGTAAATATGAAGGACAAAGTACACAAGATGTAAAAACATCAAATTTATGATTATTGATTTTTGTAATAACTAAAACATATTCAAAAAATATACACTGATTGTGTTAATATTGATTTTAAGAGGAAATTATGATTGGTAGTTTGATTTTAACTTTGGCTTTGGCTAGCAGTATTGTAGCTATGGTAATGTATTATATGAGTTACCGAGGCTATAATAATGCATTGTATTATGGAAGAATAGCTTACCATGTTATGGCTATGCTTGTAATTGTTGCAGCAGCTATGCTGGAATACCTTTTACTTACGCATCAATACAGTTTCAAATATGTTTATGAATATAGCAGCAATGAACTTTCTACTGGCATTTTGATGGCATCTTTTTGGGGCGGGCAAGAAGGAAGTTTTATGCTTTGGCTGTTTTTAACAACAATTATTGGATTAATACTTCAATCTTATACATCCAAACGAGGAGACCTTGAACATCGCGTAATGGCGGTTTTTACTTTAGCAACATCTTTTATTTTATTAATGGTTTCTCCACTATTTAAAAATCCATTTGTTTATTTATGGTCTGAGCCAATATTTATTGGAATAAAAAGCATAAATCCAAGCCTTGCCCATTTACCTTTTTTACAATCTTTTCTTTTCAGTGATTCTTCTTCTAATCAAGAATTTGTAAAAGTAAATTCTGATTTGGTTAGATTACTTTCAACAAATGGAATTTCAATTAAGCAACTTGTTATTAATGGGCGAGGATTAAATCCTCAATTAACAAACTTCTGGATGCAAATACATCCGCCAATTTTATTTACTGGTTTTTCAATGTCTACTGTTCCTTTCTGTTTTGCAATGGCCGCAATGATGAAAAACGATTACAAAGATTGGGTCAAGCAATCTTTTCCATGGCTGCTTGCAGCATCAGGAATCTTGGGACTGGGAATTATGCTTGGCGGTTATTGGGCTTATGAAATGCTTGGCTGGGGCGGTTATTGGGCTTGGGACCCAGTAGAAAATTCAAGCTTAATCCCTTGGCTTGTTGGTGTTGCAGGAATTCATACGTTGCTTGTGCAGAAAAAAAGTCAAAATAAAGGTGAAGGTATTGGAAAATTTGCTAAAACAAATTTAATTCTAATGCTTTTGATGTACATACTTGTTGTTTATAGTACATTCCTTACTAGAAGTGGCGTTCTTGGAGATGCGTCTGTTCATTCTTTTGTTGATCCAGGAACTATTGTTTATTTATTTTTAATAATATTCGTTGGGACATTTGTTGTTTTGGGCTTTGGAACTCTTATTTATAGATGGAAATATTTATCACTTCATACTAAGTCTGATGAAGGCATATTATCAAGAGAACTATCATTATTCACAGCAGCAATTGTTCTTTGTACTTCTGCAGCAATAATTTTAGTTGGAACTTCTGCTCCAATTTTCGGTCATTCTGTTGACGCTAAATTTTACAGCTCCATGCACATTCCAATTGCTATAATTATTGGTTTACTAAATGGTCTGAGTTTGTTATTAAAATGGAGAACTACAAAAAAAGAAGACTTAATTAAAAGGTCTGTATTCTCTATTTCTGCCTCTGTTATTGTTACTGTTCTTATAGTTCTTTTTGGCGGAATGACAGATGTTCTTATGATGATTTTAACTTTAACTACAACGTTTGCGTTAATTGTTAATTTAGAAATTGCTATAAAAATTATTAAGGGCAACAAAAAAATGCTTGGCGCTTATGTTGCTCATATTGGAATTGCAGTATTTTTACTTGGTGTAATTTCTTCTTCTGTTTACAGCCGAGAAAAAGATATTGACCTTGTAAAAAATGTTCCTCAAGATGCATTTGGTTATAAAATGGTTTTTACAGGCTATCAATCTATTGATAACAACACTAAATATGCTTTTAATATTAAATGCACTAATGGTAAAAAAGATTTTGTTGTAAGTCCAGTAATGTATATTAGTGATTATAATAATGGCCTAATGAGGGAACCAGCAATTTTTAATATGCTTACAAAAGACTTTTATATTTCACCATTAGGTTATGATGACGGTTCACAGAATCAAACTCAAGGTCAGGAAATATCATTAGGTGTTGGAGACAAAACTAATTTTGACGGCGCTGTAATTACATATAAAAATTTTATTGCACCAAAAGATATGAGCGTAATGATGAGTGGAGGTGATTTCCAACTAGGTGCTGAGCTATCAATTGAGAAAAATGGGAAAACATACAACGAACAAGCTTTAATGAAAAAGGATGGCCGTGATATCCAGTTTATTCCAATTGAGATTAAAGACGCAAATTTAAAAATACAACTTCAAAAAATTGACCCATCAACTCAAAAAGCTAATTTAATTTTTGCTAAAATTACTGGGGATAACTCTTCCGCATCCACTCCAAAGGAAGTATTAACAATTCAAGCAAGCACTAAACCGTTTATAAATTTAGTTTGGACTGGAACGTTGATAATGGTTTTTGGTTTCTTTATATCTGTTTCACGAAGGCTTAAAGAATCATTCTTATAAAATAAAAAGGCGATTAAATTTAATCGCCTTTTTTGTATTAATAAATTCTAAATAAAGTAATAAGCAATATTAATATTGGAATCCTAAAGTAATTGAAAAACCAGATGGATTGATACTAAAAGAATATCCACCTGTGTTATCGTTTTTCTTCGATGCAAAATAATATCTCGGTTCAATAAAAATTTTACCAATTAATATTCTTCCAAAGATAGAAAAGAAAACATTTCCACCACTTTTAGAATCAGAGTTATTTGTCAAACCTCCAAACAAGCCACCAGTGCTTCCAGAATATGAAACGCTATAAAAATATAGATAATATCCCCCACCTAAGCCAGCATAAATTTTTGTGTCTGCGTCAGAAATTTCTGCTAGTTTATAACCAAAATTAACATGAAGCGGAATTAGAAAAATTAACTGGTCTGATATGTTAGGTTTAGGGTCAGAAAAAATATCAATCGTTTTTTTCTGGTAGAGATCGATGTCACCGCTTAAGAAAAAATTATATTTTTTGAATTCAGTAATACCATCAACGCCTAAAATTAAACCATTATTAAGTCCATTGCCAGGGTTATAAAAACCAAATTTACCACTGTAATATTGATTTAAATTCGAATCATTAACGCCAGATTTTTCATTTGAAGTTTGAGCTAAAATAGCAAACGAAAAAACAATTAGATATGAGAAAGTAAGTGTCCATTTAGTCATAGTTATACCCTTATATTTTTTTGTTTAGTATAATATAATGATATCATTTTGTTAAATGGTTGTACAAATCACAATTTACTAAACAAAAAATTAAATAGAAGGTACTTATAAAACTTTTTGTTTTGCTTTTTCAAGGATTGGATTTATTTGGTCTTTATAAGCCGGATTTAGACTTATTACAGTTTGACAATCTTTTATTGTCTGTTTGAAATCCCAAATTTCAAAATTTACAAGAGCGCGCAGAAAATAAGCTTCAACATAATTGGGATTTATTTTAATAGCTGTTGAAAGATCATGTTCAGCTTCTTTGGGCATTTCTAATTTCCTATAAGCTTTTGCTCTCAGAAAATATAACTCGGGATTTTTAGGATTAAGTTTTATTGCTTTTGAAAAATCAAGTGATGCCGCATAATCATCACCCTTCCCTGTTTTAAGCTGTCCTCTAAAAACATAAGCATCTATAAATTCAGGATTTTGAAGTGCGAGTGTAATGTCTGCAAGTGCACCATAATTATCTTTTAATTGATCTTTTATTTTTGCTCTATAGAAATAAGCTTCAAACGATTTTGGATTAATTTCAATTGCTTTATTAAAATCCTTTTGAGCATCATAAATTTTCTTTTGATTAAATTTTAAAATTCCTCTTTGTTTATAAGCTATTTCTAAATTTGGATCTATTTCTAAAATTTTATCAAGATATTTCAGACTTTGTTCAAAATTATTTCTTTCTTCCTCCAATTCTGAAAGTAAGAAATAAATTTCGATATCATTTGGCGATAATTCAGATGCAGTTAAAAAATCATGCGACGCGCCTTCAAAATCCATTAGTATTTTTTTTATTTTTCCTAACTGCTTAAATGCTTCACTATTATCAGGATCTAACTCAATTACTTTAGAAAAATCTTGAAGCGCACCATCGGGATCATCAATTTTAAATTTTGCTTTTGCTTTAAAAATATATGCATTTAAAAACTTATCATCATAATTAATTGCAGTATTAAAAGAATTAATTGCTTCGCTATACTTTTGGGTTTCATAAAACAATAAACCAAGATTGAAATGTGCATCTTTAAGTGACGGCTCGATTTCAATAGCAGTTTGAAAATCTTTTAATGCCTGTTCCAAATCTTGCATTTTTAACTTTGCTAGTCCTCGTCCGTTAAATGCTTCAGCAAACAAAGGATTAATTTCAATTGCAGAATTAAAATCTAAAATTGCCATTTTATAATCTAAAATATTTATCTTCTCAAATCCTCTTTTAGTGAAATAATTTGGATTAGTTGGATTTAAATTGATTGCTTTGTCATAATCTATAATTGCATCCAAGGAGATATTTTGCATAGATTTTATTTTCGCACGTTCGATATAACCTTCAGGATCGTTTCCGTTTTTTGATATGTATGAATTGAAATAATCTATTGCTTTGGGAAAATTTTTTAAATTTTCTTCTATAATTCCCAGATAATATAAAATTTTGCTAGAATAATTTGGATTTAAATTAAGTGAGTACTCAAAATCAATTTTTGCACCTTCGTAATCATATAATAATAATTTGGATAATCCGCGCCATGAATATGCTTGAAAACATTGATTATTTAATTCTATTAAGGCTGTAAAATCATTAATAGCTCCCTGATAATCTCTAAGATTATACTTTTCTTTTCCGCTGTTTATCAAATTTTCTTCATCTTTTTTTGAAAAGATATTTTTAAGAAGACCCATTGTAAAGCCTAAATAAATTATGATTCAATTTTTTATTCCATAAAACACCCCTCAAATCAATAATTAATATTCGAATAATTTTTAAATAATTTTATCTTTTTATGGTTAACGAAACATAATGTCAGCTAAAATTAAAAATATATTTATAATAGCTATTAGTCCAAATTCTTAGCTTAAACAAATAATGATGCCGGCAATCTAAATTGTTTTGAATAAGTGATAAAAAGAACAAAAATCAAAATATTAAACCATTCATCAAATTCATTTTCCGTTTATCAGTTTGCGAAAAACCTTTTAAACTCAACGTTTTTGCAATCTGTCCAAAAACCAGATAACAATTAATTCAAACATTTTGATTTTATTGGAGAGTACATGAAACTATTTTTAATTGCAGCAGTAATAATGATAAACATTATTTCAGTAGGACAGACGTATAAAAGGGGTGATGAAAATTCAAATAGTACCGGAATTATTAAGGGAAAAGTTATCGATGCTTCTACAAAAAAACCTATTGATTATGCAAATATATCTTTATTCAATAAAAAAGATTCATCAATTGTAAATGGCGCAGTTTCAGATGCAGAAGGCAATTTTTTAATTAAAAATATCAGCCCAGGGATTTATTATTCAAAAATTTCTTTCATAGGTTATAAAACTGATGTGATAAAATCAATAAATCTTTCTGCATCAAATAAAATAATTTCCTTGGGCACAATTAGTTTAACTTCAACTTCTGTAAGGTTAGGTGCCGTTGTGGTTAAAGCTGATAAAGATATGGTTGTAACAAATTTGGACAAACAAGTTGTTAATGTTGAAAAGGATTTATCCAGCGCCGGCGGAACTGCTTTAGATGTAATGCAGAATATTCCAGCATTGACTGTGGATATTGACGGCAATATTAGTTTGCGTGGAAATAGTAACGTAACAATTTTAGTAGACGGAAAACCTACCGGATTAGCTGGCTTAAATAGCAGTGATGTATTAACTTCAATTCCTGCAAGCTCTATAAAATCTGTAGAATTGGTAACAAATCCATCTGCTAAATATGATCCTGATGGCACAGCAGGAATCATCAATATTGTTTTAAAGAAAAAATCTAATCTAGGATTCAACGGCGTTTTCAATTTGAATGCAGGTACTGGCAATAAATATACCGGCGGTACTAATTTTAATTATAGAACTGGTGATTTAAACTTTTTTGGTGATATAGCAGGAAGAATATTTGATTTCAATCGAACAGGAATTTCAAATCGAACAAACTTCTATTCCGGAAATACTTCTTACCTAAATCAAAATTCTAACTCACAAAATAATTTTAATATGGCTAATATTAATTTAGGTTCAGAATATCTTTTCGATGATTACAATACTCTTTCTCTTTCAGCTCAATATCGAAATTTTCATGTTAATAATTCCGGAGATATTTATAATTATTTATTGAATGATCAATCGTCTCTTCAAAATTATTTTACAGACTTAAACACTGGTAATAGAAGTGTAAAAGCTATGAATTATTCTTTAGATTATAAGAGAGAATATGAAGAGAAAGGAAAAGAGTTCACAGCTGATCTTATGTATACCGGCATTGGAATGAACAGCACAAGCGGAACTAATTATAATTATTATTTAGTTGATGGAAACCAATCCTCAATTCCACCATCGTTAATTAACAATACCAGCAACAACACTCATAAAATGTTTATCATTAAATCAGATTTTATTCAACCAATTAATAAAAACAACAGAATTGAATTAGGTTATAAAAGCTCAATAAGTGATTTAGGAATGGATTACAATTTCTATAACTTTGATCCATCAAGCAATGTATGGATAAATAATAATCTTCGCAGCAATAACTTTGATTATAAAGAACAAATTCATGCTCTCTATGGAATTTATACCGGTTCAATAAATGACTTTAAATTCCAAGGCGGCGTAAGAAGTGAATACGCTATTACTAACTCTAAATTACTGAATGAAGGAATTTCTTATAAAGATAATTATCTAAGTTTTTATCCTTCAGTTTTTCTTGCATATGATTTCACTCCTTTACAGGAATTCAAAATAAGTTATAGCAGAAGAGTTGACAGACCACGCCCTTGGGAGTTAAATCCATTTACAAATTATTCGGATTCCTTAAATCTTTCTTATGGAAATCCAGATCTTCAACCCGAGTATACAAATTCTTACGAGATGGGATACAGCACAATATTTTTTGATTTCAATATTTATGCTTCACTATTCTTAAAGCAAACTAATGGAATGATTACCGAAATTAGTAACCTTGCAAATAATGGGATAACTGAAACAACATATGAAAATATCTCAAGCCAAAAAAATTATGGAACTGAATTTTTAGTAAACGGAAAGCTTTTTCCATGGTGGAGTATAAATGCGAATGCATCATATTTCAGATCAGATATTAACGATCCGGTTTTAGTAACAGGAAATAGCAATTATAGTTATAGCTGGACAGGTAGAATAAATTCTACTTGGTCTTTAGATAAAACCTTATCGTTACAAATTTCTTCAACTTATAACTCACCTGTTGTCAGACCTCAAGGCAGAAGCGATGCAATATACTTTACAGATGTTGCAATAAAAAAAGATTTCATGAATGGAAATTTATCGGTGAATTTAAGACTTAGCGATATTTTCAACACTAGAAAATATAGCTCAGTTACTTATGGCAATGGTTTTACTTTATTTAATACTGGACAGCGGGATTCAAGAATATTATTCTTAGGACTTACTTATAATATCAACAATTATAAACAATCAAAGGATAGAGTAAAAGATATAAATGTTGATGATGAAATGAATGCAGATTAGTTCTCTCTTACCTCTAAACGCATAGCAGAGGGGGACGAAACTCACCGTCCCCCTTCATTATTTTATCATGCTTATCAATTTCTATTTAAATATTGTTTGAATCTAAATTATGCTGTAATTTCGTATATCTCAAATCAATATTTCAAAACCGAATGAAAAAAATATTTAAACTTAAATTTCTTGGTATTACAATAACTGTTTTTGTAATAATATGGCTGTTAACTTTCATTCCAATAAATCTCGGCTTCTTCAATCCGTTAAAAAATGCTCTTTATGACTTTGATGTAAATGATATTGTGTTCTCAAAGTTAAGTCCAGAAAAATCTGCCGATACAAACATTGTAATTGTAAATATTGGATATTTAAATCGACCACAGCTTGCTGAATTGATTACAAAAATTAAAAGTTATAAACCAAAGGTAGTAGGATTAGATATCTTATTTCGCGAGAACAAAGAACCCATAGGAGATTCCCTATTATCCGAAGCAATTAAATTAGATGATAATACAGTTATAGTTAATAAACTTTCTGGTTATGACGAAGAAAAACAAATTTATGATACTTTAACAACATCAATTAATAAATTCAAAAATTTTTCTTATTCCGGTTTCGCTAATTTTCCAAGTAAAGCAGGTTCAAATCTAACTACTATCAGATTATTTAAACCAGAAGCAAAATTTAAAGATAGCACAATTGATGCATTTTCAACTGAAATTGTAAAATTGTTTGATAAAAAAAGTTACGATAAACTTATTAAGAGAAATAAAAATTTTGAAACTATTAACTATCGTGGGAATGCAGATAAATTCTATTATGTCGACGGGACTAATATTGATAACTTAGATAATTTAGATTTCTTAAAGGACAAAATTGTTCTTTTGGGATTTTTAGGTGAATATCCTTCACAAAAAATTTTAGAAGATATTTTTTATACACCATTAAATGAAAATTATGCAGGGAAAACCTATCCGGATATGTATGGTGTGGTAATCCACGCTAATATTATTTCGATGATTTTAAATAAATCATACATTAACACTTTACCAACTTGGATCGAAGTTTTGTTAGCAATGATAATATGCTATTTGAACATTGCCTTACTTAAATTCATTAAAATGAAAAATATTGATTGGTTAAGCATTATTAGTTTGGCAACAAAAACTTTAGAGTTTATTATTTTACTTTTTATCGATTTAGAAATATTTATAAATTTCCAATTAAAATTAAGTATTACATTGATGCTTGCTTCAATTGTTCTTATATCAGATAGCGAAGCAATTTATGACATAATTATGGAAAAAATACAAAAGTTTAAACTAAAGAGAGCTTAATATGAAAAAATTATTTTTATTAATAACAATTATTTTCTTATACAATTTAAGTTATTGCCAAGAAATAAAATTCATTGCTTTAACTGCTAAGGGAAAAATCACTTTAACTAGAGGGACAAAAATATTAACTGTGAAACCAGGAGAGAAAATTTATGACAATGATAAAATAAGACTAAACAAAAACACCTACTTAGATTTAGTATATAAAGACGGCAGAACTTTAGAATTAAAGAAAGTTGGGACCTATGATTATAAAAATTTGGTCTCAATATTAAATTCAAATAAAAGTTCAACAACAAAAAAGTTTACAAAATATGTTTTAGCACAATTTGTACAATCAGTTGATGATATTGGTAATATGAAAGTTACTGGTTCTGTTGAAAGGTTAATTAAATTCCCTATTGATTATTGCACTCCCTCGAATACAGACATTTATGAAGATATAGCAACATTTAGCTGGTACCCTACGTTGAAAAAATCATACATTTTTTCAATTGTAGATAATGCTGGTAAAGTAATTTTTTCAAAGCAATTAAATGATACTTCAATTTCAATAAATTTTAAAAAAAATAAACTAACTCGTGGAGATAATTATAAATGGTTTTTAACTGAAGCTGGAAAGAATAAATCTCTAACTGACACTTCTCATTTTTACTGGTTACCGCAATCAAAAGCCACATTGATAAAAGACTCAGTTAATATTTTAATGAAAGATTTTAGAAACATTGACAATTCTCTTAAACAAACTTTGTTAGCTTCGTTTTATAATAACCACAAACTTTATATTGATATGTTGGCTGCTTATGAAAAAGCCATTCATTATTCACCTAAGGACATAACTTATAAAAAATTATACATCCAAGCGTTAAATAATGTTGGACTAAAAAGGAAAGCCGAAGCATTGTTTAAGCAATTGAATTAATATTTAAATATTAAATAAGAATTTTAAATTGTATTGATGAAAGCAAAAATGATTTATGATTGAAGATAATATAAAAATTTTTAGAGCGCTTTCGGATCTTGATCGGCTAAGAATATTAAAAGCACTTCAATTAAAAGTTTTATGTGAATGCGAAATTAAAGAATTGTTAGGATTAACAAAATCGACGATATCAAAACATCTTGGCATTCTTAAAGAGTCTGGTTTTGTTTTAGAGCAAAAAAATGGTAAATGGTTTGACTATACTATAAATCCGAAACCCAAAGATGCAAGGATTTCAACAATTCTTGCAACAATAGATTATTGGATAGCAGACGAAAAAATTATAATTAGTGATAAATTGAAAATAAAAACTTTAGACAGAAAGAATATCTGCTGCAATTAATTTTTTTTATTAAGCATTTTATTTTGCAATGATTGTTCTATCCAAACACGGCCGTCATTTCTGATTAAAACTGTTTCTGAATTGTCAAGAGATTTCAACTGGGCTTCAAAATAATCTGATGTGCATTCAACATTAGCCGGCATTTTGAAGCCTTTAATATCTTCTTCTTTAATCCCAATTTTTTTTAAGTCAGTAGTAAAAGTTCCAATTGAATCAAAATAATTTCTTTCTTTATAATAAATTTGTCTTAAATACCATTTTGCTGCTTCTTCTTTTCTTACAACAAAAGAATCAATTTTATTACCAACTGAATCAGTCGAAAATTGAATATAACCCCACATCTCAGGATAATGCATGTTAACAATACCCTGCGGCGACCAAACCCAGTTATCTTCAGGATAAGGTTTATCAGTTTTAGGATTTATAATTTTCATGTACATTCCATTTTTAACTTCAGTCTTCCATTCCACACGCGAAAAATTAATTCTCCATTGATCTTTAATTTTAGGAGGAACAGAGACTTGCGTTATTTCCTTAAAAGCATCCCATGGAAATGCAACCTCAACTGTCCAGCCTTCATCTTTATCGCCGGGTTTATTAAGTGTTCCGTTAATCTTAACCGAAGATTTCAATCCATGAATATCCTAATCATTTACAGCAGCGTTCCAAGTATCACGGTATGGTTTTATAAGAAGTAAATCCCAAACAGTATTTAATGCATTCATTTCAAACTCTGAATATCGATGAGTATCACCATCAGGATCAATGAAAATTTCAAAGTCGTTATCATAAAAAATTGCAGTATCCCGTTGCCTTAGCGTTGCCCAAATGTCTGGTTCTTGTATTTCGGCAGCGATGTAAAGATAGCTGCTGTCCCAAAGCATTTTAACGCGCGTACGAAATCTTGGTACTGGTTTGGAATAGCCTTCTATATCTACAAAGTCATTTGTCCATTCTGCTTTTTTCCAGGCAGTTTCAATCAATCGGCCATCTATAATTAAAGGTTTATTTGTGTAATAACAGATATATTTTTGCGGAGAAAATTTTATTTGCGGAATAGATAGTTGTTGAGCAAAACAAACTGAATTTACGAGAAAAAGTAAAAGTATTTTTTTCATAATTTTTAAATATTGATTTAATAGCAATAAACTTTGAAATTCATTTGAGAATTATTAAAAATATTCTAATTTTTAATTGATATTTCATCAATAAACAACCAAGCTTTGCCGCCGGCTGAAACGTGCCATAGCGGACAAACGCCAACATTCTTTGCATAAATTTTTATATACCTTGTTTGAGTATCTTCCAACTTCTTTTCAAAATCTTTAATACCTGCAGCGCTATTTTTTTCATCTGGAATATTTTGCACTTCATAAACTTTTGTAAAATTCTCACCATCTGAAGATATATAATAATCTATTTCCAACGGATAGAAGATCCATGAACCAGTATTTTGTAAAAATGACGCTTGGATTGACGAAACTTTTTCTATTTTTCCTAAGTCGATTACGGCATCCAAATCATTTCCTTCATATCCTTGCCAAGCATCAGAGTGAAAATTCATTGTCCCTTTTATTCCATCAATCAAACCTAGCGCTCCCCCGCCAGTATATGATGAGCTGTATTTTGTGTAAAGCTTTATACTTCTTCCTTCAGGAATTTTATTAAAATTTGATATAACAACTTTACTGTATAATCCATTTTTATAACAAACAGATTTAAGAGTTGAAGTTTTTGAAATTTTAATCGGCTGCATATATAAATTATTTTTTACAGAAGGATTTGTCCCGTCGATCGTATAATAAATTTTAGTTGAATTATCTGTCGATGCTAAACCAACAAAAGTTGAATCTTTAAAAACTCTTTCACCCGAAATAAGATATGGAACCTGCTCAAACGGAACATCGATTGAAGATTTTGGTCTAGATGTTGAATCAGATCCCCATTTACTTGGATTTGAACTCATGTAAAAAACAATTTTAGCTCCATTTAATATATCTGATTGTTTGAAAAATGTTTTACTATAATTTTTACCATTTAAAGTTGCAGACTGAATATAATAATTAGGATTTCCCGATGAGCTTAATAAATTTTTTGCTTGAATGACAAATTTCTTTCTATCTTTGACTTTTATTATAACCTTATCAAACATAGGTGTGCCAATTTCATATTCATCTTTTCCAGGGCAAACCGGATAAAAGCCCATTGCGCTTAATACATACCATGCAGACATCTGTCCACAATCATCATTTCCACAAAGCCCATCAGTACTATCCGTATATAGTTTTGTAACAATTTGATGAACCCTTTTCTGAGTTTTCCATGGTTCGCCAGAATAATTATAAAGATAAACCATATGATGACTCGGTTCATTTCCCTGGGCATATTGCCCAATCATTCCGGTAATATCAGATTGAAATCTTCCGGTAGTTTTTGGATTTGCATTAAATACTTCGTCTAGCACTGAATCAAACTTTGCATCTCCACCCATTAATTTTATCAATCCATTAACATCTTGTGGAACAAAAAAACTGTACTGCCAAGCATTCGCTTCGGTATAATTTCCGCTCACAGAATATGGGTCAAAAGGTTCAATCCATTTTCCATTCTTCTTTGCCCTCATTAATAAAGTAGATGGATCAATCAAGTTGGAATAAAACTTCGCTCTATCTATAAAATATTTATAATCTTTTTCCTTACCTAATGCTTTTGCCATTTTTGCAATGCACCAATCGTCATAAGAATATTCAAGAGTTTTTGAGACGCTTTCATTTTCAAGATCCGCAGGAATATAACCCATCTCTTTATAATATTTGAGTCCGTTGTCATTCTGCATTGCACTCTTCTTCATCGCATCAAAAGCTTCTTCAACATTGAAGTCTCTAATACCTTTAAAGTAAGCATCTACTATAACCGGTATGGAATGATAACCAATCATTGTTCCAGTTTCATTTGAAGCAAGCTCCCAAACTGGCAGCAATCCGCTCTCTTTATATTTTTCTATTAAGGAACGAATCATGTCCAAATCTTTCTTCGGTTCAATAATTGTAAGCAATGGATGCTCTGCGCGGAAGGTATCCCACAATGAAAACACTGTGTACATATCATGGTCTTTCATGGTATGAACTTTTCCATCCATTCCGTAATATCTACCATCAACATCGGAAAAAATATTTGGAGTAATTAAAGCATGATACAACGCAGTGTAGAAAGTTATTTTATTGTCTTTATTTTTTGACTCAACAATAATTGAAGATAAAGCTTTATTCCATTCTTTATCGGCTTGGTTTTCCACAAGATCAAAATTCCATCCGGGAATTTCCGCTTCAAGATTTTTTCTTGCTCCTTCAATGCTGACTGATGAAATTCCAACTTTTATCAGAATTTTTTCGCCTGATTCAGTACTATATCTTACAAAAGCTTTTAAATTTGTTCCTGTTGCGAAAGATTTGCCTTCTACCAAATTGCTGTCATCTGAAATACCGAATGAGTTAAATGGTTTAGAAAACTCTGCATAAAAATAGACACAACGTTTTTTTGCCCAGCCGGTCGTCTGTCTGTAACCTTTTATAATTCTATTGTTTATTATTTTAATTTCGGCAGCAGTAGTTTTATTTTGGATTCCATGATCGAGATCTAAAATGATATTTGCTTCATTTGTTTTAGGAAAGGTATATCTTTGAAGTCCAACTCTGCATGTTGCAGTCAATTCAACTTTAATTTTATAATCTTTAAGAATAACAGAATAATAGCCTGGTTTTGATGTTTCATCTTTATGGCTGAATCTTGAACGATATCCTGATCTAGGTTTGTCAATAGAGCCGGGTTCTGTTTTCACTACTCCAGTAGTTGGCATAAATAAAATATCACCATAATCTCCGATACCAGTTCCGCTAAGATGAGTATGACTGAAGCCCATTATACTGCTATCTGAGTAATTATAACCTGAGCACCAATCCCAGCCTTCAGTGCGTGTATCGGGACTTAGTTGAATCATTCCGTGAGGTAGAGTTACTCCAGGAAATGTATGTCCGTGCCCTCCGGTGCCAATGAAAGGATTTACAAAATCAGTCAACTTACTTTGCGCCAAAACTTTATTTTCAACAATAACAACTGTACAAAGGCAAATGAGACTTAAAGATAAAAATTTTTTCATATTAATCTTCATTGTTCAACAAAATCTCCATTCTTTAAACTCCAGTCATTACCGAAATAACCAGTAAATTTTACGCCGGCACTGTCTGACTTTAGAATATCTGAATTATAAATTACAACATCTGGAAAACTTTCATATTGATCAAAATAAGGCGCTAGATTTGCAAGCTGCATTCCTCTTAAACCCGTCCCCGAAATAACTCCAACGCTTGCAACATTGCTATCGATTCTTGGTCTAATCATCAAGCAAGTATAATCATTTCCTTTAAGCACTTTATTTCCAATGGTTATTTTATCATTATCAACTTGAATTGGAGAATCTTTGAGAAGTTTATTCCAAGCTGAATTTGTTTGTGCATTACCAAAAAGTATCACACTTCTATCTTTGTATTTCTCAAGCGTGAATTCATCATCAGGTATTATCTCAATTGCACTATTTCCTTGGTACCAAACTTTCTCTGCATCGCATCTTACTTTTTCCAAAGCCCATTTATTTTCTGCTTTATCTCCATGGGTACCATAAACAAAAAGAACATCATGATTAAACGCTTCTCTAAAGTTGCCGCAACGATCTGGATATTTATCATTGATATTAATTGCGTTTATCTGTTTCCATTTACCATCAACTAATTTCAAATATATCTTTCCATTTGCATGAATATTTATGTTTGAAACAAATTGTCCATCTATTAAAACCGTAATAGATTTATCGGATTCTAACATTGAAGGATCAATAGAAAAAGTTTCGATGTTGCTTGTAGTACCAATAAATTCTCTTTTACCAGGTTCAAGAGAAATTTTGATTCTGCTTAATTTTTGTTGCTCAATTTGATTTATAATTTCCACCCAATAATCTTTTGAAGAAATAGCGGGATTGGCAGTAATAAAATCAATATTATCTACCATGCTATTATTAGCAACTGCATGATGAGAGAAGAAGTCAAAAAGAGGTGCCCAGTCGACGCAATCTGCGCCAGGTTCATCTGAAACATCCCACCAGTGTCCGGCGCCTGGTTCGACATAATAGATGAAATCTTTATGAAATTTAGATAAAACTTTCACCATTGATTCGGCTTGTTCAGGTGGAACATTATCATCAGCGGAACCTTGAAGAATATAAATTCCATTGGGTTTTAAATTTGTAGCAAACGCATAAGTGTCGCTTTGCTTCATCGAACGAACCAGCATTTTTGTTACGTCAGTAGAATCTTTTAAAGAATTTATTCGATATGACCAATAGCTTATCCAACCGGCGCTTGGACCGATTGCACCAAACAAATCAGGATAATTTACCCCCAAATGCCATACGCCATGTCCACCCATTGAATGTCCGGTTAAATAAATTCTATTTTCATCTGGATTAAATTCTTTCTTCGCAATATTTAAAACTTCAAGCGCATCCATTCGTCCCCAATTTTCCCAATCATAACCATAAGGGCGCCGGTTGGTTGGACATACAATATATCCCCAGTCTTTATGATAATATGCATTAGCTTGATTGATCGCTTCAACACCTGCGCCGTGCAAGCTAAGGAAAAGAGCAGGTTTGTTTTTTAAATTTATTGGTGGATTAACTGCATAGTATTGAACACTGCCATCTATTTTGCTGATAAATGTTTCTTTATGAGTTTCGTTAGAATTTACTACATTTAATTCAATTGATGATGAAGAAATAACATCATCATTTCCATTTGGACTTATTTTTTTTACAAGCTGAATATTTAGCTTTATCTTTCTAGTGTTTTTCTGTACTGGAAGTTTTATTCTAAAAGCAACTTTATAAATTGAAAGCGGAACAATATCATTTACCGGATAATAATTCGGAGTAGAATTCTTAGACCAAGTTTTTGCGTACAATCCTTTATAAAAATTTTCTGTGGCATTTAGAAATGGAACCGCACCAAAAGTGTCAACTTCTTTATTAACAATTAAATCCGGAATTGTTAAATCTTTATCGTCAATAAGTAATCCATTTTCTCTCGTATTAAGTATCGCTTTAAAGTATCCTCTTCTAATCAAAAAAAGGAAATCATTAATACCTTTATGCAATTTGACAGGAACCAATGAGTAATCAAATCTCGGCGCCCAGCTTTCAAATGTATCTTGATCACGATATGGATTTCCAGAACGCTCAATCCCATTAATATATACTTTACTCTGCCCCATTCCTTCCAGAATTGCAACTTGATCCTTGTTGGAATTATAACTGAAATAAATATATGCGTATGTAAGAGAATCATTTCTAATCCAACCGGTTGAGTCGGTTTCAATTTTTTTCCACGTTCCTATTATTTTATCATTTGATTTTATTTGTTCATTTGCCGACGGAGCTTTCCATACGCCTGTAACAAGTGAAGCAGAAATTACATCTGGAGATATTATTCCTTTGCTAATATCATTATTTAATTTGATTACCAAACCATCTTTAAATAAAACCGAATCCATGGATTGGCAGTTTGATTTGAATGAGAATAAAAATAGTATTATTATTAAAAAAATAATCTGTACTCTAAACATATCCTTCTCCGTTCTAAGAATTTGTTTACGATAAAATTTAGTGGTTCAACTTTGAACTCATCTTCAAAAAGTTCGAAATTTATTTTTTATTAAAATAAACATATCTAAAATCGAATAAAAAAAGTTATAATTTTTTTCTGTTCTAATCTTGCAATGAATAATATTATTTCTAATTTCATTGTTAAAAAATGAAGAAACATTAAAAAAAGGTGATTTTATGAAAATAAAATATGTATTACTCAAAATGATTACAAAGAAAGTTTTCTTATTCATTATTATACTTTCTTCATTTCAAATTATATCAAACTTAAGTTTTGCTTCAATGCCGATTAAGCAAAGCATAACAAATAAGATAATCAATCCCTTACAATTCAAATCAGAAGAAAAATTTCTTCTTGATTATAACTGGAAATTTCATCTGGGAAATTCAGCTTCGCCTGAAAAAGATTTTGGATTTGGATTAGATGAATTATTTGCCAAAGCGGGAGAAGCCAGTGGCCCAGCAAATTCAAATTTTAATGACAGTACATGGAGAACTATAAATCTTCCACACGACTGGGCAGTTGAATTAAACTTTGTTTATGAAAATAATGATGCCATTAAAGACCATGGCTACAAACCTCTTGGAAGACAGTTTCCGGAAACTTCCATCGGTTGGTATAGAAAATCTTTTACAATTCCTGAATCATCTAAGGGTAAAATATTTTCCATAAAATTTGATGGTGTATTCCGCGATTGTATGGTTTGGTTAAATGGATTATTCTTGGGAAGAAATTTAAGTGGATACAACGAATTCTCTTTTGATGTTTCTGATTATATAAAATTCGGACAAAAAAATTTTCTTGTTGTAAGAGTTAATGCTACTCAATCGGAAGGATGGTTCTATGAAGGTGCGGGAATTTATCGGCATGTTTGGCTGCTGGAATATTCACCGCTTCATATTCCATTGTACGGAACTTACGTAAACACCAAAGTTTCCAGAAACACAGCGGTTGTTAATATCGAAACTCAGATCTTCAATCAAAGTGAAAGAAAAAACAGCGGTAAACTTTATTCATTTATTTTGGATGAAAAAGGAAATGAGGTAGCTTCAACAGAATCTACTTTTGCAGAGGTTAAAAGTTATGAGAAAATAAATTTTAAGCAAAAAATTCAAATCAAAAATCCTCATCTCTGGTCGCTGGAAGATCCATATCTTTACAAAGTTGTTCAGGTGATTAAGAATGGAGATAATTTTGTAGACCGGAAAGAAACTACTTTTGGAATTCGTACAATTAGATTTGATAAAGACAGCGGTTTCTTTCTTAATGGAACGAGAATAGAATTGAAAGGCACTTGCAATCATCAGGATCATGCAGGTGTTGGTTCTGCATTGCCAGATGGACTCCAATACTTTAGAATTAAAAAGCTGAAAGAGTTTGGCTGCAATGCAATAAGAACTAGCCATAATCCACCAACGCCAGAATTGCTTGAAGCTTGCGACAAACTTGGTATGCTTGTTATGGATGAAAACCGTTATATGGGAAATACATATGAAATAAAATCACTATTTAAAAATCTAATTCTTCGAGATCGAAATCATCCTTCTGTTATTATCTGGTCGCTTGGCAATGAAGAATGGAAAATACAAAACAACAACATTGGAAAAGGTATTGCTGAATCATTTATGAGAATTATAAAGAAGTTTGATCCTTCCAGACTTTGCACATATGCTGCAAATAATGGAGGACATTTTGATGGAATCAATAGCGTTATTCAGGTAAGAGGATTTAATTATTACATTGGCGATATTGATAAATATAGAAAAGAACATCCTAATCAGCCGATATTAGGATCCGAACAAGCTAGCACACTTTGTACTCGAGGAATTTATGTTAATGATACTGTGAATTGTTATATGAGCGATTATGATTTGAATGAGCCCGGTTGGGGCAATACAGCAGAATCCTGGTGGAAGTTTTTTGATGCAAGAAAATGGCTTGCCGGCGGGTTTGTCTGGACCGGCTTTGACTACCGAGGCGAGCCCACACCCTATAACTGGCCATGCATAAATTCGCATTTCGGTATTCTTGATGTTTGCGGTTTTCCAAAAAATATTTTTTACTATTACAAATCATGGTGGACAAATGAAGATGTCCTTCATATCTTTCCTCACTGGAACTGGAAGGGAAAAGAAGGTAAACCAATTGATGTATGGTGTTTCAGCAACTGTGACAGCGTTGAACTTTTCCTTAACGGCAAAAATCTTGGCACAAAAAAGATGGAAAAGGATTCTCACTTAGAGTGGAAAATACCTTATGAGCCAGGTACTCTTGAAGCTCTCGGCTGGAGGAATGGGAAACTTATTCACGATAAAGTTGAGACAACCGGAGAACCATCTTCAATCAAATTAACTCCAGACCGTTCAACAATAAATTCAGATGGAGAAGACGTTTCAGTTATTACAGTTTCTGTTTTGGATTCAAAAGGAAGAGAAGTTCCAACAGCAAATAATTTAATCCATTTTGAAATTAAAGGTGCAGGAAAAATTATTGGTGTAGGAAACGGTAATCCGAGCAGTCATGAAAAAGACAAATATATAAATTGTGGTTATCAGCGGAAATTATTTAACGGGAAATGCTCTATAATTATTTTATCCGATCGTAAACCAGGAGAAATAATTTTAAAAGCTACTTCTGATGGATTAAGAACGACCGAAACTAAGATTGATACTCAAAATTCATCTTCTTTACTACCTATAATGTAAAATAATTATTGTTGGTGGGAAGTATGAATTTATTTTTTGCGAAGAATTAGCTTTATAATCTCAAAAAAAAATGCGAACTATTTTTCAATAGTTCGCATATCTTTTGTTTTTGGCTCCGCGAGCAGGGCTCGAACCTGCAACCCTTCGGTTAACAGCCGAATGCTCCACCATTGAGCTATCGCGGAATAATTTTTTTATCTTTTTTAAGAAATTATTATTTAAAAAATAACTCTAAAAGAGAGATCAAAAATAAAGACAAATGCTAAATTTGTCAAGATTAATTATGATCTAAAAATTTAATTTTTTTGGATTAAAATTCATCCTTTCAATGTAATTGGTGTTTTGAATCCAAAAGGTCAAACAGCAATGGGAAATGGCCAGAATTATATTATTATTGCACCATTTACTATCCAAACAAAAATGTTAAGATGGACATGTGTGAACGTAATTCTAGTATCAGCAAAATCTTCGGCTGCTATTAAAGATGCCGAACAGCAAATTACTGAAACGCTGAGGTCAAGAAATCATCTGCAATCATGATAACTTAATGATTTTACAGTAAGAACTCAAACAGATATTGCTAACGCAGCAGAATCTACTTTAAGAATTTTAACAATTCTTTTAGCAAGTATTGCTCTGTTTCATTAATTGTTGTTGGAATGGGAATAATGGACATAATGCTTGTCCCAGCAACAGAGAGAACTAGAGAAATTGGTATTATAAGATCTATTGGATCAAGAAAAAAAATATATTATTTCAATTTTTAATTGAAGTAATTATGATTAGTCTTTTAAGAGGATTAATTGGAGTAATTTTAGGCATAATAACATCTTATCTAATTTCTTCAATAGCAAATTGGACTACGTTAATTTTACACAAATCCATAATTTTGTCATTCGGCTTTTTTCAGGTGCTGTAGGAATTTTTTTTTGGATTTTATCCTGCAAGAAAAGTTGCTCTACTAAATCCTATAGAGGCATTAAGATTTGAATAAAATAATGCCGTTAACTTTATAATTTATTTTAATAAGCGAAACCTAAAGATATATAATGCACATTGCCAAATAATCCAAAAGGTTCCATTGCATAATCAACACGAATCGGGATATTAGAAACGTTGGCTTTAACACCAATGCCGGCAGTCCAGCTCCTTTCATCATAATTAACTAAATATCCAAAACGTGCTGTAAACATATCGAAGAAATGATATTCTGCACCAAACTTTACTCTTTCTCTATAATCTCTTGGATGGTTAGATTCAAAACTTAAAATAATTGAACGTGCAGTTTCGTTATCAAAAATAAATTTAAGTGGCTGAACAGTTGCACTAAAGCTTATAGAAAATGGAAGTGGAAAATTTTCACTTTCATATGCAAGTGATCTTGAAACATTATAGATTGTTGCGCCGAAAGTAATTCCATTATATTGAAAGTCATAAAATGTTCCAACGTCAGCAGCGATTGTGCCAAGTACATATTTCTTTTCTTGCAAAGATTTTAAAAGATTAGGATCACCTAAAGAATCTCCAGCGGTTGCAATCCATGCGCTGCCTAAATCTTGTCGTGCATATTTTACATGTACTCCATATGAAAATCGTTCACTTACTTTTTGCGAGAAAGCAACGCCAACAGCAATCGCTGTAGGAGAAAATGTTCCAGTTTCTATATATCCTTGATCATTTGCGGCACGCATTGTTTGATAAAAAGTTCCATAGTCCATTGCTAAAATGCTTAAACCTAAAACACCAAAGTCACCAATATGAATAGAAGCTCCAATAGCATTATAATTAATGTCTGCAATACCTTGAGTTCTATTTAAACTTATATCAATATTGTTTGGTACTTCTCCAAGTAATGCGGGGTTCCAAAAAATAGCATTTGAATTAAAAGTAGTTGTAACTCCAACTCCCCCTCTACCCATAACTTCTGCCGATACAGGATTTTCTAAAAATCTAAAACCAACTTGTGCTCGTTTAACCTGAGCATTTATTAAACTTACAAATGATAAACTTAATAGAAAACCTATAATTAAAAACTTTGTAATAATTTTCATCAAAACCTCCATTAAAACCAAAAATGGCAAATGTGTATAATCATTTTATTTCTTTCTTATCAGCGAACAAGAATGAATTTGACAAAATCATTTGGCAATGCTCTTCCATCCAAATCTTGGCATTCTGTAACTGCAAGAATATAAATTCCGCTGCTAACATATTGATTTTCATCAGTCCGCTGGTTCCATTCTTCATCTGCGGTACCTATGTGAACAATTGTTTTCACTAAGTCTCCAGTTTCAGTAAAAATTCTTAAAGTGCATTTATATGGCAAATTAAAGAAAGATATTTTATCAGGAGTTCCGGAAGAAAGTCCACTGCCAGCAGCAACTGTAGCGGGATTTGGTACAACACGAACTTGTTTAGATGTATTTAATCCAGCTTTGTATGGAACTGCTGGATATCCAGTTCTGTTTTCCAACCAGTTGCTTTCCAATTGCTCACCTGGATAAATTCCATCATTTTGGGAACCATTGTTTACAGCAGAAACTGCATAATAATAATCAACTCCTCTTGTTACATTTTTATCAACAAAAGTTGTTTGATTTCTATCTGTAGTTTCATAAACTAACTGCCACCTTGCACCACTGTTCTGGTCTAACGGATCGTTTACTAAATATGCACCTTGCTTTCTATAAACTCGCCAAGCATACCAATCATCGACACCAGTAATTGTATTTTTAAAATATGAAGGATCTGGATACGACCATTGAACTGTATTAAGATCAGGTCCAGAAGTAACTTCAATGTCTGGAACTGGTGGAGGAGTTGGAACCGATAAACCTTTACTTATTCTATTCCAAGCCCAATTAGCCCTATCCATAGTTTTCCAAAGTGAATCTTTCCCAGCGTTTAATATAGCACTATCTTTAGCTCCGTCAGAAATAGTTTTGCTTAGCCAAAGTCTTCCTAAAGAATCACATGCATTCCAACCTAATCCGCCAACTCCAACTGCATAAACGAATGTTAAAGAATCAATTCTATTCGATTTAATATCTTTTGTAAGCGTATAAGGACCAACTGTAATAAAACGCATTGGTCCTTTTAAAGGTTTAGTTTGAAATCCTGCTGTAATAGGATCTAGCGGAAATCTTCCTCCGTAATCAGCATAATCACCACGATACATATACTTTACATCAATTCTGTGTTTACCCCATAAATCTGCTTCAATTCCCGCATGTGGAATAGCATAAGGCTGGCTAAGATCGTCTGATCTATCTGAATAAGATTTATCTGCATGCAGCAAACTAAATCCGCACACTTGCGGTGAATGGATAAAACCTGTTGTTCTATCAGGATCACCAGCATCATCCGTTGAACCATTTGAGTATGCACTTGCACCTGGGAAAGCTGTATCCCAATAGTATGCAACATATAAAGAATCTCTTAATCCATTTGACAATAATTCAGATTTTCTTTTAAACCAACTGTCCAAATCATCTTGACCTTCATACATAAAAGCATTTGTCACTGCCTTCTCACCCGCTTTTGATGGGCCAAAACTAAAGGAAATAGGCCACCAAAATTTTATTGTTTGATCTGGAATTGTATCTTTTGAAGTTGCAGTTCTAGGTAGCTGCAATTCACCAGTAAATTTATGAGTAGCTTTCCAAATAAAATAATTTGCATGATTTGGATTTGAAAAAGCATAAACTTCTACATGGCTGCGAATTCCATATTGAGGTTGAACATCTTCAAACGATATTATTTCATCAGCAGGAATATTTTTATTTACATACCATTGATAAGGAGGGTCTAATCTAAGCCCATCAACAGTAATATGAGGAGGTCGATATCTTCTCACTTCATAGGCCCAATCAGTTAAACCAAAATTTGTTTCTGTTTCAGCTCCAAATCCTGGAATAAAGAAAAATTGTTTTTTCCCGTACTGATCTGTAATTCCAATACTGTCATCAATAGAGATAGGATTAAAAATCTGGTACAGCATATTTGATTGATACCAGTCTTCAGGCCAATAAAATATTTCTGTATTTTGGCGGTCATTTCCTGTAAGATCCCAACTGAATTGCGATTGAAGCCCGCCATCTCCCATCATTTTATTCATACTCATATTAATATGACCAACATTTAAAAGCATTGGCGGCGGATTATAATTTCTATCCTGCGAATAATTAATTGTTGTAAATAGCAGTACAATTGGAATTAAATTATTAATTATATTTTTTATCATTTTTTATCCTTAATCAAAAATTTAAAAATCTAATCTTAAGCCAATTATGTATCTTCTTGGGTTTAGAAATATTGGTGCTTCCCACCAGCCAACTTTAATATGATTATCAGAGGACTTATATTGCCCCCATTCATCACTTCCACCTTTATCCGGAGTTTTTAAAGAATTTTTATAATCGCTGTATTGTTGTAAAGTCATATTATTTGTATTCAGCCATTTATTATTCGTTAAGTTTTGTATGGTAAGTACAAATTCCAAATTTCCGAATGGTGTATTAATAGCTTTTGAAGCACGCATATCAATATTCCAATAATTTACAATGTCAATCCAATTTTGAAGTTTAGGATCAGATTCTTCAGGATTTAATAATATAGAACCTCCGCTGTGCCATTCAAATAAGAAGTTTGCATAAAGTGCACCAAAAATATTATGACCAAGAATTTGCGGCCCAAAATCCTTAGGTGTATGCAAGTTCAAATTTATATTTGCCCTTGGAATTGCTTGGTCTCTATTTATGACAGGCTGCCTTAATTCATTATCCCTAGATATTAAAGGATTTTCATAAACTGCAGCAAGACCGAAATGCCCAATATTTTGAATCATATAATCATACATTGCATTAAAAGTAAAAAACCTTCCAACATTTCTTTCTAACCTTACCTCAATACCTCTTGTATCACTATAACCATCGGGGACATATTCTGTAACAATATTGTCTCCATAATAATTTACATAAGTTCTATCAAGCGGTTGATTTTTTTGATCTTTATAATATGCAGTTATATTTATTAGGAAATCAGATAGGAACAATTGTTCATAACCAAACTCATAAGAAATTGTTTCACCCATTTCAAGTCCTGGGGTAGGAACAGCAACTGAGCCTTGGCTGACATTCATTCCATATAAAAATGAAACTTGAGGTGCTTGATAAAAATGACCATAGTTAAAATACATCTTACTGCTCTCAGTAATGGGGAAAGAGACGCCTAATCGCGGTGAGATGTAAGTTTGAATATCGTTTGCTGTTCTTGGCCATCCGGGGGGATTGTTAAGCATGTTTCTATAAATTAACCATCTATCATATTGATTTGCCGTTCCCGGTAAGAATGGATAAACATAACTATACAAAGCAGCATATGCTGGATTTAACGGAAAACCGACCTGAAATCCCTGTTTCATTGGATCTAGCATATCCAATCTTATACCAGCATTTAATACCATTCCTTCAAATTCTAATTTGTCTTGTACGTAAGCACCGGCAATTAAAGGAGTAGCTTTAAAATACTGCCAAGTATCTGGTGTATAAGCCAAATAAGCCTGCAGCCAAGTTCCAGAATAAACAAATATATTTTGTAAAGTTGCCGAAAAACCAGCTTCAATTTGATGATGACGACCTAATTGTGCGGTTAAATCTCCTTTTAATCGATATACATATGAATATGATGAATCAACACGCTGAAGACCGCCATACATGATATATTGGCCTAAAACATCTGAACCAAAATTTGTTGATGCATTTGGGCTGCCATAATCCGGAACATTGTAAGTATAATATTTTTTTGCTGCTGTGCTGTAAAAAGTAACATATTGTGAATGATTACTAGTATCCATTGCAAATGGAGAAAGATTTTGATCTGTATATCCAGATTGAAAATCAATTGTATAAAAAGCATTATCAGAAATTGTTTGTGTTAATTTGGCACCACCAACTATATACCGTTGAGTAAAATATTGCAACCTGCTTCGGTTAAACATTTGAAATTCGCTGCTTCCACCAAGCATATTTGCTTGACGTGCAATTGCTTCTGTTGTATTATTTAAATAACTGAAGCTTTGAGAATTCCCCACTAACGCTCCGCCAAAACTTGTAGTTGCGTTTCCGCCAATTGAATTTACTGTTGCATAAAGGCCATTTAATGACAACCTCATATTATTTGGTAAAGTAGTAGTCAACTTTAATTGTGCATTCCAATCAACATAGTTATTTCTGGGACCAATTGGAAAAGCGAACTGTGAATTCTCGTATTTGAATCCTAAGAGAAAAGTTGTATTCTTTGCATAATCGCCAAAGAAAGGAATAAAATTACCAGGCAGCGGACCTGTAATACTTCCTTCAACATACATATCTGGAACATTTGCAAAGTTGTACATTGGATGCTGTAATTTCCAAAGCTCTAGCTTTTGTGTTGAATCTAAGGCAATGGGGCCAGTCGTTCGATTAGTCCATCCTTTAAATCCTTGAAACTCTGCTGGTACAGTAGAATCTCCTTTAGGAACCCCGTGCATTGCATATTGTCCAGCATAAACTTTGTATTCCCAAGAGTCGGCACTCCATGGATTAACTCCAAAAAATCTTTTTTGTCCCGATGGAGCCATATCTATGCTTAAGGAATAAGTATATCTTTCTCTTTGTCCATCTTTAGTAACAACATTTAATAAACCAGACTGCATACCACCATATTTAGCTTCAAACCCGCCTGTTAACAATTGAACTTCTTTAATAGTAGTAGTATTTAAAGCTAAATAAGAATTATCAGTTCTCGGATCTCTTAAAGATATTCCATCCAGTCTTACATCTGTTTGGCGAATAGAACCTCCGCGAACACTTAACCCATTTCCTTCTGTACTGCTGACTACCTGAACTCCTTTTAGAGTACCAAGAAATTCATCTAATCTTGTAACAGGCATTTCCGTAAGACGGGATGGTTCAATAATTTCCTGTGTGGCGGATACGTCTTGTTTGATAATTTCTCTCTTTGCAGTAACAATAACTTGGTTAACTTGAATTGATGATTGAGTCAATTCAAAATTTAAATTTATAGTTCTGTCAATATCTACTTTAACCATTGTTTGAGTTACGGATGCATATCCAACCATACTCGCCCTTACAGCATAAACCCCTGGCTGAACATCGAGAATAAAATAATAGCCGTCAACATTTGTAACTGCCCCCATTGGACGATCTAAGGGAATTTCTCTTCCATCAGATAAAAATGTAGAGGTGATTACAACATTAACTGATGGCAATGGTTCGCGGGTTTGGCTATCTATTACTCTACCGGTTATTTTACCATTTGCAGCAAATGAAACTCTCCCACAAAAGATTATAAAAGTCATTATTATTATAAAGGAAGAGTACTCTTTAAGTTTGTATAAATTTTTCATATGTAACCCTATTATTAGGTAGTAATTCTACAGTAATAATTATTTTTTGTTTTTATTCTTTAACTTCTATTCTTAATGACTTAATTTTTAGTATCTGTTTTTTATTATTTGATTAAGGAATTAAAAACAAATAATTTTTATTGTAGAAAAAGCTATTGAGAACGTATATGTTAAGCAAGATATTATTTCAGTAAAAAAATTTCTTGCTTTTAGAATTAATATTTATTAAGATAAATTTTCGATATGCTTAATTACAATAAATTTAAAGGAAGGGTATAAGATTGGCAATAATTGCAATAGACCTGATGAGCACAAATTTGACAGTTGCTGCATTGGGAAAAACAGGGAAGATACTAGAAATGGAAACAGCAAGCATTAAAGGATTAAAAGGAAATGAAGTCAGTATAGTTATTCAAAAAAACATTAAAAAGATTTTAAATAATTTTAAAAATAAACCGATCGAAATAAAATCAGCAGGTCTATCTGTCCCAGGAATTTATTTTTCCAAAACAGGAACCGCTTGGGCACCAAATATTCCTGGATGGGAAAACTATCCAATCAAACAAGAGTTATTTGAAGTTCTAATTGAACAAAACATTTATTTAAAAATAGCTAGCAAAAGAACTTGCGATATATTAGGTGAGATGTGGTTGGGTGCTGCTAAAGGCTCTAAAAATGCAGTCTATTTATCCATCGGCAGCGGAATAGGCGCAGGTGTATTAATCGATGGAAAAATCCTTCATGGATTTAATGACGGTGTTGGTGCTGTAGGTTGGCTTGCTTTAGAAAAGCCTTTTAGAGAAGTTTATAAATCGAAAGGCTGTTTTGAATATCTAGCTTCTGGATCTGGGATAGTAAATATGTCTATAGAATTAATTTCTAAAAGCAAAAATTATAAAGGCTCGTTAATAAAGAAAAGTATCGAATTACTTACTGCAATTGACGTTATAGAAGCATATAAGCTAAAAGATCCAATTGCAGTAAAAGTAATTCAGCAGTGTATTGAATATTGGGGAATGGCAACAGCAAATTTAATTAGTTCCTTTAATCCAGAAATAATCATATTCGGAGGTCCTTTGTTTGGGCCTGGATTAATATTCTTAGATGATATAAAATCTGAAGCAAGAAAATGGTCGCAGCCGATATTCATCGAAAAAGTAAAATTTCTTGGGTCAAAACTTGGTGCTAACGCAGGTTTGTTTGGTGCTGGCCATTTAGCCATGAAAAAATTTTGAAATAAAATCTTCTTTAAAATTTTTATTATAATTTATTGTTAAAAATACAATAATTTTTTCCTACCCCTCAACAACAAAAGAATGACATAAGTGTGTCATTGATAGAACTCATTTCAACACTTAATTTCTATACCAATTCAATAGAAATATAATATTTTTTTTACTTCACATTAAAAACAAAAATAAAGATCTAATTTTTTAAAATGGAGGATCTATGTTTAAACGAATACCCTTTGTTGTAATATTTCTTTCTATTTTATTGTTTGAAAATTCACTTGTGTATTCACAAGAGAAAAATATTCAACGGCAAGCATTAAAACATTCGATAATAAAAGAAATAAATTCTTCGAATGGTTCTTCAAATTTTGTAGTACCGCTTAACACTAAAACTGGTTTTAAAACTACAGTTTATACTTTTGGAGATATCACAATTTTTTCCTACTTCGATAACACTAGCGTAACAATTTATGATCAATCAAATTCGGTTAAAGGAACAGCAACGCTTTCTGCAGATACTCTTTATACTTTGCATTTAAGCAGTGGCATCTATAGAATTGAAGGAAATAAATCTTATACTGTTCTAATAGGCGACGCAATGTCATCTACAGTCCAAGGATATTTTGCTGTTGATGAAGGCGGAAGAGGTGTGTCTACAAAATTAAACACTTGGATGATGAGCAGTTTTAGTTCTTACGACGATTTCATAATTTTTTCTTACAACGATAATACTGGGTTTACTGTAAGAAATCTTGAAACTGGAAACTTGATATTCGCTGGTACATTAAATAAAGGGCAACATTATTCATTTAGAGAAGCAGGATCCGTTCCATTTTCTACACCTCTTCAAGTAACAGGAACACAGCCAATTTCTGCTCTTTCATATACCGATCAGGATTATTATGTACCATCAGCTAATGGTACATTTACAGGGACTCTATTTTATGGCTATTCTGCATATAATGGCTCTTGGCCAAACACTATAACAATTACTTCATATGCAGATAACAATAATATTCAAGTAATTAATACAGCAACTGGCCAAACTATAGAAACTGCAACCTTGCAAAAAGGTCAAGTTTATACAAAAGAAATTTATGATGCCACTTTTTGGACAGTTACCTCCACCTATTCTGTATCAGCTGCAAATATTCCTTATAAATATTTTTCCTATGGATATTACTATTTAACAAGATCAGTTGATGAAACTGGTAAAGGTTTTGGAAAATTATTTTACGTGCCAACAATAGGAAGCCGAATTGATGTTTTTTCATTTGATCCTTCAAACAATGTTACAATAACTCAATTAGGACTATATGATCAATTCCCATATTCAAGCCCAACTCAAGTTTGGACAGGCACTTTAAATGAAGGCGAAGATTATAATTTCAATTCTCTTAGCGGAAGCTACGTCTATAAGATTGAAGCATCTGGATATGTATCTGTTGTACAAAGTAATGGGGGTGCTGGTGCTGATTTTATGCCTTTAGCATATTCATTAGATTACCCTGACCTTACAATTTCTTCAAACGATATTGTCTTTAGTAAAGCAGACAGTTTGTTAGTTGCCGGAGATAAAATCAATATTCAGGTAACTGTACATAACTATGGAAGTGTTGCTGCAAATAATATTAATTGTGTTGCTTACGAAGGAGATCCAGATGCTGGTGGAAGTGCCCCTCCGGTTGGCAATGGAACTATTACCAATATACCAGTAAATGGCAGTGGAACTTTTACATTTAGTTATACTGTCCCCACAAATCCTCAGTTTAGAACAATTGTTGTTAAGGTCGATCCCAATAACCAAATAACAGAATCAAATAAATCTAATAATAAAGCACAAAAATCATTAAAACCAAATAATGACTTACTACCACCTCTTGCAGTTACAGTTACTGCACCGTCAAGTTTACAGTTAGTTAATGGGCATCTTAGTCCCAACCCGTTTACAGCAAGATTTGATATTTTCAATACTGGAACTATAACATCAGACAATGTAATTGTAACATTAGAATTACAAAATGGATTAACTTTATCTAGTGGAAGTTTAGTGGTTAATTTAGGTTCAATTAGTGGTAATTCAACAAAATATGTTGAATATAATATATCAGCAAATCCAAACATTTCCGGATTTAATTTCTACAAAGCCACAGTTACTTCATCAAATGCAACTCCTAAAATTGTTAGCAGAGCAATTAATATTCCTGATGCAATATCTCCAGCAAAACCAATTAATTTTACTGGAAACGTTGTAAATGGTTCTACTGCAAATTTTTCATGGAGTGCAAATACAGAAACTGATCTGGTTGGTTATTATTTATATTACAGTTCGGATGGAACTAATTGGAATGGCACAGGTGCAGCTGAAGGAAATTCACCAATATTAGTTTTAAATGCAAATTCTTTTTCAATTACTGGTTTGCCAATTTCAAATCCTAATGGAACACCGTATTGGTTTAAATTAAGAGCATTTGATTCCTCAAATAATTTAAGTGATGAAACAAATGTAGTTAACCTTCAGTTAACGTCAGGTCAAACTTCAACTCAAACTTTGTTTTATGGCGATTCACCTTTCATTTATACAATAACGAATGGAACTGGATATGTTACCGGACCAAATAGTTACACAGACTTGGGTAAATATCAAAGATTCGATATTAGTGGACAAAAGACTTTAAAAGAAGTTAGATTTTATTACGGTACAAAACAAGTTAATGGAACTGCAGATAACTTTAATATCGTAGTAAGAAATGTAAATGCTTTAGGTGCACCAGGTAATCTTTTATTCAATCTTGTAACAAACACCGATCAAATTGACGATTCAAAGCCTTCTGTAAAATATAACACTTATACTATTTCGCCTCAATTGAATTTAGCAAATTCATTCTTTGTTGGTGCCGAATGGGATTCAACAATTAATGATAGCTTTGCAATAATTTGCGATTCAAGCGGAGAAGGAAATGGAGCAAAACGTGCTTGGGAAAAATGGAACGATGGTACTTTTCACGATATAGAAACTTCATGGCAAGGCTTAGATATTGATATTTGGATTACTGCAGTATTTACTTCTGCTACTGGTACTGAAGAGGAAGTATTATTACCAACAAATTTCAGTTTGTCACAAAACTATCCAAATCCATTTAATCCTAGCACTACTATTAAATACACTATACCTAAAACATCATACGTAATTCTAAAAGTTTATGATATACTGGGTAATGAAGTAAATACTTTGGTTAAAGAAAATAAATCTGCCGGTGTATATTCTGTTAAGTTTGATGGGCACAATCTTTCAAGCGGAACATATTTTTATCGTATACAGGTTTTTGATTCTCATAATTTATCAAGCGGATCTTATTCTGAAACCAAAAAATTTGTTCTATTAAAATAGTTTTTCGAAAGCCCTTAACGCTTTCACTTTACCAAAAGCCGCTATTCATTGGCGGCTTTTTTTATCTTGATACAATGTCATCACATATAATTAATTATAAATTTGAATTGCTTTTTAATTTCGATAAATTTGTCAATATTTTTAATTCAAATTATGTAATAAAATGCGATATCCTTTTACGGAAATAGAATCCAAATGGCAGAAATACTGGGACGAAAACCAGGTTTATAAAACTGATCTTAACAAAATTGATAAAAAACTTTATCATTTAAACATGTTTATTTATCCTTCTGGTGCAAAACTGCATTGCGGGCACTGGTATAATTACGGACCTTCAGATACTTGGGCACGATATAAAAAATTAAAAGGCTATAATGTCTTTGAGCCGATGGGATATGATGCATTTGGCTTGCCAGCAGAAAATTATGCTATCAAAACTGGCATTCATCCTTATGACAGTACAATGAAGAATATTGAAGATATCCGAATTCAGCTTAAAAATATTGGCTGCATGTATGATTGGGATGCTGAACTGATGACGTGCGTTCCTGAATATTACAAATGGAATCAATGGTTATTTTTACAGCTTTATAAAAAAGGATTGGCATATCGAAAAAATGCACCTGTCAATTGGTGTCCAAAAGATCAAACAGTTTTAGCAAACGAGCAAGTTCAAGCAGACGGAACGTGTGAAAGATGCGGCACTCTTGTTATTCAAAAAAATCTCACTCAATGGTTTTTTAAAATAACTGACTATGCCGAAGAGCTTCTTCAAGGGTTAGATACAATTAATTGGCCTGAAAAAACTAAATTGATGCAAAGAAATTGGATTGGAAGAAGCATTGGAACTGAAGTTAAATTTAAAGTTGACGGCTGTGAAGAAGTAATTACAGTTTTTACAACTCGTCCCGATACTTTATTTGGAGTTACTTACATTGTTATTGCTCCCGAACATCCTTTAGTTGATAAATTGACTAATCCAGAATTTAAAAATGGAGTTTTGAATTATAGAGATTCAATAAAATCTTTAACAGAAATTGAAAGAACTTCAACGATAAAAGAAAAAACAGGAGTTCCAATTGGAGCTTTTGCAATCAATCCTGTTAATGGTGAAAAAGTTCCAATTTGGATTGCAGATTATGCATTACTTACTTATGGAACAGGTTGCGTTATGGCTGTTCCGGGGCATGATGAAAGAGATTTTGAATTTGCAACTAAGTTTAACCTGCCGATTCGGAAAGTAATTTTAGAACCAGGCTCGAAAGAAAGTGATGAATTAAAATTTGCGTTCACAGAAGTTGGAAAGATGATTAATTCTGGTGAATTTTCAGGATTAAATTCTGATGATGGAATTGAAAAAATTAGTAATTACTTAGAAAGCAAAAATCTTGGTAAGAAAAAAGTAAATTATCGTCTTCGTGATTGGTTAATATCAAGACAGAGATATTGGGGAACTCCAATTCCAATTATTCATTGCCCAAAATGCGGCGAAGTTCCGGTTGAAGAAAAAAATCTTCCTGTGGAATTACCTTATGATGTTGAGTTCAAACCAGGCGGTGAATCACCATTAACCACTAATAAAAATTTTTATGATGTAAAATGCCCAAAATGCGGAAGCAATGCTCATCGCGATCCTGATACGATGGATACTTTTGTTGATTCATCGTGGTATTATTTTAGATTTCTCAATCCAAAATTCGATAATTATATTTTTGATACTTCCTTATCTGATAATTGGGTTCCGGTTGATATGTATGTTGGCGGTGCCGAACATGCAACCATGCACCTTTTGTATGCAAGGTTTATTCACAAGTTTTTGCGGGATCTCGGACTAACAAAATCCGACGAACCATTCTTAAATTTAGTTCATCAAGGCACAATAACTAACCAAGGCGCTAAGATGTCTAAATCAAAAGGAAACGTTGTAAATCCAGATGAGTTCACTTCAAAATTCGGTAGTGATGTTTTTCGTCTTTATCTAATGTTTATGGGTCCATACGAAATGGGCGGAGATTGGAGTGATAAAGGAATTGCTGGCACTGATAGATTTGTTCAGCGGACATACGAGCTATTCACTCGTTTCCCGAATTTATTAAACAAAGTTAAATCAAAAAACATTTATAATATTGATTCATTAAAAGAAGAAGAAAAAGTTGTATACAGAAAAACAAATCAGACAATTAAAAAATTTGATGAAGAAGTTAATAACTTCAGATTCAATACTGCAATTGCTGCATTAATGGAACTTCTTAATGAATTAGTAAAATCGATAGAAAAATGCTCTTCTGAGATTCAATCTTTTTCTTTAGAAAGATTTGGTATTCTGCTTGCACCTGTCGCGCCGCATCTTGCAGAGGAATGTCTTCAAATAATTGGGAAGACTGATTCCGTTTTCAAAAATCCTACATGGTACGAACCGGATTCTTTTGCATTGATAGAAGATAAAGTTAATATCGCAGTTCAAATAAATGGAAAACTTAGAGCAACCATCGAAATGCCGATGAATAGTGAACAGGATGCTGTTAAACAATCTGTTTTTAGTGATGAAAAAGTTGTAAAATATATTGATGGTAAAACTGTAGTTAAAGAAATTTTTGTTAAAAATAAAATTTATAATATTGTTGTTAAATAAAATTATTGAGTTTTGAAGAAAGAAATTTATGCTCGACCTAAAATTTATTCGTGAAAATCCTGAGATCGTTAAACAAGGTTTGCTGAATAAAAATTCAGCCAACGTAGTTGATGATGTATTATCGATTGATGAAGAGCGCCGTACTTTAATTTTAAAGACCGATGAACTTAAAGCAAAACGTAATCAAGCCTCTGCACAAATTCCTTTAATGAAAAAAGCAGGGCAAGATACTCAGCCGGTATTGGCTGAAATGAAATCAGTTTCTGATCAAATTACAATGCTTGATGGTCAACTGCGTGAAATAGAAAATAAATTGGAAGTTATACTTAGGCATACGCCAAATATTGCTCACTCTTCTGTTCCAGTAGGTAAGTCATCAGAAGAAAATGTGGAAGCGAGAAGGTGGCTTCCAGAAGGATTTTCATTTGAGAATGAATTTAAAGTACTTGATCATATAGAACTTGGAAAAAAGAATAAGATTTTAGATTTTGAAAGAGGGACAAAAATTTCTGGCTCTGGATTTCCTCTTTATACCGGCAAAGGCGCAACTCTTGAACGTGCGTTAATAAATTACATGCTCGATTTCCACTTACAGCAGCATGGCTACACTGAAATTATGCCGCCGGTTTTGGTAAATCGTCAATCGATGGAAGGAACCGGACAAATACCCAAAATGGAAGAGGATATGTATTTTATCGAAAAAGATGGTTTGTATCCAATTCCAACTGCAGAAGTACCAATTACAAATATTCATCGTGAAGAAATTTTAAATGAAAAAGATTTGCCAATAAAATATGTTGGTTATTCTCCATGCTTTAGGCGCGAAGCCGGCTCGTATGGCAAGGAATCCAAAGGATTTTTACGTGTTCATCAGTTCAACAAAGTTGAAATGGTAAAATTTGTAAAACCGGAAAAATCGTATGATGAACTAGAAAAACTTGTTGTTGATGCCGAAGATATTCTTCAAGCTTTAAAAATTCCATACAGAATTTTATTACTTTGTACAGGTGATTTGAGTTTTTCTGCAGCTAAATGTTATGATATTGAAACTTGGTCGCCGGCAGAAAACCGCTGGCTTGAAGCTTCATCTTGCAGCAACTTTGAAGCTTTTCAGGCAAGACGAGCAAATATTCGTTTTAGAAATGAAACAACAAAAAAGCCGGAGTTTGTTCATACATTAAACGGTTCTGGTTTAGCAACTAGCCGTTTGATGGTTTCTATTCTGGAAAACTATCAAACACCAGAAGGAAAAATTATTGTTCCCAAAGTTTTACAGAAGTACACTGGTTTCGAAATCATAGATTAAAATATTCTTCTTGCGGATATTATTTTCTTACCTTATTATTTATATTAAGTTATTAATAGAGGTAAGCTTAATTTAAATTTATATGAAAAATCTACTCACGTTAAAAAAATATTTTATAAGATATAAGAAAAAATTGCTTTTGGGCATTGTATTTATGATTCTATCCGATGCCACAGCAGTTTATGCAATCTTTCTTACAAAAGATGCAATTAATGCTCTCAAACCAAATGTAATTATTTCAACAATAATTTATTACGCACTTTTAATTGTATTAGCTACTTTAATTTCTGGAATATTCCGGTTTTTTATCCGGCAAACAATTATCGTTGCTTCAAGAGAAATTGAATACGATTTAAGAGAAGATTTTTGGAACCACATTCAAAAACTTCCTCTTAGATTTTTTCAGAATAATTCAACTGGCAATATAATGGCTCACGCAACAAACGATATAAATGCTGTGAGAACATTTTTAGGGCCGGCTATAATGTACTCTACCGACACATCAATAAATTTAATTATAACGCTTGCAATAATGATTTCGATTAGCCCAAGTTTAACTTTGTATTCATTATTGCCGCTTCCCTTTTTATCTATAATTGTTTATAAGATCGGAAAATTGATTCACGAAAAATTTATTCTAATTCAGGAAAGATTTTCTGAGCTTACAACAAAAGCACAAGAAAATTATTCGGGTATTCGTGTAATTAAATCTTATGTTCGTGAAGAAAATGAAATTAAAGAATTTGAAAGTTTGAGTAAAGGCTATCTCAATCGGAATATGGACATGATAAAGATTCAAGCTTTTATGCAGCCTTCGTTATTTTTTATTTCTGGTTTGTCTGCAATCATTGTTATATGGTTAGGCGGAATAAAAATTATTAATGGAAGTTTAAATCTAGGCGACATTGCAGCATTCTTAATGTACATAGGAAATCTAACTTGGCCAATGATAGCATTTGGCTGGGTTACAAATATGGTTCAGCAAGGCGAAGCAAGCATGAAAAGACTGAACAAAATTCTTTCGGAGAATTACGAAATAAATGATAATGAAAATACTGATTATTCTATCAACGAGATAAAAGGCAAAATTGAATTTAAGAATTTATCATTTAGATATAATGATAATCTCCCATATGTTCTAAAAGATATTAATTTAACAATTCCAGAAGGATCAACAATTGCCATTATGGGTTATACCGGAGAAGGCAAAACAACGTTTATAAATCTAATTCCTAGATTGTATGATTGTACTGATGGAGAAATTTTAATTGATGGAAAGAATGTTAAATCAATTCCATTAAAAATCTTAAGAACGAATATTGGTTTAGTTCAACAGGAATCGTTTTTATTTTCCGATTCAATTTATAATAATATTTCTTACGGATTACGAGAAATTGATAAAAATAAAGTAGAAGAAGTAGCACAAATCGCAGCTTTTCATAAAGATGTTGAAACCTTTCCAAACGGATATGAGACGATGATGGGCGAAAGAGGAATTACGCTTTCTGGTGGGCAAAAACAACGCGCAAGCTTAGCACGTGCTTTGGCTATTGATCCGAAAATATTAATTCTTGATGATTCATTCTCTGCCGTTGATACAAACACGGAAGAAGAAATTTTACGAAACCTTAAAAAATTTATGAAAGGAAGAACCAGCTTAATTATAAGCCACAGAATTTCTACAGTAAAAGATGCTGACAAAATAATTGTTCTTTCAAAAGGAATTATTGCTGAACAAGGCTCTCATGATGAACTTGTTTCGCTTGGAGGAATTTATGCAGATTTGCATTATAAACAGCTTCTAGAAAAAGAATTGGAAGAATTAAATTAGAGGATGTAATGTCAAAAACATCAATCGCTTTTTTCGAAATTACAAACGCTGAAAAAAAATATTTGAAAAAAAAGTTTGATAAGAATTTTGAATTGTTTTTTTATGAAGAAGAATTAAATGAAATCAATTCTCATTTAGTTTCAAATGTAAATGTAATTTCTCCTTTCATTTATTCAAATATTAATTCTAAAGTTCTTGATAAAGCTAAGAAATTAAAATTAATTGCAACTCGAAGTACTGGATTTAACCATATTGATATTAAGAAAGCAGAAAAGATAAAAGTTTCTGTTGCTAATGTTCCTTATTACGGCGAAAATACTGTTGCTGAACATACTTTTGCATTGATATTAGCTCTTTCAAGAAATATTCATAAAGCTTACGTAAGAACAACTAGAAATGATTTTGCGCTTCAAGGCTTGCAAGGCTTTGATCTCAAAGGTAAAACACTTGGAGTAATAGGTGCTGGAAGCATTGGTGTTCATGTAATTAGGATTGCAAAAGGTTTTGGAATGAAAGTAATTGCTTTTGATCCTAATCCAAACCACATCTTAACTGACATGCTCGATTTTAATTACGTTTCGCTTGAAAAACTTTTAAAAAATTCAGACATAATTAGTATGCACTGCCCCTATAACCAGCATACACATCATTTATTAAATATGAGCAACATTAATATTGTTAAAAAAGGAGCTTTATTTATTAATACGGCAAGAAGCGGCGTAATTGAACCTCAAGCTTTGTACTACGCAATTGATAATAACATCTTTAGTGGCGCGGGACTCGATGTCTTCGAAGGTGAAGATTTGGTAAAAGAAGAAAATCAGATGCTTACTAAAAATGTTTCCGTTGAACATCTTGAGGTGTTACTTAAAAGGAATATTTTATTGAGAAGAGAAAATGTAATTTTAACACCGCACATGGCTTTTGATTCTGTTGAAGCTGTTGAAAGAATTATGGACACAACTGTGGAAAATATTTTTAATTTCCTTGAAGAAAAAGATTATCATAAAGTAATTTAATTACCATCAACTTAAAATGAACTCTAATTTGAACTCGAACCTATATTATTATGGCTAATGATTATACAACCGAAGATGAAGTATTAGGTAAAGCATACGACTCGAAATTAATGCAGCGGCTGCTTCAGTATATCAAACCATATAAGAAGTACGTTATCTCTGCAATTTTACTTAATATTATTGTAGCTTCCCTTGGCCCCTTAAGACCATATCTGATGAAAATTGCAATTGATAAATTTATTGCTCACCATGATTTTCATGGTTTATTCGTTATCAGCATGATGCTGTTAGCTTCACTGCTTTTTCAATCGGTAATCCAATATTTTCTTACTTATTACACGCAATATCTTGGACAAAAGACCATATTTGATTTGAGGAAACAAATATTTACTCATACTCAAAAGCTTTCTCTTAAGTATTTCGATAAAACTCCAATTGGAAGAATTGTAACAAGAGTTACGAATGATATTGAATCATTAAATGATCTTTTTTCATCCGGAATAATAATGGTATTCAGCGATATTTTTATAATCTTATGGATTCTTGGTTTTATGTTTTTCATGGATGTAAAACTTTCACTTGTTACATTGTCTGTTCTACCAGTCCTAATTTATGGCACTTTTCTTTTTAGAAGAAAGGTAAGGGAATCATATAGAAACGTAAGATTACATCTTGCAAGATTAAATGCATTCATGCAAGAGCATGTTACGGGAATGAATGTAGTTCAAATATTTCATAAAGAAATTGATGAGCTAAAAAGATTTTTAGGAATCAATAAAGATTACCGTGAAGCTAATATTCGATCAAATTTTTATTACGCAATATTTTATCCCGGTGTTGAATTAATAAGTGCGATTGCAACCTGCTTGATCATCTGGTACGGTGGTGGCGAATTTATAAGAGGCGGGCTTCCGGTTGGAGTTTTAGTTGCTTTTATTCTTTATACTGATATGTTTTTTAGGCCTATAAGAGATCTATCTGAAAAGTACAATATTCTTCAAACCGCTATGGCTTCTTCCGAGAGAATTTTCAAATTGCTTGATAATAAGACTTTTGTTAGAAACCCTGAAAATCCAATCAAATTAAATTCTGTAAAAGGTGAAATAGAATTTAAAAATGTGTGGTTTGCTTATAATTCTGATGAATATATACTTAAAGATGTTTCATTTAAAATTAATCCTGGTGAAACAGTAGCAATTGTTGGCCACACAGGTGCTGGCAAAACAAGCATAATTAATATTCTTTCTAGATTTTACGATATTGATAAAGGCGCAATATTAGTCGATGGAAAAGACATCAGCACTGTAGATAAAAGAGATTTACGAAAGTATATTTCAATTGTACTTCAAGATGTTTTTCTTTTCTCAGGTACAATTCAATCCAACATCAGCATGAATAACGACGATATTCCGTTTGAAAAAATTATGGAAGCTGCAAAAATTGTAGGTGCTGAGAAATTTATTGATGCTCTCCCAGGCAAATTCAATGAAGAAGTAAAAGAACGTGGCGCAACATTAAGTGTTGGACAAAAACAATTAATCTCTTTTGCTAGAGCGCTTGCTTACGATCCCAAAATTTTAGTGTTAGATGAAGCTACTTCTAGTATTGATACAGAAACCGAAATATTAATTCAGAAAGCTATTGAAAAATTACTGATAGGCAGAACTGCGATAGTAATTGCTCATCGATTATCTACAATTCAAAATTCAAATAAGATAATTGTAATGCACAAAGGTGAGGTAAGAGAAACCGGAACTCATCAAGAACTTTTAGCAAAAAAAGGAATTTACTATAGGCTTTATCAGCTCCAATACAAAGATCAAGAAGTTATTAAAACAAATTAAATCTTTCTGTAAATTTTTGATCATTTAAAATTGAACTTTCTTTTTGCTGTTTGAAATTCTATTTAATATTTTATAAACAAAAAAGGAGTCAACCATGCCACAAGTACGGTTTATGACTTTAGCCCGACACATAATCGAGGGCGAAAAAAAACACCCGGAAGCAACCGGTGAACTTTCAAAACTTCTTTCCGATCTTTCCTTAGCAGCAAAAGTAATTTCGCTTGAAGTAAACAAAGCTGGGCTTGTTGACATTCTGGGATTTACTGGAGACAACAATGTTCATGGTGAAAAAGTGAAAAAGCTTGATATGTTTGCACATGATATGATTACACGAGCAATGGACCATGGCGGACACCTCTGTGTTATGGCATCCGAAGAAGAAGAAGATATAATCCATATTCCTTCACGTTATAAGGTAGGCAAATATGTTCTTCTTTTTGATCCCCTTGATGGATCCTCAAATATTGATGCAAATATTTCTATTGGAACAATTTTTTCTATTTATAGAAGAATAACGCCAGACGGAAAACCTGGCCAACTTGAAGATTGCTTGCAGCAAGGACTTAATCAAGTAGCTGCCGGTTATATTGTTTATGGTTCAAGCACTATTTTTGTCTATACTGCCGGAGAAGGTGTTCATGGCTTTACTCTTGATCCATCTTTCGGTGAGTTTCTTCTTTCTCACGAAAATATTAGAATCCCTAAAAAGTCTACCATTTATTCAATCAATGAAGGTAATTATTTGTATTGGCATCCTGGATTAAAAAAGTATATTAAATATCTTCAAGAAGAAGATGCAAAAACCGGAAGGCCATATTCAACTCGGTATGTTGGTTCAATGGTTGCAGATATTCATCGAAATCTTTTGTACGGCGGAATATTTATGTACCCGGCCGACCATCGCCATCCAAATGGTAAATTAAGGTTGATGTATGAATGTAATCCAATGTCATTTATTATTGAAGCTGCTGGCGGGCGCTCAACAAATGGGAAACAAAGAATTTTGGAAATTCAGCCTAAAAAACTTCATGAAAAAACGCCAATATTTATTGGCAGCGAAGAAGACGTACTAAAGGTTGAAGAATTTATGGCAAAAGAAGAAGTAAGCAACGAAATTTATTTAAGCAGCATAACTTGATGGTAAATAATTTACTGTTTAATTGTTAAATCGTATTGGGCGATTTAACAATTAAACAATTTTTAAATTTTAAAAATTGAAATATAAAAAGAAGTCTATTTCCCTTTTTTTATGTTCGCAATTTCTGAGGAAATTTTTTTTGCAAGTTCTTCTATAGAAATTCCCTTAATTTTAACTTTAGCATTTTTAAGCGTTACTAATGGTTCGTCGCCTTCGCCAATTACATATTTATAAAGTGAAAATCCCAATCTATTCCGATCATTTACTATTGGTAAAAAATCGCTAAGATTTTCAACAATTTTATATACACTTCTTTCAATAGAATCTTCCGGAAATTTCTTAACTCCCGGAGGTGTTGATGATGACATTGTAATTCCCTTAAATTTTCTCACAAAAATACTTTAGAAGCTCGAAATCTGCAACTTTTAAGTGGAAGTAATAAATTGAAATAAGTAAATTAGTTCAACATTTATTAGAATTTTAGGCACAGAATTTTTTGAACTTAGCAAAAGTTAGAAATCTTCTTATAATTAGACTTAGTTCTTTAGGTGATATTCTTTTGACCACTCCCCTTGTGCGTTCAATTAAAAAAAAATATCCTGAGATAAAGATCGATTTTATTCTTAAAAAAGAATACAAAGAAGTTTTGGAATTCAATCCGTATATTTCAAAAGTATTAGAATATCCGGCTAACAGAAATGAGAAGAAATTATTTCTTAATCAATTTAAAGAAAATCAACATGATTTTATCATCGATCTTCAGAACAATTTCAGATCTGCCGAAATTCGGAAAATTTTAGGTCATCCTTTTGTAAAGTTCAACAAAAAATCTATTGATAAATTTTTATTAGTAAAATTCAAAATAAACAGATTAAGAAATTCAAGCCAGATTCCTATAAGATATGCAGAAACTTTAGATAATTTAAAATTAGATGATGATGGTTTAGATTTTTTTCTCCCGAACAAAATTACACCTGAATTAAACAACAATGAAAATATAATCGGCTTTGCACCGGGTTCTAAACACTTTACAAAAATGTGGCCAAAGGAATATTTCATTGAATTAGGCAATCAATTAAAAAACGAAGGATTTAAAATTGCTCTTTTCGGCGGCGGAAATGATATTCGGACTTGTCATGAAATTTCAAATAATATTCCAAATTGCATTAATCAATGCGGACAAAATAATCTTTATAAAACTGCCATTAATATGAAACAATGTTCTGCAATTGTGTGTAATGACTCTGGTTTAATGCATGTTGCAAGTGCACTTAAAATCCCATTATTAGCATTGTTCGGTTCTACAGTAAAAGAATTTGGATTTTCTCCTTATAAAAGTAAAAATATTGTTTATGAAAATAATAAACTTGAATGCCGCCCATGCACTCATATCGGAAGAGATAAATGTCCTAAAAAACATTTTAAATGTATGCTCGAATTAACCCCGCAAATAGCTTTAGAAAAATTAAAACTTCTTTTGAATTAAAAATGAAAAAAATCTGGTTTATTATTTATAATTCTTTTGTAATTCCTTGTTTATATATTTTAATACATGCGGCAAAATTCTTCAACAAAAAAGTTATGAGCGGAGTAAAAGGAAGAAAAAGAATTTTTGAAGAATTAATTCTAAATGCTGCCTCACTTGACAAAACAAAAAAATTAATTTGGTTTCATTCTTCATCACTTGGTGAATTTGAACAGGCAAAACCTATTATTGAAGAATTACGAAAAGATAAAAATATTAATATTCTGGTCACTTTTTTTTCACCTTCTGGATACGAAAACTCTCGAAAATATCCGAACGCGGATTTAATATCTTATATCCCTTTTGATACTTATTCAAATGCAAAAAGATTTATACAAATAGTGCATCCAAACCTTGCAATAATGATGCGATATGATTATTGGCCCAACATGGTTTGGGCAATGAAAGATTTGGATGTGCCTTGTTTTATTGTTGATGCCACTATGAAAAGTAATTCCATGAGAAAAGCTCCGGTGATAAAAAATTTCCATAAAATTTTATATAGTGATATAACAAAAATTTTAACAGTATCAGAAAATGATTCAAACGGATTTAAGATTTTTGGCTGCACTGATAACCAACTGAATATTGTAGGCGATACACGATTTGATAGAGTTTTTCAAAGAAGTTTAATTGCAAAATCAAGAAATCTTATAAAGGATGAATTACTTAAAAATAAAAAAATTTTTGTTGCCGGAAGTACTTGGGAAGCTGATGAAGAAATTATTTTACCAGCATTTATTACACTTTCAATATATGATAAGGATGTAATATTTATTATAGCTCCACACGAACCAACACTAATTCATCTGGAAAAAATCGAAAATGAATTTAACGGCAAACTTAAAACAATTCGATTTTCATTTTTAAATAATTATAACAATGAAAGAGTTATTATTATTGATTCGATTGGCATTTTACTAACTCTTTATACTTATGCTAACGCCGCTTATATCGGTGGAAGTTTTAAGCAAGGAATTCATAACGTACTTGAAGCTGCTGTTTATGGTATACCTGTTATTTTTGGTCCCAAAATTGAAAATTCACAAGAAACACAGCAGCTTCTCAAACTAGGAGGAGGAATTCTCGTTAGAAGCAGACAAGAAGCTTACCGGCAAATAAGAAAAATTTTTAGTGATAATGATTATCGAGAATCAAAAGGAAAAATTTCTGCTGAATATGTTCAAAAAAATTTAGGTGCAACTGAAAAAATCATTAGTGAAATCAAAAAAATCATTTAACTTTTTGCAAATCTTAGTTTAACTATTCGGCTTTTAAATTATTTAGATAATGTTTTTTAATTACCTAACTCTTTCAGCATAAAAATAATTCAATATTTATTTCCAAATCATTACTTCGAATTTTCCACTTGAAGTTGCAACTCCACGAAACATTCCAGTAGTATTAAATGGCATTGCATAATTCCCTTTTTTATCAACAGCAATCAATCCGCCATCATTTGGTTGAAGCTGCTTATAAATTATATCATCAGCTGCTTGTTTAAGAGACATCTTTTTATATTCCATTAAAGCGGAAACATTAAATGCTACAATATGCTTAATGAATTTTTCTCCCCATCCAGTGCACGAGACAGCACAAGTCTTATTATTTGCATATGTTCCATCTCCAATCAATGGGGAATCTCCAATTCTTCCCGGCATTTTATTAGTCATTCCTCCAGTAGAAGTTCCTGCAGCAAGATTTCCATATTCATCAAGCGCAACACAGCCGACTGTTCCGTGTTTTCCTTCTTCAAGTTTCTTTTTATAGTCTTGCCACTGCTTATATCTTTCGGGAGTATCAAAATATTCTGGAGGAACTAACTTTAGTCCCATTTTTTGAGCAAATCTTTCAGCACCATCATAAGCAAGTAATACATGCGGAGATTTTTCCATTACAATTCTTGCTAATGAAATTGGATGAGGAACATGTTGAACGCCGGCGACTGCCCCACATGAAAGATCGCGACCATCCATAATTGCGGCATCCATTTCATGCGTTCCTTCTGATGTATAAACTGCTCCAATGCCTGCATTAAACTTTGGATCGGTTTCAAAATAATTTATTACTTTTTCAACAGCGTCTAAACTTGTACCTCCATTAGCTAAAATATCTTTTCCAATTTGAAGTGCATGAGATAAGGATTCTAAATAAGATTTTTTAACTGAATCCGGAAGTGATTTACTAATTGTACCTGCACCGCCATGAATTACAATTGTATACTTATTGGTTCTGTTCCGAATTGTATCAATTTGTGTTTGAGTAAAAATTTGAATTGGAAATAAAACTATAAATAAGAAAACATAATTAATAATACTTTTCATTTTGTATTCTCCTTGAACCTCTAATTTCTTAGAAAGTTTTTAAATATTTTTCCAGTTTAGAAATAAATTCTCTTTGGGTTTCTGTTATTTTCTTCTTTGCTTCATCCAAAGAAAAAAATTCTCCTTTATCAATTTCTGGAAATTTTTTTCTAACTCCTGAATGCGGCGGCCATTCAATTTCAAATGTGTTGCTGCTTAAATGAACATGATTTTCATTATCAGTTTTAAATGCCCATGCATAAACTGTTTTTCCGTTTTTTTGTTTTACGGAACTAAGTGGAATAAATTCTCCATGCGGAATAATACCGGTTTCTTCTTGAAATTCTCTAATTGCAGTATTTAATAATTCTTCATTTGGTTCAGTTAAACCTTTTGGTATTCCCCAAAAACCATCATCTTTTTTCGTAAAATAAGGACCTCCGGGATGCACAAGAAAGACTTTTAGTTCGTTATTTTTATAAGAATACATAAGCAATCCAGCACTAACTTCACCAGCCATTATCTTGCCTTTCCAAATCAATTAACTTTATAAATGAAATGTTTATTTCTAAAAAGCAAATTGATTTAATTTTATTTTCCAGAAAATATTCGCAAGCCGATTATACCAACTATAATTAAAAAAATAAAACCAATTCTAATTAATTCTTTTGATTCTCCAAATAGAATAATTCCTAAAATGGCAGTACCAACTGCGCCTATTCCAGTCCAAACTGCATAAGCTGATCCTACTGGCAATGTTTTGATTGAAACAGAAAGCAAATAAACACTTATTGCCATTGTTATAATTACAAAAATACTTGGATAAAGTTTCGTAAATCCATTTGAATACTTCATCCCAACCGCCCAAGCAGATTCAAACAAACCTGCAATAATTAAAATTATCCAATCCATAATAATAATTAGTTTATGATTTTAAATTTTAACTTTCCCAATTAAGATATCTTTAAGCATTACAAAATCTCCAGCAAGACTAAAAAAAGGATATTTAAATGTTGCCGGTTTGTTTTTTTCAAAAAAGAAATGGCCAATCCAAGCAAAACCATACCCAATTATTGGCAAAAGGATCAGATAAATCCACCTTGAACTGAAAAATATATAAAGTAAAACTAGTATTAAAAAAGAAGTGCCAATAAAATGCAATCTTCGGCAAACTTTATTGCTATGTTCAGAAAGGTAAAATGGATAAAATTCATTAAAAGAAACATATTTCTTTTCCATAAAATGGATCCTTTCAAATTTAATTTTTCTTAAAATGATATCCGCATTAGGTTTATAAGTACAAATTAATAAAAAGTTGTATGATTTTTTATATTATATTTTTCAACAAATTAAAATTGTTTAATCAATTGCTTATATTTTTCTTTCAAAATTTCTAAAGCAAGATCAATTTCATTCAAGTGTGTTCTAAAGGAAACCACAGCAATTCGAAGAGTAAATTTTCCATTTAACAAAGTTGATGAAAGAAATACCCGCCCATCTTTATGAATTTCTTCAATCATCTTTTTGTTGAACTCATTTGGATTAAAGTTTGGAGGAATAAATCTAAAAGTAACTAAAGATAAATTCGGATAAACACCTAGTTCAATATTTTCAAAATCTTTCAGCTTTTCATAAGCATAACGTGCAAGCTGAATTTTTTCTTCAAGGGCGGCTTTAAATGGATCAACGCCAAGAAGCTTTAATGGAAGCCAAAGCCTTAATCCGCGAAAATGTTTTGAAAGCTCCGGAGAAAGATCTGCCGGAGAAAGCTCTTCATTTTTTTCAAGTGCATCTTGCATGTATCCAGCTTGATAATGATGGGCTTTGTATAAAACTTCTTTATCTTTAATCAGAACTGCTCCAGAACCATATGGAAGGAAAAGACTCTTATGTGGATCCATAATCATAGAATCAGACTTCTCCATTCCATTTAAAATCTCTTTACCAGTTTCACTTAACACGAAGAATGCACCATAAGCTCCATCAATATGATGCCACAATCCATTTCTTGAAGCAACACCACCAATATCTGATAACGGGTCCACTGCGCCAACATCAGTTGTACCAGCAGAAGAAACAATAAGCCAGGGTTTTAATTTCGAAGCTTTATCATTTTTAATGGATTTTTCTAATTCATCAACATTCATTTTATAATTTGAATCCATAGGTACAAAATGTTTTATGCAATCTTTCAAACCGGCAATTCTTAAAGCTTTTTCAATTGAATGATGCGCTTGACTTGTTAAATACACAACAGATTTCTCAATATGCTTTGGTTTTAAATTGAATGCTTCCCTTGCTGTAACAATTCCCATTAAATTTGAAATACTTCCGCCAGAAGTTAAATTTCCTCCAAAAGTTTTTGGATAGCCAATAATTTCTGCCATCCAGTTTAGAAGATAATTTTCCATTTTTACTGCACCTGGAGAAGCAAAATAAACACCTGCATACCGATTAGTAACTGCTGCTAAATAATCTCCTAAAGCAGAATGGAAAATTCCTCCGCCAGGTATATATCCAAGATGTCCACCAGATGCAGGATTAATTCCCGGTGTATCAACATTATTTTTTAAAAAGGAAAGGACTTCGTCATAGTTAATGGGTGTAGAAGAAATTGGTAAATCAAAAATTTTGTTTATATCATCTTTTGGAAAATTATAAGTAGGAATATTAGCAATCGAATCTAGAAAATTTTCGGAATATTGTACTGTTTTTTTTATAAATATATCTCTATCAGTTTTCGAAGGCTCAAGTAATCTAGAAATGCTTTCTAATTGCTTTAATTTTTCAATCATATAATGGTAAATAAGTTTATAATAAACTTGGTGAAGCTAAAAAAAGATATGAATATATAAAAGTAAAAAATGATTTAGGAAAATTAAATTCAAATTTAAGTTGCTTATATTAAATAAAAAAAGCGTGTTAACTTTTATATGAAAACACGCTTTATAATTATACTAAATTATATGAAATACTAGATAAGAGATAATCGTTTTGGACCGGCATTTATTACTTCTTGCGAAGAACCTTTTTCAAATAATTTAAAGTTCTCTATAAACCTTGCTGCAAGTGCATCGTATTTTTTCCAGTATTCATCTTTATTTCCCCAAGAACTTGAAGGATCAAGAACATCCTGAGGAACATCTGGACAAGTTACCGGGACATCGAATCCAAATAATTTGTCTTTTCTGTATTCAACATTATCAAGCTTTCCATCGAGCGCAGCATTAAGCAAATTTCTTGTATGTCTAATACTAATTCTTTTACCAACTCCAAATCTTCCGCCAACCCAGCCAGTATTTACCAACCAACATTGGGCTTTATGTTTCAACATTCTTTCTTTAAGCAAAGCAGCATATTCAAAAGGATGGCGAACCATAAATGGCGCACCAAAGCAAGCACTAAATGTTATTTGAGGCTCGATTCCAAGCCCAATTTCGGTTCCAGCAATTTTTGAGGTATAACCGCTAATAAAATGGTACTGAGCTTGTTCAGGATTTAATCTTGCAATTGGTGGAAGAACTCCAGAGGCATCGCAAGTTAGAAAAATAATATTCTTCGGATGATTACGAACATAACCTTCTGGAACTATATTCGGGATGAATTCTAATGGATAAGAGGCGCGAGTGTTTTCTGTAATAGAATCATCATTTAAATCAATTCTTCTTGTAATTGGATCGTAAACAACATTTTCTAAAATTGTTCCGAAGCGTTTTGTAGTTTCATAAATTTCTGGTTCACTTTCGGCAGAAAGTCGAATTACTTTTGCATAACATCCACCTTCAAAGTTGAATACGCCATATGGACTCCAGCCGTGCTCATCATCGCCAATTAATTTACGTTTAGGATCAGCAGAAAGAGTAGTTTTCCCCGTTCCGCTTAAACCGAAAAATAAAGCGACATCACCACTCTTGCCAACATTTGCAGAGCAATGCATTGGTAGAACATCTTTAAATGTCAGCAAGAAATTCAAAACCGTAAAAATTGATTTTTTTATTTCACCAGCGTAAAGTGAGTTTGCAATTATTGCTGTTCTTGAATCAAAATTTAAGATGATTCCGGTTTCAGTTCTTGTTCCATCAATTTTGGGATCAACTTTAAACCCCGGTACTGCAATAACTGTAAATTCAGGAATAAATTTTTTCAGTTCATCCGGATTAGAAGTAGTTAAAAACATGTTGCGAACAAATAAACTGTGCCAAGCTTTTTCTGTAATAATTCTAATCGGCATTCTGTATTCCGGGTCAGCACCAACATAACAATCTTGAACAAAAAATTCTTCACCTTGTGCATAAGCTTCTAAGCGCTGCATAAGTGAATTAAATTTTTCCAAACTAAATGGTCGGTTATGAACTCCCCACCAAACATTTTCTTCAGTTGATTCTTCCTTAACAACAAATTTATCTGCAGCAGCACGAGCGGTATGTTTCCCGGTCTTAACAATAAAAGGACCGCCTTCAGACATATGTCCTTCATTACGAAAAATTGCTTCTTCATAAAGCGAAGATTCTGAAAGATTCCAGTAGACTCTGTCAAGATAATTAAATCCGTGGTTTGACAATCCGTAATCAGAAGCCAGTTCTTTGGCTTCTTTACTTGCCGGCGTATTGAATTCTAAATATTTGCTCATGACCAATCCCTCACTAACTTGCGGTCACCAATATATAATTCATTTGGTGAGTTTGGATCGAGCGCCCATTTCATTCTTTCAATTCCTTCAGTGATTTCTTTTATAGTTCCGCAATAACTTAATCTTAAATGACCTTCTAATCCAAATTCAGCACCAGGAACTGTAAGAACCATAACTTTGTCAATCAAAAATTCAGAAAGTTTATTAGAATTTTTTTGATAAGCACTAAAGTCTGCAAAGCAATAAAACGTTCCATCTGGTTTTGTTACTTTCACTCCTTCAAAAGAATTTAACAGATCGATCATTACATTGCGGTTATTTTCCAAAGTTACTCGTAAGCTTTCAACGCCTGATTGAATTCCGTTCAATGCCCCAACAGCAGCCTTTTGAAGCAATATAGATGGACCGGAAGTTTGATGCCCTTGTATATTAGACATTGCTTCAATAATTTTTTTATTTGCCACTGCCCAGCCAATTCTGAAACCTGTCATTGCATATTGTTTAGAAACTCCATTGATAAGAATAATCTTAGAATTTTCTGATAAATCTTTTGCATATTCATAACAATTTATAGGTTTTCTTCCATCAAAAATTAAACGATGATAAATATCATCCATAATTAAATAAAGATCTTTCTTCTCGCAAAAATTTACAACATCAGAAATAAATTCTTCAGAATACATTGCGCCGGTTGGATTATTTGGGCTGTTTATAATTACTGCTTTTGTATAAGAGCCAACACGCTGTTCAATGTCCTGTATTCTTGGATAAAAACTTCCATCTTCAGGTAAAGCAGGTACTCCAATTGCGCCGCAAAGTTTTGCCATTTCAGGATAGCTAACCCAATATGGTGCAGGATAAACAACTTCTTCTTGTGGATTTAATATTGCTTGAAGAGCTACCATTATTGCTTGCTTTGCACCGCCTGAAGCTATAACATTTTCCGGAGCTACTTTACGATTATAAAATTCTTCCGTGTAACGGATGATTGCTTTTTTCAAAGCAGGAATGCCGTCTGCTGGTGCATATCTTATCTCTCCGGTATTTAAATGTGCAGCTGTAGATAAAATTGCATCCATCGGAACTTTACTTTTTGGTTCGCCGCCACCAAGGTGAATTACTGGTTCTCCTTTTTCCCTTAATATTGCTGCTTTCTCATTTAATTTAAGGGTTGGTGAGGCGCTGATTGATCGGGCTATTTGACTTAGACTCATAATGAATGCCTCAATTTATAATGTCATTTGATTGAAATATTTACACATGCAAAATATTCGACAAATATTTTATTATCAAGGTTCTTTAAAAATATTCCAAAAAAATTTTGAATATTTTTTGAATTCTCTGAATAATTAAGTAAATAATTAACATAAAACTGAACAATTATTAAAATAAATAAATCTTGCCTAATATTTTTTCTCCTCCAAACTTTTAAAATTTTATTTAAACCAGTTATAAATAAAAAAACTTTTCATGCTGCTCAAATTAAAAGCAACTTGAAAAGTTTTTAAGAAAAATAAATTACAATTTATTGTGGGTTTGGTCCTTCGCTTACTTGAACAAAACCTTTCGGTCTTACCCATTTTGCAAAAGCATTTTTAACATCATTAGAAGTAAGCTTTAAATATATTTTTGCAGCAACAAAGGGTTCATCCAATGGTAAATCTTCAACTGAACGTGAAAGCAATCCCAATGCAATACTATTTAAGCTCGATTCAGAAAGAGGTATCTCTCTCATAAGCATTGATTTTGCTTGTTCTAGCTCGTAAGGAGTTACAACTTTTTCTTGCATCTGTTTTAAATCTCGAACAATGATAGTTTTTGCTTTTGATACATTTTGAGGATCGCAGCCATAATTCACTTCATAAGTTGAACGTGTTTTTCCAATGTTAAACGAAGAAGATACGTAATATACTAAACCAGCGTTTTCCCTTAAATCTTTATAAAATCTTGTTGCATAAAAAGCACCGCCTAATATGTGATTACCAAGTTGAAGTGCATAATAGTCTGGATTTGATCTTGTTAAACCAAGTGTCTCTGCTAGTGTTACTTTATCCTGCACACGACTTTTATTTGGAACAGCAGAAATTGAGGGTTTATTTTCAGGTACTGATGGAAGCTCTGTTTCAGGCTTAGGACCTTCACTTTTCCAATCTGCAAAATATTTTTCAATAACTTCTTTCGCCTTTTCTGGTGTTACATTTCCAATAACAACAATTGTTGTAAGATCTGGTCGATAAACTTTTGAATAATAATTCTGAACATCTTTCAGACTTAAAGAATTTACTGTTTCTGGTGTTGTCTCTCTTTGCACAGGATCATTTGGAGGATAAAGCGCAGCATCTAATGCCTTTCCGGTCAAATAATCCGGGCTTTTAAGTTCTCCTGCAACGGTTGCTGCAGTTTGTTGCTTAATTATGTTAAATGCATGTTCCGGTAATCCTGGATTAAGTTCATTATCAGCTAAAAGTTTTACGCCTTCTTCAAAATGATTTGATAGGACATGCAAAGAAAAACTTGTGCCTGCATTTTCATCAGCTCCAATATTGTCAAGAGCTTTTTGAAATGATATGCGATCGAGTGTTTTGGAACCATATGAAAACAATTGGCCCAAAACACTCGCCACACCTTCCTGCCCTCTAGGTGTTTGCAAATCCGAATTACTTTTTATACTACCGTAAACACTTATTGTATTACTAATATTTTCATTTTGAACAATTAATTTCAATCCGTTCGGCAAAACGGTAATTGTTGGTTTAACAACCGAAGTGGGAACTGTTAACCTGCTTAATGCTTTTTCTGCCCAAACCGGCAGTTTAACTGCTTTTGGATTTTTCGGCGCAAATGATTCTTGTCCGCCAAAACCTTTTTGCGAAATTGGCTTGCCTGATGATTGAGGAGTTAATATCGCATAGATTGCATGGCTGGGGTCAAGAAATTTTCTTGCAACTCGATTTACATCTTCAACTGTTACTTTTTCTAAAGCATCAATGTCTTCCTGAGGAGATTGTTTACCTTCTGATGCCAAAGCTTCTGACCAAACCGAAGCAAGCCCAGATACAGAATTTTTTTGAAATTCGAAATCTGAAAGTTCATGTTTCTTTTCTGCTTCAACTAAATCGTCAGAAAAACCTTTTTTAATATTATCACTAAGAATTGACTGAACTTCATTAATCAATGATTTTGAATCGGCACCTTTGGGAAATACTGCTAATCCAAATCCTAGCCCCGCTTTAGGAAGATCACTGTATTGAAAACCTGCATATAATGCCTTCCCTTCTGGAACTAATTTTGAAAATAGATCGCCGCGCTGATTACTCAAAACATCAGAAAGAATTTGTGCGGCTGCATAATCAGGACTATCACTTCCAGGCATGCGAAATGTTATTATTGCCAAGCCATAAGGCAAATCAGTCGGAAGATTTAAAGTATCTGGTGTAATTGGTTCAAGATTTACTTCTGGCCTGTTTGGCAATTCCCTCGAAGGAATATTTTCAAATAAATTTTTTACTTCATCTAGAGCTTTTTGAGGCTGAACATCTCCAACAATAACTAGAATTGCGTTATTTGGTGCATACCACGAGTTATGAAAATTTTTCAACATAGCTCCAGTAGTTTTATCAAATGAAGGACGAGTTCCTAATGCATCGTGTTCGTAGGGTGTGCCTTTAAATAATGCAGATAATAATTTTGAATAAAAAACATATTGTGGATTGGAAAGATCTTGTGCAACTTCTTGTTCAATCGCCCCGCGTTCATTCTTCCAAAGAGAATCTGTGGATAGAACATCCTTCATTCGAATTGCTTCAATATGCAGTGCAACGTCTAAATCTTCTGAAGGTACTGTGAAAAAATATTGTGTAATATTTTGTCTTGTGTCAGCATTGAAATCTCCACCCATAGCTGCAGTAATGTCAGCCAATTGATCAGCAGAAAGCTCTTTGCTTCCTCTAAACATCATATGCTCAAGTGCATGAGCAGTTCCTGGAAATCCTGCTGGAGCTTCATCAGAACCGACTAAATAATTTATTTCGGTTGTTACGACAGGTGCCAAAGCATTGCGCACAATTACAACACGCAATCCGTTTTTTAGTGTAGCACGAATAATATCATCATTATTGTTTGATTTATTATTAACAGTATTGAATCCTGAAAACAAACAACCTATAAATAATATAAATAAAACACTACGAGTTTTTGTAATCGTATGAATATTTTTTGAGGTTGACAGTTTTGTATGGATTGTTTTTTTCAATCTTGTTTTCACTACTTAATCCTTAATGATTAGTAAAAAGAATTGTTGGACAGATGTAATATTTGAAGTTTCAACTAAAATTTCTAAATATAAATTTCAATAGTAATTTTACTTAATATTAAAATTTATAGAGTTGCATTTCATCACAGGTAATAATTTTGATGAGTTTAATGAAGGAATTAATCTAAGAACTCTTTAAGATATTTTCCCGTCCAAGAATTTGGATTTTGAACAATTTTTTCTGGAGTTCCTGTAGCAACTATCTCGCCGCCTTTTTCTCCAGCATCTGGACCTAAATCAATTACATAATCAGCGCTTTTGATAATTTCCAAATTATGTTCAATTATAACAACGGAATTATTTCTTTCAATTAGCAAATTAAAACAATTAATAAGTTTTGAAATATCATTAAAATGAAGTCCGGTTGTCGGTTCATCAAAAATAAATAATGTATGCTGCCTTTCTCTTTGAGCAGTTAAATGAGCAGCTAATTTGATTCTTTGCGCTTCACCTCCCGATAGTGTATTTGATGGTTGTCCAAGTTTCAAATAACCTAAACCAACGAGAGAAAGCAATTCCATACTTTTAATTATTTTATCGTTCTTCTGGAAAAAGTCAACGGCTTCATCAACAGTCATATTGAGAACATCAATTAAATTTTTTCCGCGGTAATTAATTTCTCTAATTTCTTTTTTGAATCTTGTGCCGTTACAGTCATCGCACTCAAGGTATAAATCCGCTAGGAACTGCATTTCAACTTTTATAAAACCATCACCCTGACAAGTTTCACATCTTCCGCCAGGAACGTTGAACGAAAAATATCCAGGCTTATATCCTCTTGCTCTGGCTTGATGTGTTGATGCAAAAAGTTCTCTAATATGTTCATAAGCTTTTACATAACTTATCGGGTTTGATCTTGGAGTTTTACCGATTGGGGATTGATCTACAATTTCAATTTCATCAATAAACTCAATTCCTTTAATATCTTTATACATTCCAACCTTAGCTGGTGCTTTGCCAAGTTGTTTTGCAATTCCTCCATATAAAACATCATGTATCAAAGTACTTTTTCCTGAGCCACTGACTCCAGTAATTACAACAAATTTATTTAGCGGAATTTCAACATCAATGTTTTTTAGATTATTTTCCCTCGCTCCAAAAATTTGTATAGATTTTGTTTTTTTAGTATTTCTTTTAGTTGGAATTGGTATTTCTAATTTGCCTGAAAGATATTGTCCTGTAATTGAATTTTTATCCTTTAAAATATCTTCAACAGTTCCCATTGCAATAATTTCTCCACCTTGGGTTCCTGCATTTGGTCCCATGTCTACTATTAAATCAGCAGATTGAATCATATCAGGATCATGTTCAACTACCAATACTGTATTTCCAATATCTCTAAGATTTCTTAATAAATTAATAAGTTTAGAATTATCTCTTGGATGCAGACCAATGCTTGGTTCATCCAAAACATAAAGGGTTCCAACTAATGAAGATCCAAGTGAAGTTGCTAAATTAATTCTTTGTGTTTCGCCGCCGGAAAGTGTACTGCTTAAACGATCAAGAGTCAAATAGCCAATACCAACATCATTTAAAAAAGTTAGTCTCTTTATAATCTCTTTTAGAATTCTTTCGCCAACTAAATTATCATATTCAGATAATTCAAGGTTTTTAAAAAAATTTAGCGATTGTTCTATTGGAATTTTTACAACATCATAAATTGATTTTCCTTCAATTTTAACCTGCAAGGCTTCTCTTCTTAACCTTGAACCTTTGCAGGCAGAACAAGTTGTATATCCTCTATACCGACTTAACAAAACTCTAATGTGCATTTTATAAGTTTTTGTTTCTAGCTTCTCAAAAAATTTATCAATTCCGATATAGTCGGCGAATCCATTTCTAATTAATGTTACTTGCTCTGGATTAAGATTATTAAAAGGAACATTTATCGGAATATTAAATTGCTTAGCGCTTCTAATTAAGTCTCTCAAGTGTGTACCGTATTTTGCTGAACGGAATGGTGCAATTGCCCCTTCCATAATACTTAAATTTGGATTAGGTACAACTAAATTCATATCAACGCCGATGGTTTTACTAAAGCCTTGGCAAACCGGACAAGCGCCAAATGGATTATTAAATGAAAAAAATCTTGGCTCGGGTTCTTCGTATTTAATTCCGCAGCATTCGTAGTATTTATTAAATTCTTTTTCTTCGCCATTATCAGCATTAATTAAGACTAATCTGTTTTCACCTTCTTTGAATGTTACTTCAATTGCGTCGGAAAGTCTTTCCCTAACTTTACCTTTTTGTATTTTGAAGCGATCAATAACAACACTGATTTTATCTTTTTTCCCCGGAAGTTTTTCATCTGTATTTAGATCGAATAATTTATTTTTAAAATAAATTCTAAAAAATCCTCTTTTCTTTAGAAGATCTATTTCTTCTTTTATAGTGTGTCCTTCATGCATATGAAGCGGAAATGCTAAATAAAATTTGGTTTCTTCTGGCTGTTCTTCCAGCCAATCTGAAACAGTTCCAGTTGTTGCTTTTTTAACTTCTTTACCGCATTCAAAGCAAATTGTTTTTCCGATTCTTGCGTAAAGCAATCTAAGATAATCATAAACTTCAGTAGTGGTACCGACAGTTGATCTTGTATTTTTAGCGCCGGTTTTTTGTTCAATTGCAACTGCCGGACTAATACCTTGAATAAAATCTACATCAGGTTTGTTCATTCTTTCAAGAAATTGTCTAGCATAAGCAGATAAACTTTCAACATATCTTCGCTGGCCTTCCGCATAAATTGTATCAAACACAAGAGAAGATTTTCCGCTGCCGCTTACTCCGGTAAATACTACTAATTTATTTCGCGGAAGCTCGAAGCTTAAATTTTTTAAATTATGCTCACGAGCTCCTTTTATTATTATCTTTTTTTCTTTTTGAAAATTTTTAATATCTGCCATCAAGAAAAATGCTCTTTAATTTTACATTTATATAATATACAAAAGTATATCTTTATTAAGAGTTTAAAAAATTATTCACTTATTGAAGACCATTGGAAGGAATAAAAATTATTAATTCAGCTGCTTATTAATTTCAATAAAATCAAAATTTATTTTGTTTCGCTTTTTAATTTCTTCAAAGTTTCAATTTGATCATTCAGAATTTTTATTTTTTTATCCAGTTCTTGAAGTTTCGAATTGATATTATCCTCATATTCAGCTTTGTCCCAGTATCCTCGATTTTCAAAATAACTTTTGAATAACCAATTATGTTTTAATGCTTCCATATTTTCAGCAAGTCTTGATGCGCTGATTTTAGCATCTTCACTTGTTTTCTGAATATTTGATAAAATTGAAGAAACTGCAGTATCATATTTACCGCTGACAATTAATGAACCCAAAACACCTCTTCCACGATTTACATTTACAATAATTGTATCAACATTGGCAACAACTGAATTAACATTCTTTACTACACTGCCCACTCCAATCCCCAGCGTATCAAAAACACCAATTATTCTTCCTAATTCATCTGTAATATTTTTTAAACTTTGATCGGCTTGTTTTGTTAAGCTGGACGCATTGTCATACAATGTTTCATCGTTTAAAAGTTTTCCAATTGAACCTTCGCCGCGATTAACTTTTCCGATAATTTCAGAAAGATCTTTCGTCATTACTTTTGTGTATTGAATTACTCCTTCGGTTTGAGCAATTATTGCAGAAAAACCAAGCGGTTCTTCAGATTGTATATAGCCGCCATCGCTAACTGGTTCGGCTGAACTGCTGCCGATCTTTAATACCACAACTTTGTTTCCGACCAATCCTTCAGTTTCAATTGTGGCTTTAGTATCGGTTCTAATAAATCTTTGAATATCTGTCTGCAGATTCATCGAAACTTCAACTCTTCCGGTTGTATCATTTACAATTAAAACATTTTTTACATTTCCTACATCGATTCCACTTAATCTAACAGTTGCGCCGCTTCTTAATCCTTGCACATCTTTAAAATAAGCTTTTACATTAAATGTTGAACTGAACAAAGCGTTTTTTTGTCCGACTAAAAAAATTGCAATGACCAAGAGAACAATTCCTAAAAAAATGAATGCGCCCAGCCTTATTGCCGACATTTTCTTAAACATTAATTTCTTTCATATTTTTCGTTAATAATATCGCTGCTAAAAAAATCTTTTAAAAATGGATCATCCTTTGAAGTAAGATTATCAAGATTTCCTTCATATCTGATCTTTCCATCTTTTAAAACAACTGCGTGAGTTGCTATTATTTTTGCACAAATTAAATCATGAGTTACAATGATAGAAGTTGTATTTAAATCTTTTTGTAACTCCACTATCAACTGGCTTATCTCTTTCGAAGTAATCGGGTCAAGCCCTGTAGTTGGCTCATCATATAAAATTAATTTTGGCTCTGTAATAATTGTTCTTGCCAAGCCGATTCTTTTTTTCATTCCACCGGAAAGTTCAGCTGGCATTTTATTTATTGCATCAGAAAGAGATACTTTTTCCAAAACCTCTTTCACTTTTTTTTCTCGCTCAGATGGTAAGAAATTAAAATTCCTAATCAGCGGAAATTCAAGATTTTCTCTAACGCTCATAGAATCATAAAGTGCCGCGCTCTGAAAAAGAAATCCAATTTGTTTTCTTAACTCATTTAATTTTTTAAGTGAAAGCGTCAATACTTTTTCACCTTCAATTAATACTTCTCCGGCATCCGGTTCCATTAATCTTACAATGCATTTTAATAAAACACTTTTTCCGGTTCCGCTTCTTCCAAAAACTACAACGTTCTCTCCTTCGTTTATTTTTAGAGAAATATTATCTAAAACATTTAGATCATCAAACGACTTACTTAAATTTTTAATTTCAACTTCAGCCATTTATCATTTCCACAAAAAAATCGTAATCTTTACAAGCACCATATCAACTAATAAAATAAGTAATGATGAAATTACAACTGAACTAGTAGAAGCTTGACCAACACCAACAGTTCCATTTTCTGTATTATATCCTTTATATGCGCCTACAATCCCCACAATAAATCCGAAGAAAAATGTTTTTACAATCCCGGGAATCAAATCAGTAAAATCAACAGAACGAACAACAGCGTGTAAGTACAATACAAAATTAATATTTTGTGAAAGAAATATAGCCAAATATCCGCCGAATATTGCAAGGAAGATTACATAAACAGTCAACATTGGAAGCATCAGTGTACAAGCTAAAACGCGAGTTACTACAAGAAATTTAAAAGGATTTATCGCCGATACTTCCATTGCATCAATTTGTTCTGTTACACGCATTGAGCCAAGCTCAGCGCCGATTCCAGAGCTTACTCTGCCGGCAAAAATTAATGCAGTTATCACCGGACCAAGCTCCCGAACAACTGATAACGCAACCATGCCGGGTAAAAATGCTTCAGCGCCAAACCTTGCCATTACTGGCTGGCTTTGCATTGCTAAAACTAATCCAATTATAAATCCTGTTACGCTTACTATCGGTAAAGTTTTAACCCCAAGCTCATCCATATGCTTTCTAACTTCAGCAAATTCGTATGGAGGAAGAAAGACATTTTTAAAAAACTCGATGGAAAACAGAGACAAGCCAGTGACAGTACTAAAAAAATCTGTTAATCTTTTAGAGGTAATTGATAATTCTTTTGGAGCGTTCGTTTTTGTTTCCACTTGTATTTAAAATTTGTAATGCACTATCAAATAAAATAAATTTCCCGTTAAACACTACTAGTAATTAATCAAAATTTGCAGTTTAATTTAAACTCATCGCCATTTCCAAAATAATAAAAAAACCGGCTTAATAAAAGTTTGGCTGTGTGATTCTAATTTAATCAAACCAATTGAAATTAATTTTGTCAAAGATTAAATAATATTTTCATAATGGTTTATTAATGGCTTTACCTTGGGTCTAAACAAAACAGTAACTACATCAAATCTGCAGTCAATCTCAGAAATTTCTTTATCATACAAATAAAGCTCCGCCATTTTTTTTAATTGCTTAATTTTATTTTTTGTAATTGCATATTCAGGTTCGCCGTTTTCTAAATTTTTTCTGGATTTTACTTCCACAAAAATTAAAAAATTAGTGATAGGATCTTTTGCAACAATGTCTATCTCGCCTTTTTTTTCAAAAGTGTAGTTCCTTTCAATTATTTGAAATCCTTTTTTAATCAGATAATTAACTGCCAAGTCTTCGCTTTCGCGGCCAACTTTTTTTGAAGCAAAACTCATTATTTCCCTTTTAATTATTTATTAAAATTTAATTCAGGCGAATAATTTTCTGGTATTATTTTCTTTAAAAAAGTTTTTCTGTGCAATGGACAAGAACCAAATTGCAAAATTAAATTAATATGCTCTTTCGTCGGGTAGCCTTTATTTTTTGCCCACAAATATTGAGGGAAATGTTTATCAAGCCTTTTCATTATTCTGTCTCTGGCAACTTTTGCAATTATTGATGCTGCGGCTATTGAAAAAGATTTTGAATCGCCTTTAACAATTGGAATAGTCGGCACAGAATATTTAAATGTTTTGTTGCCGTCTATTAAAATTAAATCCGGTTTCGTGCTCAAGCGTTTTACTGCAATTAACATAGATTTTAAAGAAGCCTGAAGAATATTTATTTGATCGATTTGAAAATGTGAAACTGCAGCAACTGAATAAGCCGCAGCTTTATTAATAATTTCCGGGAAAAGTTCTTCGCGTTCTTTTTCGCTTAGCTTTTTAGAATCATTAACGCCTTCAATAAAAACATTTTCATCAAATATTACTGCGGCGCTAACAACCGGACCTGCAAGTGGGCCTCTTCCGGCTTCATCCACGCCGGCGATAATTTTAATATTATTATTTAAAAAAGAATTGTCAAAGTTTTTCATCTGCCGAAATAAATTGCTGTTAAACCAAAAACCATATTTAATTTTAGAATTAAACTAATCTTATTCAAATTCTTCTTTGTGTCATCCTTAAATAAAGAAATAACTGTAAAAATTAAAATCGGATCTACTAACAGCAATATTATTAAAAAATATATGAGGTTATAAATTCCATATATAAACGGAAAAAATGTTGATGCTAAAAGCACGGCTGAAAATGTAAATATTATTTTTTTAGAATTTTGAAAACCAAATTTATTAGGAAAAGAAATTATTCCGATTTTGGAATCGCCTTCAACGTCTTCCATATCTTTTACAATTTCTCGAATAAAATTAATTAACAAAGCAAACAAAGACGGTATTACCGCGTTTTTAACACTGCCCGCCGCAACGCCGCCGTAAATAAATGCTAAGCCTGTCAGCATAGCTACGGTAAAGTTTCCGAACAAAACTATTTTTTTGAATTTAAACGAATAGAAAAAAAGTAAAAGCAGCGCCGCAAAGTTTATTATAACTGCCGTGGGATTTATAAATGACGAAATTAAAAGAGTAATAAAAATTAAAAACGAGTACAAAGCCACAGCTTGATTGAGCGAAATTTTTCCAGAAGGTAATGGACGATCCGGACGATTAATTTTATCTATTTCATAATCGAAAATATCATTTACAACATTACCTGCTGCCGCAGATAAAGCGCCGGAAATTGCCGCTAAAATAATTTTAACTATAGGAAAGCTCCCCGGTGAGCAAATTACAGCCGCAACAATAATTGTAAGAAATGTTATTGCAGCATTAACGGGACGAATAATTTTATATACCGCTGAAATTTTTATCATTATTTAAAAATATTTCTTTTCAAATCAAAAATATTAAATTTTTAAGTGAGACTCACCTTGACTGTGAGTCTCACTTGAAGATAAAAAACTCCGTAAGTTTGGATATGGTTAAAGATTCGCTTTAAAGTAATCAGATATTTTTGTGAAAAGATGCAGCTGAGTATTGCCTCCAGAAATTCTATGGTTGCGATTCGGATAGACCATTATATCGAACTGCTTCAGATCCTGCTGAAACTTATCGGCAATTGCCAGCGTATTTTCGAAATGAACGTTATCATCCGTAGTACCGTGTATAATAAGAAGTTTATCTTTCAGCTTATCTGCGTAAGTAAGAACGCTTGCCGAAATAAAACCTTTTGCATTGTCGGCGGGAGTTCCCATATATCTTTCCGTCCATATAGTATCGTAAAATTTGAAATCGCTAACAGGTGCAACAGCAACACCGGCCTTAAATGTACCTGCGCCTTTAGTCATCATCATAAGAGTAAGATAGCCGCCTCCGCTCCATCCCCAAAACCCCATCCGTTTTGCATCAACATAGGGCAGTGAAGCAAGATATTTAGCTCCTTGAATCTGGTCATGAACCGACCACTTGCCTAGATCATGAAAAGCAAGGTTTTTAAAAGCTTTTCCTCTTCCGCCCGTCCCGCGGTTATCCAGGCAGAAAACAATAAATCCCTGCTCGGTCATATACTGGTGAAAGAGAGTTCCGCTTCCGCCCCAGCGGTCAACTACCATCTGCGAACCTGGGCCGCCGTAGCCGTAAACAATTACAGGGTATTTTTTATGCGGATCAAAATTGTAGGGTTTAATCATATAGGCGTTTAGCTTTACGCCGTCGCTTGTAGTAACCGTAAGGAACTCAGGATAGGTCATATGATAATCTTCTAGTGCATTGATTTGGTCTTTCTCAAGAACACGTATAAGAGAGCCGTCGGCGTTTCTTAATATAGTTTGAGTAGGCGTTTTCACATCGGAGAAGAAATCGATATAGTATTTTAGATCAGGAGAAAAATCGGCATCGTGCCAGCCGGGCTTATCAGACACTCGCTGAAATCCTGTACCGTCGAGCTTAACTCTGTATATATTCTGCTGCAGAGGAGAATCTTTTGTACCGTAGAAATAGACATATTCCGTTTCTTCGGAAACTCCTGCAACTGCGCTTACTTCCCAGTTTCCGCTTGTAAGCTGATGAATAAGCTTTCCGCTGTAATCATAAAGATAAATATGGCGAAAGCCGCTCTTTTCTGAAGTCCAAATCATCTCATCTTTATTTTTAAGGAATTGAATATCGTCTTGAATATCCACCCAGTCTGGATCTGAATCGGTAATAATTGTTTTTGAATTTCCTGTTGTTGCATCGGCAAGCAGCATTTCAAGATGATTTTGCATTCTGTTTAGGCGAAGCATTGCAAGCTTGTTAGATGAGTTTGTCCAGTAAATTCTGGGAATGTAAATATCATCATTGGTTCCAATGTCCATCCATGTAGTTTTTCCATCGGGAATATCGGCAACACCTATTTTAACAATCGAGTTTTGCGTACCTACTTTAGGGTATTTCAAATTAAATACAGTATTATATTGTCCGGCAAGGTCATCTACCAGATGATAAACGCCGACTCTAGTTTGATCGAGCCGCCAGAAAGCAATGCGTCTGCTGTCAGGAGACCATCGCCATGCATCCGCAAGTCCGAACTCTTCCTCGTAGACCCAGTCGAACTCGCCGTTAAGAATATTATCCGTTCCGTCTTTAGTAACAGCAAATTCTTTTCCGGTTTGCAGGTTCGTCGCATAAATATTATGATCTCTAACGAAGCCGACCCACTTGCCGTCTGGAGATAGCTTAACATTGCGAAGGTGCGGGCTGTTTCCGGCAAGTGCGGTAATCTCTTTAGATGAAACATCATAAAGATAATAAGGCGCCTGGCGCGAGTGCCGCCAGATAGCTGTTTCCGGGCCTTCAATAAGAAGATACTTGCCGTTTTCTGTCCATTGATAGTGGCTCATTCTAACTTGTTTACCTTCGTACTTGAAATCTGAGCCTTTCAGAAGAAGTTCGGTCTTTCCAGATTTAACGTCCATCTTATAAATATCCTCAAAGCCTGAATTTTTATCTGTCTTAGTAAAAGTAAAAGCAGAGCCGTCCGGCACCCATTGTATGTTCTGAACAGTTTTGGCTTCAAGCTTGGATGAGCCGTAAATATCTTTTAATGTAAGAAGCTTTTTTTGCTGAGCGTTTATAAACGAAACGGCAGAAAAAAATAAAATCCCCGCAATGATGAAACGAATCTTCAGCATTATGTATTTCCTTTCACGAAGAATTATTATAAGATGATGTTATTTCAATTCCATAATTTTTTAATCTGATCTTTAAGCCCGAGGTATTCCCATCTTTGAAGAGCGATCGGAACATTACCGTTGTCGAGCATATAATCGTGATAATCTTTCAGATTAAACTTATCACCAAGCAGCAGTTTACCGTCAGCGATAAGTTTGAGAATTTGGAGTTTCCCGATTTGGTAAGAAATTCCCTGTCCGGGAGTAAGCGCAAAGAAACCTGCTTCATGAATTGCTGAAGCGTAATCCATCGGCACGGTGGAAGCAAGATATTTAGCGGCATCTTTAATTGTATAATTGCCTAAAGCAAGGTTCACATCAACATCTACACGAAGAGCTCTAAGCCGCATGAATCTGTATATGATTTCCCGAGTGTGCGGCTTATTGTCAAACAGTCCTAACTGCTGCATCAATTCTTCCAGGTAGAAGGCAATACCTTCATTTGCACCCGAGTCAATAAAATACCTTCTTATCACATCCGAATTAGCCCAGGAGCGGACGAGCTGAAAGTAATGGCCCGGAACTCCTTCATGCACTATTATTGGTCTCGGATCTTCAGCTGAAGCTTTGAGAAAGAAAGGGAGATTCGGCGAAGGATCGGGAATGTATCTTACTGCGTTATTATTAAGTCGAGATGGTGAAGTAAAATCATCTGCCTCGCCGATATCAGATAGAGGTTCTAAATAGGTTGGCATCTTTCTATTGTAGTAATGCTTCACCCAATGAGGAACGGACATGATTCCTTTATCTGTAAGAAATGTTCTTATATCTGATTCATCTTTTTTCTCCTGTGCAATTTGTTCTTTTATATTAGAAAATATTTTCGGCTTAGGAATATTTTTATCCCGCACAGTTTCATCTACATCGAAAGCCACGGCGCGATTGAACTCAAGATGCCCCATTGAGAGGATCTCTTCCGGAGTGTAAGGTGTTAGTGCGATGTATTTAAGGAAATAAAGATATGCTTCTCTTCCTACGCTATATTTATCAGACATAGCGGGCATTTTTCTCTTTATCCATGATGCATAATCAACCAACGCAGAGGAAGCATTGGAAAACGCCTTCTTAAGCTCAGTTCTTAATGAAGCGGGGGCAAGTTTATCCAAAGCCTTTTGTGTTTCAGAAATCTTTTTATCAATGCTATCCAGCTCACTGAGAGCTATATCTGCAAAAGCGGCAACTGGTTGAGTAAGATTTATCTCAGCATCCTTTATTGTACGAGGTATTGAGTTAAGCCTTAGAATAATCTGTTTTATCCTTTCGTTATTCATTGGAGAATCGACAACAAGAAGCTCGAATACCGAACCTATAGACTGCTGAACGTAGAAGTCGGGATCTTTCTCCGGAAGTTTAAGAACATTTAATTCCCAATTAACCCTTTCTATTGCTGAACGAAGCAGAAGATAATCAACGCTGTCTCGGCGGCTCCAGCCTTGCTGAGAAAGGCTGGCAAGGCGTTTCTTAAACTCGTTATATTTCTTATTGTAGTTTTTAATTGCTGCAGGAGAATAATCGGGAACCCAGTCATTTGGCCTTTCAATACGCGGAACGTCATCACCTGTAACAGGCTGCTCGGAAGCACGCCATGTAAAGAAATCCTTACCAAGTTTTTGAAGTAAGGGATTATCCTGGGAAAATGTAATGCATGAAAAAAATAACAGTAAAAGAAAAATATTTCTCATCCCATCTCCGCTAACGAATGAATAATGAAAATTCCGGCTTAGTAATAATAATGTAAATGAATTACTGCCGAAAGAAAATTAAGGCGAAATTACGAATAATACAGATAAAAACTCAACGACGTACTTCACTTAAAAAAGAGAGTGCTGTTTAATAAAATTAAATTATTTATCTTAAAATTGGTTTACTATTCCGAAATGAATTTTACCTTGTGTGAATGAATCTCCTTTTGCAAGAGCAAAACTCACTCTCAATACTCCTAAATTAGTTTCAATGTTAAAGCCCAATCCATAACCAATTTTAAAACCTTCATTTTTCAAAATGTTTCTAATAGGGTCAGCGTTTCTTAAAAAGTATCCAGTATCAAAAAATAAAAAGCCGAAAGTTCTTTTTGTAAGAAGAAGCCTGTACTCAAGATTTGTCCACGCAATTCTATTGCCAAGAAATTGATCTTCAGTATAACCGCGAAGCGAATTAGCTCCGCCTAATCTGAATAAATCACTAATTTCAAAATAAGAGCCGCGAAGTTCTCTTGCGTGAATACCAATTGCCGCAACCTGCCTGCTAAATAATTCATAATAACCATCCAAATCTAAAGTAAGCCTCTGCAAGTTTAATGAACTTGGAATTCCAGGTTGAAGGCTTTCATCAACTCCATATATTTTTTTGCGGCTGAATGAATATGAAGACATAAATAAAATACCTTCAGTCGGAGAATATGGGTCATCTCTCGAATCAATTTTTAAATTTATTCCTGTTGTTACTGAATTAGAATTATTAACAGTAGTTACCAATGATCCAATTTGTGTTGGAATTACCGATTCAGAAGAAATAAACATTGAAGCGGAAATATTTTCAGTAGCTAAATATTCAAGCGATCCTTCAATACTTCGCTGGACGTAAGAGCTGTCTTGCTTCCGCTGGAAAAATCTTGTTGTAAAATTAAAGGGATAATTAAATAGCCAGGGTTCAAGATATCTCAGTTCAAGATCTTGAGATGAGCGGTTATATTGCTGCCATCTAATTGCTGCAGCTCTTCCGGTTCCGAATAAATTTATAAGACTAACATTAACCATTCCAGTAATATACCCGCTCTCACCGGCAGTTGTGCCTGGTATGTAGCCAATTATTCCATCAAAAGTATTAGTTTGTTTTTCTTTCACATCAATCTTCAAAATTCCTTCGTTCTTTGAATCCAGAAAGAACTGCGGTTCTGAAACCGGTTCAAAAAATCCAAGCCGATTTAATTTAGTAGGAATCTTATCAATCGAATTTTGAGAATATTCTTCTCCTGTTTTTAATCTAAGCTCTCTTAAAATTACATAATCTTTTGTTGATGAGTTTCCGCTTAATTCAATTTTATCAATTTGGCTTTTTATTCCTTTATCCACTTTTAGAAAAACGTTTGCAAGATATTCATCCTTGAGTGAATCAGTAAAAAAATAAATTGACGAAATTATAATTTTTGCAAACGGATAACCATTGTTTTCAAAGTACGAAAGTGCGGTAGAAATGTCACCTTCTATTTCATTCTTGTTAAAAATTCTTCCGTCGATAAATGCGAACATTGGCAATATTTTTGAGTTGAGTGAAGAATCTAATCCGGTTATTTCCAATTTATTTATATATGTCGGCTCGCCTTCTTTTATAAAAATATTCAATTTATATTTTGATGAATCTGCGGTTTGTTGAAGTTTTGTATTTTCAAATGAGCCGTGAAAATATCCAAGACTGCCGAACTGAAGCGCTAATTTTGATTTGATGGAATCAATAAGATTTGGTGTTACTTGAGAGCCGGGTTTAACTCCAATCCAATTACTAATTTCTTCTTCAGAAAAAACTTTATTGCCGGAAATTTTAATTGATTCAATTATTTGAGAGTGAAGATTAGGGATTAATAAAATTAACGAAATGAAAATATATTTAACTAGGCGTAACATCCAGCTTTTTCATTTTTTTACCGAACGATGAAATTTTTATTTCCGATTTAAATTTTTCAATTTCATCTAATTTAATATTGCAGACATCTTCATGAAGTGCATTTGCAATTCCCAAAGCTGTTGATAATGCTAAGCTCTCTTCAAAAGTAAGCGAATGATGCCATGAATATGCAATACCGGCGACAAAGCTGTCACCGCTTCCAGTTGAGTTTACAGCTTCAATTTGCGGGACATCGATTTTAAATTGGTAATCAAAGTTTGATGCAAAAAATGATTTTTCTCCGTCAGTCAAAAATGATTGCTTTATTCCCTTTTGATATAAATAAGAAAGGAAATCCGTTTTATCTTTTTCTGAATTCAAAGAAATGTTAAGTGATTTTTCAACCTCATCAACATTGTTATGTAATACTGTTGGTGAGCTTTCAATACAACTCTTCAAATGATTCCCGTAAGTATCGCAAACAGAAATTTTGTCAATGCTGTTTGCGTAAGAAATTCCGGCAGGGAAAATAGAATCTGCTTCTTCACAAGGCGAACTTCCAGAGAAAATAACCATCTCGCAATTGTCAATCATTTTTTTCATTTTCTCAAGAAACTCATTCACTTCTTGAGAAGTAATATTTGAATCAGCGCGGAAAAAAGTAAAATGCTTTTTATCAGTTTCATCAATAATTACAACAGCATCTCTTGTTTCGTCTTTTGTATGAATCGAAACATTCTTAATATTTTCTCGCATAAGAATTTCTTTTAGCATTTTGCCGTTCAATCCGCCAAGAAATGTTAAGGCAAAATTATCTACGTTCAAAGAATTTAATTGTCTGCTTACATTTATTCCCTTACCGCCGGCATTTAATTTAGAAGTTCCATTTCTATTTTCAGAAATTAGATCAATTTTATTATAAGTAAATTTTCTTTCGAGCAGTGGATTTATGGTGACGGTTAAAATCATAAATTATTTTTAAGAAATGATAATCGAAAAAGATTTATCTCCTGAATCTATAAAGATCACCTGTAAGCGGTGTAATTAGCCTATAATCCCCAAAGCCTGTCTCATCAACAAAAGTAAAGCTTTGATTGAGATTATAATATTCCCAAATTTCATAAGGTTTTGAATCAAGATCAAAAGGATGACGATCTACATTATCCGGAGCGCCAAGAAGAATAAACACCATTCCTCTATCTGTTTTCCAACCTTCAACATAATGAGAAAAATGTTCGTTGGCATATTCTATCCTTCGGTAGTATTCATCAAAAACTTCATTATCTTCGGTTTGCGGTGTTGGGTCCAGTTTTTTCCAAAAAGCTAAATACCTTTTTAATTTTTCTTCAACAGTTTTAGCGTCTTTTATAAAATCAATTTCTTTTGAAGAAGCGATATAAATAAGTTGATCAATTGCTTTATCAAGATCAGTAATTGTTGAAGGAATTCCTACCCAGCGCGAGAAGAAGCTTCTTTCACTAGATGCAATTTCTTTGTCGGCAGAATCTTTCAAGTATATATCAAGATAATATAATCCTAAGCTAAATGTACTGTCCTTTATTGTATAAAAAATTTGTGTCTTTCCAGTATCAATGGTTTTTAATTGCTTCTCAGTAAAAATTGAATTTTTCTTTTTGTCTTTTATAACATATTCAATATTTAATTTTTTAGGAAAGTTAGAATAAATTTCATAAAAAACTGGAAGCCCATCTTTTTGCAGTGCAACATTACCGGAAATGTTTGGGACAATTTTGTTTTTACCTTCTTCTTCAGTTCTTTTTGAAAGTAGCATAATATCGCTAATTGAAACTGAGTTGGAAAAATCGCGGACTTTTTCCATTGTTTCTTTCGTAAATTCTGAGTTTGATTCTTTATCATCAACAGCTGTTCTTATAAAATATTTAGCTGGTGAAAGATAAAAAGATTTGAGTGTTAAACTATAGCGGTCTTTCGAATTAGTTTCATTAAAATCTTTAGCTTCTAAAGTTTCGTTCCAAGATTTTTCCGTAATCAGTTTTTCCTTTGATTCATCAAATATTGAAACTGTTATAGAAAAATTTCCGACAAATCCTTTTTCCGATTTTACAAATTGAATTGATGAGTAAGGAACCATAACGAAGGCATCAAGCCTGGTTATTTTACTTTTTCCTGAAGAAAAGTTTAAAAGGTTTTGATAGAATTTAACACCCTTTCCAAATGAATTTTGTTCGGTTGCATCTTCAACTTGTGAATGAATTACTGCTGTAAATAATAAAAGGAATAATATGTTGTATCTAAATATTTTCATCTTGTTTCAACAATTTCTTCATTTACAAGTTTTGCATAAAGGTCATAGTCATTATAATCTGTAATTTCTACATTAAAAAAGTTACCTTCAACCAAATGAGAATTTAAATTTTCCAAATCATTTTTAGGAATTAAAATCTCTCCGTCAACCTCCGGCGCATCTCTGTAGGATCTACCTATATAATATTCACCTTCGCTGCTTTCTATTAATACCTTTAATTTTTTACCAATTAGATTTTTATTATTTTCATATGATATTCCCCTCTGCAATTCCATTAAAGTTTCTTTTCGTTTCAGCTTGGTTTCTTCAGCTATCGGGTCGCCTAAAATATAGCTTGATGTATTTTCTTCAACCGAAAATGTGAAAACTCCGATACGATCAAATTTTGTTTCTTCAACAAAACTGCAAAGTTCTTCAAAATCTTTTTCTGTTTCGTTTGGGTACCCGACAATAAATGTCGTTCTAATTGTAATATCGGGAATTCTATTTCGCAGCTTGCTTATAAGTTCTCTGGTTCGCTGTGCAGTAACTCCTCTTCTCATCGATTTAAGAACACTGTCAGAGATATGCTGAAGCGGAATGTCAATATATTTACAAATTTTTGGATTGCTAGCAATTGTTTCAATTACATCATCTGGGAAATGCGAAGGATAAGCATACATTAATCTTATCCATTCAACTCCATCAATTTTACTTAATTCGTTTAACAAATCTGATAAAACTCTCCTGCCATAAATATCAATGCCGTAATCTGTAGTATCCTGTGCAATTAAAATTAATTCTTTTGAATTATTTTTCACAAGGAACTCTGCTTCTTTAACTAATTCTTCAATTGGTTTTGAATTATGCTTTCCGCGCATAATTGGTATTGCGCAAAATGAGCAAGGATGATCGCAGCCTTCTGAAATTTTTAGATAGGCAGTATGAGATGGTGTGGTTAAAAATCTCTCTCCTAATAAATTGTATTTAAGTTCTCCGCCTAATTCCTTTAAAATACCTTCATATTTTTCAGTACCGAAATAAGCATCCACTTCTGGAATTTCTTTTTGAAGCTCGGATAAATATCTTTCCGAAAGACAACCGGCAACAATTACTTTATTTATTTTACCTTGTTGTTTTAAATTAACCGCTTCTAAAATTGTGTTGATAGATTCTTCTCTGGCGGCTTCAATAAATCCGCAAGTATTTATTATTACTGTATCAGCATCGTTCGGATTATTAATCAAATCAAAATTATTCACTTTGATTTGATTCATTAATCTTTCTGAATCAACAGTGTTTTTTGAACATCCTAAAGTTATTACGCTTATTTTATCTTTTTTATTCATTCAAAAATTAATTACGAAATATATTTCAAATAAAGCAGTACAACTGGCGCAGTATATAGAAGCGAATCAAACCTGTCAAAAATTCCACCATGCCCTGGAATTAAATTGGAAGAATCTTTTACTCCGGCATCTCTTTTAATTAACGATTCTATTAAGTCTCCAAGCTGCCCAATCGTTCCAACAATAACTCCAAATACTATTACAGAACTCCATGACAAAAATCCTAATATCACTGACTTTAATAAAATCATAGATATTATGGCAAAAATAAAGCCAAAAATAGCGCCTTCCCAACTTTTGTTTGGACTTACACGCGGGAAAAGTTTATGTTTTCCTAAAGATGTTCCACCAAAAAACGCAGCTGAATCGCAAACCCAAATAGAAATGAAAATTGCTATAATTATGTAACCGCCTCGCGAATACAAATAGCCGATGGCTGGATAAAATTCTCTAATTCCTATTAAAGAACTTGCAAACAAACCAATATAAAAAATTCCCAGTAATGTTGAGCCGATATTCATAATAGCGGAATTTTTATTTCTGAATAGTTCTATTAATGTCAGAACTATCATTAAGAATAAAAGGAAGGAATAAGTATCGAATATATAATTGTACTGATTAATTAAGAGTATAATTAATGCAATAAAACCAATCCAAAGATTGGTGTGCGCTCCTTTAATTTTTACTAGATTAGAAAATTCATAAAAAGAAATCAGAGCAATTGCTAAAACGAATGAGAAGAAGAAAAAGCTTCCTATATAGCTTACAATTAAAATTAAAGGTATTGTAATAATTGAAACAAGAACTCTCTTCGCCGTATTTTCAAGCCGCATTATTTCTCTTCTTCCTGTTCTGGTGGCTGATTTTTAATATGCTCAATAAAATTTAATGCGCTTTGAACATCTTCTTTATGCACAAGAAGCTTTACAACTGAAAAATCTCCAGGTGCAGGGAAATTTCTATCCTTCTGAGATAAAACAGCCGCCTGAATTCCAGCTCCAATTAAATTATCTCTAAGCATCTCAACTTCATATTCTAAATTTGAAGTAAATACAACTTCCCAGCCTTCTTCTCCCCAATCTTCTGGCCTAACATAAAATTCCTCGCTAACTAAAGCGGTTCCGCAATCGGGACATTTTGTTATCCCTTCAACGTATTCATAATTACAATTTGGACATATTGGCATACTTTCTCCTACTGATTGTTTGTACGAGAATAATATCTTTTAATGAAAAATATAATCACACCAAATAATGCAGTCAAGCCCAGCATAATTACTATAGAAGAAGAAAGATTAAAATTTTTAGTTATTTCAGTATTTATAACATCATCATTCCCATAAATAAAATAAAAAATAATAGCCAAAAAATTATTAAAGAAATGAAGCGATATGGGAACAAAAATAGAGTTGCTTGTGTACGCTGCAAATCCGAAATATAATCCTAACACTATTAATGGAATTAATCCGTAAGGATTAAAGTGATATAATCCGAAAAATATAGCAGTAATTAACGCAGCCCAAAATGGTTTAATTTTAAACTCAAAGCTTTTTTGGATAAAACCACGGAACATAGTTTCTTCACAAATTGCTGGAACAACAGAAACAACAATAACAACAAGAATGGTATCAAAAATTGATTTTGAGGAAAGAAGGCTCCCGTATGTTTTATCAACCATATCATTGATTTTATCTAGAAAAGTTTTAAAAGTTCTTAAAAGCGATGAATTTGCTGACCATAAATCAATAAAATAATTTTGTATTGAAAGATAATACTGAATAAGCGGCGTAAGAACGATAATCCCGAGTGAAAAAAGTAAAATTTCTTCCCATTTGGGAATTTTAAATCTTATAATATGCCCTACATCTTCATAAAAAACTTTTGAGAAAATTAAAGCCGGCAATAGAATAAATAAAATTTGCCCGGCAATTGTCATCAATCTTAAACCATTAACCGGCGCATCATTTATGTTAAATCCAAAAATTAATAAAGTTAGAATTCCGCCAACAATTTGGTACAAGAAAAATCCTCCGAATAAACCAATCAAAGCTATTGTAATTGGAGAAATACGAGGCAGGTTATTATTCCTCATCGGCTCAAAATTGTTTCTATCATGAGGCTCTTCTGTATGAGGTTCTTTTAAATTTGGATTGTTATTTTGTTCTTCCATATAATGTGAAAATAAAAAAAAGTATAAATATTTCCTATCTAAGTTTGCTCTAATTTATTAGCCGAAATATAATCCTTAAAATAAATCTTACTCTTGCTTTAAACAAGTTAATCAATTTTTTTAGTTTACTTTCGAAGTCATTTCCCCTGCCAAACCTTCATATTTTGTTAAAACTCCGTCAATAGATCCTATTACAACTTTTGTTTTAACTTTTACTGGTATTCTTAAATTGTCATCAGTCAGCCAAACATAAATACTTCCCTCGCTTTTAAACAATCCGCCTTTTTTAATAATTGGCTCTACAACAATGCAATTAAATGTTCCGGCTGGAACAGAAGTTTGTTCTTTACCAAGATACTTTACATCTAAAGTATAAACAGAATCTTTATAAAAATTTTCAAGTTGAATATAATCACCATATTTTAATTTTGAAAAGTTTAAAGTTCGTGCATAATATAGTGCAGAAACTATATCGTTCACATATTTTGGAATTTTATATTCACCGCCGCTAGTTTTTGCTTTTCCATTTCTTTGATCAAAAAAAGCTGAGAAATCTCTGCTGTAGCTTCCTTCCCTTATGTGCTGTTCAAATCTCCAAGGAAATAAACCTTGAACATCAACATAAGTTTCATAATGATCTCTTACTTTATAAATCCAATCAAAACTTGGTACTGAGTTTACATCAAAAGTAATATTATATGCTTCACGGCCAGAAATTCTTCTTATTCTTGGAACAGCCATTACTGCAACTCCTGCAGTTACAAATCCATACTTCACATCAAAAGTTAATTTTTCACCTACTTTAAAAGCTTTATTATCAATAGTTCTGAATTCAGATGAACTTTGCCCCTTAGTTAAAATTGATAATGAAATAATTATTATGATCAACAAACTTTTTTTAGACATCTATTTCTCCATTGTTAAGAATAAGTTGATATGCTTTTTTTAACTGATTAAAAACCTCTTCGGGTTTAATACTGCTCATACAATCAAGTTCTTTGCATTGTTTTTTTGTGCAGTTTGAACAATTAATTTGCGGTGTAAAGATAAATTTCCTCTTTGTATAAGGGCCCCATCTTTGCGGCAAACAAGATGTTATTTTAGGATAAAAACCAATTACATATTTTCCAAGTGCTGCGGCAATGTGTAGTGGTCCTGTTGAATTAGAAATGAAAATATCGCATTTATCAATTAATGCAATTAATTCAGAAAGACTGAACTTCCCAGAAAAATTTTTTATTTCGCTAGTAACTTCAAGCTGTTTGCAGATTGAAATCTCATTGCTATTTCCCGTAATTATTATAGTTAAATCCGTTTGGGATGATATAAGCTTTACTAGTTTTTGGAAATTATCGATAGGCCAATCAACTGCGCTACCACCGCTGCCTGGATGAATAATTACAATCGGTTTTTCTACAGAAATATTTTCTTCAGCAAAAAATTTTTCTATCGAATTTTTACTTTCAACAGTTGGAGCTAAATTAAATTCTATATTTTCCTGATTAACTTCTTCATTAATTCCAAATACTTTTAACATACTTATATTGAATTCCAGTTCATGCTTCTCTGCAAATTTTCTATGTTCGTAAACTTTTTTATTGAATAAAAATGAATACCATCTGTAACCTGTACCTATTCTAGATTTTATATTCGAAAAAAATATTATTAACGCTGTAATAAAAGTTGGATAAACAATAATTGAAGAATCAAATTTATACTTTAATATTTCCTTTATATTCTCTTTAAACAAAATTTTGCCATTTTTTTCTTTTAAAACAATAACTTGATCAATATAAGGATTTTGTAATGCCAAACAATTAGTATATTCTTTTAATAGGAATGTAACTTTGCATTGTGGAAAATATTTTTTTACTATTCTTGCAACAGGCAAAGATAGTATAACATCTCCTATTCTATCAGTTCTTACAATTAAAAGATTTTTTGGCTGCATCATTTTCTTGAAACGTACGGATTGTCTTTAATATAAAAACGCCAAGGTAAATCAACAGACTTCTTTATACCGATTCTTTTAGAAATAACAACCTTATGTTTGTCTATTAAAGGTTGATCTACTAAATAAATTTCATCACCAGTTAAGTCAATTCCATAATGCTTTTTATTTATTGACATTGCTTGGCAAACTTTTCCTGGACCGCTTGTTAAATTATATTTTTCTTTTTCATTTAACAAATTTCTGCCAAATCGATTTTTAATCATTGAAGATATTCCTTCAATTGGTTCAATTGCTCTAATTAATATTGCGGTACCTTTTCCTGCTTCGCCGGTTACTACATTACAACAATAATGATTTCCGTATGTGAAATAAACATACAAATAACCGCCGGCATTAAACATAATTTCGTTTCTTTTTGTCTTTCCAATAAATGTATGTGCGGCTTCATCAAAAGAGCCATCATAAGCTTCTACCTCAACGATCCTGCCAGATAAAATTTTCCCTTTTTCTTTTTTTACTAGCAGTTTGCCTAAAAGCTCATTTGCAACAAGCAAAAGATCGCGTGTATAAAATTGCCGATCTAATTTTTTTTGCTTTTCTTTTTGTTTCATCTTAAAATTGAAAAGATGTGGGATGAAGTGATAGTTTAATAAAATTATAATTCAAGTTCGGATTTGAGTTCTGAAATTTTTTGGCTATAATATTTAGCTTTCTGAGGCTCTTTTATAATAAGCTTTTCATATACTTTAATAGCTTCATTCTTTTCACCTTGCGCCGAATAAATTTTTGCAAGTGTTTCAGAAACAATCAAATTATCGCTCGGGAAATTATCTATTAAAGATTCTGCTAAATTATTTTCCCCATTAAAATCAGAAATTTTAACATTATTATTTTCCTCACCAACTTTATTAAGGTTATTATTAATTGATTGAACCGCATTTTTTATATTTTCTTCTTCAAATAATTTTGGTTCAAAGTCATCATATTGGTCAGGTTGAGAAAGAAAACTTGCTTTTGTGCTTTTCTGAAAAAATGTTCTTTGCTTTTTTATGTTTTCAAGTTCTCTTAAATAAAAATCGTAAGTTTTTTTCGAATGTATTAAATCGCTTCCCTTTTTTATAAATTTTAATGCAGCTGAATAGTTACCTATTAATATGTTTGCTTTGCCAAGTAGTATATAAGCGGAAGGATAATTTGGATAAACTTCAATACCTTTTGTTAGAATCTCTATTGCTTTTTCTAAGTTATTATTCTCAATCTCCGTATTTGCCATTTTAGCAAATAACGGAGATTTATTATTGTACTCATAAATTAAATTTACTTTTTCATCAAATATTTCTGTTGACGATTTAGCCACAGTTAGAACCTAGGTTTTTGAAAAAGCATGCTTAATTGAAGTCAATGAAACAAATGAAAATCCTAAGAAAAATAGGATTTGAAATGGAAGTGCAGCAATTTCAAGAAAATAAATTGATGAAGCTACACCAATCAAACAATAAATTGCCATAATAAGTTCTACATAGACAGAAAGTCCGAGTTTTTTACTTCTATATTTTTTACCAATCCATGAATCTTTATTATCAACTACTTTAAATTTAGGTGTTCTAACGAATTCACTTTTTCTATTTAAAAGACCTTCAAAAACAGCGCGAGAATTATTAACTGCAAATCCCATGCTTCCAGCCATAAATAATGGGAAAAGAACTATTTTCTTTCGCCAATCCGTTCGAATATCTTTTTGTGAATATAAATAAAACATAAATGAGCTGACAAAAGCTAAAACAAACATTGACATCACAGCAAAATATGCTTGATGCGGACCGCTGTTCTTAATAAAAATTAAAGGTACATTCAAAATTGCTGCGAGTAATATAAACGGGAAAACAATATTATTTGTCAAGTGAAATGTTGATTGAAGTTTTACACGAAATGGAATTTTTGCTTTCCACACTAATGGAAGAATCTTCTTCGCAGTTTCAATTGCGCCTTTTGTCCATCTAAATTGTTGAGACTTTAGTGCATTTATTTCGGATGGTAATTCCGCTGGCGAAGTAAAATCTTTTAAGAAAACGAACCTCCAACCATTCAATTGAGCACGATAACTTAAGTCCAAATCTTCAGTTAATGTATCGCCATCCCAATTGCCAGCATCTTCAATACATGATCTTCTCCAAACTCCGCCAGTTCCATTAAAGTTGATAAAAAATCCAGCTTTATTTCTAACTGTCTGTTCAATAACAAAATGGCCATCAAGCGCTAAAGCCTGGGCTTTAGTTAAAATTGAATAATCGCCGTTTATATGTTCCCATCTTGTTTGAACCATTCCAACTTTTTCATCAGTGAAAAATGAAAGAGTCTTTTTCAAAAATTCTTTTTGTGGAATAAAATCGGCATCAAATATTGCAATAAATTCACCTTTGGCTAATTTCATTCCTTCTTTTAGTGCGCCGGCTTTAAATCCTTCACGATTGCTTCTTCTTACATGTTTTATATCGAACCCTTCTTTTTTTCTTTCTTCAACAATTCTTGCTGTAATGCCTACGGTCTCGTCCGTTGAGTCATCAAGAACTTGAATTTCCATTTTATCTTTTGGGTAATCAATATCACAAACTGCATTGATAATTCTCTCAACTACATATTGTTCGTTATATAAAGGAAGTTGAATTGTTACCATTGCGTTTGGTTCAAAATTTTCTTTCGGAGTATGCTTTACATTCCGATATTTGTTGTAATAGAATATCATTATAAATCCATGCAAACCAAACACAAATAGAATGAAGAGAGAAACAAAATAAGATATCAGAACCACGTTATCCATTTTTATATGAATCCTTAAATTAATTTTAAATTACCAACCCGAAACTGTTTCGAGAAGGATATCATCAGTTATATGATCTATCGCTGTCTCGATAGCGTTTCTTCTTAAAGTTATGCTGCCACCTGATGGGTAGTCACCATAATTTGAAAAACTTTTTTCGTAAACCGTTTTTTTCTTTACTAAATCTCTATAAGTTACTTGAACTGTAATTGTTATTCTTCTCGAAGTTACATTTTCACCAGCCGCAACAACCACAGGGGCATCAGTCAAAGAAGTTATAACACAATCAAGTGTTGCATCTGCATTTGATTTATTTGCAACTCTTAAAGTATTGTCATCAATAAATTTTTGTGTAAGTTTATTCGTAAAAATGTCGCTTAAGCCAGGTTCTCCAGATCCACTTCTATCAAGTGATGGTGCGATCCAAATTGTTTTGAGATAATTTGGAACCGAAGCTCCTGTAAAAGAATAAACACAGCACCCTCCAAAATTAATCATGGCTGTAATGATAAACAAGAGAATAACTTTATCATGTGCTTTATGCATAATTATGAATTTTTTGATTTTGTTCACTACATTAATATTGTTAATAATTGTTAAGAATTGGTTAAAAATTTAAGCTTTTATAGGTCATATTCTTTAATTTTCCTATAAAGAGTTCTTTCACTAATTTTTAATAATTTTGAAGCATTCCTTTTATTGCCATTTGCCTGTTTTAAGGCTTTTTGAATAGCTTCTTTTTCGATTTGCTGCAAAGACATAAAATCTTCTTTTTTATCATCGTTCGCATTATCATCTACATTTACCTGTTGGTTATAAACCAGGTCTTTCAATTCCATAATATCTTTTTTAATCTCAAAAAGTGCTCGGTATAAAAGTTCTCGGTCTAATTCTTCAGGCGATTTATTTAAATATATAGGTAAGTTTCGTGGTGTTGAATCTAAATGATTACTTGATTTTAATAAAGATGAAAAGGACTGAACATCCAATACTCCGCTTTTATTTAATGCTACTGCCGATTCAATTGTATTTTTAAGTTCTCTTACATTTCCAGGCCAATCATAGTTCATTAAATATTCTAAAGCATCCATTGATAACACTGGCGCTTCAATTTTATTTTCAGTAGTAAAATTTGAAATAAAATAATGAGCTAACTCTTCAATATCTGCTTTTCTCTTTCTAAGTGGTGGAATACTTAATGTTACTGCTTTTAATCTAAAATAAAGGTCTTCCCTAAACCTGTTCATCTCAACTTCTTTTTGAAGATCTTTATTTGTTGCGGCAATAATTCTTACATCAACTTTTGTTACGGTTTCGGCACCGATTTTTATAAATTCATTGGTTTCAATTGCTCGCAATAATTTTACTTGAGTTGTTAATGGCATTTCTGCAATTTCATCTAAGAACAAAGTTCCGCCATCTGCAATTTCAAAATATCCTTTTCTGCTTTCAACAGCTCCAGTAAATGAACCCTTTTTGTGGCCGAATAATTCGCTTTCTAAAATGCCCTCTGGAATGGCTCCGCAATTAATACTTAAAAATTGTTTATTTGCTCTTTTGCTGTAAGCATGAATTGCATTTGCAAATATTTCTTTTCCAGTTCCGCTTTCACCATAAATTAGTACACTTATATCAGATGCAGCAACTTGGATTGCAATATCAATTAGATCTCTAATTTCCTTGGTCTTGCCAATTATTCCAAATCTTTTCTTGAATTCCTCAATAATCATTTTATAAATTTCAATAATTATTATTTATAAAAAGTAAGCAATTACAGCTTAAAAACATGTAAAAATTTACATTTCAAATATATTATATTCTAAAATGTTATTAAAGAGTAAGAGAATTCCCTCTGTTTTTATATTTCAAATGACAATCCGTCATAGGCAATGACAAATTTTCCCTTTTTATATTCCGCTAAAGAATTTATAAAAGATGACAAGCTTTCCTCATCTTCATCACTTATATGAGTTAAGTATATTATATCTGATTTTAAAATTTTATTTGCAGATATTAATTCTTCCAATCTAACATGGGAAATTTCAGCTATTATCAAATCTATTTTGTAATCGTCAAATAAAAATAAATCTGATTCACTTCCTATATCTCCGGTATAAAATATTTTTTTGTTTTCATAGATGAAAAGGAAACTGCTGCAAGAAAAGTTTAATAGTTTTTTGTCATCAAACTTTTTGTATTTATCAAGATGTGAATTCTGCTTAGCTATAAAACTTAATTTTTTCTCAACTATTATTTCTTTATTTTCTTCATACTCAACAAAGTTTAATTCAAAATTTAATTTTGTACTTAAAATGTATGTATGGTAAAGAAAATCTCTAACATACTCGATGAGGCTTTTATGAACAAATATTTCTAATTTTTTTCCCCTCTCTTGTAATTTCATTTGAATAATCAATCCGCTTAGTCCAGCAAAATGATCAGGATGAAGATGAGAAATTAATATCCCATTTATTTGGTTGTAAGAAATTTTCTGAGATAGAAGTGCCTTCGAAATTCCATCTCCGGCATCTACAAGTAGATTATAATTATTTGTAGAAAAAAGTAGAGATGAATGAAATCTTTTAAGAGAAGTTTTCCCTGAACCGCTTCCAATAAATTTTATTTTCATAATTTTAATTCAACAAATCAAATTTTTTAATAAAGATAACTAATTTGATTTATTCAATTCCACTGGAACAAGCCTGCCATCAAGTTTATATTTTGAGTTTATTAACTGAAGATAGTTTTTCGCTTCCTCAATATTCTTAAATTTACCAATATAAACTATATGAAATATTACACCAGCAACAGACTTCTCTTCAATTTTTGATGAATAACCGGCATTTTCAAATTGTTTCTTCAAAGACTCTGCATTTGATAATTCGCTAAAAGCTCCTGCTTGAATGGTATATTTATAATCCATTGAAGTATTAGCTTCATTTGAATTATTTGTTTCGGTTTTGCTTTTAGAATTATCGTCTAAAAGAATATTATCTTTTAAAGGAATTTTTCTAGTTGCAATATTTATATATGGCGATTGCGGATACTCTTTTTTAAGTTTATCAAGGTATGCTTTTGCTGATGTAAAATTACCAACCGCAAAGTAATAACAATAAATTCGATAAATGGCTGCATCGGCATATTTACTATTGGGATAATTTTTTATCAGTTTGGAATATGTTGTAATAGCTTGTTCGCTGTTGTTTGTTAAAATCCCATTTAGAAATATAATTGATGGACTATTAGGAAATTTTATTAATAACTGGGGCAATTCATTTTTTACTTCTTGAATATTCCCACTTTCAATTTTCTTTAAATATGGAACTATGTCCGGATCTTGAGAAAAAATATTTATTGAAGAAAAAATAAATACAACGCAGAAGAAAATAGTTTTTACATTTAACATATCATCAATTTTCGATGATAAAATTATTTATGCAGAATAATTAATTTTTATTTTTTATGCTGTCAGCGCAAGTTCATCATTTGATTCATCAATTAATGAAATATAATTTCCGAAAAGAGTTGCTGATGTAACACGAACAATTTGCACTTTAACATAATTTCCTTCTGTTACTTTTTCATCAAAAGGAATTATTACTACTTTATTGGAGTCTGTTCTTCCAGACAAAAACTTATCTGACTTTTTGCTCAATCCTTCTATTAATACAATTTCTTCTTTACCAATTAATGATTGATTTTTCTCGAAAGATATTTGCTGCTGCAATTCAATAATTTCTTGTAATCTTTTGGTCTTAATTTCTTCGGTTACATCATCAGCCATTTTGAAAGCTTTTGTTCCTTCGCGCGGAGAATATTTAAACATATATGCACCGTCATATTTTACCTCTCGCATAACATCCAAAGTCATTACATGATCATCATAAGTCTCAGTAGGAAATCCAGAAATTATGTCAGTTGAGAAACTTACTCCAGGAATTATTTGTTTCGCATTTTGAATTAATTTTAAATAATGCTCAATAGTATATGTTCTATTCATTAATTTCAAAATTCTATTTGAACCTGACTGAACTGGCAAATGAATGTAATTACATATATTGTAATTTTCTGCAATTGTATATAATAATTTATCAGAAAGATCCTGGGGATGAGATGTTGTAAATCTTATTCGCATTTTTCTGTTTACTTTTGCGCTTGCAGCTAAAAGATCGGCAAAGTCAAATTGATTATCCTTGTATGAATTAACATTCTGTCCAAGCAAAGTAACTTCTCTAAATCCTCTATCAGAAAGCTGCTTCACTTCATTAACAACTGAATCTAAACTTCTGCTTCTCTCTCGTCCTCTTGTAAATGGAACAACGCAAAAAGTACAAAATTTATCGCATCCGCGCATAACAGAAATCCACGCTTGAAGCCCATCTTCCCGATATGGTATAATATCATCATAGGTTTCAGTTCGCGATAATTTAACTCCGATTCCTTTTTCTCCGTTAAAGGCAACATCAATTAATTCGGGAAGTTTTCTATATTCATCCGGGCCAACAATTACATCAACTATTTTTTTTTCTTCAATTAAATCTTTTCTTAGTCTCTCTGCCATACAGCCAAGTATTCCAACTACCAATTCCGGATTCCCAATTTTCAAATTTTTGAAATTTCCTAATCTGCCATATATTCTTTGTTCAGCATTATCTCTTACACTGCAAGTATTTAATAGAATAACATCTGCTTGTTCAACATTGTCTGTCATTTCATAACCGTTATTTTTTAAAATGCCTTGGACTAATTCAGTATCCGCAACGTTCATCTGACAGCCATAGGTTTCTATATAGACGCTATTCTTTTTCATCAAAATAAATTAAACAATTTTTCCTTTAACAATTTAGTTAACTTTTTCATCTTTATTTACTGGAACAAAACCAAAATGCTGATTCTGAGGCATCTCAATTGGAATTTCACCAAATCTGGATTCAAATTTTTCAATGTTTTCTTTCAAAGCTTTCATCAGCATTTTAGCATGCTGAGGTGTTGTTATTATTCTAGCATGTACTTTTGCTTTAGGTACACCCGGAACAATTCTTGTAAAATCAATAATGAATTCTGCTGGTGAATGAGTTATAATCGCTAGGTTTGAATAAATTCCTTCCGCTTCTTTTTCACCTAATTCGATATTGATTTGCTGTCCTTGAGGTTGATTATTTTGTGCCATATTATTTGCCAATAATTATTCTAAATTTTATTTAACAAAATTTTTATACTAAATCTAATTTCAAATTCAATTCTGTAGAAAGATTATTTGATGATTTAATTCTAAAATCACAATTGCCGAAATCGCCCATCCAAAATTCAATTTGAATTAGATACCGGACAATTTCGGCAATAGTTAAAATCGAAAATTTATCTAACAAAATTACTTACGTAATTGATCTGCTTTATTAAAAGCTTCTGTAGCTTTATCCTGATTTCCTAATACAGTATAAACTCTGCCAAGTAATTCCCACATAGCAGCATCATTAGATTTCATTTGAACAGCTTTTTCCAAATAGGGAACTGCTAGTTTATATTTTTCCAAATATGCAGTATCTGCAGGCGCATCAGTGCTTTTGTTTTCATTTACTTTGTTCAAGTCTGCTCCCCATTTAACATAGGTTACAGCAAGATTGTAAATTGCATTTTGATATTCTGGATCGATTTCAATTGCTTTTTTAAATTCTTCTTCTGCAGTTTTATAATCTTTAGCTCCTAATAATAAAACTCCGTAGTTATATCTGTAATATTTATTGTTCGGTTCGCGTTCAACACCTTCTTTAAATGCATCAATAGCAACTTCAATTTTATGCGCACCTATATATGAATTAGAAAGCATAAGCAATAATTCCGAATTTCCTGGAAAATACTTTCTTCCTTCTTGCATTAAATCGATTGTTTTATTGAAATAATTCATCGCCTGTATACTATCCTGTGCATTATGAGAATTATCGTATTCGGATTTTAATTTTGTAGCTTTATCGTAATAAATTTCGCCTAAATATTTGAAACCATCGAGATTTTTATCTTTACCTAAAAGTGTTTGTAATGGTCCAACAGCATCATCATATTCACCCTGCGTCATATAAACGAATGCAAGGTTTTTATATGTATCTGCAGAATCTGGTTCTAGCTTAATAGCGGTTTTGAAAGAATAAATTGATTTATCAAACAAAACTTTAGCACTGTCCTTGTCTTTATTGTTACTTGCTTTTTGAAAGTAACCAACACCTTGATTGAAAAGTTGAGCCCAAAAATATCTTCTTGAATCGCTTATATTTGCCTTGAACTGGCTGCTTATTCCAAGAGACTTATTATATGCGTCCATCATATCTTCATAGTTTCCTAATTCTCCATTAACATAACCAAGAAGATAATAACCTTCATCACTATTTGGGTTTTTAGTTACTTCTTTTTTCAATGATTCGATTGCTTTTGTGTAGTTTTTTTGCTGTATATATAACTTTGCACTTGTCATTTCTGTAGATGCACATTGAAAACCGGTAACAGCAAGACCGATAAACAATATAAAAATAAATAAATATTTTGAACGATCCATCGTTTCTCCAATAATATAATCTTATTTGAATGTCAAAATTACCACATTAGGTAAGGATAGTCAAGATTTAATTGGTTATATTATTTAATTAACATATCTGTCCCATTGCTGTCCAAAATAATAAAAAATAAATCCCTCAAATAAAGGTGGTAAATTAGATTTGGAAAAAATAAAAACACCAAACTTTATCGAGGGATTCAATGGTAAATGTAACACTTTTCAGTCAGATA
>JAKALM010000010.1:0-52839 GCA_021824145.1 Bacteroidota bacterium
CTGACTAAAAAGTGTTACATTTACCATTGAATCCCTCGATAAAGCTTGGTGTTTTTATTTTTTCCAAAACTAATTTACCACCTTTATTTGAGGGATTTATTTTTTATTATTTTGGACAGATATGATAATAAAAATCAATCATGAATTTGAATCTTCAATAAGAAAACTGTAATTTTGAATAGTAAAGTTTTTTATTGTTATGTTAAATTTTAAAAATTTCAAACAAGAAACTGGCTTCAAACAATTAAGAAGTTACTTTGTCTCACGTTTTGAGAATGTATTTTAATTCTCTCCTCATTTCCCATTTTTATATTAAAAATTCCAAATAAATATTTATCATTTTAATATCTAATTTTTTTCCAAGAGGAGAAGATATGAACAACGAAAATTTAAAATCACATGATGATGTTATGTTTGATCATTCAATTGTAACTCCAGATAAAGTTCATGAAACAATCAGTAAATTTATGCTTGTTGATGGTTTCGAATTTGTACTAGATATAGAAAAAAGTCACGGTACAAGAATAGTTGATTCAAAAACTGGAGAAGTCTATTTAGACTTTTTTACATTTTTTGCTTCGTCTGCTTTGGGGATGAATCATCCTCGATTATTAGAAGAAAATGTAAAAAACGAATTGGCGCTTGCCGCGATAAACAAACCTTCTAATTCCGATATTTATACAACTCAAATGGCGGAATTTGTAGATACTTTTTCACGTGTTGCAAAGCCTGATTATATGAAGTATCTATTTTTTATTTCTGGAGGAGCGCTTGCTGTTGAGAACGGACTTAAAGTTGCTTTTGATTGGAAAGTTCAAAAGAACTTTTTAAAAGGTTATAAAGAAGAAAAGGGCCATCAAGTTATTCATTTTAAACAAGCTTTTCATGGCCGTAGCGGCTATACAATGTCTCTTACAAACACAGATCCAAATAAAATAAAATATTTCCCGAAATTTAATTGGCCAAGAATTACTAACCCTAAAATTAAATTTCCTTTAGATGATAATTTGCAAGAAATTATTGCACTTGAAAATCAAGCTATTAATGAAATAAATACAGCAATTAAAAATAATCCTGATGATATTGCAGTTATCATTATTGAACCAATACAAGGCGAAGGCGGTGATAACTTTTTCAGAAAGGAATTTTTTGAAAGTCTTAGAAAAATTGCTGATGAAAATGAAATATTATTAATGTTTGACGAGGTTCAATGTGGGTTTGGCTTAACAGGAAAATTTTGGGCATCTGAATATTATGTTAAACCAGATATAATTGCATTTGGCAAAAAAGCTCAAGTTTGTGGAATAATGGTTTCGGATAGGATTGATGATGTACCAGAAAATTGTTTTCATAAATCTAGTAGAATTAACTCTACTTGGGGAGCTAACTTTACTGATATGGTTAGATCAAAATATATTATGGAAATAATTGAAGAAGAAAATTTAATCGAAAATTCAAGAAATCAAGGAGAATATTTATTAAATAGTTTAATAAAACTTCAAAAAGATTTTCCTCACTTAATTAGCAATTCTAGAGGTTTGGGCTTAATGTGTTCATTTGATCTTCCAAACCCAGAATTAAGAAATGACTTTAAGGACAAGTGTTTGAAGGAAAAACTACTAATCCTTGGCTGCGGAGAAAAATCTATTCGATTTAGGCCTCCATTAAATGTTACTAAAGATGAAATTGATGAAGGGTTGCAAAAAATAAAAAAAGTATTATTTTTACTCTCATCAAATAATTAATTTTATATACTACTTGCATGATACGGCTCCAATTGGGAGCCGTTATCATTTTAAATGTTTTGTTAATGAATAATAAACTTTATATAATCAGCACTCCTATTGGCAATTTAAAAGATATAACACTTCGTGCAATTGAAACGTTAAAAGATGTTGACTTTATTGCTTGTGAAGATACTAGAGTATCCTCTGTTTTACTTAAACATTATGGAATATCCAAAGAATTAATTTCAATAAATGCCGCAAATGAAAGCAGCAAAATTGAATTTGTTTTAAATAAAATTAATTCTGGAAAATCTTGCGCATTAATGTCTGATGCTGGTACTCCAGGCATTTCTGATCCAGGTGTAAGATTAATTTCTTCAGCAATTAAATCGGGAATTGATTTAATTCCCATTCCTGGTGTAACTGCAGCAATAACTGCATTAACAATTAGCGGATTACCTTCTGATTCATTTTTATTTGAAGGATTTTTACCTCAAAAAAAAGGGAGACAAAAAAAATTACAATCTTTGATTGATGAAGACAGAACAATAATACTTTATGAATCTACTTATAGAATTGAAAAATTATTGAGAGAATTGTCAGAATATATGCCGGATAGATATATAGTTGTTTGTCGCGAACTAACAAAAAAATTTGAGGAAGTTTGGCGAGGTACTACATTATATTTATTGAATTCAATTAAAGATAAAACATTAAAAGGTGAATTTGTTATTGTAATCTCTCCCAAAAACTGGGTTATTAAAGTATAATATTAATTTATCGTTTAATCTTCGTTTTCATATTCAATCAAGCTTCGCACTTCATATCCTTTTAATTTTTCTCTTCCTTTTAGAAAAGTTAATTCAATAATAAATGAGGTTTGTACTACTTCTCCGCCAAGTTTTTCAATAAGATTTACAGCAGCTTTTGCGGTTCCTCCAGTGGCTAATAAATCGTCATGAAGTAAAATTTTTTCACCTAGCTTAATCGCATCTTTGTGTATTTCAATTGTATCGGTTCCATATTCAAGCGCATATGTTTCACTTTCTTTTTCAGCTGGTAATTTCCCTGGTTTACGAATTGGAATAAAACCTGCGTTTAATCTTTCTGCAAGCAATGCTCCAAAAATAAAACCGCGCGATTCTATACCCGCCACTTTTGAAATATTTAGATCTTTTGAAAATTCATAAAGCAGATCTAGAGATGTTTTAATTGCTATTGGTTCTTTTAATAAAGTAGTAATATCTCTAAACATAATTCCCTTTTTGGGAAAGTCTTTAATTACGCGTATATATTTTTTTAGATCTTTTTCCATATAATTCCTCTATTTATTAATAAATTTCTTTATTCCATTTTGGAAGTCTTCAGTTGATCTGCTTAATGTATTTAGTTTTACGCAATATTTTACAGCATCATCCACATTCATATTGTTTATTGAATGAATAATTTCTTTTGTCATCGACAAACTTTCTGAAGAATTTTGGATTAATTTTTTTGCAAGTAGTTTCGATTCTTGCATTATATCTTCCGAAAGATAATCTACTAAACCAATTTGATGTGCTTGCGTTCCATTAACCATGTCACCAGTAATCAATAATTTATTTGCTTTCCCTTGTCCCACCTTTTTTATTAAGAAAATCGAAACGATTGCAGGAATAAATCCAATTTTTACTTCAGAATAACCAAACTTTGAATCAGTTGGATGAGCTATTACAAAATCGCATACACTTGCAAGTCCGCATCCTCCAGCAATTGCATTGCCATTTACCGCAGCTATAGTTGGTTTAGGAAAATTATACACGGAAAGGAACATTTCTGCTAATTTTTCAGAATCCTTTTCATTTTCAGCAATAGAATAATTTTGAAGTTCGTTCAAATAAGATAAATCAGCACCTGCACAAAAACTTTTTCCTTCACCAGTAATAATTAATACTTTTATATTTTCTTGATATTTAATTTCATCAAGTTTTTTAATTATTAAATCAACCATTTGAGGATGTAATGCATTCCTTTTCTCTGGACGATTTAATATTAAATATGCAATTCCATTTTCTTCAGAATATTTTATCATAAGAAAAATATTTTACAATTAATAAAATTTGTAAATACGTTGAAACAAATCCGAACAAAGCACCTATCATAACTTGAGAAAAAGTATGACATTTTAATTTTATTCTTGACCATCCAACTACAAATGGAATCATAAAAAAAATGCCTCCAATCGGCCCAAATAAGTAAACCAAAATTGCTAATGGCCCGCTAGCGCCCATTGCGTGGACACTAATTTTCCAATTTTTATTAATAAGAACTACAATAAAAGTATTTGAAATATAACAAAACCAAAATGCTATGCTAATTAAATTTATATTATTTAAAGTTAAAATAATAAAACCTATTAAATAAATAATTTCAGATAATATAAATGGAATAGTTCTTTCTTCTTTTATAGTTGCATCTAGATCAATCAACTTCCCTTTGCTCTTAAAATAAATGAAAAGCAATATGTGAAATAAAAATCCAAATAAAAAACTAACTAAGATTAAAATTATTTTTTTCGATAAATCAGTTTCAAAATGAAATGCGAAATAAGTAAAAAGGATTAATGTAAATGAAGGTGGAACAAATATAGTAGAAATTACCCTGGCAATTCTACTTGAGCTTTTTATTTCCAAATTAGATCTTCCAATATTTCAATTATGAAAAGAAGAAAAATAATCAGCTATAAATATTTTTTATACTGCTATTTTAAACGAATTCAATTCTTCAAGATATTTCAACAAAATATCTTCCACTTTTGAATACTCAATTACAAACATAAGTGATTGCCTTACTACAGAAACATTAGGTAATGCTTTTAAATAACCCGAATAAAATTTTCTATGTTCAATTACAGCTCTTTTTTCTCCCTTAGTTTTAATTGCAAATTTTAAATGTTTAAGGCATGTATTAATTTTTATATCCTCATCTATAATTGTTGATATTTTTTTATTTAATAATAATTCTTTAGCTTCTTTAAATATCCATGGATTACCAATTGCACCGCGAGCTATCATTACTCCATCGGCATTAGTTTCATCAAAAGCTCTTTTAACATCGTTTGCAGTTAAAACATTTCCGTTTAATATTACAGGAATTTTTACAACTTCTTTAATTCTCGGAATCCAAGTCCAATCAGCGTCGCCTTTATGCCCCATGGCTCTGGTTCTGCAGTGAACTGTCAATGCCTTAACACCAACATCTTCTAATCTTTTGGCAACTTCAAGAATTTTTATATTTTTTTCGTCCCACCCTAATCTAGTTTTTACAGTTATTGGCAATGAAACATTTTCAATAACTCCTTTAACCAGCCTTTGCATATACTCAGGATCTTTTAGTAAACCTGCACCTGCACCATTTCCTACAACATTCTTTACCCAACAACCAGCATTAATATCAATTAAATCTGGATTTTCTATTTCCGCAATTTTTGCTGCCTCGATCATTGAATTTATAGCACCGCCATATATTTGAATTCCAACTGGTTTTTCTTCATCCGCAATTTCTAATTTCTTATGTGTTTTTTCAGATTTACGTACCAATCCTTCAGAATTTACAAATTCAGTGTACACTATATCAGCTCCAAGTTCTTTGCAGATTAAACGAAATGAAACGTCGGTTACATCCTCCATTGGAGCTAATAAAATAGCTTTATCAATATTTATTTTATCAATTGTAAGCATCTAATTTTTTTTTCTTTACATCAAAAATAATAATAACTTAAGCAAATTGTAAGATAGCAACTAGTGAAGTTTTTAAATTAACGCAGATGTCTAATTATTGGTTGAAATGATATTTTCAATTGAAATTTTATGTGTATAAGTTTCTAAAATATCTTTTGTATCATTAAAAGCTTGTCTCATTTTATTTAAATCACTTCCTGATAAAAAGTTAAATTCATTATTAATATTTTTGTTTAATAAAGGTAAAATTTCATATTCATTTTTATTTTTGATTTTACCTTTGTAAACCCAAGTTGGGATATAAGTAATTCTTGAAATTGAAGTGTAATTAGTAATTAAATTTTTAGTAAGATATAAATTTAAAATAACTCCGCAGTCAGAATAACGCCATCTTTGATTAGAAATAAAATTACCAAGTGAGTATTCTACAAATCCAGAATCTAATTTGGAATTATGAGTTTTAAAAAAAGTAACAGGTTCAATTACATGAGGATGCCCGCCTATGATTATATCGGCGCCATATTTTATAGTATTATCCACAATATTTTTTTGGAATTCAGTGGGAAGTCTATGATACTCTTCGCCAAAATGATAATAAACCAATACAACATCTGCATTTTGTTTCCTAGCTGATTCTATATCATTTTTAATTACTGAAGTGTCAATTAAATTAATTATATACTTATTATTTGGTGGAATGAGATTTCCATTCGTTCCATAAGTGTAAGCTAAAAAAGCAATTTTAATTCCTTTGATATTAAAAATTCTGATTGAATCTCTATCTCTTTGCGATGTAAAAGTTCCGACATAATTTATTACATTCTTTTTAATAACAGAAATAGTTCTTAACAATCCATTTTCTCCCTTATCCAATGCATGGTTATTTGAAGTTGTTAGCAGATTAAATCCAGCATTTTTAATAGCAGATACAAATTCATCTGGTGCGTTGAAATATGGATAGCCAGAATATCCTAAAGCTTTACCGCCAGTAACCGTTTCTAAATTTCCAAAAGCAAAATCAGATTTTTCTATATATTTTTTAACATATTGAAAAGTAGGATTAAAATCGAAACTATCAGTTTTCACCTTTGCATAATCAACTTGAGGAGAATGGCACATAAGATCGCCCACAGCAGAAATACAAATAGTAACTGTTGAATCTTGATTTATAAATTGATTAGATTTTTTATCGTTACTCTTTAATAAAAAAGTAAATATAAAAATTATAAGGATTGTAAAACCAAGTAAAATGAATTTCTTTTGCATATAAAAAAATAAGGCTGAATTAAATTACTAATTCAGCCTTAAAATCTAGTTCAAGCAGAGCCTATGATTTATTTTCCTTTCTTTGAGCTTTTACTTCCTGAATGTCTTTTCTAATTTCTTGAGCATGCTTTCTCAAGTCGCTCAGTCCTTTACGTAAGCGCGTTCCAGCTGCTGCTTGTCCCTTAACGTAGAACTTTTCGAAATCAGTTTCCAAATTTTTAACTGATTGGACTAAGTTCTCAAATTTTTCCATGTATACCTCCTGTAAATAAATTGTTAAATTAGTTATTTAGAGTTCTCGAAAACGATCTCAGCTATATCTCTCACTTCTACCTGTTCCGATTTTTCAAAATGCTTTACACCATCATTCAGCATTGTCATACAAAATGGACACGCTGAAGCAATTGTATCTGCTTGTGTTTCTAATGCTTCTTTTGTTCTTTCAATATTAATTCTACCACCTTCTTCATCTTCAAGAAACATTCTTCCCCCTCCAGCTCCACAACAGAATCCTTTTGTTTTATTTCTTTTCATTTCAATTAGTTCTAAACCATTAATACTTTTTAAAGAATTTCTTGGTGCATCGAATTCACTGCTATATCTGCCTAAATAGCAAGAATCATGATATGTAACTTTCTTATTACTTTCTTCATCCTTTAATTGAATTTTATTCTCATTCACTAGCTGTTGGATAAATTGCGAGTGATGAATTACTTCATAATTACCACCAAACTGTTTATACTCGTTGCCTAAAGAATGAAAGCAATGCGGGCAAGCAGTTACAATCTTTTTAACGCCATATCCATTCAAAGTTTCTATATTTTCTTTAATCAGCATTTGTGCTAAATACTCATTTCCCAATCTTCTTGCTGTATCTCCGGTACATTTTTCTTCTGTACCTAATATTCTAAAATTAATATTTGCTTTTTGCATAAGTGAAGCAAAAGCTTTTGAAACTTTTTTATATCTGTCATCAAAAGAACCTGCACATCCAACCCAAAAAAGAATTTCGCAATTTGAATCTTCTGCCATTGTTTTTATGTTCATTCCTTCAGCCCAATTTGCTCTATCAGCTTGATTAAAAGCCCACGGTGTTGAATTAGTTTCTAAACTCTTAAATACATTATTCAAATTTGAAGGAAATTGCGATTCCGTTAAAACCAGATTTCGTCTCATATCAACAATTGAATCTACATGTTCAATCATAACCGGGCATTCTTGCACACATGACATACATGTTGTGCATTCCCAAAGTTCTGTATCAGTAATATAATTATGCACTAAAGTTTTTCCGAAAATTACGTCATCGTTCAAACCAGAAGCTAATAATGGAGCTTTTTCTTTAGTGCGTTTTCTTATGTCTCCAATTATTTTTCTTGGAGATAATGATTTGCCAACAGTAGCAGCGGGACAAGCTGCAGTGCATCTTCCGCATTCGGTACAAGAATACCCGTCTAAAAGTTGTTTCCATGAAAGTTGTTCTATATCTGCTGCTCCATAAACTTCAATTGTTTCGTCTTCAAGATTTAATGGCTTTAGTGTATTTCTTATTGGAGCTAAATTAGCGAAATAAGTATTTGGTATTGAAGTTAATACATGTAAATGTTTTGAATAAGGCAAGATATTTAAGAAACTTAAAACTACTAAAATGTGCATCCACCAAAAAACATTAAAAAATAAAGATGCGTTCTTAACATTTGCTCCATAAAAAATGCGACTTAGAAATAAAGAAATTGGATGGATTTCAAAATTGGAAAGAACATATCCTCGTTCAGCTATTGATGAAATGTTTTCGCCAAACATTGCGATACAAACAAACATTATTAATAAGAGAATTATTGTTGCATCAATCTTTCCATGTCTATCAACTTCAAGTCTTGGTATTTTTTGAACGAATCTTCTGAACAGCGCATATAAGATTGAAAGAATAACTAACAATCCAAAAATATCTTCAATTAAAGTAATAGCAGAATAAATTGGTCCTAAAAATGCAAGACTAAATGCAGAATAAAATCCTTGTATAATTGCTTCTAAAACAGCAAATAGAAACAGAACAAAGCCCCAAAAAATAATAAAATGTGAAATACCTGCTTTAAAATCTCTAAAAAGTTTAGTTTGCCCGAATGCGATAACTAAAACATTTTTTATTCTTTTACCAACATTATCAAATCTATCATCTTTCTTTTTAGCAACAAGTAAATATTTAATAAGATTTCTACTGCTCCAGGTAAAAAAGCCCAAAGCAGAAATAAAAATTATTATAAAAATGATATTAGTTATTCCCATATTTCAATTTAATATGTAAGTAAAATTTTTGACTATAAATTAAATTTCTTGTTTGATTTTTTAATTGTGAAATAAATGCTTGCACCAATAAATGATTTAACAACAGCCCAAACTAAGAATATTACAGCGCCTGTAATTAATGCTTCTTTCATATTTTGCAAATAAAATACACCGAGAAAAGCTGCCCCTAAAAATAATATTACAGCTTCGCTTAAAAACATAGATAAAACTATTCCAAAATAATTTTTAATATTTTTTGAAATTAATCCGGCTAAAAAAGCACCAATCGGAAATGCGAGCAAATATCCTCCTGTAGGTCCAAATAATCTCATAAATCCAATTGAACTATCTGGAATTTGTGCAAAAACTGGTAATCCCATACATCCTAATAACAAATAAACTAATTGGCTGTAAGCTCCTTTTCTGGCACCAAGAAAAACGCCAGAAATTACAACCACCATCGTTTGTAAAGTAAAAGGGACTGGTTTTACTGGAATTGTAATTTGAGCGGCAAACGCTGTTAAAATTGTAAAAGAAAGAATCCACAACAATTCGTAGAAGTTAGCAATTGACAAAACACGAAATAATTTGTTCTCACTAGTATTTTCTCTCACTGACATTTTTATCCTCTAAGTTTTACTTAATTTCAATTTAAATTTTTATCAAAAAATATTTTGGTTTTATTAAGAAGTTCTTCAAAAACTGAATTACTATTTTCAAAAGGATGCTTTATTCCAAAAGTATGTCCGGTATTTTGAAACTTATAAAATTCTGTAATTGCTTTATTTGACCAACTATACAATTGTTGAGCTTCTTTAATATTAGCTGCAAGATCTTGTTCTCCATGGGCAATAAATAATGGCCTATTTAACTCTTTTACTGCTTTCTCCAAATTTAGAATTCCATCTTTATTTTTTTCAATATCTTCTAAAAGTGATAAATTCAATTTCATTTTTTGTTTTGTCCGACTATTGAAAACTTCAAAATAACCTTTTTTTCTCCAGTTTTCTTTTTGTCTTTCTGAATACCTATCTAATTTTGAAATTGTAGCCCAAACTGCAACTGAATTAATTTCATTCACAATTTTAGATGTTAAAAGTGAAATTGCACCGCCTCTGCTATGTCCAATTAAACCAATTTTTTTTACCAAATTATTTTCAAAAAATCCATTTCTATATGCTTTTATCAATTCAATTAGCTCTTCAATTTCAAGCGAAAAAGTGTTATTTGCAAATTTATCTAATTCTGTAAATTCGATTAGATTTTTACCAATACCATTATGACTAAAATTAAATGTAAGGACAAAATAACCAAAATTTGCAAAATAATTAGCTATATAGGGACCAAATCCCCAATCTTTAAATCCCTTAAAACCATGAACTAATATTATGCATGAAGATAAGTTTCGATTTTCTATACCATACGCTGTAATTCTAAGTTTTTCATTTCTCGTTGTGGTAAGGATAAAATCTTTGCTCATTGATTCAAATATGCTTATTAAAGATAGAAAAGTCAAGAAATTTGAACAAATTAAAAGAATCTAATTTTAGATAATAAATTTATCAAATTTTTCAATTGTTTTGTTTTGACTATTCATTTCTTTATTTTTTCCAATATTCAAAAACAAATAATAAAATGAATTTTAACTTTTCAGATGAAGAAATACAATTAAGAGGCTTAGTAAAAGAATTTACCGATTCAGAAATTCGACCTTTAGCAAAAAAAATTGATGAAGATGAAAAAATTCCTCATCAATTAATTAAAAAACTTGCTAAAGTCGGTTTATTAGGAACTGCATTTCCTGAGGAATATGGTGGTGGAGGTTTTGGCGAAGTTGGGTATTGTATTGAACAAGAAGAAATTACTAGAGCTTGTGGTTCAACAGCAACTTTTATTGGCGCTCATCAATCAATCGGAACAAATGCTATTTACATCGGCGGCAGCGAAGAACTTAAAAAAAAATATTTACCTTTATTAACAAGCGGAGAAAAAATTGCTGCATTCGCATTAACAGAACCTGAAGCAGGTTCGGATTCTTTTAATTTAAAAACAACAGCAAAGCTTGTAAAAGATAAATGGATTTTGAATGGCAACAAAGTTTGGATAACTAACGCTGGAATTGCTGATGTTTTTTCTGTATTTGCAAGAACATCTAAAGGAATTACTGGTTTTGTTGTGGAAAAAGATTTTAAAGGAGTTTATGTTGGCCCAAGTGAAAAAAAATTAGGAATAAAAGGAAGTACTACAAACTCAATAACTTTTGAAGATGTTGAAATTCCAAAAGAAAATTTAATTGGTGTAGATGGAAAAGGTTTTTTGGTTGCAATGTCTACTCTAGATGCTGGCAGACTGGGACTTGGAGCTTGCTGTTTAGGTGCATCAAAAGAAATTTTAGAAATTTCAACAAATTTTTCTAAACAAAGGAAACAATTTGGCGAAAGCATTTCTAAATTTGAAGCCATACAATTTATGCTGGCAGAAATTGCTGCAAGTATTTATTCTATGGAAAGCATTGTATATCGTACTGCTAAAAACTACGACTTGAAAAAAGATATATCTAAAGAAGCAGCAATAGTAAAATTATTATGTTCTGAAGCTATGCTGGACAATGCAGACAAAGGTTTACAAATTCATGGTGGAATGGGATTTTCAAGAGAACTTCCTTTGGAAAGATTTTATAGAGATGCAAGAATTTTAAAAATATTTGAAGGCACAAACGAAATTCAAAAATTAATTATTGGCAGGCATGTAATTAAAAATAATGGCAAATGGAAAAATTAGATGAGATACTTATTAGTTATTCCGTCTATTGATATTAAAAACGGCAAAACAGTTAGAGTCGTTCAAGGAATTCCTGAACTAGGAAGCAAAGAATATGGAAGCGATCCAGTTGAGATGGCTAGAATTTGGCGTGCAGAAAATGCTAAGTTATTGCATATTGTTGATTTTGATGGAGCTGCCACTCATAGTCATGTTAATTTTCCAATAATTAGAGAAATTTGTGAATCTGTAATTATTCCAGTTCAATTTGCTGGCGGCATTAGAGACTTAGATGATATCCACCTTATAATGGAAACTGGAATAAGCCGATTAGTAATGGGAACAATGGCAATTGAAAATTTTGAATTATTTAAAAAAGCTTTTGAAAAATACGGCCCTACAAAAATTGCGATTTCACTTGACATTATTGATGAAGAATTAGTAATTAAGGGTAGAAAAATAAAAACTGGAATTCATTACATAGACTTTGCAAAAAAAATGGCTGAAATTGGAGTAGAAAGGTTCATTGTTACAGATGTATTACGTAATGGTATTCTTGGCGGTCCCAATTTAGATTATTCAAAAACTGTTGCTAATATTACAAAAGCAAAAGTAACTTTATCTGGTGGTATTAGAAATAAAGATGAATTAATGGATGTTCAAAACTTAATGCTAGATGGAATAGATTCAGTTATTATTGGAAGAGCTTTGTATGAAAATAGATTTCCTTGTCAAAAATTATGGCGCGTTGCTGAATCAGGAATATTTTAATAAGAAATAAAATGGAAAATAAAGCTGACCAAACAATTAAAAGCAGTTTCTGGGCTAATATTTTTAACAGCCCTGCAGAAAAATCTGATTTTATTGAGTCCTTAAAATCAGTTCCAATATTTAAAGATTTCAACTCAAGAGACATAGCTCATATTTTAGATTTATTTCATAATCGTAATTACCTGGCAGGTGAATATATTTTCTATCAAAATGATCCTGGCATTGGATTGTACATAATTCGTGAAGGAGATGTGGAAATTCAAAGAACTACTGATTCAAATGTTGTTATTACTCTGGCAAAATTTGGAAAGGGTGATTTCTTTGGTGAGCTAGCTTTAATTGATGGAGAAAAAAGATCAGCATCAGCAATAGCAAAAAAAGATTGCAATATAGCTGTAATTTTCAAACCTGATCTTGATGATTACATAGAAAAATTTCCCAAAAAAGGGATTAAAATTTTACAAGGTTTTGCTGAAATAGTTACTACTCGTTTAAGAAAATTGAATGAAGAACATTTCGCTGGAATAAAAAATAATTATTAAATAGGAGGAATATTATGGAACTTGGAATAAAAAAAGTATTAGTTCCCATTGATTTTTCCGATTATTCAAAAAGTTCTCTTAAATACGCAGTTAATTTTGTTAAACAGCTTAACGCAGAGTTATTTCTTATTTATGTTGTAGAGCCAGTTATCTATCCACCTGATTTTAGTCTAGGGCAAATTGCAATTCCAACCGTTGATTTGGAAATGGATAAACGTGCAATTGAAGAATTGAATAAACTTGCTCAAAAAGAAATCCCATCTGATTTAAAGGCAAAAACTATTGTTAAAACTGGTAAACCTTTTATAGAAATTATTGAAACTGCTTCTGAAGAAAATATAGATTTAATAATTATTGCAACTCATGGACACACAGGAGTTGAGCACATTTTATTTGGAAGCACTGCAGAAAAAGTTGTTAGAAAGGCTCCTTGCCCTGTATTAACAATCCGAGAACCAGTAAAGGGATTTGATTATAAAGAAAGCATTGTAAAAGAAAAGCAGAATAAAAGCTAATAAAAAATTTTAATTAATTTTTTCTGTCAATAACAAAATCGACCAATGCTTCAAGAGCAAGTTTGCTTTGTGAATTTGGGAAAATATTTAATAGTTCTTTTGCTTTGCGAGAATAATTCTGCGCAGTTTCAAAAGAATAATCTATTCCATCATTTCTTCTTACAAATTCTATAATCTCTTTAACACTTTCTTTTTGTTCAATATTCTTAATTAACTTTTTAATTTTTGCAGCTTCATTTTTTGAAACTTGATTCAAAGAATAAATTAATGGAAGTGTGATTTTCTTTTCTTTAATATCTCCAGCAACAGGTTTTCCTATAGTAGAAGAATTTCCTTCATAATCCAAAATATCGTCTCTAATTTGAAAAGCAATTCCTATATATTCACCAAACTTTCTCATTGCTTCATGAAAACTTGGATCTTTCGAGGCGCTAAGAGCACCAATTTTGCAGCATGTTTCCAACAATGAAGCTGTTTTGTCAGATATTATTCGGAAATATGTAGCTTCATCAATATCTAACTTCCTTGTTTTTCTAATTTGAAGAAGTTCTCCTTCCGACATTCTTTTTACTGTATTAGTAATTACATCAAGAAAATCATAATCTTTTCCTTCAACTGCAATCATTAATCCGCGAGAAAGAAGATAATCACCCATCAAAACTGCAACTTTATTTTTGAATACTTTATTGATTGACCAAAAGCCTCTTCTCTTATCGGCATTATCAACAACATCATCGTGAACAAGAGTAGCGGTATGAAGTAATTCGACTAAGACGGCGCCTCTATAAGTACGTTCATTTATTCCACCAACAACATTTGCAGCAAGCAATACAAGCAAAGGACGAATCTTCTTCCCTTTTTGTCTAATTAAATATCTCGCAATCAAGTCAACCAAAGTAACATTTGACTTAAGTGACTTCTTAAACAAATCTTCAAAAATTTCCAATTCGGATTTTATTGGCGAGCTAATATCTGATAAGTTAGTTTTAATCAATTTTTCTTTCGTGCAAATTTTGAAATTAGAATACTTATTTCATAAAGTAGTATTAATGGTACCGCTAAAATAATTTGTGAAACGGGATCAGTTCCAGGAGATAAAAATGCAGCTGCAATAAATATAATTACAATTGCATGCCTACGATATTTTCTCATAAATGCCGGTGTAAGAATTCCAAGCTTTGTCAAAAAAAATGAAATCATGGGTAGTTCAAAAACAAGTCCTGCACCCAACATAATACTTAGAATTATATTTAGATATTCATCAATTGCGAAATCATTTTTAATATTTACAGATCCAAAATATCTTATAAATCTCATCGAATAAGGAAGCATTACAAAATATGCAAAAATTACTCCAATCAAAAAACATAGTGTAGAAAATGCAACGATTAATGAAATGTATTTCCTCTCGTTTTTTCTTAATGCTGGTGAAATAAATTTCCAAAGTTGATAAAAAACATTAGGCAAACTTAGAATCAATCCTCCAACCATTGCAACTTCAAAATAAAGCATAAGTTGACCAAAGGGTTTTAGGTTTTGCAGCTCTAAACCAACTTTTCTAGCAGGCAAAAGCAAAACATCATCAACCAAAAAATCAACGAATATCCAACAAACTAACGCACCAATTCCTACACCAATCAAAGAATAAATAATCCTCCACCTCAGTTCTTCAAGGTGTTCAAGAAATGTCATTTCTTTTTCAGACTCTTCTTCTTCCGGTTCTTCTACTATAGTTAAATCTTCTGATGCCAAAATATTTTAATTACTAATTTAGTTGTGAATATAAAGGGAACTTAGAACAGAGATCTTTTACTTCAGCTTTAACTTCTTCCAAAATTTTTTCATTTTCAAAATTTGAAATGGTTTTATTAATTAGCTCTGCAATTAGTGCCATTTCATTCTCTTTCATACCGCGAGTTGTTGCTGCTGGAGTTCCAATTCTAATACCACTTGTTACAAATGGACTTCGCTGATCGAATGGAATCATATTTTTATTAACAGTTATTCCAGCTTTTCCTAAAGAAATTTCGGCTTGTTTTCCTGTTACGCTTTTATTGTTCAAATCGATGAGTAATAAATGGTTATCGGTACCGCCGGATACTATATCAAACCCGAATTTTAATAATTTTTCTGATAATGCCTTTGCATTTTTTATTACTTGCCCGGCGTAAACTTTAAATGAATCTTGCAGAGCTTCATTAAAGGCAACTGCCTTAGCCATAATTATATGCATTAAAGGCCCGCCTTGAATTCCCGGCATTACCATTCCATCCAAAACTTCTGACATTAGTTTTATTCTATCACCTTTAGGAGTTTTTATACCAAATGGATTTTCTTTGTCCTTACCAACTAAAATAATTCCGCCGCGAGGCCCACGTAAAGTTTTATGCGTAGTTGAAGTAACAATATCGCAATATTCTAAAGGATTATTTAAAAATCCTTTTGCAATAAGCCCTGCCGGATGAGCCATATCGCACATCAAAAAAGCTCCAACAGAATCTGCTATTTGTCTAAATTTTGAATAATCCCATTCTCTTGAATAAGCACTTGCACCGGTTATTATCAATTTTGGTTTTTCTTTTTTTGCAAGATCTTCTATCAAATTGTATTCTAGAGTTTTTGTTTCTGGATTTAACGTATATCCAACAGCTTGATAAAGTGTGCCTGAGAAGTTGACTGGAGATCCGTGAGTAAGATGACCGCCATGAGCAAGGCTTAAGCCTAAAAATTTATCTCCAGGTTTTAGAAATGTCATTAACACCGCCATATTTGCCTGAGATCCACTATGAGGCTGAACGTTTGCATATTCAGCATTAAATAACTTCTTTAATCTTTCTCTTGCTAAATCTTCAGCCATATCAACAAATTCACAACCACCATAATATCTTTTACCAGGATACCCTTCTGCATATTTGTTTGTAAGAACTGTTCCTGCGGCTTCTAAAACAGCTGTGCTAACAAAATTTTCAGAAGCAATAAGTTCTAAATTTTCCTGCTGACGTTTTGTTTCAAGATTTAATACTTCAAAAATCTCTTTATCATTCTTTAGACTATTATACATTTTATTTTATTGGATATGAATAAAAATTCTTAATTAGAAAAATTTCAATTTCACTTAAATCAATTTATATATTTTACACTTAAATATTTTTTACTTATTCATCACGGCGAAGGAACCATAATTCGCCCAAGCTTAAACCAACATTTATTTTCACCATATGTTCCATCATCAAATTAGATTCTTTTGTTCCTCTATTAGAATACTGGACTGCAACATCTATAGTATTGGCATAACTTAAAGGATAAGAAAATCCGCCTGCAATAGAAAATTGATTTATACCAATATTATCAACTTTATATTGTGTCTGCTCATAACTTACGCCAGCACGCCAAATTATTTGTCCCCAATTAGAAGTACTAATATCAACAACAGGCCTATATTCAAAGCCGGCACTAAGTTTTACAGCATTTCTAAGATCGTTTGATTTAACTCCGTTGAAAGAATACTGAGACCAATCTTGAGAGGAAGCGTCTAAACTAAAAATATATTTTTGATTTAATGCAAAACTTAAACCGGCAGTTAGCCGCAATGGAATTTTCATATCTGTTGTACCTTCACCAATTGTATCTGTTCTAACAGCCGAAGATGAAGTTAAAATAGTATCTGTACTTAATGTTGAAATATAATTTAAAGCAATTCCAATTCTTAAATTTGAAATAGATTTAGAATTGAAAATAGGTGAAAAATCCGGTGTTATAATTCCAAGAGTAGTTCCTAGCCCATTTGGCTGATATATTCTTTTATATTCAGTTGAAATATCAGTAGTATTTGAGAACGATGCATTAGAAGTATAATCTAAATTTCCGAAATAATATTCTAACGTTGCTCCAATCATCAAATTGAATGGTAATTTATAGGAAGCACCCATAAATGCTTTAGATAACCCGCCTTGTCCTTCATAAGTAACTTGATAGGAATCATTGGTTGCAGGTAAATAATTTTCGTTTCCAATAACTTTATAACTTATCAATGAATAAGGAACTAAACCCAATGTTAAACCAATTCCATTTGAATCACTAATTGGAAATCCTAAAGTAAAACCATTGAACTGCGCTTTGCCATTAAATTGATTTGTTGAATTGTCCGAAATATATAATCCAGAATATGTCAAACTTGTTTCAAATCGTGTTCGATTAATTCCTGTCCATGAAGCTGGATTTGCAATATTTATAGAGCCAGAATAAGTAAGAGAAGATCCGAGCTGCCCAATTGCAAGTTCAGAAGCAGAATAAGAATATAAAATGTCACCTATTCCAATTCTAGAATAAGTGGAGCTATTTTGTCCATATATATAAATTTGAAAAGCAAAAAATATTAGGGTTAGAATTTTAATTTTTAATTTCATATTCAATTTTTACTCGTAAATGTTAATTGTAATCGTGGCCTTACACTTCTATCTGCAGCATTACTTCCTTTGATAGCAAATAGATCTACATTTTCTGCTTGATTAGTTACCTGTAAAAGAATTCCCAAGTTATTTCCGGTGTCAATCCAAGATTGAACATAATGCGTTAAGTCTCCTTGAAATGTATTTCCCGAGCGAGTTAATGTAAAAATTTGTGTTGTATCAAAAGCTATATTTACTGTATCTTGAAGCAGTCGAACATCCAAGGTGTTTGTCATATCAGTACCAATATTGGAAGATGCTGTATCTATTGTTAGTGTTAAAAGTGCACGGTTGATTACAGTGTTTTTAGGAATTGAACTAACATCAAACCAAAGTTTAGAATTAACTGTTAATCCACCTTGTACTGCAAACTCATCAGAACTTAAAGCTGGTAGATTTCCTGTAACAACACTTGCATCTTGAATTGGATAAAAAGTTAAAGTATCTTGATAAACTCCTGGCTTTTGTAAAACAACATGCAAAGTTGAGGGATTGCTAGCACCAATTGACAAAGCTTGAAATCCCATTATTTTTTTGGAACTTGAATTCGGCATTAAGTAAATTCCATAAACTGCAGGTTGAGTGGTAGTATCTGATGCATATTTTAACCAGCTTGTAACAAGAGAATTATCAATATTAAATGTAACTAAAGAATCAGAAAAAGTTTTTCCTGAGCTTAAGTCAGTTTGATCGTAACTAATGTTTGCATTATCTCCATCAATAGTATTGGGGTTCCAAGAATTCAAAACTTTGTGGGCAGAAAAATCCATTGAAGCATTTGTGTCTCCAAATGTATAAACAGGATAAAGTAAAATATTTGATGAAACGACACTTACATTCCCAGCTAGTAAATCTTGCTTAACTGAATCGTCAAGAACAATTGAAAATTGTATCAATGATGAAGATTGCACATTAGCATTGCTGCCAATTAGTATTGTACTAGCAATACCCAAAGGAATTGATCTTTTAAATTCGCTTGAATATTGCTTTAATGAATCTGCATAAGAATCAATTTGTTTAACATTGATATAATCATTTTTCAAAAGATTTAATCCTGCAGAGGTTGGATTATCGTTACAAGAATAAAAGATGAAAGAATATATCCCCATAAAAATAAACAGCAATTTACGGTAGTTCAATTAATTTTCTCCAATAAATCTTTTTTTATAATAGAAATTACTTCGGTAATATTTTGAGCAACAAAAGTGGGAAATTTATTTTGCTTTTTCAAGCTAGAAAAACTTTCCTTACCATAACCAGTCATCACTAAAATAGTTTTTAATCCTGCATTTATTCCACACTCAACATCTGAAACAGCATCACCAATAAAATATGAGCCTTTTATATCAACGTTATTATCTTTGGCTGCCTGAAAAACCATTTCTGGCGAAGGTTTTCTACAAATGCATTCATCTTCGTCATTAAAATCTGGATGAGAAGGACAATAATAGAAAGCGTCAATTAAGACATTATATTCTGCAAGAAGTTCATTTATTTTTTCATTAACGGATTCAACCATTTCTTTCGTAATTAAACCACGGGCTATACCAGATTGATTAGAAATAACTATCAATTTAAATCCTAATTCATTTTTTAGAAACGAAAGAGTAGTTCCAACACCTGGGAGAAGTTTAACTTGATTTGGATTTCCTAAATAACCTGGGTCTTCGTTCAGAGTTCCGTCTCTATCTAAAAAGATCGCATAGCTTGGCATTATTCGTTATTCATTACCGTCTTGTATAAATCAATATATTTTTTTGCAGAAGAATTCCAGCTAAAATCAGACTTCATTCCTTCGCGCATAATTTTAGTCCAAGTTTTTTTATCTTCAAATATTTTCAATGCTCTTTTCATTTCTTTAATTAAAGCAGAAGCTTCATAATTTTTAAAGACGAAACCATTTCCTTCTTCAGTTTTTTCATTATACTTAATAACTGTATCTGCTAAACCACCGGTTTCGCGAACCAATGGAACTGTTCCATAAGTTAAACTGTACATTTGGTTTAATCCGCAAGGCTCATATCTAGAAGGCATTAACAAAATATCAGCGCCACCTTCAATTAGATGAGCAAGTTCATCGTTGAAACCTAAATAACAAGCAAATTTTCCTGGATATTTGTTTGCCATCTTTTCAAAAAAGTTATGATATTTTCTTTCGCCGGTTCCTAACAAAACAAACTGAAGATTTAGTTTCATTAATTCTGGAAAAGCTTCCGAAATTAAATCTATTCCTTTTGCATCAAAAAGTCTTGAAATTAAACTTACAATTGGAACCTTTTCGTCATAAGTAAAACCAAATTTTTCTGCTAATACTTGTTTGTTTTCGTATTTACCAGATAAATTTTTTGACGAATATTTTTTGGGAAGATGTTTATCCTTTTCAGGATTCCAAAGATGTGTGTCTATTCCATTTATTATTCCATATAGATCATTCTTCCTTTTAGCAAGTACACTTCTTAATCCTGCGCCTTGCTCCTCATCTGATCTAATTTCATTTGCATAAGTTTCGCTAACTGTATTAATTACATCAGAAAATAACAGTCCTGATTTCATAAAATTAATTTTATTATAAATCTCAATTCCTTTTTCAGAATTTAATTCTTCAGGCAAGCCTGTCTTATGAAAAGAAGATTTAAGAAACATTCCTTGATAAGCTAGATTATGAATTGTAAAAACTGTTTTGAATTTAGAAAATTGCTCATTGTTCTTATAAATAGTTTTTAAATAAGCAGGAATTAGACCGCATTGCCAGTCATTACAATGAATAATATCGGGAATCCATCCAAGTTTAGAAATTAATTCAAAAACTGAAATTGTTAATAAAGTAAAACGTTCATCGTTATCAGGATAATCTTCTCCGGAAAATGGATCTACATAAAGACTATTCCTGCTTCCAAAATATTCTGCGTTATCTAAAAAATATATTTGTACGCGCACTTTTTGACCTGGAAGGAAACAAGATTTAAGAGAAAATATTACTTCCTTGTTACCAATCTTTACTGGAATATCTTTAAGCCTAACTACTTCGTGAATTTTAAATTTTCTATCATCAACAGCGCCATATTTAGGAACAACTATACGCACTTCATGCCCCATTTCAGATAGCATTTGAGGTAATGCAGCTGAAACATCTGCTAAACCACCTGTTTTTACAAATGGCACAACTTCGGATGTTACAAATAAAATTTTGTACTTTTTTGCGGACATATTTAAATGATTTTAATTAATAATGTTGCAATTTACTAAATTAAAAGGTTTTTCTCAAAATAATGTTTCAATGACTTTAAATAGGCACTTAATGTTAAATAAGTTACGTAATATCAAAATTCGAAATAAAATTTTCATTTTACTTAATTTGGCTAATTGTTAATTTCTTTTATATTAGAAGTAATTTTATAAATTCTTAATGCATAATTTCAAATGAAAATTAGACAATATATTTACTTAATAATATTAACCTCAACTTTTTTTCTTACTTCATGCGGAACTTCAACTGGAAGCAGATATAAACAAGAATCTATAAACAACAAAAAAAATCAATCGACTAATATTCTGAAAGAAGATAACTACAAGGAAAATTTTGATCTCACAAATTATCATTCTAAAATTTCAATCAATTCAAAATCAGATTCTTCTTTAGGCAACTCAGATAACGTTTGGTACGGATATACTTCACAGTTTAAAAATTCAGACTCAAGTAATATTGTTTTGAAAACAATTCCTGGTTATCGGGTTCAGGTTTTAATTACAGACAATTTAGACGAAGCTAACCAAATGCGGTCAAATATTTTCTTCAAAACAAAATTATCCTCTATTTATGTAGTTTTTACACCTCCCTTTTATAAAGTTGAAGTTGGAGATTTTAAAAATATTGATGATGCAAAAAACATGGATTTCCAGCTAAAACAATCTGGCTTCTCTGATGCAAGAGTTATAAATGAAACTATAAATATTTTTAAATGAAATATCAATTTTATGTTAAAGATTTTATCCAATCCTTCTCAAATTGTAACTGTTGATACTTATGGAAAAAATTTCAAAAGAGGAAATGAACAAAATGACCTTAATGTTTTAACTGGTTTTTCTTTGGTAATTGAAGATGATATTATTAAAGATATAGTACCAAATTCCAATGTTAATAATATTGAATGTGATGAAATAATAAATATTAATAATAAAATAGTACTCCCTGGATTAGTTGAATGCCATACTCACACAGCTTTTTCTGGTTCACGTGCAGACGAATTTAGAGATAAGTTAAAAGGAATTTCATATGAAGAAATAGCAATGCATGGTGGCGGAATAAATAAAACGGTAAACGCTGTTCGTAATTCTTCAACAAATGAACTTATAGAAATAATTTCTCCAAGAATTAATTATTTCATTTCACAAGGAGTTACTACTTTAGAAATTAAAAGCGGATATGGACTAAATTTTGAAAATGAAATTAAATTATTAAAGGTTATTAATTATTTAAATGAAAAATATCCAATAGACATTATACCATCATTTTTAGGCGCTCATACAATTCCATTAGAATACGAAAATAATCGTAAGTCATATCTAAATTTGTTAATTGATGAATTACTTCCTTACATTTCTCATCATAACTTAGCAAAGTACTGCGATGGCTTTTGTGAAAAGACTGCATTTTCTGTAAATGAACTTGATGAATTATTTTCCAATGCTAAAGCTCTAGGACTAAATTTAAAAGTCCACACTGATCAATTTAATAGTTTAGGTGGAATTGATTTAGCTTTAAAATTCAATGCCGTTAGCGTTGATCATCTTGAAGTAGTTAACGATAAAGATATTAAGAAACTTGGTTCCTCTGATATCGTTTGTGTTTTACTTCCGGGAGTTTCATTCTTCTTGAATCATAAATATGCACCGGCAAGAAAATTAGTTGAGAACAATGCTATTATTGCATTATCAACAGACTTTAATCCAGGTTCATCAAACATTTGTAATTTAAATTTAATTATGAGCATTGCAGCAATAAAAATGGAAATGACTATTGAAGAAACTATTTCTGCTGTAACTATAAATGCTGCTAAAGCAATTGGATTGGAAAAAGAAAGAGGCAGTATTGAAATTGGTAAGAAAGCAGACTTAGCAATTTTTGATACTAAAGATTATTCAGATATTGTTTATAACATTGGAAAAAACTTGAATAATATGACAATTAAAAATGGCGAGATTATATATTTATCTGAATTGAATTAGTAATTTATTTAAATAATTTATATCAAAAAGGACAAAGGGAAAAAAATGAAATCTTATTTAATTTTCTTCATTACAATTTTTACAATTTCATTTTCTTATTCTCAATCTCCAAAAGTTAAAACTGGAATTGAAGTATTGAGAGATCAGAATTTTAAAATCTTAAATGGTAAACGAGTAGGATTAATTACTAATCCAACCGGCGTTGATTCAAAGCTTCAATCTACTGTTGATATACTTTTTCATGCAAAAAACTTAAAACTAGTTGCATTATTCGGTCCCGAGCATGGCGTTAGAGGTGATTATTCCGCTGGTGCTTATGTTGAATCTTATACCGACAAAGAAACTGGTTTACCAGTCTATTCACTTTATGGAAAAACAAGTAAACCAAATAAAGAAATGTTAAAAAATATCGATGTTCTTGTTTATGATATTCAAGATATCGGCTGCCGTTCCTATACATATATTAGTACAATGGGAAAAGCAATGGAAGCTGCTGCTGAAAATAATATCCCATTTGTTGTACTTGATCGTCCAAATCCGTTAGGAGGCAATTTAGTTGAAGGCAATTTAGTTGAAGATGGTTTTTCATCATTCGTAAGTCAGTTTAAAATTCCTTATGTGTACGGTTTAACTTGCGGTGAACTTGCCAAATTACTTAATGGAGAAGGTATGTTAAAGGATGGCGAAAAATGTAATCTTACAGTAGTTCCAATGATTGGATGGAAAAGAAACATGAGTTTTGAAGAAACCAGACTGCCTTGGGTTTTAACTTCTCCTCATGTGCCGCATTTTGATACTCCTGAATATTACGTTGCTAGTGGAATGATGGGCGAACTTGGAACTCTATCAGAAGGCGTTGGATACACACTTCCCTTCCAGATTTTTGCTGCTGAATGGATAAATGCAGATTCGTTAGCTATCAATATGAATTCTCTTGGACTTAAAGGTGTAATCTTTCGTCCAATAAATTTTAATCCATTTTATGGAAGAGACAAAGGGAAAGAACTTCATGGCGTAGAAATTTATTTTACAGATTACCGTAAAGTTAATTTGATGAGTCTTCAGTTTTTATTCATGCAAGTTCAAACGGAAATGTATCCGGATAAAAATCCTTTTAAACTTGCAGACCAATCAAGAATTAAATTTTTCGATAAAGTCTGTGGCACTTCTAAAGTTCGTGAATTATTTTCTAAGAACATGAAATACGATGATGTTAAAGATTTTTTAAATAAAGATATAAAAAGCTTCAAAGAATTATCGAAAAAATATTATTTATATCACTAAGAAATCATTTAAATCTAAAATTTAGATTTGTCTGTATCCACCGAGCGCGAAGAGTTAAAGTATCGGGATAAAAAGTAAATTGTTCAGAAGGTTTGAATGGGAAAGGTCTTCCATAAGTATAACTTTTACTGCTGTCGGAATCGTAAAAGCCCCATAGCAAATATTTCCCTGGCTGTATTCTTTCAAAATTATATTTATTTGGATTCTTAATTTCCTGCTGATATACAATTTTTTCAACATCAGTCCCTTGCAATACGATATAGGGATTTTTATTCAACTTGCAATTTTCTAATTCGCCTGAAATGCCTGTAAAGTCTAATCCATTTATAGTTTTAAATTTATATTGATACACAGAATCGTAAGCGTTTTCGGCAGCATCTTTGAATCCATTTAAATTTAGTTTAATTATATAATCTGTATTTGTTTGTAATTTTTGCTTAGGAATAATATTGAACGAAGCATCGTCATTAAAGTAGATATTAAAATTAATTTCTTTATTTGATGTATCCGTAAAAGCGATATTTTTTTTTGCAGAAGTTGAATCGAATGCATCATTGAAATAAAATTTAAATGTTGCATTCAAAAAATCTACATTTGTTGAATTGTTAGCAGGAATAGTTCTTATAATAATTGGTTTAGTTGTGTCAGATTTTTCATTTAATGTAATTTGCACAAAGTCATTCGTAAATAAATTACCAAATTTATCTTTAATAGAATCAGCCATTAAAAATGCTTCATCTGTAACTGGTAAACTTTCATTTGTTACCAAAACAAGTTCTGTCGCTTTTGTATTTCCTTTAAATGCATAAATTGGTTTGTAACTTTTTTTAGTAGTTGAATCAATAATTAAAAAATTTTTAGATCGAATTATTGACTCTTCAAATTCTTTTGTAAAGTTTACTAGAATATGATATTTGTCTGTCATAGAAGCACTTACAAGCCGTGGTTTGACTGTGTCCAGTTTTGTTAAAAAGAAATTTAGACCTTCGAATAATGTATCTTTGTCCGTTAATTTAACATCATTAACTGGCATACCAATTTCGTCTTGATCGGGCTGGTAAATTAAATCTTTATATTGATCTCGAACTGCAAAAACCCTATAAATATTAGATGCTAATCCTTGCAGCTTATATGCACCATCGCTGCCAGTTTGAGAAATATAATCTGGTTTTCTTTTCATCGGATTAATAGCACTATCGCCAACTGTGTATGCAAAAATCATAATTCCATTTGGTTTGTCATCATAAACTTTACCTTCAATTTCTCCCTTATCAATTTTATTACCAGTTGAAAAAGTTAAAGAAAAAGCTTGAGACATTTTGTTATGATTATTAAAATCTTGAACGTCTGTTCCAATTGTGAAAACATAGGTAACATTTTTTTTCAACTGGTGAGGAAAATAAATCTTAACAGATGTTCCAGTCCAATCGAACTGCATATCACCTTCAATTGCCGGAGAAACAAACATTGCATCTTTCAAAGTTCTTTTTTCTATATATTTTGAAAAATCAAATTCAATATGATCATCAGAAAAATTTGTAGTTCCATTTAAAGGATATGTATCAACAATTTTTGGTGGTACAAAATCAATTGCACCTCCACCAGGCGGCAGTTGATTAGCGCAGTTTGACAAAAATAGTCCTAAAAAAAAGATTAAGATATTTTTATATTTCTTTATCAATATATGAAATGAATATTTTTAAATTTTTTATACAAAAAATATTTTCTTTAATAAGATATAATCGCTATTATTTTTTTAATGAATCAAGATGCTTTCGATATATATTTGCATTTTTCAAATGATCTTGAAAATTTGTTGAAAAATGATGACTACCATTACCATTTGCAACAAAATATAAAAAATTATTTTTATCAGGGTATAGTGCAGCTAAAATTGCAGATTTATCTGGATTATTTATCGGTCCAGGCGGCAATCCATCATGTTTATATGTGTTATAAGGTGACTTAATTTGTAGATCTTTAAAATTAAGTCTTCCCCACTTTCCTTTTTTTGCAAATTCAATTGTGGGATCTGCTTGCAACTTCATTCCTTGCTTTAGTCTGTTATAATATACTCTTGCAATAATCGGCATCTCAGATTTATTTTTTGTCTCACCTTCTACAATTGATGCAATTGTAAGTATCTGCGGAATTGAATAGCCAATTTTTTCTGCGCGTTGTCTAAGTGAATCTGACATAAAGTTTTTAATTCCACTATACAAAATTCTTAACGCTTCATAAGCTGAGCTTCTTTCATAAATGTAATAATGTTTCGGAAGAATATAGCCAAGCATTGAAGGTGAATCAATTCCAAGTGAATCTAAAAAAGTTTTATTTTGACTTAACGAAAGAATTTTAGTAGAATCTATAAACGCATCACGTTGAAGAGTAGAAGCAACAGATTCTAATGTAGAACCTGGTATTATTGTTACTAACTTTAAAAGATCACCCTTGCCATGTATAAAATAATCGAGCAAATCTAAATAGCTTAAACCATTTGGTAGCGAATACCTAGCTGCTTTAATACTTTTTTCAGCACCATAAATAAATGCTGCTATTTTAAAATTTGTTTTGCTTGGAATAATTCCTTTTGAATATAAATCATTTGTAAGTTCAGAAAGCGTTTCACCTAATTTTATTTCTACCTTAATGGGCGCTGGTGCAGAATAATAATTAGCCGTAAAAAATGTAGAGTACAAAATTCCTAGAATTATTATAAAAAAAAGAATGACAATAAATAACTCTTTCTTTGACAGTAATTTGCTAAAACCTTTTTTAATATTTTTACTTGATATTTTAAATATTTTACCTTTATCCAATTCTTCCCTCTGAATAGCTCTTGATTCATCTAAAATTCTCTCATAAATTCTGAGCAATGCTTCTTTACTTAATGGCTCTTCTGTTAATGATGAAATTCTTTGACTAATTTCTTTCTCTCTTTTAGGATTGTAAGTAGGAAGATTCATTGATTGTTTTACTCTTCCAATTAAAACTGAATGCAGCGTTCGTTTCACAAGCAGTTTTACTATTTGCTTATCAATATCGTCTATTCCATCACGAAGTTTATTAAGAATTTCATTCCTTTCTTCATTGCTAAGTGAATTTAATTCATTCTCAATTTTATTAATTAAATTTTCCATCAACAAATTTAATGTGAAATATAAACGTTATTTTTTATAAAAAATTTTTCAAACTAAAATAAGGAAATTGTTAGGCAAAATGTTCTTTTGCTAAACTTGGAAAAGGACTAAAATTCAATCTCGATTCATAGCCTAATTCGTAGATTCGTAATCCTCTAAAAGCAATCATAGCAGCGTTATCTCCGCAAAATTCCATTCGTGGGACAATAACTTTTTTATTAAACTTTTTTCCTAATTCAATTAATGAATTTCTTAAAGGTTTGTTTGCAGCAACCCCGCCAACAAGTGAAATTGATTTTACTTCAAAATTATTTAATGCTTTTTCGGTGTTTTTAACTAAAGCTTTTATAACAGCATTTTGAAATGAAGCAGCAATGTCTGCCAAGTCTTTATCATGAATATTTTTTTGATCAGAATAATTATGTTGAACATATCTTAACACAGCAGTTTTTAATCCACTAAATGAAAAATTGAATGTGTCTTTTAACTCTGCAATTGGGAAATTAATTTTATTAGGATCTCCATTTTCTGAAACTTTTTGGATTTTTGGTCCGCCAGGATATCCAAGCCCTAATAATTTAGAAACTTTATCGAATGCTTCTCCGGCAGCATCATCAACAGTTGTTCCTAATTTATAAATTTTCGAAAAGCTTTCTACTAAAAGCAAAAGAGTGTGACCGCCGGAAACAACTAATGCCAAATAAGGGAATTCTGGTTTTTCTTCCATCAAAAATCCAGAAAAAATATGGCCTTCAATATGATTGACAGCTACAAATGGTTTCTTAACAGCATAAGCTAGTCCTTTTGCAAATGTTAAACCTACTAATAAGGCACCAATCAATCCTGGGCCAGCTGTAGAGCAGATCAAATCTATTTCATTAAGTTTTAAATCAGATTTTTGAAGTGCATCTTTTATTAAGGGAATAATTATTTGTAAATGAGCACGGCTAGATAATTCCGGAACAACTCCGCCATAGTTTGAATGGAAATCTTGTGATGAAATTAAATTAGCTTTTAATTTTTCATCAGATATTATTGCGACGGAAGTTTCATCGCAAGAGCTTTCTATACCTAAAACATTCATCTTTTTAATTTAAATAAACTCTTAAAAATATAACCAGCTATTTGTGGATTTTCTTTTAATCTTCTTACGGAATATGCATACCAATCTTTACCAAACGGAACATAAATCCGAATTTTATATCCGTCTAAATTAATTTTATCTCTAAGTTCTTCTCTTACGCCTAATAGCATTTGGAATTCAAATTTGTCTTTTGTCAGATTAAGTTCATTTATAAGTTTTTTAGCGTTATTAATTAAATATTCATCATGCGTTGCAATGCCCACATAATTTCCTGCTTTCAGCATTGCCTCTAATATTTTTAAATAATTATCTCTAATTACTTGCTTGTCTTTGTATGCAATATTTGGAGACTCAATATAAATTCCTTTGCATAAACGATAATTTGTCCCAATCTTGTTTAACAAAATTACATCATCGTATGTTCTCTTTAAGTATGCTTGAACAACCACACCAACATTATCATAATTTTCTCTTAATTTTTTATACAAATTGAAAGTCTTATCAGTAAATGGAGAATCTTCCATATCAATGCGAACAAAGTTGTTATTTTCTTTCGCTTTTTCTACTAGTTCAGAAATTTGCATTAAAGCAAAATTTTCATCAATTGCTAATCCCATTTGTGTTGGTTTTATTGACAAGTTAGCTTTTAATTTTTTTTGCTCAATAATGTCTAAAACTTCAAGGGCTTTTTGCTTTGCAGAAATTGCTTCATTTTTGTTTCTTACAGATTCACCTAAAACATCAATGGTTGCATAAATTCCTTTATCATTTAATTTTCTTACTAATTCAACTGCACTGTCCAATGTTTCGCCGGCAATATATCTTTTTGAGAAAAAGCCGACCATAGTTTTTGGCATTAACTGAACAATCGCTACAATAATTTTGTTAAAGAACGACACAGTATTACTCCTATCTATAGTTTTCCTCTAATTATGTTTTTTATTGACTTTAATATTTTTCTTTTAAATTTAAATATGCATTTAGTAAATGTGATTCAACTCTTATAAGTTTTGCCAACTTCATAAGTACCGAACTCTTTTATACTTAATGATATTTCTGCTAAATGATTTAATGCTTTCTTAATTTTATCGTCTGAAAGGCTTCCTTTCATATCAAGATAAAAATTATATTCAAATGGCTTATGTGGAATTGGTCTAGACTCAATTTTCATAAGATCAATATCTCTTAAAGCAAAAACGCTTAATGCTCTAAATAAAGCACCAGGCATACTCTTAAGTTCAAAACAAATGGATGTTTTAGGGTTTTTAAATTCTTTTTTTATTTTTTTTCTGCTTACAGCTAAAAACCTTGTAAAATTCTCTTGATTATTTTGGATATTACTTTTCAAGATTTTCAATTTATAAATATCTGCCGCTTCCCTGCTTGCAATAGCGGCAACTGGCATTTCTTTGTTATTCAATAATAATAAGGCAGAGCCGGCTGTATCATATGCTGGAATAATTTCTGCATTCTTCAATGATTTTAAAAAAATAGAACACTGCCCTAAAGCTTGAGGATGTGAATATACTTTTTTGATTTCTTTCAATTCATAGTTTTTATTTGCAAGCAAGTGATGATTAATTTGAAGATTCAATTCGCCGACAATTGTTAATGAATATTGAAGTAGTAAATCATATGACTCAAAAACACTTCCATACAATGAATTTTCAATTGGTATGACACCATAATCAACTAGATTATTTTTTACTTTTGTAAATACTTCTTCAAAAGAAAATGAGGGAGAAATTAAAATATTTTCGTTAAACATTTTTTTGGAAGCAGTTTCACTGTAAGCACCACGTTCACCTTGGAAGGCAATTTTAAGCATTGGTAGTTAAAAGTCCTTTAAGAATATTAATTAATAGAAGAGCTTTATTCTTTAAATCATCTATTCCATTATTGTTTTCAAATACAAAATCAGCACGCTTCATTTTTTCTGAATCAAGCATTTGATTCTCATTTCTCTTAATAAATTGATCTTTAGAAAAATTGCCATCCTTAGTTTTTCTTTCCATCCTCAACTCTTCGCTAGCTGTCACTAAAACAACATAATCAAAAAGATTTTCCATATTAGCTTCAAAAATAAGAGCAGCTTCTGCAGCCACAATATCATAACTTTGCAAAATTTCTTCCGCTAAGATATTAACTTTTTTTATAACTTTTGGGTGAATAATAGAATTTATTTTTTGAACGTTTTGAGGAATTGAAAAAACTTTTTCTGCAATGAAAGTTTTATTTGCTTTGCCATTCACAAAAGATTCTTTTCCGAACGCCTTTATAATTTTTTCTTTTATTTGATGATCTGTCTCTAATAAATTTTTAGCCTCTTCATCTACATTAATAACTGGTATTCCATTCTGATTTAAAAAATTACAAAACACAGATTTACCAGATCCAATACTTCCGGTAACTGCTATTTTTATTTTTCTTTTTTTGGTCATAATAATTAGTGGTTGGAATTAGCAGAGTATTTCTACTCTGCTTAAATTATCTTGCGAAGCTAATTTTTCTGACTTCACGAATTACTGTAACTTTAATTTGGCCTGGATATTCCATTTCATTTTCTATTTTTGCAGCTATATCATGCGAAAGTTTATCTGCAACTAGATCATCTATTTTATCATGCTCAACAACAACTCTAACTTCTCTTCCAGCTTGAATTGCGTATGTTTTAGCAACACCTTCAAAAGATTTTGCCAAAGCTTCAAGATTTTCTAATCGCTTAACATAACCTTCCAATGGCTCTCTGCGAGCACCAGGCCTAGCGCCGCTTATGGCATCTGCAGCTTGAACTAATGGAGCAATCGGATGTTCCATTTCTATATCTTCGTGATGAGATCCAACAGCATTGACTACAATTGGATGTTCTTTATATTTTTTTGTCAACTCATAACCAAGAAGTGCATGCGGACCTTCAACACTTTTATCTACTGTTTTTCCAATATCATGTAAAAGTCCTGCTCTTTTTGCAAGCATAGAATCTAATCCAACTTCAGCGGCCATAATTCCTGTAAGATAAGCAACTTCAATACTATGCTGAAGTAAATTTTGCCCGTAACTTGAGCGGTACTTCATTCTTCCGATATGCTTAATCAACTCTTGATGCATATTGTGAAGCCCTAATTGAAGAATAGTATTTTCGCCATCACGAATCATTTCTTCTTCTAATTCTTGCCTAACTTTTTCAACAACTTCTTCTATTCTTGCTGGATGAATTCGTCCATCAGTAATTAGTCTTTCGAGAGAAACACGAGCAACTTCTCTTCTAAATTGATCAAATGAAGAAAGAATAACTGCCTCAGGAGTATCATCGACAATTACATCAACACCAGTAGCAGCTTCAAAAGCTCTTATGTTTCTGCCTTCTTTACCAATTATTCGTCCTTTCATCTCATCATTAGTAATTTGGACAACTGAAACAGTAGTTTCGATTGAATGATCAGCGGCAGTTCTTTGAATTGCTTGCACAATTACTTTTTGAGCTTCTTTTTTTGCATCTGATTTTGCCTGATCATGAATTTCTTTAATAACATGTGCAACTTCAGATTTAGCAGTGTTAATCATATTTTCAATTAACATATTTTTAGCTTCTTCAGTAGATAAGCCAGAAATTTTTTCCAGCTTAGCATTTTGTTCAGCTTCCAACTTTTCAACTTCTGCTAATCTTAATTCGATGTTCTTTTTTAAGTCGTGCAGCTCTTTTTCTGCCTGCTTGTTCTCTTTCTCTTTTTTAATAACTAAGTCGAATTTCTTTTCAATGTTTTCTTCACGAACATTTAATTGTTTCTCTAAGTTGCCAATCTTTTGTCTTTTTTGATTTACTTCATTATCGAATTCAACTTTCTTTTTATACCATTCATCTTTAACCTCTAACAATTTTTCTCTCTTTATATTACTCGATTCTTTTTGTGCTTCGGCAATAATTTGTTTTGCACGTTCTTCTGCAGATGCAATACTTTTTTTACCGATCCTAGAATTGAATAACCACCCTAAATAGAAAAATAAAGCTACAAGGACTATAACCATTGGTATTAACAATAACACATCCATTTTTCCTCCAATGTAGGGATTAATTATTTTACCGCTCTTGTCAGTCGCTGACTAACAAGGGGAAAAACCTCATTAAATCAGTGTGGGAATTTGCCCGAACGCTTTTTACTTCCCCTGTCCTGATTAAAAATCAGAATCCCGATATAAATCGAAATGGGGCCTGTAATAGACGCCGAAAGTCAATTTCCCTTTGTTATGAAAGTTAGTTTTTCATTTTTAGTGGACTGACAGAGCGGTATTATCTTTTAAGATGGGTCTAACATATTTGGTTCATTAAAAAGCAGCTTAATCTTTTTGATTTTGTCCGATGCCTGTATTACAAATTCTCTATTTTTATTTTTTTCTAAAAAGAGATCATAAGCAATATTTAAGCAAGCAATAATTGCAATTGTTTGCGCCGGTTGATCAGGTAATTCTTCCTTTGTTTCTTCCATAACTTTATTAACATAAATAGCTAGCTCTTTAGCTATTTCTTCATTTTCGACAAGTAAGGAATATTCTTTATCAAATATTTTTATTTTAAGCTTCTTTTTATCCGTCATTTATGTTTTATCCATCTAACAAACATTATTTTTAAGAACTTAAACTTTCTGCATGGTTAGTTTTTGCTATCCAGCAGAGAGATGATAGTCTATTTTTGATATTAAATTTTGTAATCTAATTTTTAAATTTTCCCGCTCCTTTGAATTTAATGAATTAAATAAATTAATTTCACCCTCGTTATTTTGGTTTTTAATTTCTTTTTCTACAGAAGATAATTTTTGAGTTAAATAAGTATTTTCATTTTTTAACTGAATTAGTTGACCTTGCAAATCTGCATTTTGTTCTACAAGTTCTTGGTTTTTATGCAATAAATTTGAAATTAGTCCTTCAATTGAACTTAATTCATTTATAAGAATTTCATATTTTGTTAAATCTGCCATTTAGGCGCCTCTGAGTATTGCACTAAAATTAGTTTTGATCTTTTCAATTAAATAATTAAAATCTTTTTCAATTTCCTCTTCGGTTAAAGTTCTTTCTTCTGAATAATACTCTAATGAAAATGCCATGCTTTTTTTATTTTTCCCTAATGTTTCGCTTTCAAAAAGATCGAATAGGTTAACTGATTTTAATAATTCTGAGCTTGATTTTTTAATAAACTTAATTACTTCTTCGTAAGTTACTGAATTATCAAATATAAATGCAAAATCTCTAATTGATTTTGGAAACTTTAATGGTTCTAAATATTTCTTCGAATTTGCTTTTATTTTTTTAAGCTTACTTAAATCAAATTCAAAACAAAAAACATCCTGTTGAATATCAAATTGTTTAAGAACATCTTTCTTTACTTTACCTCCAACACCAATTTCTACTTTTTCATAATTTTTAGTAAAGTAAAAATCGAAAATACTATCTCCATTGTGATAATATGAATCATTTAAAACATTGTCAAGCGAAATTTTTATTAATAAACTGTTTATATATCCTTTCAAATCATAGAAATCAAAATATTTTTCTGGAAAATTCCATGTTTTATCTTGAATTTTTCCAGTTACAATAAAAATAAGTTTTTGATTTTCTGAAAAATCTTCGAAGTTTTTTATTTCTTTCTTTTCATTCTTAAGATTAAAAACATTTCCAATTTCAAATAATCTCAAATTCTTTTCACCAACATTAATATTTTTGGCAACTACTCCTAAAGCACTTGGGATTAAAGAAGTCCTTAAAAATGCCATATCTAAACTTTGTGGATTTAAGATTTGAATTTTATTTCCAATAAGTGAAGCGAACTGTTCCTTTTGCAGTGGATTGTTTACCATTTCATAAAATCCAAGCGAACAAGAATAATCTCTTATAGCATCTTCAAATGCGGTTTCATCAATTTTTTCCCCAAGCGAAATTGAAATTTTCGAAATAGTTGGAATATTATCATATCCAAAAATCCTAGCAATTTCTTCAATTAAATCAATTTCACGCTCTAAATCTGGACGAAATGTTGGGACTAAAAACCTATTTTCATTTTCAGATTCAAAAATGATTTTTAATCCAAGTTTTTTCAAAATTTGTAATATTTTTTCTTTAGGAATTTGGAATCCTAATATTTTATAAACTCGCTCAAATCTTAAAAGTACTTCCTTCTCTTTTATTTTTTCTGGATAATTATCCAATGAACCATGAGCAATTTCACCATTTCCTAAATCAGCAATTAACTGGGCAGCTCTTTCTGCGGCTAACAAAGTCGAACTTGGATCAACCCATCGTTCAAATCTATATGAAGCTTCTGTACTTAATCCCAATGCTTTAGAAGTTTTTCTAATACTTGAAGGATTAAAATGCGCACTTTCAATTAAAATATTTTTTGTTGAATTATTAATTTCAGAATTTTCGCCACCCATAACACCAGCAATAGCAACTGGTTTTTCACTATCACATATCATCAATGTGCCTTTTGGCAACTTACGTTCTTTCGAATCTAAAGTTGTAAACACTGTTTCGGTCTCAGTACTTTTTACAACTATTTTTTGTCCATTTAATTTATCAAGATCAAAAGCGTGAAGCGGCTGCCCTAATTCATACATTACAAAGTTTGTAACATCAACAATATTGTTAATTGGCCGCAGTCCAATTTTTGTTAATCTTTTCTTCAACCAATCAGGTGAATCTTTAACAGTAATATTCTTTACAACTTTTGCTGTATATCTTGGACAATTAATTTTATCAACAATCTCAACTGATGCAAGTTCTTTAACTTTTTTTGCCGATTCGTGCAGTGTATATTCTGGCAGGTGAAATTCTTTATTAAATATTGAAGCTAAATCTTTTGCCACTCCAATATGTGAAAGTGCATCTGATCGGTTTGGAGTAATTGCAATTTCTAAAATAACATCGTTTAATTCTAGTTCTTTTACAATTGATTTGCCGACATTAACTTCTTCCGTAAGAACCATAATTCCAGAATGATCATTACTCAATTCAAGCTCTGCTTCGGAACAAATCATACCAAATGATTCTACACCACGAATTTTTGCTTTGTTTATTTTAAAATTCCCATTAGGAATAATTGTTCCAATTGGAGCAAAAACAATTTTCTGTCCTGTTTCAACATTTGGTGCGCCACAAATTACTTGAAGATCTTCAGTGCCGGTATTTACAATACAAACCGATAACTTATCCGCATTAGGATGTTTCTTTTTTTCTTTTACATATCCAACAATAAAATCTTTATATAATTCATTCTCATCAACATAATCTTCAACTTCTAATCCGGACATAGTAAGCTTATGAACTATTTCCTGTACTGGAATATTTTCAAGGTCAACATATTCTTTTAACCAATTCAATGAAACTTTCAATTCTTATCTCCTGCTCAAAACTGTTTTAAGAACCTGAAATCATTATCAAAGAAAACACGAATATCATCGATTCCATATTTTAATAAAGCTGTTCTTTCAATTCCCATTCCGAAGGCATAACCGGTATATTGTTCATGATCATAATTCACATTATCAAAAACATTCGGATCAACCATTCCACATCCAAGTATTTCTAGCCAGCCGCTATGTTTACAAACCTTACATCCTTTACCGTGGCATAAAAAACAAGTTATATCCATTTCTGCACTAGGTTCAGTAAATGGGAAAAAACTTGGACGAAATCTATATTTTAAATTCTCTCCATAAAACTGATGAGCAAATGCAACAAGTGTCCCTTTTAATTCGGCAAATGTTACATCATTATCAACATACAAACCTTCCACTTGGTGAAATACACAATAACTTCTGGAACTAATCGCCTCATTCCTATAAACTCTTCCCGGCATAATTGCTCTAACAGGAGGTTTTGTTTTTTCCATAATTCGAATTTGCACAGGTGAAGTATGAGTTCTTAAAAGGAAATCACTGTTAATAAAAAAAGTATCCTGCATATCTCTTGCAGGATGATCAGGTGGAAAATTTAATGCACCGAAATTGTTATAATCAGATTCAAGTTCAGGTCCTTCAATGACAGAAAAACCCAATCCTTTAAATATTGATTTAATTTCATTTAATGTTTGAATAAGTAAATGTTTACTGCCAATTGTTCGTTCAAATCCGGGCAGACTTAAATCAATTTTTTCAACTGATTCTTTTTCTAAAGAATCAATATGATCTTTTAATAAATTAAATTTTTCAGTTACTTCATTTCGGAGAGCGTTGAGGAGTTTTCCTAGAACTGGTTTTTCTTCTTTCGATGCATTTTTCAATTCATCAAAAAGCTGAGATACAAGACCATTTCTACTTAGAAATTTTAGCCTTAATTCTTCAAGTTGTTTCGTGTCTTTTACAGCTGAAATATCTTGATTGAAATGGGCAGTAATTTTCTTGATTCTTTCATCAAGCATATCTTTAATCTTCAAGTTTATTTAAAATAATACCCTCTTGGAAAAATAATTTAATATTTCCAAGAGGGCAAAAATTAGTTAGCTGAAAATTTTACAATTTCTGTAAATGCTGATGGATTTTCTACAGCAAGGCTTGCAAGAACTTTTCGATTAATGTCTACTCCTTTTTTATTCAATGCACTAATAAGTCTTGAATAAGTAGTTCCGTTATCTCTAGCTGCTGCATTAATTCTTACAATCCAAAGTTGTCTGAATGTTCTCTTCTTTAATTTTCTATCTCTATAAGCATGAGTCCATCCTTTTTCAACATGATTCTTTGCAACTGTTAATACTTTGCTTCTAGCACCCCAATAACCTTTCGCATGCTGAAGAATTCTTTTTCGTCTTCTATGAGAAGCTACTTTATTTTTTGAACGTGGCATTTTACTTTACCTCTTTTATTTTCATTGTTGAAGCATTATCCGGAGGCGCTTTGAATCCGCTTCCGAAACTAGCGTTGATCTTCTTAGTTTTCTTTTTCTTTTAGTGCTTTTTGAAGTTAAAATATGACTTTTATAAGCACTTTTTCTTTTATACTTACCGGATGCAGTTTTTCTAAATGTTTTTCCCGCACCACTGTTGCTTTTCATTTTTGGCATACTGCTTTCCTATTTAATTAGTCTTCTTACTAGTTTTAGTTTTAGAAGGAACCAAAATTACACTCATGTTTTTTCCTTCCATTTTAGCTGGTGTTTCTACTTTTGCAATTTCCTGAACTTTTTCTATAAACTTATTTAATAACTCTTCACCTTTTTCAACGTATGCTAATTCTCTTCCTTTAAACATGACAACAGCTTTTACTTTATTGCCTTCTTCAAGAAAATTATAAGCATGCTTAGCTTTAAATTCAAAATCGTGTATATCTGTATTCGGATGAAGTCTTATTTCTTTCAACAACGAAACTTGTTGATTTTTCTTTTGTATTTTTTCTCGCTTTTGTTGCTCGTATTTAAATTTTCCAAAATCTAAAATTTTACAAACAGGCGGTTTTGCCTGCGGTGCAATTTCAATTAAATCTTGACCTCTTTCATTTGATATCCTCAATGCATCTCTAATAGTATATATTCCTAACTGCGTGCCGTCAATATCTATTAGTCTAACTTTAGGAGCTCTAATCTCCTCATTAATTCTTACTTCTTCTTTTTGAGCGATGGAAAACCTCTCTAAGTTGTTGTTTTACTTTTGTTTTTAATTTCTTCAGCAATATTATCAATAAATTCAGACAAAGACAAAGAGCCCAAATCACCTTTTCGGTGTTTTCTAACAGAAATACCACCCGATGATTGTTCTTTTTCACCAAGAATCAGCATATAAGGAACTTTCTTTGTTTCCCAGTCCCTTATTTTATATCCAATTTTTTCATTTCGTTCATCTAATTCAACTCGAATATTTTTTTCTTTCAAAGCACTTAAAACTGTTTTTGAGTAATCAACAAAATTTTGCGAAACTGGAATAACTGCAACTTGAACTGGTGCTAGCCATAAAGGAAATTCACCGGCATAATGTTCTATTAGAACTCCAATAAATCTTTCTAGTGAACCAAACGGTGCGCGATGAATTACAACCGGCCTATGCTTTTGTCCATCACTTCCCATGTATTCCAAATTAAATCGCTCAGGCATAATATAATCAATTTGGACAGTGCCCAATTGCCACTTTCTGCCAAGTGCATCTTTAACCATAAAATCTATTTTGGGACCGTAAAAAGCTGCTTCGCCTTCAGCTACATAATAAGTCAATCCCATTTGATCTGCGGCTTCTTTAATTTCTCTTTGAGCTTTTTCCCAAAGTTTAATATCTCCACCGTATTTCTCCGCATTGTCATCTCTAAAAGATAATTGAGTTGTAAACTCTTTAAATCCCATCTGATCGAAAACAACTTTAATTAACTCAATTACATTACAAACCTCATCCTTTAATTGATCATCACGAACAAACATATGTGAATCATCAACAGAAAAGGATCTTACTCTTGTCAAGCCGTTTAATTCGCCTGATTGTTCATATCGATATACTGTTCCGAACTCAGCATATCTTATTGGTAAATCTCTGTAGCTTCTGGGTTTTGATAAATAAATCTGAAAATGATGTGGACAATTCATCGGTTTTAATAGATATTCTTCTTTGCCATCTTCCAATTTTAATGGAGGAAATTGACTATCTTTATAGTAAGGATAATGTCCGCTGGTTTTATAAAGATTTATATTCCCAATATGCGGGGTAATTACAGGTTCGTAACCTCTTTTTCTCTGTTCTTCACGAAGATAATTTTCAAGAGTTTCTCTTAGAATAGTTCCCTTTGGAAGCCAAATTGGAAGTCCACTACCAACACTTTGCGTAATCATAAATAATTCAAGTTCACGCCCAAGTTTTCTATGATCACGTTTTTTAGCTTCTTCAAGTTTAACTAGATATTCGTCAAGCATTTTCTTTTTAGGGAAAGAAATGCCATAAATTCTTTGTAGTTGTTTATTATGTTCATCGCCGCGCCAATATGAACCGGAAATATTTAATAACTTAACATATTTGATTTTTCCCGTTGAAGGAAGGTGTGGACCGCGACAAAGATCGGTAAAATTACCTTCTTTATATATACTGATATCTTCAGAATTTTCATTGATTTCAGATAATATTTCAACTTTGTAATTATCGCCTTTTTGTTCAAAAAACTTTACCGCATCTTTTTTAGATAAATCATGTCTTTCGAAAAAATTATTTTCTTTCGAAAGCTCCATCATCTTATTTTCAATTTTTCTCAGATCTTCTTCAGTCAGATTTGAGTTAATATCAATATCATAATAAAAACCGTTCTCAATAGCCGGGCCAACGCCAAATTTAGCTTCGGGAAAGATTTCTTGAATTGCATGGGCCATTAAATGAGACGTAGAATGCCAAAAAACTTCTTTACCTTTCTCATTATCAAAAGTTAAAAAATTAATTACAGCATTATTATTGATTGATAAGTTTAAATCTTTAACAATTCCATTAATTTCAACAGCAAGAGCTTCTTCAGCTAATCTTGATGAAATTGTTTCAGCAACTTGATAACCGGTAATTCCTTTATCAAATTCTTTTATACTGCCGTCTGGGAATGTTATTTTTATTTTTTCCATATATAAATTCTTAATAAAAAAAATCGGAGTTGACTCCGACTTTAGTGGGCTCTAGAGGAGTCGAACCTCTGACCTTCTGTACGTCAAACAGACGCTCTAACCAAACTGAGCTAAGAGCCCAGATAATTCAATTTAAACAAAATTTTGTGCTTAAATTTTGAATTGTTAATAGATAAAGCCGAAGTACCGAGAGCCGGACTCGAACCGGCACGGGTGTAAACACCCACAGGATTTTAAGTCCTGTGCGTCTACCAATTCCGCCATCCCGGCATAATCAATCATCAAATCAAAATAACGTAATTTCAATAAATCATTCACAGTAGAAATGTTCAACTGTGAATTTTCTTCAAAATTAGCGTGTAAATATAGAGAAACCAATATATTTTTGCAAGAATTGATTAAGAATATTTATTTATTTTTATTTTGATAGATATCTCGATATTATTTTTTTAATCGATTCTTGATTTTTATTCAAGTCTTTCTTAAAAATCAATATTTCAGTTATTAAATAAAATTATTTTTTCTATTTGAAACTTGAAAGTTGGATTTGATCAATTTTGAACATTTTTAACGATAATAATTTCTTAATGAAGTATTTCAAAATCTTTAATTAAAAATACTAAATATCATTTAGGTGAATTAATGTCAAACAAACTAAAAATAAATATTGAAAAAACTGCCATCATAGTAATTGACTTGCAAAAAGGTATTACTACAATTCCTACAGAACCTTATACATCAAAAATTGTTATTGAAAATGCAACAAAACTTTTAAAAGCCGCAAGGAAAAATAATATGCATGTGTTTTTAGTTCATGTTACTCCTTCGCCCGATATGAAAGATGCACTTCGCCCGCAATCTGAATCATCTTTTCAAATTTCGAGTTATAATCCTTTGTGGAGTGAGTTTGTGCCTGAGTTAGATATTCAACCTTCTGACTTTTTAATTACAAAACATCAGTGGGGTGCTTTTTATGGAACTGAACTTGATCTGCAATTAAGAAGAAGAGAAATAACTACTATAATTCTTTGTGGTATTGCAACAAATTTTGGAGTAGAAAGTACCGCAAGGTTTGCCTATGAATTTGGTTTTAATCAAATATTCGTAAGTGATGCTATGGCAGCTCGTTCTAAAGAAGAACATGAATTTCCATTAAAATATATTTTTCCCAGACTTGGATTGATTCGCACAACAGATGAAGTTTTGAAAGCATTAACTCAAATTATTAATTGATATTTTGAAAAAATTTCTTGTAAAAATAAAATTTTAATTTGGTTTGATTAAACAAAGAAAAAAAGTGTGCAATTGAGTTTTAAGGTTATTTAGAAAAGTTTTATTTTTTTAATATATAATTCTTAATTATCGAACTTCCAGCTTTAATTTCAATTTCACTTGATACTGTTTTATAAAATGGATACCAAACCTTAAGTTCATATTTCCCTTCTGGAATGTCTTTAATCTCAAAATCTCCTTTTTGAGTTGTTTTTACAAAATAAGGATTCTGTAAAACAGCTATCCAAGCCTGCATATCAGGATGAACATCACATAAAATTGTAACAAAACAATTTGCATCATTAAAAGTGTGAGAACGAATTTCACCGGTTGGCCATGTTCCTAGATTAAAGCTACCTGCACATTCAGTTGGAGTAAAAACATTGTGCAGAACGCTGTCGCTATTTAGAAAATCTACAGTTGTGCCAACTAAAATCGGAAGTATCTTCGGATGGAACATTAAGTTTTTCTGGTCCATTACTAAATGTTTTTTTGGCGGTGCAAATTTCCCGTTAACTTTTTCAATATAAACTAGGACGCTTGAGTAATTTTTTCTTCCTTCAAGACGAACTTTACCTTTTATACTTCCGGAATTAGCCGGGTAAGCCGGAATTATTGTAACAAAAAAGAAAAATACTAATAAATATTTCTTAAAATCCATTATAATTCTTTACAACTTCCAAACAAATTTTTATCTGTTTTTTCGATTAAAGTAAAGATACAACGATTTTATATCCGATGGCAATAGCTTTGGAAGTTCTTTTCCTTTTGAGTATAAATTTTTTTCCATTGCAGGCAAATGATTCCACAACTCACTAAAAAAAACATCTTCACTTCTAAAAGGACCAACCTTTGTTAAAATTGCAGCTTTATAATTATTGCCTTCAGAATGACAATTTAGACATCCTTTGTTTTGAATTAATTTGCTGCCAATAGTTTCCGAACCGCTGATATCCGCCTTATTATTAAAGTATAAATATGAAATAAGATTTGCCATATCATTTCCTTTGAATGCTGGCATAGGAATTTTATATTTTTGCATCAATGGTTCCATTTCAGTAGAATGATTCCACATCATTCCGGCAATTTCATTTACGCTTTTATTCATATTAACTTTAGTAAGATCCGGACCGATATGTTTTTCATTATGGCAGTAAAAACATCCTTTGCTTGAAAATATTTTTTCACCAATTTTTGGATTACCAGGTTCTAAATAAATTTTATTTTCATTTTTATTTGTGCTAGCTGATTTAATATATGAAGATAAATCAGCGAAATCATCATCCTTAAAAATTGGAACTTTTATATTTGATGCCTTCTGCATTTTTTGCATTTTGATTGCATGATTCCACATTACTTGAGCAAGATAGACTGGTGAAGCATACTTCCCCATTTCATCTAACTTAATTTTTCCGGCATTTGTCTTTCCAACCGAATGACAGTTATTGCAGCTCATCTGAACAAAAAGTTTTTTACCATTTTCAGAATTGCCAGCAGTACCCAAATATCTTAAATCATAAAGGAATAATCTTAATGATAGAAATTCTTTCGCTGTTAGTTTTTGATGGTCAATATTTTTCAATTTCATTTGATTCAGCATAACTGGCGAATGGTTCCACATTTGTGAAATCAAATCGTATTCGCTGCCGAAAAAAATATTTTTGCCTAAATCTGGTGCTGATTTTCCGCCTTCGCCATTTATTGCGTGGCAGTTTATACATCCTTTATTTTCAAAAACTATTCTGCCTTCAATTGGATTTTCTGGATAGCTCTTTTTTTTGAATTGTTTTTTCTGTGTTAATAAATTATTTGAAGTAAACCCGGAAAAAATAAATGATGCTGATAATACATTTACTAAAAAAACATAAGTCAAAATCCTAATTTTCATTTCCAAGCTCCTTCTTTCTTCCTTTATGCAAACCGACAAGAACATAAGTTAAGATACTTGCTAAAATCCAAAATACAATTATTCCTAAAATACTTATTGCAATAGAAGCAGTTTGATGATCATTTACTTCATAAGAAACATGCACCAGATTTATCAGCAAAAGCGTCATACCGGAAGCAAGCATCCATAAGAATGACAATAAAATAATTCTAATAAATAGAAGACTAAAGAAAAAATTTTTTACTTTGATGAACATATTTTCCTCAAATCATTTCTTTTCTAATATGGCCTTTTGACGGTAAGTATTCGTTCAATCTTTCAGAAACCATTTTAACACTCTCTTCTCTTCCCTCTTTAATTTCCCAAATCGAAATTAACGGAAAGAGTTTTGAAAATCCCATGAATCCAAGAATAAAAGCTGAAGTAGCTGCTGCTAAAAGTGAAATCTCTGTCAGAGATGGGACATAAATTCCAGTTGGATATGGAAGTCTTGGGTTTGCTAAAGAAGGAACAACTATTATTAATCTCTCAAGCCACATTCCGATTACAACAGCAATTGATGAGATTAAAATACCAGGAATTGTTTTTAATTTTTTGTTGCTTAGAAATATAACTGGTATTATAAAATTGCAAGCTACCATTGCCCAGAAAAATGGTGCATAGCCACCAATAAATTTATAAAGGAAAACTCTCATCTCCGGCGGTTCGTGTCCATAAAATGTTGTTAGATATTCTGCAAAGGTAAAATAGAACCATAGCAACGACATCACTAACAAAAGAGTTCCAAGATAATTGAAGTGAATATTTTTCAAGTAATCTTCAAAGTGAAAAACTTTTCTGAAGATAATCATAACAATTATTAATGCAGCTATGCCCGAAAAAATAGCACCAACTACAAAGTAAGGACCGAAGATTGTACTATGCCAGCCTGGCTGCAAAGTCATTGAAAAAATCCACGAGATTACAGTGTGAACTGAAATCGCAATTGGAATTACCATCACCATCAAAATATTAATTGCTTTTTCTAAAACATGCTTCTGTCTTTCTGTTCCTTGATATCCCCAGGAAAGTATTTCATAAAGCTTGTGAAATTTTCCTCCTCTGTCTCTAAGCAAAGCTATATCTGGAATTAAAGGTAGATAAAGATAAATTGTAGAAGCAGTAAAGTAAGCGGTTATACTTGTCATGTCCCAGAGCAGCGGCGATTGAAGTCTTCCTCTTTCAAAGATGTGCAGAATTCTATCGGGTCTGCCTAAATCAATAATTGGGTGAATTCCACCGATTAACAAAACAATACCTGTAATAACTTCTGCCATTCTTGTTATTGGCCTTCTCCATTCAGCTTTAGATAAACGAAGGATTGCGGAAATCAAAGTTCCGGCATGAGAAATTCCAATGAAGAAAACGAAGCTGATAATATAAAAACCCCAAGTAACTGGCTCGTTCATTCCGGTTTCACCTAAGCCAAACATGAATTGCCGGATATACATTACAACGCCGAACAAAAACACCGCAATCAAAACTGCGGCTAAAGCATAAAAGCTTTTGCTCGTTTCATAGATCGGCTTAAATAAAACTTCATCTTCATCAACAAATTGATGACCATTCATCTGCAAAACCTTTATTTTTTAATTTGAAATTTTTCATTCTGATTTAGCGCTGAGATAATAAACTTTTGGTTTAGTACCAAGATCTTCCTGCAGAGTAAATTTTCTGTAATCGTGCATTGCTTTTGAAACTTTGCTGTGAGGATCATCCAGATCGCCGAAGTAAATTGCTTTTGATGCACAAACTTCTGCGCATGCCGGCTGATAATCTTCTTCACGAATTTCTCTTTTTTCTGCTTTAGCTTTTTCTTTTGCAATCTGCAATCGATGAATACAGAAAGTACATTTCTCAACAACACCTTTTGGCCTTACCGAAACATCTATGTTATTGCACTTTTCATTTTCCACCGGCTGCTCATCTTTAAACCAATTGAAAACTTTTGCTGTGTAAGGACAGTTTGCCATACAGTATCTGCACCCGATACACTGCGGATAAATTTGTGCAACAATTCCATCGTCTCTTTTAAAAGTTGCACGTACCGGACAAACTTTTATGCATGAAGGCTCATCGCACTGCATACAAAGCGCCGGAACATTTTCTGCTCTTACGTCAGGATAACTTCCTTCATAATTTGTATCAAGCATTTTCATCCAAAACATCGCTCTTCCCATTTCAGCATTTTCTTTTGAAACGATCTGAACATTGTTTTCAAGTTTGCATGCTGTAATACAAGCTTCGCATTGGTTGCATTTATTAAGATCAATCACCATTCCATATCTAGGCATAAATACTCCTGTTTTGAGTTCCGGTAACTTTCATTCCGCCAGTCATTACCTGTGCAGTAAGCGATGATGCAGAATCAAGATCGATTAAAGTTTCAGAGAATGAAGGCATTCCGCTCGCTTTATCAAAGACATCATCCGAATAGTCCAAAGGATTTGCACCACAATTATCACCGAAGTTCGTATGTCCTAATCCGAAAGGAATATCAATATTGCCTGGCATTACTGAAGGATTGTAAACTAAAACTACCGGAAATTTTCCTTTATCAGTTCTTAAAAAAACTATGCTTCTTTCACGAAGAGAATATTTCCCAGCGGTATCCGGATTTATTTCTGCCCACAGCTTGTAAAATGTTTGCCATCTACTTCCGAATTGTTCAACCAGAACTGGAAATATGCTCATGCTTCCTTTATAATCTAAATTTTTCTTAAAGATATTCAGCCGAAGCTTTTTATTTGGAAGAGAAGCAAATAACTTTTTCTGTTTTAAATTTTCTTTGCTGAAAGTCGAATCAAAATTAACTTTTGGATTATAGGAAATCTTATCTGCAAAAGGATTCCACCAGCCGCCGGCATCTTGAATACCATCCCAAAAATCATCAAAGCTGCTGTAGCTTTCTGTTTGCCAGCCAATTTTGCGCAAGCCTTTTTCAATCACTGTCGGTTTATTCTGATCCATCAGAATTCCCTGGTGAGTAGAATAAATTTTATTAGCTATTTGTTTTATGTAATCGTTATAAGTTTCGTAAGGAATTTTTGTACTGGATTTTAAATCTTTCATCAATGAAATTAAAACATCGCCGGTATCAACAGTGTTATAATAATGATCTACAACAGGCTGAAGTAAAGTTGCAGTCGGCATTCCCATAGATTCGTCAACTAACAAATCAAACTTCTCAAAGTCATCATGATCCGGAATAATCAAATGAGCGTTGGCAGTTGTTTCATCTACAAAAGAAGAAAAGCTTACGATAAACGGAATTTTGCTTAATTGCTTTTTCAAATCTTCTTTATTTGTATTATTGAAAACAAAATTGCTGTCTGAAATTATTAGTGCCTCAATTGGTTTGCTGCCAGCTAAACGTTCTCTAAAATCCGCAAATGATATTTCTTCGTTATCTTTATTTTCTTTTTCTAAAATAGATTGAATTAAATTTTCTTTAATATTCCCGTATCCTTGAAAACCTTTTAAAGCATTCAGCGCAATTACAGCCATTGCGTTCAGCGTGCCGTTTGAATTATAGAGTAAGCTTTCATCAAAATATGCTGCTGGTGCTGAAGCTTTTTCAAATGCTCTTCCAACTTCCAAAACTTTATCGGAAGAAACTCCGGTCAATTCCTGCACTTTATCCGGATAGTAATTATCTAATATAAATTGTTTGAAGTCGTTAAATCCTGTAAAATATTTTTCAACAAAAGCTTTATCATATTGTTCATCTCTTAAAAGAACATAAGCAATTCCTAAAGCGAAATCTCCGTACGCTGCCGGAAGAACTGGAATCCAATCATCTGCTTTGGAAATGCTTGGAGTAAGCTTCGGCTGAACTGCGGCAAGCTTAAATCCTTTTGATCTGTGCTCAATTATTTTGCGGGTGAAATAAAGAGGATTTTCAGAAACTTCCATAATTTGTGAACCGAAGTTCAGTAAGTAATCGCATTTGTCGAAGTCAATAAAATCCGGTTTTTCTCCAGCGGCTTTTTTATAAATCTTAGAGGTATTTGCTTTGAAATTATCAATGACAAGATTCTTTATTCCGGTTACTTCGGAAAATTTCTTGAACATTTCTGAACGCAGTCTTGATTCAGTTTGCGCAACAATAAAAATATCATCTTGTTTATTAGTATTTATAATTTTTGACAGATTATCTTTTAATATTTTATAAGCTTCATCGTAAGAAATTGAAACAAATTTGCCGTTAATATTTTTCATCGGGCCGGTTAATCTTTCCGGATGATAAAGCCTGGCAACTGAAGCAATTCCCATTGAACAAATGCCGCCTTCATTTACCGGCGAAAGCGGATTGCCAAAAGCTTGTATTGGAAGATTATCTATCAATCTGATTTTTAAACTGCAGCCGCCTGGACACATTGTACAGGCAGTCATTTTCCATGTTTCTTTTCTTGGACCTGAATAAAGCACTGGTTCCATAGATTTCGGAATTTTCATGATAGCTCCTGCGGCGCTTCCTACAGCAAGTCCGGCAAGTGAGCCTCCAAGCAGCTTCATAAAATCGCGTCTATTTATTTGCATTCAAAAATTCTCCTAAGTGTCATTGTTCTATTATTTTTTAATGGTGACAATTTCCGCAATCGGTTGTTATATCTTTTTGTTCATGACAGTTGAAGCAAAACGGCATCATAATCGGACTGAAATTTTTCAAATCCGGGGAATCTTGTTTTGTCATATCACCGTGGCAGGCTGTGCAGTCAAGTTTTCCAAGTTTAACATGCCTTCTATGCGAAAAGTAAACGTAATCTGGAACTGTGTAATGAACCTTCCAAACTATAGGCTTATTCTCTTTAACTAAATTATAAATTATCTTTTCTCTTTTAGAAGCTGGATTTATTAATGTAGAATGACACATGCTGCAGTAATCTATATTTGGAATTCCTGCACGCGCATCAGTTTCTACTCCACGATGGCAGTTAACGCATTTTATTTTATGCTTAGATGTATGAACGTAATGGCTAAACGGAACCGGATAATCATCTGTTGAGCTAGTTGATTTATGATTAAAAATAAAGTAGCCGACAGCCGCACCAATTACGAAAAGTATTAAAACAAATAGTTTATTCTTCATGATAATTTTGTTTCGGTATTTTCAAGAACTTTTCCAGATTTCAATTTCATTTCACTTTAACAGAAAATATTTAGGCTTTTCCAATAACCCCTGCCCTTCCGGCAGACCTAAAAAACTTTATCACAAAGTTTATTCAAGTCTACCGGTGGCAAAAGTTTTAACGGGGATTACTTTTCTATTGATCTTAAAAATTCAAGCACTGCTCTTGCTTCATTTTCCTTCAAATGCTGATCTTTCATCATTGGAACTTTTTTCCAATCTTGAATCAGCTTTTTAACATAAGGATCTTTCTTCTGCATCTCGGTAGTATTCATTAAATAATTCATAATGAATACAGGCGATAATCCTTTTGTTATTCCGCGAAGCGGCGGAGCTAAATTTACATCATCAATGTTATGGCATGCTGAACATTTATTATTATAAATATCATTGCCTTTATCAACTAAGCGCTGATCTATTTTTCCAAGTTTAACTTCTTTAATCGGGCCAATACCTTTATCATTTGATTGGCCGCCTTTATTCTGATATTCGAAATTGTTTGCACTGAATCCAAAGAAACAAATTATCGATATCATCAGAAGCGCACTTATAATTATTTGTTTTTTCATTTTTATTTCTCCAAGTATTTAATCATCGTTCTTTAATATTTTTAATCAACTAAAAAAGCAGCCAGCCTACCAAATAAAGTGAATTATTATCAGTTGCATTTCTTCCAGAACCATCATAGTTAGAGCTGCCGCCGTTGAATGTATTGTAAATATTATATTGAAGTGCAAACTGTGTATTCATCCAAGGCAAGAATGTAATTTGTAAAACTTCACCGCTGCTGTTAGGTTCGCCGTTTGCACTGCCTGTTACATCACCTGGCGCATAAAGCCCAGCATCTGCGGTGCCGCTTGTTGTAAAGTAGCCTGCTGAAAGAGCAGCCCACTGCGGGAAGTTATAGCTTAAATCAATTTTAAATGAGTTTAATGTATTGCTTGGATTTGCTGAACCGCCAGCATTATAAGTTGCATCAAGTGTCTGTTTTTCTGTAATGTAAGATGCATGAGCAATCCATGAACCACCGGCATCATTTGTAACTTCATACTGAGCATCGAATCCAAGGTCTGTATATTTATCTGTTAAACCTGTAATTCCTGATGGATACATTTCAGAAGAAATTCCGAATGTTCCTACTTCTAAATATTGTCCTTGCCATTGATGTTGAATTGCTAAGCGCCAGTAAGGAGAAACTCCTTTAATTGTTCCGGACCAGGTTGAATCTGCTGGATAAGAAGCGCCTTGTATTGCAGTTTTATAGAAAGAAACTTCTGCATAAATTAATTTGTTATACAATGCATACACACCAAGTCCGGCTTCATTTCCCGGAGCTGCTTGAAGTAATGTAGATGCGGTTGGGCCAGGTGTTGCGCCGGATGCAACATAAGGAAATCCCCATACCGGAGTAGTATTCCAAACATCTTGAATTGTTGGATTATTATTTAAAGTTAATCCGTACAAAAGATCATTTCCGCCAAGCGAAGTATGATTTGCATATCTAATATCAGCCATATCTAAGCCGAATGTTCCTGCTGTTGGATCATAAGTAAATTGTAAATATGTGCCAATCTTTGGTGTAATTTCGCCGGATAAAAACACGCTTACCTGATCCGGTAATTCTGCTGCATAACTGCTTGCGCCAGGAGTTGCTTTACTAACTGAGGAGAAAGAAGTCATTATCATTGCAGAAAGCGGAAGAGAATTCATTATGCTTAATTCTGTTCTCTCGCTGTCAGGTGAAACTGCTTCAAGCATAGGAGAGTTTGAAGTAGTATAGCCATTTAACTTGAACATTCTTCCAAAAGAATTTAATTCGGGATAAGTGTAATGGCAGTAATTACATGAAAGCCCAGTTTGTCTTGCAAAACTTGGGATAGCATAATTAGCCGGCGCCGCTAAGAGTAAAAGCATTCCGACTGAAGCAAGGATGAATAATAATTTATTACTCTTCCTTTCTAAAATTAATTTTGAAAATATTGCTGACATTTTTGAATCCATTTTATCGCTCCATTTATTGTTATGGTTTTTTCATTATTATTTTATTCTATGCTTGAACTTAAGCAGCTTTCGATTGCAGCATCCAGTTTGCTTAGTTCAAGTGGTTTTACAAAAAGATAATCTGCACCGTAAGTTTTTATGTCCTGTTCTTTTATTTTATCCGGGTAGCTTGTAATAGCAATAATCCGCAAACTATTGCGGACTTCCTTTGCACGCGATATAAAGCTTTTTCCGAATTCTGAATTCTCTCTTACATCGGTAATTAGAAGATGAAAATTATACTGCCCAATTTTTTTTAATCCGGTCTCTATGTTAGTTACGCCTGTCATCGAGTAATTTTTCTTCCGTAAATAATTTTCGAACGCTGAAAGAATATTTTCATCTTTATCTACAACTAATATTTTTGGCCTATGCTTCACTTTTAATAAACCAATAATTTCGGTATGAGTTATTCAACTAATATGCCGTAGTAATAAATTTTAGAAACAGCCGCTAAGTCTTTTAATTTGAAGAAAAATAATTACGAAAGAATGTTGTTGAGAAGAAAAACTGCCAAATAATATTTTGCACCTGCCAAGCGGAATTTGACAGTCTCTTTAAGGATCTTTTGTAAATATATTTTTTGATGCTAGTTATTAGATTCTAGATTCTAGCTAAAATATCAAACATCCAGAATCATGCATCTAGTTCCAGCATCCGAAATATTTATAAATTATTTACTTAAATAAATTAATTACCTAAGTTTTAACTGCTTAAATTATGATTTTATTTAAGACTTAAGGGTTGGGATTATAAAGGCGAGCATTTTGATGATAATAACTCAATACGAATTTTTTTTAACTAAGAATAGTTACTTAATTCCTAAGAACGAATCAGTTGGTTGAATATAATTAAGGGGCTGTCCCAAAAGTAATGTTGTCATCACGAGCGAAGCGAAGTGATCTGAATTTTGAATTAAAAACTAAAGATTGCTTCGTAGTTTCACTCCTCGCAATGACTTCTACTCTACTTTTTGGACAGCCCCTTAATAATATGCGCTATGTCAGAAATCAATGAATTTATTCATTGGTCAATAAGAATCAATTTATCATTCACCAATGAATTTATTTATTGGCATTGATAAAATTTTTAATTAATAAAACTCGTGGTGTGAATTAAAAATTTATTATCAAAAACTGTTGAAACAGTTACAAAACAAAGGATTGATTTTATTAACCCACGGATTAATCCGTGGGTTAATATGAAAACATGCTACATTAAAGCCGTTTCAACGGCTTACAATCTAATTCACACAACTGGTTAATAAAATATAAATGGGGTTCTTATGTCTCGATTCAGCTTTGCACAAGATGACCTGTATAGATTTGTAGAAAGTATTTTTCCGCTTTACTATGCAAAACATAAACGCGCTGCGGAAATTACGGATTGCATCATAAACAATTTTCCGAGGAAAATTGCTGAAGACGAAATAGCCGCAGAGCTTAAAGTAACAAAAAGATGGATTCAGAAAATCTGTCTTACTTCTTTTTTAATTACCTTTACCCGACTCAAAAGAATTCTCCGCATTTACTCTGCTTTAAAATTACTGAATGAAACTAACCTTGATATGATGGGCATTTCTGTTTACTTATATTATTCGGATGAAACAAACATGGCAAGAGATTTTAAATTGGAATTGAACATCTCCCCTACTCAGGCAAGAAAAATGATGATGAATAAAACCCCAATGGAATTATTTATGAATAAATGGAAAAAATGAAAACTGGATGCTGGATTTTTGATACGATATTCTGGATGCTGGATAAGAATTGAATATCGAAAATCAAATTAAGAAAACAGAACTCATTACTCCAGACTAAGTATTACCGACCAAAGACAACAAACTACGGACAACCGACTAAGGACCACGGACTACGGACAAAAAATGGTTCAGTTCGCTTTTTGATTTGGGATATAACCTCTAATCGGTTAGTTTCGTTTTGAACTAATACCAATTAAGTATTTTAACTGGGTTAGCTTCATTTTACGGCAGCTTCAATATGATCGAAGTACAAAGGTACAATAACGAAAGACCGGGAAGGTTCTTCGAAAGTCATGGAATTGATATCGAAACAGCCGGAAACTTCCACGAAACACTTGGAATGATCATCGAAACAGTTGGAAGCTTCCACGAAAGAC
>JAKALM010000010.1:52939-144480 GCA_021824145.1 Bacteroidota bacterium
CAAAGGTACAATAACGAAAGACCGGGAAGGTTCTTCGAAAGTCATGGAATTGATATCGAAACAGCCGGAAACTTCCACGAAACACTTGGAATGATCATCGAAACAGTTGGAAGCTTCCACGAAAGACTGGGAAAGCTCTTCGAAACGCCGGGAAAGGTCTTCGAAACGGCTGGAAGCTTCTACGAAACGAAAAGAATTATCTTCGAAATACCGGGCAGCATTAACGAAATGCCTGGCAATATCTTCGAAAGACAGAATCAGATCATCGAATGTTAGGGTACAATTACCGCGCATTTGAAACGATTCTCCTATAAATAATTAAATTATTAAATAACATTAACAATACCATTGGAGGAAAAATGGTAAACAAAACATCAAAAGCACAGGTGCGCTTATATCATATAAGCGATGCAAAAATGCTCGAATCAATGAGATCTATTAAAAAAGCGTTCAGCGATAACAAACCTAAATTTGTTGAGTACGACGCAAACTTTGACGATTCTTTTGAAGATGATTTTGCGGCTAAGCTTCAAAAAGCAGAATCTGTGAAATCAGACGACACGGTTAAAGCTTCACAGAAAGGTGTTACGGCAGGTGTTCAAAGCAATATGATTAAATGCTATGATCATGTAATGTACACTCAAAGATTTGTTAAGAAGGCTTTCCCGGATAACCAGGCAGTTTCCGATGAATTCGGGTACAACAAAATTGCTTCCCTAAGAGAGAAGCAGGCTGAGATGATACTTTTTATGAAGGATTTTTCGGCTACAAGCATCAAATACCAGGCAGAGCTGACTGCAAAAAAGTACCCTGCTGCAAAGATTGAATTATCGAACACGTTGTATAACGATCTTCTTAACTCTAATTCTATACAAGAAGATACAATAGACGGACGTTCTATTGCAACAGAAGAGAGAATACAGATTTATAACGATCTCTTTACCATCGGAAGTGATGTTATGAATGCAGGCAAGAAAATATTTAAAGATGATCCGGCAATGAAAAAGCTCTTTACGCTTGGAGGTAAAAGCGGCAACGGCAGTACTGATACTCCAGCGGATAACCCGCCAACGCCACCTGCACAGTAATATTGACCTCACCCCCAGCCCCTCTCCTTAGCAAGGAGAGGGTGGCTTTAGCCGGGTGAGGTTATTTAATTATTAGAAATATTTTTATTTACATACATAATTATTTTAATTAAGTTTTAACCACAAAAGTTTGATTATATGAATTGGACTAAGATCCAGGGTTGATTAGGGCGAGCTTCGAAAAGAATTAAAAATTAAGAATTTGAAATTTGGAAGTTGAAGACTAAGTTCCATTAGTAAATTTAACTTAAGTAGTAAGTAATAGTTATAACACAAAGAAATTTAGAATATTTTTGCTGATTGCGTGTTTTCAATTTGATATATTTATGATATGAATGATAAAAATATTTTCACACATAATTTTGCTAATAAATTATTTGATGATAAGGTTGAATTATTACCTTCAGTCACTGAATTATTCGAATTGGAACTTGCATTTCTAGAATATAATTCCTTACAATCGGATGAATTGATTAGAAAGGTTGCATATTTTAAGTCGATTAACTCAAAAACGACATTACATTACCAAGCGAATAATTTTAAACCGTCTTTTGAAATATTATCTAGATCAAATAAAACAAAAAGTTATTTTGAACAAGGCGCATTTTCTACTGGTTATGCAACCCACTCTTTATTCCCATATCGAGGTAAATTCCATCCACAATTAATAAAAAGTTTATTGAATATTATAGGAATAAAAAAGGGTGAACTAGTATTAGACCCAATGTGCGGAAGTGGAACAACCAATATTGAAGCAGCACTTCTTGGCATAAACTCCGTCGCTGTTGATATTAGTCCATTTTGCAGGTTGATGGCTAAAACTAAATATGAATCTCTTAAAGCCAAAAAAGAAGAATTACAACACTTATTAAAGAAGAAAGATAAAATATTCGTCTTTTTTTCTGATAAGAAAAAGTATGATTCTAAAAAAAATATCCAGTTATTTGAAAGTGAGGCAAATTATTACCTTACGTTATTAGCATTCCTTGATTCAATGGGCTATTTCAATAGAACAAAAAGTTCGTCTAATAAAGAATTATTTAATCGAGTTCTTGAACGTTATATTTACACTGTTCTGAATTATTTAGAAAATCCGTTTTACTATAAAGATAACTTAGGTAATTTGGTTGTTTCTAAAGAATCGACAGCAATGGATATAAAATATTATGAGAATACATTTGACGGAATTATAACATCTCCACCTTATTCGTTCGCTATTGACTACGCTAGCAACGATGAAGATCAACTTAAATATTTAGGCTTAGACGTGGAAAAGTTAAAAGAAAAAATGATCGGATTGAGAGGAAAGAATAAAACAGAAAGACTTGAAAATTATTTCGAAGATATGAAGACTGTATGTGTGGAAATCTCTAGAGTGTTAAAACTTAATAAATATGCTGTAATTATTATTGGCTCGAATACAAATCAAACTGGCGGCATTAGACTAGAAGATAAAATAATAAACTTTTGCGAAGGTTCTAATCTAAAACTTGTTAAAAGTATTGTTAAACCTATCAAAGGTTTACGAAATACTATGAAGGAAGAATATGTTCTCTTTTTTAAAAAAATGGGTTAAGAGGTAATTGATGAAATCAACTGATGAAAAATTTAAAAAAGTAATCGACAAAAACACATTTTATTTTTACAATAAAGAATTTGAAGAAACTTATGAAGGTTATGTTAATTCGATTAAAGAACTACTTCTAAATTTAAAGAACGAAATTGAGATTAACGGCCTTAAAAAAGAATTCCTTGAAAAATTATTATTGGAAAAAGAAAATGGATTGCGCGCTTTACTAGCTCTTACTGGTTTTTCAAATGAAAACTTGAAAAGAATTACAACTTTAATTAGAGTTGTAGACGATGTCGAATTAAATCGAATCCTTTTAAAGGGAAAATGGTTCAAAATTGAAAAAATATCTGAGGATGGGATTGTTGAATGGTCAGATTCAAAAATTATGTCTATGATAAAAACGGATAAGTATTTTAGACAAGGAATCGTAAATCTTTTTTTTGAGGGTGCGACAATACCATTCTTAGCTAAAACATTACCTTTGTTTGAGCTAAAGAAGTTGAGCATATCAAAATTACAATATCAAATTCCCGATCTAATCGATACATTAATCAGATATAAAGAAAAAGGTTCATACTCTGGCAAAAAGGAGAAAAATCCTGAAACTGTTATTGAAAATATATTAGAGGAATTCAAAGTAACTTTTGAAAGAGGCGATCTTTCTGAATTAATTACAAATGCACCTGATTCTAAAAGAACTATGGATTTTATAATACCCAATAAGAAAAAACCTCTGATTATAATTGAAAGTTCTTATCTAGTTACTACATCATCCGGTCAAGGTGATAAATCAAAAACTGAAATTTCAATTGATGTGCTGATCAAGCAACATTATCCCAAAGCTAAATTTATTGGTTTTGTTGATGGTATCGGATGGTATGTTAGAAAGGGAGATTTAAAAAGGATGGTTTCCGCATATGAGGATGTTTTTACTTTTCACGAAGATGAATTAAGAAGGTTTAAGGAATTGTTAAAGGATACAATAAAATAGTTATGAAGAAATATATTAATAAAATACTTAATGGAGACGCCATAGAATTATTTAAGAAAATTCCAGATAATTCAATCGATGTTACATTTGCTGACCCTCCATTTAATTTAAAGAAAAAATACAATGGTTATAAAGACTCTTTGGAATTTGAAGAATACTTGAAGTGGTGTGAGATATGGTTACAAGAAATGGTTAGAGTTACAAAACCTACTGGCTCTATTTTTATACACAACATACCTAAGTGGTTAACCTATTATTCATCTATCTTAAACAAATATGCTACTTTTCGACATTGGATTTCTTGGGATGCTCCAAGTTCACCAATGGGAAAATCTTTACAACCTTCGCACTATGGAATTTTGTATTACGTAAAGGATATTAAGCAAACTAAATTTTATGAATTAAGATACCCACATAAACGTTGCAGGAAATGTGGTTATTTGTTAAAAGATTATGGTGGGAAAAAGGAAGGGCTACATCCTTTTGGCCCTCTTTTATCAGATGTATGGACAGACATTCATCGCATAAAGCATAATAAATATAGGGACGAACATCCCTGTCAATTACCTATTCATCTTTTGGAAAGAATAATATTAATGAATACAGATGAATCTGATATTGTTTTTGATCCATTTATGGGTACTGGTACTACAGCGATTGCAGCTAAACGACTAGGTAGAAATTATATCGGATTCGAATTGGATAATAAATATGTCTCTATTGCTAATGATAAACTCAAATATGAACAGTCTAATTCAAAACTCGGTGATTATTGGGTCAGTTTCTTCTTAAAAGAAATTATTACCCTTAGAGATGTTGATTGGAAGGGTTTATCAGAATATTATTTACTACCTCAAAATAACCGCGCAATCGACCACACAAAAATTGAATTTATAGATAAGAAAAAAATTATAAAGCATTTTGATTTAATTATTAATGGAAAAGGAAAATTAAAACAAGATTCAATGCAACTGGAGTTTTGCAATTGTCTATAAATAAGAGATGCGTTATAACCTCTTTAATAAGTAAAAAGTCAATAGTATAATATATTCCCATAACAAATATAATTTATAAAAAATAATTCTAAGAGATATTGATATTCAAAACTAACAATTACTCATGCTGTAGTATCTAAAAAGTAAATTGACCGCCAGAGCCGGGCATCCTGTTTTCAAATTGGCAGTATTTGTATTTTAGAGTTTATTGGTTAAAGTAAGCGTTGTTGTTTGGCATTGTACTATTAAATAAAATTGTTAATTTTTTAACTGTAACTTTTTAATTCGTCACTGCTCTTCATTTCTTTATTTTACTACTCTTGGCAGACAGACGTAAAGCCGCTAATTATAAAGAAAGAATCTACAATCAAGTTAGCAGTAATAAAAACAGACAACACAACATACACATAAAAAACAATCACACTTAAATATATGACTATAGAAAAAAATACAAGCGAGAACAAATCAAATGAAATTAGTCCAAGACCTTTTTCTCAGACATTCTTTCACGGCACAAAGGCTGACTTAAAGCTTGGCGACTTTATCCAAACCGGCATTAACTCAAACTATGGACAAAAGGAAAAAGCAAAATATATTTATCTCACTTCTACCCTGGATGCAGCTATTTGGGGCGCCGAACTTGCTTTAGGTGAAGGGCGTGAAAGAATATATTTAGTAGAGCCAACAGGCCCAATTGAGGATGATCCGGATTTAACCGACAAAAAATTTACAGGTAATCCTACAATGTCTTACCGTTCAGAACATCCGTTTAAGGTTGTTGGCGAGGTTACAATTTGGAGCGGGCACTCCGCAGAACAAATCAAAGTAATGAAAGGCGGAATAACAAAACTTGAAGAACAAGGCATTAAGGCAATTGAAGATTGATATGTTTATGACTTTTTAATTCGCCGTTGCTACTCCCTTCTTCACTGTATTAAGTAGAACTGAAGCCAAAATACAAAGTCTATTTATTGTGATCACTTTTAAAGATTTCCGCCATAGCCGGACAGATAAAACGGTAGTGGCTTTAGAATTTCTCTTATTAACCCACAGATTAAGAGGCTGTGCGAAAATCATATTTTTGTTTATTGATATTCATAAAATTGAATATGCAATTACTATTTTACATTGAACCTGCTTAGCGGCAAGGCTGGCGGTGTTCTGGTTTTTGCGGGGCATCTTTTCTTCAAACATTTCGTTCCTCTAAATTGTACAGTTTTAGGTAGTAGTTTGTCTTGCGGCATTGAGACTCTAATATCGTCACATTTACACTGCAATAATTAGCTCTTTGTCGGTGATATTTGTATACTAACAAAGCCGCTTTTGAAGAAGCTTATTAAACAACAAATTATCATTGGAGGTAAATAATATTATGGCAGTTATCAATCCACACATCAACTTTAACGGGAATGCGGAAGAAGCATTCAATTTTTACAAATCAGTATTTGGCGGAGAGTTCACAAAAATTATACGCTTCAAAGATATAGCAAGCCCTCAACTTCCGGTAGCAGAAAATGAAGCAAATAAAATAATGCACATTGCTTTACCAATTGGCAAAAACGTTTTAATAGCCAATGATGTTCCTGAAAGCATGGGTAGGGTAAATGAGAATGAAAACAGATCTAAGATATCAGTTAGTGCAGAAAGTCGTGAAGAAGCAGACAAAATATTTTACGGACTTTCAGCCGGCGGAAGTGTTGAAATACCTATTGGCGATAGCCCCTGGGGTTCATATTTTGCAATGTTTAGAGATAAATACGGTATCGAATGGATTGTGGATTTTGTTTCAAGAAATAAAGGGTAAAAGTAACTGACAAAACCAACAAGCACTTAAAGTAGGTTTCCCGGCATAAATGCTTATCCTTCTGAACGAGTCCGTACCATGATAAATAAAACACATTTAACACTATTACGGATTGCTTTTAGTCTAAGTCATAAAATTAGTGACGACCATTGTAAAATTAACTGCTTACGCTAAGAAGCTTAGGCAGACAGTTTTTTTTAATTCGTCACAGCTCTTCCTTTCTTTATTGCACTACTCTTAGCAGACAAAATCAAAGCGATGAAAGGCGGCTTAACAAAACTTGAAGAACAATATATTAAGGCAATTGAAGATTGATATGTTTAAGATTGATAAATCAATATTAACAAGCAGAAAATTAAATTTTCTGTTGTATTAACAATTAAAAGACGAGCGCAGCTTAAATAACTGCGGACTATTGGCAAAGGAATATTACTTGTAATCTTCTGCTTTAATATTGTACTTTTTCATCATTCGCTGGAAATTTTGGCGAGTCATACCTGAAGACTTTGCCGCTGCGGTAACATTTCCGTGAAGTGCTGTAAGCTTGTTTTCAACAAACTGCTTTTCGAACAAGTTTATAACAAAGTCGCGGGATTGTTTAAATGTATCACCATTAATCGGAAGTACAGGAGTTTTAACCGAAGGATTGAGACTAAGCATTTTAGCAAGAATATCTTCTGTAATTTCTTCACCTCTTGCAAGCATAACTGCACGTTCAATTATATTCTCAAGCTCTCTAACGTTTCCGGGAAAAGGATAAGATGAAAGAATATAATTAGCTTGAGAAGAAAATCTTTTCACATTCTTTTTCAAATGCTGATTATATTTTCCTAAAAAGTAATTTGAAAGAAGAGGAATATCTTCAGAACGCTCTCTTAAAGAAGGAAGATGAATTGAAACAACGTTTAAACGGAAGAATAAATCTTCTCTGAAATTTCCATTCTTAATTTCCAATTCAAGGTCTCTATTTGTTGCCGCTATAAATCTAGCCTGGACTTTTATAGGCACATCACCACCGACTCTTTCAAATTCCCTTTCCTGAAGAACACGCAATAACTTTTGCTGAAGGTTCGGCAGAAGATTGCCGATTTCATCTAGAAAGATTGTTCCATTCTGTGCAAGCTCAAACTTGCCAAGCTTACGCTCTGCTGCGCCAGTAAAAGCACCTTTTTCATAACCGAATAATTCTGATTCAAGAAGATTATCTGGAACTGCCGAGCAGTTGATTCCAATAAATGGATGTCCGGTTCCTAAAGTACTTCCGTGGATAGCGCGCGCAACTAATTCTTTTCCAGTACCGCTCTCGCCGGTGATTAATACCGAAACTGTATTTGGAGTTGTGGAAACCATTCCGATTAGTTTATAGATTTCCTGCATCTGTGCGCATCTACCGATGATTTCATACCTATCTACAACATCGGCGTTAAAAGGTGAAATGCTCTCAACATTCTCCGGCGGAGTAGATTTAGCTAAAGCTTTTTTTGTCAGCTCTCTAATTTTGTTTATATCCAGCGGCTTTGTTAAATAATCGAATGCGCCGAACTGCATTGCTTTAATTGCGTTCTGCATAACACCGTAGCCGGTAATGATGATTGTTGGAGTGTTAATCCCCTGCTCTTTGAATCTGCGTAATACTTCCAAGCCGTCAATCTTAGGCAGATTTATATCCATAAAGATTAAGTCAACATTCTCTGTAGATGCGGCTTTCAAACCTTCTTCACCGTCGCTTGCAGTTATATATGAATAACCATCTTTCTTTAAAACTTCTTGGAAGGCAAAAACTATATTTGTGTCGTCATCAACAATTAGAATTTTTCCTTTGCTATTATTTATTTCGTTCAATGTAATCCTTCAGATTTATTTTAAAGACGTTTAGGGAAAATATAGCTTTCATTATTCAGAGGAAGGAAAATGCTGAAAGTAGTGCCGCTTCCTTTTTTACTTTCTACGGTTACAATTCCGCGGTGCGCGTTGATTGTTCTTTTAACCATCGGCAAGCCTAAGCCTGTACCATTCGTCTTAGTAGTAAAGAACGGATCAAAAATCTTTTCAATATTATTAGATTCTATTCCTGTACCGGTATCGGTAATTTGAAGGAGGATGCATTCAGTACCTTTTGCTAAATTTATTTCGTATTTGCTGCGGTCTTCATCATCTATATTGGTATATCCGGCGGCTTCTTCCAATTTATAATCATGCAGAGCTTTTTTAAGTATTACTTTCTTAACCGAAATATAAATTTCATTGTTGCCGTTTGTATGCTGGGAACTTTCAAGTGAACTATTTTTTTCATCAATTGATTGAACTGCATTAAGTAAAACGTTAATAACTGCTTCTTTAAGATGAGATACATCTAAGAGCAATGATGGTGTCGGCTCAATTTCTTTTCTAACAGATATCCTAGATTTTTTAAATCGCAGTTGGACAAAAGAAAGACTATCAGTTAATATGATATCAATTCTTTCAGATTGAAAATTCATCGGCAAAGGATAAGCATAGTTTAGAAGCTTTGTAACAGTTTCTTCCATTTCTCCGGTGGAATTAAGCGCAACCGTAACTGATTTCTTTTCAGATTTTGAAATGTTATTTGACTCAGCTAAAAGCTGAAGAATCATTTTAATAGAAGTAAGCGAATTGCGGAATTCGTGTGCAACAAATGCGGCAATTTCTCCGGTTGCGGCAAGCTTTTCAGTTTTTACTAAAACATTTTCAAGCTGTTTTCGTTTTGTTATATCTGTAATAACAGCTAATACAGCTATTACTTCCCCGTTATTTTTCATCGGAATTGCTATGTGCTCAATATATTTTTCCTGCTGCTTTTCATCAACCTTTAGATTTATGCAGCTTTCAATTTTACTTTTTGAAATTGCATCATGGCAAATACATTCAACGCAGAAACCATTATTGCCGAAGATCTTATTGCAGCTTTCACCTTTTACGTCTTCAATATTATAACCTGTTATTACATTAAATGCGGCGCTCGCGGTTTGAATTTTTAAGTCTTTATCCAAAAGTAAAAATGCACTTGGAACATTATCCAATATCGCCTGAAGTTTGGATTTCTCGGCGAAGAGCTCGTTTGTTCTTGAGCTTACCATTTCTTCAAGATGGCTTTTATACTGCTGTATTTCATTTTCATGATCGTAAAGAGACTTAGCCATCAAATTAAACTGCTCTGCAAGCTTTTCAATTTCATCGCGGGTTTCAACTTCAACACGGTGCTCATAATTTCCTTTTGTAATTGTTTCTGCGCCTTCTGTAAGCAGAGCGATTGAAGTTGTAAAATGCCTTGTTGCAAGCAGACTTAAAATGAAAGATATCATAAGAAAAGCAATTAGAATACCTGCAAATATTAGTTCATATTTATGAACTGGATTCATTATTAAAGATTTTGGTATTGCTACTAATAAGTAAAGCGGCAAAGCAAGATTATGTTCAAAGCTAGTGTGATATATTGATGAATAGCCATAGAATAAAGGCTCATGTGAAATTATATCATCGCTGCCATTTGTAATTACTGAATTTTGGTTTGAAAGAATTTGGTTTGCGATATTTTCTGGATAATCATGTTGAAGATTAAATATATCTTTGCCCGCAAGAAGCTTATTCCAGCTTTTCTTTTTTTGCGAGTGGTAGAGATAATGCCCATCGCCACCGACAAGAATTACCTTCTCATCTTGATTTAAACTTCTATAATTTTGAAGCGTTCTAAAAAGATTTTTAACAAAAACATCTGCTATAAGAATTCCAATTCTTTTGCCGTTTGAAAACAGCGGCATTGCAAAGCTGATGACTGGAACTGTTCGATTATTTGAGTCAAGCAATTCTGCCGGAGCTAATGCAATTTGATTTTCGGTAAGGTTCTTAATTAGAAGCAAATAATAAACCTGCGGACTGTGCCTTAATTCAGCAGCAGGAACAATGTTGTATTTTCTTGCTGCTTCCAGCTGATCGTTAGTTTCTACGCGAGATATTTCATTTCCTTCATTATCAACTATCCTAAGCTGGAAATAGATTTTTCTTATTGATGCGAAAGACAAAAGTTCTTTATCCAATAGATTTATATCATTACCATCTGAGGAATAAGACTCCTTAACCATTGCAGCTTGGATTTGTTTATCAAGATAAATATTCCTAATTAACATCATATCGCGTTCAATACTTGAGATTAAGTTGGCGGTGTTTTCTTGAATCAAAGAAAGATCATGATCTAAGTTTTGGATAGCGGTAGCTTTCATAGATCTAGTATTAGAGATTATTCCATAAATTCCGATAAGAATTATTGGAAGAATAGACAAACCGACAAAAGCAATTATCAGCTTATTTCGGATTGAAAGCCACGGGAATAAATTATTTAACTTGAACTTTAAATGCATAATTAAGAAATCTAGAACATGTTTACTAATTTTTGGCGGAAATCTATGGATGAGAGAAATAAGTTGCAAATTAAAACCAGTGTAGTTCTTATTACAGTGAAATTATTTATAAAATATTTAAATGACGTAAAACTTTGTCATTTTGACTTAAAGAAAATTTCATGCTATTCATAGGCTTGTTAGAGGCGAGTTACAGGCTTGTTAGAAGTCATGCAGAAACGTGTGTAATCAAAACTAAGATTGTCAAAATGGCTGAGTAAGAGATTAAGTTTAAGTTAAAGTTTAAGTGTAAGTTAAAGTTTAATTGTAAGTTCAGGATTAAGAGGAAGAGTAATATTTGGGATAGATTATAAAATAGATAAGGATAAAACAATTTAAAATAATATTCGATTTTAAGAAGTGTTTTATTTATATTTTATCAAAGTAAAAATTAGAAAAGGGAGCGAGACATGGAAAAATTCTACATGGGAAATCTTAATAGTTCTGGGTCTAAAGGGAAAGTTCTTGTATATCATTCTGACAAAGGAAAAGTTCTTACAGCAGAAAAACCGGTTAAAGAGAAAAAAGAAACAACAAAAAGCAGCAAAGGCCGGTCGGATACTTCAATTACGTTTGCCAAATATGTTAATTCTATTCCGGAGATATCAAATATTTGGAATAACGCAAAAGTAAAAGGTACTTCTCCATTCAATAAACTTGTTAAAAACAATTTAAAGTTTATTGATTATAATTTACTTACTGTTTACAACATCATTACACCAAATATTTCAGAATTAAATGATATTAAGCTGCAGGCGTCTGAAATTGTACTTAACAGTAAAGCACTTAATTTGAATTTCAAAATTCAAGCAAGCAAGTTTATTCCGGAAGATGGAATTTTAATTGCAGTATTGGCTTTTCAAAATCCTAAAAGAAACAATGAAGAACAGTTAGTAATAAGCCATATTGCAAAACAAATTTCTTCGATTGTGAGTGAAGCACCGTTAAATCTTGAACTTCAGATGAGTGATATACAAAAACAGCTAAGGGATAAATATCAAAATTGCATTGTATACCTTGCAATGATATTTAACGGCCCTAATTTAATTTGCGATGAATATTCAGCAACACTTGCAAAATCATTTACGGGATTATAAGAAGCAAATTACTTTTTCTGTTTTACACTGATAATGCAATAATGAGAAATCCGCTGAGGCAGGCTTTTAATATCCCAAATGATATATTCGTCGTTTTCATCATTTAGGCAGGATGGCAAAGTACTTCTAATCATTAATTGATTAGGAACAGGGCCATAATATCCGGGAATAAATCCAACAGCCGTACATATGAAAGGCAGAAGTGCGTTAAGGCTGTCATTTGAAAATAATATAACCGGCCTCATACTTTTTAATTCATCATATAAAAATTTCGGTGTGGGAGATTCATCTACTAATTTTGCAGTAATTAAATATTTTTTTCTTTTATATTTAATTATCCAGTTATTAAGCCGATTTACAATTTTAGAAAAATTCATTTGGAAGTTAGGAAGGCTATCATAAGGGTCATAAATATGAAATGATCTTTTTATAATATCTTCCTGCGATATTTTTACGTTGTAATTATTTAAAACAAACTGCACACTTGCCGCCCATATCCAATTAATATTTTTTTGTTCAGCATAAACTTGATTTACCTTACCCTTCTCTATTCCTGTATAAACAAGCTGTGCATTTGAAATTGCTTGAAATAAAAATATTTGTATAGCAATTATTAGAATATATGATTTAAGATTTAATATCATTACTTGCCTTAAAATTTATAATGAACGAATTACATTAATATTAAATATGAAAGCTTAAGTGTAAAAGCAACTCAAATGAAATTATTTTTTCACCTAGTTTATATATATGTAAGCAGTTGTGTGAATTAGATTGTAAGCCGTTGAAACGGCTCTGATAAAGTACGTTTTTCATATGGGCAGTCCAAAAAGTAATTTTGCCATCACGAGAGAAGCGAAGTGATCTGATTTTTGAATTAAAAACAAAAGATTGCTTCGTCGTTTCACTCCTCGCAATGACTTCTACTCTACTTTTTGGACAGCCCCTTAATAAAATCACTCTTTTATTTAGTAACTGTTTCAACAGTTTTCTATGATTAATTTTTAATTCACACAACAGGTTTATGTACTATTTTTTAACATAATCAAAGCGATGCATAACATACAAAATAATTTTTATATTAAAGCAAAGAAGAATAAAAAATTCAAAGTGTACATTCTCGTCATCACACAAAGTAACAACACAATATTTTTTATTGAAATTATATATTACAATTTATAATATGCTAGCGAGATTTAAGAAATTAGGCTCATTCCTTTGAAGCGGATACTTGCGATCAAACTATTTTCATTTAAATGAATTTTATTTTGAACTTAATGATATCAAGGAAAAAGTAAATTAATACAGTAATTATAATTTGAAAGTTAAAGTTATTTCAAAGTTAAATAATAGGATTAACATGAATAAAAAAATTTTAATATTCTCTACAATTGCCTTAATAGCAAGCTTTTCGTATTTCAGATTTCATAATAAACAGCAAAATAAAATTATAAAAAAAGATTTATTAGAACCCACACAAGGAGTATATGACGACCCTTATGCTGCTTATGAATTCAGATTTAACATGATTGCCGGCAAGAAAAAATATATAGATCCGCTTGCAAGATTTAGAGCAATTGAATACTCGAAAAAATTTCTTCAGAAAAAAGACCCAAATAACTTGACAACAATTTCGACTTGGAATTCTATTGGTCCTGGCAACATTGGCGGAAGAATAAGATCAGTATTAGTGCGTCCTTCAAACTCAAATACAATAATAATCGGAGCAGTTGCAGGAGGTGTTTGGAAAACGACAAACGGTGGAACTTCATGGACGCCTGAGATGGATAATTACAATCCAATTGCAATCAGCACAATGGCAAACAACGGCGATACAGTTTATGCAGGCACAGGAGAAGCATGGGGAAATGTTGATGCTGTATACGGCGGAGGAATTTATAAATCTACTGATTTCGGAACTACCTGGACATTACTGCCAAGCACAACAGGCTCAAATATTTCAAGCTTTCGAAATGTTTTAAAAATTGCCATAGATCCTTCTAACAATATTTATGCAGTAACAAAAGAATACAACTATAAAGACGGAGCAGGCACATACGGACTTAGCGGTGGGCTTTATAAATCCAGTGACGGAGGCGCTACATGGGTAAGTATAAATTCTACTTCATTTTCTACAAATTATTTTAATCCTTGTGATGTAATTCCGGTTACATCATCGACAATACTTTTTGCAACAGAAAATTACAGCACTACTCCAGGCGGAATTTATAGGACAACAGACAGCGGAACAACATGGAATCAAATTACAAATGGATTGCCAAGTTCCGGTTATAATAGAATTGCAATGACACAAGACCCTAACAATGCTAATAATATTTTTGCGGTATTTCAATCGACAGATGCTTCATCATCTGGAGATGCAGGATTAAAAGGAATTTATAAAAGCACAGACGCAGGAGCTACGTGGTCAGCATTAACAAAACCTTCAAAAATTACATCTACCGGAGGGCTTTCATATTTAGGATCTCAAGGTTGGTATGGAAATGTTATTGCTGTTGATCCAAATAATTCAAATAATATATACGTCGGTGGAGTTGATGATATGAAATCAACAAACGGCGGTTCATCATGGTATCAGTTGACATATTGGAATTCCTATTATGGAAATCCGGTTGTTCATGCAGATCATCATGCATTCACATTTATAAAGGGAACTGCTAATACAGTATTTGACTGCAATGACGGTGGAATATATAAAACAACCAACGGTGGAACAAGCTGGACAAGCTTAAATAACGGCTTAGATATAACTCAATTTTATGGAGGTGCGGTTTATCCAAGCGGAAATATTTTTTACGGTGGAGCTCAAGACAACGGCCATTTACTTTATTCTACCGGAACATCATGGAATATGGTTGTAGGCGGAGATGGAGGCTATGCTGCAATTGACCAATCAAATTCGAATATAGCATACGAAGAATATACAAACCTTCAGATGAGTAAAACTACAGACGGCGGATCAATATGGTTTACCAGCACAACAGGATTGACAGATGCAGGCAATAGCAGCGCCAGCTTATTCATTGCTCCTTTTTCTTTGGATCCGGAAAATTCTTCTATTCTGATAGCCGGTTCAAATAGAATTTGGGTAACATTTAATAAAGCATCAACATGGACAGACTCGAGCACAGTACTTTCAACATCAAACAAAGTTAGTGCAGTTACAATTGTAAACACAACTTCACCATACTTAGGATTTGCAGGAACTACAGACGGTAAAATATTTAAATGCACAAACATAACGGGCAGCCCATCAAGTGAAACATGGACGGATATTACTCCAACTGGAAATAATGGAGCTTATGTAAGAAGAATAGTTGTTGACCTATCAAATAAGCAGCACATATATGCATGCTATTCAGGCTACAACAATGACGGAGTTACACCTTCGCGTCATATTTATTATTCATCGGATCAAGGCACAACCTGGACAGATGATTCAGGAGACCTTCCGGATGTTCCGGTACACTCGCTTGTAATTGATTCACAAAATTCTCAGGTTCTATATATCGGGACTGAAACCGGAGTTTATCAATCAACCAATGGCGGCACGAATTGGGTTCACACAGGAACCGGAATGGCTTCTTACGTACCGGTTGATGAGCTAGTAAGACAGACAGGAACGAATATGCTATTTGCATTTACGCACGGAAGAAGCGCTTTTGAAACTGCGACACCACTTCCAGTAGAACTTAGCACATTCACTTATTCTGTTAATGAAGGAACAGTAGAACTTTTCTGGAAGACAGCAACAGAAGTAAATAATTACGGATTTGAAGTTGAACGAAAAGCAATAACTAATAATCAGACAAACGTCAATCAAAGTCAATCTGATGATGGATGGTCACAAATCGGATTTGTAAAAGGGAACCAAACAACTACAACTCCAACACAATATTCTTTTGTTGATCCTAATCCTACGGGCGGAAATAAATTCTTTTACAGGATTAAGCAAATTGATAATAATGGTACATACAAATATTCCAATCAAATAGAAGTTCAGCTTTCAATATCAAAATTTGCATTGCAGCAAAACTTCCCTAACCCGTTTAATCCTACGACTACGATTCGATACTCAATTCCTCAGAATTCTTTTGTAAACATAAAAGTATATGATATTGCTGGAAAGGAAGTTGCAACCCTTGCAAATGATATGGAGACACAAGGAAATCACAGTATTGAATTTAATGCAAGCAATTTAGCAAGCGGAATATATTTTTACAGAATACAGTGCGGTAATTTTTCTGATACTAAGAAACTTATATTATTAAAGTGAAAAACTGAGACCGCAGGCGGCAGGAAGGAAGAATGGAATGTTTGAGTAATGGAATGGTGGAATGATGAATTATGAATGGATGGAAAAGAAACGTGATAAATAATGAGCTGGTACCAAAATAGAATTGTTTATGAAAAGGATTACTTTGAATGGCATCATAAAAAAGTATAAGATTAGAGTATAAAATAAATGCCTAGGGGCTGTCCAAAAAGTAATTTTGTCATCACGAGTGAAGCGAAGTGATCTGAATTTTGAATTAAAAACAAAAGATTGCTTCGTCGTTTCACTCCTCGCAATGACTTTTAAACTACTTTTGGGACAACCCCTTAATATAATCGATCTTTTATTTAGTAAATGTTTCAACAGTTTACTATGATTATTTTTTAATTCACACAAAAGGTTCATTAACTATTTCAAAAGAACTAGTTTCTTCATTTCACTAAATTCTTTTTTACTATCAATAGAAACTGCATTTATTTTATAAAGATAAATTCCAGAAGAAAGTGATTCGCCATTAAACTTAACTGAGTGATATCCTGTGCTTTCAGTTTCGTTTACTAAATCAGAAATTTTTTGTCCAAGCAGATTATAAATACTCACCTTTACCCTGCTCTCCACAGGAACAGCAAAATTAATAACAGTGGAAGGATTAAATGGGTTTGGATAATTTTGAGCCAGCGAAAATTTTAAAGGTATTCCACTGCGTTCTTCATTTATTTCTGTAGAAAGACTAAAATTAGCCGTAATGGCCATCGGCTTATACATTGATAACGTAATAGGATTTCCAGAATAAACTGTATCGCCGCTCCATCCAGAAAATACATATCCATTATTAGAAACAGCTGTAATAGTTACTTTAGCATTAGGGTCATAGTAGTTTATAGCAGCTGAGCTTGAATATCCTCCGGAACGCGGGTTATAACCTATTATCAATTGATACTGCATAGTAAAAAAAGCTGTATCAACCATATCTTTATAAGGATAAATTGTGTGAGGATTTAATCTCATGTCACTCCATCGAGTCCAATTATACCTAATATTGCCATTAGTTTGAGCAACCGTTGAAAGTGTGTGGCTAGAATCGGGTAAAAATGAAAATGTATATGGTGCAGTATAAGCATTTCCATCCATTGAGAATCCGAGTCCGGTAGGAACCGTTTGAATTGTTACATTAACATTTCTAGTATCAATTCTTTTAAGATTTCTTTCGGGAGACCAACCTATAAGACCGTCATTCCATTTTATCTTCCACCAGACGTAATAAGTTGAAGAATAATAGCCTCCTTTAGGTCCATCGATAATTATTCCACTGCTGTTTGTTTGCTCATTACCAGTAACAGAGCCACCGAAAGTAGTTTCTACCGGGACAGTATTTACAGTAATTACGGAATCATTAAAACTTACACCTGGGCGCCATAAATAATCAACATGAACCCATGAATTATCAGGCAACTTTAAATCATTGAAGAAAGTTCCATCTGCTAAATCAATTCCCGCAGGAAGTTTTACTTTGTAATAATCGCTTCCGTTTCCGGTGAAATCACCGCTCCAATCTTGATTGTAATTATAGTAATATGCTGCTTGAGATTCGGGCACGCCTTCACCTAAACCAATTTTACCGCCATGATGCAAAGTTGCATAAATTTGTCGAAGGCTGTCAGGATTCCAATAATCATCTTTAACATTCCACGGGCCAATATCCCATACAGGTGCAACTACAGATAGATTACCATATGAAACTCTTACTTGAAAGTCGTAAGTCTTATCATTTTTGTTTAACACAAGTCCAGATGGCAGTGCAACAAAATGATCATTTGGAACAATGATATGACCATTAGCGCAAGTACCACCAACAAGACCTTCGTCAGTTGCATAAACTAAATATTGTGTGTTTGTAATTTTATTAGGAGATGGAAGAGGATTGATTTTTTGTAATTGTTTATTTGCAAATACTTCATCTCTATACATAAACGGTCCATCTTTTACATTTCCATAATAATATTTTGCAAATGCACTATGAGAAAGCGAAGCATTAACTTGCAAAGCCATAACAGCGCCGGGAAGAACCGGAACTTGATCAATAATTAATAAATTATATCCAGAAGATTTTACAATAATAGTATAAAGTTTGCCAGGCATTGGAGTGCGGACAAAATTAATTAAAAACTCACCTTTAGAATTTGAAATACCAGATTTAGCGGCAGATGAAAAATTGGGTAAACCGAAAGTACCAGCATTTGTCTGAATTGTGTTAACAAAATTCCCCTTCTGCAATGCTTTAGTAAACAAATAAACCTCTGCACCAGGAATCGGATTGCCTGTAGAAGAATCGATAACAGTTCCATAAACATTGCCAACTAATGAATCAGGTGAAATGGCACTTAAGTATTCTTGAGCATAAGCATTGTTAAACAATAAACATAAGACAGCAATTGAAAAGCAGGCTTTAATATTAATACATGCAAAGAATTTATTCATTAGATATCTTTTCCTCGATTTTATTTTTATAATAGTCATATAAATATTTAACACCGCTGGAACTTGTTAAAGTCATTCCTTTCAGTGATAAAGTTCCATCGCTGTTCCATTTAGGATCGGAAGTAGAAAACCTTTGATTTGGATCTGGCTGCGTAATCATTCTAAGATCAGAGCCATCGCTCTGCATTATCCATACATGTGAAGTAGTAAGCGGGCTATGCCCAGCAATATTATCTGTTTGAAATACAATTAACTTTCCGTCCGGCGAAATGCTTGCGGAATTTATACTATCATCTTTACCGAGAGAAGTTATTTTAATTGCATGAGCAGTACTAGTTGAAACGAGCCAGACATCATTACCGGATTCAGCTTTACTAATCAACAACAAATGATTTTGATCATTAGAAATTATAATAGTATCGCCAACAACTCCAGAATGGCTTTGTGAAATTGAAATGGAGGAATTTTTTGATTCTCCCGAAGAATTACGACTTGCATTACAGCCATTTATTATTAATAAAGAAATAATAAATGCCAAAACAATCATTAATTTCCTATACATTTTTGCCCTAATTATTTTGGCAATAATAAAACAATTTTAGAATTGTTTCTACACAGATTAAAAGTGAAATTTTACTTAAAAATATTGCTTGCTTTTTAAAGAGAGGCTATTAGGTATGATTTGATAATTAATTTTACGAATATTTTTAGAAAATAAATTCAGAAAATTTTCTTCAGATAACGATTGAACTTAAGCGAATACACATTTTTCTTAACAAGCTGTTTTATTTTATCAAGATTTTGCATTGCTGCAGATTCACCTAATTCGATAATTTTTACAGCACCATCGAAATCTGCCCAGGATAGCTCTTTCACTTGGGGACTGATTATAAGATCAGCTTCAGTCAACCTAATTTTTGAAAGTTGATAAGAAGTAACATCCTCCGTCCTATAAAGAACATCGAGAATGTTATTAACCGGCCTAATAATTTTTAGACTTTTAATTACATCTACAGCAAGCACTCTATCCGCGCCAATATCTTTAACCTTTCTAACAGGGACACTTTCAGAAGCGCTGCCATCAATAAGCAAATAATTATTAATAAGGACAGGCGGGAAAACTCCCGGAATTGCTGAACTTGCTTTGAGAACATTCCGAAGACTTCCTTTAGTAAAATTTATTTCTTCGCCGGAAGATAAATCGGTAGCAACAGCAGAGAAAGAAATTTTTAAATCTTCGATTTGGATATCAGGAATCGCATTATAAATATCATCAGCAACATTAGAATCGAAGTAAGACAATCTTCCGATAGTATTTATCGCATGAATTCTTGCTTTGATATATTCGCTGAATTTTTCTAATGAAGTTTTGTTAATACTTTTAATATTATCATTAAGCGATTCGATATTAAGCTTAGCAAATCTAGGATCTTTGATTGCCTGCAGAATAAATTCTTCAACCTTAAAGGCATTTCCGAAATAAGCATAAAGACCGCCAATAATAGCACCCATGCTGCAACCGGTTATTGCAGAGATTTGAATACCTTCTGCATCAAGCACTTTGAGAACACCGATATGAGCTAGACCGCGGGCACCGCCGCCGCCTAATGCTAGTCCCAATTTTGACATTAGAGTTTACCCGATTAAATATTTTATCTGCAATTTAGATGTTTAAATATAATAAAAGTTAGGCTAAGGAATGCGCAGTAAAATAAATTAAGGAAATGGGAAACTTTATTAAAATTGGGAAATATTGAAATATAATTAACCAGTTGTGTGAATTAGATTGTAAGCCGTTGAAACGGCTCTAATATAGTACGTTTTTATATTAAGGGGCTGTCCAAAAAGTAATTTTATCATCACGAGTGGAGCGAAGTGATCTGAATTTTGAATTAAAAACAAAAGATTGCTTCGTCTATTCACTCCTCGCAATGACTTCTACTCTACTTTTGGGACAGCCCCTTAATAAAATCACTCTTATATTTAGTAACTGTTTCAACAGTTTTCTACGATTAATTTTTAATTCACACAACAGGTTATAATTAATTTTAAATCATTGAGTTAAATTGTTTGAATTTATCCTAACTATAGACATTAAAATATTTTCATCTAAAATAAATTAACTTATTCATTCGGACATTATGATTTTTCAAGAGCAATGAGCTTTGGCAAACTTTCACCAAAATATTGGTTCCACCCAGCCTCGCAGTCTTTGTAACATTCAATACCTGGAATGAGACCAACGTGAGTCATTTTAATTTTAACGGATTTATTTTCTTCGGAAATGTTCCAGACTATTTTGGTATCGTTCCATTCAGTTTTGTTATTAATCCAATCCAAATAACAATCGGTTACCAGCCAAACCAATTTTTTATACGGAACCGATTCGATCACTTTGAAGTTTACAGTAGTTTTGCCGAAAGTAACATCAAAAACGTCATTTACGTTTTTCGCACTTCCTTTAAAGCTTTTTGTCCACCATTCACCTACGTTAATAATATTTTCAAAAGCCTCTTTGGCTGTAGCATCTGCAATAAAGCTTTTTTGATAATCTTGATTCTTCATTTTAACTCCTTAATAGTTTGCCGATTAAATTTATTTCTTCTGTTGATGTTTTGATGCCAATTCACTCAACGCATTTTCTTTGAGTACCTCAGCTTCTTTTTCTGTATTCTTACCTTCTAAAGTTCCCTTGTAATATGATTGGTTCTCGTCGATTGGGAGAAGTTGGAATACCTGTCCCCCAGGCGCTTGAAAATAAAGATAAGGAACCGACTCTGGCAAGCCGGATGGTATATCAAGCTTCTTTGCACCAAAATCGATAATCTTTCGTGACAATTCTTCCACATTGTCCGATTTAATCTGCAGCCATAACGCTCTTGGCGAACTTAAGAATTCGGTTTCGTCGGGAACATCTGCGTAGCGAAAAAGAATATAGAATTCATAATCAAGATGGTAGATGTCTTTGTCATTATCTTCTTTTACAAGTTTGCCGCCAAGGACATCCGAGTAAAATTTGCGGATGCTTTCACGGTCTTTTCGAGGAACTGTTATTGCTGAAGCGTTTCCAATAATTATCTTTGCCATAATATTCTCTTTAGTTTTTAATCTTTAATCAATCTTTTTGCAACTGTTAAAATAAAATTTCTTTGTGCCGAAATATTGTAAAAATGCGAATTAACTATAACGGATAAATTATCGAAATCGGATTGTTATAGTTAAAAGATGGTTTTATTGCTTAATCATTTAACCGGCACAATTGCTTTCATAGGATAAAATTCATAATCATTAATCTTAACTGCAGGGTCATTTTTTATCAGCGCGTCAAGTTGATTTTCATTATCAACTCCTACAACGCCGATACCATAAACACCCTGCGGATCCAACACTGGACCATAAACCGCCACCATACCTTTATCCAAAAAGTCTTTCCAATATGCAACATGCTGCTGCATTATTGTCCGTTCCTCTTCAGACATAGTCTGTGAAAAATTAGAACGTTTAGGAATTAGTTTTAGAAAATAATATTTCTTTTCAGAGTTGCTCATTTACATTAAATTTTATGTTGTTCAGTTTAAATACTCTTAAATAGTTGTTTGAATTAGATTGTAAGCAGTTGAAACGGCTCTAATAAGCATGTTTTTCATATTAAAGAAATGTCCAAAAAGTAATGTTGTCATCACGAGCGAAGCGAAGTGATCTGAATTTCGAATTAAAAACAAAAGATTGCTTCGTCGTTTCACTCCTCGCAATAACTTCTACTCTACATTTGGGACAGCCCCAATAGATTCCCACTTTCGTGGGAATGACATTCTAGATATTTAGGCTTTTTAGACCGGACTCATCTTTAATAAATTTTCTATTTCTAATGCAAAACTAAGATTTCCTTCGGGCGAAGGATTGTAAAAATGCGAACTACTAATGAAGAGTAAGTTTGCGTCCGAATTCATTTGAAACTTCGTTAGCGTATTGAAGTGGAGAGAAACCAGTCATTCTTTTAAACTCTTTTGAAAAATGAGCTTGATCGAAATAATAATTGTTTAGTTCTTCTTTAAGTTCATCGTATGATCTACCCATTGCCCAACTGCTGTAAAATTTTTGAAAACGGAAGATGCCGGCAATAACTTTTGGGGAAAAACCTACGTGATTTTTAAAAAGCATTTCAAGATAACGACGGCTGTATCCAGTTTTTCTTTCCAATTCCGGAATGGACTGTAAGCCATTTGTAAATTTCAAAGTGTCAACACAATATTTAACTATGCTATTTTGGAGCTGTCTTTTATTCAGCATCTCGACCATTTTCGCTTGTAAATAATTAATCTTGTCGGATGTATTTTCCAGATTATAAAGCTCTTCTCGAAATTTTTTACCCACGTGTCCTAAGAGATCTTCAATTGTGAAGAGATGGTTTGCAGTTTCCATCATCGGTATTCCAAGAATAGGGTAAGCTCCATACGGAAGAAACTCAATTCCTATAAATCCAGTTTTCTTCTCTGATGTACTGACGTAAACAGGAATATCTCTATTCCCGGAAAAATATATTCCGTTTTCTCTGCTTTCACTTGATCTGCCTTCAACAAGAGAAGTAATATTATTTTCATAATTAATAATTAATTTCGGGCAGCCGTTCGGCGCAGCAAGATTCATGTCCTTTAACGGCATTCCAAACTGACTTTCAAATACCCAGATACTTTTAATATAAGATTTTAGTTCTGTACGAGTTTCTCTAAAAGATATTTTCATTATAAATCTCGTTTTGCATAAATTTTACAATTGGGAAGTTATCTACCACATATTACTGGTTTGTTACTTTTAATAACTATTTAATACTAAATAATTCAGAATAAAAAATGCTTGTGCAAAAAAGTTACAGTAAAATATTATGATGATATTAGAATTAATCCGCGTTATAATTTACCAATTGGAATATATAAAGACAAATTGAAGAAAATAACAAAATCACTAGTTGTATATCAATTCTATGGGCAAGTTACATTAAATTCCCATCTGCTCGGTACGCTTTATAATTTCATTCTGAAGCTCAACAGTCAGGTCAACAAAATAATCGCTGTAGCCAGCAACTCTAACAATCAAGTCTCTGTACTTTTCCGGTTCCTTTTGCGCTTGGCGAAGTGTATCTGCATCAACAACATTAAATTGGATATGATGACCGTCCATTCGGAAGTAAGTTCGGATAAGCTGAGTAAGTTTTTCAATTCCGCTTTCATCCTCTAAAAGCTGCGGTGTGAATTTCTGATTTAATAAAGTACCACCCGTCCTAAGATGATCAATCTTGGATGCAGATTTTATTACAGCAGTAGGACCATTAACATCGGCACCTTGAACAGGTGAGATCCCTTCCGATAAAGGCTCTTCGGCAAATCTGCCGTCGGGAGTAGCTCCGCACACACTTCCAAAATAAACATGTGAAGTTGTAGGGAGAAGATTTATTCTGTACTTCCCACCCTTTGTGTTGGGACGGTTATCCACGGCGTTAAAATATATTTCGAATACTTGCTTAGTTAATGAATCAGCTTGATCATCATCGTTGCCATACTTTGGTGTATCGCTTAAAAATATCTGCCGCATAGATTCGCTTCCGGCAAAATTGGACTTAAGAATCTTCAGCAACTCTTTCATGCTGAGAATTTTCTTTTCAAATACGTTGTGCTTAATTGACGAAAGAGAATCGGTAATGCTTCCAAGTCCGACGCCTTGAATATAAGAAGTATTATATCTAGCGCCGCCGTTATTATAATCTTTTCCTTTAGAGATACAATCATCAATTAAAACAGACATAAACGGAGCAGGAAGATATTTGGCGTAAAGCTTTTCAATAATATTATTACCTTTAATTTTAATATCGATAAAATGATTCAACTGCTTTTCATATGCTGACAACAATTCTTCAAACGTCTTAAAACTTTCAGGATTTCCGGTTTCAATTCCGATTTTCTTTCCCGTTTTAGGGTCGATTCCGTTGTTTAATGTTATCTCAAGAACTTTTACAAGATTAAAATAACCAGTAAGGATGTAACATTCTTTTCCGAAAGCGCCGGTTTCAACACAGCCGCTTGCGCCGCCGTTACGAGCATCGATAATTGATTTACCCTGGCGAATTAATTCTTGAATGATAGAATCAGTATTAAAAACAGAAGGCTGACCGTAGCCGGTTTTAATAATTTTTAAAGCGCGCTTAATGAATCTATCTGGATTTTTCTTGCTTACTTGAATCATAGAGCTTGGCTGAAGCAGCCGCATTTCTTCGATAACATCAAGAAGAATAAATGTTAATTCATTAACTGCATCATCACCATTTTCTTTAACGCCGCCAAGATTGATTAAACAAAAATCAGTGTATGTGTTGCTTTCCTGCGCGGTAACTCCAACTTTAGGAGGAGCAGGCTGGTTATTGAACTTAATCCAGAACGCCTGCAAAAGTTCTTTAGCTGATTCGGGAGTATGCGTTCCGTCTTCAATATCTTTTTTATAAAATGGATAAAGATGCTGATCGAGCCTGCCAGGATTAAATGAATCCCACGTATTTAATTCAGTAATTACTCCAAGATGAACGAACCAGTAATACTGAAGAGCTTCCCATAAATTTCTTGGTGCGTTTGCCGGAACATAAGAACAGACCTCTGCAATTTTTTCAAGTTCTTTTTTCCTTTGCGGAATTTCTTCCTTTTCAGATTTTTCTTTTGCAAGTTCCGAATATCTTTTAGCAAAATTAATTACTGCATCGATAGCAATTGACATTGCTTTAAGCTCTTCCCTTTTATCGAATGCTTCGGGGTCATTATAAAAGTCGAGCGAGCCGATTTGAATTTCAATTTCGGATTTAATATCAAGCAAGCCATGGCTGTAAATTTTACTGCCAAGGACAGTATGCCCCGGCGCTCTTTGTTCCATGAACTCTGTAAATATTCCGGCAGCGTAAGCTTGTTTCCATGCCTCATCAACTTCACTAAAGATTTTTTCACGGATTGATTTTCCTTTCCAGAAAGGAATGATAGTATCATCATATATTTTTTTTGTCTGATCATCTGACTTAAACGAAATTTTTTCTCTTGTATTTAAGATATCCAAATCTTGAATACTATGAATGCAGATTTCAGGATAAGTTGGAGTAGCTTTTGGAGCCTGCCCTCTTTCACCAACAATCAGCTCGCCGTCTTCCAAATATAATTTTTTATTTTCAAGAATATGATTAAGGCAAAGCGCTCTTGTTACCGGCACGGAAAATTTTTCAGGTGCGCCTGTTTTATAGAACTCGGTAACAAGCACTGCTCTTTCTTGTGAAAGTGCAGGGATTGCGTTTAAAGATTTTTCTCTTAATGTTTTTATTCTGTCATTCATTTTTAACCCCGAATAGTTATTTCTACACCTAACGGTTCAAATGTTTTTTTTATTTTAGTTAGAGATTCATCCGATTGAATCTTTAAGCTTTCAAGCTGAACTTTGCTGCAGAACTTTTTGTTTTTACTTTCACTTAATTCATTATACGGAAGAAGATCTACGTTTGAAATATTTTTTAATTTAGATAGAAACCCAGCAATTTGGTTAAGGTTAGATTCAGAATCAGTAATATTGGGAATAAGAGGGATTCTGATCCTAATTTTCCCTGCCGCTTCGGATAAATAAATTAAATTGCGAAGAATAAGCTTATTTGAAACGCCTGTATATTTTTTATGATCTTCTTCATCAATTAATTTAAGATCGAAAAGAAATAGATCTGTAAAAGGAGCGATCGAATCAAGTACTTCTTTTGATGCATAGCCGGAAGTATCAACCGCAGTGTGGATGTCATGTTCTTTGCACTTAAGCAATAATGATTTAAGAAACTTCGGCTGCATTAAAGGCTCGCCGCCAGAGAAAGTTACACCACCTCCGGACTGCTCATAGAACATTCTATCTTTTAATATTTCATTAAATATTTCGTCGTCTGTTACTTCTCTGCCTACTACATCTTTCGTTTCAGAGTAAGAAAGTTTAAGAACTTTATTGCGGGTAATTTTTGTAGTGGTTTCAGGCTCTAATTTTTTGCTTTCGGGGTTATGGCACCAGATACAGTCGAGCGGGCATCCTTTTAAGAATACTGTTGTGCGTATTCCCGGTCCATCATGGACGGAATATTTTATTATATCAAATACAATTCCCGATTGGCTCAAAGTTTATTACAATATTAATAATAAAAATATTTTTGTTGCATACAGACTAAAATAGAGAAAAGTTATAAATACTTTCAATAGATTAAATCGTTAAGTAAAATGTATAAAATTATTCTTTCATTTATTTTTTACTAATATATTCTTTATTAAATAAAAGGATGGATGGAAAAGTGGTGAATTGCTTGATCGGTGAGTCGGTAAATCGGTGAGTTGATAAAGCAGACTAAGTGTTTAATATTCATAATTGATTTAAGTCCTTGTAAATACACTTAAATTTTAATATAATTTCTCCGCGGATTTTCCAAAATAATTATTAATTAAAGTTACGAATTATTCTGACACGTTAATCGCCATCTTACTTTTATCAATGTTAATTAGGATTTTAGGCAAAGATTAAGTTCAAGTTTAAGTTTAAGATTAAGTTCAAGTTCAAGTTTAAGATCAAAGTTGAGATTAAGGTAGAGAGTAAGAATTCACTTTCAAGTTCGGTTAATAATCTAAATATATTTTCCAATTCAATAAAGAGACTGAATTGAGCAGTGTTTCACAGAGAGTTTCATTCATAATATTATTTGCAGCTATAATTAGTCAGTCATTGTTTTCACAAACTGCTGTTCAGCCATTGGGCAGCGGCACTGCGAATGACCCATACCAAATTGATTCTTTAGCAAATCTATACTGGATAACCCAGGATACAAGCTTATGGAGTTCCTATTTTTTGCAGACTGCTGATATAGATGCATCACCAACCAGCACCTGGTTTTATTACAATGCCGGCGGGAGTAATTACTATTACAAGGGATTCCCGCCGATAGGAAACTCTTACACAACATATTTTTCGGGTACATATGACGGCGGAGGACACACTATTACTGGTTTATATTCTTATTTGAGCGACCACTACGAGGGATTATTCGGAAGATGCATTGGTGCTACTATTAAAAATGTTCGCTTAATAAATGTAAACTTGAAAACAGGAAATTATGGCGGTGGAGTTGCGGGATATTTGCAGCAAGGCAGCATGTCAAATTGTTCTGTTATAGGGGGTACAGTTTTGGGTGGAGCTGCTTTTAGTCCCGTTGGCAGTCTAGTTGGTCAGTCAAGATTAGGAACTATAATTGACCAATGCTACAGCTTAAATGTAGATGTATTGGCAGGCAATTCTGGAGAATTTATTGGGGCAGTTGGGGACGGGAGTAACCCATCGAGTACAACAATAGTTTCAAATTGCTACTGTATAGACACCACAACGACTGAAAGTACATCAGGTTTTGTATGTGACAATTGGGGAACCGTTAATAATTGCTATACCGTATACGGCGATAACGGAGGGTTTGGACCTTTTTATTACTCAAATAGTGGAACTATAACCAATTGCTTTTACGATGAACAAACTGCTAATGACACATCCCAATCATTCGGCATTACTACTGCACAGATGAAATCGAATTCAACATTTATCAATGCAGGATGGGATTCAAACATTTGGTATATGGATAACAATATAAATAGCGGTTATCCATATTTAGCCTGGCAGAATTCGGGCGGTACTCCTCTTCCGGTAGAACTATCTACATTCACTGCCGATATTCTTAATAATAAAGTTGAACTGCAATGGCAAACAGCGACGGAAGTGAATAATTATGGATTCGAAGTTCAAAGAACAATTCAAAATTCAAAATTAAAAATTCAAAATTTCGAGAAGATTGGATTTGTTAAAGGCAATGGGAATAGCAACTCACCGAAGAATTATTCATTCATAGATGATAATCCTCCTAGCGGAACAGTTGTATATAGATTGAAACAGATTGACAATGATGGAAACTTTAAGTATTCACAAATTGTAACGGTAAATTCACTTCCGACAAAATTTGAATTATTCCAGAACTATCCAAATCCGTTTAATCCGACTACGGTCATACAATATTCGGTTCCAATTGAAAGTTATGTAATAATAAAACTGTATGACGAACTAGGAAGAGAAGTAAAAACATTAGTAGCCGGAAATAAAACCGCCGGGAAATATAGATTTTATTTTGACGGCACAAAGTTAGCTAGCGGAATTTATTTTTACAGAATAAAAGCGGGAAGTTTTTCAGATTTGAAGAAGCTTGTACTGCTGAAATAAAGCCATCTATTTATTATTTACTAGAAATAATAAAGCAGAATAATTGTCTATTTAAAAGCAATGAATTAAAAAAAACATTCCCAGACATTTAAATATTTGTAAAAGATTCAATATTTTTATAATCAAATTTATAAATAATAATTTACTGAATAGGGTAAAAGGAATGAATACGAAAATTATATGGACGAAAATAGATGAAGCACCTGCTTTAGCATCTTACTGCCTGCTTCCAATTGTAAAATCTTTTACAAAAGGAACTGGAATTGAAATAGAACTAAAGGATATTTCTCTTGCAGGAAGAATATTAGCAAATTTTCCAGAAAAATTAACGGAAGAACAAAAAATTCCAGATTATCTAACCGAACTCGGCGCAATAACTCAAAATCCAGATGCCAATATTATAAAGCTGCCGAACATCAGTGCATCAATTCCTCAGCTACACGCAGCAATAAAGGAACTTCAAGATAAGGGATATAATGTTCCAAATTATCCTGACGAACCGAAGGATGATGAAGAATCAGCAATTAAAGCAAAATATTCCAAAGTGTTAGGCTCTGCTGTAAATCCTGTTTTAAGAGAAGGAAATTCTGACAGACGAGCAGCTGCTTCTGTAAAGATGTTCGCTAAGAAGCATCCGCATAAAATGATGAAGCCATGGCCTGCATCCGGATCTAAAGCGAGAGTTGCGCATATGACTCAAAAAGATTTTTACGGCACAGAAAAATCAGTTACGCTTGATAAGCCTGATACAGTCAACATTGAGTACGTTGACCAGAACGGAAAGGTTGCGGTTCTAAAAGAAAAACTTAAACTTCTTGAAGGAGAAGTAATTGATGCATCTGTAATGAACGTAAAAGAACTTCGTAAATTTTATGCTGAACAAATAGAAGCAGCAAAGAAAGATAATGTACTTCTTTCGCTTCATTTAAAAGCTACGATGATGAAGATTTCAGATCCGATAATGTTTGGACATGCAGTTTCAGTATACTTTAAAGATGCGCTTGAAAAACATGCGGATACTCTTAAAGAAATCGGTGCAAATGTAAACAATGGTTTGATGGACATTCTCGAAAAGCTAAACCGTCTTCCGGAAGAAAAGAGAAAAGAAATTGAAACCGATATTAATAAAGTTTATGAATATCAGCCAGAGCTTGCAATGGTTGATTCGAGAATCGGGAAAACAAATCTGCACGTTCCAAATGATGTAATAGTTGATGCTTCCATGCCGAACGTAGTACGCGACGGCGGCAAGATGTGGAACCGCAAAGATGAACTGCAAGATGTTATTGCGATGATTCCCGACCGCTGCTATGCAACAATCTACAAGGAAATTATTGAGGATGCAAAAACAAAAGGACAATTTGATCCCTCAACAATGGGTGCAGTATCAAACGTTGGATTGATGGCTCAGAAAGCTGAGGAGTACGGCTCGCACGATAAAACTTTTGAAGCCAAAGGAAACGGAGCAATCCGCGTTATTAATTCCGAAGGAAAAATTTTACTTGAGCAGCAAGTTGAGACTGGGGATATTTTCAGAATGTGCCAGGCTAAAGATGAACCGATAAGAGACTGGGTAAAGCTTGCAGTAAACCGAGCAAAAGCCTCATCAACACCGGCAATCTTTTGGCTTGATGAAAATAGAGCTCATGATAGAGAAATTATTGCGAAAGTAAAAAAATATTTACCTGAATATGACACTACAGGACTTGAAATAAAAATTCTAAAACCTGTTGATGCTATGAAGTACACATTAGAAAGAACACGGAAAGGCTTGGATACAATTTCTGTAACCGGAAATGTACTTCGTGATTATTTAACAGACCTCTTCCCTATTCTTGAACTTGGCACAAGCGCTAGAATGCTTTCGATAGTTCCGCTGTTAAAAGGCGGCGGCTTATTTGAAACAGGCGCAGGCGGCTCAGCTCCAAAACATGTACAGCAGCTGGTTAAAGAAAATCATTTAAGATGGGATTCGCTTGGAGAATACTGTGCGCTTGTTCCATCATTTGAAATGATTGCAGAAAAATCTGGTAATTCAAAAGCAAAATTATTAGCAGAAACACTTGATACCGCAATAGGAAAATATCTTGAGAATGGAAGGATGCCTTCCAGAAAAGCTGGTGAGATTGACAACAGAGGAAGCTCTTTTTATCTTGCTTTATATTGGGCAGAAGCATTGGCAAATCAAGACAAAGATGGTGAGATGAAATCACGTTTCACAAAGATGTATAAAGAACTTCAAGCTAATGAAGAAAAAATTGCAAATGATTTGATTTCTGTGCAGGGACAGCCGGCTGACATTGGCGGTTATTATTTACCTGATGATGTAAAAGCTTCGGCGGTAATGCGTCCAAGTAAAGTTCTCAACAAGATAATTGATGAGAAGTAAGAATATTTTCTAAAAAAATATTTTTCATGATTGAACGGATAGGGATTAATTCCCTATCCGTTTTTTATTTGTACAAGAAAACTTTCTAACTTACGTTGCGCACAAATTAAGAAATTACTCGTTTGTCATTTCAAACATCTCATCCCGAACTTGTTTCGGAATCTCATTTTTTGAAATGTGTTTAGATTCTGAAACAAGTTCAGCATGAACTATGAATATCTTACAACCTTATGAACTTTAACATAGTGGAATTTGTTTCATGCAGTTATGAGAATAAACCTTTATAAATAGAATGGATAATTTAAAAATGGACTCATTATTTTTAATTTGCTGGATTTTTGAGATGGTTAATTTCTTAAAGATTAATATTTAACATCTTATAAGGAAAACTTTAGCTCCTTCTATAGTTTAAGATAGATACTTTTGTATATAATTATAATTTCAATTTAAACCATTGAAACGGTTAATTAGTTTTTGATTTTATTTCATTCACCGCAGTGTATTACAATGTTAATATTAAATTCAACCACAGCAATTTTAATTAAAAATTTTGTAATTGATAGTTAGGAAAAAGAAAGATCAATTTGTTTTCAAATACATAGAATTTACTCGGATCTTCATAAATTTTAGAAGAAATAATTTATAATTTCTAAATGTTTTATGAAAAGAATTTATTGTGAACATATCTTAAACTACTGCGATAATGTATTACTTTATTCAGAAATACCATCACTATTCCTAAAATGAATAACAACTCTTTAAGTGAAAAAGACAAAAAGAATGGAATAATATTAATTGCTACTCTTAGAGTTTCTAGAAGCATAGCTGCCGGGATGATTAATGTTGCTTTCCCATATTACATATTAACAACTTTACATTATGGCGCTTTAGTAATCGGTTCAATATATGTGGCAGCTACAATTGCAACTGCGTTGCTTGGTTTTTTATTTGGAATTACAACTGATGTTTGGGGTAAGCGAGAAACTTTAGTGATAACTGGATTATTGATGCCATTAAGCGCTTTCATGGTTTATATTTCCTCAAGCTTATGGGTTATTTTTCCAGCTGCCATGATTGGAGGATTTTCTGCAACGGGCTCTCTTGCAGGCGGCGGTATCGGAGGCGCTATGCAGCCAATACAAAACGCAGTAATTGCAAATCTAACTACCAATGAAAATAGGACAAAATATTTTTCAAGATTTACATTTTTATCTGGCGCTACTGCGGCTATTGGTGCGCTAATGGTAAAACTTTTCAATGTAGAGGATGTATTTCTTGCTGCTACCTTAATTTCACTTGCTGGTATTCCAGGATTATGGTTTATAAAAGTTACAAATTCAAATGGCAATATCAGAAAACTAAAAACGAAAACAACCATTGGTAAGTTTACTTTAACCGGCATGCTCAACGGATTTTCACAAGGATTGACTGTCCCATTTCTCATACCATTTTTTGTATTAGTTTATCACCTTCCCAAATCTCAGGTTTCAGAATACGCATTTATCAGCGGAATGTTAGGTTCATTTTCAATTTTAGCTGCACCGCTTTTAGAACGATTGTTCGGTTTTGTAAAAAGCATTGTTGTTACTAGAGCTATTGGTGCAATACTATTTGTAATATTCCCGATTATAAGATACCTACCGGTTTCAGTTTTAATTTATATTATTAGTCCTTCTTTAAGAATAGCTGCATTGCCAATACAACAATCTGAATTAACAAAGCGTGTTGATGATGAAGAGATGGGCAGAGCGCTAGGAATAAACCAAGTTGCAAGATTAGCAGCTTCATCTTCCGGCACAGGATTAAGCGGATATTTAATGGAAAATGCTTTATTTGAACTCCCCTTCTTTATATACGGAGGAATAATGGCGGTAAATCTTTTCCTATATATTAAATTCTTTGGAGAAAAGAAAAATCAAATTGCTTCATCCACACAAAAAATAGGTTAAGATATTCTAGCAAATTCTTCACTTTTACATACTGCACTTTAATGCTGCAAATTATTTACGATTATATAATTGAAATTTTGGAGTTGAATAAAATGCCGATAAGCTGGTTGAACGTTTATAATACTGGAATTGCAAAAATAGACGAACAGCATAAAAAACTTGTGCAGATGATTAATGATTTAGAATCAGCTCAAGGAAAAGAAAATGAAGCACAAATAATCAGAGATATTTTTTATCGTTTAGTTGATTACACACATTATCATTTTACTCAAGAAGAGATGTTAATGGGAGAAGCTGAATATCCCAAAACTTCAACACACAAACAGCAGCATAAAATATTAGTTGAAGAAATTGTGAAGATGCTTGAAGCGCTAAAAACCGGCAAGCTAGTAGTGGGGGAAAAATTAATGACAATGTTAAAAGACTGGTTAATAACTCACATTCTTGGTTATGATAAGGAGTTTGGTATTTATTACAAAACTTCTACAAAAGTATCTAATTGAACAATGTTATAATCTAGATTCAAAGTTTTTATTTTTAATAAAATTGCAATTAAGAAAAATTACAATTCGTATAACTTCATTTTGAATTATAATCTATTTTTGAATAATAATTGCTGATAATGATGGAAACAGGAAGTCCGATACAGAACATTAAATACAAAACACCAAGTACATCATGAAGCAAGCTGAAATTTATACGAGGCACCTTGCTTAATTTTAGAACTACTTTATTCATTATTATCCATATAAATATTCCGTAACCAAAACCGGAAATTATTTTATTAAATTTTAAGAATTTGAGATGAGGATATAAAAAGAAGTAAATTACCGTCCATGATAAAGCTATAAAATAATGAAAAACTAAACCTGCCAATGCCATAGATAATCCACCGTTAAAAGCACTACTGCCAAAAACACCACTTGCAATATATTGAAACAAACCCAGCAAGCTGCTTTTACTAGTAATTAGAAAATTAATTATAGCAGAAGAAATATCAAGAGTTCCAGCAATCAGCCAAGCAGCTAAAATAGTTTTAACTGGTTTATTCATGATTTTATACCATAGATAAAAAATGATTGAATATTGACTGCGACATATTCAGTAATTTTTAATTATTTCGAATTTATAAGATTACATTAATAACTTTTTCTTAATTGAATTGTGATTTAGCATAGGGGGAAAAAATTTGAATGATAAATAAACAACTTACATTCTGGCCATAAATATTTACTAAAGGAAGGAGCCATCCCAAATATTATTTGAGATGGCTTTTAACTTTTATGAATGGACTATAACTCCGTTTGAACGGACTGATAAATTACTTTTGTGTGCCGATAAATTTTTGAAGTTGTTATTTCCCTTTCCATTATTTTCAATTTTAAACATAGCAATCAACTCTTGAAGATTAAGCGTTAAATTATTTAAATCTTCTGCAGCGCGTGCAATTTGCTGAACTCCTGCTGTACTTTGTTGTGTAACGCTGCTAATAGCTTCAATATTTTTACTGATTTGTTCTGCAGTTGCACTTTGCTGTTCACTTGCAGCAGCAACTTGAGTTGACATATCTACTACCTCCTCTGCGCTGTGTATTATTGACTTTAACGACTGTCCAGCTTTATCTGCTAATTCCTTGCCTTTTTCAACTTCTGCTGTACCTTGCTTCATAGAAACTACAGCTTCTTCTGTATCCCTTTGAATCTGCTTAATCATCGATGCTATTTCTTTTGTTGCTTTTGTAGTACGCTCTGCAAGTTTTCTTACCTCATCTGCAACTACGGCAAAGCCTCTTCCCTGCTCACCAGCCCGCGCTGCTTCAATTGCTGCATTAAGTGCTAGCAGATTCGTTTGATCTGCAATGTCATCAATTACCTGAATTATCTCGCCAATCTGCTCACTATTTTTACCTAATTGATGAACTGTATCTGCTGATTTTTTTACTACTTCTGAAATTCTGTTCATTCCTTCAATCGTTTCAGATACAACTTTTCCTCCTTCTTTTGCAATACTTCCAGAGTTCTTTGCTGCATCGGAAGCTGAAGCTGAATTTTTTGTTGTTTCATAAATAGTTTTTGTCATTTCTTCAACAGCACCGGCAACTTCTGTAGTTTGAGAACTTTGTTCTTGAGCTCCAGCAGCCATTTCTTCGGTGCTTGATGAAATTTGATTTGATGCACTTGCTGTTGCTTGTACTGCTTCGGTAACTTTCTCTATAATGTTTCGTAAATTATAAACAGACTGGTTAAATCCTTGGAAGAGTTTTCCAATTTCATCATAATCTTTTTCTGGAGTAACAGAAACTGTTAAGTCTCCATCGGCAAATTTATCCATTGCCTGCAAAATATTTTGAGTAGACCTGGTTAAATAATTTTGAGCTTCCTTAATATCTTTAATATCAGTAATAGCTTCTAAAGCTCCAATTATTTTCCCTTCTTTATTTTTAACAGGAGCGCCTGTATATAAAATTGGAAGTTCAGCACCATTTGGATGAGCAATTGTTTCATCTGTAAAAGTTGAATCATTCTTCATTGCTTTATTCAATGCACAATTTTCTGTTTTACAATGGCCGGTTTTAAATTGATCGTAACACTTCTGTCCGATTAATTGTTTTTGCTCTTTGCCTACAACCTTTGCGCCAAACTTATTCATATATTGAACATTAAATTCTTTATCGATAATCATAACCGGATTTGGCAAATTATCAAGATATTGAATTTGGAGTGCAATTTTTTCAATCATATTTTGGAACGATTTTGTTAATTCGCCAATTTCATCATTACTATTATTAAGAATACTAATATTAGTTTCGCCAGCGGCAAATTTATTAGTTGCGTTTAATAATTCTGTTACTGGTTTGCCTATTACTTTTGAGATAAAATAACCTAAACCAACTGCAATCAGCATTGCAGAAATCATTAAGATTATCATAAAATTTACAGATGCATTTGCTGCATCAGTATTGTTATTGGATCTAGTTTTTGCTCTTCTATCCAATACCTCATCTAACTTAGATAATGCGTTCTGCGTATTAGTTCTTGCAGTTTCTAGTGTGCCATGCCAAAATGCTACTGCTTCATCTACCTGCTTATTTTTTGCAAACTGAATTAATTTCTTAAAATCTGCCTGAAAATTTTCATAAGAATCTTTTACATTATTCAAGGCTTGCTTTGACTCATCGGGAAGATTTATTTTTTCAAAATCAGAAAGCACATTAGTAATATCTTTTTCACGTTCTGAAATACTATTTACTGCATCTTCACTATCCGATGAAGTTTTTGCTATTACAAGCTCCAAGCCATTGTTTCTCATTCTCTGAAAATTAGTTGATAACTTACTGCTTAAAGCCAGCGGATATGTATTGGTTTCATAGAGAATTGTATCACTTGAATTAGCCGATTTAAGACTAGAGATGCCCTCGTAACCTACTAATCCAGCAATTAAAGCTCCAAGTATAAAACTTAATAAAAGCTTCATACCTATTTTAAGATTATAGAACCAGTTCATTTTATTACCTTATTTTTTATATAAGAAATATTTCCAATTAAAATTGGAAAATTTATATTTTTACCGGCTGAATCTTTTCAGCCGGTATATTACTATCATTTATTTATTAAAGATCCATTACTCCGAACGTATGTAGTACCTTTGGTTTTATTTGTAGTAGTAACTTTCATATCATAATTATCGGAAGAACTTATTTTAAATTTAGATATTAAGTTTTCCAAATTACTTGTTAGTTGATTTAGATCTTCAGAAGCGCGTGCAATCTGCTGAACACCTGCTGCACTTTGCTGTGTAACGCTGCTTATTGCTTCTATATTTTTACTGATTTGTTCTGCTGTCGCACTCTGCTGTTCACTGGCGGCTGCTACCTGGGTTGACATATCTACTACTTCTTCTGCACTTTTTATTATTTGTTTTAGCGACTGACCTGCTTTATCTGCCAACTCCTTGCCTTTTTCTACCTCTACAGTTCCTTGCTTCATCGAAACTACTGCTTCTTCTGTATCTTTCTGAATCTGCTTTATCATTGATGCTATTTCTTTTGTTGCCTTTGTTGTTCGCTCTGCCAATTTCCTTACTTCATCTGCTACTACTGCAAAACCTCTTCCCTGCTCTCCAGCTCGCGCTGCTTCTATTGCAGCATTCAATGCCAGAAGATTTGTTTGATCTGCAATGTCATCTATTACTTGAATTATCTCTCCAATCTGTTCACTGTTTTTGCCTAATTGATGAACTGTGTCTGCCGACTTTTTAACCACTTCTGATATTCTGTTCATTCCTTGAATTGTTTCATCAACTACTTTTCCGCCATCTTTTGCAATGCTTCCAGAATTCTTTGCTGCGTCTGATGCTGATGCTGAATTCTTTGTTGTTTCTATAATTGTTTTTGTCATTTCCTCTACTGCGCCGGCTACTTCCGTTGTTTGTGTGCTTTGTTCCTGAGCGCCTGCTGCCATCTCTTCTGAACTTGATGATATTTGTGTTGATGCGCTTGCTGTTGCCTGCACAGCTTCTGTAACTTCGATAAGTACAGAGCCTATATTATCGCCTAAATTATTAATGCTATCCTTAATAATTTTATGATCGCCTTTATAATTACCCTTTACCCGGGCTGTAAAATCTCCGTTTGCCATAACAGATAATACATCACTGCCTTCTTTTACTGGTTCAATAACGGCATCAAGTACATCATTAATACCTTTAACAAGAGACTTATAATAACCTTCAAATTTAGACGCATTTGCTCTGTTGCTTAACTTACCTTCTTTTGAATCATCAATTAATTTTATTGTTTCTTCATTAAGAATATTTAATATTTTTCTAACTTCTTCATAAGCGTCAATCCCACCTTGGGCTTTTGTTAGCATTTGATCAAAAACTTTAGCCATTTCACCAATTTCATCTTTTAAATCCATGTTTAAGTGTTTTGTACCTTTTTCTACTTTTGCATTCAAATCACCTGAAGCCATTAAGCTTAAGCCATTACCAAGATTTGTCAAACAAACTTTTTCCAGATGTGCCATTCTTTCTTTAACTGCATTTACTGGCTTAACAATACTTTTTGTAATAATGAAAGCAAAGCCCAAAATAATTAAAAAAGTTAAAGCGCTTATTATCAATAAAAGGTTTTTAGAATTTGAATTTGATTGATCAGCCAATGCACTTGCGTTATCAACTTTTTTATTCTGTAAATCAATTAATGAATTTATTCCGTCTAAATACATTGACTCTGCATTATGATATTCTCCTTGTAAAATAGATAAAGCCGTTGCTTTATCTCCAGATTTAAGTGCATTTAAAGCATTTTGCAATTGTGCTTTATAGTTCCCTCTTTCTTTTTCTACTTTTGCTAATGCAGATTTCCCTTCTACTGATATAATAGTTCTATTCAGAGAATCATAATTTGAAGCTGCGCTATCAACCAACGTATTTAATTTAGAAATTAAAGTTTGGAGCTGTTGCTGGTTGTTAGTCAGGACCATATCCCTTAAACACTTAGCTTCTTCATTAACTACATTTATAACATTATTCGCCCAAATAGTTTTTGGAAATACGTCATTATTTATATAATTAATATCTTCATCTAGCTTTGATGAATTTGATATTGAAAGCAACACAATAACAATTAGAGCTGTCAAACTGATGCCAAATCCGATGGCAAGCCGAAGGCTTATTTTTAAGTTATTGAACCATTTCATTAGATTACTCCTTTTTATAAATAATAATTGAATATTATATTTTTAATTGACCATTTCTTCTATTAATTCTTTTTCCTCTTCGACAAGTAATTTGTTTAAGTCCAAAAGTATTAACAATCTATCTTCTAACTTTCCTATAGCTGTTATATACTTTGAATTTATTCCAGCTACTATTTCAGGCGGGGCTTCGGTTATGTTCTTCGGTATCCTCAAGACTTCACTTACTGCATCAACTAAAAATCCAACTGTTTTTCCTTCAACATCAACGACAACAATTCTTGTATCTTTATCATAATCTCTTTTAGGCAATCCTAATTTTACTCTTAAGTCAATTACAGGCAGCACTCTACCTCGAAGATTAATAATACCTTCAACAAACTCAGGAGAGTTAGGAACCTTTGTAATTGTAATCATGCGATTTATTTCTTGGACATTGAGAATATCAACTCCAAATTCTTCGCTTCCAATTTTAAAGCTGACTAATTGTAAAAGCTCAACAGAATCTTTAACAATATCATTACTATTATTCATTATTTACTCCTATTAATTTTTAAAGTTGTTTGCGCCAAAAAATATTTGGTCTTTACTTAAAACAAGGGGAATACCGATTTCAACTGTGCTGCTAGAATTATAAATGCTTTCAATTGTTATATATCCGTTTGATAGGTCAACAATTTTTTTAACTATTGCCAAACCCATTCCTAAACCCTCTTCTGTATTATCTTCTTTTCCAAATTGGTTAAAAGTATTGATTTTATTTAAATCAAAATTTATCGTACCAATTCCATTGTCAATTATCTTTGTTACATAATTATCTTCATTGGATTTTCCTATTACTAAAATCTGACTTCCTTTTTTTGAATACTTCAGCGAATTTTCAATTAATTCATCCAGAACTGTATCGAAATGCCATTCAGCAATTTTAATTTTACGTTTTTCAAACTGAATATTTAAATCCGCTTTTCTTCCAAACTCTTCTGCCTTTTGCAATAACTTTCCGTAAACTAAATCCGGATCAACTTCATATTCATTGCTGGTTTTATTAACGCCAATATTATTATTTTGATTTTCGCGGAGTAATTCTGAGTAAGTTAAAAATTTCTCAATCCTTCTGTACAACCGTTTGCCAGAACGATTAATTCTTAAAGCCATTTCATTTATTTCTTCTTTGGAAAGATTATCAATATCATCCTGCATAATACCGGACAGCCCTAGAATACTTACTAGCGGGGTTCTTAATTCGTGGGGCACTCTTTTAATTAAAATATTTTTAAACTCTTTTACTTCTGAAAGGTATCTTTCATTTTTTCTTAGTCTTGAATTAATTGCGTTTAGAACATCAGTAATTTTAAAAGGTTTAAGAATATAGTCGTCAGCCCCTAATACCATGCCTTGCCTTACATCAGTATTTTCAGTTTTTGCTGTAAGAAAAATGAAAGGAATTATTGAAGTCTTAGAATTCTCCTGAAGTTTCTTTAATAATTCAAGTCCATCCATCTTAGGCATTCTTATATCGCTTAGAATTAGATCTGGCTCATAATGAATTGCAATTTCATAACCTTCTTTTCCATCTTCGGCGCTTAGGATATCAAATCCTTCAGCTTCTAATAAGTCTTCAAGATTTCTTCTAACATCTAATTCATCTTCTACTACTAATATTTTTTTCATTATCTACACCTAATTAAATTTTCTTACTTATTTTTCGTATCCATTTCATCTAGAATTATATTTGCAGCGTCTACAGTTTCCGCTTCCATTGCGACATAACCAACTGAACGTGAACTGCGCTGCCATTGATTTGCAGTGACATAATTATTTTTACTTACAATACGAACAGCATTACCAAGTCCTAATTCTTTTACTTGCTTTTGGGTTTCGACAAGCATTTGTCTTACCTCTTCCGTAGCGGGCTGACAATTTAGTATTTCAGATACAACACTAAATCCTGGTTTAAGCTTTTTTAATTTTGATAACAAATCATCGGACCATGCTTTTAGTTCTGCAGCATCCACTTTTCCTTCGAGCATAAGATGCATTCGGTTTTTAGCAAAATTTAGTTGGTTCTTGTACATCTATTTTTTACCTATAATTTTGTTAGAATTAAATGTGAATAATTATCAAATAACGTTTTATTTTAATCCCAATGTATATTCGGAGATTTTAATTAGATTTTATAGATTAATGTTGTAAGCGGGAATTTTGAGGAGTAAGCGGGATAAATGTGGAGTTAATTCGCACACAAATTAGTATTTACTTGAGTCCCTTTCGCCGAATAAATTCTTTGGAGCGTTGGAATTCTGGAATAATGGAGTAAGTCTGTCAATTCCATTTTTCCAAAGACTGTATAACGTAACTACTAATGGCAATAATAAACTCTTCATAATTTTAATTATTCGATTTTGTTTTTGCGAATAATTGAAGAAAATCTTTTGCTAGAAATAAATGGTTCAGAAATATCTTTAAGATAAATTTGAAAAGTAGAGTGAAACCACTTTTCAATGCCAACAATATATTCTGAGTTTATAATTGTTGACCGATGAATTCTAAGAAAATTTTTATCAGGCAAAACACTTTCCCATTCAGAAATTGATTTTCTAATTAAATAATCTTTTTTATCCTTCATATATAAAAGAGTATATTGGTTGTCGGAATTTATATATACAATATCCTTTATCGCTATAATTTGAGGCTTATTTTTGTATTGGATAAAAATTTTATCATCATAATCATACTTGGTTTTATTAATATTTTCGTCGTTGATTACAGCTTCAGATTTTAATAATTCAATTCTTTTCAATCTAGTTTTAATTGCCTGTAATAAATCATCTATTCTAAATGGCTTTAGAATATAATCATCAGCACCAAGCTGCATACCTTTCCTAATATCTTCCTTTTCCACCTTAGCCGTAAGGAAAATAAAAGGAATTGCCTGAGTTAATTTGTTGCAAGATAATTCATCAATAACACCGTAACCATCAATACCAGGCATAGCGATATCGCAAAGAATCAAATCGGGTTTTTCATCTTGTGCTTTTTTAAGACCGGTAATTCCATCGCTGGCAGTAATAACGATATAACCCTCTTCCACTAAAATTGTATTTAAATTGAGCCGAACGTCAGCCTCATCTTCAATTACAAGAATTTTTATTTTGTCCAAATGTCCCTCAAATATGTTAATGTCACTCTTAGTTCAACTGATGTACCTTCTCACCGTGTAATGGGAAGTCGAGTTGTTATTTGCAAAAGATTAAAAATTATTTTTACAATTTAAGTTTTACAGTGAATACTGATCCTTTACCTAACTTTGAGCTAACACTTATTTCGCCGTTATGAAGTTCTACAGATTGTTTGACGATAGATAAACCCAGCCCAGTGCCTGATATCTCGCTTGAGTTTGAGCATCTGAAAAAAGGTTCGAATAAATGCTGTTTATCGTTTTCAGGAATTCCGATGCCTTCGTCACTCACTTCAAAAATCAAATAATTTCCTTCTATAAATATATCAAATTTAATTTTACCATTTGGTTTGGAATATTTAAAAGCATTTGACAACAGATTAGTTAAAATGAACTTCAATAATTTACTGTCAACTTTAAAATCTTTATCCTTGGGCTTATATTTGAATAATAAATCGCATCCATCCTTATATGCCGATTTAATATCGCTTATTATTTCATTACAAAAATCATAAAGGTTTAACAACTCCGGTTCAAATTTAATTTTTCCGCTGTCTACACGACTTATAGTTAGTACCTCATCCAGCAATTTTGTAACATAATCAACTGAGACTTTTATCCTTTCTATATGCTCATTAACTTTTTCCCGTCCCCATTTTTCACCATACCTCTGAATTAATTCCGCTGAAGACAAAACTGAAGTAAGTGGAGTTCTAAATTCATGCGATGTGGTTGAAATAAATCTTGTTTTAAGCTCATTAAGATCTTTTTCTTTTTCAAGCGACTCCCTTAACATCATTTCAAGCTCTTTTTGCCTTTGAAGCTGTTCAGTCAAATTCAAATTTACTTTATCTAGTTCTTTAGTTCTTACATCAACCAGCCGTTCCAGATGATTTCTATATTCTTTAAGCTCATTTTCGGCTTTTACTTTTTCAGTAATATCCTCTTTAACGGCAATATAATTTGTTACTATTCCAATTTCATTTTTAATCGGAGTAATTATAGCGGATTCCCAATACAACTCTCCGTTTTTCTTTTTATTATGAAATAGACCTGCCCAAGTCTTTCCGGATGTTAGAATATCCCACATCTCTTTATATTTTTCCGGAGTTGTTTCACCAGATTTTAATACTCTGGGATTTTGATTTAATGCTTCCTCTTTCGTGTAGCCAGTTACCTCAGAAAAATAAGGATTTACATATTCAATATTTGCTTCGGCATTTGTAATTACGATTGATAATCTGCTTTGTTCTACTGCGGTAGAAAGCTTATTCAAATTTTCTATAAGTTTAGCTCTTTCTGTAATATCTCTGGCAGCAGCATATAAACTTTTTGCGTCCGGTGAAGGGCTTGCTACCCAATCCAGTAATTTATATTCTCCATTTTTAGTGCGGTATCTATTAGTAAAACTAATGGTTGGTTTTCCAGATAATTGTTTTTCAACTTCTTTAAAAGTCAGTTCTTTATCATCTGGATGAATAAAATTAGCAAATGGTTTATTTAACATTTCTTCTTTTTTATAACCAAGTGAAATTTCCCAGGCGCTGTTTATTTCTTTAAATCTACCGTCTACAGCAATGCATACCATATCCGGCACAAGGTCAAAAAATCTTTTCAACTGTTCTTCAGCTAATCTTCTGTCGGTTATATCATGTATTATGGAATGCAGATACGTCTTACCGGAAATTTTAACAGTACTGGAATACACTTCAATATCTCTAACCGAACCATCTTTTAGTAACGATTTAAGCTGGCTGTAATTCTGCTTCCTTTCCTTAAAAAGCTGTAGATTTTTATCTATGATTCCAGTTAATGAATTTGTAAGATCATGAATTCTCATGGTTTTTAATTCAGGAATTGTCCAGCCGTAATATTTTTCTGCTGCATTATTTGCATCAATGATGTTTCCAGTCTCCGGCTCCACAATCATCTTAACTGCGCTATGTTCCTGGAAAATGCTGCGGAATTTTTTCTCGCTCTCCTGAAGTTCTAACAGAGCTTCTTTTCTCTCAGTTATATCAATCATTATAGTAAGAAAATATTTAATGCCTCCGCTTTCGATAATATCGCCAAAAAATAGTCCGCTGATTATCTTCCCGCTTTTAGTTCTTACATCAAGCTCCACGTTACTTATTTTGCCCGATATTTCTAATTCTTTTGCTATCTGTCTTTGTTTATTCTGCTCGACAAATAAGAATAAGTCACTTGATTTTTTGCCTATAACTTCTTCACGCGTATAACCAAGCTCAGTTAAAAATGCTGAATTAACCTCCGTTATAATTCCATTAGGAATTGTACTTAATACCATTAAAGAAGGATTAGCTTCAAAAAGCTTATTAAATTTACTTTCGCTTTCCCTCAATGCTTGTTCAGCTTCCTTCATTTCTGTAATATCGGAAATCATTGCAATGTTTGCAGTAAACTTATTTTGCTCATCAAATAATGCTGAAGCTGAAACCAATCCGAAAAATATTTTTCCATCTTTCCGTAAAAATCTTCTTTCGAAAACACCACTTTTCCCTTTTTCTCTTTCCTTAATTTGAATTTTATAATTATCAATATCTTCTTTAAAGATTAATTTCTCTAAAGTCATTCCAATTAATTCCGATTGACTGTATCCAAACATTTCTGAGATTTTATTGTTTGCGAGTATAATTTTGGTATTAGGATCCGCAATCATTATCCCTTCATTTGATGTTTCGACAATTTTACGGAATCTTTCTTCGCTAATTTTTAATGCCGATTCTGTATTTTTCCTTTCGTCAATTTCAAGTGACAAGTCTTCAATTATATTTAATGTAGCTTCCCTTGCTCTTATTAAATCCAAATTCAGCTGCTCAAGCTCTTTGCTTTTAGCCTTTGCTTCTTCTTCTTTTTCTTTTAAACTTTTCTGGTATAGCTTTGAATCGGTAACATCAATAAAAGATATTAAAACTTTATTAAATGAATTATAACTATCAGGCAATATTGTTGCCTTAATCTGCATTAAAGCTTTTTGTCCGTTTATTTTAATTATCGGCAGTTCTCCTTCAAACTCTGTACTGCCGTTAAAAAAAGCAACCATCTCATCTTTAAATACATCAAAAGAATCTGTATCGAAATAATCGGTAAGGCTTAGATATAATTGCTCTTTTGAAGCTGCACCCACAACTTCAATAGCTGCTTTATTAAATAGTTTTATCGATATGCTTTTAGAAAGTCGAAACAGCATTTTCGGATTTTTATCAAGATAATTTCTTAATTCTGTAACGCCTTCGGTTTTTAATGCTTCAAAAATATTTTTAACTAGAGAAAAATCTCCTTCCCAAATAGGAATAGGCGAATTATGGAAAAGGGTTTCAAAATGTTTTTGAACTTCAGCCAATGAAGTTTCGGATTTTACTCTTCTTACAATGTCCCATGATAAATCCCCAAGTTGAGTCATTATATCTATATCAATTTCATCATATTCAGTTTCTTTATTACCGACGCCGAAAATTGCAACAACTTTATTGTTTTTAATTATAGGAACAACCAATTCCCTAAATATAGGCGCATGCCCTTCAGGCATTCCCTTTTTATTCGTCAAGCTCATATAATCGTTGTGAATAACCGGCTGGCGTTTATAAAAACATTCCACCCAAACACCGGCTTGGCTAATGTTATAGTGCGAGCCTTTGCCTTCCGCGCTGCACATATTTTTTTTTGTATTGGTTGACCAATTTTGCAGCAGCAAAGTATCCTGATTATCATCGACAAAATGATAAAATCCTATTTTGCTTTCAGTCAGTCCTTCCCCTTCATCTAATATTTTCTGTAAAATATCATCAAGCGAGCCATTATGAGAAATTTCATCTATTCTTAATTTTGCTTCCAACAGCAGTTTAGATCTTTTTTCTTTTGTTATATCGGCTATATTGCCATATACCTTTATAACTTTACCATCAACAGTTATGGCTTTGCCTACAGTTCGAATCCATAAATTCTTCCCTTTAAAGTTGGTAAATTCACATTCTAAATCATACTCTTCACCTTTGGTAACACAATTATCTAAAGCCTGCAAAACTTTAGTTCGGTCATCCGGATGATAACATTCTAAGCTCTTGGTAATAAGCATAGTAGAATTATCACCTGCTTCTTCTTCATTTAATCCATGGATACGATATACTTCCTTTGTCCACCATAATTTATTATTTATTAAATCATATTCCCATCCCCCGATTTTAGAAACTCTTTCAGTTTCGTCTAATATAATTTTAAAACGCTGGGCTTTTTCTTGAGTTTCAATAATATCAGTAACATCCTGCCCAGTAAGAACTATGCCTTTGATGTCGGGATTATTTAATAAATTACTCCTATGAAAAATAATCTGCCGTGGCTTACCATCTTTATCAATTATTCTTAAATATCCTTGCTGAACCTTTTCAGGATTAGCCAATAATTTTTCAAAATCTACTTTTACTTTATCATTATCCTCAGGATAGACAAGGTTAAATATACACGCACCCTTTAACTCTTCGCTTTCATAACCAAGAACTTGTTTAAATGAAGGGCTGGAACTTTTAATTATTCCTTCCGGAGTAATAACGGCAATTAAATCGGAAATATTTTCGATTAAAGAATGGAAGAATTTTTCATTTTGTGTATTCATGGTAAAACTTCATTAATTAATATTTTCTTTTAATTACAGCAATATGTTTATATATTTTAATATATAACCCGTTGTACGAAACTAAATGATATAATCGGAAACAGTTAAACATAAATTTAGTCATATCATTAACACCTCGATAAATAGGCTGTGTTAGAATAAGATAATGATTTATAAATATTTACGAAATTTAATATTACAATTCCGGTTAATAGCAAATATTATCGAACTCTTACCTGCCTAGCGGCAAGGCTGGCAGAGTTCCAGTTCTTTTGGTTTTCTTTTTGCTACAAATATATAGCTCCTCTGGAGCTAAAAAAGAATGAAGATAACTCCGTAGGAGTTAAATATTTGTAGATTAAATATTCTTCCTAAATGCCCGAACCCCTTAGGGGTTCAACAAAAAATGAATATTTATTTTTTGACCTTTAATATTCACACAGCCTCTTAATCGAGGTGTTAATAGTATAATCATAAAAACGTAGTCGTTTCAAAGGCTTACAATAAAACTTTGAACAACATGTTAATCATTAAGGTACTTTTGCTCTAAACCAAGTTTTTTATGAAGCGAATTGATTTCTTTCTTTAATTCAATCATTTTTTCTTCTCTTCCAACCATCAAGCGGTTGAACTGATTGATTTCATTTATCTGCTGAAGCAGTTTATTCTCATAATTTTTTCGCAGGGTAATATTATTTGCAAATACCAGTATCTGCTCAAGACTGTCCGAATAAGTAGCGCTAATTTCTAAATCAAGCTTCTTGCCGTTTTTACACTTGTGGCGAGTTTCAAATTTTTCATATCCTATTTGCTTTATTTTTAATATGTGACTTGCAACTTCTTCGTTAGTTTCAATTGTATTTAAGTCATTTATTTTCATCTTTAGCAATTCTTCCCGGCTAAATCCTGTCATATTACAATAAGCATTATTTACGTCAATAATATTTCCCAAATTGTCTAATTTTAAAAATCCTTCCATAGATGTTGATGTTAAAAGCTTGAATTGCTCTGCATTTAATTTTAATTGCTTCTCTGCATTTCTAATTTCTGTAATATCATTTAATATTGTAAGCAGATGATTTCCATTTTGAGTATATAACATTCTTCCTGAAATTAGACAATGTTTAATTACACCGTTTCTATCCTTTCTCTTAATTTCAATATTGTTAAAAAAGTTATTATTCATTAAATCATCGATTAAAATTTTCCTATCGTTCTCATCATACCATAAACCCAGTTCTAAAGTAGTTTTGCCTATCATTTCTTCTTTTTTGTAACCGAAATATTTTTCATAAGCTTCATTAACCTCTACCAACTTGGTAGTTATTATGTCCATAATTGAAATTGGGATAGGAGAGATATTATATATTGTTCTAAAACGTTCTTCACTTTCTATTAAAGCTTTCTGCGCCATTTTTTGTTCTGTTACATCATAAAATGAATTAAAAATTGCATCTTCATTATTAAAATTTATAATAATTGAGCTGACAAAAATTGTTTTAATCTTATTATCAAATGTTTTTATTTCTCGCTCAAAGCCTTCTACAATTTTTTTACTTTTTAACAATGAAAGAAATTCAACTCTTTTTTCCGGATTAGCATAAAAATCTATTATATAGTAATCTTCTATTGACTTGCCTAAAGCAGGTTGCCCAACAAATTCCATAGCTTTCTTATTTACATATAAAAAATTACCCCGCTCAAGACTTATAATTACCACAGGAAATGGAGAGTTTTCTAATAACAATCGATATCTTTCTTCACTCTTCTTTAATTCAAATTCAGCCTTTTTGCGTTCAGTTATATCCTCCACAATACCATCATAATAAAGGATTTTCCCTTCAGAATTTTTGACAACTTTTGCATTTTCTCGAACATAAAGCACTGTTCCGTCGCTTCTAGTCCATGCCGATTCTAAACCTTTAATTACTCCTTCACTTTCTATTCTTTCAATAAAAATTCTTCTTTCATAAGAAGGTTCAAATCCAGTTTCTTCTAAATTTCTTTTAGCTAGCTCTTCAAAAGAAGAATAATTCAACATTTTTAATAAGGCAGAATTTGCTAGAAGAATTCTTCCATCTTTGGATGTCCTATAAATTCCAAGTAATGAGCTTTCATAAATTTCCCGGTACCTTTTTTCACTCTGTTGTAATTTTTCTTCATTCCTTTTATGTTCAGTAATATCCCATATAATACTTTGATAGAAATTTTGACCTTCAACCTCAATAAATTGTACGCTTACTTCAACCGGGAAAGTACTCTTATTTTTTCTTATATGAATACTTTCAAACAATGCTTTTTCATTTCTTTGAATGTTTTTACTAAGAAGATCAACTTCATTTATTAAAAATTATATTTAATATCACTTAATGACAAAGACATCAATTCATCATGAGAAAACCCATAAGCTTCTTCGGCTGATTTATTGCAAAAAACTATTTTTAAGTCCAAGTCAAAAAGAAAGAATATTTCCTTTGTGAAGTTGCCTAAATGATCAAGATATTTTTCAAATGATTTCTTTCGCAGCTTTGTCAGCAGAATTTCTTTTTCTGATTTATTCTTAAAATACTGCCAAATCCAAATGTTTGATACATATAGTAATATTATTAGAAAAAAGACAACAAAGAATATTATTAGAGCTGCATTATAAGTTCGGGAATAAATCTCAGCTTTATCAACTTTTGAAACAATAAACCAAGATGTATTTGGTATTTTTCTAATATCCGATAAAACCTGAATCCCGCGATAGTCATTGCCTTCAAATATTCCTTCCTTTCCTAAAGCTGCATTTACTGAAGGATGGTCCAATAAACTAATATGAATTTTAGAAGCAAAAGATTTGAGTTTATCATTTTTTATTTGGCTCATGCGCACAGCATAATCTCCCTCTCTTCTAACCAAGTAAGATTCTTTCGATTTATAATTTAAAGGAAGTGAATTAACCAATTTAAAAAATGATTTATAAGGGTTTATTCGCAGGACCAAAACACCCAAATTTATTTTTCTGTTATTCATATTTATAGAAAGCGGAATAAAGTAATCCATATGCGCTTTATTATTTTCAGAATTAATAATTAAATCTGTACGGAAGATTTTTGATTTAGTTAAATACTGAAGATCAAATAGCTGTTCTTTCTTTTGTAAATTAGAAGTGATGTATGAATAAATTAACTTACCTTTAGAATTTAGAATATAAGCATTATCATAATCGTGATATTCCATTATTGGATGAAGCCACAATTTAATCTGTTCTTTGTTTTTAAGATTATTAGGATTATTGACTAATTCGAAGAAATAAGGTTTAATAATTTTATTTTCATAAATTAATTGAGCATCACTTTCTCTTTCGTTTAGCCATAATAAAATATCATTTACGTTTTTCCTTGCCGCTTGCGATAGTTCATTATAAACTTCTTGTTTTAGTTTAGATTTTTGGTCATCATAAACAATGTAGCCAATAACGATTAAAAGAAATGAAGTTATGGAAAAAGCAACTAGAAGTTTATACCAAGTAATGTTTTTGAAAAATGAATTATCCATATAATTTTCCCATAAAATTATAGCAAAAAAATCTTTTGAGAAATAAAAACTGAGTCCGTTCTAAAAAGGTCATTCCCGTGAAAACGGGAATCTAAAAAACCTTATATTTAGAATAGATTACCACCCCGCCTTGCCCACAAGTCGGGCAGGTTTCGTGGGAATGACATTCCGGTTATTTTGGCTTTTTAAAGCGGACTCAAAACTATTTAATTTTTTTTAATTCAAATAATGTTTAACTAATCCACAGTCTCTTCGTTTGATATTTTATACTTTTGCGGCAGCCCTAGCTTTTCAAGCAATAAATTGATCTCATGTTTTAGATCCATCATCTTATACTCTCTTCCCAACATCAATTTATTAAAACGGTTTATTTCATTTAGAGTCTTTTTTAATTCAGTTTCATCAATTTTTCGTTGTGTTATATCATGAACGAAAACTAAAAATTGTTCTAATTCACTTGAATAATTAACACTAACTTCTACATTAATTATTTTGCCATTTTTACATTTATGCCGGCTTTCAAATCTGTGAAAGCCGGATTTGATTATATATTTAATATGTTGTTTAGTTTCTTCGGATGATTCATTTTCTTCCAAATCAAAAATATATTTAGTGAGTATTTCATTTCTAGTATAACCTGTCATTTCGCAATAAACATCGTTTACATCTACAATTTTTCCTTCAATATCAGCGATCCAAAAGCCATCATTTGTTGTTGATGTGAGTAAATTAAATTTTTTAGCATTTAATTGTAATAATTCTTCCGCTTCTTTTATTTCAGAAACATCTTCGAATATAGTAGCAAATCGTTTAGGAGAGTGTTTTAATGCACGAACGCGAAAATATTTTTTAAATGATTCTGAAAAATATTCATACTTTAACGGCTCCCCCGTTTGAACCACTTTACCATAAGTTTCGATTTGATGTTTATCTGCATTCGGGATTACCTCAAGAATTGTTCGTCCAATAATATCTTTCGGCTTATGCCCTGTGTGTTCTTCGTAAGCTGAGTTTGCGTCAATGAATCTAAAATCAATAACTTTTCCGGAGCTGTCGGTTATTATCTCGTTAATAGCTACCCCCTCATTCATATTTTCAAACAACAATCTGTATTTATTTTCGTTTTCTTTTATATGCTCTTCAGATTTTTTCCTTTCTGTAATATCCTGAACAACTACCAATCCCGCAGGTTTATCTTTATATGTTGTGCCTATTGCAGAAACTTCAGCAAAAAATACGCTGCCATCCGGACGAATAAGTTTTTCTTCAAACGGAGGGACATAATTGCCTTTAGCTACAAGCAGCATTCTTTTCATGACTTCATTTTTACTATCCGGATGAACTATGGAAAGCACCGATTTGCCAAGCAGTACATCCTTATTAGTAATATTCATTATTTCTAAGGAAGCATGATTTACAAAAACAAATTCCCCATCTTGATATACTGCAACGCCGCTAGGAATCGTATTTATAAGTTTAAGGTATCTTTCTTCGCTTTCCTTTAATGCTTCCTCGGCATGTTTGCGTTCTGTTATATCTGTTAATGTACCTCGAACAGTTAATGCATGCCCTTCCTTGCTTCGTTCTACAACATTACCAATAACAGCTAACCAATGAATTGATTTATCTGGATAGGCTACCCGGAAATCAAATCCATAGCTATCTGGTCCGCCAGGAACTGCCGAGCCTTGGATAGTATTATTTGATAATTCACGGTCATCAGGATGTGTAGCATTCAGAAAAGTATTTATGTCCCAATGTTCCTGCCATTCCAATCCGTATAAGCCGTCATGATTTTTAGAACGCGACATACTATTTGAGTTAAAGTCATATTCCCAGACAGCCACATTAGCAAATTCAGTAGCAAGCCTTAATCTTTCTTCACTTAAAATAAGCTGTCTTTCATATTCTTTTCGCTCTGATATATCTCGGATAATCATGCTTGTTCTTTTTTCGCCGCTATTATCAATAAAAACTGAAGAGGAAATTTCCGCTTCGAATTTTATTCCGCCTTTTCTAAACATAGTGATTTCACCAAAGGCTTTTCCGGTTTGCTCTCTTTGATTAATCATACTTAATAATCTAGGATCGTTTCTATCAGCAATTGCCTCTCTTCCTTTACTACAAATTTCATCCTCTGTCATGTTTAACATTTTACAAGCCGCTGGATTTGCAGAAGATATTGAGCCGTCAGGCTTAGTAAGCATAACGGCGTCTATGCTATTTTCATATAAAAGCCTATACCGCTGCTCACTTTCATTTATTAATTCATCAGCTTTTTTGCTTTCTGTAATATCTCGAGCCGTTCCAAATTGCCCAATTATATTTTCTTCTTTATCAAATAGAAGCTGAGGATGGTCTTCGATCCAAATATATTCACCGGATACTTTGTGCTTCATTCTGTAAATTCTTTTAGAGGCTTTTTTACTTTTAAACATCAGCTTTGTTTGTCTTGCTACTTCTTCAGTATCTTCCGGATGTATTATGCTGAACCATAGCCCCGGCATTTTTTTAAAATCGTTCGGATGATAACCAAGAATATTTTTTACTTGTTCGCTTACAAAATCCACATTACTTGCATCTTGATTTTTTATAAATGATACAGAATAAATAATTTCATCAATATTATTTATTACCCGGCTTAAAAACTCTTCACTTTCCCTAAGTTTTTTATCTGATAAAGTACGATCGGTTATATCTACGTTTGTTACTCTTCTCCCAATATAAGCATTATCATCAGAAAAAATCGGATTACAGGTGTGCCTTATAAATTTAACACCTCCATTTTTATTAATTATTTTGAGGATTAATGCTTGAACTGTTTCAGTAGAATTTTCGGAGTGATATTTTCTAAAATGTTCTTCAAACTTACTTTTATCATCCTCGTGGATAATATCGAAAAGCAGTTTAGGATTATTAATAAATTCTTCAGCCTTATAACCAGTTACCCTTTCACATGAGGGTGAACAGTACTTAAATTGTAAGTCCGGCATAATCCAAAATTCCCACTCATAAGCAAAGTTTGCGACAGTCCTAAATAAGAACTCCTGCTCTTTAATTTTTTTATCGAAGGAATGCTTATAGAGAGAAGTTTCAATTGAAACAAGAAGCTCGCGGTTTTCAAACGGCTTAATTAAATAACCGAAAGGGCCAACCTTCTTTGCTCTTTCAATTGTGGAAGGATCTGAATAAGCTGTTACAAAAATTACCGGGATGTCTTCACTTTTTTGAATTTCTTCAGCAGCTGCAATCCCATCAATTTCGGAATTAAGATTTACATCCATTAAAATAAGATCGGGTTTTTTTTCAAGAGCCATCTCAATGGCGGTCTTTCCATCGCAGGCAATACCGGCAGTTTCGTAGCCAGATTTTCTCAACAAAATTTTATTGCTTTCGGAAATAAGAATATCATCGTCAACTAAAAGAATACTAGCTTTTTTACCTGCATCTTTCATTTCAGTTAATTCCTTTAAATTTTATTTTATAACACAAACCTTTTTCAGGCTGAATAACTTCAACATTGCCTCGCAGCTGCATGGAAAGAAGTTTGATTAATCTTAGTCCAAGTGATTGAAGATTTTCAATATCCAAATCTTTTTTTAATCCAACGCCGTCATCAAAAATTGTAAGATGATATTCTCCATTTTGCTTCTTGAATGAAATATTTACTGAACCGGTAGAATCATTAGGGAATGCATATTTAATAGAGTTGGTTAAAATTTCATTTACAATTAAGCCGCATGGAATTATCGTATCTAGGCTGAGGCTATGGCTTTCAAGATCAAGATTTAGTTTTATTTTATTTGCCGAAGAATAAGTTTGTACCAAATAATTCGAAAGCCTTTCAATATATTCTTTAATATCTACAGCAACAAAATTTCCCGTACCATACATTAACTCATGAATAAGCGACATTGCAAGCAGCCTATGAGAAAGGTCATCAAAAATATCCAGAATGGCTTGGTCTTCAATAAACTGGGACTGCAAAGCAATGAGAGCAATAATTTGCTGAAAATTATTTTTAACTCGATGATGAATTTCTTTTAGCAGCACCTCTTTTTCTTTTAATGAATTTTCAATAAGAGTTTGTGTTACCATTCGCTCAGTAACATCTTGAATCGTTCCAAACATTTTAATTACATTTCCGTCTTTATCAAACTCAAGAGAACCCATACCATGAACCCACAAAACAGAATTATCATTTTGCTTACGAATTTTATAAATCTTATCGAAATCCTTTTTCTCTTCAAGAATATGCTGATTAAGATATGTGCTCATCTCTTCTGAATATTCCTGATCGATTAAATTCAACCAGCCTTCAATATCATGTTTATAATTATTATCGATTCCGAATATTTCATCCAGCATTTCAGAACTTGTCCAGAAGCCAGTAGTAATATCAAAAATATAATACCCTATTCGAGCAACCTTTTGCGACTGCTTTAGCTGAGCCTCACTTTCTTCAAGAATTTTTTGCGCTGCTCTTTCTTTTAACTGGTCGCGGAAAACAAGAACAACGCCATCAATTTCACCATTTACATTTCTAATAGGCGCGCCGCTATCGGCAATAGGAATTTCGACACCGGATTTTGAAATCAATAAAGTATGATTAGCCAAACCTACAATGTGCCCTTCCTTCAAAACTTTGTGAACTGGACTTTCAACTGTATTTCTTGTGCCTTCATTTATAATTTTGAATACTTCCTCCAGAGATTTACCGTTAGCATCGGATTCTTTCCAGCCAGTTAAATTCTCAGCAACTGGATTCATTCGGTTTACTCTTCCAAATCTATCAGTTGTTATTACGCCATCGCCAATACTATATAAAGTTGTTTTCAACCGTTCTTCACTTTCTCTTAATGCTTGGCCAATGTTGTGAATTTCAGTTATATCTTTCACAACAGTAATCATATATTTTTTTTGGTCGATTGTAATAACTCTAACAGAAACTAAAGTGTGTATTATTTTTCCATCCTTCTTCTTAAAATTGATTTCTTTATTATTAGTTAAACCGTTCTTCATCAGTTCATCAATTAGTAATTTGCGATCATCATTGTTCACCCAAATACCAATCTCTAAAGATGTTTTTCCTTTAACTTCTTCCTGAGAAAAACCAAATACAGACTTATAAGCATCATTTACTTGAACTAATAATCCCGTTTCAATTTCAGAAATTGAAATACCATCTGGTGAGGCATTATAAACAGTTCTAAATCTTTCTTCACTTTCTCGCAATGAAATTTCTGCCTTCATCCTGTCTGTAATATCATTATAAATTGAAACAATTTCTCCAGTATTTAGCCTATAAATTATATTCTCGCGCCATCCTTCAATTCTATCATCTTGATAATTTAAATTTATATATTCTGTTTTTCCGGTTTGCCAAACTTTTCTAAAAATATCAAGGAAGCCAAGCTTTTCTGCTGAGGGAAATAATTCACTTATTCTTTTGCCCATCACTAGATCACGATTTATATTATCTATTTTTTGAGCTGTTGAATTAAAATCTGTAAAGATAAAATCATTTCCATTTTCAACAGCTTGATAAATTGCAATAGCAGCTGGGCTATTGTTAAACAAGCTTTCCCATCTTTCTTTATTTCTTAATATAGCTTCTTCCGCCTGTTTTCGTTCAGTAATATCCCGCATAAAAACAAAGACTTTTTCATTTTCAGCTTTCAAATAATTTACGCTGGCATCAATATCTATAATTTTACCATCTTTTCTTCTATGCTTAGTTTCAAAACGAAAAAATCCTTTGGATTTAATTATTTTAAGTTTTTCTTTAACATCATTTTCATTGTCATATAAATCAATATCATTTACCCTCATATTAAGTAATTCTTCACGGCTGTAGCCAATCATAGAACAATAAGAGTCATTTGTATCTAAAATCTTTCCATTCATATCAACAAGATAAAAGCCATCAATTGTTGTTCGAAGGACAGTTCTTATTTCTTCTTCAGCTTTTTTACGTTCTGTAATATCCCGCATGAAGACAAAGATTTTTTCGTTTCCTGTTTTCAAATAGTTTACGCTTGACTCAATATCTATAATTTTACCGTCTTTTCGTTTATGCTTCGATTCGAATCTATAAAATCCTTTCTGCTTAATTTCTCTAATCTTTTCTTTGATTACATCTTCAGTATCTTGAACTTCAACATCTTTAATGCTCATATTAAGCAATTCATCGCGGCTGTAACCAATCATAGAACAATATGAATCGTTTGTATCTAAAATCCTTCCATTCATATCTACAAGATAGAAACCATCTATCGTTGTTTTAAGAATAGTCCTTATTTCCTCTTCTGCTTTCTTTCTATCAGTAATATCTAGCATAGCGCCAATAATTCCAGCGTTATTATTTTCGCTATTTGAGTATGTTGCTTTATAAAAAATTACATCGTGGTTAGAACCGTTTATATCTTTAAATTTAGATTCATAGATTTGCAAACCGCCAGAATTGATGAGTGTTTTGTCTTGCTCAATATAAATCTGCGCCAATTCCTTTTCATAAAGATCGGTTACTGCTTTTCCTTTTATTTGTTCTTTAGTAAATCCAAACAAATTGATAAAAGCATTATTAGCGCTGATATATTTTAAGTTATTATCTTTATAGAAAACTGGAATAGGAATTGTTTCGATAAGATTATTAAGAAAAGCTTCGTTTTCACGAAGAGCTGCCTCATCTCTTTTCCTTTTAGTTATATCATTAACTATTGCAAAGAAAACACTTCTATCTTCAAATTTATGAAGCTGTAAATGGATTTCTACATTATATTTGGTTCCATTTTTTCTTCTATGAATAGTTTCAAAAACAAGTTTTTCATTTTCACCATTTATTAATGGCTTAATCAATTGTTTAAAAGATTCTTCGGTAAATTCAGGTTTTATATTTAATGGCGTTAAGGATAAAATTTCCTTGGCATTATATCCTAAATTTTCAAGTGCACCATTATTTACATATTCAAATTTTAGTGTGTCTGAATTAAATATATAAATTTCATTTAAGCTTTTATCAATAATATTAAGTAATTGGAAACGAGATTGCTCTAATTTTTTCTGTTCGGTAATATCATGAATAACCCCAAAGAGTATTTTGTTTTCTTTATCATATTCTGCAATGGAATGAATATCTTTAATTTCACCAGTATCTAAAGCTTTGATTTTATATTCTATATTGTATGGAATATTATCCTCAATTAAGTTTATAATGGCTTTATCCATCACTACCCTATATTCAGGCAACGGTACTTTTTTTACTAAATCATAGTCAACTTCTGTCCAATCAACGCCATAAATTTTACCAGCGCCCTCAGAAGCAATAATTTTTTTTGAATCTAGATGAAGCTCCCAATTTCCAGATTTGGATGCAAGCTCAGCGCGCTTTAGCCTTGCTTCATTTTGACGAATAATTTTTTCTGCTTTATGCTCTTCGGATTTATCTCTAAAAATTAAAACAACACCTTCTATGTTTCCTTCTTCATCACGAATTGGCGCACCACTATCTGCAATTGGAAATTCGCGGCCGTCTTTAGAAATTAAAAGTGTATGATTTGCAAGTCCAACTATTATTCCTTTTTCTAATACTTTGAAAATGGGGTTTTCTACAATAGCTCTGGTTGTTCCATTAATAATATTAAAAACAATTTCTATTGGTTTTCCAACTGCTTCAGCTTCGGTCCATCCTGTTAATTCTTCTGCGACATGATTCATTTTATTTATTTTACCAAGCGTATCAGTTGTAATTACACCATCGCCAATGCTGTATAGAATTGTCCTAAATTCCTCATGATATTCTCTAAGCTCTTTTTCTTTAACAAACAATTCCATGTAAATATTTTTTTGGCGAGACTGATAAATCAAACTTAAAACAAATCCAAATACTAGGATTGATAACAGATTAAATAAAGCTATAAAAAAAACTTTAACATTAAGGCTATAATAAAGTGTACTTTTATCAACTTTAACTTCCAAAAACCAATTTGTACCTTTTATAGGAGCAACATGAGCAAGCACTTTATTGCCAAGATAATCTACACCATCAGTAATTCCTTTAAATCCAAGTATTGCTTTTACAGATGGCATATTTTTTTGATTGAGAGATATTTTAAAATTTAGTTCGGAGTTTGCATGTCCTTCAATATTATTAAGATAACAAACTTCATTACCTTCTTTTTTTACTAATATAGTTTTATATTGTGAACTGTTAGATCCCTTCGAATTGATTAGAGGATATAAATAAGTTTGCGGATCTATGCGCAAAACTAATACTGCAATAACTTTTCTATTTTTAGATTTAATTGGCGCTATATAATCAATATTTATTTCTTTTAGAGATTGAGAATAATAAATATCTCCCATTATAATTTTCTTACTATCAACAGCTTTATTAATAAAACCAATAGTCTTAGGGTTTACGTGGTTTAAATTGGGGTTAAAAGAAATTAGTAATTTCCCGTTTGGAGAGGCGAGAATGATATTTCGATAAATTATATTTGATTTTATTAAGGACAGCTGGTCTTTAATTATTTTTTCATTATAAGAACTATTTACTTTCAAAAAAGATTCTACACTTTTAGCAAAACTTTCATCATTAACAATTGCGTTTGCATCTGCTAATTTTTCATTATTCCAATTTTGAATTTGATTTATTTTTAACTCACTGAAATCTCTTAAATCAATAATTGCATCTTTTCGAATACTCGATTTCTCATAGAAATAATAAAATATCGATGCACAAATTAAAAGAATACTAAAAGCTGCAATTAAAAAAAATATATAGCGTTTTTGGGATAAAAAATCGAAGGTAGTTTTTGACATGATATGATAAAATTAAATAAATAAAAAAATATTTGAATATTTGATATATATAATCGAAAGATAGTTTAAATAATTAAAATTTTGTTGAATCTAATGTTGTAACTCCAAAATAAAATTTTTGATTGTTATTTAACAAACAATAAGGTATTCACAATCAGTTTATTTTTAATATGAATTTTGTCTTAAATTTTGCGGGCGTACTTGTTATTATATAAATAATGAAGTTCACCCTATTTAAAAAATCTAATAAATAAAAACATTCATTTAATAATGGGTGCATTAAATTAAAAATTTTCTAATTTTAAGCAAATTAAATTTTGACAAACTTTTCATTTATTTTTAATGATGTTAATCAAATTTCAATTAAGTAATCAGCATTAAGTTTAATAAATAAAAAAAGAGATTAAGCTTTGGTTATAGAAATAAAAGAAGCATCAATAAAAAGAGACGAAAAATTTATTTTAAAAAATATAAATTGGAGTGTGCAAGCAGGCCAGCATTGGGCAATATTCGGATTAAATGGTTCAGGTAAAACCTCATTATTAAAAATGATTAATGGCTACATTTTTCCTTCAGAAGGTGAAGTAAATGTGCTTGGGAAAAAATTTGGGACTTACGATTTCCGCGAATTAAGAAAATCAATAGGCTGGGTAAGTTCATCTTTACAAGAATCACTTTATGTAAATGAAACTGTTGAAGAAATTGTTATTAGCGGAAAATTTGCCAGTATAGGTCTTTACGAAAATCCTGTTGCAAATGACTATGAAAAAGCTAAAAATATTTTAGACAAATTTGCATGCAGTAATTTAAAAAATAGATTTTACTATTCCTTATCACAAGGTGAAAAACAAAAGGTTTTACTTGCACGAGCATTGATGGCTGCCCCAAAGCTTTTAATTTTAGATGAACCTTGCACTGGACTGGATATTTTCGCAAAAGAAAGTTTCTTAATGCTTGTCGATAATATTGCCAAGGCTGAAGATTCGCCCACTATTATTTATGTTTCACATCATATTGAAGAAATTCTACCATTATTTTCAAATACACTTTTACTGAAAAATGGGAGTGTCCATTCCTCAGGAAAAAATGAAAATGTTTTAACAAATGATAACTTGATTAATTTTTTTGATAGAACAATTGAAGTATCACAAAAGAATAACCGTTTTCTTATTCACACACAATTATAATTATTAATAGAATTTAATCATTCATTCTTATTACCGACATTTTACTGTTTAATTCTTTTAGTTTTATTGATTTTGGATCAATTGATCCTAAAGTGTTAATTGCTTTCTTCAGCTCAAAGATATTTTTTTCAGCGCGATTTATAATATCTTCATTTACTTTTTGATCTTTCATATCAAAAATTAATAGCTGCATTGAAGATGATGAATTTTGCAGGATGTCTTGAATTGTCCTTATGGTTGCAGAGTATATTTCAACTCTTTCATTAGTAATTTTTTCTTTAATATTAATATTATGCTGCCAAATAATAATAATCATTATCAAAACTAATGGTACAATCCAGAATAATTCTTTTTGAACTAAATACTGGAAAAAATCTAATATAGGATGAACGCCTTTTACTAAATTTAGGAACAGGGTTAATAAAACAATAAATGTTAGTATTATTAGAATCATTGTTTTGTTATTGGAGATTTTCATTCTTATTCTGATTTTCCCTTCAATATTTATGTTGAATATGTTATGCTGTTAAATTATACGATTATCAAATAATAGATATTATATGGATAAAACATAAGTTAGTAATATTTAATTAAACAGTTTCTAATTTATAAAATCTTATTGGAACAGCACACTAAGTTAAATAAAATAAATTTATTAATTAAAATTCAACCAATTCATTGGATTTTTATTAGATCACAAAATCATTTTATTAATCATTTACAGATTTACTTTATTAAATCTTTTAACAATATGCCCTAGTTCACTCAATTTAGGTTTGAATTTACTTTTGAATTATTTAGTTTAATATTTACCTTTAGTATAAGCGGATTTAAGCTGCAAAAAAAGTCGTAATACAAAAATGCTTTTAAAAAATATTATTTATCGACAAACTTTAATTGAAGATGCTAATCTGATAACAGAATTATGCCTTCAATTGAGTTATCAAGTAATTGTTAATGAAGTAACAAAACAACTTCAAAAAAAATAATGTATAAAAAGATACCATAATAATTGCAGCAGAAATTGGGAATAATGCAGCCGGATGGATTCAAGTTAGCGTCAGATATTCAATTGAATTGGGCGATTTTGCTGAAATTACCGGATTGGTTGCGGATGAAAAATTTTGATGAAATAGCATTGGAAGAAACATTTTGTTAATGTCAGAAGAATAGGCAAAACAAAATGTTTTAAAATAATTGAGTGCGAACAAATGTTATAAGAAAAGAGAAAGGACGCTTAAATGTCAATTCGGCCAGTGAAGAAAATTTTAAAAGCACAACCAACAATTGAAGGTTCTGGTGTTAATCTTCGCCGAGCAGTTGGATTTGGCGACCCTTCGGAGACTGATCCTTTTCTACTGCTTGATGATTTTCGCAGCGATAATCCAGAAGATTATATTGCGGGTTTTCCATGGCATCCACACAGAGGAATAGAAACAATAACTTATGTACTTGCCGGCAGTGTTGAACATGGCGACAGCATTGGAAACAAAGGAGTTATTTCTTCAGGCGATATTCAATGGATGACTGCGGGCAGCGGAATAATTCATCAAGAAATGCCTAAAGGTGATTCTTACGGCAGAATGCATGGTTTTCAACTTTGGGCAAATTTGCCAGCTGCATTAAAAATGACTGCTCCTCGATATCAAGAAATAAAGTCCTCTGACATACCAGAAGTAATTGATGATGACGGAACAAAAGTTAGAATCGTCTGCGGAGAATTTTGGGGAAAGAAAGGCCCAGTTGATGGCATTGCTGCTGATCCAACTTATGTTGATATTTATGTTCCGTCAGGAAAAAGAAAAACATTTTCTATAAATAATATGAATAATGCCTTTGCCTATGTATTTGCAGGCTCAGGCAAATTTTTACATGCCTCCTCTCCGCTTGCCGTACCGACAGAAAATATTGAGATAATAAACTCAGGGCAAGCTGCTGAGGCAGATAATCGTTCATTAATTTTATTCGACAGCGGCGATGAGGTTACAGTTCAAGCAGATGACCAAGGAATTAGATTCCTTCTAATTTCGGGCAAACCATTAAAAGAACCAGTTGCTTGGTATGGTCCAATTGTAATGAATACTCAAGAAGAATTGCAAAAAGCATTTAAAGAACTACAGATGGGAACATTTTTAAAATCGAGATAATACGCATACAAGTAAAATTGATAAGATTATGATATTGATTTAAAATAAAATTTTTCAAAAATATTAATATAGGGGAAAGCATTCCAACATTGTGGAAAAATAGACTTAATATATTTAAGAAAATTTTTTTATTAATAATCCTTACTGCTTTCAGTTTTTTCTATTATTTTACAATAACAAAATTGGCTGATAAATTATTATGAAAAACAAAGATTTTGCAAGAGATGAATTTCAGAAAGAAAAAGAGCTAGCCGAAAGAAATCTGCAATTAGAAGAATTGATTGTAATCCATAACAAAATTGAAGCTGAGCTTTTACATAGCAATCAAAAATTGGAAGCCATAATTTCTGCTACTCCAGATGGAATTGGAATGATTTCATTAGATGGGAAACTTGAATTTCTCTCGGATAAACTAATTGAAATATACGGTTATTTGCCTGAGCAAAGAATGGAACTGATCGGGAAATCTGCATTAGATTTTATAGATCCTTCAGATCATGACAAAATAATAGAAAATATTCAAAATATTTTAAAAGAAAAAAAAGATACTCAGCGTACAGAATACCTTGCAATAAAAAAAGACAACAGCCGATTTTATATTGATGTTAATTCAACAGTTTTATTTGATGCTTCAGGAAACCCTCAAAATATATTATTTGTTGAACGCGATATTACCGAACAGAAAAAGTCCGAAGAAACAATTCAAAAGCAATTCAAACAACTTGAAGAGCTGAATGCTTCTAAAGATAAATTCTTTTCTATTATTGCACATGACTTGAGAAGCCCTTTCCAATCATTATTAAGCGCATCTGATTTAATGGCTAATGATATAGATAATTTGACAAGAGAAGAGATTAAATCATTAAGCCGCGGGTTAAATAACAGTTTACTAAATCTATTCGGATTGATGGAAAACCTACTTACATGGTCTAAAGTGCAAAGAAATAAAATAGAGCATAATCCAGTTAATATAAATTTATATTTTGTTGTAACCAGAATATTTGATCTTGCAGCTCAATCTGCCGATAAGAAAAAGATAAAATTTATCAATAATATTAATAGTGAAAGCGAAGTTTATGCAGACGCCGATATGCTAAATTCAATTATTCAGAACCTAACAACAAACGCAATAAAATTTACAAATGAAAACGGAGAAATTATTATTTCTTCAATAGAAAAGAATGATTTAATCGAAGTTTCAGTTCAAGATAATGGAATAGGAATTGAATCTGAAAAATTACAAAACCTCTTCGATCCAAATTCATTCTATTCAACTAAAGGAACCGCTGGAGAAAAAGGAACAGGACTTGGTTTATCACTTTGTAAAGAATTTGTGGAAAGAAATGGTGGCAAAATTTGGGTAGAAAGTGAAATAGGAAAAGGATCGAAATTTACTTTCACTTTGAAAAAAGCAACTACTTAAAGGGGCTGTCCAAAAAGTAGTGCAGCAGTCATTGCGAGGAATGAAACGACGAAGCAATCTTTTGTTTTTTAATTCAAAATTCAGTTCACTTCGCTTCTCTCATGATGACAACATTACTTTTTGAACAGCCACAATCAGAAACTAATTAGATTAAACTTTTTATACAGTTTCAAATAATACAATTTGTATTTTTTGGATTTTTATTCAGTAGATTTATATAAAAAGTTTGAATCAAATTTTTAAGCTGCACTTTTTTGTTTAGATAAAAACGGTGCTAATCCTAAAATAAAAGCAATTAAAACTACTATTAAAGAACCGGCTAAATCTGGTTTCACCGTCATAATAAATATTGCTCCAAAGCCAACCGTTAATCTTGACTGTAATAAATTTAACAGTTTTAGTTTAATTATATGTGAATTAAGATCAGAGGATTTTATATCAGTTGAAGAATTTAAAAACTTGCGAAGCGTGGTAATTTTTCCTCCAGTAAATACCGATCCTTGAATTACTAAAAACAGCCAAAGTAAAAACGAAACCATCATCCATGGTGCCCAACCCCATTTAGCAGATGCCATATAAATACCTGTAATTAGCAGCAAAACGCCGCCAATAATAAATGCTGATTTATAAGTTGAGAGGAAGTTTGTCCATTCCAAAGCTTGTTCCAATTTTACCGATCTATTAAGCTTTGTAACTCCCACCCATTCAAGGCTCATGCCCATAAATAAAATAAACGCGCCGGAGATATGGAAAAATAAAACGACAAAATAAATATCCATAATGTTCCCTTTGACTATTTTTTAATAAAACTTATTTAGACAAATATTATTTCTAATTACCTGTCTAATATAAAATATTGAACATTAATCTTGAAAGCTTAAATAAAGAAGTAAAGATTCATGTGGCATATAACAAAGTGCTTATAGAAATTATATACCAGTTGTGTGAATTAGATTGTAAGCCGTTGAAACGGCTCTAATAAAGCATGTTTTTCATATTAACTCACGGATTAATCCGTGGGTTAATAAAATCACTCTTTTATTTCGTAACTGTTTCAACAGTTTCCTATGATTAATTTTTAATTCACACAACAGGTATTATATAATATAAATATATATAAATATCTAAAAATTTAAGCTATATGTATTTTACGGATTCCATTTGAGAAACAGTTCTTGATTATTATGGATATGATAAACAAGCTAAAAACCTATTTTGTAGAAACTCTAATTATTATTTATTCTTGTAATTGTTCTTCAAAAATTGTTTGTATAATACAAAGTGACAGAAGCAAAATCATATTCAAATTTGCGAAAGTGTGTTAATGAAATCAGTAATAATATTTTTAGGATTCGTGTTTGCTTTATTAAATTTTCATTGCGGCAGTTCAACTAAAGTTGAAAAGGAAAAAACTACCAGCAAGATCGAAAAGACAGCCAACGCTAAAGGCACATTTTATTATTCATGTATTTATGTAGATGAACATGGAGATAATTCTTCCGTTTGGTTTTTTAATTCACAAGACAGCGCCAAACAGTTAATTCTAAAACTGCCTTCCAATTATGGTATATCCGCAGATAATTTTAAATTATCGCCTTCGCAAGGATTTCTCGCGTTTTATGATTATGATTCTATAAATAATAAAACAAATGTGTATTCTTTTTACTTAACTAGTAAAGAGCTCGCCTGGTTGAAAAGTGACCGCGGCAATAACGGCGTAGATTTAGTTTGGGAAAGTGATTCGCTGCTGTATTGCAATTTAAATTCCGGAGACAAAGATACATATTCAAAAGAGAAATATACTTCGCTGATAAATGTTTCTTCAAATAAAACAATTAAAAATTTCACTCCGGCTAGAGGTAATCGTCTGGTTGGTTATGTTAACAACAGATATTTGCTCTATGAATTCGATCCGGGTGGCAGCATTTATCAAAATCATTATTATCTAATTGAAAAGAACAGCAATAAAATTTTTAAGGATTTTAAAAAGGAAGATGATTCGCACGGACTTGTCAATTTTGAAGTCTCTCCTTCGGGCAATGATTTTTTTCATATACCTTATAAAATATTTAAGAATGATAAAGGTAAATCAATTAGAGAAGAAGAGCTCGTTGCGCAAAATATTAAAAGATCTTCGGAAGAATCAATTGCACATACTCAAACCGGATTTACAAATACCTTTTGGTCGCCAGATGGAAATGTTATTTCATTCTTGAAAGTCGGATCAATAAATTATAATGCAGCAACTAAAAAATATACGGATATCAGATACTTATATTTTTATGATGTTAGGACAAAACAATTATCTAATCTAAAAACCTACCAGATTGAAGGCGAAGATGGTGTACAATCTGAATTTGATATTCCGAAAGCATTGCCAGATGGTTCTATAATTTTTAATTATTTAAACTACCAATGGTCCCCTTCAGGAAAATATATTTTTATAAACAGACAAGACCTGACAATGAATAGCGCACTTAATAATTTTATAATTTATGATAACAACTCAAAGGACGAAAGAACCCTGATAAAAAATTACAATGGTAATGTTAAAGTCATTGGCTGGTGGAATGATGAATTAATTCTTCTTCAGCAAGATGATAAATATATTTGCTATGATTTGAAAAATGATAAAAACTTTGATATACCTATAACAGGAAAAATTCTTTATTTAAAAAGTATGACAGAAAATTGAGTTCCATTTGTTATATAATTTCCAGATTTGTAATTTACTAGAAGAATAAACTATAAAGAAAGTTACTTTAAGCAGAATCGACAAACATTATAAAGGAAGTCATTATGAAAAACATTTCGGTTATCTTTGTTACAAGTATCTTAATACTTTTTTTATCAAACATCAGCACTGCTCAGTCTAAGCCTATCAACATCGCTTTGTTTAATCCTGTTCAAATATTTCCTGAGAGTACATCCATTTCAGGTATTCGTATAAACTTAATATACGGCAAGAATGTTTCAATGGAAGGATTTGATTGGGGACTTGTAAACAGTGTTGGAAACGGGGGTGTTAAAGGTATTCAGTGGGGATTTATAAATTTAAATGATGGAAACTTCCTAGGCTGGCAAAGCGGCGCTGTGAATATAAATAATAATAATGTTAAAGGTTTTCAATGGGGCTGGTTTAATAAAGGCAATCATGTAAGCGGTTTGCAGCTTGGATTAATAAATATGGCGCAAAGCTTATATGGTATTCAGATTGGACTTATAAATTTCATAGAAACCGGCGGACAGTTTCCTGTATTTCCAATTGTCAACTGGTCTTTCTAAAAAATATATAACTGAAGTTACGCAAAGAAATAAATTTGGCAATCCGAATTTGATTCGGAATCTCTTTTTTACGCAGTTTTTAGATGCTGATAAACTCAGCATGACATTTATAAGCTCTTGCGTAACTTCAGTAAATAATTTGTTTTTAATATATGATCAATATAGGAATATCATTCCCTGTAAGGATTTAATCTGATGATGTCTATTTGTTTTCAAATCTCATATTTTATATTTGAAATAAAATATGAGATAATATTGAAACACTTCTATGCAATTTAATAAAGACCACTGGTACGATGGAATTTTTTACGAAAAACTAATAGCTCCAAATCAAGATGGGGTTTTCCGGATTATAAAATCTTTAATTAAAGAAAACTCAAAAGTGATTGACGCTGGCTGCGGAACTGGTAGGTTACCTTTCCAGCTTGAAGATAAATGCAGCAGAATTGATGCTGTTGATCTTTCGCAAAGAAATATTAACATCGCAAATAAAAAATTAAACAATAAGCCTTCACAAAAAATATTTTTTCATCATAATGATTTATCAAACTTTTTGAACAATTGCGGAACTCATTATGACTATTCCGTTATGACTTATGTTATTCACGAGATAAACGAAGATATGAGAGAAAATATCATTAAAACTTTAGCTGATTTTTCAGACCATATTATTATTGCAGATTATTTATATCCGGTTAAAAGAAGTTTCTGGTCGATCTTAAATAATACAGTCGAGTTTGTGGCAGGGAAAGAACATTACAAAGGTTTTAAATCTTTTATTGCCGCAAAAGGTTTATCCGGACTTGCAGAAAGAACCGGATTAAAAATAATCAAAGAAATTAAAAATAAACCTTTAACTAGTCATATAGTTATGCTTGAAAAATAAAATTATAAAGAAACAATTATGGAACAAGAAGCAATACAAAATTACTATCCGGATGAACTGAGCTACTGCTACGGCTGTGGAAGATTGAACGAACATGGACATCAAATCAAGAGCTACTGGAAAGGCGACAAAACGATTGCTCATTTTTCGCCAAAGCCTTACCATATTGCTATTCCAGGATTTGTTTATGGAGGTTTAATAGCATCGCTTATTGATTGTCATGGTACTGGAACTGCTGCACTAGCTTCATACAGAAATGAAGGAAGAAATCCCGATACTCTTCCTCCCTTCCGTTTTGTAACTGCCTCGCTTCAAGTAGATTATTTAAAACCAACACCGCTCGGTGTTGAATTAGAGATAATTGGTACTATTGTAGAAATTAAAGGGAGAAAAGTAATTTCTGAAATTACTGTCTCTGCAAACGGCGAAATAACTGCACGCGGAAAAGTTATTGCAGTTCAAATGCCGGATAGTTTTACTATTGCAAAATAAAATTTACAGGGGCTGTCCCAAATGTAATGTTGTCATCACGAGAGAAGCAAAGTGATCTGAATTTTGAATTAAAACAAAAGATTGCTTCGTCGTTTCACTCCTCGCAATGACTTCTACTCTACTTTTTGGACAGCTCCATGTAAATTTTTGTCCATTTATTTTATAAACTTGTCAATCTTCCTATTTATTTGTAGTTACTTTTTCATATTGTAAAAAGGGATCATTAAAAGAAATTTCTAATGTGATTTTATTTATATAAAAGTTCTGTAATATTTGATTAATTGTTTTAGCATTTTAAAAATTCTCTTAATACTAGTCAAAAATATTAGCACCTATTTTATTTTTTATTAGGAAGAAATTATAAAATAATTTGAGTAATAATAATGAAAAAGACGATATTCAGCATTTCCAAAATGGATTGTTCAACTGAAGAACAGATTGTTCGCATGAAATTAGATGGTATGTCAAATATTGTGTCTATGAACTTCGATTTAGCTAAACGTAAACTTGAAATAATTCATTCTGAAGATTACTTAAAAATTTTTGATAGATTAAAGACCTTAAATCTAAATACAAAATTTATTTCATCTGAAAATTTTAATTCTGCACCTCTTAATTCGCAAACCGAAATTGATACTAAGATATTGCAGAAGGTTTTGTCCATCAATTTTTTCTTTTTCGCAATTGAAATAATTTTTGGGTTGATAGCAAATTCCATGGGGTTGGTTGCTGATAGCTTAGATATGCTTGCCGATAGTATTGTATATGGAATTTCTTTATATGCAGTGAAACGTTCTTTACAATCCAAGAAAAGAGTTGCTTCAATAAGCGGCTACTTTCAGTTGTTGCTTGCATCATTGGGTTTTGTTGAAGTGATAAATCGTTTTATAGATAATATACAGATACCATCATTTTATACGATGATAATAGTTTCATTGTTTGCATTAGCCGGAAACTCACTTAGTTTAATCTTGCTTCAAAAAAGTAAAACCAAGGAGGTTCATATACAAGCCAGTATGATTTTTACTTCAAATGATGTTATTGTGAATATAGGAGTAATAATTGCCGGATTATTTGTACACTTTACAAATTCAAAATATCCAGATTTAATAATTGGTTTAATAATATTCTCAATAGTCGCACAAGGAGCCATTCGAATTTTACGACTTTCAAAATAAAATATATTATTCTTTTATTTCAATTATCATTATTTAATGGTTCAATATTAATTATTCAACAGTTTATTACTTCATGCGTGTAATATGCAAAACTTTATGCATATTTCTGGTACGAATAATTTTCCTTTAATACTTTTATTATTTTGAAAGTTTCTCTTCGATTGTTTTTTTGAATTTGCTGTTTCATTTTTTCATTGCAATCTTTACAAGATTTAATTGAATCGATGAAAAATATGATACAATTGCTTTCAACGTAGTTTAGGGACATACCAATTTTCTATTTTTATCTAAATGTCTCAATATTTTATTCCTTAACCTTAACTTTGAAAGTGTCTCATAATTTGGATACGCAGTATAGAAAATAATATAAAGGCATCAACACATTTTCTTATTCTGTAGGATCTCTATAAAAAGATCTAATTTAATTAATGACTATTCCTCAATTCCAAGTCTATCAAGCATACTTTTATAAGCAAAATGATATTGCTCTACTTCTGGTTCTTTAGAATTAACTTCACGATAAAGCTTTAAAGCTTTATCATAGATTTTATGCTGTTCATAAAAATTAGCTAAAATAAATTTACAGGCAATCGTTTCTTCAAAATTATTTTCGGCTAGAATCTGTTGGACAGAATCTTTTATCATTTTAGAATTTTCTTTTTGTTCAATATAGAACCAATATTCCCTTGAAATTGTATTCTTCTCTTTATTTAAGGCAACACTCCAATAATAATGATTATCTTCTAATAAATTTAAATTAATTACATTTAATTTTATTAATGTATCACTAGTTTCAGTCTCATAAATTAAACGATCGAATTTATCTAATAAGCTAAAATAATACATTGCATTCTCGCCGTACTTGTACCAGGAAAAAATAATTGTTGTGTCTATAATATTTGAGTTTCTCGGCATATATAATTTTATTTTATCTTTTTCAATTCTTTCGCGCATTACTGCACCCTTTTCATCCATTACTTTACCTTCTGAATCTTTTTGACTTACCTCATTAAAAATGAAGTCCGCAAATTTATATGTCATTGATGTTGAATTAGGCTGTTTTAAATTATTTGTTAAATCTTTTACTTTATAAATACCTATATTTTTTAGTTCAATTGTTTTACCTGATTTATATACAAGACCTAAATAAACATTTTTACCCAGTTTAATTATATCATAAGAATTCAATTTTTTTCCAAAGGAAAGTTTATTCCATTCATTTGATTTTAAATCTTTCACAAATGCTTCTCCATAAACAGCAATTACCCTAAATAATTCTGATTGTGCAAACCCTTGAGTAATTGAAATCATAAAAAAAATAATAAAAAATATAATTTTAAATTTTCTATTTGTCATAACAAAACCTCCCTTTTTTGGGGTTTTAATTTTTTTATTAATTCATTATATGTATTAATTGAATTAGGGACTAAAATTAGTGAAAGTATTATTATTGTCGTATCGAATTGATAATTAAATACATTAAAGATGAAGATAGATAGATATAATATAAACAAAATTTCAATTATCGTTATTATTGAAGCAATCTCATCGTACCAATTACTACTTATTTTAGATACCCAAGAAAGAAATAAAATGTTCAATAGACATATTGTCATTGAAAGAATGATATTTGTTATATAAGGCATTGAATTAATAAAATTACTACTTAATATCATCGAAATGATATTGGCGTGAATAATGACACCATACATGTCGGGAAAAGTTTTGCCGGCATATCTTTGATTCATTGGAGTAAAAAATTTATCATTAATAAATAAAGAGTCATTAAAATTAATCCCTAAAAATCCTACTAAAACAATTTTATTTTCGATCATACTTTTATCAATTGAAGAATCCAACTGATCAATATCGATTCTCATATAATTATTATAGTAAACATTCCTTTCATAATTTATTCTTTCCTCAGTATTATTACGTTTTAAAAAATCATTATATTTACCAACATCAAAAAGCTTTATACATTGAACAGCAAAAGCATTTATAGTATCACTCATAATAACATATCTAGGCATAAAGCTTCTGACGGTCATAAATCCTTTGCTTTCATCTGTTATCAAATTAGCATAACCTTGAGTTGCATTTCTTAAAAAGACTTTATTTGAAGTTTTAATAGAATCATACATATCTGATGTATTGTTTTTTTTTATTAGTGCATTTGCCAAAACAATATTTTTCCCATTATTTAAACTCTTAACTAAATAATTATCGTTCTTAGATCCATCAAAATTTTCAAAAAAAATATCAATCCCAATAACTTTTGGATTAAATTTTTCCAAAATATTTAATCTTTTTGAAATTTCATTTCTCGATAAAAATCCGATATTAACAATTACGATATTTGTATCCAATGGAATATCATCATGATTACGAAGTTTAGAAAAAACTATGTCACTGAATTCAAAATCACTAAATGCTTTTGATAATGGATTAAGGAAATCAAAATCTATTGGAATGATTGACATTCCAAATATGAATAAAAAAATGGATATTGTAATTATTAGTTTATGAATAAAACTCATTAACTTAAAGTTAAATTCCAACTATAATAAAACTACCCCAATCATATGGATTTGGGAACTTGGATTTAATTTCTAATTGAGCACTTTTAAATGCTTCAAATTTATCATTGTTTACTATCCAATTTTTATAAAATTGAACCATAAGTTTTTGTGTTATTTTATCATCAACTTTCCAAAGACTCATTATAATTGTTTTAGCACCAGCAATTTGAAATGCTCTCTGTAATCCGTACACACCTTCTCCATTGACAATTTTGCCTTTTGCGGTTTCACACGCTGATAGTACAACTATTTCTGTACTATCTAAACAAAGATTAGTTGCTTCTAAAGCAGTTAATATGCCGTCATCAATATCAAGATTATTTTTACTAAAAAGATTTCTATTTGCTCCTGCAAAATAAAGTACTGAATTCAGTAATGGGTAATTCTCTCTATAAAATTCATTATTAAGGTTTTCTTTTATATTAGAAAAGCCACCATGAGTTGCAATGTGTAAAATGAAAGGATTTTTAATTGATTTTAAAGCTTCTTCTATCGCATTTTCTTTAATAAATTTATCAACTTGCCAATTATTATCTTTTAATATTTTTTCAATTTCAGTAATCTCAATTTCACTTCCTTTTAATTCTTTTAATCCATTATTATTACTAAATATTTGATTTGAATCTTTATTATCTAACTGTCTCATATAGTATTTATTTGCCAGTTCAATATTTTTAGCTTTAGATAAATTATAGTTTGGATTTCCGAATAAACAAGCATATTTTGTTTTATGGTTCTTAACTTCATTTCTATTTATGATTTCATTTGTATTGGATACAAGTATAATATTATACTTATCAATTAGAAATCTGTTTTCATTATCTCTTAATGTGTTCAAATTTATTTTATTATAGACTCCGTCTAATGATAAGTAAATTTTTTTCATGCCTATCAAATTTTCGTCAATTTTCTCCCAAAATTGATCGTATGATAATTGATCATCAAATGAATCTGTAATTGATTTTATATAATTAGAGTATATAACATTCTCTAGAGAATATCCATTTTTATTTATTACAATCTTTGGATATTCTTTAGTATCCTTATTTACAATTAGTGCAGCATAAAAAATAGTATCGGTATTCAAATATTGGATACGAATTATTTCTATAGCTGCTTCAGATGGTTTTAATTTAAGTTGAATATCTTTCCAATTAGTTTTTGGATTTCTCAATTCATAATAAGATTTGCCAGCTTGGGCACTAAGCTTATGTTCCATTGTACCAATTAAAGCGTCTAATGAATCCAGTTGATTTAGATATTCAATATTTATGTATTCGGAACTAATTGAGATATTAGAATATTCTTGCTTAAGTTTCTGGATTTTAGCATATAAATTAATTAGAGAGGAATCATTTGTACCTCTAATTCTATTCTTTTCTTTTTGAATTGAGTTCAATAATAATCCTTTAGTAGCAATTTGCTCATCATACATTTCACATAAGATCTTTGGGTTTGAATAATGTCTTGATATTGCAAAAAAATCAAATTCATTTAAATACTTTTTTAACATCGTCCAAAATTTTTCTCTTTCGTATTCATTTAAAACTGGGAAATTTCTATCAATTTGAAAAGACAGACTTTTACAAAGTTCAATGAAATATTTTTCTGCTTTATCCATATTTCCAATTTCGAAATAAAACAAACTTAAGTTATTGAGCATTTGAATATATTTAGGATGCTTCGTCCCAAAAATCTTTGATGTAAAATTTAGAGTCTCGACATAAAGTGATTCAGCTTTAATATAGTTATGCTCTTTCTTATATATATAACCTAGATTATTTATAATGTCCAGGAAATAATTCGGGTATTGATTTATGGAAGATATTAATTCAAGAGCTTTATTATAGTTATCAATTGCTCTATCAAATTGATCAATCTTCAAACACTCCATAGCATTATTACAAAAATAATTTATTCTATTTCGAGTATCAGAGTGTTGATCCAATTCAACCATTTGCAGTAGTGAATCAGCTTTTGAAATTTTGCCGATCGTTCGATATATAAGCGAAAGAATATTGATAGATTTAATATAATCTGAACTTTTTATATCCTCATTTTTTTGGTGTAGATTAATTGCATTTATACTAAAATTTTCTGCTTTCTCATATTGTCCTAATTTTAAATATAAGCTAGCTAAATTTTCACATGAAGTAGCTAAATATTCCCAATAGTTTGGATATTTTTCTTTTCTGATCGAATACGCTTGTAATAAAAATTTCTCAGCTTCATCATATTTCCCAAGTTCTAGATTAAATTGACCAATATAGCTAAGAATTATAGTATAATTTATTCCTTGATCATCTTTTAAGTCCTCTACTAATATTTTAGCTTGCTCCATCGAAAGTATTGCTTGATTTAAATTGCCTTTGCTATGTTCTTCAATAGAATTTAAGTATAAATCTTTCCAATTCTGTGCAAAAAGATTATTGGTAAGGAATGCAAAAATTATAAATAAGTGAATAATAATTACTTTTATACTTCTATACTTAGTAATATATCTTGACAAAATATTTATTTTTGAATTATTAAAATTTTATAGTTTAATTTTGTTAAAAGAAAAATGAAATTCCGGCACCAACTGAAAATCCAGTAGTTTTTAAATCAATATTATCATCATTTTTTAGCAGTGGAACAAAATGGTATCCCCCCTCTCCATATATTCCAAAGCTTCCTAATTTGAAGGTTAAGGATCCAAGAAAATCAACATCTATACCACGGTATGCTTGATTAACAATATTATTTAAATTATTATCTTGAAATTCAATGGATGTATACATATAATTAATTCCAAAGATTATTCCTGGATACATAAAATTAAGTATAGAAAATTTCTGTTGTATTCCACACCCTAATTGAAAGAAAAATAATTTACTATGTATTGTTTGATTTGAAGTTAAATATATATTCTCATTAACTTCACTCGTTAATGATAGTCTTCCATTTATAAAAAACCGTGTATTAGCTTTAGCAAAATTGATTTGTAAACCAAACACTAAAGGAGTTAATGTGCGTGTGTTAAAAAATTTTTTTAGTGTATCTGAATTAAATGTAAAATTCTGGACTGTAAAGATTAACCAGTCATTAGATCTATATTTATCAGTTTCGTTTTCAAGTTCAAGTTCTTCTTTATCCCTGATAACTTTCTCGGCTCTTTCACTTCTTAATTCAGCTAATTTAATCCTAAATTTTTCAGCTTTATCATTATTTCTTTTAGTTCTTAAATAGTAATTACGATATGTCATTTCATTAAAGTCAACTTGATCATTTACCAGTTTAAATTCACAATTAGATGAAGTTGAAAATACTTTATTAACTGTTACTTCACCAAGAACTTCATCTTTGACAGTAGAAATCAACTCTAATACATCGTTTTTAATTGCAGAACGATCTGCACCATAATTGATTGAAATTGTTTCTTTATCAATAAAAGAATTTATTTTATAAATTGTGGGTACAATATTCTTTATATATTGGGCAATATATTCAGAAATCAGCTCATTATTCGACTCTGAAAGGTAATTTTGTGTAAGTGTAGAAACATCATTTGTTTGTAAATTTATAATATCAATCCTTATATCAAACAAAGTAGTAAAATTTTTTGATTGACTTATGTAACCTTTAATTGCATAACTAGCCGGAGTAAAATTTACTTCTATAGTTTTTTTAAAATAATTCCTTATATCCTGAACCTTTAATTCATCTTGTGCAATTGAAAAATCTCTAGAAGGGAGAGAGAACGATTTGCTAAGATCTTCTTTTAGTTGAGATTCTATTTTTTTTGCTATTTGTTTTGTTCCATTTCCCTCTTCTGAATTAAAGGGATATACCACAATTTGTCCAAATAAAGTTGAACTAAATAACAATAATAAAATGGATAGAAATATTTTTTTCATAAAAATTTCCTTAATTAATCTCAAAATTGATTAGTTTGCCTGAAGTGCTTTTAAGGTTCAATCTTCTAAAATTTGTTTTCCCGCTTAAAGCATCGAATATAGCATCTACAACCTCATCAGGTCGGGGACTTTTATAAGTAATTTCAAACCTATAGAAATCTTCCTGTTTACTCATTCTAATATCTCCGGTAAATCCTTCATGTGAGGTTAAAGCATTTTTAAATTCTCTGGCTATTAAGTAGTCCGTTATTCCAAAGATTCTAATTTCGTAACTTGATCCTCTTGCAGCCATTCTATTAAAGTTTAACAGAATTTGTTCCACTATTTTTTCTGCTGACTTAATTGATGCTTCTTTTATAGCAGTAATATTAGCTTCGTCTTGATTTGTAATATTACCAACTAAACCGCTTGATTCATTTGCTGTACCTATTCCAGTAGCATTTTCTGTATCAAATGCTTCAAGATTAATATTTGCAGAAGAATAATAGGCTCCCGTATTTAAATTTTTACCCTTCATATCCAAAGTTATATTTACTGTTATATAATAAGGGGCATCTGCTTTAATTGCTATATCTCTCATATCTTGACTTCCAGATAATGATGACATCTCTTGCATTATATTACTTACGGCATCCTGAGAAATATATGTAAATCCCAGCCTGCCTAAATATTCATTGATTACATTCACTGATAAATCTGTTAGCTTTTTATTAGAATTTTCATTTGAGTAGTATGAAGAAATTACCAAAATTTTAGGCCTATTAACTCTATCTAACAAATTATCAATTGCACTAATATCTTTTTCTAAATCACTTCGAGATATGTCAGCTTTAATAGTCACTTCCCATTTTTTTGTATCATCATCAAATTCCTTATTTGTAACAATTTCATTTTTTAAATATGCATCTGGTTTATTAGTTACTTTCCCTTTAATTACCTCCATTTGTTGGGGTCTTTCTGTGAATAAATCCTCAACTCCCTGTATAACAGCTTTTCTTCTAGCATCTTCCAGAGCATCTCTTTCTGTTTTTCCATATCCAGTAGATTTTTCTTTTACTGATGTTTGAGAATAGACTATAGAAGGAATAATTATAAAAAACAAAATAAAAATTACTTTATTCATTTGTTCCTCTTTGAATTAATTTTATCAATATTTTATTTACTTCTAATCAAATTTTTCACAGATGCACCTAAAATTTTTTTTGAATCCTTTGAAAAATAATCATTGACATAAACGCCACTACCAAAAGTACCTATATATAACTTCCCATTAGGAGAGAGAAACAAAGAGTATATCATTCGACCAAATTCATCACCGCCAATTTTAACCCAATTCCTTCCATTATCTTTAGAATAATAAACTCCAAATTGATAAGTGCTTGCAAAAAGATTTCCATCATTATCACATACTAAACCGCTAATATATGGATTAGGAATTCCAAATCTTTTGTTATTGCTAATGTTAGTCCACTTATTTTTAGTTGAATCAAATAAATATACTCCACCTCCATGCGTAGCCGCATATAACAAACCTTTTTCACTTTTCGTAATTATCCTAATATTCCCATTTTGTAATCCATTACTAATTTCTTCCCAATTTTTGCCAGAATCTGTAGATCGAAAGATTCCCGATACAGTACCTGCATAGAAAGTATTATATTTATCTATATATAAATAATTAATGCAAATATTTTTAAGACCATTATTAATTGTTGATATTGAATCATTATGATTAAGTTCATAAATACCATCATTAGTACCAAAAACAACGTTATTATCTTTTGTAAAATCAATCGAATAAATCATCTTATCTTTTGGTTTTTCAGTTAATACTTCCCATTTTTTTTTATCATTAGGCTTTGATGGTGTTACAGTTGAATCATTGCCATATCCAGATTTAAGAAATAATTTATAAACATTACCAGCACATCCAGCATAAAGATTATTAGCGCTATCTATTTTTAAACTATATACATCATTAATAATTTTATTATCATCAATTCTATGCCATGTTGAGTCACCTTCTGAGAAACACCAGATTCCGGAATCAGAAGTTCCAATAAATAAAGTATCTGATACTTCTGCTAATGAATATATACTTCCTCCAAATGGCCTGACTAATTGCTTCCAAATACTTTGGGCAAAAGTTAAACTAGTACAAAAAAATAATATGGATAAGAAACGAAATTTCATTTTTCTCCTTTAATACATAATCTATTACTTAAATAATAATTAATTGTTATTTAATGAATTCTTCCTAAAAGAATCTTCAATAAGTTTTAATTGTCTTACCTTATTTCGTATATCGATAATTTTTTCCTTTGATATCTCGACATAAATTATAACTTCATATTGTTTTAATATTTCATTAAAACCTTTTTTAATTGTTTTTTTTGAAACAATAAATTCGTCAGGGTCAGAACCAATTTTATTAATTAAACTATCAGGTAGTTCACCTTTTAAAATTCCATAATCCAATAATGCGTATGTTATTCCCTTTAATTTCGCTTTTTGTTTAGCTTCAAATTCAGTAATTCCAAAACTCTTAACTTCTTTATAAATATTTTGACCAAACAATTGAATATTATTACAAAGGAAGGTATAGAATAATATTAGAAAAAAAAATTTTATAAATTTCATTTTTTATTTTATGTAACTTTTATATTGAAGGAGGTTCATTTAATTTTATTCGTAGATTTATAAAAGCCTTTAATAAACCAAAACCTCCAGGCAGTTTTGAAAAACTAAACGAAGGTCCAAAAGCAAAATCCTTAGCAAAACTTTCAAATAAATTTGAGAACAATAAATCACAACTTAATTGAGGCTGTCGAATATTATCCATATCTTTTATCATATAGTCAAATCTGAAATCAAACTTTGTTTGTATTTTGTAACCCAATGACATTTCATAGAACCGCATTCCGAAATGCCATTCATGCTCGTAATCTGCTAAATATATTTTGCCAAAAGGAGACGCTAATACAGATATTGGATATCTTATTTCAAAATTTATATAGTGCCCAGTTAAAAATTTAGGTTCGAAAACTGTACCATCAGAGCTTATAACTCTTGTTTTATTAAGTATTTCATCTTTAGCTGATTTACTAATTTCATTAATAACTTGCTGATATTGGAACCTAATTATGTCAGAAAGAGGGAAAGAATAACTAGCTTGAAAACCAAGCGTTGAATAAACATTGTTAAAATTATTTTTAGGATAGAAATCGCCAACATCCCCAAAACTATTAAATGCACCAATTGCACCACCTAAAATATGAAAATTAGCTTCATAGAAATTTGTTTCTAATGGTCCGCTATAAGGAGAACCAAACCCCAAGGAGAGTCCAATGCCTAAATTTCTATCAATTGGTAAACCAAGTCTTTCGCCACCAAAAAGTGTAAAATATTCATTGATAAAACTTCCAAATGGTTCATATTTATATTTTGGTTGGTTCCACTTTATTTTTTGATTATTGCTTAAAACAATCTTTCCTACAACAGAAGTCAATATATAATGCCAAGGTATTTCTGACATATCAATAATTTGATTATCTCTAAGATTAATTATTTCATTCACCCAATTAGATATTGAGCTATCCTTCTTTATTTCAGCAAAACTAATACTATTACCCCAGGGTATAACAGTAATAGTAGATGCAGAATCCATTGTATTTCCTGAAGAATTTCTAACTATTTGAACAATAACATGATTTGATGATAGTGATGGAACCTGATCATATGTTACGGCTAGTTTTTTTTGAATTTGCATTGATAATGTGGGATCTATAATTTCAAATTTATCAGGTACTTGAGAGAAAGTAAAAGAGTTATAATAAATTAATATAAATACGATTATTGCTAATATTCTGTATAATTGTTTCATTGTTCTCTCCAATTTTAATTACCGTTAATGTATATGGATTTCGTAATTTCTCTAGTTTTATGAGAAATTTTATCTGTAACTTTTAATTTTATATTAATTCGATACCCGTCATTATCTTCAGATCCTTGGCTATCACAAATATCTATGAAATTTGAATATTCTTTATCACTAACTTTATGAGTCCACTTTATTGAATAAATTTTTCCTATTTTTAATTTATTTTCTACAATATCTTCTTCTTTGTAAAAAAGCCAATTATTTTTTGCCCATCCAGTTGGATTAACTACAAAAGCATCAAACTTAAGATCTTCTGGAAAATCATATCTAACCGCAAGAGTAAATAAATTTTGATCATTTAATTGATTAAAACTTTTAGCTTTATTAAAATCATTGGAAAGAGAAAATTTTGGAATCTCTGGTTTTTCAAAGACCTCAATAGAATCAATTAATTTAAGTTGGTCACTGCCAGGGTCTTTGTATTTAATAAATATTTGGTGATTTTTAATGGAATGGGTCAAGTTAAGTTTTCCATCTTTTTCGTTTGCTCTTAAAGACAAAATAATTTTATCATCTGCGATAAAAAATAAATCTTGATTGGTAGGATTTGAAACAATATTTACCGCTTGGTTATAAATTTTCTTAACAGGATTTGAAATAATCATGTTCTTACTTAAAATCACAAAATCTTTTTTTAAAGGCACATGCGGATTATTATAAGGAATATTAACAGGAGGTTGTGCAGAATTGCTTTCTTCAGTTGAATAATTTCCAAAATTTGAACTATTCCCTTTTCTTAATTCTTCTTTAAGTTTAGCAATTTCATTTGTTAAAATTGCATTTATTTTTTTTTCATTCTCATAATTTTTTTTGTAATTATCCATAATAATTTTTGAAGCAACTTCGGGAACATTGGATTCGGCTACTTTTGAAAGAGTAAGTTCTGCACCTTTATATACCATAATAGTCAAAATCACTATATACAATATTTGGTAAAGTACAAACTTATTGTCACTGCTAGCTGATCTAATTGACATAATTTTACCTCAATCCTCTTGCTTAGTATCGTCAAAAACTTTAATTGGGGCTCTATTATTATTTTCTTCATTAGTATCCATATTCATTTCAGCTTGAGTTTTTTCCAAAATATTAAAAATTTGTTCCTCATTTTGATCTAAAACTAATCCATTTTTAATTTTATTATTAATTTTTTGAATAATTCCATAAGCATTATGACATACTTCTTCTTTTTTGTCTTTTAAAACTTTATGTGCAGGTAATGGAACAATTACATTTTTATCTCTTTTAAAACGTTCGGTAATTCTGTCGACTTTTACATCTATCATTTCGAGAATTTTATTCCCGGTATGTAATACCCTTAATCGTGTTTCTTCTTTTATTCTATGTTCATCAGCTATTAATTGATAATATTTAACTCTATATTCATCACCTAAACTGTCTATAACTAGAGAAAAGGTTTTAGATAGAATCAAAACCAAAATTGCCTTAATTTCAAATGGAATAGAAAAATTTATAAACATCATTGGTCCGACAATTACACTTAATAATAAAATTGCCGCTCCTAATAGCGGAACACTGAACCCCATAACATCAATTATATTTAGATATGAATTTTCAACTTCTTCAAATGCATGACTATCAGGTAATTTTCCTTTTTCATAATCAGATCTCATGACATGATACCCATCGAATGCAACCAAAGTAAAAATGAAAAAGGCTACTAAAGGCATAAGGTTAAATACCCAATAATGATGCACATTTTCTTCTCCAAATGGACGAGATTTGCTATATAATGTTTTTAATGCTTCTTTATTCTCAACACTCCAATTTTTATTAGCTTCTAGCAGAGCAACCAATTCAGCTTTGTTTAATTTTCCTGATAACTCTAACTCAGGATAAACATTGTCATAAGGAAGTAATTTTAATTTTTCCTTTAATTCTGATATTTCTTCATTGCTTAATTCCGAAGTAGGATAAGTAAGTACATATGATTGATTTTCTGTCTGCAATGTTGAGTCTGGAGTCAAAGCAACACTTATTTTTTCTTTTGTAATTCTTTGGTTTAAATTATTGATTACATTATAACTTATTCCAAAAGAAATTAATACTAAAATAAAATTTATTAAAAGACTTTTATATGTAATTCTTAAGAAATCCTTTATATCGAATAGCAAATTTTGAAAAAAATTATTTTTATCCTTCATATCATCCTCATTTTAAATTTCTTTTCAACTATTTTTCCCTTTGCTTATTTATTTGTTCCTTCTTTAGTGCCTATTGGTGTTTCAATAATTAGTTGGCAAGTCCTATTATAAAATCTTCCTTCAGGTGTTTCATTATCATATAAAGGGACTGATTCACCATATCCTTCGCTTGATAGATCTTTAGTAACTGGTTTTAATAATCTGACGAATTCTTTTAATGCATTAGCTGCTCGAGATTGTGATAATTTCATATTAGAAATTTCAGTTCCAATACTATCAGTATATCCAATCATTTTTATGCTAGAATTATTAGAAATGTCATCTTTAACTTTAAATAATATATCTTGATTCCTTTTATTTAGATAAGAACTATTAAAATCAAATAAAACTAGACTTAACTTTTCAACATATTTATCTGAAATCTTATCAAGTTTCTTTTGCTCAGAGGATAAATATTTAACTGGCATTTCAAAAAATTTTTTTTGGGTTTCGAGGCCTTTACTATCTTTTAAATGAATGACGAACTCAAATGGCGAATTGTTTACACTTTTATTCTTAATTGATTCATTAATATTCCAAGGAATATAAGGCGGAGGATAACTTTTGCCAGCAGAACTGAACATTAACTGATTATTCTGTTTTACAAATAATTCCCATGATGTTGGTGGAGAAGTGAATTTTAGATCTAAATGAATTTGTAAATTTCCAGGGTCAGATAATTTACTATTACTCAAAATATCTACAGAATTGAATAAATTGGGATCATCAGAAACAATTTCTACTCTCCTGTTTTCTTCTTGCCCTTTAACATTATAAATATTTGAAGGCTTTGAAGGTAAATTTTGAGCTTTTATAGTTATTCGGTCAGGAGAAATATTCCAAACATTCACTAAATATTCTTTTATTACTTCAGCTCTATCTCTACTTAATTTTAAATTATTTTTTTCTGAACCTTCATTGTCATTGCACCCAATTAATTTGATTTTTATTCTATCATATTTTTGAAGCCTTTTTCCAATAATGTTAAGTATATTATAGTAAACACTTAATTGATTTGCATCAAGATTGTTTTCTTCAAATTTTGCAGTATTCTCTTTAGTAATAAGAGAATATTTATTAAGTATTACTGCAGAATTTTTTTCAAAAAAAACATAGTTTAGTAGCGGATAAAATTCTTTTGATTTAATTTCTTCTATCATTACATGATCAATATTTTTGTATACATTGTCTGCTAAACAAAAAATTCCAGATTCTGTAATTTCTGGAGGTAAAAATTCATTATAAGTGACTTCATATCCAGAAAAAATAATTTTATTAGCTATTCTATTAAAATAGTTAGCTAATTCTACTGCATCTTTTGCTTTGAAATATTCACCATTAGACTTCTCAGCTAGCTCTTCTAAAATATTTCTTCTCGAAGTGATATTTTCTGATCTATTAAAATCAACTGAATATATTTTCCCACTCTTATAGCTAGATAATACATCTTCAGTGGATGTTTCACTTGCATTATCTTCTCCATCAGAAAGTAAAATATAAAAAACATCTTTAGGGGCTAAATTTTTATCTGAATTAAATGCTACATAAATTTGATCTCTTAAATAAGTTCTATCAGTCAAATTATCATATTTATAATACTTTTTACAAAAATTAATTACTTCACTGTTATTTCCTGCAAATTTATTTAATTGGATGTTTAAAGGTTTTCCTTGGAAATAAAAATTACTTTTATCATTGTCATGACCGAAGAAAAGAACAGATATCTCTGCTGATTTTGATAAGCTACTAATTAATGTATCTAATATTTTTAATAATTCCTTACTATAATTATTCATTGAAGCAGAGTTGTCTAAGCATAATACTACTTTATATTTTGAACTTGTCTCTTCAGATAAAGGTACTACTTTAACTATTTCAGTTAAATTTGAACCAATTTTTAAATCAAAATCATTTTTATTTAAATTTTCAATTGGCTGATTATCTTTATTTAATACTTTTATTTTAATTTTATTCGAAGAGATTGGTTCGGTTGATATTTTATAATTATTTTTTTGATATCCCTTTAAGGAAATATTTACTTCCTGTGAGTAAGTTAAAATAGATATAAAAATAATTAAAACTAAAAAGAAAAAAACCTTCATGTGACCTCCTTGAATTATAAATTGTTCACTATTATAAATTGGAATACTAATGAATAAAGATTGAACATATTTATAATCATATTTATAATCATTTTAATAAGATTATTTTTAAATAATTAATTAGCAACTTCATTTTTTTCCAACCATGTTTTTAGTCTAAAAATTATAATAAACTATTTCATGGTTGAGCTATAGATTTTGTAATGTATCACTTTAGTTTTTCATCATAAATAATATTTAACTCATATTTTAGGGCAATTTAAAGAATTCTATTCTTATTAGTTTTTATTTTTATTATCCTAAGATTCCCTACTAACCTCTTCACTCCACGGACCTTCACCTGCTGCATTAACTGAACGGACTCGATAAAAATATTTTACCCCATTCTTTACATCATTATCAACGAATGAAGTTTTGGTTGTTTTTTTAAAAAATTTCATCTCCGGAATTATATTTGGTTTGGTAGAATCCGTCGCGACTCCTTTTTGCCATTCAAATAAATCTGCACTTTTATCATACTGTGTAGTTATTAAATAACCAGAACCTTCAGAATCATCAGAGATTGAAACATGAAGAATTGTTGTGGGAATTGATTTTTTAACTGCCGGTTTTCTTAATTTTATTCCATAAGGCATAAGTCTTAATTGGTTGTTTCCTTCTAAACCAATTGCAATTGACGTAACTCTTATAGCATATTCATCAAATTCAGAGCAAAGTTTATGCGCTTCAATTTGTTTTATTGTCAATTGTTCCTTCATACTTTCTATTTCTTTCTCTATAGAATCTAAAATGTCTATTTTTTCCTGCATCTTTTCGGGAGTATCGGTCTGGTTTTTCCATACAATTGGATTTTTTTCCATCCCATTCTTTAATCCCTTGAATTTAGATGATATTTCTGCAATATATTTGATCATCAAAAAATCTCCATTTATTGATCATTTTTCTTTTTCGAAAAAAATTTATTGGAATTTGAAATTGCATATTTAAAGTCATTATTTATAGTTTCCCCAAAAGAATTATATCGTAGGCATTTATAAAATCATTTTGAAAGATGAAGTGTATATTTACATGAGCAATAATCTCAATTTTTAAGAATAAATTTGTATTTAATCTTTCTTTAAATAAAAATTTCATGAAATAAAATACATTTTGGGGGATAGAAAATATATTCAACAAGAAAACTCTTAGAAATCTTAATTTAAAAATTGCATTCGCAGAGAAATGAAACACCATTTGTAAATTAAAACTGCCAATATTTTTTTTTATAGTTATAAATTTATTATTTAGATTACTACATTTTATAAATAGAAACATCAATTTTATTAATAAAAATTATTTATTGTTATTATTATATAGAAATAAATTTGTCCATTTGGGAAATTTTTTTAAAAAAAATTAAAAATTTTTAATTTAATAACTAATATTTAACTATATAAGATGATTTATAATTAAGAATTGAAGAAATGAATGGGTGTAGAGACGAAGTTGAGAATTGCAAAATAATGCCTTCTATAATAGTAAGTATGAAATATGGCAGAGAAAAAGGGACGAACAAAATCAGAAGTTGATGCAATCATTTGATGGCTTACTGGTTATTGCCAGAAAAAACTGAACACCCGCTAAATAACACGAACTTTGAAAATTTCTTTGCACTACCTCCTAACCTCAATCTTTCACGAAATCTGATTAAAAGAGTAGTATACGGCGTACATGTAAAAACATTTAAGTATAGCTTATGCGAGAAGTTCGCTTTTTAGATAAGCTTATCGATGAGTTGGCTAATGGAAATAAAATAGAAAAAATACTACGGCAATGAAAACTTATTTTTGTATTAAAACATAAAATATTCCTATACCAATCTATTAACGAAAAATTGCAAAAAATAAATGTTAATTATTTTACAGACTCAAGAATAAAAGAAAATTATTCTCTTTTTTCGTCCTTGTCACTATCATAAAATTCTAATGACTGAAATTCTTATTCAATTAAATGAAGTTGTTTATTTCTATTTCTTATGCTTTTCTTTTTACGGCTGTTATTTCTATGATTTCTTTTCTTTTTCTTTCGAGCATCATCAAGAAGAAAATCTTTGCCAGTATTGCGTTTAAATTTGTGCAGTTTATCTGATGAAGATTTACTAACTTCACTATTATCTGTCTGATTAAATGGATGATCTTTAATTACTGGAATAGGAATATTTATAAGTTTATTGATGCTTTTTAATAAATGTTTTTCTTCATTGTCGCAGAATGAAAGTGCAACTCCGCTTAAGCCGGCTCTACCAGTCCTCCCTATCCGATGAATGTATGTTCCGGATTCCTCTGGCATTTCATAATTAATTACATGTGAAAGCTTTGTAACGTCAATTCCGCGAGATGCAATATCTGTTGCTACAAGGACTCTGGTTCTTTTTGATTTAAAATTACTCAACGCTTTCTGCCTAGCATTTTGGGATTTATTACCGTGTATAGCTTCGGCTGCAATCTTTGCATTGTTCAAAATTTTTGTTACTTGGTCGGCACCACGTTTTGTACGAGTAAAGACTAATGCAGAGTCTATCGAATTGTCCTTCAACAAATGAATAAGAAGCGATTTCTTTTGAGGCTTAGTAACAAAATAGACTCCCTGCTTAATTGTTTCAACTGCTGGTGAGTTTGGCGTTACTTCAATTTTTACTGGATTTAATAAAATATTTTTTGAAAGTTTTATAATTTCAGGAGGCATAGTTGCTGAAAAAAACAGAGTTTGTCTTTTTTCTGGCAGCATTGAAATTATTTTTTTAATATCAACAATAAATCCCATGTCTAGCATTCTATCAGCTTCATCAAGCACGAATAATTTTATATCTTTCAATGAAATAAACTTTTGATTGATAAGATCAAGCAGCCTGCCAGGAGTTGCAATAAGTATATCAACTCCTTTCTTTAAAATTTCAGTCTGCTTATTTTGTGAAACGCCGCCGAAAATTACCGCACTTTTTAGTCCAGTATATTTTCCATAAACTGTAAAGTTTTCTTTTATTTGAAGCGCAAGTTCTCTTGTTGGAGTAAGAATTAAAGAATTAAGAACCTTTTTAGATCTATTCTCATGCCTTTCTGAATGAAGAATTTGAAGAATTGGCAAAGCAAAAGCTGCAGTTTTTCCGGTTCCGGTCTGTGCACAGCCAAGAATATCATTCCTTTCTAAAATAACTGGTATTGCTTGCTTTTGTATCTCAGTAGGATGTTCATAACCTTTTTCTTCCAGCGCCTTATGTAATGGTTTTATAAGATTTAAATTTTCAAATGACATTGAGTTTTTCCTTTTTTAGACCAGATGGTAAAAGTTTCTTAGGTTTTTAAAACAACGGTCGGATTATTGATATTTTTTATAGATGGGTAAGCTGCAAGAATTTTCGAAGCAAACTTTCCATAAATATGTATCAAACATATGATATTTTAACGATATCTCAAAGTGTGAAAGTTAAATATCGAAATCTTGTATAATAGAAATAATTGATTTCTTTGATTGATAACCTGGTATTTAGTGGTAATGGATTAATATTAAATACCTGTTGTGTGAATTAAAAATTAATCATAGAAAACTGTTGAAACAGTTACTAAATAAAAGAGTGATTTTATTAAAGGGCTGTCCCAAAAGTTGAGTAGAAGTCATTGCGAGGAGTGAAACGACGAAGCAATCTTTTGTTTTTAATTCAAAATTCAGATCACTTCGCTTCTCTCGTGATGACAACATTACTTTTTGGACAGCCCCTTAATATGAAAAACGTGCTTTATTAGAGCCGTTTCAACGGCTTACAATCTAATTCACACAACTGGTTAAATGTAAAAAAGGACTTAATTAATATGACAAGCTTTACTAGATATATCGCAGAAAATTTATAAATTCAATTTCAAAATTTCATTGGAGTAAAAATGTCAGAAATAAATCCAGAATTACAAATCAACAAAACGGAACCTACACCATTTTATAGGTGGATGATACTTCTGTTTTTAAGCATTGCTATGTTCGGCAATTATTATGTCTACGATTCTATTTCACTAGTTGCAGATCAGTTGAAAGCCGGACTTCATTTTACAGACCTTGATATTGGACAGCTTTACTCCGTTTACAGTCTTGCTGCAATCATTGTTCTGATATTCGGTGGAATATTAGTGGATAAATGGGGAACGAAAAAATCGGCATTAATTTTTGCTTCTATTTGTACTGTTTCTGGGTTTTTAGTTGCTTTCTCTTCAAATTTATATTTAATGCTTGCCGGAAGATTTCTGCTAGGAATTGGTTCTGAACCTTTAATTGTTGCAATTACTGTTGCAATAGCAAAATGGTATAAAGGAAAAGTGATAAGCTTTGCAATGGGATTAAATTTGTTTTTTGCCAGAAGCGGAACCGTAGCCGTTGATAATTCAGCTTCAATCTTCCCAGGTTTATACAGCAAAGGTTTTGCAAGTCCTTTATATGTAGCTGCTTTAATAGGTGTACTTTCGCTAGTTGGTATCTTAGTCTATTATATAATTGAATCTGCTGGCGAAAAGAAATTCGTACTTGGCGGCAGCGGTGAGACAGATAAATTAAATCTAAAAACAATTTTTAAGTTCAACAAATCATTCTGGTATATTACTTTATTATGTGTCACTTTTTATTCAGCAATATTTCCATTTAGAGCATTTGCTGTTAAATTTTTTATGGAAGCACACCATTTACCGCGTGAAACAGCCGGTTGGATGATATCGAATTTACCATTAGCAGCAATGTTCGCTACTCCACTTATTGGTTTGTTTGTAGATTATATTGGCAAACGAGCATTATTAATGACGATAGGATCCATTTTACTTTTACCAGTTTATTTACTTATGGCATACAGTAATCTTTCACTTTATGTACCAATAATAATGATGGGAGTTGCATTTTCTTTAATACCAGCAGTTATGTGGCCTTCGGTAGCTTATATTGTAGAAGAAAAACGCCTTGGGTCTGCTTATGCGCTAATGACTTTAATTCAACAAATAGGAATGATGATCTTCCCTCTTCTTATCGGAGTTGCAAACGATTATTCAGGAGCAAGCGCCGCTAACCCAGGAGGATATGCACTTGGTATGTGGATTTTTTCAGTCCTCGGAATATTAGGACTAATCTTTGCCTACTTATTACGGAAATCAGAAACTGGCCCCAATGGGCATGGACTTGAACTCAGCAAAGCTGAGGCTGAAAAGTTAAAATTGGCTATGGAACCAATAAGTTAGCATTTATAATAACCAGTTGTGTGAATTAGATTGTAAGCCGTTTAAACGGCTCTAATAAAGCACGTTTTTCATATTAACGGGCTGTCCAAAAAGTAATGTTGTTATCACGAGAGAAGCGAAGTGATCTGAATTTTAAATTAAAAACAAAAGATTGCTTCGTCGTTTCACTCCTCGCAATGACTTCTACTCTACTTTTGGGACAACTCCTTAATAAAATCACTCTTTTATTTAGTAACTGTTTCAACAGTTTTCTATGATTAATTTTTAATTCACACAACAGGTTTATAATAATATAAAAAGCTTTCACACTTGTGGAGGCTTTTTTTTATAGCAAAGTCTTTCAACTGATTACTTCCAATTTTAGTTAATCGATCTTTTCCTGCTAAGCTTGAAGAATTCGATTCTAATTTTTAAATGAAAATTTAGTTTGGTTAATGTCACACCTTCGCTTAAAATTATTGTTAAGTATATGCTTAAGTTATTTATTTGTCGCACTGATTTTTTTTCTTGGGAACTTAGACGATGAAAGTTTTATCAAGCTTATTAATAATATTTCTATTTGCATATAATAATAGATCATTTGCAGGCCCGCCATTCAAAACTGATGATCCGATACCAGTTCTTTATTTACATGGTGAACTCTATTTGTTCTCTACAGGAATTTTTGATGCTTCGGGAGCTAATGGAGTTGGACCTGCATTGGAATTCAACTACGGCATTTTACCAAATACTCAGTTCCATATTGTTTTGCCGTTATCATTTTCTTCTCCTAAACATGAACCTTCACAGATCGGATATGGCGATACAGAAATAGGAGTAAAATTTAGATTTGTAAAGCAAACAGATATATTGCCGGATATTGCAGTTTTTCCTTTAGTAGAAATTCCAACAGGTAATGCGGCTAAAGGTTTGGGCAATGGAAAAGCACAAGTATATCTTCCATTATGGCTTCAAAAAGATTTTGGCAAATGGACAGTTTATGGCGGCGGTGGTTATTGGATAAATCCTGGTCCCGGCAATAAAAATTGGGAATTCACCGGTATTCTAATACAATATAATTTTACAGATGATTTCTTTTTAGGAACTGAGTTATTTCATCAAACTCAGTCTTCATTAAATTCACCTAATAATACTGGACTGCATTTCGGCGGCGGTCTGCCGATTGTTAAAAACTATCAAATACTTTTTTCCGCTGATCTCGGCAACGGCATTACTTCATACAAACATTTTTCTTATTACCTTGGGCTTTATCATACTTTTTAACCCATTGCCGAAATGAATGTGAAAAATGGTAGGGTGTTTAAACAGTTGAGTTATGAAATTAGATTCATAATTAAATGTGTGTGTCAAAATTATTAGCCCACGAATTCATTCGTGGATATTTGGAATAAAACCCAATTGCGTTAACCGTTTCAACGGTTTTAACTTTAATTTCGAACAAAGAGTTAACAAGTTTAATAAATAAATTTATTCAAAAGTTCCCTTAAATACCCTGTCTATCTCATTCATTATACTATCCGTCTCAACCATCGCTACAATAATTTTTGGTAGTGCTCAATTTCTTCATTCGTAAGTCAATAATGCGCCATCAACATTTACTTCCACCTTTAATCTTAAACTTAAATTGAATTTACTTTTGTATTTGGTTAAATTGTTATCATGAAAAATGTAATAATTATATTACTCTCATTTATAGGAATAATTTTATTTTTTCATTCTGTGCTGCTATTT
>JAKALM010000022.1 GCA_021824145.1 Bacteroidota bacterium
TCTGACTAAAAAGTGTTACATTTACCATTGAATCCCTCGATAAAGCTTGGTGTTTTTATTTTTTCCAAAACTAATTTACCACCTTTATTTGAGGGATTTATTTTTTATTATTTTGGACAGATATGGATATAGATATTAATTAATTATAAAGTTAGGAATGATTAATTTTTCATGTGTTTTTCAATATGATTAAAAATATTTGAAGCATGGTATCGGGAATTTTCGATAAACCATTTCCCGGTATCAATTCCGCTGCAAACTACTCCGGCTAGATAAATTCCTTTTCGATTCGTTTCAAAAGTTTCAGGATCAAATTCCGGAGCTTTATCTTCATCGCCTAAAATATTTATTCCAGCATTCTTTAGTAAATCATGATCGGGATGATAACCCGTCATGGCAAAAACAAAATCATTTTCAATTGTAATAATTCCATTAGGCGTTTGAATATCTACTTCGCTTTCCTTGATCTTCAAAATGTTTGAATTAAAAAATGCTTTGATAGAACCTTCTTTAATTCTATTATCGATGTCAGGCTTAACCCAATATTTAACACTATCTCTAATTTTATCTTCTCTAATTACCATAGTAACTTTTGAGCCACGCCTGTATGTCTCTAAAGCAACATCAACTGCGGAATTTGCAGCGCCAACAACAACGAGTTTTAAATATGCATATGGGTGGGCTTCATCAAAATAATGTTTTACTTTCGGAAGTTCTTCACCAGGGATATTTAAATAATTTGGTTTATCAAAAAAGCCAGTTGAAATAATTAATTTCGCACAAAAATATTTTCCCTTATTAGAAGTAATTAAGAAATTATTATTTTCTTCATCAATTGAAACTACTTTTTCATAAGTCTTAACATTTAAATTCCAAGCATGTTTTACTCTTCTATAATATTCAAGAGCCTCTCTTCTGGTTGGTTTATCTCCGTGAGAAACAAAAGGCACATCTCCAATTTCTAACCTTTCTGAAGTTGAAAAGAAAGTCATGTTTGTAGGGTAATTAAAGATTGAATTTACTAAACAGCCTTTTTCAATTATCAAATGAGAAAATTTTCTTTTCACTGCTTCGATACCGCATGACAAACCGATTGGACCTGCGCCAATAATTATTACATCAAAATAATTATCACTCATTTCTTACCTAAATTGCAAAATTATCTTTGGTAAATTTAAAGATTAAGCTAAAATAAAGTTTTGATGCAGGTTAAATGATTATTAATGGAAAAACAATCTGATAATAATTTGCGGCACAAGTTAATTGCGCCGCTAAAATGATTAATTTAGTTGGAATCAGTAATTTCAATTAACGCACTTGCAATAGTTTCATTTGCATCATTTAAAAGAAATACCCGATAAAATCCCGCTTCTTCAAATTTCAAATCGCTGTCTTCATTTTTGGAAAAATAAACATATTTCATGTCTGGTTCGATTGTATAATTAAACTTTTTATAGAAATCAAATTTTTGTGAGTAAAAATTGTATTTATCAAATTCGATATATACATTTTTCAAACCAAGCGGTTTATCTGCTTTAACCATAACAGTCAAATATCCTTTTGTAAATCTATCGCTAATTCCAATTTCACCTTGATCTTGATCGTATCTCTCACAGAAATACATAACTGGAGAACTTTGAGCATGCACAATCGGCTGAATGCCGATCAATATAAAAATAGCGGACAAAACAAATGATACAGTTAGGTTTTTCATATCACACCTTTTTAATTATATGAATTAATTTGTTTAACTGTTGAAAGAAAAATTTATTTTTAACCTTATTCATTTTGTTAAATTTTTATTATTAATTTTTCTATGGTTGTCGGCAATTTTTTTTATAATTATTTTAACCGCGGAATAAATTATGAACTTTAAACAAACTCCGCAAGAAGAATATTCAAAACAAAATTTTTTTATTTGTCAATGGTGTGGACAACCTTCGGTAATTATTTGGGTGCATGGCCATGGGCAATGTTCTATTTGCGGGACAAATATTGATGAATGCTGCCGCGGTGAACAGTGCTATTTTGAAACTTCAGATTCGCAAAATTTTCGAACAGAAAAAAATCAATGATCAATTCTTCTTCAATTAAACTTGTAACTTTTGATTTGGATGGAACAATTATAGACTCTTACCAAACTATTTACAAATCTACAATTAAAACATTAAGAAAATTAAAAATAGAAACCTCTGTAAATGAAAAAGAATTTTACAAGAGAATTGGACAGCATTTCAACGACATATTTTCGGAAATGAATATCCCAGTAAATGATTTTGAATTGTTTATTAGTATTTACAAAGAATTATATTTTGATTTTATAGATGAATCTAAAATCTATCCTGGTGTAATTGATACTTTGCAGTTTTTAAATGAAAAAAATGTACTAGTTTCTTTGCTTACAACTAAAACGCAAAGCCAGGCAGATAAAATTATAGATCACTTTGGATTACGAAATTTTTTTTCCTTTGTAATGGGAAGAAGAGACGGGATTGCAAACAAACCTGCGGCAGAACCTCTTTTATTCATTTGCAACGAATTACAAATTAATGCGAAACATACATTGATGGTGGGCGATACTGAATTAGATATTCGATGCGGTAAAAATGCTGGTGCAAAAACTTGCGCCGCCGCGTATGGTTATCGTTCTGAAGATCAATTAAAAAAAGAAAATGCAGACTCAATAATTTTTCAAATAACTGAGCTTAAAAATATTTTCAACTGAAAAACATATTTTTTTACTTTTAGGAATAGTAATATGAAAACAAAATTTTTATTTATTCTACTTTTATTTTTTTTCCAAGCATATAATTTATTACCACAAAATGTTGAAAGACCAAAATTAGTTGTTGGAATTGTAATTGACCAAATGAGATATGATTACCTTTATCGCTTTAATCAATACTTTGGCAATGATGGCTTTAAAAGATTGATGGATGAAGGAACTAACTTTACTTATGCACATTTTAATTATGTGCCAACTTACACTGCGCCAGGACATACATCAATTTATACTGGAACAACTCCATTTTACCACGGAATAATTGCAAACGACTGGTATGATAAATCAAAAGAGAAAATGATTTATTGTGTTAATGATACGACTGAAAGAAGTATTGGAAGCAATGACGTTGAAGGCGAAATGTCTCCTAAAAATTTAATGGCAACAACAATAACTGATCAAATTAAGTTAGCAACCAGCGGGAAATCGAAAGTCATCAGCATTTCTTTGAAAGACCGTGCGGCAATTTTGCCTGGAGGACATTGGGCAAACGCAGCGTATTGGTATGATAGCAAAACTGGAGATTTTATTTCGTCATCGTATTATACCAAATCTTTACCAAAATGGGTTATAGATTTTAACAATAGGAAATTAGCTGATAATTATTTATCGAACGAATGGAAATTATCAAAACCAATTTCCGATTATCAAATTTCTAATCCAGATGAATCGCCTTATGAAAATGATGTTTTTTCTGAAGGAAAGACTTCATTTCCACATTCATTTTCTAACGTCAAACCACAAAATAAATATGGAGTTTTGGAATCGACACCATTTGGCAATCAACTACTAGAAGAGTTTGTTAAAGCTGCTTTGAAGAATGAAAATTTGGGCAAAGGTAATGAAACTGATTTTCTTGCAATAAGTTTTTCTTCAACTGATTTTATTGGACACGCATATGGAAATTATTCATACGAGTTGGAAGACACGTATATAAAGCTTGATTCGCAAATTGCAGATTTGCTCAAAGCCTTGGATAAACAAGTTGGGAAAGGAAATTATCTTTTATTTTTCACTGCAGATCATGGAGTACTTGATACGCCAAGTTATTTAAAAGAACATAATTTGCCTACTGGAGAATTGAATTATAAAAAAGCTTTGGATTCTCTAAATCAATTTTCGATAAGAACTTTTGGAGATAAAAACATTATTGAAAATTTTTCAAACAACCAAATATTTTTAAATCGTAATTTAATAGCACAAAGGAATTTAGATATTCACAAAGTCGAACAAGATTATGCAGATTTTCTGAGAAATACTTTTCCAGCAATTGCTTCAGTGTTTACAAGAGATGCTCTTGAAATGCAAACACCTAACCGTATGTCAACCAATTTAACATTAAATGGATTTAATCCCGAACGCTCTGGTGATATAGCAATTACACTTCGGCCAGGTTATTTAATTTCGTTTATGAAAAAAGGAACTACGCATGGCGCACCATATAATTATGACACGCATGTACCTATGATTTTTTATGGCTGGCATATACCAAAACAAACTGTTAATACGCCAGTTTATATTGTAGATATTGCAGCAACCGTTGCTAATCTTCTGAATATTTCTGAGCCTTCGGCATGCATTGGTATTCCACTAATCAAATAAATAGGAAGTAAAAATTATTTTAATAGATTAACTAAGATTTCATCGCAAATGGCGTAACCATTTTTTGTAAGACGATATGTAATACCATCGTTTACAATCAAATTTTGTTTCGACAATTTATTCAGATAATCATGTTTTTGGTTAATCCAATTTTCGCCAAATCTTTTGCCGAAATCTTTTAGATTTAATCCGTCACTTCGAAGAGCAAGCATCACGAATTCATGCAACGCCATTTCGTTATTTATAATTTCTGAACCGGCAATTGCAAATCCGTTTTTTTCAATTTCGTGTATATATCTTTTTAAAGAAGAAAAATTCCACCATCTTTTGCTGTTAATAAATGAATGAGATGATGGTCCGAAACTTAAATAGTCTTTATAATGCCAATATGCATTGTTGTGGCGGCATTCAAAACCAGGTTTGCAAAAATTAGATACTTCATATTGAATGAAACCACTTTCTTCTAAGAAATCAATTGTCATTTCATAAAGTTCTGCATCATAATCGTCATCTTGAATTTTAGTTTTTCCATCAAGCACCATTTTATTTAATATAGTTCCTCGTTCTAATATCAAACTGTATGCGGAAATATGTTTAATAGGAAGTTCAACAGCTTTAACTAAATTTTTCTTCCACTTAACTTTGGTTTGTTTTGGCAAATTAAAAATTAAATCAATATTGATATTTTCAATCCCAACCTTGTTTGCAGTTTTTACAGTTTCGACAGCTGTTTGTTCGTTATGAATTCTTGTAAGGAATTTTAAATCGTCATCATCAAAAGATTGTATACCGATACTTACTCTATTGATTCCACTCTTTTTAAATTCAATTAATTTATTATTATCCACAGTCCCAGGATTCGTTTCGAGAGTAATTTCGACATCGTTACTAATGTTGTAATTTTTTTTTAATGAATTAATTATCTCTTCGATAAATTTCGGTTCCATTAAAGAAGGCGTACCGCCGCCGAAAAAAATAGATGAATAAATTCTATCTTCAGAAAATTGTTCCGAATAATATTTAATTTCTTTTTTTAATGCAGATATAAAAGAAGTAATATTATCAGAAGTTATAATAGAATAGAAATCGCAATAAATGCACTTATGGTCACAAAATGGTATATGAATATATATAGCCGATTCTTTCAAAGTCGATTAGGTTTTAATTGTGATTCAAATTTAAAAATCTTCCTAAACATAATTATCAAAAATAAAAAATCCTTGCTGAAACTTCGGCAAGGATTTTGTTTTACAGTTATGTAGATTTCCCGTCATGTTTTGGTGTTCATAGTAAACACGATATCTATAACTCCATTAATTGTATACGTAAGTTGAGACGAAGTAATATTTGTAAATGAGATTGTAGCAACAAATACTTTATTTGATAAAATAGATAAATAATCATTTATTACATTTATTTGAGAAGAAGTTAAACTTAATTGATAAGGAGTGTTTTGATAATCTGACGGTTTGATTTGACCGAGCGGATAAGTAAATAAAAGGTTTCCATTATTATCTTTTAACGTTATCGAAACATTTGCACTTAAATCACTTGGAGTTACACTTTTAGTTCTGAATTCTGCCTGTAAAAATTTGATACTCTGAATCTTATCTGAAAAGCGCTGATAAGTTGAAGAATTCGAAAGATCGATAGTTTCAGATTGGCTATACGACGGTAAAGAGCTTGTAACATTAAATTCCTGTGTAATCGGTATGTTTTGAGTAAGTGTATTCAAAGCATCTAATATACAGCCGTTAAATGAGAGAGGTACAATTGCAATAAGTATTATCAAAAAATTAAATAAATATTTTTTCATTTCTTTCTCCAATTAAAATTCAAATGATAAACCACCCGAGAAAAGCGGTTGTGAAGCTAAATCATAATCAGCATTTATTACTAAAAAGCCTAGTTTAACTGAGCCTCCAACAAGAAATCTAAAATTATCCTTACCACTTACACTTGCACTAATATCTCGGCTTTGTCTTAATGCCGGGTCACCGCTGTTTGGATCTCCTTTAAGAGTATAACTTAAATTAAAATTGGAAGTTTCATATTGAAGCCCTCCGTATGCAGTTAACAATCCAAAGCTTTTACTTACTTCGCCATTTATAGCAAAAGTATTTCCACTTATAATACTTCCGTAATTTAATTTATTATATAAAACTCCTACAGCAACATCAACAGGGATGAGAGGTATATATTGACTAATACTATGCCTTAATCCAATACCAAAATAATTTACATCATTATTGCTAACAGTAATCTTTGGAAGAAACCTTATCATCAATTCTGTCCCCATAAAACTTCCGGTTATTTGCGGCATTGCAAAAGGAATACTTGTCTGATTCAATCCCGTAGGATAAGTAATATAACCGTAAGGGCCTGAATATACAGCACCTTGATCGCCCCAGATAGTTGCAGTTGGCTTATCCGCATTATAGCCGCTCGGTAAAGTTGGTGTAAAAGTCAACTGATCTGTAGGAACCATAATGTACATACCTCTAAAGCTTATTGAAAAACCAAGTAAGCTGGGAATTGATGCACTGTAAAAACTTCCTGAATTAAGTCCTTCACTTAAGCTTGTAGCAAAAGGTTGAATAAAATTTCCAACTTGTGTTTCATCTAAAAAGCTTAATTGATCTTGTTGGGAAAATATAGGTGTAATAAAAAGCAAAATTAGGCTAAGTACCATAATTACTTTTTTCATTTATTTCCTTTCTAAAAATTTAAGAAGTCCGCGCTGATAATGTCTTAATTCTTTTTATTTAAGTCAATAGTAAATAGTGAAAAAGGATTTGCATCACTATTTCAAGCTTTCTAAATAATAACAATTTAAAAGGTATAATTCCATCTCAACTTATTTTTAAAAAATGACCTAAATGTGTTATTTAATTAGAAGTTGTCAGATTCTAAATTTTAGTATAAATCAATTATAATTTTATAAAATTGATTTTTCTTTGTTTAATAAAACACTAATTGAAACTCCGTTAACTATAGGCTAAAAAGTTAATATCAGATATAAATGTTTCCGAAATGTTCAATGACTATTTTTTTAGAAATTCATAATCTATCAATCTGTTTTTTATGTTATTTGATCAAACTCGAACTAGATTTAATGTAATCAATAACTTATTAAAGAACACCATTTCGTATTGATGATAATTTTATTATAAAAAAATTACTAATAAATGAGGTTAGTAAAATGAAATATAAATTACTTATTTTTTCAATTTTAACATTTTCAACATTTAACCTTACTTCACTTAATGCACAAGATTATGCTTCTGCACTAAAGGTTAGTTCTTGCGGTATTAGTCTTGAGGGTATAAGATCATTTACTAAAGAATTTAATGCACGCTTGGGGGTTTCAATGTTTTCGTATAATGCAAATAACGTTTTGAATAATGACCAATTAACTGCAAATGGGAATTTAAAATTATTTTCCCTTTCTGCGTTAGCAGATTGGTTCCCATTTGAGAATAATCTTAGGTTGACAGGAGGAATTGTTATCAATCTAAATAAAATCTCCATGACTATGACTCCTACTAAAACTTATAACAGCGGAAATATAGTTTACACTCCTGCCAAACTTGGCAATCTCGTTGCTGATATCACATTTAATAAAGTGGCTCCATATATAGGCATAGGTTTCGATAATCCAACTGCTGGTTCTAGTGGATTTGGATTTACTTTTGATTTGGGCACGTTCTATCAAGGATCTCCCAAGGCTTCTTTAACTGCTTCAAATCTTCTGAAACCAATGGAAAGTGAAAGCGGCCAGCTGCAGGAAAATATTAAGTGGTTTACATTTTATCCTGTTCTAGCATTTGGATTAACTTATAAATTCTAACTAAGAAAGGAGAGAATTAAAAATGATTTTGAATTGGTTAAAGAAGCAAAAACGATGGATAGGAATCTTTACTATTTTACCGTTTGCAGTTTATTATATTAGTTGTAATATTACAAATCCACAAGATAATATTGATGTAATATTTAATACACTTTCTATTGCAACAAATGCGTCAGTTAATTTTGTTGATGCTGCTACAGGAGCTCCAATTGGTTCTTCGTCTCAAAGAATGCCGGTCAATTTAACTATCACAGGATCAAATTCTGATAAGATTGTAACATCATTAAATGAACCCCAAACATCCTTTTCAACAAATGTCGGATTAATTACTTTCGGTGTAATTGATTCTTATACTCCAACATCAAGTAATCCAGTTAATATAACATTAGTTGCAAGTTCAAACGGTTACCAAACAACAAGCCTACCAATCTCTATTACATCTACAGGGAGTAGTGCATATACAATAAGGATGATCAAAACATCTGCACCTCCAACCGGTACTAGTACTGCAACACCCACATCTGTACCTGCAAATTCAAGCGGTACAACAACATCAACAGTTAACATTACAACAAGCACCGAGCCAGCATCGAAAGGTAATGCAAGTATTATTATAAATTCTGGTACAACTCTAAAAGATGCAAACGGCAACCCAGTTACAGGAAATTTGATTGCAAATGTAACTTATACATCAGGTTCAAAAGCAGCGAATAATAGCTCAATGCCTACTGGCTTAAGCGTAAATGTAAGCCAGGGTGCAACTAGGAGTCGGGGTTACTTACAGCCTGCCGCAGTTGCATCATATACTATTGCTAATCAAAACAGCCAGTTGGTCTCGAAGCTTTCTTCGCCAGTTACATTGTCTATGACTATCCCAAGCAATACAGTTAATATTGCAACTGGTAATCAAATTCGCAGCGGAGATATTGTCCCGATTTACAGCTTTAATGAAACTACACAAATGTGGCAATTTGAAACAAATTCAAATGCTGTTGGACCAGATGCTAATGGAAACTTTATAGCTTCATTTCAAGCTACACATCTTTCGTATTGGCTCTCAGGCTGGATTGCATCTGGGGGACAAGTTTGTACAACAGATATTACTTTAAATATTCTTGGCAGCTATTCTGTACTGCTATTAAAATTAAAAATTAGCGACAATACTATACTCACTCAAAATGTTTCTTCTAACCAAAACAAATTTGTTTTTAGTAATCTTACTATTCCCAAAGGATTGCCAGTAACTATTGAAGCTTACAGCCTTCTTGAATGCCCCGCAGTACTTGTTGGTTCGACAACTGTTCAAGATTTATGTTCTACTAATACTGTAAATTTAAATGTTGATCAAGGCAGTAATCTTGTTAATGTTAATGTAGATGTAACTGCAATTTGTCCAAATAAAAATCCGGTATTAAAAATTAAACCTAGCGGATATGATATATTTATTCTCAACCAATGCGGTACAGAAAATCTTGGAACAATAAATAACGGACAAATAACTCTTAACGGACTTAAGATGGGCGCAACATATACATTCGGCATGTTTTATAAAGGTGTTCTATATACACAGGAGCATACAATTGATCAAACATATTATAATTACAATTATAATATTTCCGACAGTGTATGCAACTCAGATTTTAAGTAAACAGTTATTGATGGTCAATACTATTAAAAATTAATTTTAAGCCGGAACGTTTTTTACTTCCGGCTTTTTTACAGCCCCATTAATTCTTTTGCGCCATTTAAACTTGCTTCAGTAATTTTTTCACCGCTCATAAGTTTTGCAACTTCTTTTATTTTTTCAGTTTCTTTTAACCTTCTAATTGAACTTACCACCCGATCTTCAACTTGCTTTTTTTCGACAGAAAAATGTTGATCTGCTAGCCCAGCAATTTGCGGAAGATGTGTTATTGAAATTATTTGATGAAATGCTGCTAAAGATTTTAACGACTGTCCAACCTTCTGTGCAATTCGCCCGCTGACTCCGGTATCAATTTCATCAAAGATTAATAATGGAAGCTTATCATTTTTTGCAAGAATCGTTTTTAGAGCCAGCATGATTCTAGAAACTTCACCGCCGGAAGCAACTTTCACAAGCGGTTTTGGATCTTCACCTAAATTTGTAGAAATAAAAAATTCAACTTCATCGTAACCTGAATTATTGTACTTATAATTTTTCCCGTTTACAGATATAAAATTTTCGCTTTCTTTATCAGCTAATTGCTGTTCAATTTTAACTTTAAACTCAGAGTTTTCTATTCCAAGATATTTTAATGATTCTTTAACTTCTTTTTGAATTTTCTTAGCAGTTTCTTTTCTATTTTTTGAAATAACTTCCGCTGCAGCACCACATTTTCTCCTTACATCACTTATTTGATTTTCAATCTGAGAAATGCTTTCTGAAAAATTTTCAGCCAAATTAAATTCGTCGCCGATTTTTTTTCTGTGCTCAAGAACCGCTTTAACAGAGCCGCCAAATTTTTTCTTTAATAAATTTATAGCTCCAAGACGTTCTCTAATTTCATCAAGTTTCTGCGGATCGAGATCAATATTTGATTTATAATCTCGTATAAATTTTGAGATGTCTTTTATAAATGTTAATGCAGATTCATATTCATTTAAAGTTTCCGAAAAAGATTTATCAATTTTATTAAGCTCAATTAAATCATTTTGAATTTTCCCTAACTTGTCATTTACAGAATTTTCCGAATCATAAAGTTCTTCATAAACTTGATTTGTTAATTCGAGAAGCTTCTCTGAATTTTCAAGAATAATAAGTTCCTCATTTAGACGTTCATCCTCACCTTCTTCCGGCGAACAGCTGTCAATCTCTTTTATCTGAAATGCATATAAATCTTTCTTTTCTTTCAATATTGATTCTTTGTCTTTCAGTTCATTTAATTCGCTTATCAACCTATTTAATTGATGGAAAAGTTTTTTATAATTTTCAACTTGATCTTCCAGGTTACCGTATTCATCAAGAAAATCAATATGAGTTTCTGTCCTGAGAAGTGACTGATGCTCGTGCTGCCCGTGCAAATCAACCAATAAATTACCGACATCTTTTATTAATGAAAGAGAAACAGGTGTGTCGTTTATAAAACATCGATTTGAACCTTTAACTGAAATTTCTCTTCTCAAAATTAATTCAGAAGAGAATTCTATTTCACTTTCCTCTAAAATATTTTTTACTTTGCTATTTTTTTCAACATCAAAGATTCCTTCAACTACAGATTTAGAAGCGCCTTTTCTAACCACTTCAGTTGATGCTCTTTCACCCAGAAGTAAGCTCATCGCATCAATTAATATAGATTTACCCGCTCCAGTCTCGCCGGTAATTATATTTAATCCACCGCCGAATTCCACATCGATGTATTCGATCAATGCATAATCTTTTACTTGAAGTGATTTTAGCATACTAAGAAATGTTTTTATTAATTAATAAAATTTTTTGCCAAATAAATTCCGCAAATAGTTTTTGCATCAATTATTTCTCCGCTTTTAATTTTTTCTTCTGCTTCAGCTAAAGTATATTCGTGAATTTCCATTCCATATTCTCCTTCTTCACGATTATGATTTCCAGGAATTAAATCCTTTGCAAGATAGATATGCAAAATTTCTGTGCAAAAACCCGGAGTTGTACAAATCGCACCAAGCTTTTCAACTTTTTCAGCTTTGTATCCTGTTTCTTCTTCAAGTTCTCGCATTGCACAAATGTAAGGATCTTCATTTTTACTAAGCTTGCCGGCGGGCAATTCAATTAAATATTTTTGAAGTGGATATCTGAATTGTTTTACAAAAATAATTTTGCCGTCAGCTTTTACTGGTACTACAACTGCTCCGCCTGGATGAATGGCAGTTTCACGTACGCCTAAATTTCCGCTGTCATATTCAATCTGATCAACTTGAAGATCAAAAACTTTCCCGCTAAATAATTTTTCGCTTTTTTTTACTTTGAAATTCATAAAAAATTAAGACTCTTTTAGAATTAACTTACGCTCTATATTTTAGATCATAATAAGGAACAAGTTCATGGCCAAGGAATTTTAGTAATGCCGTAATTACTCCAAGATCATCCAAATAACCAATGAGCGGAGTAATATCCGGAATTGCATCGACCGGACTAATAAAATAAATCAGCCCGGCTGTTACAATTGCTTTTCTGTGCCAAGATACATTTGGATCGCGCATATATCTTACAAGTGCTAAAATATCTTTGGCAAAAGAAATTTTCTTTCCGACACGTTCAAGCTTCGACCATAAATTTTCTTCAACAAATTTTACATTTTCTTTTACTTCTTCTTCGGTCTTGCCTCCAAAATCTAGTGAAGCAAGATCCTTCGATTCATCTAGCTCAAAATCGTATTCGGTCATAACTGCTCCTTATTTTTTGTGTTGCTGAAACCAATCAAAAACAGAATTCCACCAAAAGCGTGCATCCTGTGGTTTAACCACAAAATGAAATTCTTCTGGGAAATATAAAAATTTACTTTCTACTCCAAGCCGCTGAAGCGAAGAAAACAATTGAAATGCTTGTTCTTCTGGAACACGATAATCATGCGCTCCTTCAACTATAAGCATTGGCGTTTTTGCATTTTGAATAAATCTTTCCGGATTCCATTTTTCATATAGTTTTCTATTCTGCCAAGGTGTTCCGCCAAATTCCCATTCCGGGAACCACAATTCTTCAGTTGTTCCCCACATACTTTCTGTATTAAAAACTCCGTCGTGAGAAACCACAGCATTGAATCTGCTAGTGTGTCCTTCAAGCCAGTTTATCATATATCCGCCGTAAGAAGCGCCAGCAGCAAATGTATTTTTCGCATCAATATATTTAAAATTCTTTACGGCATAATCATAAACATCCATTAAATCATGATATGGCCTTCCTCCCCAATCCTTTGAGACATCGTTGGTAAATTGTTGTCCGTAACCAGTGCTTCCTGTTGGATTAGGCGCAATTACAACATAACCTTTTGAAGCAAACAACTCTGTATTCCAGCGATAATGAAAATCATCTTCCCAATGCCCCTGCGGCCCGCCATGGATTAAAAATATCATTGGATATTTTTTTGAAGGATCGAAAAATGGCGGTTTAACCAAAATCGATTGAACTTTTTTCCCATCAGCACCGTTGCACCAAAAAGTTTCAAGCGGAATCATCTCAATGTTTGCTAATAGATCTTTGTTAATGTTAGTAATTTGTTTAATGTCTCCGCCGTCATTATTCATTGAAAAAATTTCATACGGCAATGTTGATTTTTGCTGCTTGAAATAAATTGTTTTTCCATCATTTGATAAAGCTAATCCGGTATTGCTGTGATCTTTCAAAATCAATTTTATTTTGCCGGTATTGATATCAATTTTGTAAACAGAATTGAAGATTTCATTATTCGCAGTAAAATAAATTTCTTTTGAATCCGGCGACCAAACTATTTCAGAAACCGATCTATCAAAACCTTTTGTAATGTTTTTTAATTTACCAGTTTGTCTATCATATAAAATCAAATACTGCTGATCTGATTCATGTCCCGGCACAAGCATTGAAGTGAATGCAATATATTTGCCATTCGGTGAATAAACAGGCTGATTATCATTTCCTTTGCTTTCAGAAATTTTCTTTGCCGGAGCTTTTTCATCTTTCTTAATATCAGAAACTTTCACAACATAAACTTCGTTATTGGTGCTTGTAGCCACAACTGAATTCGGATTCATTGTATATGCAATTTCTTTATCATCCGGAGAAAAGTTAAAATCGTTTTCACTTCCTAAATCCAGCGGCGGAACGTCATTATGCATTAAATAATTTAAATCATAATATTCTTTTGAAGCTTCATCAAATAAAATCAAATGGCTTCTTTTACCATTCAGCCATCTATTCCACTGGCGATACATTAAATGGGTAATAACTCTTACATCTGCTTTGGTTTCTTTTTTCATTTCATCTGTTTTCTTGTCGCAATCCTGTGAGCCACAGTCCGGATAAACAGATGAAATAATTAGAAATTTTTTGCCGTCATGCGACCATCGAAAATCATCAACACCGGTATAAAGATTAGTTATCTGCTGATCATCAGAGCCGTCCAAATTACAAGTATGAATTTGATCATCAACTAAGTACGCAATCTTCTTTCCGTCAGTAGAAAATTTTGGTGATGACTCGCTTTTTTCTGAATTGTTTAACTGATGAAGATTCGTTCCATCGGAATTAATTAAATAAATATTACTCTTGCCTTTATTCTCATTCATATCATAGGATGTTACTGAGAAAGCAATTGTTTTACTGTCTGGCGAAACTTCGAAAGTACCAATTCTTTTCATTGACCATAAATCATCTACAGTCAGCGGGTGTTTTGCTTGAGCAAAAAGAATTAATGGAATAAACATAATTAAGATTAGGAAAGTTTTCATCTGAGCCTCTAATTGATTACCGTTTTTTGTTCATAAAAATAGTTCAACTTAATTTGAAAGGCAACGAAAGTGACAAATGAAGTAGTAAAATAAAATGTTTATTTACTTAATTAAAAATTAAAGTGAATGAGCGAGACAGAAAACCCATATTCATTTTGATTATCTGTAGGAAATTTAATCGTCATTCTAATTTTATTTGATTCAGTTAATGGAATAATACCACTCAAATAATATCCAACTGGAATTCCTATGCCTGCCCCAGCCTCGAAATATTTTGTGATTGAAATTCCCGCACTTAGAACTCCTTTGCCTGTAAAATAAGGAACGTTTGAAAAACCCTGTATATTTAAATTATAATCCTCCGGCCCAATTCTTATTAAAGCATTAAAAATATTAGGGAGTCCAAGTCCTCCGCTTACTTCAAAATATTTATGATTGTAACCTATCATTCCGTTAACTGCAGGCACAATTGAGTTTTTATTAATTCCATGAATTATATTGAAACTTCCTCCATAAGTAAGCCCGTTTTGTTTATATTTTTTAAATAATACTCCGACATCCTGAACGTCATGAATCCCGCCGCAATCAACATATCTGCCAATTCCTAAACCAACAATCCATTTTGTATAATCGCTGTTTTTTTTATTATCAGAGAAATCATTTGTTGAATCTTTATCTGTATAAGTAAACGAAAGAGGAAATAAAAGTAAGAAAATAAAAAACTGTTTCATTAAAAAACCCCCTTTTTCAAAAGAAAAATAACAAAATATTATTTATGTTTGCTTCGCAAAGATAACAAATCAATTTCAATTTTTTATGAATACAAAATTTTTTCTGCCCGGCACAGATCAGCAGCAAAAAATATTACTTTCTAACATAGATGTAAAAGGCTTTACAATTTTGGTTATTGGTTCCGGCAGCGAAGAAATAGCAGAAAGATTTATTTCTGAAAATGCTTCAAAAATAACATTGATTACTGACGATGATAATTCACTTTTTAAAGCTCGTCTTCAGCTTTCAAATGTTAGAGAGATAAATATAAAGTTGATGGAATTTGATAATACAGATTTTGCCAACTCATATTTTGATTTAATCTATGCTCAAGCATCGATATCAAATAAAAAACGAGCAAAGATTATCAATGAAGTAAAAAGGATTTTAAAGCCTGGCGGATACTTTTGTGTTGGTGAAAATGTTAGTTTAACAAAATCCCCGCCGCAATTTGTTGATGATGTTTGGAAAAGCTCTAATATCTTCCCGCTGTTTGCTGATGAATTAAAAAAATATTATGAGGAGAAGGGATTTAAAGTAATTCACGAACATGACCTTTCAAAAACTTTAACAGATTTTTATACTCAAAGCAGTATTTTATTAAAAGAAAAAGCCGATATTCTTTCTGATCAAGAGAAAAGCTTTTACAAAAAAATGTTAAAGCAAATTAGTCATGAATCAAACGTATATTTAAAACTTGGCGGTAATGCTCATATTGGTTTTAAGACGTTGATATTAAAGAAAGGATTGTCTTGAAAAAAGGCGACATTGTTGAACTGGAAATAGTAAAATATGCATTTGAAGGAAGAGGAATTGCAAAAGTAAGTGCAGAAAATATTCGCTCTGATATTCCAAAGGATGAAACTCCGATTTCAAATTACATTGTTTTTGTTGACGGTACATATCCAGGAGATATAGTAAAAGCTGAACTAAAAAAAATTAAAAAATCTTATGCAGAGGCAAATTCTGTTGAGATAATTTCTCCTTCGGAATTTAGAACAAAAGCAAGGTGCAAATATTTTGGCGAATGTGGCGGATGTAAACAACAAGATCTCAATTATTCCAGCCAAGTAGAATTCAAACAACAACAGGTAGAAGAAATTTTCAAAAAGATGGGCGGCTTTGATGATTTTTCAATTGAAGAAATAATTCCATCAGATAAAATTTTCTTTTATAGAAATAAAATGGAGTTTTCTTTTTCCGATAAACGCTGGCTTACTCAAGAAGAATTAAAATCAACTAAAATTGTTGAAAAAGATTTTGCACTTGGACTTCATGTCCCACAAGTTTATGATAAAGTTTTGGACATTGAAGAATGTTTCCTTCAATCCGAATTGAGTAATAAGATTTTAAATATTACTAGAGATTTTTTTAGAGGAAAAAATATTTTACCTTATTCGACCAAAACTCAATCCGGATTTTTGAGGAATCTTGTAATCAAAAGTGCTCATCATACTGATGACTTAATGGTTAATATTGTTACATTCTCTGAAGATGAAAAATTAATAAATAGCTTCAAAGAAATTTTAATTCAACAAGTTCCTCAAATAACTACGATTGTAAATAACATAAATCGGAAAAGATCTTCTGTTGCTACAGGCGATTATGAAAATATTATTTTGGGGAGCGGATTTATTTTTGATCTAATCGGAAATTATAAATTTAGAATTAGTGCAAATTCATTTTTCCAAACAAACACTCTTCAAGCTGAAAAATTATATCAAACCGCATTAGAATTTGCCGAATTACAAGGTGATGAAATTGTATATGATCTTTATTCCGGCGCAGGAACAATTTCAATTTTCGTTTCAGAAAGAGCAAAAGAAGTTTATGCTTTCGAATCAGTAGAATCAGCAGTTATTGATGCAGAAGAAAATAAAGAAATTAATAACACTTTAAATGTTCATTTCTTTACTGCAGATTTATATAAATCCTTTTTACCGTTGGTTGAAGAAAAAAATTTACACTTGCCGGATGTTGTAATTCTCGATCCACCGAGAAGCGGAATGCACACAAACACGATAAATGACATTATTAAATTAAGTCCTAAAAAAGTAGTTTATGTAAGTTGCAATCCCACAACACAAGTTAGAGACATTAAACTGTTTACAAATTCTGGATATAAATTAATTAAAATAAAACCAGTAGACATGTTCCCGCATACTTACCATATCGAAAATGTGGCATTGATGATAAGAGAATAATCAACTAAGAATAAATTATCGATTCGTTTTTTTTAAATCTAAGATTAGAACAAATTCACCTTTCAACTTCTTTGACTCGGCAATCTTCAAAATCTCTTCAGTTGTTCCGCGATAAAAATTTTCATCGTCCATTGTCAATTGAAACGCAAGAACTACACGAATATTTTTCCCCAAAATTTTTACAATGTCCTCTAATAAACTTATTAATCTATAAGGTGTATCCATCAAAACGACTACATCATTTATGTTTTTTAATTTAAAGAGCTGCTGTTTCCGAATATCTTTTTTTGGAGAGAGCCATCCATAATAATAAAATTTTTCAAAGTCTAATCCCGATCCTGTTAATGCCGGCAAAAGCGAACTTGCACCAGGAATCGGAACTACTTTGATGTTTTGCGAAATACATATCTCAACCAGTAAATGCCCCGGATCCGAAAACAAAGGTGTGCCGCAATCGGAAATTAATGCGGCAGAATTTCCTTCAATAAATTTTAATAATAATTCATTAACAACTTCTTTTTCATTATGCTCATTCAAAGAAAATAATTCTTTTGAAATTTGATAATGAGAAAGTAAACGGCGGGCTTCTTTGAACTCTTCGCAAATTATAAAATCAACCGACTTTAAAACTTTAATTGCACGAAGCGTGATGTCATCATAATTGCCAATTGGCGTTGATACGAGAAAAAGTTTTCCTTTCATGGAATTAAAAATACTAAATAGGAGAAAAATAACCTTAGATAAAAATAAATTTTAATTGCTTTAAGAGAGAAAATCTTCTTAATTTTGAGCCATATTTAATTGATAACGGGGACAGATGAAAAAAACTATAAAATTTTGGCTGATAGCAATCGCTATTACTCTTGCCGGTGCATATTACCAAAGAGTAACTGGACCGACATATCCTTTTACTGGGAATGTTTCAATCAACAATAAAAAGATTTTTTTTAAGCTTGAAAGAAGCTGTAGCAGTTCAGAAGATTATTTAATTAAAATTAAATCAAATAATTCTGATGCAAAAGGATTTCTTATTTGGAAACGTTTTAAAACAAACGATAGTTGGAATATAATTCCGATGGCATTATTTGCAGATACTCTGTTTGCCGAACTGCCCAAGCAGCCTCCTTCCGGCAAACTACAGTATCAAATAGTTTTAAGAAATCAGAATCAAGAAATTAAAATTCCACAAGCGCAGCCATTAGTAATAAGATTTAAAGGAGACGTTCCTCTTTTCATTCTAATACCACATGTACTTGCAATGTTTTTTGCAATGCTTCTTTCTACACGCGCTGGTTTAGAATTCTTTAACAAAGAACCTAATTTGAAAAGACATACTTTCTGGACGCTTGGAATTTTATTTTTTGGAGGATTGATTCTTGGTCCAATTGTTCAACTTTATGCATTTGGTGCATTATGGACTGGTGTTCCATTTGGTTTTGATTTAACTGATAACAAAACGCTGATTGCATTCATTGGTTGGCTTATTGCGTTAATTGCAATTTATAAATCAAAAAAACCAAAAGCTTGGGTGCTTGCTGCTTCCATTTTACTTTTTGTAGTATATCTTATTCCGCATAGTGTGCTTGGTTCAGAACTAGATTATAACAAGCTTGATAAACAAAAAAATCAAAAAGAAAATTTAACCATTTTCGATCATCAACAATTATCATCGGGAAAAAATTTATGAGTGAAACACACATCAACGGTGAAAACTTAAAAGGGCTTCCATCAAATGCTTATACCGAATTGAAGCCTGGAGAAGAATACGTTCCGGTAATGCCTCCTTTCAAAGATGTTCCTGAGGTTACTCCTTATTCTGTAATATGGGGAGTTATTATGGCAATTGTATTTTCTGCGGCAGCTGCTTACCTAGGATTAAAAATTGGACAAGTTTTTGAAGCAGCTATTCCAATTGCAATTATTGCCGTGGGATTATCTGCCGGGACTAAAAGGAAAAACGCTTTGGGCGAAAACGTAATTATTCAATCAATCGGACAAAACTCCGGATTGATAGTTGCTGGTGCAATCTTTACAATTCCTGCTCTTTACATCTTAAATCTTAATGCTGAGTTTTACAAAATTTTTCTTGCATCAGCTTTTGGCGGTATACTCGGAATTTTATTTTTAATACCGTTTAGAAAATTTTTCGTTAGTGATATGCACGGTAAATATCCATTCCCAGAGGCAACTGCATCTACAGAAGTTTTAGTTGCCGGAGAAAAAGGCGGCAAGCAAGCCATAGTTCTTGTTGTTAGCGGAATTATTGGCGGCTTGTATGATTTTATTGTTGCATCATTTGGATGGTGGAGCGAGGTTTTCACATCGCGTGTTTTACCAATAGGAGAAAAGATTGCAGACAAAACCAAATTAGTTTTTAGAATAAATGTAGGCGCCGCTGTTACTGGTTTAGGTTATATAATTGGATTAAAGTATTCTGCAATTATTGCTGCAGGTTCTTTCGTTTCGTGGTATGTTTTAATTCCTCTAGTTGCATATTTTGGTCAAGGTTTGACACAACCGCTTGGAGCAAACGTTTCTTTATTAATTAAAGATATGTCTGCTGAACAAATTTTTTCAAATTACGTCCGCCACATCGGAATTGGTGGTATTGCAATGGCTGGAATTATTGGAATAATTAGGTCATCTAAAATAATCGGTAAAGCATTTTCACTCGCAGCTAAAGAACTTTTAGGAAAAAAGAAAGCAATTGAAAATCAACTTAGAACCCAAAAAGATCTTAGCATGAAGTTTATTGTACTTGCTTTAATTACTAGCACAATTCTAATTTTTATTTATTATCACTTTGGAGTTGTAAACAATATTTGGTTTGCTGTAATTGGTTTGTTAATAGTTCTAATAATTTCATTTCTCTTTACAACAGTTGCCGCAACAGCAATCGCAATAGTTGGAACAAATCCGGTTTCAGGAATGACTTTAATGACATTAATACTTTCATCAATCATACTTGTATCAGCTGGATTAAGTGGCAACTCCGGAATGGTTGCCGCACTTTTAATAGGTGGAGTTGTTTGCACTGCATTATCAATGGCCGGCGGATTTATTACAGATTTAAAAATTGGTTACTGGCTTGGTTCTTCTCCATACAAACAAGAAAGTTGGAAATTTCTAGGAGTTTTAGTTTCATCCGCTACTGTCGGCTGGGTAATTTTACTTCTAAATAAAACATACGGATTCACAGGCCCAGATGCTTTAGTTGCTCCTCAAGCAAATGCAATGGCTGCTGTTATTCAGCCATTGATGGCACATCAACCAGCACCTTGGATGTTGTATATTGCAGGAGCTTTATTCGCACTTATTCTTACAATGCTCAACGTGCCTGCACTTGCCTTTGCACTTGGTATGTACATTCCACTTGAATTAAATACACCGCTGCTTGTTGGTGGTTTAATTGCTCATTATGTTTCCACAAGAAGTAAAGATGAAAAAATTAACAATGCAAGAAGAGAACGAGGTACATTAATCGCATCTGGTTTTATTGCCGGGGGCGCTTTGATGGGAGTTGTCAGTGCTCTGCTTCGATATTTTGGGTTTGATTGGGTAAACAGCGACTGGCAAAACTCTCACTCAGCCGAGCTTGTCGCGTTAATCGCTTTTGCGCTTTTATGTGCTTATGTAATTTGGGATTCGATGCGTGGAAAACCTGAAGCAGAATAAGTCTTATTCATGTTCAGCTTGTCTTAAGCAAAGGACAAGCTGAATTTTTTATTCACAATTCATTTTGACTAATAGATTCAAACTACTCTATATGTAGTAGATATTTCATCCAGACCGGTAATGCAAACATCAAGGTCTCTCAGAATGCCGTCTTCTATATTATAAATCCAGCCGTGAACCGAAAGTTCTTGACCTGTCTTCCACGCATTCTGAACAATAGTAGTATGGCAAACATTTGAAACTTGTTCGATAACATTCAACTCGCAAAGCTTATCCAACTTTTCTTTTTCATTTATAATCGCATCCAATTTATTCTGATGATATCGATAAACATCCTTAACATTCCTTAGCCAATTGTCAATCAAACCATGATCTTTATTTTCCATCGCCGCTTGAATTCCGCCGCAGCCATAATGTCCGCAAACAATTATATGTTTTACTTTTAAAACTTCTACCGCGTATTGAATGACGGAAAGACTATTCAAATCGGTATGAACAACGATATTCGCGATATTGCGATGTACGAAAATCTGACCCGGAAGCATATCGACAATTTGATTCGCCGGCACACGGCTGTCGGAACATCCAATCCATAAATATTCCGGCTTCTGCTGTTTGGAAAGATTTAGGAAAAAATCTTTGTCGGATTCCTTCATCCTTTCCGCCCAATTTTTATTTTTATCGAAAAGCTGCTTTAGAATTCTCATTTGTCGCCATTCATCTAATGATTTTTTACAAATTTAATCAATAAATATTTATTTTGAATTGATGGGAGTCTAACGCCAGTGAGAAAAATTTTTCTTTGATTTGCCGAGGTAAGACTTTTAGCCGGTTGGATGATTTACTTCGACAAGTAAGCTCTTAAATAAACATCACGATTAACCAGATAGCCGACAATTTCCATAGGGAACAGAAATATTAAGCTAATCCAAAAGCCTTTTTTGTATGGCGGAAAACTTAAAAAATCAAATTTTCTTCCGAAGCTTCTGATATACTTTGTTTTCATGCCGGCTAATCTGATTAAATATTTTAACGAATGAAAATTAAAACCGACAACATGATAAGGTGTATCAAACGGCTTGAGTTTTTCCGAAAAATTCCCTTTCCCTACTAGCTTAAACGCCGCTCGCATAATGTAATTGAACAAGCTGTCTTCGTTCGGAACGCCAATGTATAATATTACTCCAGGCTTAAGAATTTTTTCTGCTTTGGTGAAATATCCCAATGGTTCTAGAACGTGTTCGAGAACGGAATCCATATAAATAAAATCAAAATGATTTTCCGGAAAATCATATTCTAGAAATTTCCCTTTTATAAAATTTACTCTGCTTGATTCGTCTTTGTCAACCCTATTATCTACAATATCAATACCTGTTGTTTCCCAACCCCTATTCACAGCCTCAATAAGCGTCTTCCTCTCTCCGGCGCCTATATCTAGAAATTTAATTTGGTTAACTGATGGAAGAAAATTTCCAGCTTTGTCCAATCTTTTTGAAACCTCTTTCGCTCTTCTTTTTTCTAGCCATTTTGATTGTTCAGAAAAGTATTCCGAATTGTAAAGAGCCGACCATTGTTCGTAGGTAAATTCAATTCTAGGAGCTACGAAATAAGATTTGCAATTTTTACATCTTACGATGTAATAATCTTTACTTATGAATTTAGCAGAAATTGAATTGGTTTTTAATTTACCTAGAATAATAAATTCTTTGCTTTTACAGACAGGACAAAAATTTTCCCTAACCGAGTTTTTCCCTATTCGTCAGATAATTTAATTCGCCGACACTAATTAAATTGTATTCAGCAATTCTTTCAACTTATCCATCAAATCATTTACAGCAACATCGAGCCTTTCACCTGTCTTACGCAGCTTAACTTCAACCTTACCCTCTTTCAGCTTTTTGTCGCCGACAATTACCTGCACCGGCATTCCGAGCAAATCGGCATCATTAAACTTAAATCCAGCTTGTGCATCGAGCCGGTCATCAAACAAAACTTCTATTCCGGCTTGAGTTAATTCATTATAAATTTTTTCAGATGTATCTACTACTTCTTGCTTACGCATGTTTAATCCGATTAAATGGACATGGAACGGTGCTAAAGTTTTATCCCAAATCATGCCTTTGTCATCGTTATGCTGCTCAATATAACAAGCCATTACACGCTCCACACCAATTCCGTAGCTGCCCATTATCAAAGGATTTTCTTTTCCGTTCTCATCTAAAAACATAGCTTTCATCGAATCGGAATATTTTGTGCCGAGTTTAAAAATATGCCCAAGCTCAATTGCCGTGAATACTTCAAGTTTATTTCCACATCTAGGACATCCATCATTTGATTTTACAATTCGAAAATCTTCATATTCAATATCCTTAACATCTCGCTTCAAATCAATTCCGCCGATGTGAAAATCATTTTTATTCGCTCCGCTAAAAAGATTGTTTGCATCTTTTAAACGATTGTCGGCAATTATTTTTCCTTTAAATCCAATCGGTCCTATTGAACCAGCATCTGCGCCTGTAATTTCTTTTAGTTCATCCGGATGAGCAGGACGAACTGTTCCTCCTAAAACCTTTTGCAGCTTTGTTTCATTCACTTCATCATTGCCGAGCATTAAAATTAAAACAGCTTTGCCATCATGGATATAAACTCTCGATTTTGCACATTGTGTTTCATCAATTTTTAAGAAAGCACAAAGCTCATCAATCGATTTAACATTTGGAGTATAAATTTCTTTTAAATCTTCACTTTTACTTTCTCTTTTCTTCCCATCAATTTTTGAAACTGCTACTTCAACATTTGCAGCATATCCACAGTGCTCGCAATATGCAACCGTATCTTCGCCAGCATCAGACTTCACCATAAATTCTTCTGAGCCGGTACCGCCCATCGCGCCGCTTGATGCGCCGACTACAAAATATTTCAGATCGCATCTGTCGAAAATTTTCCTGTAAGCTTTATCATGATAGCCATATGCAATATCAAGACCTTCCCAGGTTGCATCAAAAGTGTAAGCGTCTTTCATCAAAAATTGTCTGCCGCGAATTACTCCGCTTCTCGGACGCGCTTCGTTTCTAAATTTAGTTTGAATCTGATACCAGATTTGCGGAAGGTCTTTATAGGATTTTAAAACATTCCGAGCATGGAAAGTCATAATTTCTTCGTGAGTAGGAGCTAAAACATAATCTCGGTTTTTTACATGGAATAAAATATCTCCAAAAGATTCAACACGATTTGTTTCTTCCCAAATTTCTCTTGGGTTTAATGCCGGCAGATGAAATTCCTGCCCGCCAATTGCATTCATTTCTTCTCTAATGATTTCTGTAATTTTCCTAATTACACGGTAACCGACCGGTAAGAAAGAATAAATTCCTGCAGAAACCATTCTAACCATTCCAGCTCTTAGCATTAGAATATGGCTTTTAACAACTGCATCGTTAGGTACTTCTTTTAATGTTGGAACAAACGATTTACTTAAACGCATAATACAACCTAAAACTTTTTCACTTATCTATAATAAAATTGGAAGATAAAAATAATTAAATAGTAAGGTTTATCAAAACAGCATTTCTAGCTCAAACATAAAAAGCAAATTTATGTATCAGTACAAAATATAAAATCGCTTGGTTGGGTTTTTATTCATTTTTATATTTACAAAAAAAGAATAAAGAACAATGGAAATAAAATTAACTTTTGAAGAAGTAAGAATTTTAGGTTCGCTTATCGAGAAGGAATTAACTACGCCGGAATATTATCCTCTTACATTAAATGCACTCAAAAATGCATGCAATCAGAAATCAAATAGAAATCCCGTGGTTTCATTTGATGAAGCATTAATTGAAAAGACAATTGAACAGCTTCGAGATAAATCTTTAGTAACTAGAGTTACTGGAAGTGATATGCGTGTACCAAAGTTTAGACAAGTTTTTACAGAAGCTTTAAATCTTTTGCCAGATGAAACAGCAGTAATGTGTGAACTAATGAACCGCGGCGCACAAACCCCTGGTGAACTAAACAGCCGTTCAAGCCGAATGTTTAATTTCGAATCTCTTGCACAAGTAACTGAAACGATTCAGAAATTAATTGAAAGAGAAATTCCGCTTGTAGCAAAGCTACCCAAACAGCCTGGGACTAAAGAATCACGCTTTGTTCATCTTCTTTCAGGCGAACCGGAAATGAATACTATTGATATTAATGAGGAAGCTTCCAATGCAAATAATGAAAGAATTCAAAAACTTGAGGAGCAAGTCGAATTATTGAAAAATGATCTTGAAGATTTGAAAAGAAAATTTGAAGCGTTCAAATCTCAACTTGAATAAAAATGATTTCACCAATTGTGATTATGCTTCTTCAGTTTCAAGAGAAGCTTCGGCTAATGCTTCTGGCTTTTCCATTATAAAATAATAAACTAAAAATGAAATGAAAAATCCTACAAACCACGCATAATCATAAAGAAAACTTAATGAAGGCACTGCCAAACCTATTAAAGCTACAAATACTCCGGCGGCAAGAGCAGCGAGCGCTTTAAAATTGAACCCATTTTTGTATTCGTAAATACCATTTCGAAAATACAATTCTTTAACCTTAAGATTTGACTTACGAACTAAATAGTAATCGCAAATTAAAATTCCTGCAATCGGACCGAGAAAACTTGAATAACCAACCAACCAGCCAAAAATATATGCGCTGTAATCCGAAAGTAATTTCCATGGCTGGATAGCAATTCCAATTACTGCAGTAATCAATCCGCCTTTTACAAAATTAATTTTCTTTGGAAATAAATTTGAGAAATCGTTTGCAGGTGAAACTACATTTGCCGCAATATTAGTAGTTAAAGTTGCAACTATTAAAGCTAAGAGAGAAAGTGCAATTATAATTGGGCTGTGAAATTTTGAAAGTAATTCAACTGGATCCCAAATAGCTTTGCCGAAAATAACTATTGTTGCAGAAGTAACTGCAACACCAATAAAGGAAAATAAAGTCATCGTTGGCGGAAGCCCAAATGCTTGACCAAGCATCTGTGCTTTTTGGTTTTTCGCATACCTTGAAAAATCCGGAATGTTCAATGATAATGTTGCCCAATATCCAACCATTCCAGTCAATGAAGGGATGAAAAATTTCCAGAATTCACCAGTTGTTTGAAACTTGCTCGGCTGGCTTAGAATTGGGCCGAAACCGCCACCTCTTTCATAAGCCCACCACAGCAAAACCAACCCCATCAGTATTAAAAACGGCGCGCTATATGATTCTAGCCATTTAATAGATTCAACACCATTAACAATAAAATAAACATTCATTCCCCAGAATATTAAAAATCCAATTGCGGGTCCCCAAGAAAATAAAGCCCATGATGGTAAAAGAATTGCAATTAAGGAATTAAAGGCTTGCCCTCCTACCCAAGTTTGAATGCCAAACCAACCGCATGCAACAATTGCTCTTAGTAATGCAGGTACGTTTGACCCTAAAACTCCGAAAGGAGCTCTTGAAAGTATAGGAAATGGAATTCCGTATTTTGTTCCAGCATGAGCATTTAAAACCATTGGAATAAGAACAATAAAATTTCCGAGTGCAACAGTTAAAATTGCTTGCCACCAGTTCATTCCACCAGCGATTAAACCACTTGCAAGCATATAAGTTGGAATACAAACGCTCATCCCTATCCACAAAGCAGCAATATGATAGGTGTCCCAAGTCCGCTCAGAAATTTTTGTAGGTACAAGATCCTTATTTCCTAAAATATTTTCGTCAAGTCCATCAATATTAGTTTCAATTAGCTGAGAATTTAAGAATGAAGACATACTTATCCCTTCAATAAATATTTACATTAATTATTTATAAAAGTTTGATGAACTTGAAAACACAGTTGCATGCTTCAAAAAAATTTTTAATCATGCATATATGTCTTCATGTTAATTTCTATTTCCAAGCTCCGGCATAAGTATCCCGTTTAACGAAATTTCCTCTGCCAGCTTTTCCAAAAAATTTATCGTTCTGAATGATTTTTTCTCCGCGCGAAAAAACTGTGTCGATATTTCCTTTTACTTTTCTTCCTTCAAACATTGAATAATCGACAGCCATGTGGTGTGTTTTAACTGAAATAGTATAATCCTTTTCTGGATCCCATATAACAATATCTGCGTCAGATCCTATAGCAATTGTCCCTTTCTTTGGATAAAGTCCGAACATTTTTGCCGGTGTAGTTGATGTTAACTCAACCCAGCGGTTCAGAGAAATTCTTCCTTGCCGAACTCCACCATCAAACAGCAGCTGAAGCCTGTGCTCTATTCCAGGACCGCCATTTGGGATTTTTGTAAAATCGTGTTTACCAAGTTCTTTTTGTTCTTTAAAACAAAACGGGCAATGGTCAGTTGAAACAACCTGCAAAGTGTTTTTCTTAAGCCCAGCCCAAAGTTTATCATGGTTCCATTTTTCTCTCAACGGCGGGGTGAAAACAACTTTCGCATCTTCAAACCCCGGCTTATTCATATCATCAAGTGAAAGGAATAGATATTGTGGACAAGTTTCTGCATATACTGGCAAACCTTTATCTCTCGCTTCAGCAACTTTCTCAAGAGCATCGTTGCTCGATAGATGAACAATATAAACCGGTGCGCCTGCCATTTCCGCAAGTGCTATTGACCTATTAACTGCTTCAGCTTCAGCAGTTGTGGGACGTGTTAACGCATGATAAATTGGAGCTGTTTTTCCCTCAGCTAAAGCCTGCCGAACAATTACATCTATAACTCCGCCATTTTCAGCATGCATGCAAACCAAAGCACCAGTTTTGGCTGTGTGTCTCATTGCTCTGAAAATTGTAGCATCATCCGCCATTAAAACATTAGGATAAGCCATAAATAATTTAAAGCTTGTTACTCCTTCTCGTACCATATCACTCATATCTTCCAGATGCGCTTCAGGAAGATCGGTGATGATCATATGCAAGCCATAATCAATTGTAGCTTTACCTTCTGCTTTTTTCCACCATGTGTCTAAAGCATTTCTCATTCGGCTGCCTTTACTTTGCGTTGCAAAATCTACTATGCATGTTGTTCCACCAAAAGCTGCGGCACGAGTACCGGTTTCAAAATCATCACACGATGTTGTTCCACCAAAAGGCATATCGAGATGTGTATGGACATCAATACCACCGGGAATAACATATTTCCCTTTTGCATCAATTATATCATCGGCTGCAATTTTAAGATTAGAGCCGATTGTTATAATTGATTCTTTTTCAATATAAACATCAGCAGTGTAGTCTTGTTCCGCCGTAATTATTCTCCCATTTTTAATTAAGGTTGACATATTAACTCCTTAAAAAGTTTTTAGTGAATCTCTATTCCATGCGCTTTCTGAAATTCTGCAAGGTTTTCCCATGTTAAAGGTTTATTTTCATTTTTATATTCTTTCATTAACTCGTTCCATGTTTTGCTTTCAGTTTTGTCGTCAACCCTTACCATCGAAATGCAGCTTTCCACTGGGCACACTAAAGAGCAAAGCGAACAGCCAACACAATCGCTTTCTCTAACTACGGTTTTATTATGTCCATTTACCGGGATTAAATCAATACATTGATGCGCACCGTCCTCGCAAGCAATATAACAAAGGTTGCAGTGAATACATTTCTTCTGGTCAATTCTTGCAACTGTTTTATGAAGAAGATTGAAATTTCCGAAATCATCTATCTGCTCTAAAGATTTTCCACGGAAATCTTCGATGGAAGAAAAACCTTTTGATTCCATCCAGTTTGTCAGTCCTTCAATCATATCTTTAACGATCCTGAAACCGTAATGCATTACCGCGGTGCAGACTTGTACGCTTGAAGCACCAAGCAGAATAAATTCTACTGCATCTTTCCAATTTGAAATTCCGCCAATTGCGGAAATAGGAAGATTAACTTCTTTATCTCGTGCTACTTGAGATACAAGATGAAGTGCTATTGGCTTTACCGCTGAACCAGCATATCCGCCATGTCCACTCTTTCCGGCAACACTTGGCATGATCTGAAAAGTATCAAGATCAATTCCGATGATGCTGTTAATTGTATTGATTAATGATATTCCATTAGCTTTAGCTGCTTTTGCTGCCCGTGCTGGATAAATAATATCACTGACATTCGGTGTAAGTTTTACAAGCACAGGAATAGTTGAAACTTCAGTAACCCATTCGGTAATCATTTTGCAGTATTCCGGCACCTGGCCGACTGCAGAGCCCATTCCTCTTTCGCTCATTCCATGCGGACAGCCGTAATTCAATTCGATTCCATCGCATCCTGTATCAATCGTTCGTTTTACAATTTCATGCCATGTTTCTCTTTTCGATTCTACCATCAAAGAAACTACAACCGCATTATTCGGAAACAATTTTTTTGTTTCAGCTATTTCCTTAAGATTTTTATCAATTGGTCGGTCGCTGATCAATTCGATATTATTTAAACCTATTATTTTCTGTCCATTGTAATCATAACCACCGTATCGGTTGCACACGTTCATAACCGGCTCGCCAATAGTTTTCCAAACGGCTCCTCCCCAGCCCTGATCAAATGCTTTGCAAACCTGATAAGCAGAATTTGTTGGTGGTGCAGATGCAAGCCAAAATGGATTCGGTGATTTTATTCCGCCGCAATTTGTTGAAAGATCGATCATTTATTCTCCATTAAAAAATAATTACCATGTGATTATCTTTCTTATACTTAAACTTGGTTTAAGTTCAAGTGTATGTTTAAGATTAAGTTCAAGAGCTAGTTAGATAAATATTCATCAATTCCGTGCGCTGCCATTTTGCCGTCGAACGCGGCGTTCACAACTTCTTTACCGCCATTTATACAGTCGCCTCCAGCAAATATATTCGGATTTCCTGTCTGATAATTTTTTTTGTTCACAACAACTTTCCCATCTTTCAATTTCAATCCTTTAATTGAATTTAGGAAGTTGTTGTGTGGTTTTTGTCCAATAGCTTTTATTACCATATCAACCGGTATAATAAATTCTGATTTGGGAATGATGGTTAATTTTGATTTACCCTTTGAACCGTTTGATACCAATTTTGTTTTTACACACTCAATACCTTCAACAAATTTTTTACCAATAATTTTTTTTGGTGCTGTGTTAAAATAAAAGACAATTTCATCTTTCTTTGCTAGAAGGAATTCAAAGTCATATGCCGACATTTGAGATGTATCCCTTCTGTAAATTATATAAACCTGCTCGGCACCTAATCTTTTCGCTTCAGTTGCTGCATCAATTGAAGTATTGCCTGCTCCTATAATTGCTACTCTCTTTCCAACTTTTACAGAACTCCAATTTTCTAATTTCACACTTTCAATAAAATTAATTGCATTGTAAACTCCTTTCAATTTCTCACCAGGGATTTCAAGTCCAGCTGATTCTCCTAATCCAACTCCGAGAAAAATCGCATCATGTTTATTCAATAAATTTTCAATTGAAATTGTCTCACCAATTCTAATTCCTGTCTTAATTTTAACTCCCAAGCTTTTAATTAGTTTTACTTCCTTTAAACTATCCTTGCGTCTAGTTTTATAGGGAGCTATGCCCCAAGTATTTAATCCGCCAGGAGTATTATTTGATTCATAAATAGTAACATCATAACCAAGCAATTTTAATTCGGCGCCGCAAGCAAGTCCCGATGGACCGGACCCAATTATTCCAACTGATTTATTTTTCCTGTTGGGAAAAGAAAAAATGTTTGTTGTTGGATTTTTATAATAATAATCCATCGCAAATCGCTGAAGCTTTCCTATCTCAATTGGTTTTTCTCCTTTGTTATTATATACACATGCACCTTCGCAAAGTACTTCAACTGGACAAGCTTTAGCACAAGTTAAGGCTACCCAATTCGATTCTAAAATAGTTTTAGCTGAACCAAGTAAATTATCTGTAGAAATTTTTTTTATGAATGTCGGAATATCTATATGTGTTGGACAAGCATTTGTACAAGGTGAATCGAAGCAGTATAAACACCGTTCCGCTTCTGTTTTAGCTGTTAGAGGATTAAATGGAGGATGAATTTCAGCAAAATTATTTTCGTACTCTTTAAGAGAAAGTTTTGGCGCAAGGTTTTTCATATTCTTTTATCTATCTATAAATGATGAATTACAATTTATTGATTAAGAAATTTTCAAATTGTTTCAGCATTGGTGCACATTAATTGAATGACTGCATGTTTTTTATAATGAATTCATTCCGCAATATAATTATGCGCCTCTATTTCTCAGCCTCGTCGTCAGCAATTTTCAAAACTTCATCGAATACATTTACAGCATAATCAATTTCTTCTTTAGTTATTATAAGCGGCGGAGCCAACACAAAGTGGCTAATCCATGGCGAAACATAAATTCCTTTCTTCATTAATTCGCTGGCAATTTTATCAACTAAAAGTGGAACACCGTTAATTTTATCTTCTTTTGTATTAAACGGCAGTTTGGTTTTTTGATTTTTAACGATTTCAATTGCTCTGAACAATCCAAGGCCGCGAATATCTCCGATAGAAATATGTCTTGCTTTAAGTTCAATTAATTTCCCTTCAAGATAGTTTCCCATTTCTAATGATCTTTCAACAAGGTTATTTTTACTAATCTCGTTTATAGCCGCTATTGCCGGAGCTAACGTTAATGGATGAGCTTCATAAGTATGCCCATGTGCAAAATAATGATCATTAAAATAATCTGCTATTTTTTTTGTAGTTGCGGTTAAACCAAGTGGAATGTAAGCCGAAGTAATTCCTTTTGCGGTTGTTAAAATATC
>JAKALM010000034.1 GCA_021824145.1 Bacteroidota bacterium
TGACTCTGGATCAGAAGAGTTCAGGTTCGACCCCTGACGGGGCAGCTAAAAAAGCTTGAATATGAAAAGTATTCGAGCTTTTTTGTTTTACGCTGCTGTAAGAATCCCGATGATCTTTGGTTTTAGAGTAGAGACATTTTCATTCCTATAATGTTTCCTTATTACCTTCCTGCTAAATTTGATATTTTATCTTTTCTTTCAGTTCTCGCTTTGTGGAACGGTTTAATATTGATGTTATTTAATTAAAATCATCTTTTTTGTCTCAAAATATTTTCCTGCTTGAAGTTGATATATATAAACTCCACTGCAAATCTTTTCTGAATTAAATTTGACTGAGTATTCCCCAGCAATTTTATTTTCGTTTACCAAGGTTTGTACTTGCCTTCCAAGAATATCATAAACCTTAAGAGTAACAAAACTGCTTTTTGGAATTTGATATTTAATAATTGTGCTCGGATTAAATGGATTAGGATAATTTTGTTCCAGCTTATAATTAGAAACAACTTGATGATTATCTTTTATGCCTGTTGTGGTTCCGCCATATTCAAAAACCCAAGCACGAGGTACCAATGCTGTATCTGGTAAAATAGAGTTGTTAAATTGAGTCATTATTAATTCATCACGTCCGTCGTTGTTTAAATCTGCTGCTAACGCATAACAGCCTTTATATGGACCGGGAAGCGTATCAACTACATTTCCAGCAGAGTTAACAAGAATATAATAAGACTTGGAGATGTAAGTTGGCGGATATGGAAAAGTAATAATATTAAAGACAAACTTGTTTTTGCCGTCTCCATTTAAATCTGTCATTTTTAAATCCATAAGTGCGCCTGGTCCAAAGAATGAGAAAGCTGAAAGAGAAGTCCAGTCCGTAGGAGTAAATGGACCGGCAAGGCTGATTGAATATGTTGCCGTATCTTTTATTTTCCAATCTGTAGTAAAAGTTGAGCCGGAATAAGAAAGCATTTCTATACTGATTGTTTTTGAGAAACCGTTATTGTAAAGTGAATCCTTAAAGCCGAGCATTCTGTTCTTCCCGTCGTTCATAAAATCGCCAACAGCTACCGCCTCAAAAGTTGAATCAGCCCAGATAGGATTTGTCCCTTTACTTAAATCGTATATGAATGTACCGTTAGTTATACCTGTAGTTATGACTGGAGATACTGCGATTATTTGCTTATTTGACGAACCGGTTACATTTTTTATAAAGTATCTTGTTATTCCCATACCTGGTACCTTAGCGCTGTATTTAAGTGTAAAATTATTATCAAACACATAAATTGAATCACCAATTCCACCTCCATGAGCCACAATTTCATTTGAAGAACTGCCATCAACATTTTCAGGAACTAAATACATTGAGTTGAGCAAAGGAAGTGTTGCTAAGCTTTGGAATTTTTTTTCCGAGGCGTTCCACTGTAAAAACTGCGGTGAACCATTAACAGCTGATACCAATTCAGGAATGCCGTCTCCGTTTAAATCGGCACTTGTAGTAAACAATGCAGAAAATAGACTTGCTCTTGTTTCATCTATTGAGTCAATAATTGAAAAATTATTGTAAATATATAGTCGCCAGCCGTAGAATAAACCTAAACTTCTACTTCCGATTATTTCATTCATCCCGTCGTTATTAAGATCTAATTTAGGATAAGAATCGCTTGACGGTACATTGGAAACGAAATAACTGTATTCTCCCATCGCTCCAGCATTAAAATTCCGGATTGAGTTTCCATTAACATTATCGTAAATCTTAGTTAAAGGTGAACCAAGAGAAGGTATATTACTTCCTTCATAACCAATTAGAAAGTCGAGTTTGCTCGGAGCGGTAAATGGGAAAAAATCTGACTGGGTATAAAATATTTTTTTATATGATGTATCGCTGAAACTTCCTGCAACATTGAAATTTGCAGTATTAAAAAAGTATGAAGTTATTTTACCAGAGGCAGTATCTTGTTTAACTCCATATAATATTTTCTTGCCACTTCCATCGTCAAGCGCATTAAAACTCCTTGTAGTAGCAAATAAATAAAGATTAGGATTAAAAAGATCAAGACTGTCCATCTCAAATATTGTATTGATCTTTGAACTCGTTACTTTAAGCGGTGTTGTCTTTATATTTAATAAGGCTTCTTGCGTTTTGAAAAACGGCGTGTTCTGGTTAAAAGACTTCATCTTGCCGTTCTGGTTGGCAATAAAGACCGATCGCTGCGGAAAAGAAAATCCGGCAGCAAGGCAGATTGTTAAAACAATTTTTATCACAACTCTCATTTGTAACTCCTATAAGTGATGATGAAAATTTTGTTTCCGCATGAACTTCAGAAAGAAAATATCCGTTGAAAGTTTATTTCAAAACCTCAGGAGAAAATTAAATTCATACGGCAGCCTTAACAATCGCATGATAGTAGTAATTTAGGATAAAAGAATTTTATGGTAGTTATTGAATGTCTTGTAATTTATGATTGGAGATAGGGAATTGAATCTTATTCTTTTCTTTTTAGACCGTCGGATTGGGTATTGACTTTAAGTATTGCTTCCGTTCTTGAATGAACTTGCAGTTTTTCATAAATATTTCTGATGTGCGTGCGAACGGTTTCTATACTTATAAAAAGTTTATCAGCAATTTCTTTGTATCTGTATCCTTTTGAAAGATAGGAAAGTATTTCACTTTCGCGGCTCGATAATTCATTTAGAGAATTAATCCCTTCTGATGACTTTTGAAATGCTGCAACAACTTTCCTAGCAATCTGGCTGGACATAGGCGAACCGCCATTTACTATATCTTTTATTGCTTCAAGCAGAAAAGCCGCCGAAGTTTTCTTAAGAATATATCCGCTTGCTCCTGCTTGTAATGATTTGAAAATGTTGTCATCATCTTCAAAAATTGTAAGCATTATAATCTGGATATCTTTTCTTAAACTCTTTAGTTCAGCAGCACATTCAATACCAGATTTGCCAGGTAAGTTTATATCCATCAATACAACATCCACATCGGAGTTTGGCAATATGGCAAGGGCGTCTTCAGAATTTGAAAAATTTGAAGTACAATTAAATCCTTCTGATGACTTAATTAGATATACAAGCCCTTCACGTATATCTTTATTATCCTCAACAATCGCTACATTTATTTCCATATTAATATTACCTTATCACAAATCTATTTTTTAAAGAGATTCCATTCAATCACATGAAAGTAGTATTAATCTTTAATTTAACTTAACATTTATTTCCGTTAGTACACCTTTGCCAGGTGCTGAAGTTATATTTAATTTTCCACCAATATCTTCAACCCGCTTTGATATATTATTCAATCCATTGCCAAACTTTGAAATCTTATTCTCTGAATACCCTTTACCGTTGTCTTTTATATTTATTATAAGATATGGTTCATCATAAATAAATTTCAACGTTACTTTGTTTGCCGATGAATGCTTGACTACATTGTTCAAAGATTCCTTTACTACTAAAAAAATATTTCTTCTAAATTCTGCAGACAAAGCAACCGGAGGGTAATTTTCCATAAAATTAAATTGACATTCTATTTTGGTCCCTTCAAGAAATTCGTATGCATATTCCCGCAAATATGCGGCAAGGTTATCTAACTTATCATTCTTAGGATTTATAGCCCAAATTATTTCGCTCATGTTGTCGATTACTTCTCTAGATATTTCCGAGATTTTACTAAGACTAGATTCTGCTTTGCTTCGATTGTTTATTTCTTGCCGAATCATCTCGCTCAATATTGCAATCTTAGTTAAACTCGATCCTACTTCATCGTGCATATCCTTTGAAATTCTTAATCTTTCTCTTTCAATTAATTTTTGTCTTTCAAGTTCTGCTTTATATAATTTAGAAATTTGTAAAATTGCAGCAGTTCTATTTGCTAGTAGGTTTAGCATCTCAATATCCTGCCTAGTATAAATTTTTTCGGACTTTTTTGAACCACAAATAAAAATTCCTGATAATATGCTTTCGTAATTTACCTTAGTAATTACTTCTGCATTTATTGCATTAAAAAACTTTGGTTTATTTTGTAGTTCGCTTACTGCAATTGTTTCTGTATTCTTAATTTTGTTTAAAGTAAGAGGAAGTTCGAAATTTATTCCTTCGTAAGACTTTGCTTTTCCCAAACCGCATTTCACAACTAAACTTCCATCTCCGCTTGTAGTTGAAAATGCAAATGATGAGAAGTGAAAAATATTATCAATCTCACAACAAATGTCTAAAATAAGATTTTTAGAATCGTATTTTCCAATAAGTTTATGCTCAAAATTTAACGCCGCAGATGTAGGATCATAATCCTCTCGATGGAAGAATGTATCAATACGTTTTTGAAGAAATTCTCTTGATGGAATAAAGAGCGCAGCAGAAAACAGCAAACCTATTAGTCTGGAAGCATCAGTATTTTCATTTACTACAATTCCTGAAAGTTTGTATAGTAAGAGATAGCCGCATATCAGGACTATCGTCAAAGAAAAGTACAAGAGACTTCTTTTTATTATTATTTCAATATCCCATAATCTGTATCGAAGGATTGCAAATGAAATACAAACAAACATTATTATTGTACCCACTGCCCATACAAAATCCTGGCTATGAGGAATTATTTCATTAAAATTTATATTTGGCTGCATTCCAAAACCAAATAACATTTCGGGCAGCAGTCCAACTACAATTCCTATCATTATCCACCTAAGCTGATTGTGTGCAACAAATTCTTTAATCGTAAAGAAATTATAAAGGCTCACTAATATTGCCGCCAACAATGTTAAACCCATCCAGAATAATCCTATTTTGAGTGCCAGTGTGAATAAACCATCCGTGTAATTATTTGTTTTGTAATAAAAATTTATAGTTGTTAAAGCCATAAATAATGATACCGGAATTGAAAGTGTAAACATTACATGCAATAAAAATTTTATTTTATCTATTATTCTGCTTCTTTGAGGGAAGTATAAAAAGAAATAAGTAACAAATGGGCCTAAGAAAGGAAAAACTAAGACAAAAATAACCGTCCTAATCATACCGTAATTCCCATTTACATATAAGTCACTGTTTAGGCAAATTGCAAATATTTGAGTAAATATAAAAAATAGCTTTGACGACTTTTCCCCTGGCTTTTTGAATAATATGAAATACCCTATGAATATAACAAAAGCAACTAGTATGTAATAGAAAATGAAAAAAATTTTATTCTTTTCCCAGTCTGTTTTTAGTTTAACAGGAATTATAAATCTTTTACCGTTACGATGGATTTCATAATTAACTATAGAGCCTGGTTTAAATTGATCGGGGAAAGGTATAAGCATGAATGGGGCAATTTTTTCATTTTGTATTGAAAGTATTATATCTCCTGCTTTTAATCCTGCCTTTTCTGCATTGCTGCCTTTGTCAATTTCAGTTATTACCGTTTTGCCGCTCGAATCATCCCAGTCAATATCGGCGTAATTAGAATGCATATCTCCATATATATAAAAATAGCATTCTAAAATTACAACTGCTGTTATGATAAAATATTTTTTAGGAAAATTCTTTAACATAGATTTGATTTATGTTAATTGAGTAATCCTAGTGAGGTAAAATTATATAGGATTTTATTTGGCAATTAAAATAACTTTCTTTGAGAAAATGTCAAAGAAAAAATATCACTTCGAAAAATCTAATTATCTTTCTATATTTAATTCATCACTGTTAAAAATTGATTTGATCTAATTAAAAATCAGAATTGGAATTCGAGAAAAGTATTTAAATAATTTTTGATTACACAAATGATATTGTGTCATTTTTATCATGAAAATATGCAAAACTAGGAGAGACTACTTGTTTTATTCATCATTCAATCCTTTTCCATCGATAATTTTCTGCACATATTTTTCAATCCTTGCTTCTCTTGTCTTGGATTGTTTGGCTTGCGAAAAATAAAAAAGGTATGCTCTTTGCCTGCCTGGTGTTAAAGCTTCAAATGCATTTTTCAATGCAGGTAATTTGTCAAATTTACTTTTAAATTCTTCTGGAATTTTATAATCTGAAATCTTTTTCATCTTTACCTTCAAACCAGCTTTTTCAATTTCAACAGCTTCATAAATGTAGGTTTTAAGGATGGATTCAATCTCTGTTATTTCTCGAACATTTTTGAAACGAATCTGTCGTGCAGCTTGCACATTTTCAGTTTGCTGAATTAGAATTCTATTAGCATCTTTTAACAATGCACCTTTGAAAAACAAAAGAGCACAGTATTCCTTAAATCCGTGTATTAAAACTATATTTCTTTTTTGTTTGCCAGCGGAGTAGGGAAGTGTATAACAAGCTTGACCCCATTTCAATTCTTCATTAAGCCCGCTGTCAAGAACAATTTTTCTTAGTTTGTTAAATTCTTTTTTCCACTTTGTCTCTTTACTGAATAATTCGTCAACTTTAGGATTTATATTATTCATTTATTATATGTTGTTTTGAATGAAAATCTTTTATTAAAAGCTGTTAGCGATCCAATATTCCAAATTACCTTTTTTTGCATTACCTCAATATAAGAACAAAGTAAACAAAATTAACATTTCTGCTGTTATATAAAAATCACTTGCTTGGGAGCAAATTTGATCAAGCCTTTTTTATATGCTGCAATAATCACCTCAGCCTTGCAGTAAAGTTAAATAGTGATTGATCCTAAATATGCTCCGTAAGAAATTATTTTAATTAGTCTAAAGTTTGCTTGAAATTAAAGAACTTCCTGATTTTTAAAGAATATTATGTGGTAATATAATAATTTGAGTTCTCTCCATAATACAATATTAATTGCTTAAATCAACATTTAAATAAAAATAAAAATCCTTGTTCTTATTATACTCATTATTAATATTAACTATTTTTTTTAAGTGCCTTATTTTCAATAGAATAACAGGCATGACTTAAATAATTAGTCAGCCCTTAAAAACCCAAATTTCTTTTTGGGGGTAGAAAACTTGTTCGAAAAAAGAAATAATCGGTGAAATAAATTCTTGATAAAAATACTGCAGAAAAGATGATCTCCATTTTCTCAT
>JAKALM010000023.1 GCA_021824145.1 Bacteroidota bacterium
TAAAAATACCGGTTGGTAGAACCGGTGAGCACCAGGAATTAGCAAACTTAGCCGCTTATCTTGTTTCGGATTTCTCTTCTTTTATCAATGGTGAAGTTGTTACGATTGACGGCGGAGAATGGCTGAAGGGTGCTGGACAGTTTAATATGCTTGAATTGGTTCCAACTGAAATGTGGGACGAAATTGAAAAAGCAGTAAGAAACGTGAAAGGGAGTTAGATGTTTTGAATCCTGCCTACGACAAAAAATTATTTAAACATACTTATGATGTAATTGTCAAGTTTCATGAAGTGGATATGCTTCATATCGTAAACAACGCAGTTTATTTTAATTATTTAGAACAAGCGCGAATTAAATATGCGAAAGATCTCGGTATTCTTCCGAGTGAAGGTATAGCAAAAAATGGAACTGCATTTTACATGGCTAGAAATGAAATAAACTATTTAAAGGTTGCACTGTTTGAAGATCATTTGCGTATTTATTCAAGAGTTTCTTATATTAAACATAGCAGTTTTGGATTCGAGCATATAATTGAAAATAATTCGAACCAAAAAATAATTGCCGAAGGCTTTGGTGTTCTTGTCCACGTTAATCCATTAACAAAAGAATCAATTCCATTGCCAAAAGATTTTGTCAATTTAGTATCTGAGTTTGAAAAAAGTGTTCAAATAATTTTAGAATAATTTACTAAATATTTAAATGGGGTTCATATGCGACAAATAGTTTTTGATATTGAAACTTGTTCCTTCCCTTTTGAATCGCTTTCCGAAAGTCAGCAGGAATACTTACTTAGATATGCCGAAAAAGAAAAAGATGATACATTAAAAGATCAAAAAGTTGAAGAAGCAATTCGATATTTAAGTTTATATCCTTTTACTGCAAAAGTTATCGCAATCGGTTTGTATGATATTCAGAAAGAGAAATCATTTATTTATTTTGAAAGTTCTACCGAAGAAGAATTTGTATCTGAATCTATGGACATTCACTATAAAGGATTGTCAGAAACTGAAATGTTAAAATCTTTCTGGCGGATTGCTGAGAAGACTGACCAGTTTATTTCATTTAACGGAAGAAATTTTGACATCCCTTTTCTTATGATGCGCTCAGCAATAAATAAAATTAAGCCGACGAAAAATTTAATGACCACTCGCTACGATACTTCCCATCATATTGATTTATTAGAGCAATTTACTTTTTATGGAATCACAAAGAAGTTTAATTTAGATTTTTATTGTCATGCTTTTGGAATTGAATCGCCAAAGTCAAAAGGAATTTCTGGTATAGATGTAAAGACATTATATGATGCTGGTAGAATAAAAGATATTGCAGTTTATTGCGGACAGGATATTTTAGCCACAAGTAAATTATTTAAAATTTGGGATGATTATTTGCATTTATAATTTATCTTTAAACCTCCGTTCTATATTATTTAAAATGCCTATTAGAATTTTATTGCTCTGAATAATAAATCCTTTTTTCGAAATTATTTCCGCTTCAGTTTGAATATATTTCCCTTTTACAAGCTCATTTTTACTGTTAAAAATTAATCCATTTAAAGTTTCTTCAGTAAATTCAAGGTGGAATTGTAATCCGACTACGTGATCTTTATAAATGTATGCTTGGTTTTTGCAGGCTTCGCTTTCTGCTAGATGAACTGCACCGGCTGGTAAATCAAAAGTATCTTCATGCCACTGACCGACTTCCATTGTTGAAGGAAAAGAAGAAAAGAAGGAATTATCTTTTCCTTCTGAAGTTATGTTAATTTTATGCCATCCGATCTCTTTATATTTATTCTTATATACTTTCGCTCCAAGAACAGCGGCTATCAATTGAGAACCAAGGCAAATCCCCAAAACGATTTTTCCGTTTTCAATTGATTGTTTGATGAATTCCTTTTCTGATTTTAACCAAGGGAATTTATCTTCATCATAAACTCCCATTGGTCCGCCCATAATTATAAGCCATTCAAAATCCATTATACTTGGAAGTCCGCTATTTTCAAAAAATTTTGTATAAGAAAGGTGATGATTATTTTCTTTAGCCCAATTTATAATTACTCCTGGGCTTTCAAAGTTATCATGTTGAATAATATGGATTCTCATAATTTGAGCTTTAATTATTTATTTTGAATTTAGTAAAAATTCAGTAGAATTTATGTGCTACTCAAGTGAAAATAAATTTCTCTGCCTTAAATTTAATTCTTATATTTACATAAAAATTACTAATAAATTTAAAATCCATACGGATAAGATTTGATGCAAGAACAAAATGTAACGCTTGAATTAGCTTTAGAACACGGACTAACCGAAGAAGAATTTACAAGAATAAATAATATCTTGGGAAGGGTCCCAACTTTTACTGAACTAGGAATTTTTAGTGTAATGTGGAGCGAACACTGCAGTTATAAAAATTCAATTGCTCTGCTTAAAACTTTGCCGAGAAGCGGGGGGCGGCTGCTTGTAGGTGCCGGAGAAGAAAATGCTGGACTTGTAGATATTGGCGATGACTTAGCTGTTGCATTTAAAATTGAAAGCCACAACCATCCTTCAGCAGTTGAACCTTACCAAGGAGCAGCTACAGGTGTTGGCGGAATTATGAGGGACATTTTTACAATGGGCGCACGCCCAATTGCATCTCTTAATTCGCTTCGTTTTGGGACGCTTGATGATGCTCGTACTAGATTTTTATTTGATGGAGTTGTCCGAGGAATTGGAGATTACGGAAACAGCTTTGGCGTTCCGACAGTAGCAGGCGAAGTTTACTTTGATGAATCTTACCGCGATAATCCGCTAGTAAACGCAATGGCAGTTGGTATAGTTAAGAAAGGGCAGCATGCAAGTGCAATAGCAAAAGGTGTTGGCAATCCAGTAATGATTGTTGGTTCTTCAACCGGCAGAGACGGAATACATGGTGCTACTTTTGCGTCAGAAGAAATTTCAGAAAAGTCTGAAGCAAAACGGCCTTCAGTTCAAGTCGGGGATCCATTTACGGAAAAACTTTTATTGGAAGCTTCACTTGAAATTATTAAGAACGGCTGGCTAATTGGAATTCAAGATATGGGTGCTGCGGGAATTTCATGCTCAACTAGCGAGATGAGCGCAAAAGGAAATTCCGGAATGAAAATAAATCTTACTAAAGTTCCTTTAAGAGAAAAAGGAATGACTGCTTATGAGATTATGCTTTCGGAAAGTCAAGAAAGAATGCTTTGCGTTGTTAAGAAAGGTTATGAAGAAGAAGTTAAAAAAGTTTTTGATAAATGGGACCTTCATTGTGAAATTATTGGCTATGTTACTAACGATGGTTTGTTGGACATTGAATACGAGGGAGGAAAGAAAGCAATTCTTCCTGCCTTCGAGCTTGTTCTTGGCGGCGGTGCACCAGTTTATATTCGCGAAACAAAAAAGCCTGCTTACATTGATGAGGTTAGAAAATTTGATTTTTCTTCTTTACCCCAACCGAAAAATTTATCGGAAACATTTATAAAAGTTTTTTCATCTCCTAATATTGTTTCAAAGCGCTGGGTTTATGAACAGTATGATTCAATGGTAAGGACAAATACAATTGTCGGTCCTGGATGCGATGCTGCAGTTGTATACATTAAAGGTACCGACAAAGCGTTAGCAATGAAAACAGATTGCAACTCACGTTACGTTTATTTGAATCCAAAAGAAGGAACTAAGATCGCAGTTGCAGAATCAGCCCGAAATATTGTTTGTTCTGGTGGCGTGCCGCTGGCAATTACAAACTGCTTGAACTTCGGCAATCCTTATAAACCTGAAATGTATTGGCAGTTCAAAGAAGCAATAGAAGGAATGGGAGAAGCATGCAAGTTCTTTGATACTCCGGTTACTGGCGGAAATGTTAGTTTCTATAATGAATCACCAACCAACGCAGTTTATCCAACTCCGACAATCGGCATGGTTGGTCTTGTTGAAAAATTAGAAAACGTGACAACTTCATTTTTCAAAGGAGAAGGGGATTTAATTTACGTTTTAGGAGAAGATTTTGAAGAACTTGGTGGAAGCGAATATTTAAAAATAATTCATAATAAAGTAGCAGGTGATTCACCTAAAATTAACTTAGAAGTAGAAAAGAAATTGCAATCAACATTGTTAGAATTGATTGGGCAAAAATTAATATTGTCTGCTCACGATGTATCCGAAGGTGGTATTATTTCTGCCTTAGCTGAATGCTGCATTATGAATAATGAAAGATTAATTGGTGCTGAAGTTAATATCCATTTTAAAACACGTAAGGATTTTTCCTTCTTCTCAGAAAGTCAGTCAAGAATTATTGTATCGATTAAAAAAGAGATGAAATCCGGATTCGAAAAATTTCTAAATGAAAAAGGACAATCATTTCATTATCTCGGATTGACCGGTGGAAAAGATTTTTCTGTTAATGATGAGTTCAAATTTGAGCTCGATGCTTTATCAGATATTTATTACAATACTATTTCAAGAATAATGAATGCCTAAGATAAGCCCAAAGAAAAAAAATCAGTCTTCTTATAAAATAAAAGGGTCAAATGTAAATTATCCGCTATTGAAATCTTTCGGTCAGGTTTTAAAATATAAACCCTCTTATAAAAAGACTAAATCTTTTATTAAACACTATATTGGCGGCTTAATAAATAGAATAGACGAACACCATGCTTTTCTTCTTGCTGGAGGCCTGGCATTTTCGTTATTCGTTTGTATTATTCCATTCCTCCTAATAATGTTTTTTCTCCTTGGTAATGTGCTGAACTCTCAAAGTGTTCAATCTCAAGTGAACCTTGCAATCAGTACTATAATTCCATATGAAAAATATGCTGACTTTGTTAAAGAAATTATTTTCAAAAGAATAAATGAAGTAATTGAATATAAAAACATTGCGGGACTGGTTGGCGCATTCGGTTTGTTGTTTGCAGCAAGTGGCTTATTTAGCAGTATGAGGACAATTTTAAACCGAGTTTTAGGTATTGAAACCAACGTTCACTTTTTACTTGTAAAGCTGCGGGATTTTGCGCTCGTGCTGATGGTTATTTTGATTTTCTTTATAACTACTTTGCTTTCTCCTATTCTTGATTTATTTATTCAAGCTGCGCAAACTATAGAAAGTCTCGAATTTTTCAGAGGTCCAATATTCGAACACTTTTTTATTACAATAATTTCGCTTGTATTAATATTTATTTTATTCTTGATTTTATATTCTACAGTACCGGTCAGAAAATTAGGAAAGAATTCTACTCTAATAAGCGCCGTTTGGGCAGCAATTCTTTGGGAAATTGCTAAGCAAGGATTTGGTTATTACATTCACCATTTTACAACCCTTGGAAGAATTTACGGAACTTATGCTTTGGTGGTTGTCGTTGCTTTTTGGATTTACTACTCTTCAATTGTCTTCATTGTAGGTGCAGAAATTGGAAGACTTTATTCTGAAAGAAAATATTCAAGCGAAGATATTCTCTAAAATTTTATAAAAAATTATTTTGCAAATTCTTTTAATCTAATCCACAAGTCCCTGAACCACATCCGCAAGTTCCCGTTGAGCAAGTTGAATCACTACTATAGCTGCTGCTTGAGAAATCAGAACTGCCTCCTGCGAATGCAGCACTGAAGGTAGATAGAAGTTTTTTATTATTTTTCGAACTGCATTTTGGACAAATAACCTCTTCGTTTGCAGAACTTGATTTATGTAAAATTTCAAATTTATTGTTGCACTCGCTGCAGCGGTATTCGAATATTGGCATTATAAACTCCTTTAGTTTTGAACTGTGATTTCTGGTTTTAAAATAATTTCTGATTTCATTGATCGGGAAATTAAGCAAGTTTTTTCAGATTTCTCAATAATCCTTAGGGCTCTTTCTTTGTCGTGCTCATTTGCAACTAAAATCCTTGGCGAAAGTTCAATTTGAGTTACAAAAAATTTACCTTCAACCTTTTCAATTTTTCCTGTTCCGCTAGATGAATAGGAAATAAAATTCAGTTTTGAATTTTCAGCAATTGCAAGAAACGTAGTCATCAAACAAATATTTGCCGATGCTACAAATAAATGCTCGGGCGACCAGATGTTCGGCACTCCCCCGGAAAATTCTGGCGGCGTTGCAACAGTTATATATTCCATCCCTTCGGATGAAAGTTTTCCTATTCTGCCTTCGCTCCAATTTACATTTGTGTTGTAATAAAAAACTTCTTCCATAGATTTTCTGGATTAAATAAAGTTTGATGAATTAAAACTCCAAACGATTCTTAATTTATTTGATTTTTTTAATTAAATAAAGTTTTATAAAAACTTGACTAAAATTAAAATTGTACATATCTTTAATCAGATAAAATAATCTGTTTATAAAATGACTGTTATATTTTCAAAAAAGTGTGAATACGGATTACAAGCAGTTTTATATTTAGCCGCAAAAGACGCGGGTGAGGTTGTATCGTCAGATGATATTGCAAAAAAGTTGAACATCCCAAAAGAATTTGTCTCCAAAATACTGCAAAGTTTAACTGACAGCGGATTGGTAAATTCAAAAAAGGGTAAGGCAGGCGGCTTTTTATTAGCTAAACATCCGGCAAACATTAGGCTGCTTGATGTTGTAGCTGCGATTGACGGTCTTGAAATTTTTAACTCTTGCGTACTTGGTTTTCCAAATTGTTCACCAGATCATCCATGCCCGCTTCATGAAAAGTGGGGTGCACTTAGAACAAGTGCTTATAATATGTTAACTGAACAAACTCTTGATCAGCTAAAAGAAAAAACTTTGAATAAAATTGCTCATTTAGAAGTATAGAAAAATTTTTATGTATAAATCAGATAAAAAGCTCCGATATGAAAACTAAAAAGAAAATTATAAAAAACATAGAAAAACCAATTCAGAAGTACAGATTTCTAATTCAATTATGTTTTGCAGCTTTATGTATATGGATTGGATACGATTTCTTCCGCTTTGCTCATTTTCTTGAAATGAATGGAAATGCTGAATTTTTCAATAGACCGCCTGGTGTTGATGGATTTCTTCCAATTAGTTCAATGATGAGTTTTTATTATTTTATTTCAACAGGAATTATTCATCCGGCACATCCAGCTGGAATGTTCATCTTCTTGGCAATTGTGTTGGCATCAATTGTTTTCGGAAAATCTTTCTGTTCGTGGTTGTGCCCAATCGGTTTCATTTCTGAATTAGTCGGAGACTTTGGCGAAAAAATATTCAAAAGAAAGTTGAAACTGCCTAAGTGGATCGATATACCACTCCGAAGTTTGAAATATTTTTTGCTTGGATTTCTTTTATACGCAGTTTTTGTTTTGATGGATTTAGTTGCCGTTAAAGCATTCTTAGACAGCCCTTACAATCAAGTTGCGGACTTGAAGATGTACTACTTTTTTGCTGATATCTCAAAGACTACTTTGATAGTTATTGGTTCATTATTCGTGCTTTCAATATTTATCCGAAATTTCTGGTGCCGATTTTTATGCCCATATGGTGCGTTGCTCGGATTATTTTCTTTTTTAAGCCCGAATAAAATAAAACGAAATCCTGTTACCTGCATTGACTGTGGTTTGTGTGCAAAAGCTTGTCCTTCTTCAATTAAAGTTGATAAAGTAATAACTGTTCTATCAGATGAATGCAATACATGCTTAAGCTGTGTTGATGCTTGTCCGGTTGAAGATACTCTTGATTTGAAATTCATTTTAACGAAAAAGAAGATTTCAAAAAAAATTGTTGCAATTGGAGTAGTTTCAATTTTTATGGCTGTAACTGGCTTTGCAATGATTACAGGGCATTGGCAAAATAATATTTCAAAGGATGAATACCTTGTTCATTATAAACTAATGGATACTTATGGTCATCCAACAGGAACCGCCGCGGTAAAAGAGTTTGATAAGAATGCTGAAGAAAAAAACTTACAAAATGAATCAAGCTTTACAAATAAAAATGCTAAAAAAAATTATAGCAATATTAATAAATCATCCTTTCAAAAGCGGACAAATTAAGTAGAGGAAAAAATGAATATATTAAAAAATAAAAAAGCTATTATCGGAATATCAGCAGCAATGGTAGTTTTTGCTGCTATAATAATTCTGATAACTGGGTTTGATGGAATAGACTCAGATAAAATTGAAGGGACAGAATATGCACAACTTACCTATGCCCCTAATGTTCCTCAAACTATTGAAAGAGATCATCCTACTAAAGTGATAGTTAAGTTGGAAACAATCCAAGTAACAGGAAGATTGGCTGATGGAGTTAATTACAATTTCTGGACGTTCGGAGGAAAAGTTCCCGGTGAAATGATTCGAGTCCGCGAAGGTGATGAAGTCGAATTTCATTTAGAAAATAGTCCTCTTTGCAATGTTCCTCATAGTATCGACCTTCATGCAGTTAGCGGTCCAGGCGGTGGCGCTGTTGCTTCTCAAACAATTCCAGGGCATTCGTCAGTCTTCACATTTAAGGCTGAACATGCAGGACTTTATGTTTACCATTGTGCTACTCAGCCTGTGCCTTTACACATTGCAAATGGAATGTACGGACTTATTTATGTTCAGCCAAAAAGAAATTTACCTGCAGCGGATCAAGAATATTACATAATGCAAAGTGAATTTTATACTAATGGGAACTATGGCGATCAAGGTCTTCAAGATTTTTCTTTAGATAAAGCTTTGGCAGAAAATCCAACTTATGTTGTTTTTAATGGAGCTGTTGGTGCGCTAACCGGTGATAATGCCATCCATGCAAAAGTTGGACAAACTATTAGGCTTTTTGTTGGGAACATTGGACCAAATTTAACTTCTTCTTTTCACATTATCGGAGTAGTTTTTAATAAAGTGTACTTATTCGGTGGTACTGAAGTAACTCAAAAGAATGTACAAACTGTAAACATTCCAGCTGGTGGAGCCGCAGTTGTTGATTTTAAAGTTGATGTACCTGGCACATTTGCAATTGTTGATCATTCAATATTTAGAGCATTCAATAAAGGAGCTGTTGGTTCTCTTGTTGTAACCGGCGAACAAAACAAAGATATTTTTTCTGGAAAGCAGCAGGATAATTTGTTCTATGGCTCTAATCTCGATAAAGAAGTTCAAACTAGTACTATACAAAGTGTTTCTGATAATTCTTCTTCAAGTGGAAGTATTGAAGATATAATTGCTGCAGGTAAAAAAGTATTTTCAACAACTTGTTTTGCTTGCCATCAGCTTGACGCAAAAGGAGTGCCCAATCTTTTCCCTCCTCTTGCTGGTTCAGATTTCTTAAATGCAAATAAAGAACGTGCAATTGGAATTGTACTTCATGGAAAGAATGGCCCAGTTACAGTGAATGGAAAAAATTTTAATAATGTGATGCCTCCTCAGCCATTGAACGATGATCAAATAGCTGCTGTTCTGACCTATGTTTATCATTCTTTCGGAAATTCCGGAAAAACAGTTACAAAAGATGAAGTGGCAAAAATTCGATCTCAAAAACAAGTAAGCTTAAAATGAATTTTAGGATTTTAAATATAGTTATTTTGATATTCGCGATAACTGCCGGATCCTTAGCGCAGTTCAAATCCGAATTAGAAATCCATTCCAAAAAAATCTTAATTTCCTGCGGTTATTATGTCCCACTTTTCAAAGATGACGGGGAATCATCGAAATTTTTTGTTAAGTCTTTTTATCTGGATTCGAAGCCTGTAAGCAATGGTGAATTTTTAGAGTTTGTGAAAGCAAAACCGCAGTGGAGGAAATCTAAAGTTAAAAGAATTTTTGCCGACGCAAATTATTTAAGGAAGTGGAAAGGTGATTTACAATTAGGAAAAGATGTGAAAGCTGAAGATCCTGTTTGTAATGTATCATGGTTCGCTGCAAACGCTTACTGCAGGTGGGCGGGTAAGCGTTTGCCAACTGTGAATGAATGGGAATACGCTTATAGTAAAAATTTTTTTAATCACAAAAATGAATTGAATTCCGGAAATTCATTTTACGAATGGACTTTCGATTTTAATAGAATAAATTTTCAAGCAAGCTCGGTATGCGGTGGCGCTGGCGCAAGTGCAAACGATCCGAAAAATTATTCTGCTTTTTTGAGATTCAGTTTTCGCAATTCTTTAAAAGCAAATTATTGCCTGAATGATTTGGGGTTTAGTTGTGTTGCTGACTCAAATAAAATTCCTTCGGAAGTAATTTATTCAGAGAATTATTAGAGAGAATATTATGAAAAAATATTTAATTGGATTTGTTTCAGTTGTTATAGTTGTTTTTGCAGTTATGATATACATAAACAGCAGCAATAAAACTTTAATTATTAAAAAAGATCAGAATGATTTTGTTCAGGTAAACAATTCAAAAGAAAATGACAAAGAATCCTGTTGTGTTATTGAGCTTAAAACAAGCGATCATTCGGAAAACTCAATTTATAATCTCGAAAGTATTTGGAAAGATCAAAATGGAAACAAAGTTGAATTGAAAAACTTTGTAGGAAAGAAGATTATATTAGCCATGATCTACGCTAGCTGCCCAACAGTTTGTCCTGTAATTGTAAGTAACATGAAAAATCTTGAACTTGCAATTCCTCATAATGAATTAAATAATTATCATTTTGTACTCGTTTCAATTGATCCCGATAGAGACACGCCTGAAAAATTAAATCAATATGCAGTTGAAAGAAATTTGGATGCAAAAACTTGGACTCTGCTTTCAGGTTCTAAAAATGATGTGGCTGAGCTTGCCGAGATGATAGGCTTTAATTATAAAAAAAATGCAAATGGAACTTTTACTCATTCTAATTTGATAACATTTTTAGACAAACATGGTATGATTCTCAATCAGAGCGAAAATTTGAATCAAAGCAGTAAAAATCTTCTTGCAATGCTAAATAAGTAAAGTAAAATTTTATAACAATAAATAAGGAACAAAGAATGAAAAGCATTAATAATTTTTTGACCGAGGAAGAAGCATTTCGGCAGTTAACACTTTCCCAGATAGTTACAAAAGACTATCATGCGGCAAGTGTTTTTGAGAAATACAATATGGATTTTTGTTGCAAAGGAAATAGACCCCTCAGCGAGGCTTGCAGCGAAAAAGGACTAAGCTTAGAAAAAATTCTTTCAGAGCTTCAAGTTGAAAACCCAGTATCGAACGAAAACGAAAATCGATTTAATGAATGGGAACTAGATTTTCTGACAGATTATATTATAAATAATCATCATAAATATGTAAGGAATGCCATTCCGGTTATTACTGCACATGCAGAGAAAGTTGCTTCTGTTCATGGGAAAAATCATCCGGAAACTATTGAAATAAATAAAATATTTTCTGTGGTTTATAAAGATTTGATTCATCATATGATGAAGGAAGAATCTATTATTTTTCCCTACGTTAAATATTTAATTAAAGTAAAGAATAATGAATCAAAACTTGAGAAACCTTTTTTTGGAACGGTTCAGAATCCGATTAATATGATGGAAGCAGAACATACTTCGGCTGGAGATAGTTTATTCCAAATTAGAAAATTTACTGATAATTATTCTATCCCCGCCGATGCTTGTACAACCTACTCTGCATATTATAAAGAACTTAAAGAGTTTGAAGAAGATTTACACAAACATGTGCACCTAGAAAATAATATTTTGTTCCCCAAAGTAATAGAACTTGAAAGAGTGATTTTCAGTCTGTAAAATATTTATCTAGCCAGTTATGTGAATTAAAAATTAATCATAGAAAACTGTTGAAACAGTTACTAAATAAAAGAGTGATCTTATTAACCCATGGATTAATCCGTGGGTTAATATGAAAAACGTGCTTTATTAGAGCCGTTTCAACGGCTTGCAATCTAATTCACACAACTGGTTTATCTATTCTTTTTTAGCCTTTCCAAATTCATAAAAATATTAAATTTTGAAAGGCATTTTAATTTGCTGTAATTCACCAGATTATTGATAATAAAATCATAATTTTATCTGCAAATATTTTCTAACAAAAATGGAGCCTAAAAAATTATTTAATGGAAAACCGAAAAAGCCTTTTTTCAATATCTCATGATCATTTTCATGGATTATTGGTCGCTCAAATTATTAAAAAGGGGAGTACAGTTTCGCAAGATTTATTCAAAAGCATTAATGATAAAGCAAATTATACAATTCACTTTTATGATCAAGAGTTGGCAAATCATTTTTATATCGAAGAACATATACTTCAGCCGCTCATAAGAGGGATTTCAAAGGAAATAGATAAATTATTTGATGAATTGATTGAAGAACACAAATTAATTAGTGAGCTTATATATTCATTAAGAGATAATTTGAATATAGAAAATAAATTAGATAGAATATCTACTGCACTTGAATATCACATAAATCAAGAGGAAAGAGTTCTGTTTCCCAAGCTTCAGGAAAATTTATCTGAACAGGAACTAGAAATGCTAAGTAAAAATTTAATGAAAAATGGGTATGAACATATTTTTAAATTTTAAAATAGAAAATGGCTGAACGAATTCAATTTTATTGAATCACTCAGCCATAATACTAATCTAAATTATGCTTTCATCCTTGTGCCGTGTTCTTCATGAATGAATAGCCAACTGCAAATTTTTCCAATATTTATTTCTTCAAAGTTATGCCAATATGCCTTTGTTCTTACATGATGCGAGCTTGTATCGTCTGAAGGTATTGCTTCGGCTTCCTCGATCAATTCCTTAATTCTATTTTGCCATTTTTTCATATTTGAAGGACGAAGATCTACCCATCCTTCGTTAGACCATTTATCAATATTTTCGTTATTTAGTTCAAGGACATTTTCTCCGTGGAATGCTGGAATTTTAATATTGTTTCCCCGAAGTAACGATTCACCATTTGGCAGCAGAATGGGAATGCCAATTGAAACCATCTCACTTCTAAGTTTGCTGTTGTTCAATATGTTTTCTAAGCATTCGTTGGAAAGCTGCTCCGGATTTTTATCTAATATATCTTTCATTGTTTTGCAGTTCAATCCAATTAGATAAATTTCAAATAAAAGCTTAGAAAGCCTTGGCGGTCCAAGTAATTCAAATGCAACACTGCTAACATTGTTTTCTTTTTCAAGTTGTCTTAGTTTATCTACAGCCATATGCTGTAGGTATCCTGCTCGGTAGGTTGGTTCCATAGTTGCATGGTCTAGCGAGCTTACAATATCGTGCCCGGTGTTTCCGCCTTTAATTTCATATATTACAACATCGGCAATTTCTTCTGGTGTAACAAATTCCATTTGTTTCTGTGCGGTTATTGTTTCAAATTCCCCTCGCGAAAAAATACCATTCTCACCGGTATCTATAAACACTGATTTTAAAGTTTCTCCGCTTGATCTGTACTGCTTGTCTGTGCAAATCTCAAATTTACCTTTTAGCGGAACCGCTTCATCAATTGAAACATTTAAAAGTTCAATCGGCTGCCCTCTGCGTTTTATTTCTCCGAATTCAATTCTCTTCCAGGCAATGGCTGCAGTTGGTTTTATTTCTTTGGTTATTGGGCCTTCTGGAGTTCTTGCCATTAAGAAAAGTAAAAGTGTATGTGCGCCTGCAATTGAGGATTTGCTTAGCAAAACTCTTGATGGCTTTTCTTCGCTGTGAGTATATGGAATATTTAATCCCATCCCACCTGTTCCGCTGGTTCCTATTTTTAAATAAATTTCAGATTTTATAATACTCATACAAGAGTATAAAAGCTGAACGTGCCTTATCAATTGTGGGATGTACAAAGTGCATAATAGTTTTTCTACTTCATCAACAAGTGTCTCGTGGCTATTGCTGTTTTTTATTGCTCTAGTCACGCTTCTATATGATGAATAAATATCTTGATATGCAATTGCGGTTGCTGTGTTTATACAATCTATTATTATTTCTGGTTTGTATTGGTTTAAAAGATGATAAATGGATGAGCTTTTTATTATGTCATCAGTAAGTTCATCCATAATATCGCTCATCAAAATTTTTCTTTTTTCTTTGTCCGATAAAAGTTTCAATCTGTTTTCATCTTTGAATTCATTTCGTACAAACAAATCGCCGCCCCATGGTATAAAATAATTCTTTCCTTTTTCCGGAAATTCTTTTTCTAATTTGGAGACAGCATCTTCTGCTTCGGAATATTTTAGCGAAGTGATAACAATCCTTTTGGGATTATCATCAACTAGCTTTCGTGCAACAGCGCTTCCGACTAATCCCCAACCGCCAAGCACGAGAACAGTTTTGTTTTGAATGTTCATATCTAAAATCCCTGTTGAATAAATAATTATTTGACCCCAAAATTAAGGCAAACAAGTTCAGAAGGCAATTAAAGTTTTTTATCGCTTTAAATTACTTTTTCTCTATCATATTTGCCTTTTATCGAAGACAAATTGTTTAACTGCAAAATAAATATAATTTAGCTACTACTTAAAACTAATTATTTTCAATATTCTGGCAGACTGAATTATGATGATCAAAAAGGACAATATTTCACTTGCAGTTGAATACTTTGACAGAGCTTATCAAATGCATCTTAACGGAAATATTGAAAATGCAATAAAAGAATATCAAACTTCAATTTATATTTATCCCACCGCAAAAGCTCATACTTTTCTGGGGCTGGCTTACAGTCTTCAGGGAAATTTTGAGCAGGCAATTAAAGAATGTAAAAATGCAATTAGTATTGAACCGGCGTACAGCAATCCTTATAACGATATCGGAATATATTTATTAAAGCTTGAAAAGGATGATGAAGCGGTGTGCTGGTTCGAAAAAGCTTTATCTATGAAAGACAATGATGCGGCTTATCTATCTTTATTTAATCTCGGGAAAATATATGAAAAAAAGGGCGATTGGCTGAAAGCTCTTAGCTATTTTAATGAAACGATTCTTGTTAATCCAAATTATGAGCCTGCCCAAGATGAAATAATTAAACTTTCAACTTTATTGAATTAAATTATTAGAAACTTCTGAAAGTTTGATCCTTTGTGTTTTATCATTCTAGCAAAATTGGAATTTAATCTAAAATTATTCTATATCCTTTTATTAGTAATATCAATTTGAATTTATCAGATGTATCTAAAAAATCTGAAAATTCAATTTTCCTTTCAAAAACTAATAGATTTTTTAGTCACATGTTTTATCATTTGATTGATAAACTTAAAATTGAGTATTAAATTACAGTGTCATTTTGTGAAATTTATTTACTTATAATGAAAATCGGTGAATATTAAATGAAAGTATTAGACTTATTAAGTACCAATTATATTATTCCTGAAATAAATGCTAATTCGAAAGAAGATGTTATAAATGAGTTAATCAATTTATTTAAGGACGATCAAAGAGTAATTGATTTAGAAAAAGTGAGGGAAGCTGTTTTAGAACGTGAAAAAATAATGTCTACCGGTGTTGGAAAAGGATTTGCAATCCCTCATGGAAAAACAAATGCTGTAAATGATATTTTAGCCGCTTTCGGTAAATCAAACCAGCCGATTGAATATGATTCTTTAGACGGACACCCAGTGTATTTAGTATTCCTGCTTGTAGGAAAAGATAATTTAGTAAGCAAGCATATTAAACTCCTCAGCCGAATCTCCAGAATGATGAACAAAGATGAGTTTAGAGATAAACTAATGAAGGCGAAAACTTCACAGGAAATCTTAGATATTTTTAGCAAAGAAGAAGAAAATTATTTTGAAGTTTAATTACTTCTATCATAAATCTAACTTCCGTTCAATTACGGATAAATTGTTTTATTTAAACCATTCGGATTTTTGCTCATCTTTATTCAATGAATTTTTAAGTGCCAAATCTAACTACGAAAATTTCCTTATTATATTTTTATGATTAAAGCTATTACTGGAACAAAAGATATTCTTCCGCCCGAAATTCCAAAATGGAAATTGCTGGAGTCTATTGTTAATAACGTTTTTAAAAATTTTAATTACAAAGAAATCAGAACTCCAATCTTCGAGGAAACTTCTCTTTTTGCGCGCGGCATTGGTGAGGAAACAGATATCGTTGGAAAAGAAATGTATACTTTTCTTGATCGCAGCCAGACAAGCGTTACTCTAAAACCTGAAATGACAGCTTCCGTTGTCCGCGCATTTAATGAGCATTCTTTGGGTAAACTGCAGTCGCTTAATAAATTCTTTTATATTTCTCCGATGTTCCGCCAGGAAAGGCCGCAAGCCGGAAGGCAAAGGCAATTCCACCAATTCGGCAGCGAAGCCATTGGAGGCTCTTCTCCTTTGCTTGATGCTGAGTTAATTATTATTGCTTACAATATTTTAAAGTTGCTCGGACTTAAAGATCTTACTGTAAAAATAAATTCACTTGGTGTTCCTCAATCAAGAGAAAAATATAAAAATCTTCTAAGAGAATTTCTTTCAGGTTCAAAAAACTATCTTTCCGAAGACAGCAGAAAAAGATTCGATCAAAACATTCTTAGAATTTTTGACAGCAAAGTTGAATCCGACCAGGAAATTTTGAAAAACGCTCCTTTAATGATCGACTATATCGATGAAGAAAGTAAGAATGATTTTGAAGTGGTAAAAAATCTTCTTGCTGAATCTAAAGTCCCATTTGAAATTGATCCTAAGCTTGTCCGCGGATTGGATTATTATACAAAAACTACTTTCGAAATTGTCAGCGGAAAAGTCGGTTCGCAAAGCGCTCTTTGCGGCGGCGGCAGATATGATCTTTTAGTTGAACAGCTCGGCGGCGCACCAACTCCCGGTGTCGGCTTTGCTGCCGGAATGGAAAGAATTCTGCTTGCCTGCGAAAATGAAAATTCACTAAATATTCCAAAAGAAGAAATTGATCTTTATATAATTAAGATTGATAAGGATTTGTCTTCCAAAGTTTTTGAGTTGTCGTTAAACTTCCGCAATGATAATTTAGTAGTTGAATTTGATTATCTCGATCGAAGCGTTAAAGCACAGATGAGGGAAGCAAATAAGTTGAATGCAAAGTTTGTACTTTTTCTCGGCGGCGATGAATATAAATCCGGTAAGTTAAATTTGAAAAATATGTCTACCGGCGAGCAGCAGCTAGTTGATGTAAATAATTATCATCAATTAAGTGAGTTTATTAAGAAGTGATTGGAAGTGATAAAGTAATATTGTGTAAGTAATAGTAATTCCCCTTATACTATATTCCTTTATACCTTATAACTTTATACCCTATACCGAATAAATACGAGGAATATAATGTACCCAGAACTTTTCAAATTTGGTCCTTTTACAGTTTACAGCTACGGCTTGATGATGGGTATTGCTTTCATCATTGCAAGCTATATTTTAACCAAGGAATTTGAAAGAAGAAAATTACAAGCTTCACTTGCTACCGAAATAACTCTGCTCGCAATCATCTTTGGAATTATCGGAAGCAAAGCTTTGGACTTAATTGAAAATTGGGACTCCTTTGTTGCAAATCCTCTTATTGCTTTTTCTCCTGGCGGATTAACTTTTTACGGCGGTTTAATCCTCGCTATTATTGCCATCGGTGTTTATATAAAGAAAAAGAAAATTCCGTTTCTTGTTGTTGCCGATGCAACTTCTCCTTCTTTAATTCTTGCTTATGGAATTGGTAGAATTGGCTGCCAGCTTGCCGGCGATGGCGATTATGGAATTCCAACAAGCCTTCCTTGGGGAACAAATTTTGCTAACGGAACAGTTAAGCCTCATTATGCATTAAGCCAGTTTTATGCCAGTCATCCTTTGCTTGCACTTAGAGATCATTATAATTCTTTATCTTCGCAAATAATTCGTACAGATGAATACGGCACTATTACAAAATTTGATGAAGTTATTAGACTTCATCCCGCACCGATTTATGAATTTATTCTTTGTGTGGGAATCTTTTTTATTCTTTGGTCTTTAAGAAAAAAATATCCGCCGGATCGCAGTTCCGGATGGCCAGACGGCAAGCTTTTTATGACTTACTTAATCTTTGCTGGTGTGGAAAGATTGTCTATCGAATTTATTAGACTAAATCCACTTTTATTATTTGGCTTGTCCGAAGCTCAATTAATTTCAATAGTTTTAATTGTTGTAGGCATTATCGGATTTATTTATCTAACAGTAAACCAGGATCAACTAACAAAGTTTATTCCGCCTCCGATTAAAGCCGAAGAAAAGAAGCGCGGATAAATGGAATAATGGAATAGTGGAATGATGTATGAATAATCTTGGCGTTTTTTTTTCCATAATTCCATTACTCCAATATTCCATTCAGAAATTTGAGTTATAAAACTAATTTTATCATTAACACCGCGATTAATCGCGGTGCTAATAATATAACAATGCTTATTGGAACCGTTTCAACGGTTTATTATCTATTTCGAACAATGGTTTTTTATAATAAAATTTAATTCAACAAACATGAACCTCATCATTGGACGCAAACCAGTTCTTGAAGCAATAAATTCTGGAGAAGAAATTGAACAGATTTATATTTTGTATGGCCAGCATGGCGGAATAGTTGATGCTATAAGAATTGCCGCAAAGAAAAAAGGAATCAAGTGCAGCGAAGTTTCTTCCGATAAGTTTAAAGCTATTACAACAAACCAAAATTCTCAAGGCATCGCCGCCTTTAAGTCCGATCAAAAATATTATTCATTGGATGAGATTATTTCTTCTGCAAAAAAATCTTCCTATCCTTTAATTTTAATTCTCGATTCTATCCAAGACACTCACAACCTCGGCGCAATTCTTCGCACTGCCGATTGCAGCGGTGTTGACGGTGTTATTATAACTAAGCACAACAGCGCTCCGGTTAATGCTACTGTTGTTAAAACTTCTGCCGGTGCAACAGAGCATGTAAAAATTTGTTCTGTTAATAACCTTGCCCAGGCAATGAAAGTATTGAAAGAAAACGGAATTTGGATTGCCGGTTCTTATCTTGAAAATTCTCCTGAAGAAAATTCTTTAAGTAAAGATTATACATCAATTGATTATAAAATCCCATTGGCTTTAGTTGTCGGCAATGAAGAAAAAGGAATAAGAAGACTTACCGCCGAAAGCTGCGACTTCCTAATTAACATTCCGATGAAAGGTAAGATTCAATCGCTTAATGTTTCCGTTGCAACCGGAATTCTACTTTTTGAAATCCTCCGCCAAAGAAAGAATTAATTAATAAGATTTAAAAAATCAAAGCTGCTAAGGTTGTTCCCAAAACAAGAAGATCGTCATTTCGAAGGAGCAGAGCGACTGAGAAATCTCTAAATATGTTCTGAGAAGTAAAATTTCTATTTACTCAAAATTAATTATATCTTAACCAATATCTGAATCTTGACCTTACTCTTAATCTTACTCTTACTCTTAATCCTCAATCTCGATCTTTTTTTAAATCTTAAACTTAACCTTGAACTTACACTTGATCTTACACTTGAACTTGAACTTATTCATCCCCTTTGCATCTTACATCCAATCTTTCGTAACTTTGTTTTAGTTAACCGTTCACTTTGATTAACAGGGTATTAAATGGAAAAAATATTTAAGCACAGTACAGCAGTAATTATTCTTCTCTCAATCTTTTTTGTCGGCTGGGGTCCTACTGGACATAAAATTATAAATCAAAATTCTACTTTGTCTTTTCCTCCGCAGATGAAAGTATTCTTAAGCTGGTCTAGCACTTTAGCGCAGCATGCTTCAGATGCTGATTACAGGAAAAGCTCAGATAAAACGGAATCTCCCAAACATTTTATTGATATAGATTATTACCCCGAATTCAATTCAACCGGAAGAATTAGTCAAAGCTACGATTCAATGGTTACTAAATACGGCTCTTCGACTGTTATTGCACAAGGAACTCTGCCATGGGCAATTATAGCCGCTTACGATACTCTTAAAAATTGTTTTGCCAGAAAAGATTTTGACAAAGCTGTTTTAATTGCCGCCGATCTTGGCCATTATGTTGCAGATTCTCATCAGCCGCTGCATATAACAACAAACTTTAATCCTGGCGGACTTCATACAAGATATGAAATAAATATGATTGATACTTACCAAAGCCAAATTAAATACGGAGGTGACAGCGTTCAATACATCCCTAATGTCTCCGATTATGTTTTTAATTATATCTATAAAAACTACCGCTATGTTGATTCTTTAATTGCTGACGACAACGCCGCCAAAGCAGTAAACAGTGATACCAAGAGCGCCGCTTATTATCAAGCGCTTTGGAATCTTACCGGAAACTTTACAATTGCTTTATTCGACAGCGCATCGTACAGATTGGCAAGTCTAATTTATACTGCCTGGAAAAACGCCGGAAGCCCTCTGCCGTCAATTTCATTTGTTGAAAGTCATTCTTCATACCCAAATAATTTTAGTCTAGAGCAAAACTATCCCAACCCCTTTAATCCAACAACAACAATAAAATATCAAATACCAAAATCCGGATTAGTGCAGTTAAAAGTTTACGATATTCTCGGAAGAGAAGTAGCAACATTGGTTAATGAAGAAAAACCTTCCGGCAATTACGAAGTAACATTTAACGGAAGCAAGTTAGCTAGCGGCGTGTACTATTACCAATTGAAATCTGGAGATTATATTTCATCAAAGAAAATGATTTTAACAAAATGATAATTACAATATTTTGAAGTGGGGTTAATATGAAAGGATTTATTTTTTTATTCATTATTTTATTGAATGAACTAGCATTTTCACAAGCGAGGGATATTAAGTTAACAGCATTAAGTGGAATGGAAGATCAAAGAGGAAACACACATTTATTTTACAGAAAATACTTTTATCAAGGAAATGGAATTAATTATTATACAGATAATAGTATTTATCATTTAGACTTGTTTCAAAATATTGATACTTTGTTCTTAAATGAAAGAGTAAATTATAATATGCCCTTTGGAGTAGATAATTATATTTTTGATTATGATTTCTGGAATAATGATCCTTCGAAATATATTTATTCAGGCGTAAATATATGTTTTAACAATTACGTTGCTTATATAGCTAGATACGATAAACAACCAACAAATTATTATTATTCTTTCTCTGGATGGAATATACAAATTGAGATTTCACGTCAAAACGATAGCCTGATATTTTCCTCACTTACGCAAGGAATATTAAAAAGTACTAATGGCGGAACAAATTGGTTTACAGTGGATTCCTTAAATTATTTATTATTTATATCACCATACGATGATAATGAAATCTATGCTTTAGATAATAATTTGAAAATCAATAAATCGACAGATGGGGGGAAGACCTTTTATTCAGTTGATACAAATGAGTCTTCGAAATATCCAATAATTCCCAAAATTATTTTTGATATAGACACAACACATATATATAGGACTTCATATCATTTTAATGATTCAATATTTGTTCCTGACTTTTTTGTTTCTAACAAAGGTGAACCGAATAGTTGGGCGAAAAAATATTCCAGCACAAATAATCTTTACATCTCGATTGATGATTCAGTATCCGGAACAATTTATTTGGCAGACGGAAATAAAATTCTTCTCTCTACAGATTATGGAAATACATTTAACGTTTACAAAACATTAGACTCAACAATTATAGGAATATACAAGAAGCCAAGTTCAGATATACTTTATGCAGCGACTAAGTATGACATATTTGAAATAACTTCAACAACAATAAAATCGATAAAGCATCTAATTACAGCACTTGATGATAAAGGTAATAAAGTTCCGAATGAATTTATTCTTTACCAAAACTACCCCAATCCATTCAATCCCTCAACAACAATAAAATACCAAATACCAAAATCCGGATTAGTGCAGTTAAAAGTTTACGATATTCTCGGAAGGGAAGTAGCAGCACTTGTAAACGAATACCAAACCGCCGGAGAACATTTAATCAATTTTACAACAGACAACAACCAACAGACAACAAACCCCCACCAATTGTCAAGCGGCGTTTATTTCTACCAATTAAAATCTGGAAATTATACGCAAACAAAAAAACTAGTGTTAATGAAATAAAAGAACTCGTAGTACAGACTTCAATCTATGCCTTCCTTGTGTGTGTTTTCTTAATCCCGGAGGGATGAAATATTTATAGCCAAATGTGAACGGAAAAACAAATAAAATCCCTTTAGGGATGATATATTTAAAACTATTACTCCTTACTCGGTATTCTAAAACTATTCAATTCCGCTTCACACACGCTCCAGGTACGCTTTAAATAGTCATATATTCCTAGTAAATTATAGTATAAAATATCTTATAAAATTCTATGGCTATTAGAAAGAACAACGTTTTAGGACAAACAAGCGGCAAGCTTGGCAATACCGTTACCAGAATTCGCTATGGCAAAGAAGTCGTCTATGCACTGCCGGATAAAGTTAAAGTTAGCCAATCTGAACAAGCAAAAGCTGCAAGAAATAAATTTGCAATGACGGTAAACTTTGCCAAATTTATAAATTCTATTCCTGCATTATCTCGCGTTTGGTCCTCTGCAAATATTCCTGGAACTAATTCATATCAAAAACTTATTAAACACAACTCCAAGTTAACTGGTGAAAATTTTCTTACCACAAATAACATAATTACTCCAAATACTTTTAACATAAAATTGGTAGACTTCACTTACAACGAAAATATTATTAGTTTCAGAATAAATTATCCTGACATAAATTCTCTATTCCCATTGCAAACTTTTGAGGTGCTTTATTTCTTCGATCCGAAACAAAAAGACGGAAACCAATTTTTATTTAACAATTTATCTCAAGAGATCAATTTAATTTCATCAGATTATAAAATTGAAATTCCTTTAACCGGCAATTCAATAAAGCAAAATCTATCCTCTCATTTCAATAAATGTATAATGTTCGTTGCTGCATTGTCAAATGATGTAATCAAAAGTAACGTCGTATGGTCTAATACAATTGCATATCCAATTAATGCTTTTTAATAAATACTGTGCTTAGTTGAACTGATTTTGGACTAAAACATCTGTTCTAATTTCTTGACTACATAAGCCCATTTCTCTATATTTGAACTCGATTTTTACGAGAAATTACAGATAAAAGCTTTGAGTCAGTATAATAAAACAATCCTTCCAAACGGAATAAAAATAATTTCTGAAGCCATCCCGTATGTCAAATCTTTCTCTCTGGGATTTTGGTTTAATGTTGGTTCACGCGATGAAACTTCCCGTAATAACGGTATTACTCATTTTATCGAACACATGTTATTTAAGGGAACTAAAAAGCGTTCCGCTAAAAAAATTGCAGACGAAATTGAATCTGCCGGAGGATATCTCAACGCTTTCACTTCAAAAGAAAATACTTGCTACTACGGGCGTGGATTAAGCAGTCATCTTGAAAAGACTTTTGATGTACTTTCCGATATGATTCAATTCCCAGCATTCAAACCCAATGAAATTAAAAAAGAATCCAGCGTAGTTATAGATGAGCTCCACGATATTGAAGATAATCCCGAAGAATTAATCTTCGATAAGTTTGAAGAAATTATCTTCGCCGGAAACAGCTTAAGCTTACCCATCATCGGAACTGAAGAAAATCTCAAGAAGTTCAACCAGCTTGATCTTTTCAGCTTTGTAAAAGAGAAATACGGTTTTAACCGTTTAATCATTTCTGCCTCCGGCGCTGTAAATCATGATGATTTATTAAAGTTTGCTGATAAGTATATCAAGAAGAATCTCGGAAATTCCACTCTAAAGAGAAAGCATAATAATATAAATGTTTTAAGTCCGAAGCTCGAAATTATCGACAAAGAAATTCAGCAGGTTCATGCAATTATCGGCAGAGCATCTGAAGGATATAAAAGTGAAAAACGTACTACTGCTTTAGTCCTTTCCCAAATTCTCGGCGAAGGCAGCAGCTCAAGATTATTCCAGGCAGTAAGAGAAAGAAACGGAATTGCATATCAGATAAACTCATTCTTAAATTCATTTTATGATGTATCAGCATTCGGTGTTTATTTCTCTACAAATGAAAAGATGATGGATCGTGCTTTATCTATCGTACTAAAAGAATTTAAGAAAATAAAAGAAACTAAAATTTCTGATCGTGAATTAAAGAAAGCTAAAGAAGCGATTAAGGGGAATCTGTTATTAAGTTTGGAAAGCACTTCCAATCGAATGATACGGATGACCCAATCCGAATTATATTTTAACAGAATTAAATCAACTGATGAGGTTATCAAAAGCATAGACGCGGTAACTAAAGAAAATGTTCTTGATGCTGCAAATGAATTACTTGATGAAAAAACCTTTATCAAATTAATAATTAAATCAAAAAATGCACTAATAAAATCAGCGGCATAGCCTATTTGGCTGTTAGTAAGCTGATTAGAAAAAGAGGTAAAAAATGTTAATTGGTGTTCCAAAAGAAATCAAAGCAAATGAGAATAGAGTTGCTCTTCTACCCGTAGGCGCCTCTACTCTAATTAAAAATGGTCATAAAGTTGTTGTTGAAACTAACGCTGGATTAGGCAGCGGTTTTTCTGATGCTGATTATAAAGCAGTCGGTGCCGAAATTGCTAATTCTGCTAAAGAAGTTTATTCTTCTTCCGAAATGATTATGAAGGTAAAAGAACCTATTGCTCCAGAATATAGCTTAATTAAAAGTGGACAAATATTATTTACATATTTCCACTTTGCTGCAAGCAAAGAATTAACCGAAGCAATGATGAAAGCAAAAGGAATCTGTATTGCTTACGAAACTGTTCAGAAAGCAGATCGTTCATTGCCGTTATTAATTCCTATGAGCGAAGTTGCCGGAAGAATGGCTCCTCAAGAAGGCGCTAAATATTTAGAGAAGGCAATGGGTGGAAGAGGAATTCTTCTTGGCGGTGTTCCAGGTACCGGTCCTGCAGAAGTAATGGTTCTTGGCGGTGGTATTGTTGGAACTAACGCTGCAAAGATCGCCGCTGGCTTCGGCGCTAAGGTTACTATTTATGATAATAATTTATATAGATTAAGATATTTGGATGATGTTATGCCGGCAAATGTAACCACAATGATGTCTAATGATTATTATATCAGAGCCGGCTTGCCAAAAGCAGATTTAGTAATTGGCGCAGTTTTAATTCCTGGAACAAAAGCTCCAAAGCTTGTTACAAAGGATATGTTAAAGTTAATGAAAGAAGGCTCGGTAATAGTAGACGTTTCTGTTGACCAAGGCGGTTGTATCGAAACTTGCAAGCCTACAACTCACGAAAATCCAACTTTCGTTATAGACGGTGTTCTTCATTATTGCGTTGCAAATATGCCTGGCGCAGTTCCGCATACTTCAACATTGGCATTAACAAACGCTACTTTACCTTATGCAGTTGAAATTGCAAATAAAGGTTATGAAAGCGCCATTAAAACTAATCCCGAAATTAAACTTGGTTTAAATATGATTGACGGAAAGATTACATACAAAGGCGTTGCTGACGCATTTGATTTTGCATATCATTCGGTCGATTCAATAATAAAATAAATTATCTAAGTCTCTGCAGTAAAAATTACTGCAGAGATATTTTATGATTTTAGTCATTTAACAAAGTTATATAAAACGTAACTTTGTAAGTAAAATAAAAGAAGGTTTTCAGTAGAAGGATTTCAAATGCCCAAATTAGTAATTGATGGTAAAGAGATTGAGTTTAAGCAAGGACAAACAATTATTCAGGCTGCAAAAGATAATGGAATAACAATTCCACATTTTTGCTGGCACGAAAGTTTATCGGTTTCCGGAAACTGCCGCGTTTGTTTAGTTGAAATAGAAAAGATGCCCAAGCTTGCTATTGCTTGTTCAACAACTGCTGCCGATGGAATGGTTGTACATACTGCGTCCGAAAAAGCTTTAGGCGCAAGAAATGCTGTTATGGAATTCCTTTTAATAAATCATCCGCTTGATTGCCCAATTTGCGATGAAGCTGGCGAATGTAAATTACAAGATTATGCTTATTCACACAGTGTTGGCGAAAGCCGTTTCGTTGAAGAGAAAAATCATAAAGATAAAAGAGTTCCTTTAGGCCCTTATGTTATGTTTGATGGCGACCGCTGCATTTCATGTTCTCGCTGTATAAGGTTCTGCGATGAGATTGCTAAAGATCCTGAATTAACATTTGTTAAACGAGGCGATAGAGTTACAATCGTTACTTTCCCTGGCGAAGAATTAGATAATCCATATTCATTAAACGTAACTGACATTTGTCCGGTAGGCGCATTGACAAACCGCGACTTCAGATTTAAAGCAAGAGTATGGGATATGTCAGCAAATAAAACTATTTGCCAGGGCTGCTCTCGAGGATGTAATATCGAGCTTTGGGTAAGGAACAATCAAGTTCTTAGAATTACTCCTCGCCTGAACGAAGAAGTAAATAGTTTCTGGATGTGCGATCATGGAAGAATTAATACATTTAAGTTTATTAATGCGGAAGACCGTGTTGATGGCCCTCAATTAAGAAAAGAAGGTGCTCTTGCAAAAGTTGAATGGGAAGAAGCTTATAATTTTGCCGCTTCCGAATTAAAGAAATTTTCCAAGAATGAAATTGCATTCATTGGCTCGCCTTTCGCTACTTTGGAAGATAATTATCTCTTTGCAAAGTTTGCTTCATCGTTAGGGTCCAAAAACATAGATTTTATAAGGCACACCGATTCTTCATTCGAAGATGATATTTTAAGAAAAGAAGATCTCACTCCAAACAGTCTTGGTGCCGAAGCTGTTGGTATTAAACCCGGCAAAGACGGATTAAATCTTGAAGGCATCATTAAAGGAATTAAAGAGAAAAAGATAAAAGCTCTTTATTTAATTGAAGATGATATTGTTGCGGCTTATCCTGAGTTGGAAGAATATTTAGCTAATCTTGATCTTTTAATTGTTCACGCTACTAACTTTAACAAAACTACAAATTATGCCGATGTTATTTTCCCCGCAGCAACTTATGCCGAGAAGAACGGGACAGTTGTTAATTTCCAGGGAAGAGTTCAAAGATTAAAGCCTGCCGTTTCAACGGTAGAAACCGACCGCGCGATCGATGGAATGTCTATGAGCAGATTAGATAAATTCGGAACACAATACGATAAGTGGGCTCAAGGCGCTAAATACGATGCTAAATCAACTTGGAAAATTATTGCTGCTTTATCAAATGTTCTAGGGAATAAAGTAAAATTCAATTTAGCAGAAGAAGTATTTAATGAAATTTCAAAATCAATTAACTCCTTCAGCGGATTGGATTATGATGTAATTGGTGAGCTTGGTGCTAAATCTAAATTGCAAACTTCAGAAAAAATTGTTAACGCTTAATCGGAGCTGATAAATAAAATGAATATTTGGGAAATATTAATTTTTACAATTATTAAGATTTTAATAGTTCTAACTGTAATGCTTTTAACCGTTTCTTACTTAGTTTATTTTGAAAGAAGAGTAAGTGCGTGGGCTCAAAATAGGCTTGGTCCAAACCGTGTTGGCTGGGAAGGGGTTCTTCAGCCATTCGCAGATGTTTTAAAACTCTTGCTCAAAGAAGATATTGTACCAAACGTTGCAAACAAGCCAATTCACACATTAGCTCCAGTTATTGCTTTGTTTGTTGCATTCACCACTTATGCAGTTATTCCTTTTGGTCCAACTGTAACAATTTTTGGTTATTCTGTTCCTCTAGTGGTAGCTGATATAAATATGGGCGTTCTTTATGTTCTTGCACTTACATCTTTAGGTGTTTATGCAATTACATTTGCAGGCTGGTCTTCTGGAAGCAAATATTCTTTGCTTGGCGGAATCAGATCTTCTGCCCAAATGATTTCTTATGAAATATCAATGGGATTTTCTGTCGGCGGAGTTTTACTTCTTGCAGGTTCACTAAGACCAGAAGCAATTGTTGAATCTCAATACGGCTGGATGTGGAATGCAATAGTTCAGCCAATTGGATTTATTACTTTTTTAGTCTCGGCATTTGCAGAAACTAATCGCTTGCCGTTTGATCTGCCGGAAGCAGAACCTGAGCTTGTGGGCGGTTATCATACTGAATACAGTAGTATGAAATTCGCCGGATTCTTTTTAGCTGAATATGCTAACATGATAATCGCAAGCGCAATGATTGTTACTTTATATCTTGGCGGCTGGAGATTTCCATATCTTGAAAATTTCGGATTATCATCTACAATGTTTGCTATTATTTCTGTTTTAACATTTTGCATAAAAGTTGCAGCGCTTCTATTCTTCTTTATTTGGGTAAGATGGAGCCTGCCAAGATTTCGATATGATCAGCTAATGAACTTAGGTTGGAAAGTAATGTTTCCATTATCACTTGTGAATATTGTTTGGGTTGCAATTCTAATTATGGTATTTAAATTTTAATACTTGAACATGAACTTAATCTTGAACTTCTGCATTCAGAAATTTAATAGTCAGTTTGGTCGATGTTCAAGTTTAAGTGTGAAGCAATAAAGGAAAATTATGGCAGTTAAGAAAAGAAAAAATGAATTAACGTTTTTAGAAAGAATATATATAGTTGAGATCATTAAAGGTTTGTCCCTTACTTTGAAAAATATGTTCAAGCCAAAGTTTACAATGAAATATCCGGAAGAAAAATTTATTCCTCCTGCATCTTATCGTGGTCGCCCTGTTTTAGTTATGGATGAAAGCGGAGAAGAACGTTGCGTAGCTTGTGGATTATGTTCTAGAGTTTGTCCAGCACTTGCCATAGAAGTTCAAGCCGGTGAAACAACAAGAGAGAAGGAACGCTATCCAGAAAAATTTGAAATTAACATGCTCAGATGCATCTTTTGCGGCTTATGCGAAGAGGTTTGCCCCGAAGAAGCAATTTTAATGAGTAAAGATTACGAACTTGCTTTCGATAGAAGATCTGATGCCCTGTATGGCAAGGATAAGTTATTAGTTCCAATTAGTCAGCTTAAAGACAGAATTGAATTTTTAAGAGGTTATAAATAACATAAAAACTTAAATTTAATTATAAATTTTTAATTGAGATATTTTATAATTAAAGAGGAGATATTTATTTTTTACTAACAAAAAAATTTTAAATTATAAATAACATACTTATCAATTAGGATTAAGAGGGTGAATGCTATCAAAAATATTTTCTAGTGCTACAATTGGAATTGATGCCTATCTAGTAGAAGTTGAAACTAATGTTGAAAAACAAATTCCCGCCTTTACAATTGTTGGCCTTCCTGATAATGTTGTTAAAGAAAGTAAAGAGCGTGTAACCACTGCTATTAAAAACAGCGGATTCGAATTTCCTATTAAAAAAATTACAATCAATTTAGCCCCTGCTGATATTAAGAAGGAAGGAAGCTCTTTTGACCTTTCCATTGCAGTTGGAATTTTAGCTGCCTTGGAAGTTGTTGAAATAGATGAACTTAGCGATACTATATTTTTGGGCGAACTTTCGCTTGATGGAAAACTTCGACCAATAAAAGGTGCTTTGCCAATTTCTGTTGAAGCTAAACGAAGAAATATTAAAAGAATTATATTGCCAAAGGACTCAGCTGAAGAAGCATCCATTGTTGATGAAATTAATGTATTCGGAATGGATAGTTTAAAGGAAGTAGTTGATTTCTTAAATGGAAACAAAATAGTTGAAAAAACTTTTACTGATAAAGATAAATTATTTTCTCAGATCAATTCTTACCATCTGGATTTTTCTGATGTTAAAGGGCAAGAAAATGTAAAACGTGCATTAGAAGTTGCTGCAGCAGGCGCGCATAATATAATTATGATAGGTCCTCCGGGTTCTGGTAAAACAATGCTAGCAAAGCGGTTACCAACAATTCTTCCTCCAATGGATTTTGATGAAGCTCTGGAAACTACTAAAATTCATTCCGTTGCAGGAATAATTCCGAAAGACCTGCCTTTAGTGACAGAAAGGCCTTTTAGAAGTCCTCATCACACAGTTTCGGATGCCGCATTGGTTGGGGGCGGTTCTTTCCCACGACCAGGTGAAGTTTCCTTTGCTCACCATGGCGTTCTTTTTTTAGATGAATTGCCTGAATTTAAGAAAAATGTTTTAGAAGTCTTGCGTCAACCTCTTGAGGATTCAAAAGTTACTGTCAGCAGATCGAAGCTAACTTTAGAATTTCCAGCTAACTTTATGCTGGCTTCAGCAATGAATCCTTG
>JAKALM010000011.1 GCA_021824145.1 Bacteroidota bacterium
AAATTATTATAGTACCAACAAATTGCTTTATGTAAAAGGAATAAATTTTGTTATTTTTAGAATCGAATTTGCAAACCATTCATCAAACAGCTGAAAGAATTAAAAGAAATGGCACAAAAAAAGTTGAAACCAAAAGAAAGACAAATTGGTAAAAAAGTTCAGGAAAAAAAACCGCTAATTAATCCTAAATATAAAAATACTTTCTGGACAATTGTAATTCTTTTGATTTTATTATTTTTTTTCATAGTAAACAATACAAGATCAGTCCCAAGCAGTGGGCCTTATCCACCGGGATATGATTCAACAAATAGTAAACCCAGCACTTCAGTTGATCAAAAATTGCAAATGAATACTGGGAATAAATAAATCCAATTAAAAAGGAAAAAAATGAAAAGATATTTTGTTGTTGTTTTAATATTAGCAGGATCATTTTCTTTATTGGGATGCAGTAAAAATACTTCTGAAATAAAAAATGATCAGAGCAATATGAATGTAAATCAAACTCAGTCTTTAACTGAAAATACAAATACCAGCGACATGAGTGCTTCTAATAACCAAGCGCCAAATTTTACTTTGGAAGATACAAATGGTAAGAAAGTTAGCTTATCTGATTATAAAGGTAAAGTTGTTATAATTGATTTTTGGGCAACTTGGTGCCCGCCATGTAGAAGAGGAATTCCAGATTTAATAGATATTCAAAAGCAATTTAAAAATAAAGTAGTCGTTTTAGGAATATCTGTTGATACTGATACAAAAGGTGATGTTCCATCTTTTGTTAAGAACATGGGTATTAATTACACTGTTTTATATGCAAGTCCAGAAGTTGTCCAGGCTTATGGTAATATTGATGCTATTCCCACTTCATTTATTATCGATAAAAAAGGTAAAATAATTAATCAGCATGTTGGACTTACACCAAAAGAAACTTTAATTAATGAAATTAAAAATCTTTTAACCAAATCTTAATTACATATTACCTGTTGATTCAAAATTAAAAACGAATCAACAGGTAAATCATAAAAAATATTCTCTTCAAAACTTAATAATTAAATACTTACAATATTTATAAATTTTATTTTCTTATTAAGTATAAGATTAAACTGATTATTAAACTCAAAATTATAGACGTTACTATTGGAAAATAAAACGTAAAATTTTTTTTCTTAATATAAATGTCGCCAGGCAGTTTGCCGATAAAAGGAATTTTATCCCAGAATAATAAAAATATTCCGATAATAACTAATGCTATTCCAAAAAATATTATTACTTTGCCGTATTGTTGAAATTCATTTACCATTTGGTCGGTAATTACAAACTGATTGCATACTATTTTGTATTTAAAAATAATTTATATAAATAAAAAATCAATGTACTTTATAATGATTTAATTCATGATGATAAAAGTAAGTGAAATATATTTTTATAATGAATTTTAAATTAATAAAAATATAATTAGAATTGCTTTAATTGATTTTTTATATGATTTTGTTATTAAATTTACATAAGTAATCTGATCTTTTAATTGTTACCAATTAAATTATAAAGTAAAGAGGTACAAAATGCCAGATGACGTTACGGAGAAAAAACCTAAATTATTAGTTACTGAGGATGATTATGAAAATCAAAAATTTCTTGAAATGTTTTTGAAGAGAAAATTTGATGTTGAAATTTGCGATTCAGAACAGTCTTTTTATGATCATCTTAATAAAACTAAGTTCGATGTAATTTTAATGGATATTTCACTCCGTGGAAATAAAAATGGATTAGAATTAACAAAAGAATTAAGAAAAATGCCTGGTTATGAAAATATTCCGATTGTCTGTCTATCTGCTCATGCATTTAAAAAGGATAGAGACAATGCAATGAACGCTGGCGCAGATGTATTCCTGACTAAACCAGTAGAAAATAAAATTCTATTAAATACCTTGCTTGATGTTGTAGAAAAGAAAACAAAGGAGAAAGATTAGAACTTAGAATTATTTGAGTTTATCCCACTTCAAATTTTAAGAACCTGAACGAAGAAATTTCGGTTCTTCCAAAGTCAATATCAATGAAATGCGGTGAGTGTCTGGCAATCTTTCAATATCTGATTGGCTGAATCTAGCAAATGAATAATCAATGTTTAATTTAGGAAGCTTAATTCCCGCACCAATTGTAAACTGCTTAACATCGTTATATCCCGCTCTTATCATAAACAAATTTTTAAAATTATATTCCAAACCAAAATGGGCATCAAAGCTAACCGGTCCTACATGAAATTCAGATGCATATTGTCTGTTTTCAAATCTAATATCTAGATCTAAAGCAGGTATAATTCTCCCCCCAAGAAATTCGAATTGATATGCGGAACCAACTTTTGCGGTTGGAGTTATTAATTCAGTTCTACCTGTACTCCAAGTTACAAAAGTTGTTGTAATATCTTGAATATTAGCACCCAAAGAAAAATTTTCAAATGGAAAATACAAAGCTCCTATATCGAAACCGACACCATAAGCGTTATATTCTGCAATGCTTCTATAAATAATTTTTACGTTTCCGCCATAGAAAAATTTATCGCTTTGCTTTTTTGCCATTGTAAGATAAAATGCCCAATCTTGATCGCTGAATTCTGTAATCTTACTGTAATCTAATCTTGCTGAAGGCAGGTTAATGTCATAAATAATTTGTCCAGTATTTTGATCAACAAGCGCATTTCTGGTATCAGGTATGCCATCTACTCCCAATCTCATTATACTTAAGCCGAAACTTAAATCTTTTCCATAAGGTATAGCTACTGCTGCATAATCATAATTTACTAAACTGCCGAATCTTTCCTCATGCATTAATGATATTTCAGGATAATTTATTTGTGCAAGACCAGCGGGATTATAATAACCTGCGGTAATATCGTTTGCTATTGCTACATAAGCTCCGCCCATGCCAAGAGGTCTTCCACCAACACCAATTGCTAAAAACTCTCCCGCATATTTTCCAATAACTGTTTGAGACCTTACAAAAGGGAAGTATATTAAAATCGAAAAAGAGACAATCAATATTTTTTTAAGCATTAATGAGGATTCCCATCATTATCAATATTATTCTTTTATGAAAAAATGAAGAAAATGATTTTGAAAATCAAGGTAAATGTTTGAATAATTAAATTGATTTCTTAATCAATCAATTACAAAGAATCTGTAAAAATTCTAAGTTATTTATTTTGTTTTGCCTTGATTAGCAACTGCCTGTGCTTTCTTAGCAATTTCTTCTTGATTTCCTAAGTAATAATGTTTCAATGGATTTAAATTCTCATCCAATTCATAAACCAATGGAGTTCCAGTTGGAATATTTAGATTTACTATTTCACTATCAGAAACTTTATCTAAATATTTAATTAAAGCTCTTATACTATTTCCATGAGCAACAATTATTACTTTTAGTCCAGATTTAACTATTGGAGCAATACGCTCTTCCCAATAAGGCACGAATCTATTCACTGTATCTTTAAGGCATTCTGTAAGAGGAAGTTCTTCGGGAGATAAATTTTTATAACGTAAATCTTTTCCGGGAAATCTCGGATCATTTATTTCTAAAGCTGGGGGTTGAATGTCATAGCTTCTTCGCCAAATCTTTACTTGCTCATCTCCAAATTTGGCGGCAGTCTCAGCTTTATTTAATCCCTGAAGCGCGCCATAATGTCTTTCGTTTAATCTCCAAGAACGTTCTACAGGGATCCACATTAAATCCAATTCATCAAGGGTTATCCATAAAGTTCGTATTGCTCTCTTCAAAACAGATGTAAAGGCAATATCAAAATTATAACCTTCACTTTTTAATACTTGTCCAGCATTTTTTGCTTCTAAAATTCCTTGTTCTGAAAGATCAACATCTGTCCAACCGGTAAATCTGTTTTCTTTATTCCAAGTGCTTTCACCATGTCTAAGAATAACTATTTTATAATTCATTCCTAATCTCCAAAAAGTTTATAATCAAAAAGAATATTAATCATATACAAAAATAACCATTGAAAAAAATCAAAACAAAAAAGCAGGCTAACTATTTTGTTCAAACTACTTACTTCTCATCGGAGAATTAAACAATGCCAAGCCCGGGACATCAACTCTCATTTTATAAACAGCGTTCGTTTCATCTTCTGTAATGTATAAAGTTTTAAGATCTTCGTCTGCAAACTCAACATTACTTGGCTTTTTCCCTGGTGTTTCAATATAATTTTTTATTGTGCCATCAGGATTTATTATATAAATTCTTTTGCTTCCAAAATTAGCTGCATAAAGATTTCCTTTAATGTCAAATGCAATTCCATCAGGATCACCATCCGGCAATTCGACAAATACTTTTCTTTCACAAAAAGTTCCATCATCATTTACATGAAATTTTAGAATTCTATGTTCTGCCGACTCACAAACAAAGACATTTTTACCATCAGCTGAAAATGCAATACCATTTGAAAAGGCAATATTATCAGCTGCGATGGTTACTTCTTTTGTTAATGCATCAATTCTATAAACCATTCCATCATGTATGTTTTTATCATATGAATTCGGATCAGTAAAATACAAATTACCATTTTTGTCGAATGCTAAATCATTCGGTCTATTAAATCTTTTTCCTTTATAACCGGCGGAGTAAATTTCTATTTCTCCGTCTTCACTAATTTTTAGAATAGATCCAAGTCCATATTCGCAAGCGTATAAAAATCCATATCGGTCAAAAGTTAAACCATTTGTATTTTTTATTTTAGTATTATTTTCTGATGTCTTAACGAAAGTAAAAGAATTTGTTTGAGATATTTTTGTTATATAACCACCGTAACAATTGGAAACAAATAAACTGCCTTTACCATCCCAAGCTGGACCTTCAGGAAAGTTTAATCCATCTATAACTTTTTCAAACATTTTTATTTTTTCCTCCTAGTTGCACAACCAAAATTAAAAACATGGCTAAAATTACTTCAATAAAATTTTATTTAATAATAAAGATCAAAATTTTCTTTAATAAGTAGAAAATATATTGTAGATTATGAAAAATAATTTGTAACTATTTTATAAATTGAAAAGGGAAAACATGAAAAAAATTTTATTTGTCTTTCTTTTTATCCCAATTTCGTTTCACTATTCACAAACAAAGATTGAAACAGATGTTGACTCAGCATTTCAAAATTCTAAAAAAGGAATTTACTGGGCTTTATCAAATATACCGGAGAAAAAGGCTAAATTGGAAAACGATCTTATAGTTGATGATAAACTTTTAGCATCCGTAAAATTGGATAAAGAAATAAATGGGATAAAAATCACGTCAGTTGGTTTTAATAATTCGAATGAAGTTACAATTAAGATTTTTAAATCATACGATAGTTTGTTAAAAGAGGGTTATTTAAAAAATTTAAAGAAGGTTGATAAGAATTTTCTTGAAGAAAATTGAATTTAATTTTCAATTCAAAATTCTTCCAATTTGTTTTTCTATATTTGATGCAAAATTACTTGCAATAGAGCCTGTTTCAAATTCAGTTCCGATTAGATCTTTTAATGTCATTTTACCTAAAACGCTATCTATTAAAGTCTGTATTGTTCTCCATAATGATCGAATTGAACAATCAATTGTGTGAGTACATATCAATTCGGATCCAGAATGGTCAGTGCAAAACCCATCTTCAAACAACCTTCCTCCTAATGCTGCAAGTACATCGCCAATAATTATTTTATCTGCAGGCCTCGTCAATTTATAACCGCCAGTCTGTCCGCGCGAGCTTTCAATAAATCCGCCAAGTCGCAAAGCTCTAAGAAGTTTGCCGGTATTGGCTTCGCTCAATCCTTCCATCTGGCTTATCTCTGGAATGGTAAGTCCGTTTGGCGAAATAGATTTGCCAATGCGGAGTAAACATCTTAAACCGTATTCTTCTTGTGTACTGAATTTCATTTCAATTACTTTTTATTACACGTAATGTCTAATCTCAGAATTATAAAGCGTAATGAATTTTTTGTTACAACTCAATTTAAAATTAACCTTTAAATAATGGTATTTTTGAACCACACATTTTAGCATGCATTACTTGTGCAAAATATTCAGGATTTATTGACGGTCCTTTTGCGGTGCACACTTCATCAAAAGCTTCTGTTAGTGATTGTGCAATTTCTTCGGCTCTTCTTCCTTCAATTTCAAATCGCTGCATAAAATAAATCAGCGATCCGTTTTTAAAGATTGCAATGCTTGGTGAAGATGGGGGAAAATCTCCAATTAGTTGGCGTACTTTATCAACAGCATCACGTTCCTGTCCGGCAAATACCGTATAAAGTTTATCTGGGATAACTTTATGCTGAAGTGCTAGAGATACACCTGGACGAGCACTTCCAGCAGCACATCCACAAACTGAATTTATCATTACTAAAATTATTTTATCATCATTTACATTTATTGCATTTTCAACATCAGTAGGTGTTAGCAATTCTTCGAAGCCAACGGCTATTAACTCATCTCTCATTGGCTGTACAGCACCCTGATCGTAAATTGGCGGGCGCGAAATAATATTGAACATGTTTTTCTCCTATCGATTATTTTTATTAAAATTTTTAATACTTAATTTCATGCTTATTCTATCAGTACATCCCTAATTCAACTTTGGCAACGTCTGACATCATGTCTCTATCCCACGGCGGATTCCAAACCAATTCGATATTGACATTCTTTACTCCCGCAATAGATTTTATTTTCATCTCAACTTCTCCAGGAAGCGAACCTGCAACCGGACATGCCGGAGAGGTTAATGTCATTTTAATATTTACATTAGCATCGTTATCAATTCTTATCTCGTAAATCAATCCAAGTTCAAAAATATCCACCGGTATTTCTGGATCATAACATGTTTTCAACCCTTGAATAATTTTTTCTTCAAGTTCTTGCTTGTTTAAACTTCCGTTATCCGGAGGTGTTTGCTCATCTTTAACATGATTATCAACTACTTCTGATAGCTTTTCCGGTTCTTCGTTTTTATTTTTTTCTTTTTTGAAAAACATAATTTACTCTTCCGTTGAAACAACTTTCTTTCCATCCTGCAAAGCGGAAATTAAAGTATGCCAGGCAAGGCTTGCGCATTTAACTCTTGCCGGAAAATCTCTTACGCCTGCAAAAACAGCCAGCTTACCGAGTTCTTCAATTTCTTCTTCGTTTGTCAGTTTGCCGGTAACCAAGTCGTGAAATTTTTCAAATAATTTTTCTGCTTCTTGTTTTTTCATCCCTTTAACGATTGAGCTCATAAGTGACGCGGATGCTTTCGATATTGCACAACCTGAGCCTTGAAAACCAACATCTTTTACAACATCATCTTCGATTATTAAATAAAGATTTATTTTATCTCCGCAAAGCGGATTATATCCTTCTGCTGTATGGTTTGCATTTTCTAGCTTCCTAAAATTTCTTGGACTTTTATTATGATCCAAAATTACCTGCTGATAAAGTTCTCTTAATTCCGCATCCATTTTAAAACTAGTCTATTCTATTTATTTAAAAACTTCAATTATTTTTTTTAAGCTGCTAATTAAAACATCCACTTCTTCTTTTGAATTGTACATCGCAAAAGAAGCACGAGATGTTGCCGGAATATTGTATCGATCCATTACTGGCTGAGTGCAATGATGTCCTGTACGGATTGCGACACCTTCAAAATCCAAAAAAGTACCAACATCATGCGGATGAATATTTTCTATTACAAAAGAAAGAACACTGCTTTTATTTTTTGCTTGCCCGATTATTTTTATTTCGGACAGCTCGGAAATTTTTTCGGTCGCGTAATCAAGAAGTTCACTTTCGTGTTTCGCAATTGAATCAATTCCAACGCTTGAGACATAATCAATCGCTGTTCCGAGCGCTATGGCTCCGGCAATATTAGAAGTACCGGCTTCAAATTTATACGGCAGAGAGTTAAAAGTTGTTTCCTCAAAAGTGACTTTGGAAATCATATCGCCGCCGCCCTGGTATGGTGGAAGTTCATTTAGAAGTTTTTCTTTTCCATAAAGAATTCCAATGCCGGTTGGCCCATAAATTTTATGTCCAGAGAATGCTAGAAAATCACAGTCAAGTTTTTGAACGTCAACTTTAAGGTGCTGAATCGCCTGCGCAGCATCAAGTAAAACCGGTACTCCGGCTTTATGTGCAGTCTCAATAATTTTTTCGACGGGATTTATTGTGCCGAGAGAATTGGAAACGTAAACAACCGAAATAAGTTTAGTTTTTTCATTTATCAGTTTTTCAAATTCTTCAAAAATAATTTCTCCATCATCGGTAATTGGAACAACTCTAATCTTCAAGTTTTTATCCTCGGCAATTATTTGCCAAGGAACAATGTTTGAATGGTGTTCCATGCCGGTAATAATTATTTCATCTCCGGTTTTAAGTTTGCTTCTGCCAAAGGAATTTGCGACTAAATTAATTGAGTCGGTAGTACCTTTCGTAAAAATTATTTCTTTTTCACTTTTAGCATTTATAAAATTTTTAATTATTATTCGTGAATCTTCGTAAGCCTTTGTAGAAATCTCGCTAAGATAATGAACACCGCGGTGTATATTGGCATTCATCGATGAATAATATTCAACCAGTTTGTCAATTACAATCTGTGGTTTCTGAGTTGTGGCTGCATTATCCAGGTAACACAACGGCTTTCCGTGAACGATTGTTTTCAGAATCGGAAAGTCGGCTCGAATCCTTTCAAGTTTGAATATTTTTTTTTCGCTATTTACTGCTGTCCTATTCACTTTTTAACTCTATTTGTTAAATCTTTTTTCTAAAATTTCCTCAAGATATTTTTTTACTTCTTCAACATTGATTGTTTTTACTACATCACTTGCAAATGCATGAATCAATATTGCTTTTGCTTTCTCCTCACCAATTCCACGGGATTTTAAGTAAAACATAGAATCTTCGTTAAGCTGACCGATGGTTGCGCCATGGCTGCATTTTACATCGTCGGCAAAAATTTCCAACTGCGGTTTTGTATTAACCAGAGCACCACTGGAAAGAATTATGTTTTTATTTTCCTGAAAAGCATTTGTTTTTTGTGCATTACGCCTTACAATTACCTTTCCATTAAATACTCCGCGTGAATTATCATCAAGTATACCTTTATAATTTTCATGGCTGTTGCAGAATGGTTTTGCATGATCAATCAATGAATGAGTATCATAGAGTTGATTGCCGCGTATCAAGTACAATCCGTTAAGAGAGCATTCACCGCCTTCGTCGTTAAAGCGTGAGTTTATATCGTGGCGTGCAATCTCTCCGCCGAACGAAATTGAATAAGAGGTAAAATTACTCGCTCTTTCCTGATCGACTTCTGTTCTTGAAATGTGGAAAGAACTAGAACTTTCTTCTTGGAGCTTTATATGTTCAAATTTTGAATTTTCACCCGCAATAATTTCTGTAACAACATTTGAAAAATAAACTCCTTCATCAAGCGAAACATAGCGCTCTATTATTGTTGCTTGAGAATTTTTACCAGCAACATAAAGGTTGCGAGGCTGAGAAATTATTTTCTTGCCAAACGAAGAAGTAATAAATAAAACTTGAACTGGTTCTTCAATTATTTTATTATCTGGAATGTAGATAAAAGCTCCATCAATCGTAAAAGCAGTACTTAGAGCAGTAAAAATTTGCTCGCGGTAATTTGCATATTTCCCCAAATGTTGGTTGATAATAGAAGAATTATTCTTAATCTCCTCGGAAATACTGCCAACCTTAATACCATCTGAATATTTTTTTATTATAGAAAGTGAAGGTGAAAAATATCCATTTACAAAAACAAGAATATTACCTTTGATTTCCTTAAATAAATATTTCTTTATTTGCGAGGTCTTAAGATCTACTCGCTCACCAAGCTCAAAATTAAATTTCAGAATTGGCGAAATGCTTGTAAACCGCCATTCTTCATCATGATTTGTAGGGAAGTTTAACTTTGAAAAATTGGAGATTGCCTCGCGCCTTATCTGATGAATCGGCTTTGTACTTTCGCCGTTAAGATTGTTTTCAAAAGTCTCAAAATTTTTTATATACCAGGTTTTAATATCTGAATTTTGATTCATTGTTATACGAGTTCCTTCTGCTCTTTCAACCAATCGTAACCCTTCTCTTCAAGTTCAAAGGCTAATTCTTTACCTCCCGATTTTACGATTTTTCCATTGTAAAGCACGTGAACGAAATCCGGAACGATATAATTCAACAGCCTCTGGTAATGTGTTACAACAACCGTGGCTCTTTCATGGGATTTTAATTTATTTACTCCGTTGGCAACAATTCTAAGTGCGTCAATATCCAATCCAGAATCTGTCTCATCCAAAATTGAAAGCTTCGGTTCAAGAACAGCCATTTGCAAAATTTCATTTCGTTTCTTTTCGCCACCGGAAAATCCATCATTAACAGCTCTGCTTAACAAAGCTTGATCCATTTCTACCAATTTAGTTTTCTTTTTTAGATGAGTGAGAAATTCCATTGCATCGAGCTGTTCCAATCCACGGTACCTCCTAATTTCATTTAATGCTGTCTTTAAAAGATTTGTGTTGCTCACTCCAGGAATTTCTACAGGATATTGAAAAGCTAAAAATATTCCTTCTCGCGCTCTATCTTCTGGCGAAAGTTCTAATAGATTTTTCCCTTCAAAAACAACTTCGCCTTTTGTTACTTCATATTCTTTTCTTCCGGCAAGAACTTGCGCCAAAGTACTTTTGCCGCTTCCATTAGGTCCCATTATTGCATGAACCTCACCAGCATTTACTTTAAAATTTATTCCTTTTAAAATTTCTTTTCCTTCAATACTTGCATGAAGGTTTTTTATTTCTAACATCTTTTTCCCTGATATAATATTTTAGTAAATAATTTTTTATTTGGATTTTTATCCAACACTTCCTTCTAAACTTACACTTAATAATTTTTGCGCTTCAACTGCAAATTCCATTGGAAGCTCTTTAAATACTTCTTTGCAATATCCATTTACAATCAGATTAACTGCATCTTCACGGGAAATTCCTCGCTGGTTTAGATAGAAAATCTGATCTTCACCTATTTTTGAAGTAGTTGCTTCATGTTCCATTTGCGCGGTAGGATTGTTTATTTCTAGATAAGGGAAGGTATGAGCGCCACATTTATCGCCGATTAAAAGAGAATCGCATTGAGAGAAGTTGCGAGCGTTGTCTGCTTTCTTAATTATCTTTACTTGTCCGCGATAACTATTATTGCTTTTACCGGCAGAAATTCCTTTCGAAACAATTGTGCTTCTCGTATTCTTTCCCATGTGAATCATCTTTGTGCCTGTGTCAGCCTGCTGATAATTATTTGTAACTGCAACAGAATAAAACTCACCAATAGAATTATCACCAATTAAAAGGCAGCTTGGATATTTCCATGTAATTGCCGAACCAGTTTCTACCTGAGTCCAAGAAATTTTTGAATTAACTCCTTTACACATTCCGCGTTTAGTAACAAAATTGTAAATGCCGCCTTTGCCGTTTTTATCTCCAGGATACCAATTTTGAACAGTTGAATATTTTACAGTGGCATTATCAAGCGCAACTAATTCAACAACTGCTGCATGAAGCTGATTTTCATCGCGCATTGGAGCAGTGCAACCTTCAAGATAGCTTACGTAAGCGCCTTCGTCAGCAACTATAAGTGTCCTTTCAAATTGCCCTGTGTTTGCAGCATTAATTCTAAAATAAGTTGAAAGTTCCATTGGGCAACGAACGCCTTTGGGAATGTAAGCAAAAGATCCGTCACTGAATACGGCAGAATTAAGAGCAGCAAAAAAATTATCGGTACTTGGAACAACACTTCCTAGATACTGTTTGACAAGGGTAGGATGATTTTTTATTGCTTCAGACATTGAACAAAAAATAATTCCCAGTTCGGCAAGTTTTTCCTTAAATGTGGTTGCAACTGAAACACTATCAAAAACGGCATCCACCGCAACACCTGCAAAAATTTTTTGTTCTTCAAGAGATATTCCTAGCTTTTGATAAGTTTTAATTAATTCGGGGTCAGCTTCCTCTAAACTATTTAGCTTAGGTTTTTTCTTTGGGGCTGAGTAATAAGAAATATCCTGATAATCAATTGGTTCATAATGTATATTTGCCCAATTAGGTTCTTTCATAGTAAGCCAATGTCGATAAGCCTTTAGCCGCCATTCCAGCATAAACTCGGGTTCTTCTTTTATAGCAGAAAGCCGACGGATAATATCTTCGTTCAATCCTTTTGGAAAAGTTTCAGCTTCAACATTGCTTACAAATCCATATTTATATTCTTTATTTGCTAACTCTTCAATTTGATTAACTTCAGTACTCATTAAATTTCCTTATTCAAAATAAAATTTTACTTGCCAAAAACATATTAATTTCCAATCCAAGTAAAAACATTTGAAATTTACATTTAAACCTAATCTATCTGTACAAATTTGTCAAGATTATTTCGTCACTTTATGATTTACATTTCACTTTGATCTGATACTTTTACGTAATTAGTTGAAATTATTAGGTTTGTTAAACATTTTAAATTGTTTTTAACGAATTATTAAGTTAATTTTATCATTAAATAAATAATAAAATGGTAAAATAGTTGGAAGAAAATATAAACTCAGGAATGGATTTCAATAAAAGCGATCAAGTTCAGCAGAATACAGGATCAAATGAAAATGTTGCAAAAAATCAATTCCGAAAGCCAAATTATTATAGAAGAAGAAAATATTATAAGTATTCGCAGCAGCCTCATCAAGAGAAGACTAGTTTTAAGAAGCTTTCCATAGTTATTCCTTTATATAATGAGGAAGAATCCTTAAATCCTTTGACAAATGAAATAAGAAAAGCATTAAAGTCTATTGATATAAGTTTCGAAGTTATATTGGTTGATGACGGAAGTTCTGATAAATCATTAAATATTATAAAAGATATTTGTAAACAAGATAGACGTTTCAAATATGTTAGCTTCAGGAAAAACTACGGAAAGTCTGCCGCTTTAAATATTGGATTTAAACAAGTGTCCGGTGATGTAGTTGTAACAATGGATGCCGATTTACAGGATGACCCAAACGAAATAGCAAATCTTATTAAAAAGTTGGGAGAAGGCTTTGATCTGGTTTCTGGTTGGAAGAAAAAGCGTCACGATCCTTTTATTAAAAAACAATCATCAAAATTTTTCAATTTTGTAACTAGAGTAATGAGTGGGATAAAAATCCATGATTTTAACTGTGGTTTGAAAGCTTACCGACGAGAAGTTACAGATAATTTAAAAGTTTATGGCGAACTTCATAGATATCTACCAGTTCTTGCTGATTGGGAAGGTTTTTCAGTTGCTGAAATTCCCGTTGTACATCATCCTCGAAGATACGGCAAAACTAAATTTGGTATCTCAAGATTCTTCAAAGGCTTTGTTGATTTAATAACTGTTATCTTTTCAACTAGGTATATAAAGCGTCCGATGCACTTCTTCGGATTTTTTGGCGCATTGTCTTTTATAATAGGATTGATAGTTAACGGATATTTGACGTATGATTGGATTATGGGAAAACCGTTGAGCAACCGTCCAATGTTATTTCTTGGTATGCTGTTGATAATTGTCGGCGTTCAATTATTCAGTGTTGGTTTGCTTGGTGAAATGCTTGCAAGAAGCTCATTTCGCGAAGAAGAATACATTATTAAAGACAAAGGTTGAAAATTTTATAGGAGATGAATTCCTTCCAAATTTACGTAAGCCAATTTCCGTTAATGATTGACCCAACAATAAACCGTTCAATTGCTGGATGAAAATAATAATACTCTCAACCGCATATCCTCTAAGAGGTGGAATTGCGCATTTCGTTGGATTACTATATAAAGAGCTTTCTAATGAAAACGAAGTGAGGGTGATTACTTTTAAAAGACAATACCCATCTTTTTTGTTTCCAGGAAAAACACAGCTAGAATCTGATGATAACTTAGAAAAAATTCAAAGTGAAATTCTTGTTGATTCAATCAATCCATTAAATTGGAATAAAGTTGGGAAAAAAATAAAAAAAGAAAAGCCTGATCTTTTGATATTTAAATATTGGATGCCATTTTTTGCACCTTGCTTTGGAACGATTTCCAGAATTGTTAAAAAGAATTCTGTTACAAAAATCTTGACTATTTGTGATAATGTAATTCCGCATGAAAGAAAACCAGGAGATATTTTTTTTACAAAATATTTTTTCAAAGTGGTTGATTATTTTGTTTTACTTTCAGATAAAGTTAAAAGCGATTTACTAAGTTTGAAACCGGAAGCAAAACATAAAGTACTACCGCATCCAATTTATTCGAACTTTGGATCTGCTGTTGGAAAGATTGAAGCAAAAAATTATTTAAAGCTTAAAGATGAAAAACTCATTTTATTCTTCGGATTCATTCGCGAATATAAAGGCCTTGATGTTCTTTTTGATGCAGTTAAACTTATAAAAGGCAGTATAAATTTAAAGTTGATGGTTGCAGGAGAATTTTATTCTAACCAAGAAAAATATTTAAAACTAGCTGATGAACTGGGTATAAAAGAAAATCTTTTATTCTTTAATGATTTTATTCCTACTTCGGATGTAAAATATTATTTTTCGGCTGCAGATTGCATCATTTTACCGTATAAGGATGCAACACAAAGCGGCATAGTTCAAATAGCAATGAATTTTAGAAAGCCAGTTATTGCAACTAATGTTGGCGGGCTTGGAGAAGTAATAGAAAATAATAAGACCGGTTATATTGTAGAGAAAGAAAATCCAGAAGCTCTTGCAGAAGCAATTAAAAAATTCTATATAGAAAATAAAGAAGAAGATTTTGTTAAGAACTTAAATGAAGAAGTTGAAAAATATTCTTGGAAAAAGTTTACGGAAGGACTTTTAGACCTTGTTAATTCTTGAACTTGATCTTAAACTTAAACTTGTCAAATGTATTACGATCCTATAAAAAATATTTTTGCAGACATTATAAAGAAATTTCCGGTATTAAGAATTCTTTTCTATAAAATACTGGATTTAATGTTCCTGCGCTCATGGTATGTTAGAAGAGAATTGAAAAATCTAAGGAAGAATTTTGGCGATAAAAAAATTTTTATTTATGACGCTGGTTCGGGATACGGGCAGTATTCATATTTTATGGCAAAGAAGCTTTTACCAAATGAAATTTATTCCATCGATGTTAAAGATGAATGGATAAAAGACTGTAAAGAATTTTTCAGCTCGCAGAAAATTTCGAACGTTAGTTTCGGAATTGAAGATTTAACAGAAATTAATCATCAAAATAAATTTGATCTTATCGTTTCGGTTGACGTAATGGAACACATTCCAGATGATGTAAAAGTTTTTCAGAATTTTTATAATGCTTTGAAACCAGGCGGATATCTTCTCATAAACACGCCTTCAATATACGGCGGAAGCGATGTTCATGATGAAAGCGGTGAAAGCTTTATAAGCGAGCACGCAAGAGAAGGCTACTCCGTGGAAGATCTGGAATCAAAATTAAAACCGCTTGGTTTTACTATTTACCGGACAAGGTTTACTTACGGTTTTTGGGGAGACAAAGCATGGCGCCTCGGAATAAAATATCCGATGCAATTACTGAATATTTCAAAAATATTTTTTATAGTTTTACCGTTCTATTATTTGGCTACATTCCTTTTCACATATTTAATGATGTGGATCGATTACACATCAAATAACAAAGTCGGGGCGGGAATAAATTTAATAGCTAAGAAATAAAATAAATATTTATCGGAATTAAAATGGCAAAGTCAACTCAACACCGTCAGCAGAAAAAAGCACAAAGCGAATCTTTTTTTTCAAAATTTAAGCTTGAAGATATTCTGCCGCAAAAGTATCACGTTCTTGTAGTAATACTTGTTTTATTCATACTTTTTCTTGCTTTCCTTTATCCTCTTTATTTCGGCGATAAAACTTTTCAGGCAGGCGATATTACTTCTTCCGAAAGCATGCAGTCTTATGTTCATAACGCAAACGACGGATTTACTTTGTGGAATCCATATATATTCTGCGGAATGCCCGCTTATGCAATTGGTACAGCGCCTACATGGTTTAATATTATATACACAGTTTTCACAGCAATCAGAAGCTTGTTTGCAAGCTTGTTTGCAGTGCAGTATGCAATGTGGAGTTTCTACTTAATTGTTCTTGCCGTTACATCATTTTTCTTGATGCGATATCTTACAAAAAATACATTGGTCAGCCTCTTTACCGGCATCGCAACTTCATTCAGCACTGGACTAATTGTATTCCTTTATATCGGACATGTTACCAAGCTTACTGCCATCTGCATGTATCCGCTTGTTTTTTTAATACTGCTTCGTTTTCAAAAGGGAGTTAAGCTGATTGACTTTTTAATTTTAATAATCGCCTTCCAGCTGCTTATACAAAGTTTCCATGCACAAATTATTTTCTACACCTTTTTTGCCGTAGGAATTTATTTTGTTTATTACCTAATTAGAGCCCTGGTCAAAAAAGAAAACGAGTTTAGGAATAAAATATTAAAATCAATTCTTGCTTTTGCAGGGGCAGTTATTGTTGCTCTATTAATTCAGTCCGACAGCATAACTCAAATTTACCAGTATACGCCATACTCAACACGCGGCGGAGAAAGTATTACTGAAACCGAATCATCTGTTACAAATCCCACTTCTTCTGCTTATTATGAATATCATACTAACTGGTCATTCTCACCGGGAGAAGTTTTAACGTTCATTGTTCCATCGTATTACGGATTCGGAAATTCCGTTTATGATGGGTCGTTATCTAACGGACAAAAAGTTGACGTCAATACTTATTTTGGACAGATGGCGTTTGTTGATGTCGCAATGTATATGGGTATTATTGTTTTCTTTCTTGCAATTTTCGCAATCATTACAAGCTGGAAAGAACCGTTCGTACAATTTCTTACAATTCTTTCGGGCATTGCTCTGCTCATTTCGTTTGGAAGAACATTCCCTGTCCTTTTCGATTTGATGTTTTACCATTTCCCGTTCTTCGATAAGTTCAGAGTGCCTTCGATGATACTGGTTCTTGATCAATTAAGCTTTCCGGTACTTGCCGGTTTCGGTTTGATGAAGATCTTATCTGCTAAGGAAGAAAAAGATGCCAAAGTAATTAAGCTTTTGAAAAATTCTGCTTATGCTTTTTCGGGAATTCTTGTATTGTCGTTATTGCTTAATAGTACTATCTCAAGTTGGTTTGTTTCCAGAGTTAATGATTATGCCGATTCGATTTCTGGAACTCAAAGCCAATTTGCTCAGCAATTTAGAGCGTTAGCTGATTATATTGCCGGAATGTTTACTTCAGATTTAATGTTCGGTTTTGCTTTTGTTGCTATTGCGTTCTGGTCTGCAGTCGGTTATGTTAATTCGAAGATAAGCAAAGATGCATTTGTCTTTATTGTAATAGTATTGACGATAATCGATTTATGGCGAATTGACGGGCGCGGTGCAGATGCAAAATACGTTGATAATCCTGATGTAAAAAGGATGTTTACACAACCGGAATATATAAAGGCAATTAAAGCCCAAAATGATAAAGAACCTTTCCGAATGTTAAATTTAAAACAGGATGGATCGCTTGGCTCTTATAGCAACGATGCAAATTATAATGTTTATTTTCTCGTTGAAGATTTTTACGGATACTCCGGAATTAAACCAAGAGGATATCAAGATTTAATGGATGTAATCGGACCTGCAAACCCGACTCTCTGGAGGATGCTGAATGTAAAATATATAATTCTTGATAAGCCTTATCAATTCTCAGGACTCGTACCCATTGATAACAAAGATAAAGAAGTTGTTTACCGGAATATGAACGCACTGCCGCGAATTTATTTTGTGGATTCCATAAAAGTTAAGCCGGATATCGAAGTTCTAAACATGATAAAGAATAATCAATTCGATCCGAAGAACGTTGCGTTCGTAGAAGACAGCAGCCTTAAGATTAATGTACCAGATTCATCTGCATATGCGAATATTACAGAGTACAAATACCAAACAATAAAAGCCGAAGTTAATGCAACTGGAAATAATTTCTTGTTTCTTGGAAATACATACCTGCCCACGGGTTGGAAAGCTTATATTGATGGTGAGCAGACAAAAATATATAAAGCTAATCATAACTTTATGGGAATAGTTGTTCCTAAGGGCAAGCATGCCGTTGAGTTTAGATATGCGCCGACATCATTCTTTGTGAGTAAGTATATTGTCCTTGTACTAAGCTCTTTAGTTTCTCTAAGTCTTATTCTGGTTATTTTTCTAAAAAGAAAGAAATAAGCTTTACACTCTAAATTACATTTGAAATTTTTTCGTATTGGAGTTTTGGAATAATGAAATTATGTTTATTATCTATTATTGATTACTCCAACATTGCGTCATATAAATTTGAATGTATAATAATTAAAAAAACAAGTGCCGTACTTTGTAAAATTTCTAAATTTCATCCCGCAGCCAACTGCCTATGCTGGAAAACCTGAAATATTTTTTAAAGCATTCCATTATTTATAGTATAAGTAATGTTGCAACCAAGGCAATCGGCGTCGTTCTCCTGCCATTGTATTCAAGCTTCCTTACTCTTACCGAGTTTGGTGTACTTGGAATTCTTGAAATAACAATATCTATATTTACCGAAGTTGTAAATCTTGGTCTTGGTCCCGCACTTGTAATGCTGAACAACCTAAAAGAAAATGCGGGGAAGCGCAAGAGCATTCTATTTACAATATTTACTTCATCACTTTTAATATGCGCTGCTTTTGTTGTTTTGGGGCTTGGTGTTATTCCTTTTGTAGCCGGATATTTTGGCGATCCGGAAAAATTTAAATTCTATTTTTATTTATGCCTTGCAATCATAAGCCTGCGTGTTCTTAATAATATTTTTACTGATAAACTTAGAGCAGATGAAAAAGCTGTGGTTTTTACTGGAGTAAGTTTATTTAGATTAATTATTACACTCGGACTTACAATTTATTTTGTTGCATTCTTAAAAATTGGAGTACTTGGAGTTCTTTATTCATATACAATCGGCGAGACATTAACAATTCTTGTTTTACTTCCATTAATTACATTTCAGATGTCTCCGCATTTTGACAAAGAAATTTTTTCTACTTCTATTAAATTCGGCGTCCCGCTTATTTTTGGATCCATCGCAATGATGGTGTTAAACGTTAGCGACCGGTATATACTTAAATATTATTCCAACTACGCAGTTCTTGGTTTATACGATCTCGGTTACCGTGTTGCCGGTGTGATGAATATGTTTTTTATAATGCCAATTAGTCTTGCTTTGATGCCGATTGCTTATAAAGTCTATAACCGGGAAGGTGACAAAAGATATTTTTCAAAGTTGATGACCTACTTGACTTTTATTTTGGTATGGGGAGGGTTGGCTTTATCATTATTCAGTGAAGAGATAATAAAATTATTTGCGCTTAATCCCGCATACTGGCCTGCTTATAAGGTTGTTCCAATTGTAATTTTCTCCTATGTTTTTTTTGGAATGCGTCTTGTTTCTTCTCTCGGAATGTATCTTACACAAAATACAAAGCATGTTGCATACATTACCATCGCTGCTGCAGCATTTAATGTTATTTTGAATTTCATATTTGTACCTAAATATGGGATGATGGCTGCAGCGTATTCTACTCTGGCGGCATTTGTATTTCTGTATATTCTATCGGATATATTTTCTGGAAAGTATTATAAAATACCCTTTGAAAATATTAAACTGTTTAAGATGATTATAGCGGGAACAATTTTTTACATGATCTCGTTTTTATTTCCAGCAAATATTTTGATAAATATATTGTTGAAATTATTTTTGATTCTTGCTTATCCGTTTGTATTGTATCTCTTAAAATTCTATGATGCAATAGAATTGGAAAGGTTAAACGGATTTTATATTAAATGGAAAAATCCTTTAGACTGGAAACAGAATTTATTCGAGGTCTTCAAAAAAAAGGAAAGTGATAATTCAGGAAATTAGATGGTAAGGAAATTAAAAAATATTGTTTGGAAGCTGCTGAATATTCTTAATCTCGGTGGAAGTGTGCAATTAATGCTTCTCAGCTATCTGAAAGAAAACGGCTGGTTTAAAAGTTTTAAAACAAAGCGATCGATCGATATGAACGGGAATCCCATTCCTTGGAATACATATCCATATATTAATTTTATAGAAGAACGGCTAAGAATGGATATGAACATATTCGAATACGGCGGCGGCAACTCAACTTTATGGTATGCTCAAAGAGTAAAAAGCATTAAATCGGTAGAAAACGATAAAGGATGGTTTGAGATTATTTCTAAAAAGCTTCCTTCAAATGCAAGCATGGTTTATAAAAATTTGGAATATAACGGAGAGTATTCAAAAGAAGTACTGAACGGCGGAACAAAATATCATATAATAATTGTTGACGGAAGGGACAGAGTTAATTCCGTTAAGCATAGCTTAAATAAACTAACCGATGACGGAGTAATCGTGTTTGATAATTCGGATTTAATTGATTATAAAGAAGCGATTACACTTCTGAAAAACAATGGATTTAAGAAACTCGATTTTATAGGAATGTCTCCGATTACTGCTCATAAGAATTCCACTTCAATTTTTTATAGGCAAAAAAATTGTCTGGAAATTTAAGCCGGAGATTTGAATGAAAGTTCTTTTTACATTCGGCGGGCTTCCTCATTATTATAATGCAATTCTCAATAAACTCAATGCCGTTGAAGGACTTGAAGTTCAGGTTGCTGTGCCAAAGACAAACTTTAACACCATTGGCAAAGGAGTTTATCAAACCAGCGAAGGTATAAATTTCAAGCTACATTTTCTCGAAGAATTTAATTCATATTACGGCAAGCCTTTCTTCAAACATTTTATAAAACTTCTTAAGGAAGAGAAGCCAGATATACTTGTAACAATCTGGCCGTATATTTTAGGTTTTGTTTTTTATCCTCAACTGCTTTTAACATTTAGAAAACTTGGAATAAAATTAATTTTAAAAGAAATCCCTTTTCAGGTTCCCAAGTACAAAGAAGCAAGGGAATATTACCGCAGCGGCAAACTGATAGATGAAAACCTTAAAGACCAACTGGAAGGAGTTTCATCAATCGGATTTTATAAATATGATTTTCTGACTTTCATAAGAAAAATTTATTATAAGATTGTAGACGCGCATGTTGATTATATTGAAGATGCATATGAAATTCTGGAAAGCTACGGAGTAAAAAAAGACAAGATTTTTATAATATATAATTCTCCCGATACAGAAGAATTAATAAAAATTAAAAATGAAATTAAATTCTTGCCGCCGGTTCTTCCAGAAAATGATTTTAGGCTTATCCACGTGGGAAGATTAGTAAAATGGAAGAAGGTAGATTTGCTTGTTAATTCCTTTGCAAAAATAAAACAAAAATATCCACAAGCTGAATTGATTATCATTGGTAATGGCCCTGAAGAAAATAATCTTAAAGAGCAAGCGCAAAATCTGGAGCTAAGGGACTCAGTAAAATTTATCGGAGGAGTTTATGATTCTAAAACTCTCGGGCAATATCTTTCGGCATCGTCAATTTACGTTCTCGCCGGCATGGGCGGTCTTTCAATAAACGAAGCAATGTGTTTTGATAAGCCGGTAATTTGCTCTGTCTGCGACGGCACTGAAAAGAAGTTGGTGAAAGAAGATTATAACGGAAAGTATTTCAAAGAAGACAACATAGACGACTTATTTAATAAAATTGATTTCATGTTTTCCAATCCTGAAAAAATGAAGCAGATGGGAATTAACTCAGGTAAAATTATCGTTGAGGAAATGAACGTTAATACCGTTATTAAGGGCTATTTGAAGGCTTTCAATTATGTTATGGAAACAAAAACGAATTTAAGTAAAAGTAAAACAAAGTAATGAAGCATTTTCTAATTTATCTCTTCAGAAAAATCAAAGCGAATTTTATATGGTTTAAGCTGCATAATATTTTTGAGCCGTTAGGATTTCTATTCCTTAATATTTTTTATTTATCCAAATTTTCGAAATGGAAGGCAAGTGTAAAGCAACCGGAGTTTAACGACTTTTACAATAAAAAAGTTTTTTACGGAGATCGATATAAATTGTATGAACACATTTTTCAAAAAGAAAATCTGAGTAGTGAAATTGTTTATCTTGAGTTCGGTGTATCAGGCGGCGATTCTTTCAAATGGTGGATCGGAAAGAACACCAATCCTGGTTCAAAATTTTTTGGCTTTGATACTTTTTCAGGATTGCCGGAAAATTACGGGATGTATAAAAGCGGCGAAATGTCGAGCTCAATTCCAAAAGTTGAAGACGATAGATGCAAATTTATTGCCGGAATATTTCAAGAAACTTTACCAGGCTTTCTAAAAGAAAATATTTTTGAAAAAAAGACTGTAATTCATTGCGATGCCGATTTATTCAGCTCAACCCTATTCGTGCTTACGAGTCTGGCTCCATATTTAAAAAAGGATGACATAATCTTTTTTGATGAATTTTCAGTACCGACACACGAGTTTAAAGCATTCTACGATTTTGTTTCAGCTTACGGTATAAAATACGAATTGATTGGCGCAATAAATAATTATTTACAGGTTGCGATTAAGGTTAGCAGATAAAAAGTATTAACAATTTCATGATTGATCTAACTTAAGTTATTTTATTGTAAATTAATGTTTAGAGAAATTTTCCATCAAAATTTTTACAATTCTTTTGCTTGCCTTCCCATCCCATAAATCCGGAATTTCCCCTTTTTTTATTTTACCTTTCAATATTCTTAAAATAGATTTTTTTGCTGCTAATAAATCTCTTCCCACTAAAAGATTTGTTCCGACTGTAACTGTGCTTGGCCTTTCAGTATTATCACGTAAGGTAATACAGGGAACTTTTAGGTATGTAGTCTCTTCTTGAATGCCCCCACTATCCGTAAATACAAGTTCGGCATTTTTCATTAATGTTAAAAAATCAATATATCCAATTGGCTCTGTCATTATTAAATTAGGGTGAAGTTTATGCGAATGTATTTTAATATTTGCTTTTGTACGCGGATGGACAGGGAAGATTATTTTTCTTAATTCTGCAAGTTGATTCAAGAGGTCAATTATTTTTTTTAAATTATTCTTGTCATCTACGTTTGAAGGACGATGCAGAGTAACAAGTATAAATTGATCATTATGAATATTAAAAGTATTTAAAATATTTGATTTCTTTGATTTTGGAAAGTAAGAAACCAAACTGTCAATCATAGTGTTGCCTACAAAAAATATTTTTTCTTTTGAAATGCCCTCTTTATTAAGATTTTTTAATCCACTTTGTTCGCTTACAAAAAGAAAATCGGATAAATGGTCGGTCAAAATTCTATTAATTTCTTCAGGCATGGAGGGATCAAAACTTCTTAGGCCCGCTTCAACATGAGCAATTTTAATTCCTATTTTAGAAGCAACAAGACTGCATGCTATTGTCGAATTAACATCTCCGTAGACTAACACTAGATCAGGTTTCTCAGCTAATAATACTTTCTCAAATTCAATCATAATTTTAGCAGTTTGTTCAGCATGCGAACCAGAACCAACGCCAAGATAGTAATCCGGTTTTGGAAGATTTAAGTCATTAAAAAAAATATCGGACATTCTTTTATCATAGTGTTGTCCTGTATGACAAATCAGATGCCTAATACTAGGGCCTATATATTTACTTTTATTTCTAATTTCTAATTGTATAAAGGCATTATGTATCGGCGCCATCTTCATAAAATTTGGCCGGGCACCTACAACGGAAATAATTTTAATAGATTTCAATTTTATTTTCTTTATAAATAATAATAATTATTATGAAATTTTAACTCAGTTACAAATATAAAAAGAATTGTTATTACCCTTACTTTCAAAATATACTTTGAATAAATAAAAAGTACTATCTAAAAACCCACTTTAGGCATATTCACAAAATTCTTAAATACGATCTATTCTCAAAATAAACTTTAGTGAAAACATTTATACAAAACCAAAAACTATAAATGTATAATATACAAGGAAGGCGCAAAAAAAAGACTTATTTCTTAATCCTAAGATCAAATGACGGAGAGCTATCTAATTGAATATCTTGAATATGAGAAACATTCCCCATAAATAAATTTGAATTAAAAAATTTATTTTCGATTTAATAATTAACATGGATTCATTTTTTTATTGATAAAAATATTAATTACCAACATAAGTTTTACTTTTTAAAACATGTTCATAATTTCAATTACTTTCGAAATATCATCTTCAGTATGAGAATATGAGATTGGTAGGCTTAATGTTGTACGATGAATTTCCTCAGATATTGGAAAATTTTTTTCAGTAATTATCTCTTTCATAGCTTTTTGCTTGTGAGGAGGAACCGGATAATGAATATCAGTTTTTATTCCGTTTTTTAAAAGATAATCTTTTAAGTCGTCCCTTTTTTCATGACGGATGTTAAAAATATGGTAGACGTCAAAAAAATTTTTATCAATATGTGGTTTTATAAAATCATCTTTAAGATTATCAAAATAAATCTGGGCAAGCTTTCTTTTATGGTTATTTATAGCATCAAGTTTTTTTAGTTTTACCGATAAAAATCCAGCTTGTACTTCGTCTAATCTTGAATTAAAACCAATCAATTCGTTGTAATATTTCAAATCCGACCCATAATTTCTCAATCTTCTAATTGCAATTGCTAAGTTTGCATCGTTGGTAATTATCGAACCAGCATCACCTAAAGCACCAAGGTTTTTAGTAGGGTAAAAGCTGAATGCACCAAAAGCACCAAATGTCCCGGTCATTTTATTTTTATATTTTGCACCATGAGATTGAGCGCAGTCTTCAATTAGTTTTAGATTGTATTTATTGCATATATTTAAAATTGGATCCATCTCACATGGTTTTCCGTAAAGGTGAACTGCCATAATTGCTTTAGTTCGCTGAGAAATTTTTTCTTCAATTCTTGTCGGATCAATATTGTAAGTCCTAATATCTGGCTCAACTAAAACAGGTTTTAATCCACAATGTAATATAGAAAGAATAGTTGCTATATAAGTATTTGATGGAACAATTACTTCGCTTTCTTTTTCAAAATCAAATGCTTTTAATGAAAGGATTAGGGCATCAAGACCAGATGCTACCCCGATACAATTTGGGGAATTCAAATAATTGGCAAATTCATTTTCAAATTTTTTTACATTTTCTCCAAGAATATACCAGCCGCTTTCAAGTGTATCTTTGAAACTTTTTATGTACTCTTCAAAAAAAGGTTTATTAACACTCCTTAAATTTTCATATTCAATCATTTATACTCCTCATAAATATAATCCGCAGGATCAAAATTAGTGGAAGCAAAAACAAGCAATACTGCATCCGGAGTAAAATGATGCATTGTATGCCAGTCTTTAGTTTCGAGAATTAAACATTTACTCGGATGATCAAGCAGAAAATCTTCTTTTTTTTCCCCATCATTATTTGAAACAATGCAACTTCCGTGAATGCAGATTACTGCTTGTATAGTGGTATGATGCCGGTGACCGCCTCTAACAGAATCGTCGACACCGTATATATAAAAAATCCTTTTTATGTTAAAAGGAATTTGCTTTTCTATTACCGTTAAGTTTCCGCGTTTATCCGAATGCGTTTCTAAATTGATAATATATGCCATTTAACTTTCCAAAAATTTTGTTTTATCAAATATATTGTAAACTCCTCTTAAATTTCTATATAAAAATAAAATTGGAGTTTTCCAATTTTTCGGCTTAATTGTAGGCCCATGCGGATCAAATGAATTATCCACCAATTGAATTTTCCGCTTTAATTCATCCAAATATTTTATATATGGTTTATAAAATAGATCCAATACAGATTTAGAAAGTGTTCTTCTGCCAAGTTCAATTTCTTCGTTTGTAAAAAATCTCAAATAATGAAAGTGATAAAAGATTGCTTCAAATTTTTTAACGGATGACTTTTCCACTCCAAATATTTTTTGATCTTCTGTATAAAAATCATATTGCTGAACATTCCAGGCTGCTAACCCACCTCCTAAGTTCTTCATAACATGAACATGGTCGAATCGCTCAGTCCAATCATTCAGATAAAGTTGGTCGCCAAATTTTCCATCTTCATATTTAGCATAACACCATTCTAAACAGCGCGCACGCCACCATTTTAATGCAGTAAGTCCATATTCATCATTTTTGAATGTAATGAATTGGACACAATATTTTCCCGCTTTTAGATCTTTATTGTACTGCGGCGAATAACGATGCTCAGTTATTAAAATAGAATCATCCTCAAGCTCATCAAAAATTGGTTTTGGGGAAGAATAAAAAAATAAATCAGCATCAAGATAAGTACAACTATCAACTTTAAATTTCTCAAGGACATATAATATTGTTGATGAAGTGCTCGTCCAGCAGTATTCTGCAATTGATCGAGTTGGTTTTGCTTTTAATAATTCTTCATCTTCAAATTCCTTTAATGAAATCAAAGTTGTTTTAGGTAGACCTAAATTTTTAAGTACATTGTAGCAACTGTCATCAAAGGCAAAGATATAAAGATGGAATTCGCTGCAATGTTCAGCAAGCGAATAATAAAGAGCTAAACCGCGAGATAAATAATTAGAATCAAATAAAGTGCAGAAATTGTACATATTACTAAGTGTTAACCTTTTCTAAAAGAAAAATAGGTAATGATTGAAAAAGATTTGGAAATTTTTTCATAAAATAATTTTTTATCAAATTATTAGCTTTTACAAAATCATGGCGGAGTAATTTAAGTTTTCCGATATCTTCAATTAATTCATAAAAATCTTTTATGGATAATTGATGAATATGACCGGTACTATACCATTTATAACCAAACAACATTGGCTTAGGCATTCTGCCATTTAGTAATAAATCAATCCTATTTTTATAAAATCCAAAATTAGGGAAAGTTATTATTTGATATTTCGAAATTCTTTTCATTTCATTCAATAAAATTTCTGGTGAATGAACCATCTGGATTGTAACATTACAAATTGAATAATCAAATTCATCCTCTGAATATTCTAAGGGTATGTCTATTCTGCCTAACTTTACATTCAATTTTTTTTGTAAACAAATATCAACGCCGGATTTTGAGATTTCAATTCCACATCCTAAAATATTTTTTTCTTTTATAAGCTTTTGCAGTAATGAACCGTTACCGCAGCCGAGATCAATCACCTTTGATTTATGCTCAACCAAATCTGAAATGAATTGATATTCTTCTCTTTCGGATTCTGGATGATCGGAATAATCATAATTTCTATTATCGTTTGTTAAAGGATTGTCTAAATAAAATTTTCCCATTATTCTGATTTTCACTCAAAAAATTATTTTTTTACTTATGATATAAAATATTGGTGTAAATATAGCAAGCGGTATTTATCTTTAAAAATATTTTCCATTTATGAAAATTAAAAAAGAAAATTATTCTTTTTAAAGGATATAATAATATAAATTCATGTTTGGCTGAAATTTAATTGCGGCTCCAAAACAATTAAACTACTTTTGATTTATCTTGAAAGCGTGGGAATAATTATATTTTTTTGTTAATATATCTGATAGTTCCCTTGCAACTTCCTCTCGATTAAATTTCTTGATTTTATATCTATTTGTAATATAATCCCTGCTAATTTCAAAAACTCTTCCGCCGTCTTCATCATACCTAAACATCATTCCGGCATTTGTGTCTTCTAATATCTGTTTAACTTCTTCGTTATCATTTCCAAACGCAATTATCGGTTTCCCTGTCCTTAAATATTCAAACAGTTTACCCGGCACATGTCTTGGCTCTGTTGAACAAACTAATAAATAGGATGCATTCATCAATTCATTTAACATAATTTTATATGGAAGAAATCCCACATACTCAGTGTAATTTATTAAACCTGCTTTTTCTATCGAATTTTTTATCCCAGGGCTTACAGTACCAATAAATTTTAGTCTAAGATTTCTGCCATTATCAATTTCTTTTTTTACTCTTTTCCAAAATTGAGGAATATCCTGAAAATCAAAAATATTCCCAGCGTGAAGAATTATTTCTTCGCCTTCTTGCTGCTTAGACTCAAGATTTTCAAACTCTTCTTCGTTATATCCCCAGTATAAAACATGAGATTTCTCAATTGCGCTTGGATATTTTTTTACGTAATCATTTTTCATCGTTTCAGTAACAAAAATTGATGCAGTTGAATTTTCAATTACTTTTTTTTCAAGATGATTGTCTATAGCTAAGGTGATTTTACTTCGCTTAAAATTTTTATAATAAACTATATCTACCCACGGATCAATAAATACCGGGAAAAAAGACTTATGGAATTTTTTCGATAGTGCTAATCCTATAAGATGGACTGAATGAGGCGGTCCGACCGAAACAATCGCATCTACATTTTCTTGATTAAAAATTTCTTTCCCTTTTTTTATTCCGGAAAAATACCAGCCAATTCGTGCATCCGGAATGAATAAATTCATTCTTATCCAAATAGAAATTCTATGCGTTATGCTTTTGTTTGTTAAAGAAATTGTTTCAGATGCTACTAATTGCTCGTCTTTTTTCTTACCAATAAATTTTTTATACAAATTAAATGGCTCGAATGCCTTGCTTTTATAAACCTTCAGAGCCGGATCAATTTTTTTTAGTAAGCTTTCATCTTTCGCAGAAAATGTATCTTCATCAACTGTTAATACAATTGGCTGCCAGCCAAACTCTGGAAGAAATTTAATAATATTTAAAGGCCAGTGGATTGAAGCCTTGCCTGAAGGAGGCCAATAATATGTAATAAATAAAACTTGTTTCATTTTAGATTGCGTGCTAAAATTTAAACCGCAAATAATTCAAAAAAATATTTTGATTAATTGATGATTAAATTTAATTATAATAACAAGCAAATAAAAAATTAGTAATTTGCTGGACGAATATTAGACTATAAAAATTAAAGCTACTTTTTTATATTTACTTTAGGTTTATAGAATTGTATAAGTAAATAAAATTCGTAATTAGATATTTACAAATAGAGTTTTTTTCAAGATGGAATTAAAATTGAAGAATTTGCAAAAGTTTATTGTTGTTGGTGACAGAGTTCTGGTGCGTCCGGAAGAAGATGCTACTAAAACTGCAAGTGGACTTTATCTCCCTCCCGGTGTATCAGAAAAAGAAAAAGTTCAAAGCGGATATATAATTAAAGTAGGCCCGGGCTATCCTTTGGCTTCTCAAAACGATGAAGAACCTTGGAAAGAATCCAAAGAACCTGTAAAATATATTCCACTTCAGGCAAAAGAAGGAGATCTGGCAATTTTCCTTCGCAAAGAAGCTTACGAAATTGAATTTGAAAAAGAAAAATTTTTAATCGTTCCTCAGTCAGCAATTTTATTACTTATTAGAAATGACGTAATTGATTTTTAGTACTAGCTTAAAAAATTTTAAGCTTTGCTATGAATGAAAAATCTTTAATAAAACTGAGAAAAGCGAAGCTATAATGGATGTTGAGATTATAAATAAAAAAAGTTTAGCACTAGAAAATTTTTTTTCTTCTTTAATTCGAATAAACAATTTATCATCATGCACTGTGGTTTCATTATATGAAAAATTTTCAATGTTAGTGTCACCAAAATATAATCGTTTCTGATTCATATACATCCTATCATTTATAATTATTCCCACCAGCTCAAAATTTTAAATCTAGATGATTTCAAATTTGTTTTGGCGTTGTTTATTGCTTGACTGCTATAAAAAAATTGTGCATTTCCAGTAGCTTGAAAATTAATACTCTGTCCGACAAAAATGGACCCTCCATAGATACCTGCATTTCCGGTTGTTTTGGTTGTAATTTGAGATTGCCCATAAACTATAATAAGTCCATAAAAAGTAAAATTACCACTCATCGATAAGTCACCATTTACTATCATTACGCCATAGCCATTAGCTGTTCCGCTAAATTGTACGTTCCCGTTTACATAAGTAATTTTTGGATTTGTTAAAGTTCCAAATGTTCCGCTTGAATATGTACCGCTTGCTACAGTTGTATCTGCGGCAAAAATACAGTTCTGAGTAATTTCCTGCCAATTAGTTGTATCTGGAACAGTATGAATGCTTGGAGCTCCGCCTTCTCCATTAATAACATTGGAAATTTTCGGTTTTAAATCATCATTCACGTATGCGCTATCAGCTGAGCTTGCAACTCCTATCCCTGGAAGTGCTGGACTTGTACCTGCAGTCCCGTCCATATTATGATCATTTCCATCAATGTTTATATTTCCAGATAGATTTAATCCTAAATTATTTGATGAAATGTATAAAGAAGAATTTACATTGGGCAGCGTAATTGGATCTCGTCTTGCTGTAATAATTGTTGTATGAGAAACACCGCTGAAATAACCAATTGATTTTAAAACCAATGCAGTATCTGGCCCAGAAATATAAATGTCATATGAGCCGTTCATTAAATTATTTCCTAAATAACTTCCAGACATAGCTTTGTTTCTTCTTAATTTTTCAAGATAAATTTCAACACCAGAGTTGGAAATTAATCTTGCCTGCATTTGGTTAAAATAACTTACAGTAGCTTTTGAACCTTGTGAATTGTTTGCATTCAAATTTACTATCATTAGCGAAATAATTATTGACATTCCGAGTACGATAATTAAAATACCTTTTCCCATGTCAAATATTCCTCGGACTTACGGTTATTTCCCAATATGTTTTTGCATACGAAGAATCGATTTTCTCTGGAGATTGCAGCCAAATTTCAGCTTTTACATATTTGATGCTGTCTATATTAGTTGTAGCAAACCCAAATGCATTTTGATAACTGAATTTTATTGATGTTAATCCATAAGAGGAACATTTTAAAGTATCATTGTTAACAATTCGATAATAAATTATATCGTGAGGATTCGGTGTATTGGTAAGTTTTGTTGAATCGCTAACTGTTAAAGTTACATTATCTACGATTCCAGTTGAGTCTACATCTGAAAGGAAAGTTAGTTTTTGCTGCGAAGCATTAATAATAGAAACACCGGAATTTTTATAGCCAATTTTTCTTAAATCATTTTCAACAACTTCAGCTAACGACTTAGCATTTTGTTGAAGCCTTAATTCTGAGTCAGAAGCAAATTTTGTTGTAGAAGAATACATATTTAAATTTGAAACCATTAGAAAAACTAATCCGCCGATTATTACGGCTCCTAAAATGTCAAGTACAGTATCCATTATTTAAGTGTAAATATTGATGAAAGAAAAACACTGTGGTCTAAGTATGGGCTTGAAATGGTCACAGTTACTTTTTTGTAAAATGTTTGCGTTGAGCTAACCTCATCAGGATCGCTTGCACTTACGTATTGTACATTGCAGCTAATGTAATAAGTTTCAAAATACGGTGCAGTAACTGTATCCTTAAATCCATTATAATCGTCAACATCGTTATAATAAGGATAAACCTCACCTGAATCCGGCCCTAATTCATCTGGTGATGTTAAACTTGCTGGATTAGTTGTTGGAAAATTTATTGTTGTTTGATCAAAACTTTTACCTTTAATTTCCTCAATTAAATTATCAGCTAATGAAAATGCCGTTAAATATACTTTATTATTTGTATCAGCACTTGAAGTTTCAGTAACTGCCGAATTAAATCTTAGTGAAATAATTGCCAGCAATATCATAGCCGCAGTAGTCAACATTGATTGAACATTACTCATTTAAATTCAATAATTTAATTTATAAAATCATTGAGTATAGCAGTTCAATTCTTGTGCCTATTAACAATAATTCTATGGATAGGATTTTGAAGAAAAATGAAATTGAAATCTCGAATTAAAAGACTTAAGAAATTACTTTAACGACAAATTTGACGTCAAATCTGACGTTTGTCGGTTATTTTTATCTTGTCTCTTATTTCTTTCAATCTACGTTGAAGAGTTCTTTCACTTACTCCAAGAATTGCGGCTGTTTTTTGCATATTGCCGGAAGTATAATTTAGAATTGATTGAATATGTTCTTCTATTGCTTCTTCAATAGTTAATAATTTTAATTTTTCAGTTTTTGGTTTTGATGATTTAACAGGCAAATTAATTTCTGAAACTATTTCGTAGTCATTCGTTTTAGCTACTAAATTGAATATAATATTTTCAAGCTCTCTTACATTTCCAGGAAAATCATAATTGCTTAAAGCGTCTAAAACTTCATTAGAAAATCCAGTAATATTTTTATTGTAAGTTACATTGCTTATTCGTAAAAAATGTCCTGCTAACAAAATAATATCTTCTCCTCTTTCGCGTAACGGTGGAAGCTGAATCAAGCCTCTGTTCAAGCGGTAATAAAGATCGGCTCTAAATTCTTTATTGTTAACAGCTTCCATTAAATTCCGATTTGTTGCTGCAATAATTCTGATATCAAGTTTAATCGGCTTCGCACTTCCAATTCTATAAATTTCATTGTACTGAATTGTTCTTAGTAATTTACCTTGCAGCTCTTTGGGAAGTTCGCCAACTTCATCAAGAAAAATTGTTCCTCCGTTTGCTTCTTCAAAATATCCTCGCTTCTCAGATACAGCACCGGTAAAGGATCCTTTCTCGTGTCCGAATAATTCGCTTTCGAATAGACTAGGAGAAATTGATGCTAAATTAACAGCAATAAATGGATTCATTCTGCGTGGAGAAAGTTCATGAATCTTTCTAGCTATTAAATCTTTTCCTGTTCCTGTTTCGCCGGTAATTAAAACCATTTCATTGGTCGGTGCAAAAATTTCTACCAACTCAAAAACTTTGTACATACTTGGAGAAGAAGTAATTATATCCGAAAAATAAGAACGTTTTGCAGGCAATTTAGTAACTATTGAACGATGGGAATCTAATTCTAACTCTAAAATTCTTTGTTCAAGTGCTCTTTTAATTGTAAGAAATAAACGATCTGTATCCGGCGGTTTAGTTATGTATTCATATGCTCCTAGCTTTACAGCTTTAAGTGCAATCTCAACTTCATCAACTGCGGTTACTATAATTACAGGAATTTGGGGGTAAGCAAGATTTATCTTCTCTAACAATTCCATTCCGTTCATCACCGGCATGTAAACATCCAGAATAATTAAATCCACAGGCTGTTTATCTAACCTGGACATTACCAATTCTGGATACTGTTCAGTGATTACTTCTTGATAACCTTCCTGAATAAGCAATCCTTTCAGCAATTCTAAATAGGATGGTTCATCATCAACTATTAGTATGGTAATATTTCGCATCTACATTCTCCTCTTAACATCATTACGAATTAGAGATCATATAATTCAATTCGAAAGTAAACTTTTATAAAATTAAGAGCAAATATCGTACTAATTTTAACTATACAAATAGACGCAATTAACATCAAAACATCAAAGCAATTGTATTTGGTTTTTCTTATTTTCGTATACAAAAATTAGTTTATGAATATTTTTTCAAAGGGTTTTAAAATGACTGCTAATATTGAAATGATAAAAAAAGTTTACTCCGACTATAAAGGAAAAGTTGCTGCGGCAAAAAAAATATTAAATAGGCAAATGACTTATGCCGAAAAAGTATTATACACTCACCTGTGGGAATCTCCTAAAGCGGAATTAAAAAAAGGAAAAGATTATTCTGAATTAGCTCCGGATCGCGTTGCAATGCAGGATGCAACCGCACAAATGGCGCTTCTTCAATTTATGTCTGCCGGCAGAAAAACAACCGCTGTTCCGTCAACTGTTCATTGCGATCATTTAATTCAAGCTCAAGTTGGCGCAAAAGATGATTTGCTAAGAGCAACTTCTGAAAACAAAGAAGTTTACGATTTCCTCGAAAGTATTTCTAAAAAATACGGAATTGGATTCTGGAAACCTGGCGCTGGAATTATTCATCAAGTAGTTTTAGAAAATTATGCTTTCCCCGGCGGAATGATGATTGGAACTGATTCTCACACACCAAACGCTGGTGGATTGGGAATGATTGCAATCGGCGTTGGCGGCGCTGATGCTGTTGATGTTATGGCTGGAATGCCGTGGGAATTAAAATGGCCGAAACTCATTGGCGTAAAATTGACCGGTAAATTAAATGGCTGGGCTTCTGCAAAAGATGTTATTTTGAAGTTAGCAGGAATTTTAACTGTTAAAGGCGGAACCGGCGCAATTGTTGAATATTTTGGTGAAGGTGTAACTTCAATTTCTTGCACCGGTAAAGGAACAATTTGCAACATGGGTGCGGAGATTGGAGCAACAACTTCAATCTTTCCTTTTGATGAACGAATGGCTGCTTATTTAAGAATTACAAATCGTGCTGATGTTGCGGCTCTTTGCGAAGGCCTTGCTGACGATTTAACAGCAGATAAAGAAGTTTATCAAAATCCTGAAAAATATTTTGATCAGGTAATTGAAATTAATTTAAGTGAACTTGAACCTCATCTTAATGGTCCGTTTACTCCTGATAAAGCTTGGCCCATTTCTAAAATGAAAGAAGCAATTAAAGAAAATAATTATCCTGAAGAATTAAAAGTTGGACTTATCGGAAGCTGTACAAATTCAAGCTATGAAGATATCGACCGCTCCGCAAGCATTGCAAAGCAGGCTCTTGCAAAAGGATTGAAAGCAAAATCTCAATTCACAATTACTCCTGGCTCAGAACAAGTAAGAGCAACAATTGAACGCGACGGACAGCTTGAAACATTAACTAAATTCGGCGGAACTATTCTTGCCAACGCTTGCGGTCCTTGCATCGGAATGTGGAAAAGAATGGATATAAAAACCGGAGAGAGAAATACAATCGTTACTTCCTTCAATAGAAATTTTGCAAAAAGAAACGACGGCAATCCAGATACTCTTGCTTTTGTTGCAAGTCCGGAATTAACAACTGCACTTGCAATTGCAGGCAGTATTTCTTTCAATCCTATTACCGATACTCTTGTGAATGATAAAGGAGAGAAAGTAAAACTGGATCCTCCTGTTGGCGAAGAACTTCCGTTGAATGGATTTGATAAAGGTGAAGATGGTTTTGTTCCTCCCGCAGAAGATGGTTCAAGTGTTCAGGTAATTGTTGATCCGAAGAGTGATAGACTTCAATTGTTAAAACCATTCGAACCTTGGAACGGAAAAGATTATGTTGATTTACCTGTTCTTCTAAAAGCAAAAGGTAAATGCACAACCGATCATATTTCTATGGCAGGGCCGTGGTTAAAGTATAGAGGTCATCTCGATAATATTTCGAACAACATGTTTATCGGCGCTATAAATGCTTTTACAGGCGATGCAGGAAAAGTTAAAAATGTTTTTACGGGTGAATATAAATCAATTCCTGAAGTTGCACGCGAATACAAAGCTAAAGGAACCGGCTGGATTGTTGTAGGTGATGAAAACTATGGCGAAGGTTCAAGCCGCGAACATGCCGCAATGGAACCAAGATTTCTTGGCGGCAAGGCAATCATCGTTAAAAGCTTTGCAAGAATTCACGAAACAAATTTGAAGAAGCAGGGAATGCTTCCTTTAACATTTGCTAATCCTGTTGACTATGAAAAAATTCAAGAAGATGATAAGCTAAGTATAATTGGTTTAACCTCACTCGCACCTGAAAAACAATTAACGCTTGTCATAAAACATAAAGACGGCAAAGAAGAAAAAGCAGTGCTTAACCATACATTTAACGATGCACAAATAAAATGGTTCAAAGCCGGCAGCGCGCTTAACTTGATTGCGCAAGCTAATAAATGATTTAGCTTGTTCTTTTTTATTAAAGCGGTACTAGCTATTTAGCTGGTCCCGCTTTTTTATTTCATTTCTATTTTCAAATCATCAAACATCAATACTTTTTTAACTTTCATAGTGTCTTGTTTTTTTGCATAAATCTTAAATAGTTCTTGAATGTATATGATTTTATAGTTAAAATATTTTTGTAATTAAGTATTTTATTAACTTTTAAAGGGATGGTATAATGGGAACTCCAAAAGCATTTAATTATTCTGCATTCGATACACTCACAGCATGTGAAACTATTGTAGAACAATGTATCATCGATAAAACAGAAATCATTAAGAAAAGGCCTGGCTGGGCTGATCCTTACTTCCCCGATTTACTTACCAAAATTCAAGATGCTTATAGCAAACACCTTCATATATATAACGCAAAAGAATTAAAGGATGCAACAAAAGCCTTAAACTCAATTAAGGAGCCCGCTAAAAACGATCTCTCATCTTTTAACATTTAGTTAAAAAATGATTTTAAAGATAATAAAACCAGATTAAGCGAAATAAAAAATACTCTTGGTCTTACTGCTTATTATTCTAAAGCATCCACAGGTGTACAGTCTGCTATACTTAACTTACTTTATCAATTTAAAAATAATATGACTGATGAGCTTGCGGCAGAAATAAATGCAAAGGGAATGGACCCGCTTTTAATTCCAAATTTAAAAGGCTATGCCGATACACTTAAAGCCGCTAATGTTACACAGGGATCCGCTAAGAAGAACAGGCCAAAAATTTCTGAAGCATCTATAATTGCGCTTAATGAAATTTATAATAGCGTTATCAGCATTTGCGAAATATGCCGTAACATATTTAAGAGCGATCCTGTAAAGAGCGACATGTATTCATTCACTAAAACTGTAGAAGCGTTGGGAAATAATAATGGCGGGAATAATGAAGGCGGAGACCAAAATCAAACACCGTCAACTCCTCCGCCAGTTCAATAAATATTTCTTTTACTTTTAATTGTAAGAGAAATAGCTCTATTTTTATAAAGGAGGCAAGAATGAAAATGAAATTATTTACATTAATTTTATTGTATCTAACTTTATATAACTCACTTATTTATTCCCAGTGGATACGTCAAACTAATGGTTTACCATCCCATTGGAGCAATGTTTCTTCTATAGACGCATGCGATAACTCTACTGCTGTGATAGCCGTTGACAATCTAATATATAAAACCGAAAATGCAGGGAATACTTGGACAAAAATTTCATACCCTTCGTACCAGGGTGTTGATGTATCTATAATTGATAAAAACCACTTTTGGATTTGTACCGGAAACGGTAAAATACTTGCAACCTCAGATGGAGGTACATCTTGGTCTGTGCAGTTTTATGATACTGCAAAAACAACATTCATTGATTATTTAAAAATGTTTGACTTGAACAACGGTATTGCAATTGGAGATGCTGTAGGAAATAGTCCGGCTTCAATCTTATCTACTACAAATGGCGGCACCTATTGGGTCTCAATAAGCGATACCCTTTTTAAAGCTGGTTTTTCAGGTGATGTTTGGAGGCGAATTAGTTTCATTAATTCGAATACTGGTTATTTCTATATTTCCGGCATAGCTCCAAACCAACAATTATATAAAACAACAAATGGTAGTAAAAATTGGGCTCTAACAAATTATCCCAATTCGGATTGCGATTTAATCAAATTCTATAATGAAAATATTGGATTGGTAGCTTTCATGCAGACGCCGCTTCCAAACCTTAAATATGGTATTAGCAGAACTACTGATGGAGGAAATTCTTGGGAAACATTTAATATTGCTTCAACTGGTTACCCAGACGATTTTGAATTTATCCCCGGCAATCCTTCCAAAGTTTGGTATGTAAATTTGGAAAGTTTGTATTACAGCAAGGACACCGGAAGAACATGGACTGAACAAAAAATTTATAATGGACAATTATGGGGAAGGGACTTAGTGTTTACAGACAGCACACACGGTTGGCTTATCTGCGACAGCGGCAAAGTATTTTATACTTCTAATAACGGCGGGGTTATAGCAGATATTTCATCTAACGGATTTCAAATGCCAAAAGAATATTTGTTGATGCAGAATTATCCTAATCCCTTCAATCCATCCACAACAATTTCTTATAAACTAAAAGAAACTGGTCATGTAGTATTAACTGTCTTCGATATTATGGGAAGAGAAATTGCACAGCTTATTAACGGCATGCAGACTGCTGGAGAGCATACTGTTAATTTTGAAGGAGCTAATCTTCCAAGCGGTATGTATATCTACCAATTAAAAGCCAGCGGTTACATTTCTTCAAGAAAAATGCTGCTACTTAAATAGTATCTTTGTAGAGACGCATCGCGATGCGTCTTTACTGTTTTAGAAACTTAAACAGTTAAATATATTAGTCCCCCCCGCAAGTAATAAAAGTCCTCTCGTATCTATTTTTAGACCGTCCGCATAAGTTATTTGTGCGTGAGTATCACAAAAAAGCTATTTCGTAATTGATAAAAGTCCTTAAGTTTAAATTTCGTGTCCGTTCGCAGATTATAAAAGTGCGGACGCATCACATAATAGTCCGTTAGTTGTTTGTTTTAATCCGGTAGTTAAAGAGTTGAGTTACTCCGCATGTTCTACAAATGCGTTCGAATCACAAAATACCCAATCAGTTAATTACGTTAATCCGGTAGTTTCAATTCACACTTTAACACCTTTCCTTATACCCTATACCTCTATACCTCATACTCAAATAACAGCTTACTAATTTTCCTAATTTGCTATTTGAAGAACTGTCTTGATTTTATAGCGTGCTAAGGATAAGTTTGAACAATGATTTTCTTAAACCCTGCTGTATTATTTGGACTATTAGCCGCGTCAATTCCGGTTTTAATTCATCTTTTGAATTTAAGGAAGCTGAAACGTATTGAATTCAGTACGCTCGCTTTTCTTAAAGAGCTTCAGAAGAATAAAATACGGAAGATTAAGCTGAAGCAATGGCTGCTGCTTGCTTTAAGAATTTTAATAATTCTTTTTCTGGTTACTGCTTTTGCGCGTCCCACTTTAAAAGGAGTTGCAATCGGAGGAACAACTTCGGCAGCAAAAACTACTGCCGTGTTCATTCTAGATAATACTCCGAGCATGTCCGTTGTTGATGCGAAAGGTTCTTATTTCAATCAAGCTAAGGCAGCAATTAAAGAATTGCTTACTCAGCTTCAGGAAGGCGATGATGCAGCTTTAGTTTTAGTTTCAGATCAGAGTAATGATGAAATTAAAACCACAACTAACTTATTAGATTTCCAAAAACAAATTGATGAATCAAAAATTTCCGATGCAAACGGGTACCTGAACAGCGCAATAATAAAAGCTGCAAAAATTGTTTCGAAGTCCCAAAACTTTAATAAAGAAATTTATATCCTTTCCGATTTTCAGCAGGGAAGATTAGCAGATAAGGGTTCACTCTCAGATCTCAGCCAATTGTTGAATGATAAAGTTAGAATTTATTCTTTTGATTTTGCCGGCAAAGATGTTTTTAATATCGGCATTGATGATTTAAAATTGAATACACAAATATTTGAAACTGATAAACCGGTCGATTTTGCCGCGACAGTTACAAATTATTCTTCTCAGTCTGTCAGCAATCTTGTTGTTTCGCTTTTTATAAATGGCGAAAGAAGCGCACAGCAAAGTGTTTCGCTAAATGCCGGTGAAAGTAAAATAGTTTCATTAGAAGCTCCGGTAAACGCAACCGGCTATATTGATGCTTTTACAGAAATTGAAGATGATGAAATTTTGCAGGACAATAAAAGATTTGTAGATTTTTATATTCCCAAAGAAATTCCGGTTCTTATTTTAACTGACGATCCTTCCGATTCGCGTTTTGTTAATTTTTCTCTGACTGCCGCAAACTCTTCAAACGGAAATGATGGCGGTTCATTAAAAATTACTCAAAGAAATTTATCAGAAGTTGGAAGTATAAATTTATCTCAGTACGATGTTATTGCAATCATCGGATCAGAAAATTTCTCCGGCGGATTAGATCGATTAAATTCTTTTGTTGATAACGGCGGAGGAATTCTTATTATGCCGGGCTCTAAATCAACTTTGCAGAATTTTCAGAAGCTGACAACTGGATTAAATATTCCATCACCAGTTGGCACCGTTGGCAGCATTAATTCAACTGCAAATGAATTTAAATTTGATAAAGTTGATTTCAACCATCCGGTTTTCCAGGATATTTTTACAAATAAAGAAAAGAAGAATGTCGAGTCGCCTTCAATTTATTATTACTTCAAAATAAATCCGCAAGGCAAAGGAGAAAATATTATTTCACTTGTTGATGGTTCATCTTTCTTAAGCGAATATAAATTAGGGAAGGGAAAAATATTTTTGTTCAACACAGCGCCTGTGCTTAGCTGGAGCAGCTTTCCGGTAAAAAGCATTTTTGCTCCTTTGATGAACAAATCAATTTATTATCTTGCATCAAAAGATCAATCAGCGAATAATTATCTTGCCGGCAGCACGGTGCTTATTGATCTGAAGAATAATACTTCGCCACAAATTAAGATTGTAAGGCCGGATAAATCAGAAGATTATGTTAATCTTCAAGATCAGCCGGATAAAAATTTTTATGAATATAAAAGAACAGACCTCGTGGGCAATTATAAAGTTTATTCTGGCTCCGGAACTTCTAAGAATCAAAAAGGTTTAATTAATGAGTTCTCAGTAAATGAAGATCCGTTGGAATCGGTGACAAAATATCTTTCAATAAATGACTTTGAAAATTATTTGAAGCAAATTAATTTCAAAGGAAAATTTATTAATGTAAATAAGAATGAAGACCCAGCAAAAGTTGTTATGCAGTCAAGATTTGGTTCAGAGCTTTGGAGATATTTTTTACTAATAGCAATTTTATTAGCGCTAGTGGAAATGGCAGTTGCAAGAAATGCAAAGAAAGAATTAGTTGAAACAACAAAATAAAGTTATTAATTATCGCAGCGTATTCTTAAGTCTGTGTAACAAAATTTATATATGTGGACATTATCAAAGTTTTTAATTATTTATAATTAGGTAAAAGAAAAAATTTAAGAGAATGATTGAAATACCAAGACGAGTTAACGAACGCGCAATTTTAGTTGCATTGAATACAAGGGAAATAAGTAGAGAATTAGTTGAAGAACATCTTTCGGAGCTTGAAGAGCTTGCAATAACTGCCGGAGCAGAAACCATTCTAAAAGTTATTCAAGAAAAATATGCTATTGATCCGGCGTTTTACATTGGCAAAGGTAAAGCCGAAGAATTAGTTAATCTTGCGGAGACCAATGATGTTAATCTAATTATATTTGACGATGATCTTTCACCAGTGCAAGTTAGAAATCTTGAAAGATTAATAAACAAAAAAATTATTGACCGCAGCGGACTCATTCTTGATATTTTTGCTTCGCGCGCAAAAACAAAAGAAGCAAAAACTCAGGTCGAGCTTGCACAGCTTCAATATTTATTACCTCGATTAACTAGGGCTTGGACGCACCTTTCCAAACAGTACGGCGGCATCGGAACTAAAGGCCCCGGTGAAACTCAAATTGAAACTGACCGAAGAATTATCAGGACAAGAATTGGCCAACTTAAAGAAAAACTTGAGAAGATTGAATCGCAAAGAATAACACAAAGCCAGGGCAGAAAAGATTTAACGAGAATTTCTTTAGTAGGATACACAAACGCCGGAAAATCAACTTTATTCAATTTGCTGACAAGCTCAAGTGTTTTTGCTGAAGATAAACTTTTTGCAACGCTTGATTCAACAACACGCTCATTTGAAATTGAACACGGTGAAAAACTTCTGCTTAGCGATACAGTTGGATTTATTCGCAAGCTTCCTCCTCATTTAGTTGCATCTTTTAAAAGCACTTTAAATGAAGTCCGGGACGCAGATATTATTCTTCACGTTATTGATTTTTCGCATCCATTTTACGAAGATCATATTAGAGTTGTAGATCAAACACTTAAAGAATTGGACTGCGACAAAAAAAATATAATAAGAATTTTTAACAAGGTTGATTTAGTAACAGATAAGAATAGAATTCATTCGGTGAAAAATAATTATGGAAAAAGCGTAATCATTTCTGCGCAAAGAGGAATTAATATTTCCGGATTGAAAGAAAAATTAACTGAGGTAATTGAAGAAGCTTTTGTTGAAGAAAAAGTGGCACTGAATCTTGCCGACTCGAAAAAGGCAGCTTCAATTCATTCGATGGCTAAAGTGCTTTCTACTAAATATGATAATAAATCTGTTCACATAACTTATAGAGCAAGAAAAGAAAATTCCGAAAAAATAAAGAAAATAATTTATGGCCAATAAAATAATTATTGACGGTTCGTCTTTAACTTTAGAACAAATCGAATATTTCCTTTATGAAAACCCCGACATAGTTATTTCAAAAGATTCTGTTGCACGCATAAAAAAATCTCGTGCTTTAGTTGAAAAATGGGTCGACAGTGAGGAATCTATTTACGGTGTTACAACCGGATTTGGAGAATTTTCCAACGTAAGAATATCAAAAGAAAATATTAAAAAGCTTCAAGAGAATTTAATCTTAAGCCATGCTGTTGGCTGCGGCGATAATCTGCCACCGTTTATTGTAAAAATAATGATGCTGCTTCGATTGAATGCTTTAGCCCGAGGATATTCCGGTGTTCGGCTTCAAACTCTTGAGCTTTTAATCAAAATGATGAAACACAATATTATTCCGGTTGTGCCCTCGCAAGGTTCGGTTGGTTCAAGCGGCGATCTCGTTCAGCTTTCTCATTTAGTCCTTGCAATGATCGGAAAAGGCAGAGTTCAAATAATTAAAAATGTAATGGACGAGAATGCAGCATTATCAAAAATAATTTCATCAAAAACCGGATTAAAGAAATTTGAATTATCACCAATCGTTTTAGAAGCTAAAGAAGGACTTGCACTAATCAATGGAACGCAGATGATGACTTCATTTGCCTCGTATATTTCTATTCGTGCACAAAAATTAATTAAGCTAGCTGACTTAAGTGCATCGTTGACACATGAAGCACTTCGCTCTACTGATAAAGCTTTTGATCCCAAGATTCATGAACTTCGTCCTTTCCCTGGACAAATTACTACAGCCAAAAATGTTCTTGCAATGATTAAAGACAGCCAAATTCGGAAATCTCATTTAAGCGGCGATGTCCGAGTTCAAGATGCATATTCAATTAGATGCGTGCCGCAAATTCACGGCGCTTCTCGGGATGCAATTGATTATGTCACATCGCGAGTAAAAATTGAAATTAATTCTGTTAATGATAATCCGATAATTTTTCCAGACACTCACGAACATATTGAAGGTGGAAATTTTCACGGGCAATCAATGGCGTTAGCAATGGATTTTATGAGCATTGCTTTATCCGAACTTGCAAATGTTTCCGAGCGAAGAACTGAACGAATGGTGAACGGAGCTTTAAGCGGCTTGCCAAGGTTTTTAACAAACAACGGCGGATTAAATTCCGGATTAATGATTGCGCAGTATACAGCGGCAAGTTTAGTTTCCGAAAATAAAGTTCTTTCGCATCCGGCGAGCGTTGATTCGATTCCAACTTCGGCTAATCAAGAAGATCATAATTCGATGGGATCTATCGCTGCGCAGAAATGTTTTCGTATAATGCGAAATCTTGAAAATGTTTTGGCAATAGAATTATTAACTGCTGCTCAGGCAATTGAGTTTTTAAAACCAAATAAACCAGGTAATGGAACTTCGGTTGCTTACAATGAAATAAGAAAAGTTGTTAAACCTCTGAATGGAGATAGACTTCTTTATGATGAAGTTAAAAAAGTTTCAGAGCTAATAAAGAATGATATTCTTCTGAAAGCTGTTGAAAAAATTGTTAAGTTGAATTGAAATAAAGAAAATTAAATGCCGGGAATTAAATTCATAAAAAATAAATCTATATGGAAATAATCTTTTTAGTAATTGGGATTTTGATCGGTGCTGTTATGGCTTGGCTGATATTCAGGTCAAAGCTTGCCTCAACAAAAGGAATTCCGCAAGAAGAAGTTGACGGATTAAAAAATCAAATTAACAGTTTGACAATTGAGCTAAGCAAATCTGAAGTAAAGAACAAACTTGTTGACGAAAATTTTAAAAAGACAGCAGATGAATTAATTTCAGAACGGTCAAAAGTGCTTGAGCTGAATTCATCTTTGTCGTCGCTTAAATCCGACTACGGCAATCTTCAAAACAAATTAGAAGAACAAAAATCTGAAATAGAAAAACTTCAGGAAAAATTTACTAAAGAATTTGAGAACCTTGCAAATAAAATTTTGGATGAAAAGAGTAGTAAGTTTACCCAGCAGAATAAAGATAATCTTGATCAGATATTAAAACCGCTAAATGATAAGATAAAAGATTTTGAGAAAAAAGTTGAGGATGTTTATGTAAGTGAGTCTAAAGACAGAGCGGGATTACGGGCGCAAATAATGGAGCTTGTAAAATTAAATCAGCAAGTTAGCGCTGAGGCAACTAACTTGACGAATGCTTTGAAGGGGCAATCAAAAACTCAAGGAAATTGGGGCGAATTTATTCTCGAAAGTATTTTAGAAAAATCCGGTTTGGTAAAAGGTAGAGAATATCTCGTTCAAGAAAGCATGACTGCTGATAGCGGAAAAAGATTTCAACCGGATGTTCTCGTTCTGCTTCCGGAAAATAAAACCATCGTGATTGATTCCAAAGTTACGCTTGTAGCTTATGAAAAATATAGTTCTGTTGAAGATGAAAATGATAGGTCATCTGCGTTGAGGGAACATATTTTATCAATTGGAAATCATATTAAAAATTTAAGTTCAAAAAATTATCAGCAGCTTTATCAAATACAAAGTTTAGATTTTGTTTTAATGTTCCTGCCGGTTGAGCCGGCTTTCAGTCTTGCAGTTCAATATGAGCCTGGAATATTTAATGAGGCATTTGAAAAAAATATTGTGATTGTTAGTCCGTCTACTTTACTTGCAACACTGCGTACAATTGCAAGTATTTGGCGGCAGGAAAATCAAAATAAAAACGCTTTGGAAATTGCTCGCCAAAGCGGTGCACTTTACGATAAGTTTGTCGGCTTTGTTGATGACTTAATAAATGTGGGAAATAAAATTGATGCAGCTAAGGGAAGCTATTCCGATGCGATGAAAAAGCTGCATGAAGGAAGCGGTAATTTGGTTTCAAGAGCTGAGAAAATAAAAATTCTTGGAGCTAAAGCAACTAAATCCATTCCCAAACCATTGCTAGATCGAACCGATAATGGAGATGAAGATTTGTTGAGCTGAAAATATCATTTGCTCATTTTCAAAATTTCATCCCATTCGTTTTTTTCTACGGGCATTACAGAAAGTCTATTTCCTCTTTGGACCAATCTCATATTTTTTAATTTGGGATTATCTTTTATATCTTGAAGTGTAACCGGTTTAGAAAATTTTTTTATAAATTTTATATCAACCATGAACCAGACTGGACTTTTGGGATCTGCTGATGGAAAATAATGATGACTATCCGGATCGAATTGAGTATGATCAGGATAGCCTTCTTTTACAATTTCACAAATTCCAAATACGCCCATCGTTTCGTTGCTGCTGTGATAAAATAAAACGCCGTCGCCTTTTTTCATTTCGTCGCGTAAAAAATTTCTTGCTTGATAATTTCTAACACCGTCCCAGTAAGTAGTTTGGTTTTTACTTTTTATCAAATCATCAATTGAAAATGACTCAGGTTCCGATTTTACCAGCCAATATTTTTTTGCCATAAATTATTCTCCATTTTAGAATTAGAATTTCTGTTTAGAAAGTTATCACAGTGCAAAAAAATATTTAATGTTTTAAATCAAAGCTTTCAAATTTATTTTCTTTTTGAAAAAATAATTGTTTTTCTGGTGTCAGCATTTATTATGGTTACTGTTTCTACATTCATTTAAGAAAATTATTTTACTGTAAACTGGCGGTAATGTATAATTCGTAACAATATATTAAGGTTTATAATTGTTTATACCAAAAATAATCCTTCGCTAAAAGATGAGAAATGACATCAGGATATATCCATCCCGAATATTAATAATTTTTTTTTATTATAATAAAAACCAAGAATTCCAATTTCATCAATTGCAACTGAGAAATTTACTTTTGCGTTTTGATTAAACTAATTAGCAACTGTTAAGAAATAGGAAGCAGCAAGAACCGTAAAAAGAAAAATTGCAAGTGGAATCAATTTTGAGGTCAACCATAATCCTCAATTAAACATAAAATTGATTTAGTAAAAAAATTTAAAATTACCCTTCTAAACTAAATTGAAATTAACTTACATCATCAATATATTAACGGCGCAAAAGAAAATCTTATGAAAAAAATATTTTTTATAATCTATTTAATTATGATTTGCGGAATTGCTTTTCCGCAAAATGAAGGCGCTTTTCAAATTGCCAGGCTGAAATATGACGGCGGCGGTGATTGGTACAACGGTCAGACTGAAGAGCCAAATTTGCTTGACTTCGTAAAACAAAATACAAACATCAAAGTAAACGACAATTACACTTGGGTTAATATAAATTCGGATGCAATTTTTTCTTATCCGTTTTTATTTATGACAGGCCATGGCAATATTGTATTTACAGATGATGAATGCAGCAGATTAAAAAAATATTTAGAAGCCGGTGGTTTCCTTTACGCCGATGATGATTATGGCATGGATAAATCTTTTAGGCGAGAAATGAAAAAAGTTTTTCCGGATAAAGAATTAGTTGAACTGCCTTTTAATTATGGAATGTACCACGATCTTTACGACCTTCCGAATGGTGTTCCTAAAATTGAAGAGCACAACGGAAAAGCGCCGCAGGGATTTGGCATTTTTATAAACGGACGCCTTGCAGTTTATTATACTTACGAATCAAATCCAAGCGACGGCTGGGATGACCCGGATGTGCATGGATTCAAGCCTGATAAAAGATTAGAAGCATTAAGATTTGGTGCTGATTTGGTAGTATGGGCTCTGTCTAATTAATATTGAAAAGAAAAGTAAAAATATAAATGGGATCCGATTCAAAATACTATAAAGAAATAATTGAAAAGCTTGAACGACTGTTAAAAAGAGAGTATGCTTTCTTTGCATCGATCGGAATTCAAAAAGCACTGATAATTGGAATTTCTGTTTTTACATTATTCTCATTTCTAGAAATGATTGCTCATTTCTCTTCTATTGTTCGAACAATCTTGTTTGTAATCTTTTTGGCCTCGACAATTGGATCTGCTGCTGTATTTTTCATTTTACCACTGTTAAAGTATTTCAAAATTTTTAGAAAGACTGACTACTTTAAAACTGCCGGAATAGTTGGAAATCATTTTCCGGAAATTAAAGATGATTTATTAAACTCAATGCAATTAATTTCTACTGGCATTGATGAAAAAATATATTCGAAGAATTTAATTGATGCAGCATTCTACGGAGTTTATAAAAAAGCCAAAGATATAGATTTTACTTCAATCATAAGTTTTAAAAAAGCAAAACAATTTCTTATTTATTCTTTTTCAACAATTGTATTTTGTATTGTCTTACTTGTTTTTGTTCCAGGAATAAAAGCAGCAACTTTTAGATTACTAAATTACAATCATGAGTTTATTCCACCGCCAAAATTTATTTTCGAGGTTGAGCCGGGTAACTCAAAAGTAACCAAAGGCGATAATCTAAATATTTCTGTTAAAGTAAAAGGCAAAATTCCGAAGGAAGTTTTTCTTGCAATAAAAAATAGTGATGAGACAAATTTTTCAAAGCAGCAGCTTACATCAGATTCATTGGGCAATTATCATTTTATTATGCCGGCGATAAGAACTTCATTTAAATATTTTGCTTCGGCGGAAAATATTAACAGTGATGTTTTTGAAATTGAAGTTATCGATAGACCGATTATTAAAACTATGGATTTGACTGTTACTTCACCGGCTTATTCAAAAATACCGCAAGTTCAACAAAGAGATAATGGAAATGTAACTGCGCTGCTTGGAAGCAAAGTTGAATTGAAAATAAGCGCGACAAAAAATCTAAAAAAAGCTAAAATAGAATTTAGCGACACGACAAAAAAAGATTTGGTTGTGGATGGAACGCAAGCGCATGGAGATTTTATTGTTAGAAAAGACAACGATTATAAAATAATTCTGACAGATGAAAACAATAATCAAAATCTTTCGCCAATAAATTATTCAATCAAAGCGTTGTACGATGCTTATCCAACCATTGATATTATTGCGCCAAACCAAAACACCTCTCTTGCAAACGATAACCGATTACAGCTTGTTTCAAAAATATCGGATGATTATGGCTTTACTAAACTACTTCTTCATTACAGACTTTCTTCTTCAAAATATGAAAAAACTCAGAATGATTTTAAATCCACAGAGATAAGTATTAATAAAAATTCCACTGAAGAAGAAGTTAGTTACATCTGGAATCTTTCGGGTATGAATCTTGCCGCTGAAGATGTTGTTACTTATTATCTTGAAGTTTTTGATAATGATAATGTTAGCGGGCCAAAGTCAACTAAGTCATCAGAATTTACTGTAAGAGTTCCGTCGCTAGATGAGATACTAAATAATTCGGATAATGTGCAGAATCAATCTGAAAAAGATTTGCAGGATACTTTTAAAGAAGCTCAAGAGTTGAAACAAAAAATTAATGACTTGAGCCAGGAATTAAAGCAAGACAAAAAAGATATTTCTTGGCAAGAAAAACAAAAAATTGAACAGACAATGGACCAATTCAAAAAGCTGCAGGATAAAGTTCAAAACATCAGCAAGAACTTGGAGAAAATGCAAAACAATTTGCAGCAGAATAATCTTTTGTCAAAAGAGACATTGCAGAAATATATGGAGCTTCAAAAATTATTTGATGAGATGTCCAATGATGAAATGAAAAAGGCTATGGAGCAATTGAGAAATGTTCTTCAGCAACTTGATAGAAAAATGACGCAGAACGCAATGGAAAATATGAAGTTCAATGAAGAGCAATTTAGGCAGACTGTTGAAAGAACAATGAACTTGCTAAAGCGAATTCAGATTGAGCAAAAAGTTGATGATCTTTTAAAACGTACTGATGAAATTACAAAACAGCAAAATGACGTTCAGCAGAAAACAAAAAATGCTAATTCTCAAAATCAGCAGGAAAAAAACCAATTAAGTGAAAAACAAAAAGATATTACGAATGATCTTGAAATGTATTCTAAGGATCTTGAGGATTTATCAAAGAAAGTTGATGAGTTGAAAGATTTACCGAAAGACCAACTTGACAAAATGCGTCAAGAATATGCAAAGCAGATGAACGAAAAAATGTCACAAAATGCTTCTCAGCAAATTCAGCAGAATCAAATGCAGCAGGCGCAGCAAAATCAAGCTCAAATATCGCAGAACATGAACGACATGAAAAAACAAATGAAGCAATTTCAGCAATCGATATCACAGCAAAGCCAAATGCAGGCTTTTAAAGATATGATGAAGATAACCGATAACCTAATTACATTATCTAAGCAGCAGGAGGCTTTGAAAAATCAATCTCAAAATCTTGATCAGAATTCTTCAGAATTTAACAAAAATGCTGAGCAGCAAAATAACATTAAAAGAAATCTTGATAAGATTATGCAGCAGATGAGTTCACTTTCACAAAAAACTTTTGCAGTTACACCAGAGATGGGCAAATCACTTGGTGATGCAAATAATGAAATGAGCAAGTCGATGCAAGGTTTGCAAAATAGGAATAGCAATCAGGCAGCATTAAGTCAAAGCCAGGCAATGAAGTCATTGAATGAAGCCGCTGATATGATGAAAAACTCGATGGAACAAATGATGAAAGGCGGTGGACAAAACGGAATGATGTCTTTTATGCAACAGCTTCAACAGATGGCAGGCCAGCAAATGAGTTTAAATAACTTAACTCAAATGCTTCAGCAAGCAATGAAAGGCCAATTATCAATGCAGCAGCAAGCAGAACTTCAAAGGCTTGGACAGCAGCAAGATTTAATTCGTAAATCTTTAGAGCAATTAAACAAAGAAGCGATGAGGTCAGGCGAATCAAAAAAAATTCCAGCTGACTTAAACCAAATTGCAAAGCAAATGGAAGAAGTTGTAAAGAATATGACTTCAGATCAGCTTGATGCAAAAACGGTTCAGGAGCAAGAACATATTTTGTCTAGGTTGTTGGATGCTCAGCGTTCTGTAAACGAAAGAGATTATGAGAATAAAAGAAAATCTGAAGTTGGGAAAGATATTGTTCGTCAATCACCTGCAGATTTAAATATTAATTTACAGAATGAAAAGAATAAAATAAGAGATGAATTAAATAAAGCAGTTCAAGAAGGTTATACGAAAGACTACGAAGATTTGATAAGAAAATATTACGAGTCAATACAAAAAGAAAATATAAAAAATTGATTTAGACGGGATCAATGTGCACAAATACTTTATTAATTTCGGGTAAAGCAGAAATGGCGTCTTGAACCTTCAATCCGATATCATGAGACATTTCAGTAGTAGTAGTTTTGTCAACATCAATATGTATTTCGATATGAAATTTATTTCCAACGTAATGAGATTTTAATTCATTTAGTCCACGGACACCTTCAATTTTTAATGCAACATTAGCAATTTCTAAAATCAAATTTTCATCTGCAGCTTTTCCCATAAGGTAATCAATATTTTCTTTTGCAATTTGAAATCCCGATCGGAAAATAAATAATGCTATTAAAATTCCGGCAATGCCATCAACATAACGAAGGCCCAATTGAACTCCAATTATTCCAACTATTGAAAGAGAAGAAGCGAGAACATCGTTAAGGCTGTCTACTGCACCAGCCCTAAGTGCTGGGCTTTTGAATTCTTTACCAACAAAAGATTGGTATCTCATCAATCCTATTTTTGTTAATATTGTTATAATTAAAATTATATAAACCAAAGGAGTAATGTGGGTGGAATAAGGATTTAATATTCTGCTGATAGATTCTTCAACTAAATTTATTCCAATAACTGCTGTAAATAAAGCAATCAAAAAAACAGAGATTGGCTGAGCTGCATTATGACCAAATTGATGATCTTTATCTGGTTTTTTTAGTGAAACTCTAACGCTGTACATTATTGCAGCTGAAGAAATAATATCTGTTAAAGAATTTATTGCATCCGAAATTACAGCAATTGAATTGGAAATTATTCCCGCGGCAGCTTTAATTATAAAAAGGAAAAAATTGATTAATAGTGAAAGATTAGTTGCTCGTTTTAATATTTTTACCATAATAAAACAATGAAATTTATTAAATTAAAATAATTATTTTTTTGAATATACTTTAGATGAAGATTGGCAAATTCAAATTTTTTTAATTAAAAAACAAATTTTTTTTGAATATTATTCTAAATTATATTCTTATTATATTTATGCCGTTTGTTGAAAATGATTCATACTTAATTAAGTTGGCAGCATAAATTATATCGATTAATTGAATTCTTATGACATTTTATTTCCCCAAAACTGCTAAAATTAATGCTCGAATTAATTAAAAATACATTGAATGTAATTGGTAAGATAAGCCAAAGTTCTTCGGGATATTTAGTTAAATTTAGAACGACTGAATACCAGATATTATCGTCATTTGGTGAGAAAGAAGAAGTTTACAACATATTAAATAATTCATTATTGCAGCTTCACAATACAAATAAAATTTGCATAGATGAAATTAATAAATTAGCCTCCTTCAAAAAGTTAAATAAAACCTTTTTATGGAATTCATTTCATGTTAAAAAATTATTTTCTCAGGAGGAAGATCAGGATGCATATTATCTATTTTTATTCTCAAAAGGGAAGGAAACTTATAACGAAGATAATTTATTTGCCATTCAGCCGATGATTGAAAATTTGGAAGAACTGATTAAAAATTATGATATAAATTTTGAATATTCTAAAGAAGAAGCTTCCAGAAGTTCAAAAGGTAGTAATGTAAATTTTGAATTAAAGAATAATGTTTTTCTAAAATCTATTTTTGATGCGTCGGAAGATTTGGTTTTTATTTTAGATCAAAATGGATGTTTTGAAAGTGTGAATGATTACGGTGCAGCAAGTTTAGATTATGATGCTAAAGAATTATTGAATACACATTTCATTGAACTTGTTGCGTCAAAAAATAAGCAGGAAATTGCAAAGTCCTTTCAAAAAATATTAGATGAAAATCCTTCTCTAAAATTATCAGGCGGACTTGTTACTTTTGAAGCAATTTTAATTAGTAAATTTGGTAATGAAATTATTTTTCAGATTAATTGTAAAGCCATTAGAAAAAATGAAAAAATAGTAAGCGTAATCGGAGTTGGAAAAAATATTACCGAACTTCGAACATTTGAAGAAAAAATTGCAGATTTGAATAATCGACTGATAGAAGCTAACCGAATAATTTCAGTTGAAAGGCAGCGCGCAAAGCGTCAATCAGCTATTTTGGCCGAACTGAACAAAATGAAAAATGAATTCATTTCCAATGTTTCACATGAATTAAGAACTCCGTTAGCTTCAATTATTGGTTTTTCTGAAACAATTTCTTCAGATCCTAATATGCCAGAAGAAATGAAGCGTGAGTTTAATGAGATTATTTTAAATGAAGGGAAAAGATTAGCTAAATTAATAAATGATGTTTTGGATATTTCAAGATTAGAAGGCGGACAAATAGAATTATCTAAATCAGAATTTAATATTATTGAAATCATAAATGAATCAATTGAAGCAAACAGAAAAATTATAGATTCAAAAGAAATTACATTAACTAAAGAATTCCCCTCTGAAAATATTATGTTAACAGCAGATAAAGAAAAAATATTTGTTGTTCTCAACAGCTTGATAAATAACGCGGCAAAATTTACTTTACACAATGGAAGAATAAAGATTACTGCACAAAGTTTATATAAAGAATTTGAAATTACAATCAGCGATACCGGCGTCGGGGTTCCAGAAAAGGATATTCCTCTTATTTTTCAGAAATTTTATCGTGTGAATAGACCAGGCGCAGATGTCCCTGGTACAGGATTAGGCTTGGTTTTTGTTAAACAAATTGTAGATTTGCACAAAGGTTTTATTTCGGTTCAAAGTGAAGTAAATAAAGGTACAACGGTTATAATAAAATTACCAAGGGATTCTAAAAATTAATTATTGTAGAGGGAAGCGTGGGCAAATTAGTATTTATTGTTGATGACGAACAAGCTATTTCCAAACTCCTCACTTATTGGGTTAAAGACAAATGGAAATATGACATAGAAGTATTTTCTACAGGAGAAGATGTTTTAAGGAAATTAAACTTAAAACCAGATCTTATTCTTCTTGATATAATGCTTCCAGGAGTGGATGGCATTGAAGTATTAAAAAGAGTAAAACAATTTGATGAAAACCTTCCAGTGATAATGCTTTCAGCACAAGGCAGTATTGAAGTAGCCGTTGATGCATTGCGTTTTGGTGCTTTTGATTATTTCCCTAAACCGATTGATATTCAGCGGCTTGAACCGGCAATTAAAAATGCAATTAAAAGCTATGATCTAACTAAAGAATTGGAAAACCTTAAGGAAAACGTTAAGAAAGAATATAGCTTTGATAATATAATTTCTGCTGACGGGAAAATGCAGGATGTATTTAAACTTGTTTCAAAAGTTTTAAATAATGAAATCACCTGCCTCATCTATGGCGAAAGCGGAACCGGCAAAGAATTGATTGCACGGGCAATTCATTATAATGGAAAAAGAAAAGACAAACCTTTTATTGTTGTTAATTGTGCTTCAATTCCTAGAGAACTTTTGGAAAGTGAATTATTCGGGCATGAGAAAGGATCGTTTACAGGAGCTTATCAAAGGAAGTTAGGTAAATTTGAACTAGCAAGTGGAGGTACAATTTTTCTTGATGAAGTGGGTGAACTCGAAATGCTCCTTCAGGCAAAACTTTTACGCGTAATTCAGGAAAAAGAATTTGAAAGAGTTGGAGGAACAGAATTAATTAAATCTGATGTCCGAATTATTTCGGCAACTAATCGAGATCTTAAACATGCGGTTGAAAATAAAGAATTTAGAGAAGATTTGTTTTATCGATTAAATTCTTTTCCAATAGTTATACCACCATTAAGGCAGAGAAAAGGAGATATTTTAGTTCTTGCTCAGCATTTTTTAGAAACTTTCAATAAAAAGTTAGGCAAAAACATAAAAGGATTTTCAAAAAAAGCATTGAAATTAATATATGAATATAATTGGCCAGGCAACATTCGTGAAATGGAAAATTTGATTGAAAGATGTTTGATAATTTGCGAAAAGGATATGATTGATATAGATGATCTTCCTTCAAATGTTCGCGCAGCAGAACCAGTTGGAAGTTCGGATATTTCAGTTTCATTATTTAGTGACGAAGTTGTTGTTCCGTTTGAAAAATTAAAAGAAGAGTCTATTAGGCATGCACTAAAAGTGACAAAAGGAAACATTGTTGAAGCGGCAAAAAAACTTCAGCTCGGAAGAGCCACAATTTATAGACTTATGGAAAAATACCATATTGAAAATCGTAATTATGAATAAATTGTTTTATAAATATTAATTTAATTGGACTGTACTATGGATTTTATTAGAGAAAAACACGACGATATTATTGTTGAAGTAGTTAACCTAACTAGGGCTACCTTAAAAGAAGCAGAAGAATTCAAGCAAACTCTTGCTCAGGATATAGAAATGGGAGCGCGAAAAATAATTGTTGATCTAAATGAATGTGAATTTATTGATTCGACATTTTTAGGTGCCTTAGTTGTATCTCTAAAAAAAATTACAAATCTTGGCGGTGATCTTCGACTCATTGGATTTCAGCCTGCGGTGCATTCTATGTTTGAGTTAACAAGAATGTATCGAGTATTTGAAGCTTTTAAAACTAAAGATGAAGCAATTAGAAGTTTTACAACAAAATAAATTTAATGACTATATATCGCAGTACTCTTCAATCTATAGCAAGTTATACTTTCCAATTTGGAAAAGAATATGAACTAAATATTTGATGTTGACTAAAAGATTATGCCTAATGATGTAAAAAAATCTATATTAATTATTGATGATGATGTAACGATTCGAAAATTGTTGAGTCACCACCTTAAAAATAATAATTATGTTGTCCACGAATCTGAAGGCCCTTCAAAAGCATTTGAGTTGTTAAAAGAAAAACAAGTTGATTTGGTGCTCTGCGACGTAACGATGGATGAGATGGATGGTTTTACTTTTTGTAAAAAGGTTAGAGAGAATGAGAATTATCGTGTACTTCCGTTTGTATTTGTTACAGCAAAAAATAGTATGGAAGATAAATCAAAAGCACTTGAAGCTGGCGGCGATGATATTATAACGAAGCCATTCGATGTAAATGAACTTTTACTAAAAGTTCAAACTTTAATAAGAAGAACAGAGATTTATAAAGTTTACGGTACCAAAAAAAATTTAGAGCAATCATTTTCTGAAGCTGTTCCCAAAATTCTACTTGTTGACGATGATATTACTTTATCCAAATTATTTCAATATAACCTAACTAAAGCCGGATTTGAATGCCAAGTTGCTAATAGTGCCGAACAAGGATTAAAATTAGCAAAATCTTCTTTACCCGATATTATAATTTCTGATATTATGATGCCGTATATTGATGGATTTCAATTCAGGAAAATGCTTTTAACAGATAATGATTTGAAATCAGTTCCTTTTATATTTCTAACTTCAAAGGGCGAAGAAAATGATATCTTAGATGGTTATGATCTTGGAATTACAGATTATGTGTTAAAAACTGCTGGGCCACGAGTTGTTGTAGCAAAAGTTAGTGCAATTATAAAAAGTTTAGGAAAAGAAAGACAAAAAATAGTTTCTGAACTTCATAGTGCTGCTGATTCACTGCGCGCAAAAGTTGTTCCCGATAATAACCCTAAGTTTGAAGGTTTTGAAATTAGACACTGGCACGTCCCTTTTCATGGAATTCCTGGCGGGGATTTTATTGATTATTTTACGATGGATGAAAAAAATATTTCAGTTATTCTTGGTGATGTTATGGGCAAGAAATGGGGTGCATGGTATTTTGCTTTTGCTTATGCTGGTTATGTAAGAAGTGCAATGAGAGTAGCATTACAAACTGCAGCAGAGTTTTCTCCACATGAAATTTTGCAGCAAGTAAATAAATCTGTTTATCAAGATGCAAAAGTTTCAGAAGTATTTGCTACTCTTTCTGTTGTTACTCTTAATAATGATACAAAAATTGCAAAGTATACCGGCGCTGGAGATTTGCCAATAATTTATAAAAATAATTCTGATGGTTCGGTTCAAAAAATTAAATCTAATGGATTATTACTCGGTTTTGCGGAACATGGAAATTATGAAGATATTTCAATCAAATTAAATTTTGGCGATTTTTTAATTTGCGTAACCGATGGAATAATTGAATCACGTAATTCTGCTGGCGAGCAATTTGGTTCATATAGACTAATGGAAATTCTTAAAAATATTAATTCAGAAGATGATCCTATGGATATTTTAAAAAGAGAATTTGAAACTTTTACAGATAATAAATTTGAAGATGATATTAGTCTAATTGTAATTAAAGCAAAATAAAAAATTTTAATTATCAGATCCGAGTCAAAAATTTTTTTTATAATAATTTTCCCAAACAAAGCTATTTTTTCCTATTAATATTAAAACAAATATAATTTTTGTGCTTAATTTTAATAAGTAAAGGGCATGTAATGAGTTTTAATTTTGACTCAGAGACGTACAACGAAGACAGCAAGGAAAAAAGTCAATCATTTGTGTCGAATTACTTTATACAACCTTTTATATCAGGAATCCTTGGATTCATCTCTTTTTTTATAGTATTAATCTCATCAAAATATTTGGGATATTTAGTAGGTTCAACTAAAACTTTTCAAATAGATTTTAAAGATGCTTTGCTTTCTTTGCTTGGATTTGTATTGGTTTTCTTAATTAGATTTTTAGAAAACTTTAACGAAAAATCCTTGTAAAATATTTTCTATATTATATCTCAGCGCTTGCTTGAAGCTTTTCTGTTCTATCAGCAATTTTAAGCTGTTCAATTAGTTCAGTAATGTCACCTTCCATAATGTTTGAGAGATTATATAAAGTTAATCCGATTCGGTGATCTGTAACTCTGTTTTGGGGGTAATTATAAGTCCTAATTTTATCACTTCTGTCACCGCTTCTTACCATTGTTTTACGCTGTGCAGAAATTTCCGCATTTTGTTCTTTAAGCTTTGCATCATAAAGTCTTGCCCGAAGAACTTTCATAGCTTTTTGCCTATTTTTAAGTTGTGAGCGTTCATCCTGGCATTGAACTACTATACCTGAAGGTAAATGAGTTATACGGACAGCAGTTTCGACTTTATTTACATTTTGTCCGCCGGCTCCACCGGACCTAAAAATATCAATTCTTAAATCATTAGGATTTATATCAATTTGGACATCTTCAGCTTCTGGTAAAACCGCAACTGATGCAGCTGATGTATGAACTCTTCCATTAGCTTCAGTTTCGGGAACTCGCTGTACACGGTGAACTCCGCTTTCAAATTTTAATTCGCCAAAAACGTTATCACCGCCAATTGAAAAAACTGCTTCTTTAATTCCGCCACGGCCAGTGTCGTTAATATCTATAAGTTCTATTCGCCATCCCTTTCTTTCAGAATATCTTGTGTACATTCTAAAAAGATCACCAGCAAATAATGCAGCTTCTTCTCCGCCAGTACCAGCTCTGATTTCCATGATTACATCTTTATTGTCATTTGGATCTTTTGGAAGAAGCAGATATTTAATTTTTTCTTCAAGTAAAATTTTCTTTGATTCAAGATCAGATAATTCAGATTCAGCTAAATTTGAAAGCTCTTTATCTATGCCAGAATTTATTATTTCTTTATTGCCATCAATATTTTTTAGCACATCAGAATATTCTTCGTAAGCCTGAATAATTGCTTCCAACTCGCTTCGTTCTCGGCTAAGACTAACAATTTTATCTCGATCATTTAAAAATGCCGGATCGGAAAGCTGCTGATTTATTCGCTCAAATTTTTCTTTTATTTTCTTTAATCGTTCTAATAAATCCATAATAAATCTTCTTCTTTCGGCCGTAAATATAGCAAAGCAATTAGAGAAAATCTAAGTACTTAAATTGGGAAAATGATTTTCATATTTAAAAAATTTATTAATAATTTCTTTTAGAATTAACTATCTTTCTTTTTAGATAAAAGTAATATTTGAAAATGAAAATATTTTTAACTTCAATCTTTATTTTATTTATTATAATAAATATCTCATTTGCGCAAAACATGAATGATAAAACAAAAATAGTTAACTCAATATTAAGTGAATATAATAATGCAAATTCTCCTGGCGCAGCTTTGATGATTATTAAAAATGGGAAAATTATTTTTGAACACTGTTATGGTTTATCAAACCTTGAAGAAAATATTCCTATTAAACCAATTACAAATTTTAGACTCGCATCTTTAACAAAAGAATTTACAGCAACCGCAATTATGATTTTAATTAAAGAAGGCAAGCTAAATTTTGATGAAAAATTGACGGATATTTTCCACAATTTCCCTTCTTATGGAAATAGTATTACAATTAAAAATTTGTTAAATCATACTTCCGGATTGATCGATTACGAAAATTTAATTCCCGATACAGCGACAATTCAAGTAAATGATAAAGATGTTTTGGAAATGATGATGAAACAAGATTCAACTTATTTTGAACCTGGAACGAAATATCAATACAGCAATACTGCTTATGCTTTGCTTTCTCAAATCGTTGAAAAAATTTCTGGAAAATCGTTTGCTAATTTTCTAAAAGAAAATATTTTTGTACCGCTTCAAATGAACAGCACCCTAGCCTATGAAAAAGGAATTTCGGAAGTAAGTAATAGAGCTTTTGGTTATTCTAAAAAAGACAGCGGATTTATTCGTACAGACCAAAGTTTAACAAGCGCAGTTTTAGGAGATGGAGGAATTTATACTTCAATTGAAGATATGTACAAGTGGGATCAATCGCTTTATACCGAAAAAATATTATCCCAAAAATTTATTCAAGCTTCCTTTACTCGCGGAGCTTTAAATAACGGTGAAAAGATCGATTATGGTTTTGGCTGGCATTTGAAAACTTATAAAAAGCACGAAGTTGTTTATCATACTGGAAGTACAATTGGATTTAGAAATATTATTTATAGAATCCCAAACTTAAAATTTACAATCATACTTTTAACTAATAGAGATGAAGGTGATACTGAAAAAATTGCAGAAGAAATTTGTGACGTTTACCTAAATGATAAGTGAAAAGATTTATAATTTTTCATTACAAGAATTGATTAGACTTTTTAACAACATATTTTGAATCTTAGTGAAGCTCAATGAAAAAATTTGATATCCCGAACTTTTATAAAAGCTCATTTATTGCTGCGATAAAAGATTCACGAAAAATTAATGATCCAAGGAAAAAAGATTTTACTCCAACAGTTTTAGATTTTGGCCCAGTTAGATTTTTTATGGCTCGCCATTTCGGTTTTTGCTACGGTGTAGAAAATGCAATTGAAATTGCTTATAAAACAGTTGAAGAAAATCCGAGTAAGCGAATCTTTCTGTTAAGTGAAATGATTCATAATCCTGAAGTTAATAATGAATTGATGAACAGAGGAGTTCGATTTATAATGGACACTTCAGGAAAAAATTTGATTGACTGGAGAGAATTGAACTCAGACGATATAGTAATAATTCCGGCATTCGGCACCACAGTTGAAATTCAATCAAAGCTTAATGGATTAGGAATTGATCCTTATAAATACAATACAACTTGCCCGTTTGTAGAAAAAGTTTGGAATAGATCAAATCAACTTGGCGATGAAAATTTTACCGTAATAATTCACGGCAAACATTATCACGAAGAAACACGAGCAACATTTTCGCATAGTATAAAAAATTCTAAAGCTTTAATAATAAGGAACATTGAAGAAGCAAAATTTTTGCATGATATAATTCTTGGAAAAATTTCCGAAGAAAAATTTTATTCTTTTTTTGATGGGAAATTTTCTTATGGATTTAAAGTTCAAAATGATTTAATCCGACTTGGAGTAGTAAATCAAACTACAATGCTTGCATCAGAAACTCAAACAATTTCAGATATTCTAAAAACAGCAATGATTGAAAAATACGGTATAGAAAATATTAAAGATCATTTTGCCGATACGCGTGATACACTTTGCTATGCAACAAATGATAACCAGGAATCAACTTATGGTTTGTTAAAAGAAAAAGCTGATTTTGCTATTGTCGTTGGCGGTTATAACAGCAGCAACACAAGTCATATAGTTGAACTTTGTGAGGAAAAGCTTAACACTTATTTTATTTCATCGGCAGAGAAAATATTATCTAAAAATATAATCAGCCATTATGATCTAAAGTCTAAAGTTGAAGTTACAACAAGAGATTATATTCCGAATAAAAATATTGTTGATATTTTACTTACCAGCGGCGCTTCTTGTCCAGACGGAATTGTAGAGCAAGTTATTCAAAAAATAATTTCATTTTTTGAAAATGTAAAAAGTATGGATGAAGTATTAACGGAATTCATTTCACCAAAATAAAAATTGCCGGGAAAATTTATAATTATAAAATTTTTATCCGGCAAATTAATTTTTTTTACTTATTAATTTTTAATTCAAATGTAAATGGTTTTGAACTTGGGAATAAGCATGTTTGGTTGTTGCATGGCTGAAACTCAACTTCACCATTTAATTTAATTGCTCTTTTATTAAAGCCCTTATCAATTTTGAATTGAATTTTTATTACTGCTTCATCTTCATAAAGAGCCATTTGAGATTGCGAGAATTGAAGTTTAGTTAAAACCGGTTCTGGATAAATTGTTTTTATAATTTTGATTGCAGAATTATCTTTAAGAGTTACAATAGTTGGAGATAAACTTTCATCCAAAGGTTTGTTAGAATTTATATGCCAACCATTTTTTATTTGAAGAATTATATCCGCTTCAATTATTTTATCCTTTACAACTTCTTTTGGCGTTTTAACTTTTACGTCAATAACTTTATCCGGTAAAGTTTGTGCTAATGAATTATTAGTGATTGCAGCTAAAAAAAATGTATACAATAATAAAAAAATAAATCTCATTTTCTTTCCAATTAAGATAAAGTTATTTGTTTGGTGGAACATCTACGTAAAAAGCTTGCAAAACATCTTTTGTATCATTGTTTTGAACCCAAGCAACTACTGCTAAATTATTTCTATCGATTTTATCTGTCCGCTTATTCCATCCTGAGAAAGGCAATCCTTTTCTCCAAGAAGGATCTTTAGTCGGATCATCTAAATAAGAAGAAATATTTTTTTCAATTTCATTTACATTAAACGAATCCGAAAAATTTTCTGCTCCGTTTTTAAATTCAACAGGTAATCCATTGCCACCTTTAATTAAGCTTCTAACAACAAACAAATGTTTTGTTACGCCATTGCTGCCGGAATACTGTATTGATTTTTCAACCAAAGCTAAGTGAAGTGATAAATTCTTTTCTTTTTTATTTTCGCTTTTAAGTTTTAAATGCACATCAACTTTGTTGTCCTTTTGAGATGCAGTTCCAGAAATTTTTAAAAGAGGATTTTCTTTAAAAAATTTATCGATTGAATATTTGTAGATATTAAATCTATTCTTAGCTAAATATTTTGGGCCACCGCCGGTTATTTTTTCTTTACCTTCAATAATTACTGTTGGCGTGCCAAAATTTGCGCCATAATATTTATACCTGGAAAATGAATCCGGATTTGTCATCGGATCTGGAGCCGGAATATGAACGTGGTACTCAAGAATTGCTAAATCGTTTCTGGAATAATATTCCGATAAAATATCAAATGCCGCATCTGCGCCTGCGCATGGCGGGCACTGTGCGCCGGTAAATAATTCTGCTAATACAACGTTGCCTTTCGTGCTTCCTTTAAAATGTCCAGGGTCGAATGATGTTAATTCATCCTGTTTTTTTTCAACTAATTTTTGAATTTCATCCTTTGAAATTCCTTCTTGCTCTGCAAATTTATCTCTTTCTTTTACAATTTTATTTGATGGGTATGCAACTGTTCCATCTATGTATGCTTCCAGAGCTTTTTTATTATCACCGGATTTTCGATAAATCTGAGCTAATAAATTCCAGTAATCACTGTCCCATGGATTTGCAATTTCTTCAACATTTTTTAATTCAGTTAGTGCTTCTTTATAATTACCTTCGGCGGATAACACGAGCGCATAGTTTATGGTAAATAAAATTTTATCGTCCATAGATGAATTATCTTTTAATGAAGATAAAGCTCCAAGTGCTAATTGATTAGCTTTTTTTAGATCAACTCCGGTGTTTGCAAGAAATGCTGCTTCGATAGAATTAATTTTATTCTGATCCTCTCCTTGCGATTGATCCAAAAAAATTTTTAAAATTTCATTTACAACTTTATTTTTTAATTGTTCTCTTTCTTTTTCATTTGGTTCCTCTTTTAAAGTCCAATTATTAAAATTGGTTAATGCTTCATCAGTATTACCAAGTAAGATTGCATTTGCTGCTGTTTTAATAGCATATTCTCTTTGTCCACTTGCTTCTTCATAAATTGCAAGATTCGATAAATACTCAGGGTTATTTTCATTTCCCACTATTGCTTCTCTCTCAACGGATAAAGCTGAGTCTGATTTTCCTAATTGATAAAGTACAAAAGCTTGAGTATTTAGAAATCTCCCACGTATATTATTATTCATATTTTGAGTTGCATCTACAGCTCTCTGCGAATAAACCGAGGCAGTATCCAAACCAACTTTTTTTTGTGCGAGCGCAAAGGCAATATTGTTGTAAATGTTAATTCTAGTTTGAGGAGGGAATAAATTTGCAGTCAAATCACCGTAAATTAAAGCGGAATCAACTTTGTTTAATTCAAGATATGCAGAAAATATTTCATAATATGCGTATGGTTTATATTGGCTTGAAGGGAAGTCAACTACAAATTTTTTAAATGATTCTATTTTTAAATTATTATCTTTTAAAGCATCGTATTTGTCAAAGGCTTCAACATCCTGAGCTTTTACTAGAATCGGAAATATAGTTATTAAGAAAAATAGAATTAGTATTGGAAATTTTTTCCCGAGTTTAAAATTCATTTTATACTCCATCTTTTAATCTCTACAAAACTAAATAAATAATTCCATAATCCCATCAATTTTTATCGTCATTTTATTTATTTATGATGAATGGTTTTTAGATAAAGAATTAATTTCTGAATATTATTGCTTATTAAATCTTTATATAGTAGTAGTAATTTCTTAAGAATAGATTATTTGTTATTCTTTAAGGTATTAGGTAATTTTATATCTCAAATTTTCAAAAAACGGAGTATTATGAGAGCCATAATACCGGTAGCCGGTTTAGGAAGTCGGTTAAAACCTCACACATATTCAACACCAAAAGTGTTATTAAATGTTGGGGGCAAGCCAATTTTAGCACATATTCTTGATAAACTTTTAGATGAAGAAATTCATAAAGCTACTTTTGTAATCGGACATCTTGGCGAAATGATTAAAGATTATGTTTTAAATAATTATAAATCAATCCAAGCAGATTTTGTTGAACAAAAAGAAATGGAAGGATTGGGACATGCTATTTATACTGCAATCCCAACTTTTGATGATGAAGAAATTTTTATAATTCTTGGCGATACAATATTTGATGTAAATCTTAAAGATGTATTCAAGAAAAAGCAAACAGCTTTAGGTGTTAAAGAAGTTGATGATCCACGGAGGTTTGGTATTGCTGTTGTTAATGACGGTTCAATAAAAAAATTGATTGAAAAACCACAGACGCCAGTTTCTAATTTAGCTCTTGTCGGCCTTTATTATATCCGAAATTCAAAATCATTAATTAAAAGTTTAAATCAGCTAGTTGAAAATGACGTTAGAACTAAAGGCGAATTGCAATTGACTGATGCTTTGCAAATGATGATTGAAGATGGCGAAAGTATTACAACTTTTCCTGTTGAAGGTTGGTACGATTGCGGAAAACCAGAAACTCTGCTTTCAACAAATCAATTTTTATTAGACAATAAAAGTGTAAATAAAAATTATGAAAGTGTTGTAATAAATCCACCGGTATTTATTGCTGAAAGCGCCGAAATTGCAAACTCGATTATAGGTCCCTATGCAACTATAGACAGCGGCTGTAAAATTGAAGAATGCATTATTAAGAATTCAATAGTTAGTTCTAACGCTCATATTTCTAAAACATTGCTGGAGAATTCTATTATAGGCAGTAATGCAATTATCCGTGGAATGTTTAAGAGATTAAATTCTGGTGATTCATCAGAAATAGATTTTTATTAATTATTAATATATAAAATAGGAAAAATAAGTCATGTCATATTTCTTTACTTCTGAATCAGTTTCTGAAGGGCATCCGGATAAACTTTGCGATGCCATTTCTGATGGTATATTAGATGCCATTTATAAACAAGATCCCAACGCAAGAGTTGCTTGTGAATCTTTCGTAACAACAGGTTTGGTTCTTGTAGGTGGTGAAATTACAACCAAAGCTTATATTGAAGTTCCAGATGTTGTTAGAGAAACTGTAAAAAATATTGGTTATACAAGTGCAGATTATAAATTTGATTCTGAATCTTGTTCTGTATTAAATGCCATTCATTCACAATCTCCGGATATAGCAATGGGAGTTGATAAAGGAGGCGCTGGAGATCAAGGATTAATGTTCGGTTATGCGTGCGATCAAACTCCAGAATTAATGCCGATGCCAATTATGTATGCTCATAAATTAGTTAAAAAATTGGCTGACATTAGAAAAAGTAAAAATGGTTTAATGCCTTATCTTCGTCCAGATGCAAAATCTCAAGTTACAATTGAATATGATGATAATAACAAACCGGTTAGAGTTGATACAGTTGTTATTTCCACTCAACATGATGCAGATGCAAAACAAAAAACAATTAAAGAAGACGTAATTGAAAACGTTATCAAAAAAATTATACCAGAAAGATATTTAGATAAGAGAACAAAATATTTTGTCAATCCCACAGGAAGATTTGAAATTGGCGGGCCACATGGCGATAGCGGTTTAACCGGAAGAAAAATTATTGTTGATACTTATGGCGGTTGGGCTCCTCACGGAGGCGGTGCTTTTTCTGGTAAAGATCCTTCCAAAGTTGATAGAAGTGCTGCATACGCTGCTCGACATATTGCAAAAAATGTTGTTGCAGCAAAACTTGCAAGCGAATGCTTAGTGCAGCTTGCTTATGCTATTGGTGTTGCCGAACCTGTTTCTGTTTTTGTTGATACTAAAGGAACAGGAGTAATCCCTGATAAAGAAATTTCTAAAATTATTACAAAGGAAGTTGACCTAACTCCACGTGGAATTGTTAAAAGATTAAATTTGAGAAGACCTATTTATCAAAAAACTTCTGCATACGGACATTTTGGTAGAAATGATAAAGATTTTACTTGGGAACAAATTGATCTTGTTCCATTGTTTAAAAAATATCTATGAAATTGTTTAATTTAAAAAAGGAAAACTAATGAGTGAAGTTTTAGAAAAAAATATTAAAAATAAAATCGATTACAAAGTAAAAGATATTTCACTTGCAGATTGGGGGAGAAAAGAAATTAAGCTTGCAGAAGCTGAAATGCCTGGACTGATGGCGCTTCGAGAAGAATATGGAAAAAAGAAACCGCTTAAAGGTGCACGCATTGCAGGTTGTTTGCATATGACAATTCAAACTGCAGTACTAATTGAAACTTTAGTTGAACTTGGTGCTGAAGTTAGGTGGTCATCTTGTAATATATTTTCAACTCAAGATCATGCTGCTGCGGCAATTGCGGCTGCAAACATACCCGTATTTGCTTGGAAAGGTGAAACACTTGAAGAATATGATTGGTGTGTTGAACAAACTCTTTTTTTCGGTGACGATAAAAAGCCTCTTAATATGATTCTTGATGACGGCGGTGATTTAACGAATTTGGTCCTTGATAAATATCCTGAACTTGTTCCTGGCATTAAAGGAATTTCAGAGGAAACTACTACAGGTGTCCATCGTTTATATGATAGAATGAAAAAAGGTACTTTGCCTGTATCAGCATTCAATGTTAATGATTCTGTAACAAAATCTAAATTTGATAATAAATATGGATGTCGTGAATCATTGGTTGATGCAATTAGAAGAGCAACCGATTTAATGCTTGCTGGTAAAGTTGCTGTAGTTTGCGGTTATGGCGATGTTGGTAAAGGTTCTGCAGAATCTTTAGCTCATAACTCTGTAAGAGTTATTGTTACAGAAATTGATCCAATCTGTGCTCTTCAAGCAGCAATGAATGGATTTCAAGTTAAAACACTTGAAAATTCTGTTGCTGAAGCTGATATAATTGTTACTGCTACAGGTAACACTGATATTGTTTCGGAAAAACATTTTAGAAAAATGAAACATAACGCAGTTGTTTGCAACATTGGTCATTTTGATAATGAAATTGACATGGCGTGGCTAAATAATAATTATGGACACACAAAAGTTACAATTAAACCTCAAGTTGATAAATATACAATTGATGGGAAGGATATTATTGTTTTAGCTGAAGGAAGATTAGTTAACCTTGGTTGCGCAACTGGTCATCCTTCTTTCGTAATGTCAAACTCATTTACAAATCAAACTCTTGCACAAATGGAACTTTGGGGAAATCCAGGTAAATACGAAAATAAAGTTTATGTTCTACCAAAGCATCTTGATGAAATGGTAGCAAAACTTCATCTGAAAAAATTAGGTTGTGAATTAGAAACATTATCTCAAAAGCAAGCCGATTATATTGGCGTATCTGTTGAGGGACCATTTAAACCTGATTATTATAGATACTAATTTTATAGTGGAGATACATTAATTTGTATCTCCACTTTTTAACAAATCTTTTAGAGATTCTTCAATCATATCAAATTTAAATTTAAAACCGCTTATCAATAATTTCTCTGGAAAAACGCGCTGACTAGCTACAATTGATTCGGCTGCCTCGCCAAAAGCTATCTTTAAAACCAATAAAGGTACATTAAAAAAGTAAGGTCGATGTAAAATTTTGCCAAGTCTTTTAGAAAAATCTTTCATAGTAACGGGATTTGGAGAGGAAGCGTTTATCGCTCCATCAATTGATGAATTATTTAGAGCATATAAATAAATGTTAATTAAATCATCTATATGAATCCATGGAAACCATTGCTTACCAGTGCCAAGCGGACCGCCTAAAAATAATTTGTAAGGTAAAAGCATTTTTTTTAATGCACCACTTCCTTTATCTAATACAATTCCAGTTCTTATACTTACTCTTCTTATATTAAATTTTTCAACTTTTGCAGCTTCTAATTCCCAATCATTACATACTTTAGAAAGAAAATCATTTCCATTTTTTGAATTTTCTGTTAGCTTTTCATTCCCGGCATTTCCATAATATCCAACCGCGGAAGAAGAAATAAAAACAGTAGGTTTGTGATTAATTTCTTCTATTGCATTTACTAGATTGCGGGTACTTATAATTCTACTTTCATAAATTAATTTTTTATAATTAGCATTCCACCTTTTCCCAGCTATACTAGAACCTGCAAGATGAATGACAGCATAACTTTCATTTATATAAGATTTCCATTCATCAATATTTTCATAATTCCAATAAATATATTCGCTGGCTCCTTTTAATGCAGATTTTGCTTTAATAGGGTTTCTTGTAAAGACAGTTATATCATTCCCATTTTTTATTAATTCATTACAAAGCTTCTTTCCAATTGAACCAGTGGCGCCTGTAATTATTATTCTTTTTTTCATGGTTAAGCTTTAATAATTAAATAATAAAAGATCCTACTTTTCTCAAAATTTCCCGATTAACTTGAAACAAAATATAACTTTAGATTAGAGAAATTTCTATACAATATAAATATTTTAAATTTGTGTTAAGTTTTTTTTCTAATTATTTTGGAAAATAAAATTTGACTTCAAATGACCATAACTACAATTAATTAAAAAAACAGTTTGGATTAAATGGGAAGTACCTATAATTCAAAATACAAGTATAAAATAGACAAGCTTTTAGCAATTATTCTCCTTTTAATTTTATTACCAATTCTTTTGTTAATTCTAATAATTTTAATAATTGAGTTAAAATCAAATCCGATCATCATACAGAAAAGAGGTTTGTCTCTTAACAATTCATGTTTTAGAATTTATAAATTTCGCACATTAAAAAAATTTCCAAAACAAAATTACCAAACAGACAATGTTTTTTATAAAACTGAGCTTTTGGAATATGTTTCAAGATTTGGAAGTTGGTTAAGACATACTGGGCTTGATGAACTTCCTCAACTTTTAAATATTATTAAGGGAGAGATGAGTTTTGTTGGTCCAAGGCCATTTATGATTGAGGACTTGCAGAGGATTAAAGAAAAAAATCCAGAGGCTTATAAAATAAGAGACTGTCTTTCCTCTAAACCTGGGCTTACAGGAAGATGGCAAGTTTTTGGAGATCGACATAATGGTATAGATGATTTAATTTTTCATGAAAAATTATATGATTCAGAAATCTCATTTAAAAATGATTTTAGAATATTTATTGCAACAATTCCCCTCGTGTTTAAAGGAAAATTATCAGATGCAATATTAAATGGCTCTAGCAGAAAAAACATAATTAAAAATCAAAAAATAAATTCTATTTCAAAAATTGGTGAATACTTAAATATTTTTTATTTTGGAATTATTCTCTCACTTTTTTTAACTTTTTAATAATTTCAAAATAGTACTTTAAATGGTGATAAAGGGAAGAATGTTTAGTTTGAAATTTTTGATGGATGTTTTGTTATCTGTATGAATATCTTTTGAATTGTGTACATAGGGAGCTTTAATATTTAATTCTTTCCATTTGAATCTCCTATTTGCTTAAAACGAAATTAGTAAAATTTTCTTAATTAACTATTTATAAATTATTTGAGGGAATTATGCGTAAAATATTTCGTTTGTTACTTTTAGGTCTAATTTATCTAATCTATTTGCCATTGGAACAATCTTCTTTTGCACAGTCTAACTATTATTCAAATGGAAATGATGACATTACATTAACTTCAAGTTGGTGGTCAAATAATAATGGCACAGGATCTCATCCTATAGATTTTTTGACCGACAATCAAATATTTCACATACAATATGGTCACTCAATGTTTGCTAGCAATACGCTTATTGTATCAGGAACTAATTCAAAAGTTGTAATTCATTCTGGAGGGAAAATTTCCTCCGGTTTGTTTAATCATGATTTTTTATTAGATATGGAAAGTGGAGCTGAATATGAGGTTGATTATACTTCGTGGGGTAAAGCAACAAAAGGTAATTGGGATGATAATAGTACAATTAGGTTTACAAATAATAGTATAGCATTTAGAACAATTGATCATCCTAACGTTATAATTGATTTTGGGACAAAAAGTAAATCAATTGGTTCAGGAAATACTTTAAATATTTTAGGGGACCTAACTATTCAATCAGGAACTTTTAGCATTGCAGGTACGGCAAATACTGCTGTATTAAATATTGGTGGAAGTTTAATTCTAAACAGCGGTACGTTTTCAACTGGATCAGCGGAAGGGATTTTAAACTTTACTAATAACGGCAAAGCACAAGGTGATATTACAATAAATTCTGGTACATTAACTCTCGGAACAGGTTCAACAACCGATGCAATTAATATTGAAAATGGCAGAATAGTTGGCTTAAATTCAAATATCACGATAAATAATGGAACAATTTTAACAGTCAATGGGACATTAAACTGTGGTAATAATATCGTTTCTGGAGATGGTATATTTACTCTTTCTTCTGGAGCAACTCTTGGTATTGGTTCTTCAGATGGAATTACATTAACTAGTTCAAAGGGCAGCATTCAGACATCCACAAGAAATTTTGCAGCGGATGGGAATTACGTTTATAATGGTTCATCGGCACAAGTTACTGGAAATGGAATTGTCTCTGCAAATAATTTAACGATTCAAAATTCAGCTGGTGTTTCTCTCACTAGTGATTTATCCGTGAACAATTTATTCACCTTATCAAGTGGAAATTTAATTCTTGGCTCGAAAAATTTAACATTTGGAACATCTGCAAGTGTAAGTGGAACTTCTTCTGCTTCAAATATGATTGTAACTGATGGAACCGGAGAGTTAAGAAAAATGTTCTCCGGCATCGGTTCTTTTACTTTTCCAATTGGTGAAAATACAGGTACAACTGAATATTCACCAGTTACATTAAATTTTACTTCCGGAATTTTTTCAAACGCGTACGCTGGTGCAAGATGCGTGAACTCTAAACATTCAAATAATACTTCGGAAAGTGATTATATCAATCGATATTGGAAATTATCCCAAAGTGGTATCTCATCTTTTTCTTGCGATGTTTCGTTTCAATATAATCATTCAGATGTAATTGGTGATGAAAATAATTTATTTTGCGCTCATTGGGATGGAACTAATTGGACTTTGCTAAATGTTGTAGATGCTTCAAGTAATATTCTTTCTGGAACTGTTACAAGTTTTTCAGACTTCTCTGGAGGAAATTCAAGTGCATTACCCGTTGAGTTGGTTTCATTTAAGGCAGAAGTAATTGATGAAAATGTTTTTCTATCTTGGCAAACTGCAACTGAAATTAATAATTACGGTTTTGATGTTGAAAGAAAAACATTAACTGATGGATTAAATAATTGGGTTACAATTGGTTTTGCAAATGGCTCGGGAAATAGTAATTCACCAAGGAATTATTTTTTTATGGATAAAAATATTCATTCAGGAAAGTATTCTTATAGACTAAAGCAAATTGACAACAATGGAAGTTTTAAATATTTAAAAGAAATTGAAGTTGAGCAAAATAAACCATTAACATTTTTGTTAAATCAAAATTATCCCAATCCTTTTAATCCAAGCACAACCATTTCATTTACAATTCCGGTTGATGGTCAAGTTAATTTAATTTTGTACAATGTAATCGGACAAAAAATTAGAACTTTAATAAATGATTATCGAAAAGCTGGCTCATACGAAATTAAGTTTTCTTCAAGTGAACTTTGTAACGGAACTTATTTTTATAAGTTATCTGCTGGTAATTTTTCTGAAATAAAAAAAATGATTTTATTAAAATAAAATTCTTATCTATCAAACTAATAAAAATAAAGGCATCATATGTTGATGCCTTTTTATTTCATAACAACATTTCTTTTAACATCGAAAATATTTTTTACAAAAAACAATTTCAAAATCCATTGTTTCTTTTTCAGCAAATATTATATTTAAAATTGTGAACATAATTTTATAATCAGCGAGGTTTTATAATGAAAAAAGGGCTACTTATTTTAATTCTTACAATTCTAACTTATTATAATAGCAATGCACAAATCCCCTACGACACTGTACTAACTACTAAAGTTGCGCAAGGAATTACTTACATGAAAATACTTGCACCAACAATTCCATGGAGCATAAATGTTCTTAAAATCGACTTAAAAAATCCTTATAATAAAATGGAAACAAAAAAAGCGCAAGATCATTTAATTGGGCAGGAGACAGTCAGTTCAATGGCAATTAGAAGTAATTCTCCAAATCACGCAGTTGTAGGCGCCGTAAATGGTGATTTTTTTGAAATTGGACCTGGTATTCCAATTGGTACTCAAGTTGAAAATGGTCAAATAGTTCATACATCATCTAACTGGTATGCGATTGGTTTTAATGTAAATAACATTCCGATGATTGATAATGTTAGTTACAGCGGTATTGCTTTGTCTTCGAGTGCATCCTATCCAATTGCGAATAATAACACCGGGCGCGGTACAAATCAATTAATTCTTTACAATCAATATTATGGCGATTCTACGGCAACAAATAGTTTCGGCACTGAACTAGCAATTAAACCGTTAAAGAGTTGGTTGGTTAATGACACGATCAAATGTATTATAGTTAATAAAGCTGTTAATGTTGGGAACATGATTATTACTGATAGCGCGATGGTTTTGTCGGGAAATGGGAATGCAGCTACCTTCTTGAATAATTTCAATATTGGCGATACAATTTCTGTTGTAAATATTATTAGCCCGATACTATCAAAGCTTAATGAATTGATAGGAGGTAATTTAAAAATTGTGAATAATGGAAATCTTCATGTTGACAATACTTCTAGAGAACCCAGGACAGCAGCAGGAATATCGAAAGATAGTACAACTTTGTATTTAATCACTGTTGATGGCAGGCAAAATGCTAGTGTAGGAATGACTTATACTGAACTATCAGATTTTATGATAAAATTAGGAGTATATCAGGGAATAAATCTTGACGGCGGCGGTTCTACAACAATGGTTGTTAGAGATTCGGTTGTGAATGTGCCATCTCAATTTCCCGAAAGAGAAGATGCAAATGCTTTATTTGTTGTCTCAACTCAGCCTACAGGAACTCTGCATTCTATTCAAATAAGTCCGAATTATTTTAAATTATTTTATAATGAAACTCTTCAATTTAATGCTCAAGGAAGAGATGAATATTTTGGGCCGGCACAAATTGATACTTCATTAGTTCAATATTCTTTGTCCGGAAATATTGGAACAATTACTTCATCTGGATTATTTACTGCCGGCTCAACACCAGGTTCTGGATATGTTATTGCAAATTATAACGGCTTTATAGATTCAGCAAGGATAATTATCAAAGCAATTACTAAAATTGAAATAAATCCTAAAAACGTTGTTGTTGATTCAATAAAAGCTCAATCTTTCCAGATATATCCATATGACAGTGAAGGAATACTTCATCCTTTACCACTAAACTATTTTAAATGGATATCATCAAATCCTATAATTGGTGAAGTTGATTCAATGGGCGTTTTTCATGGAAAAGAAAATGGTACAGTAAATGTTATAGCATCTTATGATGGAATTTCTGATACAGCAATAGTAATGGTTGTAATTAATAAAGGAATAATTGTTATTGATTCAATGGAGAATTTAAATGATTTTACATTTTCCGGACTAAATTTAGATAACACAGCTAGCGGAATATCTATAGCCAACGATCAATTTACACAAGGAAGTGGTTCATTGAGAGTAGATTATAAATTTACATACAATTCTTCCCAAATAAATTATGTTTACCTCAATACAAATATTCCAATAAATGGAGTTCCAGATTCTATGATGATTGATGTTAAATCAAATGGATATCAGCACCAATTATATTACATCCTTACAAATGGAAACGGCGTTTTATATCAGATGTATACAAATAAATATGCAACGCGTTCAGATTCATTTGATACATTATACGCTAGTTTTGGAAAAGTTTATCCGGTTGGTACAACTACAGCTCCATTTTTCTTCCCGGCAACAATCAAACAAATTGTAATTAAACTTGGAAGCACTCGGCAAGCAAACCAAATATACACCGGACCAATTTATCTAGATAATTGGAGAGTTAGTTATCCTGTAAAAACTGTTACTGGAATCTTATATAATAAAACAGTACCTGATAATTTTAAACTTTACCAAAATTATCCAAATCCATTTAATCCAAGTACAACGATTAATTACTCAATTCCTAAAAGAAGTTTTGTATTACTTAAGGTTTACGATATTTTGGGAAATGAAATTGCAACTTTGGTTAATGGAGAAGAAAATGCTGGTAATTATAGTGTCCAATTCAATTCTGGAATAAATCATCTAGCAAGTGGAATTTATTTTTATAAACTGCAAGCAGGAGAATTTACTGCAACAAAAAAATTAATTCTATTAAAATGATTTAGAAAAAAATTAGAAAATCTAAAATATTACTTCTTGACAACTTAGACTAAATTATTTAATTTTCATATGCCACTGCTTAAAAAGCGGTGGCAATTTTTTTTAAATTTTCGATTAATAATAGAGATGGTAAAATGTCTGAAGCAAACTTTGTTTATTTAACAAAAGAAAGATTGGTTGAGCTTGAAAAAGAATTGCAGGAAATGAAATCAAGCGGTAGAAAAGAAATAGCTGCAAAAATTGCCGAAGCTAGAGCTCATGGGGATTTATCTGAAAATGCAGAATATGATGCAGCTAAAGAAGAACAAGGATTGTTTGAGTTGAGGATTAGCAAGTTGGAAAATTTGCTTTCCCGGGCTCGAGTTATTGATCCTTCACAATTTCCTGATGGTGAAATTCATATACTTTCTACTGTTATTATTAAAAATTTAAAGAGTGATAAAATTTTTGAATATACATTAGTTTCTCCAGAGGAAGCTGATTTTCAAGCCGGAAAAGTATCAATTACTTCTCCTGTTGGACAAGGTTTAATGGGAAAAAAAGTTGGGCAAAAAGTAACTGTAAAAGCACCAGCTGGTTTATTAGAATTTGAAATTTTAGAACTTAGATAGTTTAATTTTTATTAATTGATAGTTTACTATGCCACTAAGTGATGAATCATATATCCAACTTGCAATAGAGATTGCAAAAAAAGGCATGGGAAGTGTCAGTCCAAATCCATTAGTCGGCTGCGTAATTTTAAAAAACGAAAAAATAATTGGGGCTGGTTATCACGAAAAATTTGGAAAAAATCATGCAGAAGTTAATGCTATAAATTCATCGATTGAAAGCTTGGAAGGCTCAACTTTATACGTAAATCTTGAGCCCTGCAGCCACTTTGGGAAAACGCCGCCTTGCGTAGATAAAATAATCGAAAAAAAAATTAAAAGAGTGGTTATTGGTACTCGAGATATGAATCCGCTGGTTAGCGGCAACGGAATAAAAAAACTAAAAAAGGCGGGAATTGAAGTTAAAGTTGGAGTTTTAGAAAAAGAGTGTATCGATCTAAATAAATTTTTTTTCAAATTTATAACAAAGAAAATTCCATACGTTACATTAAAAACTGCACAAACTTTAGATGGTAAAATTGCTGATAATAATGGGGGATCTAAATGGATATCATCAGTAGATTCAAGAAAATATGTTCACAATCTTCGAAGTAAATATGATGCTATATTAGTCGGTGCCGGAACCGTTTCAAAAGATGATCCTAGTTTAACAGTACGTATGGTTGAAGGAAGAAATCCTAAAAGAGTTGTTATAGATTCAGAATTGAGATTGAAGCTTGACAAAAAATTATTCAAAAATAATACAGATAAAAATCTAATAATTTTAGCTTCTGAAAAAAGTTCGAATAAAAATAGGAAGATTAAGCGATTAGAGAGACTTGGGGCTAAAGTTTTATTTGTTAAAGAAAATGAAAATGGACTTTTAGATTTAAAGAGCGCTTTAAAGCTTCTTGGAAAAATGAAAATTTCTTCGCTTCTTGTTGAAGGCGGAAGTAAAATATTTTCTTCCTTCATCAAAGAAAATATTTTTGATGATATTTTCGCGTTTGTTACCCCCAAAATTTTAGGGAATGGACTTTCTGTAGTTGAAAATATTGGCATAAATAGCATCCGAAAAGCGATTAAGCTTCGTGTTAAAGAGGTTGAAAATATTGGTGATGACATTTTAATTGAACTTATCAAATAACTTTTCTAATTCATATTCATTTAAATCGATTTTTATAATTAAAGATTGTTTATTTTTGTTAATTAAATTTAACTGCTTATTAATATTTAAATAAGGAAATGTATGTTTACTGGTTTGGTTGAAGAGACCGGAAAGTTAGAAGATAAAATCAAAACAGGAGAAGGACTTCAATTCCATTTTAGTGCAAAAAAAGTTATGGATGATCTTGATATAGGCAGCAGTATAAGTGTTAATGGAGTTTGCTTAACTGTTGTTAAAAAAGATTCTGAACATTTTTCAGTTGATGCAATTGAAGAAACATTAAAGAAAACAAATCTCAGTTCGCTCAAAATTGGAGATAGAGTTAACTTAGAAAGACCATTAAAAGCTGATGCTCGTTTAGGCGGACATTTTGTTTTAGGCCATGTAGATACAACCGGAAAAATAATCGACATTAAGGAACTTTCTAACAGTCATTTTGTTACAATATCATATCCAAAAGAATTTAAAAATTATTTAATCTTCGTCGGCTCAATCTCAATTGATGGAGTTAGTATGACGGTTGCACAGTTGAATGATGAGACATTTTCTGTCGGAATTATTCCGCACACTTGGCATGAAACGATATTTTCCAGCAAAAAAAAAGGCGATTACGTTAATTTAGAATTTGATGTGCTTGGGAAATATGTAGAAAAAATAATGCAAGCAAAGAATGAATAGAATTGAGCAAAAATTTTTACGGTTTGTCGATGAAAATAAGCTTATCAAAAAGCATGATAAAATTCTTGTTGCGCTTAGCGGGGGAGCCGATTCTGTTTTTCTCTTGCACTTACTTCATAAATATAAAAAAAGATTCAAAATTGAACTTGGAACTATTCATTTAAATCATATGATAAGGGGCAAAGCCGCTAATGAAGATGAAGAATTTTGCAGAAAACTTTCGTTAAATTTAAACGTTCAATTTTTTTCTGTTAAACGTCACGTAAAATTATTCGCAAAAAAAAATAAATTATCCCTTGAAGAGGCTGGCAGAATAATTCGTTATGTGGAATTTGAAAAAGCTCTTAAAAAATTAAACTATAATAAAATTGCAACGGCTCATAATTCCAGTGATAATTCGGAAACTGTTTTGTTAAATTTAATTAAAGGCACTGGACTTAAAGGAATCTCGGGAATACCTGTAATTAGAGGAAATATTATTCGTCCAATATTAAATTTTAGTAAACATGAAATTGTAAAATATTTAGAAGAAAAAGGAATCAAATACAGAACTGACGAATCTAATTTTAGTGAAGATTTCGAAAGAAATTTTTTAAGACAAAATTTAATTCCTTTGATCAAAACAAAACTTAATCCAGATTTTGAAAAATCTATATTAAACTCCTCTGAAATTTTCAGAAACATTTCTTCTTTTATGGATAAAAAAATGTTAGAAGAATTAAATTCTGTCGCTGAATTCAAAAAAGGGCAGTTGTTGGTTTCTGTTAATAAATTTGAAAGTATTGACCAAGAAATTAAAAGTTATTTACTTAAATTGGCTATTGAAAATAAATTTTCTGTTCAGCTTTCTTTTGCGGATTATAAAAACATAATTTCTTTAGCTAAAAAAGAATCTGGTAAAAAGGTAAATTTATCTAATTCTCTAAATGCTTTAAGAGAAAGAGATTCAATAATTATATTTAAAGAAGAAAAATCTGAAGAATTTAAGCCTTTAGTTGTTGCTGAAGATCATTCTGTTAATGTAGATGGCAAAACTATTTCAATTAAAAAAAAAGAAAATCTACCTGTAAAATTTTCGGGAAACAGATTTACAGAATATATTTCTGCTGATAAATTAAGCTGCAAGTATGTTTTAAGAAGATGGCAAGATGGAGATAAATTTTTTCCATTAGGATTAAAAGGCTCAAAAAAAGTTTCTGATTTTTTAAATGAACAAAAAATTTCATTGCTAAAAAGAAAAGAACAACTTGTCTTAACAAATCGCGGACAAATAGTCTGGGTGATTGGTTTGAGACTCGATGAGCGATTCAAAATAAATAACAAAACTCAAAAGGTTGTAGAATTATGTCTGAAATCAAACAAGATGAATTGAATTCAAAAACTGAAATTAACTCTAACAATTCAACAAATTATAATCATGACAAAGTTGTAATTGGCAATGAAGTTTTTGTCCCAATGCTGAAGGAAGAAGTTTTGCAGGAAAGAATCCGCGAATTAGGCAAACAAATTTCTAATGATTATAAAAATAAAGTTCCGGTTTTTATAGGCGTTCTAAATGGTGCATTTTTATTCCTTTCAGATTTGATAAAGAATGTAAACATTGATTGTGAAATTGACTTTTTCAAACTTTCAAGCTATGGTGATGAAAAGATTTCTTCTGGCAAAGTTAAATTGCTAAAAGAATTAAATTGTGATGTAAATGGAAGAGATATATTAATTGTTGAAGATATTGTAGATTCTGGACTTTCAATTAAATTTATTGAAGAATTAATTCTTCCTCACAATCCTGCAAGTATGAAGGTAGTATCACTTCTGGTAAAGCCAAATAGCCTTCGATATAATGTAAAAATTGATTATATTGGATTCGATATTCCGAGCAAATTTGTAATAGGTTATGGTTTAGATTATGCCCAAAAGTACAGGAATTTGCGCAGTATCTACGTCTTAAATGAATGATATTTAAAAAACTATAATTGAGTAAAAAAATAATAATATATGGCAGATAATAACAATAACAATCAAACTCCAAAGAACCAAAAAGGTGTTGGAGGCCCAAACAAACCTGATGACAATTTTGATTGGTCCAAAATCATAAGGATGGTGTTTGGATGGGGTGCCGTAATTGTTGCAATTGTAATAATAATGCAATTGTTTAAAACGAATACAACTAATTATGTAGAAATACCTTATCCTCAATATGAAAAACTTTTAAATGATGATCAAATACTAAATGCCACAATTACTAAATCCGATGTAAACGATTATTCATTTAAAGCTGAATTAAAAGCTCAGGAAAATGTAACAATAAATGGTAAAGAAGTTGCAGTTAAATACATTAAAGTTTACATGCCCGAGCCAATAATAAAAGATCAGGAAAATATTTGGAATACAAAAAATATTAATTACACATTTGATAAAGAATCAAATGAATGGATGAACATACTACTCGGTTTCTTACCGTGGATTATTATAATTGCAGTTTGGATAATTATAATGCGCCGAATGCAAGGTGCTGGCGGTGGAACTAGAGGAATATTTTCCTTCGGTAAAAGTAAAGCAAAGCTTATTACACAGTCCGCCCAGAAAATAACTTTTAGAGATGTTGCAGGCGCTGATGAAGCAAAGCTTGAACTTCATGAAATTATTGAATTTTTAAAAGAACCAACAAAGTTTCAGAAACTTGGCGGAAAAATTCCTCGCGGAGTTTTATTGCTAGGACCTCCCGGAACAGGTAAAACACTTTTAGCCCGCGCAGTTGCCGGCGAAGCTGGTGTTCCTTTCTTTTCTATAAGCGGCGCTGACTTTGTTGAAATGTTCGTAGGCGTTGGTGCTAGCCGCGTACGAGATCTTTTTGAACAAGGAAAAAAGAATGCGCCTTGCATAATTTTTATTGATGAAATTGATGCTGTAGGAAGACACCGCGGTGCAGGTTTAGGCGGCGGGCACGACGAACGTGAACAAACTCTTAATCAGCTTTTAGTTGAAATGGACGGATTTGAACAGAACAGCGGAGTTATAATTATTGCCGCAACTAACCGCCCTGATGTTCTCGATCCTGCATTATTAAGGCCTGGAAGATTTGACCGCCAGGTTGTAGTTGATAGACCCGATGTAAAAGGACGCGAAGGAATTTTAAAAGTTCACACAAGAAATATTCCACTTGATGTAGCTGTAAACCTTGAAGTTTTAGCAAAAGGAACGCCTGGTTTAGCTGGAGCTGAGCTTGCAAATCTTGTAAATGAAGCTGCCCTTCTAGCTGCAAGAAAGAATAAGAAAAAAGTTGAGATGGTTGACTTTGAAGAAGCAAAAGATAAAGTAATGATGGGAATGGAACGGAAGAGCATGATCATCTCTGAAGAAGAAAAGAAAACTACAGCTTACCATGAAATTGGGCATGTGCTTGTTGCAAGGATGATTCCAGAAGCTGATCCGGTTCACAAAGTAACAATCATTCCGCGTGGAAGAGCGCTTGGTGTTACAAGTTATTTGCCGATAGATGAAAAACATACGTACTCCAAAGAGTATCTTGAAGCAATAATAACTTATGCACTTGGCGGAAGAGCTGCTGAAAAAATAATTTTTAACCATTACACAACAGGTGCTGGAAATGATATTGAGAAAGCCACAAACATTGCCCACAAGATGGTTTGTGAATGGGGAATGAGCGATAAATTAGGTCCGCTAAGCTACGGGGCAAAAGAAGAAGAAATATTTTTAGGAAGAGAAATTCAGCGGCATAGAGATTACAGCGAAAGAACTGCAATTGAAATTGACGATGAAGTGAGAGGAATTGTAAATTCGGCAATGCAGCGTGCCGAAAAAATATTAACAGATAATATTGAAATCCTTCACAAGCTTTCACTTGAATTGCTCGAGCGTGAAATTTTGGATTCGGAAGAAATTGATAAATTAATAAGAGGTGAACAACTACCTCCGGTTAAAAAGGATGGAAATAATAACTCCGATAATCCCGAAGCTATTCCGGATCATGTAAAAAAATTAATGGAACAGAGGAAAACATCGGTTCCTGCAAATCCTAATCCCGACGAAAAGGAACTTACTTCGAAAGATGACTCAAATTGACAATGGAACAATTAACTACAGAGATGAATTAGTTAGAAAGCTGATTCATCTCTGCTCTCTTTCAATACCTATCATTTATTATTTTATTCCGCGAACTTCCGCAATAATTATTTTAAGCATTTTTACTTTTGCTGCTATTGTGCTTGACCTTTCAAGATATTTTTATCCGGCAATAGGAAAAGTTTTTTACTCAATCTTCGGATTTCTTTTGAGGAAGCATGAAGTTGACCACAAAAAGAAAAACTTAAACGGGGCGACTTATGTTTTTATCTCCGCATTAATCTGCGCGATTATTTTTCCAAAAATATTTTTCGTTACCGGATTTACAATTCTCATCATCAGCGATTCATCAGCCGCACTTATAGGAAGAAAATTCGGCAAACATAAATTTCTTGCGAAAAGCCTAGAGGGCACTTTAGCATTTTTTTTAAGCGCAAGCATAGTCGTTTTATTCACGCCTAAAATTGAATATCAATTAACTGAATATTTAATTGGAATAATTGCCGCGGCTATCGGCGCAATTGTAGAGAATATTTCTTTCGGCTTTGCTGATGATAATTTATCGATTCCAATTTCAATCGGCTTAACTATGTGGGGTTTGTATTTGCTGATGCTGCCGAATTTGCAGCTAATCCTTCCAAATGTACCGCAATAATTTTAAATTAATTTATTTTTCCAGCACTTCTGCTAAACCCTGAGGAAGGACATAATCCGGGAAATCTGATTTAAGTTTTTTAATATAAAGTTTCGCACGGTCGATCTTATCGAATTGCATTTCATATAAAGCTCTTCTTGCAAGCATGGTTCCAACATTCTGTTCAATAAAATTTATATAATAATTTCTTTCTTTAGGAAAGCGGATTTTGAAATTTGGATCAGCGGCGGGAACGTATTTGTTTCCCTTTACAACTTTGAACAAAAATAAATCCGGCACTAACGTATATCCTTTTGGCAAAGTGAACATCCCTTTTTGCATTTCAACCTCGAAAAGTTCCGGGGCAATATAGAAAGGACGTTTGTCAATGTTGGTTGCAATAAGATCGGTCATGATTCGTCTGTACAATGTTTCAAGAAGGTTGGGATCGAATTGCCCGCCGCTTTCAAATGGAGCGAGCGCGGTTTTGAATGCGTCTACATCAGGCTGCATGCCGCTTAACAATTTTGGATGATCATAACTCAATTCATGATAATACCACGAGCGCCTAAGCAGTTCTTTATCTACAACTGTTACATCGGGGCGAAATTTTTCAACGTATTGAAAATAATATGAAGGCGATACAAGATAATCCCATTCGTAACTAAAGACGATTGCATCTCTATCGCACGAATTTAGAATACCTTTTGTATAATCTTCAAAAGTGTAAACATCACTTTGATTAACGCTCTGATAATTGAAATATAACTGAACCAGTAAAAACACTGATATTAAAATTATCGGCGTTGCGTAAGGATGTTTGGAATGTTTCAGCAAAGACAAAAGCTGAACAACACCGAAGATTGCAAAGAAGGCAAGCGCCACATAAGCGAGAAGAAAATATGAATCGATGTCGTGAATGTCGTAGTTAATTGAATATAAAACAGTAAAAAGAAAAGTAATAATTCCAAAGTAGAAAAATTTTCTGTACTGAATGAAAGAATAAATAATCCCGACCAAACAAATAAACAACCCGATGAGAAATTCATCCGGCAGATTGCTGATAAAATAATTTAATTGTTTTGCAGCGGCGGTAGTAGATGAGAAAAGCCAAACATGATATTGATCGCCTTCAACATGGCGCAAAATTCTAGTAAGATTATCAGGGTTTCCCCAATTCAAAATTGGATTTTGTGAAGAACGAATCGGAAGATAAGAATAAACCAAAACCAATAACGGAATGAAGAAGATCAGCATGAAAATAATTCTTACAAAACTTTTTTTGCTCAATCTGTATTTTTCAAAATAAAGATATGCAACTCCGGGAATAATAAATAAAGTTGTCATATGATTTGAAAAACCTAAAGAGAGAAATACCGCAAACAAAATCCAAGGATTAAAAAATTTTAGATCACTGTTGTCATCTTTATGAATATATGCTTTAATTAAAAATAAAATTATCAAGTTTATTAGAAAAAGCTGAAGTGAATAAACTTCAACAGAAGTCCCTTGTGTCCAGTAAGTTTTGCTGAAAGCTAAAATCAATCCGCCGAAAACTGCGCCTAAATATTTTTTGACTTCGGGAATATCAAATTTTTTATTATCTATTTTATCGGAGCCGCTTTTTTTCTTTTTGTTTTTAGATTGATCTTTTAGTTTTAGAAGAACTTTAGCTGAAACAAATTTTTCCGCATTATCTAAAACAATTTTTGCAGTATAAACAAAAACCATCACGCCAAGACTGCACCAAACTGCCGTAAGCAAATTCAGTTGATATATTTTACTAAACGGAAGTGGAATTAAATAGAACAAATGTCCGAGCATGGTAAATAAAGGGTATCCGGTGGGATGCGCAATTCCCAGCGTTGCTTGAACCGTTGCTAATTCTCCCGAATCAATTTCAACAACTGATGGCGCAAGCGTAGTTAAGTAAACAATAAATACAAAAAAACCTGTAAGAACCGCATAATACTTTTTTACAAAATTCAATTTTTACCTGCAAGATATTTTTCGAAAAGAGAATTATTTGATTTAATAATTTTTGCTAACGTTTCATGTAAATCATCTGTTGAATCAAAATTCAAAAAATTACTTATTGGCAATAGTTTGTTTTTATCCAACGAAAGCGATGATGAAGTGTTTCTGAAAATAATTTGATTTGCCATTGTAATTTTCTTTAAGAACAAAAAATTATCTTTTAAAATTTCTAAGTCAGCATAATTTTTGTTTTTAATAAGAGAAGAAATAATTTCGTCAACTGATTTACCTTTGTTATGGTTATAATTTTTAACATCAGAAAGCAAAACAAATTGGAGAAGAAATTCTATATCAGCAATACCGCCGCGGCTTCTTTTAATATTGAATGAATTTGAAATTCCGGTGAAAGCCGGATAAAGTTTTTTCCTCATATCAAAAATATCCGAGCGTAAAATTTTATCATCAAACTTTTTAATTCTAATTCTAATGGCTTTTAATAAATCACTAAAAATATTTTTACTTCCGGAGATGAAATCGAATTTGCAAAAAGCTTGTAGTTCCCAAGTTCTGGCTCTTGTTAAAATATAATTTTGATAACTTTTTAAATCCCAAACCAGAATGCTGCTTTTCCCTTCGGGGCGCAGCCTGCAGTCAACATCAATTGGCTTTAATTCTTCTTTAATTTTAATAAGAAGGTTTTGAAAATGTTTTTGAACTTCGGGGTATGAATTTAAATTTTTTACTACAAAAATTAAATCGATGTCTGAAGTAAAAGTTAAATCGCCGGAACCAAAGCTGCCCATAGATAAAATTGCAAATTCAGAATCATCTATTTTCCCTTTAAGAATTTTGCTTGAAAGCTCTTTAATTATTAAAGAAAAATTATGTTTCAGAACATTTGAAACTTTTTGAGAAGTAATTAGTCCAAGCGAAAATTGAACTGAAGTTATGAATAAATTTTTTTTTGCTGTCAATAAATCTGAATTTTTAAGATTTATTTTTTCGAAAACTTTTCTTGTAAGAATATTTTCTCTAAGACTTTCATCTTCGGCAAAAAGATCAACAGAGAACTGAGAGAATTCGCAAAGTCTTAAGAATGTTTCAAAAAATTTTTTATTCTCAAATTCTTTATACCAAATAGAAGGAATGGTAATCGATCTGAATATTCGAACAAAATTTTGCAGCACTTGATCCGGATTAGAAGAATATTTTAGAAAATTAATTAATTCCGATTCAATCTTCCGAAAATTTTCAGTTACTGATTTGTCAAATTGCTTTTGTCCAAGCAATCCTTTTCCTTCGCGAAGAAATTCCAAATCAGCAGCAGCCTTGGATTTATTTTGAAAATTTATTTTCTCAATCGGATCTAATTTTTTATCAAGATCAGACTCAACGCCTAAAATAGAATTATTAATTTTTAGTACAGCATTTCTATTTTCAAAAACATCGCTTTTAAAATCAGCAGAGTTTGCATATCCAAGAAATGCACTTAACCTTTCCAGCGTTTCACCTTCCTGTGGAATTGTATGGGTCTGTGCATCATTCATAAGTTGTAGGAAATGTTCGATTCTTCGATACAGAATATAAGCTTTTGTTAAAATCAAAGATTCTTGTTGGGAAAATAGTTTTGCAGAATATAATTTCTCGATTGCATCTAATGTATTTGGTGTTTCTAATGATTTATTTTTTCCGCCATTTAATAACTGAAGAGCTTGAACAGAAAATTCTATATCGCGAATTCCGCCGGAAATTAATTTAATATCTTCATCGGTTAAATGTTTTTCAATTTCCGATTTTAGCTTTCTTATTTGTTCTGTTGGTGGATTGGAAAATGATATCGGATAAATAAACGGCTTTAAAAAATTTGAGAAAGTATTGTAAAGAGATTTGCTGCCGGCAACAAAATCCATTTTTATCAGCATTTGCCTTTCCCAATCTTCGCCTCGGCTTTCATAATAATTTAAATATTCGCTCAAAGATTTAGTTAAAGGAGAATTTCTTCCTTCCGGGCGAAGACGAAAATCAACGCGGTAAATGTAACCTTCGCTGGTAATGGATGACGCACATTCAATAAAAAGATAAATTGTTTCAATAAGTATTTCGCTAAAATTTTTCTTGAAAGGTAAAACATAATCTTCATCGTAGAAAATAATTAAATCAATATCCGAACTATAATTTAGCTCGTTGCCGCCGAGCTTTCCCAACGCTATTAAACAATATTTTGATTTAACTTTTTCCAAAGAATATTTATTAAGAATTTCAGAATAACAAATTGAAAAAAGCTCTGCCGATATTGATTTTGCCAAAGTGGAAAGCTCTTCTGTAATTTCTTTTAGCTCAGCATTTCCTAAAATGTCTTTCATTCCGATTCGTAAAATTTCTTTGCGTTTTAATCTTCGTAAAGAGTTTACTTTTGAGTTAAAAGTTTTAAATGGTGATATTGAATTTTCTATTGTCTCGCTAAAACTTTTGTAATCAATTTTATATTTCAAAGTTGATGGATTAACAATCCAATAAAAATATTCGGGATTTTTCACTAAAATATCAGATAAGTAATTACTGTTAACCGAAACCAAAACTAAAAGTTCAACGTAATGAGGATATTTGATGCACTCACTCAGCAAGGTTGCTTTATCATACATTGCTAAAATAATTCTCAGCAGATTTGATTCGGCGCTAAAAGTATAAAATTTTTCTGAAATTTCTTTTTCAAATAAACTAATAACAGAATCAAAATTTTCTGGCGAAATATATCCCGCAGTTGCTTCAGCTAATTTGGAAATAAATTCTTTTGAGAGCTTATATTTTTTTCTTTTTTTGATCAATTCAAAAAATATTTTGATGTTATATCTTTAAACTAATTTTATTGATTGTAAATAGAAAATAATAAATCTATTTTTAGAAAAAGAAATTTTAAAAGAGTAAATTCAATTTGCCAACACAACAAATGATTTAAGGAATTTTTTGATGAAATATTTTGAATTTTTATTAGTTGCTTTATTTTTATTTATTTTATCATCATGCAGCTATGATGTTTCAAACGATCAAAATACTGCAAAAACTGATAGTGTAAAAACTAAAACTCAGCTAAAATTTCCATCTATTGGGCATGAAATTCAATCAACTGTATTAGCTCAAATTGACGGAGTTTACGGCAGCAGTAAAGAAGATTTTTTCATTAAAGCTAGAATAATAAAAATTGAAGATAGTACTGCTCAATCAAGTTTTGTAATCCCAGGTGCAGCTTATATTTTGATTCCGAGTTTTCAGTTGGATGATAAACAAAAAATTATGGCAACTAATAACAATAAAAGTTTACTTGCTTTGGCAAAACTAAGAGCCGGAGATACCTTTAAAGCTTTAATTTCCTTTGAGCAATTTAAAGGTTGGTATATAACAAAAGTTTTAGAATAATTTTTTTTATCAAAAATAAACAAAGTTATTCTATCGCCATAATATATAATGAGAAAATAGTCCCATTCTTCTTAAATTGCATTTCAAGGCTTCAATGGTTAATTTTGAAGTCTATTTATCCAACGGAGATTCATTCTAGATGAAAAATATTATCAAAGCGATATTTGGTGATAAACATAGTAAAGATTTTAAAAATTTATGGCCAATTGTTGAAGAAATAAATGAAGAATATGAAAAAATAAAAGATCTAACCGAAGATCAGCTAAAAGCAAAAACTCAGGAATTTAAGGAGAGAATTCAAAATCATACTGCTGAGTTAAGAAAACAAATTGAAGAAACAAGGGCACAACTTCAATCCAATGAAGAAATTGATATGCACGCTATTTATGAAGAAATAGAAAAATTGGAAGAAGAACTTGATGAAAAATATGAAGAAATTTTAGATGAAATTCTTCCTGAAGCTTTTGCTGTTGTTAAAGCCACATGCCAAAAATTAATTGGAAAAAGCTGGACAGTCGCTGGAAATAAAATTACTTGGGATATGATGCCCTACGATGTTCAATTAATGGGTGGAATTGTACTTCATCAAGGCAAAATTGCAGAAATGGCTACCGGTGAAGGTAAAACTTTAGTTGCTACTCTTCCTATTTATCTAAATGCATTAACTGGACGCGGAGTTCACTTAGTTACAGTTAACGATTACTTAGCGTTACGCGATAGCGAATGGATGGGAGAAATTTATAAATTCCACGGATTGACAGTCGGCGTTATTCTTAACACTATGGATCCAGATGAACGTAAGAAATATTACAACTGCGATATAACTTATGGAACAAATAATGAATTCGGCTTCGATTATCTTCGTGATAATATGGCAGTTGAAAAAGAATTCCAAGTTCAGCGGAAACATAATTATGCTATCGTCGATGAAGTAGATTCTGTTTTAATTGATGAAGCACGAACACCATTAATTATTTCTGGTCCGGTTGAAGTTGATGACCAAAAATTTGATGAAATGAAACCGCGGGTTGAAAAACTTTATAGGCTTCAATCAAACTTGGTTGCAAAACTTGTTCAAGAAGCGGAAGAGTTATTAAATTCAGATGGAAAAGGTAACGAAAATCAAGCCGGTATTTTACTGCTTAGAGCTTACCGTGGATTACCAAAAAATAACAAGCTTGCCAAAGTTTTCAGTGAACCTGCAAATAAAAAACTTATGCAAACCACTGAAATGGAATACCTTCGCGAAAAAGCTAAGAACATGTACATCATTGATGACGAGCTTTATTTTGTAATTGATGAAAAAAATAATACGATTGATTTAACTGAAAAAGGCCGCGAAGAGCTTGCAAAAGGCAGCGGAATGGAAAAGGATTTCTTCGTTTTGCCAGACCTAGGAACTGAAATTAGCAAACTTGAAAACGATCCAACTTTAACTGATGATCAAAGGCTCAAAAAGAAAGATGCATTATATAACAGATATTCAGAGAGCAGCGATCGTATTCATACAATTCATCAACTCTTAAAAGCCTACACACTTTTTGAAAAAGACGTTGAGTATGTTGTAACCGAAGAAGGGAAAATTGCAATTGTTGATGAGTTTACGGGACGCGTTCTTCCTGGCAGAAGATATTCTGATGGTTTGCATCAAGCAATTGAAGCAAAAGAAAATGTTAAAGTTGAAAAAGATACTCAAACGCTTGCAACTATTACTCTCCAAAATTATTTCAGAATGTATAAAAAACTTGCCGGTATGACTGGTACAGCAGAAACTGAAGAAGGCGAGTTCTGGGAAATTTATAAACTTGAAGTTGTTGTTGTTCCCACTAATAAAGAAGTTATTCGTGAAGATGAAGACGATGCAATCTATAAAACCAAACGCGAAAAATATAATGCTGTAATAGATCAAATTGAACAGCTCCGGAAAGAAGGGCGACCAGTTCTTGTGGGAACGACTTCAGTTGAAGTTTCAGAAACTATTAGCAGAATGTTAAAGCGTAAATCAATTCCACATAATGTTTTGAATGCTAAACAACATCAAAGGGAAGCCGAAATTGTTCAGCATGCAGGTGAAATTGGCGCTGTTACAATTGCAACAAATATGGCAGGTCGTGGTACGGATATTAAACTTGGTGCGGGCGTTAAAGATAAAGGCGGGCTTTTCATTCTTGGAACTGAACGGCATGAATCAAGAAGAATAGACCGTCAGCTTAGAGGACGTTCGGGCAGACAAGGTGATCCAGGTACTTCTAAATTTTTTCTTTCTCTTGAAGACGATTTAATGCGATTATTTGGAAGCGACAGAATTTCTTCTGTTATGCAGAGAATGGGAATTAAAGATGGAGAAGTTATTCAACATCCTTTAATAACAAAATCTGTTGAAAGAGCACAAAAGAAAGTTGAAGAAAATAATTTTTCAATTAGAAAAAGATTGCTCGAATACGACGATACAATGAACCAGCAACGCGAAGTAATTTATACGAGACGGCAGCGTGCTCTTCAAGGTGACAGATTAAAAGGTGAAATATTTGAACTGCTTGAGGATTATGTTCATGAAATAGTTGAACCAAATTTTGATGATGTTTTAGTAGACAATATCAAAGAACAAGTTATGCATAATCTTTTGGTGGAAATTAAATTAGAGCCTACTGAGTTTGAGATTCTTGGTAAAGAAGGTATTGTTAATAGAATACTTGATGAAGCAAAAGCATTTTACAAAAAGAAAGAAGAAATGCTTGGTTCTGATCTGATGGCTAGATTAGAACGATATGCAATGCTTAGCGTAATCGACCATAAATGGAAAGAGCATCTTCGAGAGATGGATGATTTAAAGGAGGGAATCGGTTTACGCGCTTATGGCCAAAAAGATCCACTTGTTGAATACAAGGTTGAAGCATTTAAATTATTTACAGAGCTGTTGACCCAAATTAGAAATGAAGTTGTTTCTTTCAGCTTTAAATTTTTCCCGCAAGCTCCGGACGAAGTTCAAACAAAAAGAAGAAGACAAACTGGACGCATGCGAGAAATTAAGCAAAACGCTGGTGAAGTCGGATTATCTTCGGCAGCACAAAATGCTGGCGGTGAACCCCAGGCAGTTAAAGTTCAACCAGTTCAAGTTGAAGAAAAAATTGGAAGAAATGATCCATGCCCATGCGGAAGCGGGAAAAAGTATAAACATTGCCATGGAAAATAAATTGAAAGGGGCATATGAAAAAAATTGAAGCTATTATTCGTCCTTTTAAGCTTGACGAAGTAAAAGAAGCACTTGTTGAAGAAGGAATTAGGGGATTAACAATTTCAGAAGTGAGGGGCTACGGACGCCAAAAAGGACATACTGAAACTTATCGAGGTAGTGAATATAGAATTGAATTTATTCCGAAAATAAAAATTGAAGTTGTTGTTGAAGATGAAAAAGTTGAAAATGTGATTGATGCTATTGTAAGAACTGCAAAAACAGGCCAAGTGGGTGATGGTAAAATATTTATTTACGATATTCACGAAGTAATCAGGATCAGAACTGAAGAATCGGGGAAAGAAGCACTGTAAAATATTTTACCTTTAAATTATTCACAATGTTTAATAGCTTCATTTATGAAAATTAAAGTTAATTCGATATTTAAAAAGTCTTCAGTTGTCATCTTTTCGGCTTTAGCACTTTATGGATGTGGTGTTTGGACGAACTTTACAACGTATTTTAATCTTTATTACGATACTTCAATTCTTTTCAGTAAAGCTGAAGACGATATCAATCAACAAAAAAGAGATTTATTTTCAAACGAAGATATCCAGCTTCCTCAAAGCGCTAATGCTTCTTTAGCAAAAGTTGTTGAAAAATGTTCACAAATCCTTCAATTCCATGCCCAAAGTAGTTATGTAGACGAGGCACTTTTAATGCTTGGAAAGAGCTTTTATTATCAAGCAAATTATCAAAAAGCTATAAGAAAATTTGAAGAGTTAATTGCTACTCAACCCAAAAGTGATTTGATTCTTGAAACTAAATTGTGGATTGGTAAGACACAAATGAAGTTGAAAGAATTTGATGATGGCCTTTCAATGTTAAAGAGCGTTCAAGCTGATGCTAAAAAAAGTAAAGAAAATACTATTGAACAGAATGCATTAATTGAACAAGCCAAATATTATATCTATCAAAAAGATTATTCCAATGCAATTGATCTTTCAGATCAGATTTTAAATGTTTCGAAGGATGACAAAATAAAAGCTGAAGTAGCGTATGAATTAGGAAATCTTTATAACAAAAATAACGATCCGAAGAAAGCAATTGATTCTTATGAAAAAGTAACAGCTTATTCGCCTACTTATGATGTAGAATTTAAATCGCAAATCGAGTTAGGAAAAACATATCGAGAAATAGGTCAAGATGATCAAGCTCTAAAAGTATTTGACAACATGAGCAAACAGCAAAAAAACTCTGATGTTATGGACGAAATTTTTTATCAAAGAGGAGTAACTTTATATAAAATGAATAGGGTTAAAGATGCTGTTGATCAATTGATAATTGTTGATACTTCTTATTCGCGAACACCTAATGCAGGATTAGCAAGTTTAGAACTTGGAAGAATATTTTTGGATAATTATGTTAATTTTGATAGCGCTGGATACTATTTTAACAGAGCTACCATTTCAACTGCTCCGCAAGATTCGATATTAAAAGCCAAAAACAAATCTGAACTAATAAAAAAATATAAACTGCTATATTCAAATTACAACAACGATTTGCACGAATATAATTATGCAGTGGATCCAAGTCTCTTTATAAAGGATTCAATTGCTTATGTAAATAAGATGGAAGAAATGAGAAGAGAAGCGGCGGATACCTTAGGATATATTTTTGGTAAAACAGATACAATGAAAGTTGATACAAGTAAAATTGATTCATTAGAAGTTGCAAAACAAAAAGCAGATTCTTTATTACTAGCTAAAAGAAGAGCGGATTCGTTGTTAACAAGGAACGAAAAGTTTGGTGATGTTAAGATGAAATTAAATGAGTTGCCGCAGCAAACTCAAGTTATTGAACAAAAACCGCCAGTGCGTCCAACACAATCAATTGATACTTTAAAATATCAGCTTGTTAAATCAGAATTCGATTTAGGTAATCTGTTATTTACTGAGTTCAATTTGCCCGATTCTGCCTATAAGTATTATACTGATATTTTGACTAATTATTCTGGTACCTCTTTTCAAGGCAGAATTACTTATGCTTTGGGAAGTTATTACTTAACTGTAAACGATACTGTAAAAGCCGATAGTATTTTTAATTATGTTTATAACAATTACAAGCATGAAAGTATTGTTAATGCTGCCGCAGATAAATTAGGCAAGCCATTAATTGATTTTAATTTTGATCCTGCAAGTAAATTGTATTCTAATGCAGAAGCTCAAATGCTTAGTGGGAAGTATGATTCGTCAGCAACAAATTTTTATAAAATTTATTTAACTAATCCTAATTCTCCTTTTGCTGCCAAAGCATTATATGCAACTGGCTGGGTTTTATTAAATAAATTAAATTTGAATGATTCTGCTGTTGTAGTTTATGATACTTTAACAAAAATGTATCCTCGGACTATTTATGCGCAAAAAGTTTTACCGGAACTTAATTTCTATAGAGAAGAAATTGCAAGAATTAAGAAAGCAGAACAAGATTCTTTGCTTGCTTCGAAATCAAAAATCGATTCATTGAGTTCTGATTCAACTAATGTAAAGAAAGAAAAATTGGCAATGCTGACGAAAGATTCTCTAGTAAATCAAAATAAGAATACTAATATTCCAGGGAAAAATATTATACCAAACGAAACTCCAAAATTTAAACCAGAAGAGAATGCTTTACTAAATAAGAATACAAGCACTAGTGCAGATACATTAATTAGAATAAGAGGGAAAGGTATGCGAAGAAGAATAAACGAGTGATGTTCTTATAATCTATACCAAGCATTAAAATATAATTTAATTAATACCGCATAATTAAATGGCAAATATTCAACTTACAGAATGTGAAATAGGAAATCTTTTTAATAAAATATTGCCGTTCATTAAGCGGAGAAAAATTCAAAGCTTTTTACTTTACATTCTTTTTATATTTTATTTTTCAATCCCATCGTTCAATATTCCGTTGCTAAAGTATAACCATCAAAGAGTTTCATCATTAATGGAACAAAGAGCAATTGAACATGATCTAATTTTTTATCCAAGAGAATCGTGGGTCAGCATAAATGATGTCAATCCAAATCTTCTTAAAGCAATTTTATCTCTAGAAGATGATGCTTTTTTTTATCATAAGGGAATTGACTGGAAACAATTAAATACTTCGTTAAAGGAAAATAAAAGAAGAGGCAGAATTATTCGAGGAGGAAGTACAATCACAATGCAGCTGGCAAAGAATCTTTATCTTACAACTGAAAGAAGTGTATTTAGAAAAGCAAAAGAAATGTTGATTACTTTTAGGTTGGAAAAAGAAATTTCCAAAAAAGCCATACTAGAAAACTATGTTAATATTATTGAATGGGGAAATGGCATATTTGGAATTAAAGAAGCATCAGAAAAGTATTTTAATTTACAGCCTTCAAAACTTACACTAAATGATTGTGCAAGACTAGCTGCAGTTATTCCTTCTCCACTTGAACATAATCCAACTTCAAATTCTAGATACGTCTTAAGGCGGGCTGGAATTGCGCTTGCAAGACTAAATAATGTAATATTGTTCCCGAACCAAAAAGATGAAAAGAATTGAACTGAAAGAATTAATTGAAGAAGGGGAAAATCTTTATTGTGAATTTAAAAGAAAATTTTCCACTCCAGAAAAAATTGCAAGAGAAATGATTGCCTTTGCAAACACAAGAGGCGGTATTATTCTTTTCGGAATTGATGATAATAAAGAGGTTGTTGGAGTTGACAGTGAAAAATCAGAAACCGAATTAATACTTGATGCTGCAAAAAATTTTTGTGAACCGCCTTTAGAAATAAATATTAATTATATGGATATACAAGGCAAAGAAGTTGTAATTGTTGAAATTCCTGAATCTAAAAATAAACCGCACAGACTGCAAGATTATGCTAAGGACTTCGATATTAATAAAGCACTTGTAACAATTCGTGTTAAAGATAAAAGTGTTCAGGCTAGTAAGGAAATGATTCGAATCTTGAAAGCACAGACAAATAATTTGCAGCTGAAGAATTATTCATTGGGGCCGAATGAAAAAGCAGTGTTTGAGTATTTAAGCAAGAACGAAGCTATTACAGTAAAAACGTTAAGCAATTTGATTAATATTTCAGAAAGGCGAGCTTCTAGAACATTAGTCAAACTTGTTCGTGCAAATTTACTTATGATTCACGTTAAAGATAATGGTGAAGAATATTTTACAAATATTTGAGCAAATTTTTATTTTGATTTATGATCAAAAATTTTTCTCAATTCAAAAATAGCTATTCCGTAAGCTACTGCTACATTCAGAGATTGCTTAATTCCGTATTGAGGTATTTCAATTGATAAATCACAGAGATCAATTAAACTTTGTGAAACGCCAGTAATTTCATTTCCAACTATTAAACAAATTGGAAAATCTTTTGAACTAGTCTCGTAATATTTTTTACTTTTATTTGTAAGTTCAAGTGCGCAAACCTTAACGCCATCTTTTTTTAGTTTTAAGATTACTTCATGCGGGTCTTTTACATATTCCCAATTTACACTTTCAGTAGAGCCAAGTGCTGTTTTTAAAATTTCTTTTCTACCAATTTGTGAAGTAGTTGGGGGATGAGGAGTATAGCCACATAGAAAAAGCTTTTCAATCATTACACCGTCGGATGTTCTAAAAATTGATCCAACATTATAACTGCTTCTTATACTATCGAGCACAACATAGACTGGTAACTTAGAAACTTTATGAATAGTTTCCAGCGTGCTTCTATTCTCTGCAATTTGATCGTGAGTAAGCTTCTTCATTAAAAAGAAGAAGAGATAACAATTTTAATTTAATTTATATGCCAATTGCCCGCAAGCAGCAACAATATCTTCACCTTGAGTATCTCTTATCATAACGGTAATATTCTTTTCTCTGAGTTTATCAACAAACTCATCAATTTTCTGAATTGGTGTTGGTTCAATTTCACCAGCAAGTCCTGTCGGTTCAATGTGTTTCAAAGAATTAAATGGAATAATATTGACTTTTGAAGGCATTTCACTGCATAATCCAATAAGTGCAGTAGCATCTTCATCTCTATCATTAATTCCTTTAAGCATAACATATTCGAATGTAATTCTCATTCCAGTTCGTTTTGCGTAATATTTTAAAGCTTCAATATTTTGCTTTAAACTATATTTATTATTTATGGGCATAATCTTAGAGCGGATATCTTCAAAACACGAATGAAGAGAAAATGCAAGCTTAATTTTTATATTTGATTCTGCAAGCTCTCTAATTTTTGGTGCAATACCAGCAGTTGAAATAGTAACTTTCTTTTGACTAATTCCAGTTGTTAATTCTTCGGCAAAAATTCTAACCGATTTCATTGTATTATTGTAATTCAATAAAGGTTCGCCCATACCCATATAAACAATATTTGTAATAACATCTTTGCCATATTCTTTTGCCGCAAGTAAATATTGGTCAAAAATTTCTCCAGCAGTTAAATTTCTTTTATATCCCATAACTCCAGTTGCACAAAAAGCGCAATCGAGAGGGCAGCCAACTTGAGTTGAAATACACAAAGTAGTCCTTTTATCTTCGGGAATTACAACAGATTCAATTTTCAAATTATCAGGCGTTTGGAAAATATATTTTTTGGTCCCAGTAATTGGAGATACTTCCGATGAATGATATTCCAACGCTTTTAATTCTGTAATTTCCTTAAGTTCATTCCGAAGAACTTTAGGAACGTTGGACATATCATCATAATCAGATACTAAGTGATTATACATCCAATTAAATATTTGCTCGCCTCTAAAGCGCGGTTTACCAATGCTTGTAAAGAAATTTTTCAACTCATCTAAGGTCATTCCTTTAAGTTGAGTCTTTTTTTTCTCTTGTGTTGTTGTATTTAATTCGTCGCCCATTTTCTTCCTTGGATTTTTTTTTCGTAACAAATATAAGAATTAGTTCGTTTTCAAAAAATTGATTTTCTTAGTAAGTGATGCAGATAATTTTTCTATTAAACTTGTTGCTATAAAAAAATTATTATTTTATTTTCTCGGAGAAAATTAGTAAATATTTAGTGCTGCAAACCACAAGATTGCAGATATTTTTAAATCCCATTAATTATTTTACCAAAAGTAATAATAATTTATAAAAAAGGGAGTAATATGAATTTTGATTTTACAGAAGAACAGTTAATGATTCGCGATACAGCGCGCGAATTCGCTCAAGCAGAAATAGCGCCTTCAACTATTGAACGCGATATAAAAGGAGAATTTCCTTCGGAGATAGTAAAAAAATTAGGCGATCTCGGATTTTTAGGAATGATGGTTCCTTCAGATTTCGGAGGCGCTGGTTTAGATACTATCAGTTACGTTCTTGCAATGATTGAGATTTCTAAAGTTGATGCAAGTGTCGGTGTAATAATGTCCGTCAACAATTCTTTAGTCTGTTATGGATTAGAGAAATATGGCTCTCCATATATAAAAGAAAAATATCTTATCCCGCTTGCCAAAGGTGAAAAGCTAGGTGCATTTGCTCTATCTGAACCAGAAGCTGGCAGCGATGCCACAAAACAAAAAACTACTGCAGATAAAGAAGATGGTTATTTTGTTCTGAATGGAATTAAAAATTGGATAACAAACGGACAAAGCGCCGACTATGTTTTAGTTATGGCAACAACCGACAAATCAAAAGGCCATAAGGGAATTTCTACTTTTGTTGTTGAAAAAGGCACCCCAGGTTTTGGTTATGGGAAAAAAGAAGATAAACTTGGAATTAGAAGCTCTGATACTTCTTCACTTACATTTACAAACTGTAAAATTCCACCGGAAAATTTAGTATGGGAAGAAGGAAAAGGATTTAACTTTGCAATGAATACACTTAACGGTGGGAGAATTGGAATTGCTGCTCAGGCTATTGGAATTGCTGAGGCATCTCTAAATGCTGCACTAAAATATTCTAAAGAAAGGAAAGCATTTGGTCAGCACATTTCAGATTTTCAGGCAATTCAATTTAAGCTTTCAGACATGGCTGTAAAAGTTGAAGCAGCAAAACTATTAACATTAAATGCAGCGGCGCTAAAAGATGCTGGGAAGAAATATTATAAAGAAGCAGCCATGGCAAAATTTTATTCATCAAAAATTGCAGTTGAATGCGCTCTTGAAGCAATTCAAATTCATGGCGGCTATGGTTATGTAAGAGAATATTTAGTTGAACGATATCTTCGCGATGCTAAAATTACGGAAATTTATGAAGGTACAAATGAGATTCAAAAAATAGTTATCGCAAGAGCTTTACTAGATGAAAATTAAAAATAATTTATGAGATTTTTCATAATAATTTGTCTTATTTATTCTATCAAAATTTATTCGCAAAGCGATTGGATTAAATGGGGAAAGGCAAATTATTCATACCAAATTAAAGATAATTTCCAGCATAGAGATTATTCTTTAGATTATCAAAATCCAGAAAGATTCGTGATTAAATCGCTTGCCGATACTTATTGGCTTTTTATTTCTGATGTTGATGGTGATAACTGTTCCTTTAATCCTACTTGCTCAAATTTTTTTCTGCAATCAGTTGAAAAAACAAATATAATTCAAGGATCATTAATGTTTTTCGACCGATTTACGAGAGATATGGATATTCTGGGAAAAGTTGGAAATTATCCAAGAGTATCGGATGGACATTTTTTTGATCCGCCTTCTCTTTATTTAATGAATCAAGATAGTGTAAAATATTCACCTCCTTCATTTGTTGTGAAAAATGAATGAATAAAATTTTTTTCTTAGCAATTTTTATTTGTTCAATTTCATTTCCACAGGAAATAACCTCAACTAAAACTGATTTATTTTCTTTGGCAAATACTAAAAAGTTTGCTGACTATCTTTTTTGCCAACGCGATTATTTAAGAGCTATTAACGAATACAATCGTTATTTGTTAAAAACTAAAAGCGATTCTATAGTATTCAAAATAGCTTTTGCATATTCTAAAATGGAAGAATTCCAAAATTCTATTAACACTTTTCAGTCGATTCCGAAAAATTCAGAATTATTTTTACAAGCTAAATTAGAAATTTTGAAATTATTATTTCAATCGAACAATTTTGTTGAACTAAGAAAAAAAATTACAAACGATTCCCTTGAAAACAAAAATGCCCAGCCTCTTTTAAATTTATCTTTCCTTTTTACAAATGATAATCTTCCAGAGAAAAATGATTTTTGCAAACCATTTCCATCTGAAGATTTGAACAAAGTAAAAAATTTTTATGAGTGGAAAAAAGATCCTCCGTATAAAAGTCCCGTAGCTGCAGGGATTTTATCAGCAATTATTCCAGGATTAGGAAAATTCTATACTCAAAAATTTTGGGATGGTGTTTGGGGGTTTATCTCTTCGGTGGGATTTGCATATTTATCTTATGATAATTTTCACGCTGATCACAATTTTAGAGGCTGGTTATTTGGTGGTTTGGCTGTGGGATTTTACGGAGGTAATATTTATGGCTCTGCAGCATCAGCACAAATTTATAATGCGAAAATTCAATTTGACTTTGTAAGTGAGGTAAAAAATTTTTTAGAACGCAACAATTATTTTATTCCTAAAATTAATTTTTGCCAATGAATGAATAGGACTCAAATAAATATTTTTACTTTTTTAATTTTCATTTTGGTGTTTAGTAATCTAAATGCTCAGGATTTTTTAAAAAAGCAGTTTGATTATGCTAAAAAGTTATACAATAACGAACAATATTTTGATTCCATTACAGAATTTAAAAGATTATTATTCTTCGATAGCAAAGGCGAATATAAATTTGAAGCAAATAATTATATAGGTTTATCATACAAAGAAGGAGCCAAATTTTCTGATGCAATTTTATATTTTACACTTGCCGAAATGAATGCAACAACTAATGATGAATTATTTGATTCCAAAATTGAAATTATAAGGTCAAATATTCTCAGAAGAACAACATCTCATGCAATTGAGTTGCTAAACTCAGTAGAATCAGATAAAAGATTTTCAAACAGAGCAAAAGAAATTAATTATTGGAAAGGATGGGCATATATTTTTTCTGATAATTGGGAAGAAGCTTCAAATTATTTTGCTCAGACAGATTCAAATACAGTCTTGAAGGATTTTTGCAAAAAAGTTGCTAAAAAAAAGTATTCAACTTCTTTAGCAAAGCTTCTTTCACTTTTTATTCCCGGTTCGGGACAAATGTATACAGGCCATTTTTTAAGTGGATTGTTGTCTTTGGGATGGAATGTTTTGTGGGGATATGTAACAATTAATGCATTTGTAACAGACAGAGTTTTTGACGGACTTATTGTTGGTAATTTCCTTTGGTTAAGATTTTATAATGGAAATTTACAGAATGCTACAAACTTTGCCGAAGAAGAAAATTTAAAAATTGCAAATAATGCGCTAAACTATTTACAATTTAATTACCATGGTACTAAGCCGTGAATTTATTAAATTAAAAAAGTTTGTCTAAATTTAAGTATCAAATTATATTTTATATTATATTGAATTAAATAAAATTTCCTTTTGTAAAAATAACCAGTAAAATAATTGCTTTCTACCAACTAGAATACAACCAATTTTGGAGGAATAATGAAGAAAGGAATGATAATAGGTTGTTCCATTGCCGGGGGCGTTCTTTTAATTGTAGCTATTTTTGTTATGTGGGGTATCAGTACTTATAACAATTTAGTAACACTTAATGAATCGGTCAATCAGAGCTGGAGTCAGGTAGAAAATCAGTATCAGCGGCGTACAGATCTTATTCCTAATCTTGTAAATACTGTAAAAGGTTATGCGAATTTTGAAAAAAGCGTTTTAACGCAAGTAACAGAAGCTAGGGCAAGCGTTGGAAGTGTTAAAGCTACGAAAGAAATTCTTGATGATCCTGATGCATTCCAAAAATTCCAAGCTGCTCAGGGTCAATTAAGCGGTGCACTTTCAAGGCTGCTTGTTACAGTTGAAAATTATCCAGATTTAAAAGCAAACGAAAATTTTCTTCAATTGCAGGCACAATTGGAAGGTACTGAAAATAGAATTGCTGTAGAAAGAAGAAAATTCAATGAAACTGTGCAAAGTTATAATACTACTATAAAAAGATTTCCAAGTTCAATTTTAGCAAATGTTTTTGGATTTAGGGACAAACAGTACTTTAGAGCAACAGCTGGTTCTGAAACACCACCCAAAGTAGAATTCTAAATCGAATGAAAAAACTATTTCTTTTCTTATTCTTTTTTTCTGTTGGATATGCGCAACAAGAATTTCCGGTTCTAAAAAATTATGCAAATGATTTTACCGGGACATTAAATCAAGATCAGCTAGAAGATTTAAATTACCAGCTAAAAACCTTTGATGATTCTACTTCAAATCAACTTGTTTTCTTAATGATTCCAACTTTGAATGATTATCCTTTGGAAGAATATGCAAATGAAACTGCTATAAAAAATAAAATCGGAACAAAAAAAAATGATAATGGAATTTTATTTGTAGTTGTTAAAAATGATAAGAAACTTAGAATTGAAGTTGGCTACGGACTTGAGGGTGCTTTACCAGATGCTCTGGCCAGTTCAATAATCCGAAATGTTGTTGTTCCGTACTTTAAGCAAAATGATTTTTTTGATGGAATTTCGGCGGGTATAAATGCTATAATTCTTGCTACCAAAGGGGAATACAAAGCAGAAAAACATACACATGCTCATGATTCAATTTCTGGAATTACGACTTTAATTTTTATAGTCTTTTTTATTATAACATTCTTCCGCCGAGGAAGAAGAAGTTTTGGCGGACCATTTTTCTTTGGTGGATTTGGGGGAGGAGGATTCAGCAGCGGAGGTTTTTCTGGTGGTGGCTTTGGCGGTGGAGGATTCTCTGGCGGCGGAGGTAGTTTTGGCGGTGGCGGTGCAAGCGGAGGCTGGTAAAAAATATTAATCACTTTATACCTTTTACGTTGATGTTTGGTTAAGGTTTTAGTAAAATTGTTCGGAAGTTTTCATTAACTTTTTAATAAATTTTAAATTAAATATTTTTCTTCCTTTTATAGGAAAGTCATTTAACAATGAAAAGGAGAATTACTAAATGGCAATAATGATAACTGAAGAATGCATAAATTGCGGCGCTTGTGAACCAGAATGCCCAAACACTGCTATTTATGAAGGTGGTGCAACTTGGGAACTTGCTGGAAAGACTTATGGTGAAGGCGATGCGGCTCCTTCTGGTGCTAGTGGATTTTTTTCTTCTGATTTCTTTTATATTGTACCAGATAAGTGCACTGAATGTAAAGGTTTTCACGATGAACCGCAATGTGCTGCTGTCTGTCCGGTTGATTGTTGTATCCCAGATCCAAAACATGTTGAAGATGAAGCTACTTTATTAGCTCGAAAAGAATATCTTGATGGGATCGGGAGATAATTTTAAGACTATTTCATTAAAATGGACATCAACTGATGTCCATTTTTTATTTCAAACAAAATATTATTCTAATTTTTCCACCAGACCAATTTAGAGAATGTAAATTATTTGAATTCTCAATTGTGAAAAATCAATCCAAAAAAAAGTTTAAACTTTTAGCTCCAATCCTTTAATTTTATAAAAACATAATTATTCAATGAATTTTTAACCAAATTGAAATCTTGGCATAAAATTAGAGTGTTTTAGCAAAATTTGCATTGAAATTAACTTTTAAAAATTAAACTATAATATTTAACGATTTAAGGAGATAGAAAAAATGGCCATCAAAATAACTGAAGAATGTATTAATTGCGGTGCATGCGAACCAGAATGCCCAAATAATGCAATCTATGAAGGCGGAACAAGTTGGGAGTTTGCTGGTAAAACTTATGGTGAAGGTGATGCTGCACCATCTGGAGCTAATGGATTCTTTTCAAATGATTATTTTTATGTTGTTCCTGATAAATGTACCGAATGCAAAGGATTTCATGATGCACCTCAATGTCAAGAAGTTTGTCCTGTTGACTGCTGTGTAACAGACCCAAATCATGTTGAAGATGAAGCAGCTTTGTTACAGAAAAAAGATTATTTAGACGGTATTGGCAGATAAATTATAAAAATGCTTTAGTGGGCATCTATTTCACGATGCCCAATCTTTTCTCCTCACTTCTTGATTAAATTGATCACCTTTTCCATTTTTTCTTCCTAAGTTATATAATTAACTTTGCAAATGAATTCGCTTTAGCTAATTAAATTTGAATAAAAATGAAAATAGGTAAATATAATTTACATTTTATAAATTCAGGATACTTTTCTTTAGATGGAGGCGCAATGTTTGGTATTATTCCTAAACCATTGTGGGAAAAATCTAACCCTCCAGATATAAATAACAGAATTAAATTAGCAACTAGAAATTTGGTTTTAACCGATGGCAAAAAAAATATTCTAATTGATACTGGAATGGGTAATAAGTGGGATGACCGCTCAAAATCAATTTATGAAATTCAACAAAATACATTTTTGCTAATAGATGAATTATCAAAGTTAAATATTAAACCTGATGCAATAACTGATGTTATATTAACTCATCTTCATTTTGATCATACCGGCGGTTCGACAATTGTTAAAGATGGAAAATTAAATCCTACTTTTCCTAATGCAAAATATTATGTCCAGAAAAAAAATTATGATTGGGCACTCAATCCATCAGAGAAAGATAAAGGAAGTTACATAAAAGAGAATTTTCTACCATTAAACGAATATGGTAATTTAGTTTTTATCAATGGTGAAGAATTTTTTGATGATGAAATTCAACTCTTAATTGTAAATGGACATACTTTTTCACAACAACTAATAAAAATTTCAGATTCATCAAATATTTTAGTTTTCTGCGGTGATCTATTCCCAACTTCTTCTCATATTCATTTGCCTTATATAATGGGTTATGATTTGCAGCCGCTTGTAACGCTTGAAGAAAAGAAAAAAATTCTTAACAAAGCTGTTGACGAAAATTGGAAATTATTTTTTGAACACGATCCCGAAACAGTTTTTGCAACAGTTGTCAAAACCGATAAAGGCTTTAAGATTAATGAAAAATTCTCAGGATTCTAAAATTTCTAGCGTTAATGAATTAGAAGGATTTACAAAAATTTGTTTGGTCGAAAATTTAAGAGAAAAGCACGGACAAAAATTTTTTGTAAATGAAACTGAAATTGCTGTATTCAAAGTTGAAGGAGAAATTTTTGCTTTGAATAATGTTTGTCCACACCAGCATACTTCAATGATTTACGAAGGATTTATTGAAGATGGCTGTATTGTTTGCCCAGCTCATGGTTGGATGTTTAACTTAAAAACTGGGAGAATGCCAACGGATAAAAAAGGTCTTGATACTTATCCGGTGAAAATTATTGATAATCAAGTTTTTGTTAAAGTTATAAAAAAAGAATGGAATTGGTGATTTAGAAAAATCATAATTTATTTTTTAAATGATCATTACAAATGAAATAGTTATTCAAAAAGCAAAAGAAATCGGATTTGACCTTGTAGGCTTTGCAAAAGCTGATGAGCTAAAAGAAGAAATCGATAAACTAGAAACATGGTTGTCGAACGGATTTCAAGCTGGCATGTCCTATATGGAAAGAAACGTTGAGAAAAGAAAAAACGTTAAAAATATTCTTCCAAATTCTAAAAGTGTAATTTCACTTGGACTTAATTACTACACAAAAAAAATTTTTTCAAACAAAAATAATTTAGGAAAAGTATCTCGATATGCTTGGGGAGTTGACTATCATTTAATTATTTGGGAAAAATTATCTCTGCTAGAAAAAGAATTAAAAGAAATTGATCCTTTGTTTGAATCAATGTCTTATGTGGATACTGGCCCAGTAATGGATAAAAGTTGGGCGGTAAAAGCCGGTTTAGGTTGGCTTGGAAAACATACGAATGTTATTAATAAAAATTATGGAAGCTGGATATTCTTATCGACAATTTTAACTAATTATGAATTTAAATATTCCACTCAAATTATAGATCATTGCGGAACTTGTACAGCTTGTATTGATGCTTGTCCAACGGATGCTATTGTTCAAGATTATATTGTGGATGCGAATAAATGTATTTCGTATTTAACCATTGAGAATAAAAATGAAATACCTGCTGAATTTAAAAACAAATTTGAAAATTGGATTTTCGGATGCGATATTTGTCAAGACGTATGTCCATGGAATTCAAAATTTTCAACTGTAACTCAAATTGAAGATTTTTTCCCTTCTACTGGAAATGGACAATTAAATTTAGATGAAATTATAAATATGAATGAAGAAGAATTTAAAATCAGGTTTGAAAGAAGTCCGATAAAAAGAACAAAATTAAGTGGACTAAAACGAAATGCGAAATTTATTAAATCATAAAGTAAGGTTATTAAAAATGAAACCATTTCAAAATATTTGAATCCTATCTTTATAAAAATTAAATTTTAATTAAATTGAATTAAAGTATTCTGAATTATTGGAGAATATATGTCATCTGAAAATCATCATAAAGTTGTAATTATCGGTTCTGGCCCAGCAGGTTTTACTGCTGCAATTTATACTGGTAGAGCAAATTTAAATCCTGTTATATTTGAAGGGATGCAGCCAGGCGGGCAATTAACCATAACCACCGAAGTTGAAAATTATCCCGGTTTTGAAAACGGAATTATGGGACCGGAGTTAATGGATACTATGCGCAACCAAGCTCAACGTTTTGGAGCGAAATCTATTTACAAAGAAGTTACCGAAGTAGATTTTTCTAAACGTCCATTTACAATTAAAACTTATGATGACGTTCATACTGCTGATGCTGTCATAATTTCAACAGGTGCTTCTGCAAGACTTTTAGGAATTGAATCTGAAAATAAATTTATGGGCTATGGCGTTTCTGCTTGTGCTACTTGTGATGGATTTTTCTTCAAAGACCAAAAAGTGATTGTAGTTGGCGGCGGTGATACAGCAATGGAAGAAGCAAATTTCTTAACTAAGTTCGCTTCTGAAGTTATAGTGGTTCACAGAAGAGATGAATTTAGAGCTTCCAGAATAATGCATGAACGAGCAAAGAAAAATCCCAAAATAAAATTTGCAATGAACAAAGTAATAAAAGAAGTTTTAGGCAAGGAAGAGAATGGAAGAAAAACAATGACAGGTGTTCTCCTGGAAGATACAAAAGATCATTCAACTCAGAAATTAGATGCTGATGGTTTATTTATAGCGATTGGACATAAACCAAACACAGAATTGTTCAAAGGAATTTTAGATATGGATGAAACTGGTTATTTAAAAGTAAAACCTGGTTCAACTTACACTAATATTCCTGGTGTTTTTGCCGCTGGTGATGTTGCTGATAAGACTTATCGACAGGCAATTACTGCTGCTGGTACGGGCTGTATGGCGGCAATCGATGTTGAAAGATGGCTTGAAACTTTGGATTAAAAAATAAGCCGGTTATTAACCGGCTTTTCTTTTATTTATTAGATTGTAATTTTTTTGAAACTACATTTGCTGCAACAAAACCAAGTCCAGTCAAAGTAAATAAAGTAAAAGGTACCCAATAATCTTTATCAGTATAATCTTGCAAAATTAAGCCAAGACCTAGTCCTAATCCGAACCCAAATGAAATTATTCCGATTTTAGTTAAGATGTAAGGATCTTTTTTAGTTTCAAAGTATTGTTTAATTGCGGCTGCATCCAGCCCTTTCTCAATCAACAATTGCTTTTCCCGAGAACGGAAATAAAAATAAGTTACGAAAATTAATCCCACAACTATAATAAAAATTATAGGTATAAAAACTCCAATTACGCCAGGGTTCATTTTAATTCTCCTTTCATTTCTTCAATAATTCAGACTAATATTTTTCTTTTATGGTTACAATGTTTTTTAATAAATTTTCTGTTCTAATTGTTAAGACAATACTAAGCTTGATAAGGTTACAAAATTGATTTTCTTTATACTTGTTTATATCTTATAAAAAGAAATTTCAAAAACATAACTGAGAATTATTTGGTTTTACTGTAACCATTTTTCTTTTTGGGGAGTCATAATATTACGATGAAAAACCTTACTGACATTGAAATTATCGAATCTGTAAAAAAAGGAAATCATTCAGATTTTGCTTTGATTATTGATAGGTATAAGAATAAAGCTTTTTCTTTATTAACAAGAATGTTAAAGAATGAAATGGAAGCTGAAGAAGTTCTTCAAGATTGTTTTTTGAAAGCTTTTAATTCGCTTGCAAATTTTAGGCAAGAAGCTAAATTTTCTACTTGGTTTTATCGAATAGTTTATAATACTGGATTAACAAAACTTTCAAGTACAAAAAGGAAAATTGAAAGCGAAATGGCATCAATAGATGATCATTTGGAAATTAAAAGCGAACACGATTTTAGAATTGCCGAGCAAAAAGATTTTTCAAAATTTATTCAATCCCAAGTTGAAAAATTGCCAGTAAAGTATGCATCGGTAATAAATATGTTTTATTTGGATAATATGACTTGTGAGGAAATAAGTGAAGTGATGGAAACTTCAGTTTCAAATGTAAAGGTTATGCTTTATAGGTCAAGAAATGAATTAAAAAATCTTTTGTTAAAATTTAAATACTCTGAGGAATTGTTATGATTCAATTGAGTGATGAATTATTAAATAAATATATTGATGGCGAATTAGAAGAATCGGCTCTGAAAGAAATTCATGAACAACTTAAAAAATCTGAGTCTGACAGAAGACGGTTGGCTGCTTTGCAAACAATCCACAGCGAACTAGCCAGTTTGAAGATGTATCAAGTTTCCGAAGATTTTACATCAAGTGTTATGTTCAAGGTTCGCAAAAATTTAAAAGTTGTTCGCAAAGATCGAAATTTTATTTTTTCAATAGTTACAATTTTTATTGCAATTAGCTTAATAATTTTTGGCTATCTTATTGATTGGGCTATTGGACAGAGCAGCGGAATTGGTGTACTTACTGAAAATATTAATAATTATGTGAATACTTTTATTGGTTCATTTTCAATTGTTAAAGATCTCTTTACAACTAAAAATTTATCGATAATTGGTTCGATATTTTCTTTTGGAATAATTATCAGCGGATATCTATTTTTTGAAAGTTTAAAACAAAGTAAAAGGAATTTAAGTAAGCTGCATTAAAAAGATTTTTAAAAATTTATTTTTTCGCGAACGGTTATCAAATGATAACCGTTTTTGTTTTAAATTTGTAATAGTGATTCTTTATTCCAATTTTTATTTTTCATAAAGAGCAGATTATGGAAAAAACAAAGTGTGGTTATGTTGCCATATTAGGTAAGCCAAATGTTGGTAAGTCAACTTTAATGAACTCATTGCTTGGCCAAAAACTTTCGATTGTAACAAATAAGCCGCAGACAACACGGAAAAAAATCTTAGGTATATTGTCGGAAGATAATTACCAGATAATTTTTTTAGATACTCCAGGAATTCTTGAGCCATCATATTTACTACAAAAAAAAATGATGGAGAATGTTGATGAATCTGTTCATGATGCAGACTTAATAATTTTGATGATTGATGTAGATGCAGATAAATTTGGCGATAGTACATTTAAAGATCAATTTGTTGCAAAACTTCTTTCTAAAAGTAAAAAACCTAAAATATTATTGTTAAATAAAGTTGACCTATCTAACCAAGATCATATTAAAAATCTTTTATTAAAATTTGAAGAAAGTAAAAAATTTAAAAAGATAATTCCGGTTTCTGCTTCATTAGGTTACAATATTAGCTCTGTATTAAATGAAATTATAGAATATTTGCCAGAACATCCGAAATATTATCCGGATGATATTGTAGCTGATGAGAATGAGAGATTTTTTGTAAGCGAAATTATAAGAGAAAAAATATTAGAACTATTTAAAGAAGAAATTCCTTATAGCTGTGAAGTTCTTATAGCTGATTTCAAAGAACGTAAAGAAGGCAAAGATTTTATTCAAGCAGAGATTGTTGTTGAAAAGGAAAGTCAAAAGGGAATTATAATTGGCAAGCAGGGAACTGCAATAAAAAAACTTGGAGAATCAGCTCGCCAGGCTGTAGAAGATTTTCTTCAAAAAGAAGTTTATTTGGAACTGCGTGTAAAAGTTAGAAACAAATGGCGTTCGGATGAAAAAATGCTTAAATCATTTGGTTATACAAAAAGCAAAGAATAGAAAAAGATTTTCGATTATTAATGAAAAAAAATACTGCTGAAATTATTCTGATATTAGTTACGCTAATATGGGGTGCTACTTTTGTAATCATTAAAGTTGCGTTGAATGATGTTTCACCAATGACTTTTGTTGCCACACGTTTTCTAATTGCTACTATAATTCTACTTCCATTTTATTTTAAAATTAAGAATAGATTTAATAAGACAATTACGCTTAGCGGAATATTATTGGGTACAATGTTTTTCCTTGGATTTGCTACTCAAACAATTGGGTTGAAGTTTACATCAGCTACAAAATCTGGATTTATTACCGGAACGTTTGTTCTTTTCACTCCAATTTTTCAACTTTTATTTGAAAAGAAAAAACCTTCAAAGGGAAATTTGTTAGGAGTTGTTTTGGTTTTAGCCGGATTAATTTTTTTATCAAGCAAGGGTAATTCCATATTAGATATTTTTCACGAGATTGGAGCCGGATTTAATATCGGTGATTTCTTTACTCTTCTTTGTGCAATCTTTTTTGCGATGTATTTAGTATACCTGGACATATTAACAAAAAAGTTCGAATTTTTTCCATTAGTAATTTTGCAAGTTGGTTCAACCGCTATTTTAGGAATAATATTTTCAATTGGACTTTCAATTTTCAACATCGAACAGATGACAATTACTATCAGCAAAAATTTAATTTTTGCATTGCTTTATACTTCAATATTAGCAACCGTAGTTTCTACAACACTTCAAACTAAATTTCAGAAATACTTAACTCCAACCAAAGTTGGAATTATTCTTTCATTTGAACCGATATTTTCTGCAATTACAGCTTTTATAATTTTAAATGAAAGAATTTCTCGCTTTAGCTTTTTAGGCGGGTTGTTTATATTTACAGGGCTGTTGGTGGCTGAATTATTTGATAAATTTAGATTGAACAATGAATGAAAATCTTAAACGAGCTGAAATAATAGTTGATGGTGTTGTACAGGGGGTTGGCTTCAGATATTTTGTTATTCGAAAAGCTCAAAAGCTTAAGTTAAAAGGATTCGTGCAAAATTTATTTTCTGGAGAAGTTTTAACTGTTGTAGAAGGAGAAAAATTTTTAATTGAAGAATTATTTAATGAAATAAAAATTGGTCCATCGAATGCTTCTGTCACAAAATTTGATATTCAATGGTCTGAATATAAAAATGAATTTAAAAATTTTGAGGTAAGATATTGATTTCCAATATTAGAACGGGAATTGGATTTGATGTACATGCATTTGCTGAAAATCGAAAATTATTTCTAGGGGGAATTGAAATCCCATTTGAAAAAGGTTTGCTCGGACATTCCGATGCTGATGTTCTGCTGCATGCAGTTTGCGATGCATTTCTTGGCGCACTTTCACTTGGTGATATTGGCCAGCACTTTCCTGATAACGATGATAAGTATAAAAATATTGATAGTAAAATTCTTCTAGAGAAAGTTTATAAACTTGTCCTGCAGAAAGATTATGAACTTGGAAACCTTGATGTTGTTTTAACTTTGCAAAGGCCCAAAATCTCACCTTATATTTTAACTATGAAAGAAAAAATTGCAGAAATTTTAAAATCTAATGTTGATCAAATTTCTATTAAAGCTACAACAACTGAAAAACTTGGTTTTGTTGGAAGAGAAGAAGGAATTTCAGCTTTTGCCTCCGTTCTAATTTTTAAAAAAAATTAATATGATTGAAAATATTCTTGAATTTATTTCTTCTCTAAGTCCTTTCTGGATTTACGTTGCATTATTTAGTTTTTCTTTTGTTGAAAATATTTTTCCTCCAACACCAAGCGATTTAGTAATAGTTATTGGCGGTTCATTAATCGTAACACACTCAATTCACTTTATCCCAACTTTATTGTTAACCACAGCTGGAAGTGTAATTGGATTTATGGGATTATTTTTCTTTGGCTCTCAGTTAGATAAAAAAGTAGTCCGAGCTGGCAAAGTAAAATTCATTTCTGTGGAAGCTCTTGATAAATTAGAACATTGGTTTTTGAAATATGGATACTTTATAATCTTAGGAAATAGATTCCTGCCTGGCATTAGATCCTTAATTTCCTTTTTTGCCGGATTAAGTGAACTGAATATTAAGCGTACTACAATCCTTGCGCTAATAAGTGCATTTACATGGAACGCTGCAATTATTTATGTTGGAATTGTATTTGGAAAAAATGTTCATCAGGTTGATAAATTTCTATCAACATACAGCAACATCGTAATTGCTATTATTTGTTTTGCACTGTTAGTATATATTTTGAAATATATTTTCCAAATAAAGAAAAAAACAAAAAGTTAAATTGAAGTTATTCAAAAATAAACTTGCTCGTTCAGCCGAAGAAAAATCGAGATTAAGAAAAGAATGGTTTTTATTATTCTTAAGCGGAGTTCTTTTAGGAATTAGCTTCCCGCCATTTCCTTTTCCATTTACTATTTTAATTTTCTTTGCCTTGGTACCTTATTTATATGTTGTTGAAAAGAGGCAAACTCTTGGTGAAAAAAACCGTGCTACTTATTTAACATTTTTTGTTTTTAGTGTTATTACTCTTTATTGGGTTGGCAGTTGGCAGAAACAAGCTGATCCATTTCTAATGATTGCTGGCGGTACATTGCTTTTTGTAAATCCATTGTTTTTTCTTATACCATCAACACTTCAGTATTTTGTCAAAAAAATATTTCCCAAAAGAGAAGTTATCTTTTTCTTTCCGCTATTTTGGGTTACTTATGAATATTTGTACATGCTTACTGATTTAAGTTTTCCGTGGCTTACACTTGGAAATGGTTTGGCAAAGTTTTCAGCTTTTATTCAAATTGCAGATATTATTGGTGCCGTTGGTTTATCGATGGTAATAATTTATATAAATATTTTTCTTTATAAAACTATTATCAATTTTAAAAATAATCGAGTTAAGTTTTGGATAAATATTTCCGCAGCAGCTTTAATATTTCTATTAGTTATTTCTTATGGATTTTATAAGCTGTCTACCTTTCAATCTTCAAATGAAAAAATTAGAGTTGGATTAATTCAACCAAACCTTGATCCATGGGATAAATGGTCAGGTGGAAATTTAGATAGAATTACTAACCTTTATTTAGGTTTATCCCAACAGGCAGTAAATAATGGTGCTAAAATTATTTTCTGGCCAGAAACTGCCTTGCCTGTTTTTTTACTTGATGGTTCGAATAGTAGGACTTTAGATTCAATCTATACTTTTTTAAGAAAAAATAATGTTTATCTTCTTACAGGAATGCCTGATGTTAAATATTATTTTAAAGGAGATAAAATTCCGAGCGATGCAATTAAAAGCAAGCAGGGAAATTTTTACTATACAATGTACAACGGAATTATTCTCTTGTCTCCAGATTCGTGGAAAATTCAGCATTATGGTAAGATGAAATTAGTTCCATTCGGAGAGAGAGTTCCTTTTGTAAGTACATTTCCATTTCTTGGCGATTTAATAAAATGGGGAGTTGGTATTTCCGGATGGAATGTAGGCAAGGATACAACTAATTTTTCACTGCCATACAAAATCGAAGAAAATTTTTTGTCGAAAGATTCTATACAGATTAATGGACTCGTTTGTTATGAATCAATTTTTCCATACTTTGTTGATAACTTTGTGCATCGCGGCGCCGAAATAATTGCAGTGGTTACCAATGATAGTTGGTACGGAAAATCAAGTGGTCCTTACCAGCATGAAGATATTGCTGTGCTTAGAGCTGTTGAAAATAGAAGATCAGTAATTCGTGCGGCAAATGGCGGCATTAGTTGCATCATAGATCCTTTGGGAAGAATAAAGCAGCAAACTGAACTTTTCACAAAGTCTTTTTTAGTTGGTGATGTTCCATTGGAATTTTCAGATTCTTTTTTTACAAATCATTCATTGATAATTCCAACCATTTCGTCTGTGGTTTCTCTTTGGGTCTTGGGGTTTTTTATCTTGAAAAAATTAAAAATTAAATTGAAGTTATAAACCATTAAAAATTTTTTATATCTTTAAACAAAAAATTAAATCATTAGTTTATAAAATATTAATATGAACAAAATAATTGATCTTAGAAGCGATACGGTTACTAGACCTTCACAAGAAATGCGCAAAGCAATGTACGAAGCTGAAGTTGGTGATGATGTATTTCAAGAAGATCCTACCGTTAATAAATTACAAGAATATGCTGCTGAACTTTTAGGAAAAGAAGACGCTCTTTTTGTCTCTAGCGGAGTTATGGGTAATCAAGTTTGCCTTCGAGTACTTACAACACCTGGCGATGAAGTTATTTGCGAAAAAGATGCTCATATTTTTCAGTATGAATCTGGTTCGCCAGCTGTTTTAAGCGGTATACAGCTTATGCCTATTGAAGGTAAAGCAGGTGTAATTACTCCCGAACAAATTGAACCGTGTATTCGACCGAAAGAAGCTTACTACATGCCTAGAACAAAGGTAATTGCTATCGAAAATACTCATAACCGCGCAGGCGGCACTATACAACCGATTGATAATATTATACGCATAAAAGATTTGGTGAAGAAAAATAATTTGAAATATCATCTTGATGGTGCAAGAATTTGGAACGCTTCAATAGCTGCAAAAATTTCTGTTAAAGAATATGCTTCGCATTTTGATTCCATTTCATGTTGCTTATCAAAAGGGCTTGGCGCACCGGTTGGTTCAATTATTGGCGGATCGAAAGAGTTTATAAAAGAAGCTTTTAGAGTACGCAAATCTTGGGGCGGCGGAATGCGGCAGATTGGAATTATTGCCGCTGCTGGTTTGTACGCATTAAAAAATAATATTAATCGTCTCGAAGAAGATCATCAAAAAGCACAATTGTTTGCCGAAGCAATTGCAGAAATTCCAACCTGTGAAATTGACTTGAGTTCTGTCCAAACGAATATTGTAATTTTCAAATCGAAAACCTTTTCGGTAAATGAAGCGATTGAAAAATGTAAAGAAGAAGGTCTTTTAATTTCTGAAGGAAAACCTGGCTATTTAAGAGCAATTATGCATTTAGATGTAAGCTTTGATGAAATTGATAAAGCAAGAAAAATATTAAATGAAGTATTTAAAAAATTATCTTAAAAAATGAAACACGACAAAAGCAGATTCAAACATAAAACTAAAATAGATGTAAGATTTTCAGACCTCGATGCAATGCGCCATGTAAACAATGCAACATATTTAACCTTCATTGAAGAGGCTAGGATTGCTTATTTTAATGAAGTGCTTGGTAGAGATAAAAGCAGTTTGAACTATAATGCAATTGTAGCAAGAATCGAAATCGATTATTTGCAGCCAATAAACCTCGGAGATAAACTCGAAGTGTTAACTAGAGTTTTGAAGATGGGCAATAAAAGTACTGATGTAGAAAATTTAATTATAATCGATCGTAATGGTGAGCAAATAGCAGCAGCATCAGCTTTGACTAAATTAGTTGCATATGATTATAAAAAATTAGAGTCAATTCAAATACCTGGAATTATTAGGGACAAGATAGAAGCTTATGAAAAATAAGCTGAAGGATTATTAGTCAGTGAATTTTTCTTTTAGTTTAAATAGTGCTTCTTCAAGTTTTTTTTCTCTCTCTATCCTCAATGCGTAAGTGGGTGAAGAAACTCTTTCTTTGCAATCTAGAATTTTGCATCTCTCGCAAGTGTCATTAACTATTTTTATCGGAACTTTCGGATCATTTAAAAAATTAATTTTCCCTTTTAGCGAATCATCAATCTGGAAGCCGATTGTCAAACTTGAAATATATTTATTTTCCAGTGTACTTCTTTGTGCAACTGAAATTGAAAGATATTCATCGCCTGATTCGAAGAATTTAGAATGAAGCACTCCCGCAATTCTTTCGCTGTGGTTTTTATTTTTTTTAATTGCCGCTTTCATTCTGGAAATCGTTTCGAACGAAATCCACCTTCTGCAGTAATGTTCACTTGGTTGAAGGTCATTAAAATTTCTTTGCGTGTTCAATCTTAATTCGTTAGATAATCTAAATGTTTCAGTATCCATTTCATGGTCAAGGCGGAAAAAGAAAAATTTATTAAGGCCAAAATATTTAGGTGCGATGTTACAAGTCCTCTGAAAAAACATTTCGGTTGTTGAGTTGTATGAATCGATGATATCTAAAAGTGCGTTTTCGTTCCATTTGGATAAACTGAAGAACTTTTCTAAATCTTTTATAAGTAATTCTGAATTAATAAACAATGCTGTTGAAAAATATGATGCTTTGAAATAATTAAGAAGATGATCAAAAGTAGTAAGTCTAATTCCGGGATAAATAAAACTTCTATCTTTAATGTTTAAAAAATTATATGCAACCTCCTTACCAATTATAAAATTTTTTTGTATATCCGAAAGACTATTATTAATTAGTAGTTTATTTTTCTTGCCTTTTAGAACGAAGGCTCGCAGTTCCTTTAACTCTGTATATTCGTTTAAGGAAGATTCATCAATATTATAATTGTACTTTAGTTCGAGAATCGCTTTGATGTTCTGAGGATTCAATTTACGAATTGCTTTTAAATTATTTTCTCTACAGAAAACTCTAACTGAACTTTCCAACTCATCAAAATAATTTTCATTAAATTCTTTAAAATTTCGCAGCGCATTACGACTGAAATTATTCTGACTTAATTCCGATGAATGAGCTGTTTCTATAAAAGTTGCTATCAAAGCACTTAACTGCATAGATGAATTTGACATCAAAAAAATTAATTTATTGATATCAATTCCATAATGGTCAAGTGGAAGTTGTTCAAGTATGTTCGATTCTAAAAGTTCTTCAATTGGTGCAAGATTTCTTACTAATTTTAATGATACTAATTTATCGAATGAAATCCCAAGCACTTCAGCAAGTGAAGCAATTTTATCTGCTTTTGGATATTTTTTCCCAGATTCAATCTCATTTAAATATGAGATAGATAAACCGCTTTTTGCTGATAAATCTGTTAGTGATAAATTTCTTTCCTGTCTCAATTGTTTTAGCTTTAATCCGAAAATGAGTCTTATGTATTTCTTTTTTGTCATGTTTTGATAGGTTATTAAAAATCTTGTACAAAATATATCAAATAATAATTAAAAATAGCAAAATTTCTTTATTAGCGAAAATTCGCTTGTTTTTTTTTGTGCTCCTTAATATATTGATGTTAGAATAAAAAAATAAATTATTCACTTTTATAAAATTAAAGCAACGGTAAATATTTGATAGAGCTAAAAAGAATATTTGACATTTTACCATACCAAATAGAAAACTTTTCTAGAATAGATGCTATTTGTGGTAAAGAAAACGGAGCTTGGCAAAAATACAGCTCAGAAAAAGTAAAAGAGATTGTTGATAATTTCAGTCTGGGCTTGCTGAATATGGGATTTACAAAGGGAGATAAATTTGCAATAATTTCGAATAATCGCCCGGAATGGAATTTTGTCGATTTGGGAATTTTGCAAATTGGCGGCATTGATGTCCCAGTCTACCCAACAATGAATGAATCTGAATATAATTATATTTTTAATGATGCACAGGTTAAACTAGTATTTGTTTCGGACAAAGAATTATTGGAAAAAGTTAAGCGAGTAATTACGAAAACTAAATCAGTGCAAGATATTTACACATTTGATAAAATTGATGGCGCCAAGCATTGGACAAATATTTTAAACAACGCTGATAAATCACTAAATGAAAAGTTGTCTTCCATTCAAAATACAATTGTTCCAGAAGATTTGATGACTATTATTTACACTTCAGGCACAACGGGAACTCCTAAAGGTGTAATGCTAACTCACAAAAATATTCTAAGCAATATTCAATCTTTAATTAAAATTATGCCAATGTCTTTTGAACATCGGATGATCAGCTTCCTGCCTATCTGCCACATTTTTGAAAGAACTGCAATTTATTTTTATCTAGCCATCGGCGGAGCTATATACTATGCCGAAAACCTTGATAAAGTTGTTGAAAATTTTTTGGAAGTTAAACCAAATTATTTTACTACTGTACCAAGACTACTAGAAAAGATTTATGAAAGGATAATGGAAAAAGGCAGAGAATTGAAAGGTTTGAAAAAATCTATTTTTGGCTGGGCTGTTAATTTAGCAAATCATTATGATCAGCAAGGTAAAAACAATTGGTTTTATAATTTGCGGCTTGTTGTTGCAAGGAAATTAGTCTTTAGTAAATGGCTCGCGGCTTTAGGCGGCGAAGTAAAAGGTATTATCTGTGGTGCTGCTGTTCTTCAGCCAAGGTTATCAAGAATATTTACCGCAGCTGGAATACCAATTTGTGAGGGCTATGGCTTAACTGAAACTTCTCCCGTTCTTACTTGCAATCATTTTGAAAAAGGTAATTATTGTTTAGGAACAGCAGGTCTAGTAATTCCAGGCGTAGAAATAAAAATTAATGAGGATGGTCAAATTCTCGCTAAAGGTGAAAATGTGTTCAGCGGATATTATAATAAACCTGAATTGAATGAAATTGCTTTTGATAAAGATGGTTGGTTTTTCACTGGTGATATTGGTGAATTTGTTGATGGAAGATTTTTAAAGATAACTGACAGGTTAAATGAAGTATTTAAAACATCTGGCGGAAAGTTTGTAGCTCCTCTTCCAATTGAAAATAAAATGAAAGAATCTTGGTTCATCAAAAATATAATGGTAATCGGAAAGGACAAAAAATTTACTGCGGCATTAGTTGTTCCGGATACAGTGTTTATTTTTAATTGGTGCAAGAAAAAAGGATTTGATAATTTATCTTTAAATGGCATGCTTCAATCACCTATTGTAAAGGAAAGAATTTGGAAGGATATACAAAAATATAATAAAAGATTTTCACACATCGAACAAATAAAAAAGTTTGAGATTACACCAAATGATTGGACAGTTGAAACAGGCGAATTAACTCCAACTCTCAAACTTAAACGAAAAATTATTTTGGAAAAGTATAAAGATCTAATAGAAAAAATTTATAACGAATAACTAATCTTAAAAATCAAGAAACAATTATGAAAAGAATTATTAAAGAAGTAGCAGTATTAGGCTCCGGAGTAATGGGCTCGCGAATTGCAGCACACTTTGCAAACATTGGATGTAAGGTTTATCTCCTGGATATAATTCCCAAAGAATTGACTGAAAAAGAACAGAAAGAAGGCCTTACATTCACTGATAAAAAAGTTCGTAACAGAATTGTAAACGACAATTTAAAAAATGTTCTTTCTGCCAAACCATCGCCAATTTATCTTCAATCATTTGCATCGAGAATTGTTGCCGGAAATTTTGAAGATGATTTGAACGTATTAAAAAATGTTGATTGGATAATCGAAGCCGTCGTAGAAAATCTGGAAATTAAAAAAAATATTTTTGACAAGATAGAAAAATTCCGAAAGTCAGGTTCGCTAATTACAACCAACACTTCCGGTATTCCGGTTCATTTAATGATTGAAGGGAGAAGCGAAGATTTTCAAAATAATTTTTGCGGCGCTCATTTCTTCAACCCGCCTCGGTACCTTCAACTTTTAGAAATTATTCCAACTTCCAAAACAAATCAAAGTGTAATTGATTTCTTAATGAGTTATGGAAGTTTATTCCTTGGTAAGACAACAGTTCTTTGCAAAGATACACCAGCGTTTATTGCAAACAGAATCGGTGTATTCAGCATGATGGCAGTATTTAAGCTGATGGATGAATTGAAGCTTTCAATAAAAGAAATTGATACTCTAACAGGACCATTGACAGGCAAACCAAAGT
>JAKALM010000024.1 GCA_021824145.1 Bacteroidota bacterium
CCTTTAATCTTAAACTTAAATTGAATTTACTTTTGTATTTGGTTAAATTGTTATCATGAAAAATGTAATAATTATATTACTCTCATTTATAGGAATAATTTTATTTTTTCATTCTGTGCTGCTATTTCAGTTCTCTTTTTGGCTGCTTGTTATAAATCTTTTCATCTTAATAAATAAAAAAGTTAAAACTGCTTATTATTTTGATTCTACGGATAAGCATCGCAGAGATGTTTTTCATTATTAGATCTCTTTCATCTTTTTCCATTCGCCAATTCCAGTTATGATTTGCTTTCTCCGCCAGGAGGTTTCATTGACAGCATTTGGAACAATTAATAGGAAACTGGCATCGTTAAATTTAAACGAATACCGAATTGTCTAAAGTTTTGGAATTGATAAAATAATAAATTATTTTTTTTGCAGGGAAAATTATTAAAGAGAGAGAGGCTGAATTTTATGGAAAGTTTAACAGGAGAAACGGTCCGTCTAATAATTAAGAATATTGAAAAAACTTCGCCGATATTAGCAAAGAGAATAAGCGAAGATTCCGTCCTAATACAATCTAATTTCCCCATACAGCATTTGCAAATGATAGAATGGCTGCTAAGTTTTCTTGAAGCCAAAGGCAAAACCCTTGATTATGCAGTAGAGTGTTTTTTAAAAAAGTCTGAAGATTTAACTGAAGAACAGTTGAAATTTTTTAGAACGTACAAATATTCCCGAACTTCCTTTGCCCAGGTCAATCAGGAGATTTATAATAACCCGAAAATAATGCAATACCATACCATTGGCTTACTCATGCAGGAAATTTTATACTTTGGATATTATCAAAAGCTTCAATTCTTGATCGATAATCTCCAAATGCTGCATGACAAAATTTATAGTTATCTTGAAATCGGCGGCGGACATGGAATGTATGTCTTACAGGCAGCAAAATTATTATCCAAGGATTTGAAGATTGACCTTGTGGATATTAGCGAGACATCAATTTCAATTGCAAAAACTTTTCTTCATGATATTCCGGTTAACTATTTTCAAAAAGATATTTTTTCTTTTACTCCCTCAAAGAGTTATGATTTTATTTCCATGTCCGAAATCTTAGAACATGTAGAAAAGCCCGGCGAACTCATAGCAAAAGCGAAAACATTGTTGAAAAAAGAAGGCTATGTATTTGTTTCTATACCTATCAATAATCCGGCAATAGATCATATATATTTGTTTGAATCGGTAGATCACGCGCGGCATCTTTTACTTGAGAACAATTTTGCCATAGTTAATGAGGGAAGTATTACCGTAGGGGGAATGAGCATAAATGAAGCCGAGAAAAGAAAACTTCCAATTGATTATTTTGCTTTGTTAAGATCAGCGCAGTTATGAAAAAAATGTTTTTCATTGTTTGATGATTGGAAAGCAAAATTGAGAAAATTAATAATAATGTTGACGATATTAATTCTTGAATATGGCAGCAGAGGTGAGAAAAGTCTTTCAGCTGTAAATTGTTTTCTCCGCCAGAGCTGTTTCTTTGCCAATATTTAGAACTCCCGTTTGACTGCTGCCCATTTACAGAAGTTACAAATTGAATTTACTTTTGTATTTGGTTAATTTATCATCATGAAAAATTTAATAATTATATTACTCTCATTTATTGGAATAATTTTATTTTTTCATTCTGTGCTGCTATTCCATATCTCTTTTTGGCTGCTTGTTATAAATCTTTTCATCTTTATAAATAAAAAAGTTAAAACTGCTTATTATTTTGATGATGCTGATGAACATAGACGAGACGTTTTCCATTACTAATTTTCAACTTCCTTTAATTCCCATAATCCTGATTCAGACTTTTATACCTTAACCCTCTTAATCCTGCTAATCCTGGTCATCCTTTAATCCTGTCATCCAATAATCAAATAAATCATGCCTCCCCGCCCATATTGGCTGAATAATGTATTTTATTCTTAATCCTGCTAATCTTGTAATCCTACAAATCCTGGTTCAGACAATTATTAAATAATCTCTTAAACTCCAAACTCTTTGCGCCAAAGTTTATCAGCAGTCCAATTTCCATATTATAAGCTTCAAGATAATTTTTTGCCTGCGCAAGGTGAACATCCTCTAACTTTATTACTGCCTTTAATTCGGTCATAATTTTTTCTTCAACAAAAAAGTCAACTCGGCGAGTTCCTATATTATAACCTTTATAAAATATCGGCATCTCCTTTTCTCTATCAAAGTTCAATCCTTCAAGGTTCATTTCAATAGCCATTGCACGCTGGTAAATTACTTCTTGAAAACCGTTACCAAGTATAGAATGCACTCTCATCGCACATCCAATTATGCGCTTTGTAATTTCTTCATACTTCATTTTAGCCTCCACTTTCTTAACCATGATTTGCAGGATTCAAAGATTTCCTTGATTCAAAGAATTGAATCGTTAATGTATTTTATTAATAATCCTGCCAAACCTTTAATCCTGCTAATCCTTTAATCCGCCAAATCCCGGTTCAGACGATTATCCTCTTCACAATCCTATCAATCTCCTTCATCATCACTGCCATTTTTTATGAGGAATTATACAAATATATTTTTAAGTGTTGTCCTTTTTTGTTCTATTTTTGATTTTCTCAATTTTCCCAACTTCCAAAGGATTTAGATATTTATTATATAGCCCAAACAAAAATTCTATTCTTTCATTATCGTTATTAAATGGCAAACTTCTATAACATTTATCTACTGCCTTGTCTAATTCATGATGAGCTTTTGTTAGTTCCGGAGGCATTGCTAATGGGTCATATAAATCAGCGAGAGAACTCTCGGCAAATTTATTTCTTACTACTAAAACTTTTTGAGCTTTCTGTACGACTGATATTTTTTTAGCGCCAGAGGCTTTTTCTGGCCAGGGGAAATTATTATAAACTATATCATTTGAATATCTATAGTCTCCTTTTATTCTACCACAAATATATTTTATCCATACCATATGCATTTCAGAAGAAATAACTCCGAAATGAAATAGTGAGGCATTTGGAATTGAGTTGCAGCTATCAGCAACAATAAATTCTTTATCAAAAAATCCAAATGGAATATATTTCCTGTTTTCTGAAGTATGACGTGGAATTAAGATATATTCAGATTGTGGTTGTCTATTTTCAGTAAATAAGGAAGGCATTTCTGCCCATTTAATAGTTGCCTTTTTTTTACTTTTTAATCTAAAGTCTTTAACTGCTTGAATTCTTTTAATTAAATTTGGACATTTTTTCAATTCATCAGGTTTTGCATCTAATAACCAAAAACACCAGCGTTTTTCATTATGCAAAAATTCTTTTGCACTTATAAATGGATGAATAAATTTTTTTGCTTGAGGTTCTTTCAAAAGAAATTCGATTTTATCTTCGTCTGATAAAAGTAAATTACCATCATCTGTTGGCTGGCTTCCTTTTAACATTTCCGGAACATCACTAATTGGATTTTTTCTTGTGGTTATAACCACATCATTTCCATCAACAAGATAAGGATTTATATTTTTTGCTTTTATTTCATGAGGATCGGAGTCCGGCTTTTCATATTCAAAGATTACTTTATTGCTTGTATCGAAATTTGCAAAGCCGATTATAACAACAAAAACATTTGCTTTCCCTTTTGCTTCACTTGACCATTTAAACGTTCTATGTGCAAAATGAATTTTAATGCCATAATAGTTCAACAAAATATTCCAGAGTATTCCAACTTGCTCGCCTTGCGTAATCGAATTTGTAGAAACAAATGCAGCTTTTATTTTTGTATCCTTTATATATTCGGCAGCTTTAATATACCAGCCGGAAACATAATCTAATACGCCGGTTCCATTAGAATTTTTATTATAAAATACTAATTCCATATCCCTATTCTGCTCATCAGTTTGGAATGCTTTACCGACAAATGGAGGATTGCCAAGTATGTAACTTAACTCTTCTTTCTTTACAATATTTTCCCAGTCAATTCTAAGTGCATTACCATTAATTATGTTTGCGGATTTCTTGAGGGGCAGCCTTATTAATAATCCGCCGAATGTTTCAGACAAAAGAATATTCATCTGATGATCAACTAACCACATAGCTACTTCAGCAATCCTTGCGGGAAACTCTTCATACTCAATTCCATACATCTGATCAACATCAAGCTTTGCATAAAAATTTAAATCAAAAAAATGATCAGTACTTTTTATTAATTTCTTAAGAACTTCAATTTCAAGCAGCCTAATTTCACGGTATGTAATAACCAGAAAATTTCCACATCCGCATGCAGGGTCAAGAAACTTTAACTTTGATAACTTATCATGGAAAGCTTTTAATTTTGTTTCGTTTGATTTGCAGCTTTCAAGTTCGTTTTGCAATTCATCTAGGAACAGCGGCTTGATTAATTTTAGGATATTCTTTTCAGTTGTATAATGAGCGCCTAAGTTTCTTCTTTTTTCTTTATCCATTACAGACTGAAAAAGAGAACCGAAGACTGCCGGCGATATTTTACTCCAATTGAAATTGCAGCATCTTAATAATGATTGCCTCATTTCACTATTGAAAGAAGCAATAGGAAGGTTCTCTGCAAATAAATTTCCGTTGACATACGGAAATTGAGCTAAGTCTTCATCTAAAGTTGTTAATCTATTTTCTTGCGGAGTATTTAATACTTGGAATAAATTTGCAAGCAACATTCCTATATCAGAACCGTCTTCTCTGGTCTTTAATTCAATTAGATCAGTAAAAATATTTTTATTAAATATGTTTGTATCGTCAGCAAAAAGGCAAAACAAAATTCTAACAAGAAAAACTTCAAGGTTATGTCCGCTGTATCCGCTTTCAAATAATTTATCATGAAGGCGCCCCATCAGTTCAGCCGCTTCAATATTTGCCGGATCTTCTTCTTTGTAAGTTTTCTTTTTATAGCCTGCTATAAAATCGAAAAGATGAATATTTTTGTGAAGGTTTCTTAATTCAAATTCAACATCTGAATTTTCTTCAATATCGAAGAGTCTAATCCTTTGGAAATCCGATACAATAATATATTTCGGTAATTCATAGTCTTTTAAATTTATAGTATAGTCTAAGGATTGATTGAATGCCTTTTCAAGATTTTGCCCTTTTGATTTATGTTCGACAACAAGGGTACCTGGCCAAAATAAATCTATGTAACCTCGATTTTCGCCAAGTCTATCTATGGCTTTTTCGTAAGCAGCTACACGTCTTCTTATAATACCAAATACATTAAAGAATTCATTCCAGAAAGTTTGTTTCTCTGATTTTTCACTTGAAGCATCCTCCCATTCCTTTGAGAACTCGACGGCACGCTTTTTAATTTCGTTCCAGCTAAGGGGCATTAAAGATTTCCTTTTTATTGTATGATTTAATCATAAGTTCATTAGTCACCTTTTGAACTTTGTGCAGGTATTCTTTTATAAGTTTATTTTTCATTAAGCTCTACTTATATATGGTATGTATTTATCGGATTCCCTTTTGAGGTATCTCTTTTTCGAGAAAACCAATTTTATTGTAAAAGTACCTTCTTTCATCTTCCCCGAACAATATTAGTAAATCAATTATTCAAAATAATAAATTATTTTAAATAAAATTATTAGTTACAAAATCTTTCAAATTTATTTTGGTATAATTTCAATAATTTTATAACTTTATCCGCCTAAAATAATTAACGTTTAAATATTCGATCTTAAATTTATTGTAGTACTGATAATTCAAAGGGTGCAAGTTGGGAGATTTTCACTTTATGGATTCCAAAAATTACTATGTACTAAAAGAAAAGCTTAAAGAAATTTCTTCTCTCAAGGAAAAGATGGTTCTCCTTGAAAGTGAAAAGTTAAATACTCAACGAGTGCTCCACCACCTTAAAAGTAAAAAACATTCCCTGATTACTTTTATACGCTATAAAGGTAGAATGTACTCTCCTAACTGCCCGGAGCTTCATGATATCTCGCGTTATATAAGTGAAATAAGCTCTAAAAAAATAGATTACGTTAAAAATAAACTTGGACCGTTTTTTATCTTTTATAAATACGGCTACATTTATCCGGTCTATAACTTTTTACTTTACCTTCAAGGATATTACTACTTCAAAAGATTATATTCTGGATATTTATTGCTGGTAAAACAGGAAATTACATTTTGTGAAAAGCAGATAAATCTCGGCTTCAACGAAACACCGATCAAATCTTTAGACCAGCCATATCAGCTGAAATATTCTCCCAGACAGCTCAGCACTAAAATAAAAAGTAAAAAAGAAATTTCTGATTATGAAAAATTATCCAAGGTTATTGTAAAATTAGATCATTACTGGGTATTTGATAAAGATAATTTTGAGCAGAGCTTTGATATTGTTTTCATTACAAAAAAATCTTTGCTTGATGAATTAAAAAACTATTATGATACCAAGGAAAAGCTGATCTACTTATTCGATATACGTAATATCCTGGTAAGATTGAAAACTGAATATGAGAAATTCGATCCGTTTAAGTTTGACGGCACAGGAATTTATCTTTTCGAGCTTTTGCAAAATTGCCCTGAGCTTGTATTTTTTATTGAGTTGAATGCGGAAATGTTCAAGGAAGATAAATTGGAATTAAATCTTTTTCTTCTCAAAAATCAGATTGAGCTGCGGACAAAAGAATACGAAGAGGTAAGAGAATTAATAAATTCACAGATCGACTATTTTGAGAAGCGTCTTTCTCTAGAATCTGCCGCCCCGGAGATTGAGCCGCCTCAGAATCAATTAGCTATTGTTGAAAAACCAGTAAAACCAATAACGCAAACCAAGAAAAAGAAAAAATACATCAATGAAATCATATGGCTTGGCAATGAAACTCAGCTAATCGATTTTTTCTTCGATCTTAATAATGCAACTCTGGTTCCTAAATACTCCGATGATGAAGTCCTCTCGCATTTTGTAAATGAACGAAGGCAGAAGTTTGAAAGTCTGCAAACTGTTTCAGCTCAAACTTTACAATGGCTCGGTACAGATGAAGAATTCGCTTACTTTGTTACCAAACTTAATAACACCGGGATTATCAAAGTTTCCAATAAGTATAAAGCTTTTACAGCCCACTTTTTAAATCGTGAAGGAAAAGTTTTTAAAAATCTACCGCAGAAATATACTAACCTAAAAAACCACGGCACTTCAAATCCGCAGATTGATGATGCAATAAAAAACATAAATAAAGATAAATCATACTAAACCTTCATAAACCGTCATATATGGTTTATCTTTTCTTTTAACATTTTATTTACCGCACAAATTTTTGCTTAAAACTATGTGCGCGTTAAATAAAAGACATACAAAAAATCTTGATGAGATACGGCTGAGAATGATTTTTCTTATAATCATGGCAGCATCTTTCCAGCATTTTTTCTCGATACATTCTCGATTACCCCATGACCATTTCTCGATATTTTCTCGATCATGGCTCGATCATCCTCCGGTATGCCTGGGTAGAGCCTGGCAAGTGCATGCCTACTGCCTGGTGGTTTCTTGGCTGAACTTCAGCTTTTTTAAGGCTCATCATTTGTTTAATCAAGGGTCACTATTTCTGTTCATGCCTTATTTGCTTTTTGCCTTACCACCCCGCTCACCTCCCGGAAAATATATTTAATTCCCTGCAAAGCATTCTTGAACAAAAGTGTAGAGCGGGAATAATGATCATTACCGTTTAAACGGAAATCAATAAACAAAATTTGAAAATTATATTTGAAGGATTAATCTTATGGCTAAATTAAAAGGATCTATCCTCGGTAAATTACGAGGAACAGTTGGCGACTTTACGAGTCGCGTATTCAAAGGTGAAAACATTATTTGCGATTTACCGGCATCATTTACGCCTCCCAATGATAACCCTGCAATCGCAAGAAGACAAAGCTTTGCTATGTCTTCAAAGCTTACACGTGCAATCAATTCAATTCCGCTTCTTAGAATTGTTTGGAACAGCAGAAAACCTGAAGGTACAAATGCATATAATTTTATATTTCAAACAAATTACAGGCAATTGAATAACGGCAAATTAACTGACTTGAACACAATAACTCCGCTCTTCGGTTTTCCAATAATCGCTTCAGCGGTAAACTTAACTTCTGCATCATTCAACATTGAAATTGCGCCTGTCGGATCTTCTTCAAAAGAAGGTTTCGATCTTGAGGTTGAAGTTAATGTTAAAATGATAATGTTAATGCATATGTCACAGCCAGTAGATACTCAAGGAAGTGATTACTTTCTGAATCCTGTTGAGTTCGATTCAGTTCCTTTGCATACTGAAACGCCGCTAATTTTCACAAAAACTTTTTCCGGCGAAGAAAAATTAATTTATGAAAAGTACGGCGCACATAAAGCATACTTTGCTTTGATAACTCTAGATACAAATGGAAACCCTGTAAAATTCTCAAATACTATAACAGGTAACGCTTAATATAATAATCAAGTAGGAATTTGATCGACCTGCGTTTTTAACAGCAAGTTCAAATTCCTACTTCATTTTTTAATATTATAATTTATTCAGAATCTCCATCTTCAATTTCCATCATTCCAATATTCCATTACTCCATCATTCCATTCTTCCTAAATTCCCATATTCCACCATTCCATCATTCTATTCATTCATTATTGACAATTCACCATCCATTTAATACGGAATTAGAAATTTTATTATTCTAATCCTCTAAACTTCAGCATCGGTTCAATCTGAGGATCATGTCCAGTAAATGCATGGAACATTTTTGTATAATCTTCAGTAGCTCCACGTGAAAGAATCATATTTCGAAATCGGTCGCCGTTCTTACGTGTCAATCCGCCATTATCTAAGAACCAGTTGAAAGCATCGTCGTCAAGCATTTCAGACCATAAATAAGCATAATAACCTGCAGCATATCCGTTTGACCAAATATGTAAAAAGTAACTCGATCTGTATCGTGGAGGAACTTGTTGAATCAACAAATTATCTTTTTTCAGACTAGCAGTTTCAAATTCATCTGCTTTTTGTTCGGGAGAATTAGGAGAAAGTGTATGCCATGCCATATCCAAATCGGCAGCTTCTAGTAATTCAGTAAAATCATACCCTTCATTAAAAAGTGAAGCCTCTTCAATTTTTTTCGCCAATTCTTTGGGCATTGGTTTTCCAGTTTTGTAATTCAATGCGTAATGCTCAAGTACTTTCGGGTATAGTGCCCAATGCTCATTAAACTGAGATGGAAACTCTACGAAATCGCGAGGTACGTTTGTTCCCGATAGACTTGGATACTTTTCGTCTGCAAACATACCGTGCAGAGCATGTCCAAATTCATGAAACATTGTAGTTACATCATCAAAGCTTAAAAGTGCTGGCTGGCCTGGCGCCGGTTTTGTAAAATTAGTTACGTTATAAACAACAGGTTTAGTACCGAGCAGCTTTGATTGTTGAACAAAATTATCCATCCACGCACCACCTGATTTATTATCTCGCTTAAAATAATCTGCATAAAAAAGAGCAAGGGGTTTACCGTCTTTATCAAATACTTCAAATACTCTAACATCTTTCTGGTAAACCGGAATGTTGTGAAGCTCTTTAAAAGTTAATCCGTATAGTTCATGCGCTTCATAGAAAATTCCTTTTTGAAGAACATTATCTAAAACGAAATATGGTTTCACTTGTGAGTCATCTAAATTAAATTTTTCTTTGCTAAGCTTTTGTGCGTAGTAATTCCAATCCCATGGCTCAAGCTTAAAATCTGCACCGGAATTTTTCATATAACTTTGAATTTCCCCAGCTTCTTTTTTCTCATTTGCTATTGCTGCCGGCGCTAATCCATTTAGAAATTTTTCAACTGCCGCAGGAGTTTTTGCCATCTGATCTTCTAATCTCCAGGCGGCATAGTTTGGAAATCCTAAAAGTTTAGCTTTTTCGGCACGAATTTGAGCTATTCGCTCAATTACAGGGCGTGTATCATTTGCATCGTTTCTTTCGCAGCGATTCCATGAATTTTCAAATAATTTTTCTCTCGTTTCTCTATTTTGAAGCGATTGCAAATCAGGCTGCTGTGTTGTGTTCTGTAAAGATATTAACCACTTACCCGTTAAGCCTCTAGAGTCTGCCGCTTGTTTTGCAGCGTCAATTTCGCCGTCAGGCAATCCAGCTAATTTATTTTTATCACTAATTACTAATGCACCTTCTTTGGTTCCGCCCAGCAGCATATTATTAAACTTTGCAGTAAGAGTTGCTTCTTCTTCATTCAATTTTTTCAATTTATCTTTATCTTCAGATGACAAATTTGCACCTGCATGAATAAATTGATTATAATAAAAAGTAAGAAGTTTAAGAGATTCATTATCAAGTTTAAGTTGAGCGCGTTGATTGTAAACTGATTTTACTCTCTGAAACAATTTAGAATTAAGAAAAATTGCATCATGATGCGCTGCTAATTTTGGCGCTTCTTCCACTTGTACTTTTTGAAGTACAGAATCCGTATTTGCGCTGGTTACTGCATTAAATACAAGCGATACTCTATCTAAAAGCTGTCCGCTTTTTTCTAATGCAATTATTGTATTTTTAAAAGTAGGCGCTTCAGTATTGTTTGCAATCTTATCAATCTCCGCTAACTGTTGTTTCATGCCTTCATCAATTGCGGGCTTATAATCATCATCTTTTATCTTATTAAAAGCCGGTGCTTGAAATGGAAGCTTACTCTCAGTAAAAAAAGGATTTTTTTTGCTGGCTTTTAAGTTTGTTTTAGCAATTGCAGGCGTACAAAAAAATATAAAAATAACAAATGCAGACAAATAAATAATCGAAGTTTTAATCGTTCGTTTCATTAATAAATTCCTTAATTGATTATAAAAATAAGACTTAAAAAATGGGATTTGGATTGTAATTCAATTTGGGGGAAAGAATAACTAATTTGAAGCATGACTACAATTTAATCTGAATTATAAACTATTTTTTAAGTTAAAAATATTAATTAAAAATAAAACAATTAATCAGAACTGACAAAACCATTCATCAATTTTATTCCAAACATTTTAAGTTCTAATAAATTATTTTTCAATTCGAAAATATCACCTTACAGAGATAACCGGATCTTTTATTTTTGGTAAATCGTACCACAAAGAATCTAAGAATTCCATCTCATCATTTTGCAATTCTAATTCAACAGCTTTTAAACTTTCATCTAGTTGCTCAGGCTTACTAGCGCCAACTATTGCTGATGTTATAGCTTGCTGTTTTAATACCCAAGCAATCGATACTTGAGTTAAAGATTTATTTCTTTCACTAAAAAATTTTTTCATTCTTTCTATAATTTCAAACTGTTCATCATGCCAATAACGAGATCGATATAATTTACTAGCCTCAGGAAGATTAAACCTGCCAAGTTCATTTTCTTCTTTATTGCGCAGATGTTTACCTGTCAAAAATCCGCCGGCTAAAGGGTTGTAAGCAATTGCGCCAACTCCTTCTTCTCTGCAAAGCGGGAACAATTCTTTTTCAAATTCACGGAATAATAAATTATACCTTGGTTGAATACAATTATATCTTTCAATTCCAAGTTTGTCGCTTGTCCACAACGCTTTTGAAAGCTGATAAGCCTGATAATTACTGCATCCTATGTAACGAACTTTCCCGGATCTTACAAGGTCATCTAATGTTTTTAATGTTTCGTCAATAGGAGTATTCGGATCGTAAAAATGCACCTGATATAAATCAATAAAATCCGTTTGAAGACGTTTTAAACTTGCATCGATTGCATCCATTATATGCCTTCTAGAAAGACCTTGATCATTCGGCGCATCGCTCATCTTGCCATTGCACTTTGTTGCCAGAATTGTTTCGTGCCGCCTTCCTGGGTTAGCTTTCATCCAATTGCCGATAATTGTTTCTGTACTTCCAACTGTTTTTGTGCTTACAGGAAGAGGATATACATCGGCAGTATCAATAAAATTAATTCCACCTTCCCATGCCTTATCCAAAATTGCAAATGAAGATTTTTCATCGCACTGATATCCAAATGTCATTGTGCCTAAACATATTTCACTTACTTTAAGGCCAGTTCTTCCTAATTTTTTAATTTTCATTAAATAATCCTTATTAATGAGTTTTAGATTTGTGAAATTAAAAATTTATTTGATATTTATCTTTACCATAATATAAATCTTGAGAAAGAATACAAATGCAGTAGTTTTCTAGAAGCTTAATTGAAATTGCATTACTTCAATCGCCATATTTATACACTAATCGAAAAAAAATATAGTTTCGTAGAAAGTCTATGGCAGTTATTTAAACAAAAAAATAATTTATAATAGAATTTTATTAAAACTATTTTCTATTTTCCTGCCGGAGGGCTTTTATGGGCGATATTTCTGTAATCGTTTTCGAATCTTTATTCCTATTTTTTGGATCTCTATTTTGTCTAATTGGCGGTTCATATATTTTCTACAGAATAAAAAGTTCAAAGTACAAAAATCTTAATTGAATTGTATACTTTTTTAAAAATTAAAGTATACATTTGAACTCTCCGGATTCCCTCCTCCGGAGAGATTATCTAATTTTATCAATCTATTTTATACATCATTCAAATTAAGAATATTAAATGGTTGAACATTTAATTCTTGTTTTTTTTAAATAAATTTACTCTGATGATTAAACCTAAGAAAAAATTATTATTAAAAACCATTTGTGTGAATTAGTTTGTAAGCAGTTGAAACGGCTCTAATAAAGCACTTTTTTCATATTAAGGGGCTGTCCAAAAAGTAGAGTAGAAGTCATTGCGAGGAGTGAAACGACGAAGCAATCTTTTGTTTTTAATTCAAAATTCAGATCACTTCGCTCCACTCGTGATGACAAAATTACTTTTTGGACAGCCCCTTAATAAAATCACTCTTTTATTTAGTAACTGTTTAAACAGTTTTCTATGATTAATTCTTAATTCACACAACAAATTATTAAAATATTTTAGCTTTTAACAAATAGAAAATTATCGTTTTTACTTTTAAGATAAAAAGCGAGCAAATTGTAATAATAGATAAATTTCTAAATAGTATTTCTCAAAATTACTAACCTCTAGATTACCTTTCTCCAAAACGAGAAGCACATATTCTTTTTCTCATCAATGAAAAGCTAAAGCTTTATTATTGCTGAATTTTGATACAATTCTATTGGCTTATCAATTGTTTTCACAATGGCACAAAATTATATAGTAGCTTATTCAAATAATTTTTTCGGGGTAACGATGAAACATAAAATATTTACAACGTTATTTATATTAGTAATTTCTTCATCAATTGCATTAAGTCAAAATTACTATTTAGGAGTTGGAACCGGAACTGAACAGCAAGGTTATTCGTGTTCATCTTGCCATACTCAGGGTAATATTGGCTTGCCAATTTATGATACTTGGAAATTAACTAAACATGCACAAGCATACGATTCACTTAAATCCATATTAAGTTATGATTGTTTAAAGTGCCATACAACTGGATGGGACCCAAGTACAAATAATTATGGCGCAGATGATTATGTAGTTAAAGATACGACAAAGAAACCAAATTATAGAATAATTGATTCCTTAGGTTTTGCAGCAAAAAAGAATGTACAATGTGAAGATTGCCACGGAGCTCTTGGAAATAAAGACGGATTTTATAGTTTAGACCATTGGGGATATTTAACCGGAACCGGAACAAATGAATTAAACTATTCTGCACAGCTTTGCGGAAACTGCCATTCGGGTCATAGTCCGTATTTTGAACAATGGTCAGCTTCTAAACATGCACAATCAGCTTCTACCGCATTATCATACGTAACAAATAATAAAACTTGTGTTAGATGCCATGTTGCACAGAATTTTATTGCTTATATGAAAAACCCAGCAACTTATAAAGATACAATTTTAGCTACTGGTTCAGCTATTCAACCGCTTACCTGCGTTGCTTGCCACGATCCTCATGATGCAAAATATCCATCTCAATTAAGGTCTGATATTACTTATACTCAAGTTATCTGCGATAAATGTCATTACGCAGAAATGGATTCTGTCAACTTGAATGCAACTCCACATGAACAATCAGGCTTAGCACTCAGCGGTGACAAGAATTTTGGATATAGATATGCAGGTCAAACTTATATAAACTCAGGCCATACATATGCTGCAACTGAAAGATGTATTAATTGCCACGTTAATAATACTCCAAACCCTGATGGCAGTGTAAATACAGGCCACACATTTGAACCAAGAATACAAGCTTGCGAAGGATGCCATAGTGATTATGCTACTTCTGTTAATCTATCTGATTCAACAAAAATGTTTGATTATAGAGGCATACAGTCCACAACTGACAGTTTGATGAGTGTACTTCAGGCTAAATTGAATAAGTCGACAAAAGCAGATTCAGCAACACTTTCATTCAAAGAAGCAAATTATAATTTGCTAGCTGTACAATCAGATGGAAGTCACGGAGTGCATAATACAAGATTGATTCAAAAGTTATTAAGAGATGCAATTGCAAATTATAATCCATCAATAACTGGTGTTGTAAATGAAAATGGAATTCCGCGCTCTTATGAATTAAGCCAGAATTATCCAAATCCATTTAATCCGACAACGTCTATTAATTTCTCTTTGCCTCAAGGTTCAAATGTAAAAGTTATAATTTATGACGCAATAGGAAGAGTTGTTACTACTTTAGTAAACTCATATTATTCTGCTGGAAATTATAAAGTTGATTGGAATGCTAGTACATATGCATCGGGAATTTATTTCTATCGTATTGAAGCAAAAAATTTCAATATGGTTAAGAAAATGGTATTAATGAAATAATTATTTTAGCAGAGACGCTTATTTTAACGTCTCTGCTACTTAAATTAAGGAACTCAATATATAACACAATAAATAATCCAAATAGGAGGAAAAAATGTTCAGAAAATTATTTATATCGACTCTCTTATTATTCTCTTCACTTTTACTTGCAGCTAATGGCAATGTAACAAACGACGACCCAAAACCACATGGATTTGTTGGTGCTGAAACTTGCGGAATGTGCCATAAAACTGAAAAGCAAGGCAAACAGTTCACAATTTGGCAAGGTTCAAAGCATGCAGAAGCTTATAAAACTTTGCAAACACCAGAAGCTGATAAAATTGCTAAAGAAAAAGGATTCGATACTCCTGCAGCAAAAACACCAGAATGTCTAAAATGCCATGTTAGTGGTTATGGAGTTGATGCTTCTTTGCTTGGCCCAAAATTCAAAATGGAAGATGGAGTTCAATGTGAGACTTGCCATGGTGCTGGAGCTGATTATAAAACTTTAAAAGTAATGAAGGATAAGAAACTAGCAGAAGAAAATGGTTTAATTGTTCCAACTGATGTAAAAACATTTTGCGTAAAATGCCATAACTCAGAAAGCCCAACATATAAAGAAGGCTGGGACGCAACTGCTAGCTGGGAAAAGATTAAACATCCAGTTCCTGCAGCTACAAATTAATATTTGTTTTAGCATAGAATTTCTTAATTAAAAAAGCCAATGGCTTAAAATAAAAGAAAAAACGATGAAAAGATTTATAGCTCTATCTTGTTGTTTAATATTAATCTCAGCTTCAATCTTTGCACAAAATATAAATGGAAGATTTTCATCTTCCATTTATTCTTTTCAAAGATATGATTCTGCTTCATCTTCAAACAATTATCTTCGGTCTTATCAAATGTTTAATCTAAACATTAATAAAGATAATGTTTCTCTCCGCTCGTATATGAACTTAGAAAGTGATTTGATGACTAAGCTTGACGGCGATCCGAAGATGAGATTCTATAATTTATATTTGGAAGTGCGTAACCTTTTTAATATTGCAACAGTTAAATTGGGAAGACAGCCAATATTTAACAGTGTTGCCGGCGGAGTTTATGATGGAATTAATCTTGATTTGAAAAAGGGCGCCTATAGTTTAAATGCATACTATGGAGGTGATGTTCCAGCTTACCAAAAGCTTCAGTTAACTACCGATTGGGCAAATAACTTTATTCTTGGAGGAAAGTTTACTACTGTAGCTCTTAAGAATTTTCAAATAGCGTTGAGTTATGTAAATAAAAACTTTAAGCCCGATCCATATTGGGCAACACGGCTTGATGCTAATCTAAACCCGATCAAAGTATTAATTGAAAATAATTCAAATCAATTCCAATTTGCCTCTGCAGAAGTTAATTATGATTTGGAAAATAAGATTTATGTAGATACAAAATATGATTATGATCTGAATTTCAACCAAACTTCCAAATTTGAAATTGATGGGAATTATTCACCAACAGATAAATGGAAATTTGATCTGTACTATAATTTTAGAAATCCTATTATTAGGTATAATTCTATCTTCTCTGTGTTTGACTATGGAAATACTCAAGAAGTTGAAGCTGGTGCAAATTATATTGTTAATAAAAGCATTACACTTTCAGGCAGATACGGAAATGTAATATATAAAGATGATAATTCTCAAAGAGTAACTTTAGGTATAAATACAAACTACGGCAGTGTTTCTTACAGAAAAACATTTGGTTATGAAGGAGAATTGGATGCACTTTCTCTTTACTTGGCTTATTCTTATTTAGAAGGATTACTTACTCCATCTTTAGGTGTTACTTACACTTCTTATAAATTGTCCGAAGCTGATAATGTAAATGAACTTGTTGCTGTATTAACTGGAGTCAATGTTCGACCATGGAATGCACTTTCATTCGATCTGCAGGCTCAATATATGAATAACAAAATTTATCAAGATGATTTACGTTTCTTCCTTAAGCTAAATTACTGGTTTAACACAAATTTCTAGTTGATGTAAAATGAAGTTAAAACATATATACTTATACATACTTCCTATAATTACCGGAATAATACTGTTTGCTGCGTTTTCGTCAAACAGAACTACTGATGACAGTAAAGGAAACAAAGCTCTCATCAAGTTTTCCCACAAAACTCATAATGGCAATGCTGACTGTACTGATTGTCATTCTACTGTGACAAACAGTAAATCACTTAAAGATAGACTATTGCCAACTCATGATGATTGTAAAAACTGTCATGATGTAGATGATGAAAAAAATTGCACTAAATGTCATTACGAAGGAATAAATGAAGCTTTAATTCAAACGAAAGTTGATTTGAATTTTAATCATAGTGCACATTTGGCTCAAAAAAATGTAAAATGTGAAACCTGCCATAAAGGAATTTGGGATGTTGCATATGCTGAAGATGCACCTCAAGCTTTTCCTTCAATGGAAACATGCTATTCATGTCATAATAATACTTCAGTTGCTACAAATGTTTGCTCAACTTGCCATACTCCAAATTTTGATTTAGAACCGCAAAGTCATAAAAGCGTATCGTTCATCTCTACACACAAGTTTGCGGCAAAACAGTATAATGCTAATTGTGTTATGTGTCATGATAATGCTTCTTGCCAAGAATGCCATACTGCTACTACGATGATAACCGAAAATAATACATCAAAGGATTTTTATACTCCTTATTCGCCCAGCAATAGCAGTAAAGGAGCAAAACAGCAGCAAATTACAAGAGTGCATAATTTAAATTATGTATATACACATGGTATGGATGCTCAGAGTCATTCTGCTGAGTGTCAATCATGTCATCAAGAAGAAACATTTTGTACAAGTTGTCATCAAGCTAAAGAAGGCGATTATTCACAAGGTGGTATAGCGCCGGCTTCACATCTTAAGTCAACCTTTATGGTTTTAGGCGTAGGAAGCGGCGGAGGTGACCATGCTATTCTTGCTAAAAGAAATATTGAAAGCTGCGCTGCATGCCATGACACACAAGGCGGTGATCCAACATGTATTAAGTGCCATATCGATCCAGATGGAATACAAGGAACTAATCCAAGAACTCATCCGCCAAACTATATGAAAGATGTTCATGGAGACTGGCATGATAGTCAAGGATCAGTTTGTTTTAATTGTCACACTGGTTCTTCCCCATCTTCTCAGCCAGGTGTAGGTTTTTGTGGTTATTGTCATGGATCTAATCCACATTGATAATAAATGGAAATGAAAATGAAATACTACTTACTCAATTTTTTACTTAGTATATCTTTAGGATTTTTAATATTAAGCTGCAGCGATTTGAAAACTAATATCCCTGTTGAACCTAAGGTTGAAGTCCATAAATTAGGTTTTACAAATCCCACTTCTGCAAATTTTCACGGGACTTATATTATGGATAATAATTGGGATATGAGACAATGCGAAAATTGTCATGCAGCAGATTTCAGCGGCGGCACGACAGGTAAAAGCTGCTTAACATGCCATACAAATCCTGGCGGACCAACTGCTTGCAATACTTGTCATGGTAATTTTAATGACATTACTAGAATAGCTCCTCCTAGAAGTGTTAATGGTGATTCATTAACAACTTCTGTTAGTGTTGGGGCTCATACAAATCATTTATATAATAGTACAATTGGACAAGCAGTTGCTTGTAGTTCATGCCACATTGTACCACAATCAGTTTATTCACCAGGACATTTGACAGCTACGCCAGATAATATTATAAATTTTTCGGGAGTAGCCGTAACAAATATAGCTTCAAATGCTTCGTTCAATTCTAATACAGCAACATGTTCTAATACTTATTGCCACGGAAATTTCAAATATAGAAAAAGTTCCGCTGCTAGCACAAATCAATTTGCATTTACAGATTCTGTTATGACAGGAAATAATGTAAGCGTTAATTGGACTACTGTAGATGGAAGCCAAATCAAATGCGGCTCTTGCCATGATCTTCCACCTAAAGGTCATATCGCTCCAATTCCATTAAACGAATGCACAACATGTCATGGAAATGTAGTTGATGAAAACGGAAATATTATTAATCCTTCTTTACATATTAATGGAACGGCAGATGTTAGAGGAACAGTTATTTCAAGCGCTATAAGAGAGAAATATAAAAAATTAATTAATACAAAAATTAAAAACTAAATATGGTTTACTACTTTAGTGCAAATTATATGAGGGTAAATTTGTTAAATAAACAAGCAGTAAAAGATAACAGATTTGCACTTACCGTCAGTAGTAAGGATGGTAATAACGAAAACGCAGTTTCTCATTTGCATTTTCGAAAGGTTTCTTGCCACTACTTACCTCCCCAAGGCCATATAAGATATCCGCGAAACCCATTGAGTTATTGCGTTAGCTGCCACGCAGGGTTAGTTGATATCAAGGGGAATATTATTGGAAAGACAAAAGATATAAATGGTAAAGTGATTGCCAGGGGTAATTAGAGAATTATAGAATCTTTTGTTTTACAATAGTATTAACCGTCCCGAAAAATTTCGGGACGGTTTTTTTATGTAAAATTCTAATTGTCTTTCTTTTTAAGAGTAGAAATACCAAATGGCAAATAAAGTAGGCACACACCGCTTAAAGCTGTGAATAGCGGAATTATTCCAATCAATCCCCACCAGCTTTGAAAAATAATTCCTAAAAGAATTATTGCAATCCCTATAATGATACGGAAAATTTTATCTACAGAACCAATATTCTTTTTCATGATATGCTCCAAATTATTTATTTAAAAATAAATTATAATGATGAAAATTCGATTCTTAATTATATAAAAAGATTCTATTTATTTCGCAATAGCCTAATCATTTTTATCCAGAAAAATTACTTTTCATCAAATAATGATTTCAATATTCAAATTGAATGGTTATTTTTCTTATTATGTTTCTATAAATATTAACAATATTACAGGACTATTCATGAATCTCCTTGAAGTACGACATCTTATAAAATCATTTGATGGCTTGAAAGCAGTTAATGATGTTTCATTTTCTGTACCTGAAGGTTCGGTATTTGGGCTTATTGGAAGGAACGGTGCCGGAAAGACAACTACCATCAGAATGATGATGAATATTTATCTGCCAGATAGTGGCGAGGTTATTCTTCGCGGCTCAAAGATAGGCCAGGAATTTAAAAATAAAGTTGGATACTTACCTGAAGAACGCGGTTTATATAAGAAGATGAAAGTTTGGGAAACGCTTATGTACTTTGCTGAACTAAAAGGCAAAACAGGAAAAAACATAGAAAGGAAAGCTGAAGAATATCTTAAACGATTTGATCTTTTTGATCGCAAACTTTCTAAGATGGAAGATTTATCTAAAGGAAATCAACAGAAACTTCAATTTATTACAACAATACTTCACGATCCAGAATTTGTTATTCTTGATGAACCTTTTTCTGGCCTTGATCCAGTTAATACTAATCTTCTAAAAGATATAATTTTAGAATTAAAACGGCAAGGTAAGATCATTATCTTTTCTACTCATCTAATGGACTATGCCGAAAAAATGTGTGATCATATTGTTATGATTGATCACGGCAAAGTTATTCTTGAAGGTTCATTATCCGAAATTAAATCAAAGTACTCTCAGAAAAATGCAAGCTTAACTTATGATGGTGATATTTCATTCTTAAAAAATAATCCTATGATTGAAAAAATTGAAAATTTTGGAAATACAACCGGAATAAGATTAAAAGAAGAAAATCAAACGCAACTGCTGCTTAAGACTTTAATAGATAATAACATAATAATAAAAAAGTTTGATGCAAATGATATTTCATTGCAGGAAATTTTTATTGAACTTGCCGGCAATGAAGACAATAATGGCTCAACTAAAAAGGAGAATGCTAATGCTTAATAAAAGAGTTTTAACAGTAATTAAAAGAGAATTAAGAGAAAAACTTATTTCAAAAGCATTCATAGTAATGACTCTTATTGTTCCAGGATTAATTTTTGTTTTGCTCGGTGTTCAGTCCCTTTTAATGACTAGCGAACAAAAAAATCTTAAAGTGGAAATCATTTCAGAGAATCAGCAATTAACTCCGCTAATTCAAAACGAACTATTAAATTCAGATCTATCAAAAGATAAAAAATACATTTTTAGTTTTTCCACGTTGAGTAAAGATGAATTCAAAAAATATCTTGACTCCCAAAAGCAAAACATAATTGATGAAAAGTTAGGAGGAATAGTTTATATTCCTTCAAGCGCCTTGAAAGACAAAAGAATTGACTATTACTCAAAGTCATCTCAAAATATGTCTTTATTTAAAGATTTAGACGGCCCAATAAATAAAGTTTTAATTGATGATTATTTTAGCAGTAAAACGCTTTCAGAAGAAGATTTGTCATTTGCTAGAACAAGTGTTGATTTTACAGGTTACAAAGTTTCTAAAGAAGGCGATATAAAAGAAGAAGGCTATGGAAATCTAATATTGGCATATCTATTAACTTTCCTTCTTTATTTTGGCATAATTATGATCGGACAAATGACAATGCAGTCTGTCATTGAAGAAAAAGGCAGCAAAATTGTTGAAGTCATTCTTTCTTCAATTAGTCCAACTGAGCTTATGACTGGTAAAATTCTTGGTGCTGCAATTACTGGTGTTATTCAAATGGCAATTTGGTTATCGCCAGTAATACTTTTAATGTCTACAACAATTTTCATTTTACCAAAGGAACTGCTTTTCAGCATTAGCAGTACAGTTATTATTTATACATTTATAAATTTCTTTATAGGCTTACTTACGTTTATAGGATTGTTTGCAATGCTTGGTGCTATATTCGATAATCCCCAAGATGCTTCATCCGGAACGCTGCCTGTAATGATGTTAATTTTAATTCCATTTTTTATTGCATTATCTATGATGGAAAATCCAAATCGGCCAATCGCATTAATTGCATCATACTTCCCTTTTGCTTCGATTATAGTAATGCCGGCAAGATTAACGTTAGTTGGAGTGCAAGTTTGGAATCTTGTAATCGCTACAATCATTAACATTGCTACTTTTATTGCAATTTTTCCAATTGCTGGAAAAATTTATAGAGTTGGATTATTGCGGACAGGTAAAAAGCCCAAATGGTCTGAAATTATAAAATGGTTAAAATATAATTACTAGCAAAAAAGAAAAATTGGCACTTTCAATCTGATTAGTTAAAAATTAAATTTGAATTAAAAATGATTGAAAAATATTTTGCTTTAAAAGAAAATAATTCTGATTTAAAAACAGAAGTATTAGCTGGCATTACAACTTTTCTAGCTGCAATGTATATAATTGTAGTTAATCCGGCAATCATCAGTAAAACTGGGATGCCATTTAATGGTGTATTAACTGCAACAATTTTGGTATCTGCATTTAGTACAATAATGATGGGCATTTATGCAAAAAACCCTATTCTTGTTGCACCTGGAATGGGAATAAATGCCTTCTTTACTTTTTTTGTTGTAATAAATATGGGCTTAAAATGGGAAGTTGCATTGGGTTCTGTTTTCTGGTCTGGCATTATTTTCCTTTTGCTTTCAGTTTTTAATGTACGAACTTACATTGTAAAAGCAATTCCAAAACAAATTAGATATGCAGTATCTGCAGGAATAGGTTTATTTATTGCGTTAATTGGTTTAGTAAATTCCAGATTTATTATTGCTGATCCATCTACTTTAGTAAAACTAAATAGGATGGATCCAACTGTTATTACTTTTATTGTCGGGCTTTTAATTACTTCCCTATTGGTTATTAAGAGAGTGAAAGGTGCTTTAATAATCGGAATTATTACAACAACCATTTTATCAATTCCGATCGGCAGATTATATGGAGATGCTTCTACATATAATTTTGGAGTCCCAACCTTAGTAACTTGGAAGGGAATTTTTGAGTATCCAGATTTTAGTTTAATGTTCAAATTGGATTTAATTAATTCTTTAAAGTTTGCAGTTTGGCCAATAACATTTGCTTTTTTGTTTACTGATATGTTTGATAGTCTTTCCACTTTTGTTGGAGTTGCCGAAGCTTCTGATTTAATTGACCCAAATGGTGAACCGCGAAATGTTAAGGAATCATTAATTGTAGATGCAGTGGCAACTACAATTGCTGGTTTGTTTGGCACTAGTTCAGGAACAGCTTACATTGAATCTGCAACTGGAATAGCAGAAGGAGGCAGAACTGGATTGACTGCAGTTATTTCTGGTTTATTATTTTTTCCATTCATGTTTATTTCTCCACTGCTTTCTATTGTACCAGCAATAGCAACTGCACCAGCATTACTACTTGTTGGCGTATTTATGATGAAACCGATTTTAAAAATAAATTGGTCAAAGTTTGATGATGCAGTCCCATCATTTTTATCTTTAATTCTTATACCATTTACTTATTCTATTACACAAGGAATTATTTGGGGATTCTTAAGCTGGACGGTTATTAAATTAGCACTGAACAAAAGAAATGAAGTATCATACATGTTATTGGCTATTGATATTTTTGCTATTTTTGCGCTGCTAATTCAATAAACATACATTTTCACAATATAATCGTCATCATAAAATCAAATTAATTTTTACATTATTGTTGATTTTGGAATTTAAGTTTATTACGTTTCATTTAGAATATTGATCTATACTTCTTTCCTACTCTTACAGAAAAACCAGAGATTTATCAGTAATTTAAGATTATCCAGTCTACACCCTAGTTCTTGAAAATTTATTATTAAACTTTTTATCGAATCGAATAACAAAAAACTGATTTGGAATATTTGTCTTTGAATTTATGTGAATGATTAAAATTTATTTTAAAGGAGCCAAACATGGATAATCAAAAACTAAAAGTTATCATTGCTGAAGATGAATTTCTTATAGCAATGGATATTAAACGCAAACTTGAAGAATTGGGATTTGAAGTTACTTCTTTAACTACAACGGCGCTTGAAACTATTACAAAAACCGAAATTGATAAACCCAATATCATTATAATGGATGTACTTCTCAGCGGTTCGTTGAATGGAATTGAAGCTGCAAAAATAATAAGCTATAGAAATCAGTTACCAATTATTTTTTTAATTGATGATTTCGATGAAAAAAATTTTTCTCAAGCAAACTTAAATATAAATTATGAGCTTCTAATAAAACCGGTAACGATAAATAATTTATCAAATACTTTAAAAAAACTAATGCTTAATACAGATCTAATTGCAAAAAATTTAGCTCAACCACCTACGTTTACTTTTTAAATCTAAGTAGATTACTTTATTAAAAATCTTCCCGCTGTTTATAATGCTGCTTTCAATTCAATTAAAAACTATGCGAAAATATAATTGTATTTTCAAAAGTTTTATTTATAAAAATCATTCCAAATAAAAATTCATTTTTAAGAAAATTAAGTAAAAGAAATTTGAGTGATATAAGTCATTATTACTCTGATTAAATATTATTTTTAATTTTTTTTTGATGAATGGTTTTGATTAAAAATTAAAAATTTCGAAGTTAGTCCTCAATTTATTTCATCAACAAAAAAATATGTAAAATGAAAAATATTTTTTTCTATTTAATTGTTTTTGCTTTACTGATTATTACTGCTGATGCACTCCCACAATCAATAAATAAATACAATCCGCACGAAACTTTCGATCCTAACTTTAATAATAATCCTGGAACTTTTTATCGAAGCGGAAATGGTGCTCCTGGCCCTGGTTATTGGCAGAATAGAGCTGATTACAATATTAACGCAAAGTTAGATGAAGTATCAAATTCAATTGAAGGTAAAGTTCAGATAATTTATACAAATAACAGCCCGGATAATTTAAATTATGTTTGGCTTCAATTAGACCAAAATCAATTAAGTGACAGTTCCATAGATGCATTATCTTATCCCCCAAATTATAATGGAAAAAATTTCAATGGTGGCGATAATATCAAATCTGTAATGATCGAATTAAATGGAAAAACACAAAATGCAAATTACATTATTAACGATACAAGGATGCAAATTAGGCTTCCTCAAATCTTAAAAGCTAAGGGCGGACAGCTAAAAATCAATATCGATTATTCATTTAAAATACCACCTCAAGGACTTGGCAGGTGCGGATATATGCAAACAAAAAACGGAACGATTTACGACATTGCACAATGGTACCCGCGCATGGAAGTTTATGATGATATTAAAGGATGGAACTCTCTTCCTTTCTTAGGTGCTGGAGAATTCTTTTTGGATTACGGAAATTTTGATTACAAAATTAATGTTCCATGGAATATGATTGTTGTTGGTTCAGGAGAATTGGTAAATCCAAATGAAGTTTTGACTAAAGAAGAAATTTCTCGACTTAAAAAAGCACAACAAAGTGATAAAACAATCTTTATAAGAAATATAAATGAAATTAATGAAGCATCTTCAAGACCAGTTCACAGCGGAAGATTAACTTGGCATTTTAAGATGAAAAACTCACGCGATGTTTCATTCGCTGCTTCTGCTGCTTTTATCTGGGATGCAGCAAAAATTAATTTGCCAAGCGGAAAAAAATCTTTAGCAATGTCTGTTTATCCGGTTGAGAGCGCCGGTGACAGCGCCTGGGGAAGATCAACAGAATATTTAAAAAGAAGCGTGGAAATTTTTTCCGATCATTGGTTTGAATATCCTTATCCTAATGCTGTAAATGTAGGCGGTCCAGTCGGCGGAATGGAATATCCAGGAATTGTATTTTGCAGCTGGCGGGCAAAAAGAAAAGGCATGTGGATGGTAACCAACCATGAAATTGGACATAATTGGTTTCCTATGATTGTCGGCTCAAACGAAAGAGAAGATGCATGGATGGATGAAGGATTTAATACTTTTATTGATTTATTAAGCTACAAAGAATTTAATAACGGAGAATATTATCCTAAAAGAGATGGCGAATACGCACCGAAAGGCGGAAATCCTGCTAGAGAAATTGTTGACGTTATTCTTGATCCAAATTCTCTACCAATTATAACATATGCTGATAATATTCCTGGCAGATTGGTTCATCCGTTAGAATATTTTAAAACTGCTTTTGGATTAGAAATGTTGAGAGAAAATATTCTTGGAGCTCAAAGATTTGATTATGCATTCAGAACTTATATTAATCGATGGGCATACAAACATCCTTCTCCAACAGATTTCTTCAGAAGTATGAATGATGCTTCTGGTGAAGATTTGAATTGGTTCTGGAAAGAATGGTTTTATAAAAACTGGAAGTTAGACCTAGCTGTTAAAGATGTTAAGTATGTTAATGGCGATCCTTCGAAGGGTTCGTTAATCACAATTGAAAATAAAAATAAAATGGTAATGCCTGTTGTTGTTGAAGTAAAAGAAATGAACGGGAAAACTGGAAGAGTAAATCTGCCTGTTGAAGTTTGGCAGCGATCAGGTGAATGGACATTTGAATATAATTCTAAAACTGCAATAGATTCAGTTATAATCGATCCGGACCAAACTTTACCTGATATTGATCTTTCAAATAATACTTGGACATCAAATTCAAAATAATTTTTTTAATAAAATCATTTAAACCTTTTGACCTTTATTGGCGACCAATAAAGGTCAAATTATTTTTTACAAGTAATATTTAATGTACTGTCAATTGAATATCTGCTCAACTTCAAATCATAAATCAATTATAAATTCCTTCTAACTAATAAATTGTGAGATGTCATGAAAAACATTTTTACTTTTTTCGTTTTAATTATTTGCATTTTGTCCTTTTCAGAAATTTCAGCACAAGATAAAAGCAAATATGATCCTCATGAAACTTTTGATCCAAACTTTTTAGCCAGCCCAGGAACTGTTTACAGAAGCGGCAGTGGTGCCCCAGGACCGCAATATTGGATAAACCGCGCTGATTATGTTATTAAAGCCTCACTTGATACAGCAAAAAAAGAAATTTCTGGTTTCGATGAAATTACTTATACAAATAATAGTCCAGACCAATTAAACTACCTTTGGCTGCAGCTTGATCAAAATATGTTCAAAGAAGATTCTCGTGGTTCATTAACTTCACCATACGGCGGATATAGATTTGGTGGTAAAAATTATACAGAAGGTTATAATTTAAAATCAGTAAAAATTATTCAAGATGGAAAAACATTAGATGCAAAATATGTTGTTACTGATACTAGAATGCAGATAATCTTACCTAAGCCTTTAAAATCTAAAGGCGGTAAAATTAAAATTGCTATAGTTTATAATTTTACAATTCCTCAAAACGGCTCTGACAGAATGGGATATCTTGATACCAAAAACGGAACCATTTTTGAAATTGCTCAATGGTATCCGCGAATGGAAGTTTATGACGATGTAGTTGGATGGAATACTCTTCCCTATCTCGGTGCTGGGGAGTTTTATTTAGATTATGGTAATTTTGATTTCTATATAACAGTTCCATCAGATCAAATAGTTGTTGCCTCTGGTTTGTTGCAAAATCCGAAAGAAGTTTTAACTTCAACCGAAATTCAACGATTAGATGAAGCTTCCAAAAGCGACAAAACTGTTTATATAGTTAAGCCGAATGAAATTCACAGCTCACAAATTAGACCTACTAGCAAAGGGAATTTAACATGGCATTTTAAAATGGAAAATACGCGTGATGTTTCATGGGCAAGTTCAAATGCTTTTGTATGGGATGCTGCCAAAGTAAATCTTCCAAGCGGAAAAAAAACTCTTGCAATGTCAGTATACCCAATTGAAGTTTCTGCCGATTCCGCCTGGGGAAGATCGACTGAATATGTAAAAGGAACTTTAGAAATTAATTCAAAACTTTGGTATGAATATCCTTATCCAGTAGCTGTTGATGTTGCGGGAATTGTTGGTGGAATGGAATATCCTGGAATTGTTTTTTGCAGTTGGAAATCCAAAGGTGAAAGACTTTGGGGAGTTGTTACTCACGAGTTCGGACATACTTGGTTTCCGATGATAGTTGGCTCAAACGAGCGAGAATATGCTTGGATGGATGAAGGTTTTAATACTTTCATAAATATTTATTCAACATTGTATTTTAATAATGGCGAATACAAACCCAGAAGAAATAATCCCAGAATGTTTATAAATTTTTTAAAGAGATTTAGTTCGGAACCTATTATGACATATCCTGATGACCTGCCTTCTAATTTATTAGGGCTTGATGCTTATTTCAAACCATCATTGGGATTAAATATTCTTAGAACTTATATTCTTGATACGACGAGATTTGATTATGCATTTAGAACTTATATAAAGCGATGGGCCTATAAACATCCGACACCAAAAGATTTTTTCAGAACAATGAATGATGCAGCCGGCGAAGATTTAAATTGGTTCTGGAAAGAATGGTTTTACAAAAATTGGAACCTAGATCAAGCAGTGAAAGATGTAAAATATATTAATGATGACCCATCTAAAGGAGCTTTAATTACAATTGAAAATTTAGACAAGATGGTTATGCCGGTTACAGTTGAAGTGAAAGAAAAAAATGGTAAAACCGGAAGGGTAAAATTGCCCGTCGAAATCTGGCAGCGCTCCGGCGAATGGACTTTCAAATATGATTCATCAAGTTTGATTGATACTGTTACGATCGATCCGGATAAAATTTTGCCGGACGTTAATCCTGATAATAATACATGGACTTCAGGCACTGCGAGTTCCAAGAAATAATCATTATCTAATAAGTAGGAATTATTTATTGCTTAATTGTTCGATTGTTAAATTACTTTTAACAATTTGACAATTAAGCAATTTTGTAAATATTAATTTATCCTTTCATTAAACATTTCATATCTGTCCAAAATAATAAAAAATAAATCCCTCAAATAAAGGTGGTAAATTAGTTTTGGAAAAAATAAAAACACCAAGCTTTATCGAGGGATTCAATGGTAAATGTAACACTTTTTAGTCA
>JAKALM010000025.1 GCA_021824145.1 Bacteroidota bacterium
ACAAACTACAATCTATAAATTTTCAACAAAGTAATATTGGAAACAAAAAAGCCCGATTTTTTATCAAAATCGAGCTTTTTCTTGAGCTGGCAGTCGGATTCGAACCAACGACCTGCTGATTACAAATCAGCTGCTCTACCAGCTGAGCTATGCCAGCAATTTTTTTTGAAAAATGTTTTAAATGATTTAACAAATTTCCGTAGCAAAACTAATATTTTTTATTTTTCTGTGCAAATAATTCGAATAATATTGTTTAGCTTTTATAAATTAATAATGTGAAATTCTTCAAATATTTATAAAAAATAAAATGGCACCAAAACAAATTAAAATATTAGATAAATCTAAATTGCAAATTAAATGGAGCGAAGAAAACGAAATTATCATCGACATTAAATTTTTACGAGACGAATGTCCATGTGCAAGTTGTAAAGGAGAAACCATCCTTTTAAAAACTTACCGCCCTGCTAAAATTTCTTCAACTAATCCAGATCAATATAAAATAATAAACATTACTCCAGTTGGTGAATATGCAATTCAAATTTCTTGGAAGGATGGACATAATACCGGAATTTATTCATGGGATTATTTAATAAAGCTTAGCAAAAACCAAAACACTAATCATAAAGAGAATTATAACAATCTGATTTAATGATTTCTAAAAACGAGCTTAAATATTATTCCTCTTTGTTAAAGAAAAAATTTCGTGACAAGGAAAATAAATTTTTAATTGAAGGGGAAAAAATTGTTCGTGAAGGGATACAATCTGAATATAATTGCGAAATAATTTTTGTTACCAAACAGTTTGTTGAAGAAAACAAAAAAATTATATCAAAACTGCAAAATGGGAAATTTAGGTTAGAGATTTTATCGAATTCTGATTTTTCAAAATTAACAGACACAGTTAATCCCCAAGGAATTGCCGCTGTAATTAATCACCCAGTTTCTAAAAGAAAAATAGATTCGGATTTAGTAGTATGCCTTGATAATATTTCTGATCCGGGAAATTTGGGAACAATTATTCGAAATTGCGATTGGTTCGGAATTAGAGATTTAGTTTTGGTAAATAATTGCGCTGATCCATATAATCCTAAAGCAATACGTTCTAGCATGGGATCAATTTTTCATTTAAATATTTTTACTGAATTTGAATTTGAAAAAGATTTTAAAAAACTTTTCGCTTTAGGATATAAGTTAATTTTTACTGATACTAAAGGAGAAGATATTGATAGCTTTTCTTTTACCGGAAAGATAATCATTACATTTTCAAATGAAGCAAACGGACCATCAGAAAATATAAAATCTTTATCTCAAACAAGAATTACAATACCAAGAATCGGAAAAGCTGAATCACTAAATGTTGCTAGTGCTTCGGCAGTTATTCTAGATCATTTAACAAAGAAGAAAATAAAATAATACTTGCAAAAATTGTTTAAATAAAGTTAATTTGTATTAGCTGTCTTAAACATACCTTCACTTAAATCTCTTTCAGTTGAGATTGAGAGGCATTTCAAAATTAGGGGTTATAGTTATGCTTAAATTCTTCAGTAGCATTTGCCAGTCAAAATTATTGTATTGATAATTGTTCATTTTGATTGAGTAATTCGAAATAAATATTTTTAATTTTTTTGGAGTATAACATGGCATTATCAAAAATCGCTTTTTTGGAAACTTATTCCCTTGACAACAATGAAGGAATAATGGGAGCTATTCTTGTAACAGATTCTGATACGAAACCGCTTGAATTTAGAGTAACAGCACCAATTAAACCTACAAATTTTCAAAAGACTTTGTATGGGAATGTTTTGATGGAACATATTTTAGTAGAATTAATTGCCGTCCCGCTTTTAAGCGCTATCAGTCAGGAAATAGATTTAATACTTGTACGCGACCCACTATTTCTTGGTGCAAATTATAAACAAGGCGCTAGAGTTGTTAGAGTTCTTAATTCCAGTGATTCTCAGGTTAAAAATACTACTACAAAAGAAAAATTGAATTCTCCAACTGGAGATAATTCAGTTGTAATGATTGAAACAAGCAAAAAATTTGAATCTGAATTACCGGAAATTAAAGATCGATTAAATACAATTTCTGAAGGTAGGAATTTGTTAGAACCATTTGAGAGATTGAGAACTGCTTGCGAACAAGTTCATTTGCAAAAAACCGGTGAGTAATGTCAATCTATAATAATATAAGAAAAAAAGCTGCTCAAAAAGTTTCCAACTTGAATGAAGCAGAAATATTCAGTTGGAATAAGTGGCTTCGAATTCCTTCAAATGAAGGGAAAGAAATCAAAAAGTTATTTTCTGATTTAAAAAATACAGAAAATATTATTCTAGCTTTTGGCGTTCCGACAAATAATTATTTTGACCCCAAAATTTCTAAAGTTAAAAGTATTAAATCATCGAGTAAAGCTTTTAAAATTAGATCAAGAACCAATCCAATTTTTTTCCAATTTGGAATTACAAAACCAATTAATTATGATATTAGTTATAAACAAGAGTTAAGACATTTTTTTTCTGCCGAGGTCATAAATAATAAATCTTCTGTCCAACTGAAGATTAATAGTTCAAAACAAAAAGAAATTTTAAAGCAACTCTCCTCTCAATCGATTTCTTTTCCATTTTCCATAAGTTATTCTGATAAATCATTGAGCACCAAAAATATTTTTAATGAAAAATCTGGAATTGATATTTCGGCTGCTCCAATAAAAGATTTCAGTACTGAAATTTTCACTTATAAAATAGCGGAAATTGAATACTCTATTTCAATTCCAGATATAATTGATTATTTACACAGATTAATACCTAAGATTTATAAAATTAATTTATTGAACTCTTTTGAAGAAATCATTTCATCGAAAAAAGATTACCAAATAAAAATAGATTTATTAGAATCCGAACCACAAATTCATACAAAAAATAACATCGGTTTAGTTTTAGCTGAATTAATTCCAACTTTATTTCAAAACAAAATTAATGTTAGACTTGATGAAAAAAATTATTTAGAAAAAATTACTCCATTTAATAATTATAATATTAAATCTTACTTCCCAGAATTCTTAGGGCAACAGGAAATCTCATTTTCAATGTTCTATAATTCAGATTCAACACAGCCCATTTTAACACGAAATTACAATTCAGAATGGATTGAAGAATTAAACAACAATCTTCAGCCTGTAATAAATTTGAGCATTGAAGAAGAAAATGAAATCTTCAAAAATTTATTTCCTTATCAAATTGAAGGTGCAAAATTTCTGATTGAAAACCCTTTAGCTTGTTTGGCTGATGAAATTGGTCTTGGCAAAACATTAGAAGTAATAAGCGCAATAAAATATTTATTCAAAAAGAAAGAGATTAAGAACATTTTAATTATTTCTCAAAAATATCAAATTCACGAAAAAGGATACAATCATAAAATAGGCGCTGTCTGCGGTTGGGAAGCTCATTTCCAAAAATTTGCTTCTGATATAAAAACCACGATAATCAATTCCAACAGTTCTGAAATTAATAGCGAACTTAGAAAAACCGCACAAGTTTATTTTGTTTCTTATGAGTTGCTTTTTGAAAGTTTAGTTACAAATGCTTTGGACTTCAATTCAATAAAAAAATTTGATTGCATTTGTTTTGATGACGCTGAAATTTTAATTAATAATTCCAACAACTTTGAAAAATTGTTTAAGTTATCGAATTCAAAATTCACATGGCTGATTTCTAACCAACCTGAATTTATATTCAATGATAAAACATTATTAAAAATTAGTTCTGCTGCTTCGTTGCGAAGAAATAAGAATAACATTTCAAACCAAATTCCGCAAATTATACAAGAAGAGTTCTGGATTGATCTAAATAATGAACAAAGATTAGAATACAATCAAGCATATGTAGAAGCTCAAACCCAAATTTGGAATGGAATGCAGACTGGAAATCCTTACAGACTTCAGGCAATTGTGTTTACACATCTGCATAAATTAAAACAAATAACTAATTACTCTTCACAAAAAATAACGAGCAACAAAACTGATTTACTTTTCCTTCAACTTAATTCGATAAAAAATTTTAATCATAAAGCTCTGGTAATTTCGCAGTACGATAAATTCGGTACACAGCGGCTAATTGAATTTTTTAAACAGAATGATATTAAATATTTTTCATTTCTTCCGAATGCTTCACAAAATGAAGTTCAACAATCAATTATTAAATTTCGGGAAGATAAATCTATAACTGTATTTCTTACTTCATCAAAAGATTCGCTAAACCTGATTCAACAAATAAATGTAAATTATGTTATATATTTTGATCAATGGTGGATTCCTGTTGGCGGTTGGCAATTGGAAGAAAAAATAAAACAACAAAATGAGAAAGTTCATATAATCAGCTATTTTGCTAAAGATACAATTGAAGAAAAAATAAGAGAGAAATTACTTGAAAAAGATTTGTTGTCAAAAGAAAATGTTGGAAATATTGGCGCCGATGCTTATTCTAAATTGCTTAATGAAAAAGATTGGCTGGAAGTTTTCAATGTACCCTTCCAGCCTCCAGAAAAAGATAAACCTTCTGATGAAACAAATTCAGATGAAGAATAAATCCGAACTAATTCATTTTAAAAGAATCATTTTTTTTAAGCTGATAAAATTGCCCGCTTGAATTTTATAGAAATACACACCGCTGGAAAATTTTGAAGCATCGAACGAGACAGAATATTTCCCAGACATTTCTTCTTTATTAACCAAAGTTGCTACTTCCCTACCAAGGATATCATAAACTTTCAAAGTTACCAAACTTGATTTTGGGATTTGATAATTTATTGTAGTAGCAGGATTAAATGGATTAGGATAGTTTTGCTCAAGATTATATGTCTTCACAATTGAATTATTGAATTCATTTATTCCCGTTATAACAGCAGTGTCCGGCACAGGCAGCTGTTTTGAAGTATAAATATGGCTCTCTCCAGGTGCTAACGGAATTGGTGAACTGGTTATATTAACAGGATTTCCAGAAAAATAATCATACCATGTTCCAGTGTAAGGGAAAGCTGATGTTGAAGCATTTTGCGAAACAACATCAAAATTACCAACAGCAACAAGATTCATTTGACTTCCATTTAGAACAACTGATTTTACACTTCCAGTTAAGTTTGTACTAAAACTTGTTGTATTAAATACATCGTTATTTGTTTTGAGATCAATTAAAGCTTTAGTGTATTTATACAAACTTAATCGATTTGGATCGCTGTAGTAATTCCATAGGATTGGTTTAGCTCCAATCCTGCCATTATAATTTATTGAAATATCGTAACCGAGTTCACCAAACTGCCAAAGCATTTTAGGTCCAGGTATTGTATAGAATAACGTTTCGCATAATTTAATTCTATTTAATCCTGTAACTAAATTTTTAATGTTGTAGCTTCCGTTGGAATTGCCGTATTGCTCGTTTTTATACATCAATCTTTCTTCGTCGTGGCTTTCCATATAACCAACCAAACCAGGTATAGACCATCCCCATTTTTTATATGAAATTCCTGACAAATCCCAAGTACCTGGAGGTCCTGAAGGATATCCCATTGATGCTTGTTGATACGACCCACTCATATTATCCCAGACCATTAATCCGTAATTTGCTACGGTATCTTCCTCGGCATTTGTAACAAATTCTTCTAGAATTACATAAGAGTTTGGACTTACACTCCACATCGAATCAGCAATTGTTTTATCAGTGGCAACTCTAGTTGGATCATATACGCTTTCCCAATTTCCTGAGCCATTTGGTGCTTGTGTATATCCGCCGGCTAAATCAAATCTAAATCCATCAATATTATAATTTGAAAGCCAAAATCTGGTAAACCTGCTTATGTAATATTTCATTGCAGGACTGGAATAATTAAAATCATTGAAAACATTATAAGGATGAGTTGCAACAGGATTTAACCATGGGTTATCGGCTGCCGGCTGATTATTTACATTATCCCAGTAAAGTCTAGCTAATGGTGATGTACCCGTTATATCATTCATAGGTGCATCAAGAATTACTGCTATTCCATTCATGTGAGCAATATCCACAAATCGTTTTAAACTATCTTTTGGTCCATAATATTTATCTGGTGCAAAATCGAAACTCGGATTGTATCCCCAGCTATCATTGCCATCAAATTCCATTACAGGCATAAGTTCAATTGCATTTACACCTAACCGTTTTAAGTATGCTATGGTATCAATCAAAGTATGATAAGAATGAGTAGAAACGAAATCTCTAATCAGAAGTTCATAAATAACTAAATCAGTTTTTGCAGGCCTCTTAAAATTAGGTACCTGCCAATTATAATTTGTTTGCCCGGTCTGAAGCACTGAAACAATTTCACTAGTATTACCAGTCGGATAAGGTTTTAAATTTGGATATACTATATTTCCCGGAGGTGAAGAATTAATATATGAGTCATTATTAGGATCAAGAATTTTTTCTGTAAAAGGATCAGCAATTCTCAAATTGCCGTCTACCAAATATTGGAATGCATATTCGGTTCCCGGCGATAAATTTTTGATTGTAATCCACCAAATAACGCTATCAGGTGTTACTTCCTGTTCTTTCATGTAATAAGCGGAATCAACTTTCCAATCATTAAAGTCACCTAATACATAAACAAAACTTTTATAAGGTGCAAACAATGCCAGAGTTACACTTGTGTTATCATTATAGTTTATTCCAAGTTCATTTCCGGCAGGCAACGGTTGTTTATCGACAGGCGGATTATTTACGATAGCAAAGGACAATGTGTCTGTAATCCCAGCTGTGTCATGTCCAATAATAGTAATGTTATTTGTACCAGTTTGGTGATTGCTTGCAATAAAAGAATAGAAAAGAGAATCAGTCGAAGTTGTATCCTGGAGCGTATTATTTACAAAAAGATTGATGCTTGATATTTGAGTTCCAAGAGCTACACCAGATACCGATATGTTAACTGTATCGTTTGCTCCAGTAAAAACCGGTGATCTCATAGGATCGTCATACTGAGTTGAAAGAACTGGCGAATTAAGTTTTAAACTAATTCCGGGCGGATATAATTGTGCAAATATATCGGCGCCTCCCACATCCCTTCCTGTAGTATTTCCGTCAGCACTTCTGAATACAAACGCTAGTTCTAATATATGTTCATTTGGATCTGTTAAACCGTAATACTTTCTGGGATTTCCAATTACTAGTTTGTAAATATTGGGATTTACGAGAGTCATTATTGGAAGTGTTTGATAGGAACTCCATGTACCAATTACATGCTTCCAATCATGTGAATCGGTGCTATAATTTGTAATTACTCCTGTGTATGCATATACATTTCCTGAGTAATTTTTTAATCCAGCATCTCCAAGCACAGCATTGAATACTACTGTAATCGAATCGTTTTCAGTTGAATATTTAGGCAATGTAATAATGACCTGCGCTAATGCTGAACTTAAATTTATCAGAGCAATAAAAAATCCCAAGTAGATTATTTTTTTCATTTGTTCACTCATAAAAGACTGACCTTATTTCATTTTATTAAAGCTTGGTTTACCGCCATTCATCCAAGCAGTATAAAGCAAAGCAGCAAAATCTTTAGCTGCATTATTAAATTGAATTTCAGTGATATATTTAGTCCTAAACCACATTAAATCATAATACGCATTGCTTCTTCTTGAATTTGTTTCTTTGTAGGCAATGCTGTCTGCTTCCATTAAAACACAGCAAACAGTATTGGCATCATATATATAATTAAAAATAAATTGTTGAGGATTTTTTACAAGAGTAACGGGCTGCGGATCAAAAGAATCTTCAAGTTCTTTTAGATGGTCGTCAACCATATTAATTTCATATCTTGCGTGAACTCCTTTTTGGTTTGTAAGCTGACCGTTATAATTTAGAACAGTATGCATAGGCTGGTGTCCATCAGCAACATAATGTCCAAGATCAGCGGCATATTTAAGTGCTTTCGCTTTGTTATGATCTTTAAAAGCTTGTACTAAATTTTTATAAGTTTCTTCGGTTGCCCATGGAAGAAGTCCTTGCTTAACGACTTCCTTTTCTCCATATTCTGTTATAAGAGAATCTTCATTTTCAATCATCTTTCCAGCAAGAAATTCTTTGTAAAAATCTATGTCGATAAAATGTTTTGGAGCTTCAGTCTTATCATCTTTTTTTCTGTTATCCGGGTCTGGCGCATGCTCTTCAAGATAATCTGCCCATTTAGAATACGCTTTCATTGAAGCTGGTAAAAATAGAACTGATTTTTTGCTAATCAGCTTATGGCCTTTATCTCCCCAAGGGAAAGTTTGGTTTGCAAAAAAGAAAAAGTTAATTATAACTAAAGCCGAAATTAGTAGTTTATTTTTCATCCTTTTTTTCTCCTGTTAACTGGATAATAATTTTTCTGTTTCTTGGTTTATTGTCAAAATCTATTAAGATAATCTGCTGCCATGTACCTAAAAGAAGCTTTCCATTTAAGAATGGAACTGTAAAAGATGCACCTTGAAGCGCGGCGCGAATATGAGAGTGACCATTTCCATCATGCCAAGTATTATCGTGTTCATATCTTTGATTAGATGGAATTATTCTTTCAAAGAAATTCGGATAGTCCTTGAGCAGGCCTGGCTCATATTCAATTGTAGATATTGCCGCAGTAGAACCGCCGACAAAAATTAAAGCATTACCTTGATAATAATTATAAGAATCAATTATTGATTGAACTTGTTCAGTTATATCAATGATTTCCGTGTTTCCCTTAGTTTTTAACTCAAAGTGATGAGTAGATATATTCATTATTAACTTAGTAAACAAAATTTTTCTTTTCGCAAAGTTACGACTTAATTTTATTAAATTTCTACTAAATAAAACCTACATAAATAGATGGTTTTGGTAAAAGTGAACATATTATCTGTAAATATTTTTTGGTAAATTTGATTAGTCATTTCATCCAAAAATAATTTCAAGGAATTTTATGCTTACTCGAGATTTTATTGAGATAGAAGAAAAATATGGTGCTCATAATTATCATCCGCTTGATGTTGTAATAACAAAAGCAAATGGCGTTTGGGTATATGATGTTGATGGCAATAAATATTTAGATTGCCTTGCCGCATACTCTGCTGTTAATCAAGGACATTGCCATCCTCGGATTGTAAAAGCATTGCAGACTCAAGCAGAAAAAGTTACATTAACTTCGCGTGCATTTCGAAATGATCAGCTGCCATTTTTGTATAAAGAATTAAGTGAATTAACTGGATATCAAATGGTGCTGCCAATGAACTCTGGAGCTGAAGCTGTAGAAACTGCACTTAAAGCCGCAAGAAAATGGGGTTACAAAGTAAAAGGGATTGAAGAAAATTCAGCTGAGATAATTACTTGCACTAATAATTTTGCAGGAAGAACTATCAGCATTATTAGCTTCTCAACAGTTGAGCAGTATAAAGATGGATTTGGCCCTTTCACACCGGGCTTTAGAGTAATTGAATATGGCAATGCAGATGAACTTGAAAAGGTTATTAATAAAAACACTGCGGCATTTTTAGTTGAGCCAATACAAGGTGAAGGCGGAGTAATAGTTCCACCAGAAGGATTTTTGAAGAAAGCATATGACATTTGTAAGAAGAATAATGTTCTTTTTATAGCAGATGAAATACAATCTGGTTTAGGAAGAAGCGGAAAGCTTTTCGCATTTGAGTATGAAGGAATTAGACCTGATGCTGTAATTATTGGTAAAGCATTATCGGGAGGATGCTATCCAGTTTCCGCTGTTCTTTCAGATAAAGAATTTTTAGGCGTATTTAATCCGGGTGATCACGGCTCAACATTTGGAGGCAATCCATTAGCAGCAGCAGTTGCGCGTGAAAGTATAAAAGTTTTATTAGAAGAAAAACTTATTGAGAATTCCTTCAATATGGGGAAATATTTCCGTGATGGCCTGGCTAAAATAAAATCTAAGCACATTAAGGAAATACGAGGGAAAGGTTTATTTATTGGTGTTGAACTAAAACAGGAAGCAAATGGTGCGCGCCGTTTTTGCGAGGCATTAATGAAAAGAGGAATATTGTGTAAAGAAACTCATGAAAATGTAATTCGTTTTGCACCGCCTTTAGTAATTAAGAAAGAAGAAATCGATTGGGCATTGCCAATTATTGAAGAAGTTTTATTGATGGATTAGATTTTATCTTTTTTAAGTTAAGTTAAATTGATTGATTGTTTTTACCGAATAGTTATCATTATAATTTCAGTAAGCTTAACAATGCATCAATTTGACTTTTTTTATTCATACCTGTAAAGTATGAGTAGAATTAATATTCTAGCCTAAGTAATTTTTAATGATCTCATTTGTTTCAGCAATAGCTTCAGATAGCTTGTAAATTCTTTCATTTAGATTATCCAGATCGTTATGTTTGCCGGATATTTCAATCCCCAACGCTTCATCGCCTATTTTCTTTGCACCGACTGAATAACTTGCGCCCTTAATAGTGTGAGATTCTAAAATTATTTTTTCTACATTGTTGTCTTGTACAAATTTTTCTAACTTATTAAATCTTTCTTTGATATCCTGCACATAGCTATTTAACAAATCCATTTCAAATGCTTTATCTCCCAAGCTCATTTTATTCAGTGCATTAAAATCGAAAGCAGATTGTTCTTCTATTTTAGCTGGTTCTACATGCTCCTTTACACTAACTCGAACATTGAGCCAATTATCAAGCAATTTAATTAATTGATCGGGTTCGATTGGTTTGGATATATAGTCATTCATACCAACTTCTATACATTTTTCTCTATCTCCAATTAATGCATGAGCAGTAATGGCAATTATTGGAATGTTTGCAACAGAAGAATTCATTTTTCTTATTTCTTTAGTAGCAGTAAAACCATCCATCTCAGGCATCTGCACATCCATTAAAATTAAATCGAAGTGATCTTCACTTATTTTTTTTATTGCTTCAATTCCATTACTGGCAGATTGAATAGCAAAGCCAAACTCGCTTATTATTCTCATTGCTACTTTTTGATTTATCAAATTATCTTCAGCGAGTAAGATTTTAAATTTACTTCTTTCTTTTTTAAGTGCATCTAACTGTGTGGTTCCCATTTCTTTTCTGTTTCTAGATTTTTCCAATTTATAACTTAATGATGATGGAGCAGACGTATAACCTTCATACTGCTGCTTTTTAAGCTTAACAGTAAAATAAAATTTACTGCCTTTCCCTTCGATGCTTTCTACGCCTATTTCCCCACCCATCATATTGACAAATTGTTTGCAGATAACCAAACCAAGTCCGGTACCGCCATATTTTCTAGTATGCGAACCATCAGCTTGGGTAAACGGCTGGAATAAATTTCCTACTTTATTTTTTGCTATTCCAATACCTTCATCCTCTACAGATGCATGTAATATTATATCATCACCTTGGTGCGAAGTAGAAAGATTAATTTTTATTGTGCCTTTTTCAGTAAATTTAATTGCGTTACTTAAGAGGTTTAAGAATATTTGCCTAAGCCTAGTAGGATCGCCATTAAGAAGAAGAGTTGAACCATCTGCAATATTGTTAACTATAGTCAATCCTTTTTCATCAATTTTGGTAGATAATAGCGAAACAGATTCATCTATTATATCCTGCAGATTGAAGTCAGTATTTTCAAGAGTCATCTTTCCGGATTCTATCTTTGAAAGATCGAGAATATCATTTATAATTTCTAATAGTAGCTCTGCAGACTGGCGTGCATTAGCTGTAAACTGTTTAAGCTCTTCCTTATCCTTATAAGATTCTTTTTCAATCAAATTGAGGAAACCTAAAATACCATTCATAGGAGTTCTAATTTCATGGCTCATATTAGCAAGGAATTGGCTTTTAATCATAGTAGATTGTGTTGCTTCCTTTGCGAGCTGATCTGACTTCAGTTTTTCAAGCTTTAAGTCTTCTTCAATTTTTTTCCGTTTTTCTTCCTCAATAATTTGCTGAGTGATATCCTGCATATTTCCTTCAAAGTAGAATTGATTGCTGCCTTCATCGGAAATAAGATGATCATTCAGCCGTACAATTACACTGCCACCATCTTTTTTCTTAAGCTTAAGTATGTAATTAAATACTGATTTTTTTTCTTTCAGTTCATCTATTAGATGCTGTCTTTCTTCGGGGGACATGAACAAATCTTTGTTAATATCTATATTCAATAATTCTTTTTCATTATTATAGCCCAGCATTTGAACTAAAGACGAATTAACAGTTAAGAATTTTCCTTCGAGGCTTGATTGAAACAATCCTTCGGCAGAGTTCTGAAAAATGGAGTGGAATTTCCTTTCTGAAAGCTCAACCATATACGAGCGTTCAGCAAGCTGCATTCTTAATCTGAAGTTTACCGCACTACCCACAACAGATACGATACTTAAGAACAAAACAAATAGAACTGATTCATACATGTGAGGGAGAAAGTAAATACTTCTATCATTTATAAGTATTGCACCTGCAAAAACAATATTATAATAAATTGCCACAATAATCTGATTCTTTACATCCCAGCTTAGGAATAATGCAGACGTAAAAATCATCAATCCAACAATCTGAGCATTAATAAACAAAGTAGAAGGGATTAATAAAATCATATAACCGGATGAAACAATAATGACTGTTAGAAGAACATGCACTAATAATAATGGACGTTCCTTGCCGAATTTTGTGGACATCAAGACAAGGACTGTAAATGAGATTACTGTTGCGGCTAACCTTGTTAAGTAAACTTGAAATGAAAATTGAGAGAAATACCGCACTTCAAATATCATTGCGAACAGACCGGATAAAGCAATAAGAAGAGCTATTACTTTAGAAGGAGTTACAAGAAGCGCCTGCGATTCTTCTCTGAAATGTTCGTATTCTTTTTTTGAAAAGTTTATAGCTCCATCATATATGAAATCGAATACTGATTTATTGCTAATATAATTCATTCTTTAACACTAAATATTTTACTTAATGTAATTTATTATTCATAATAAAAATAAAAAACTTTATTAAAACATACGTATAATTAAGAAAAGTTGAAATTAGTATTTTTCATTCTTTTAAGACTTATAGGAAATTAGCAGCACAGTAAATATTTTAATAAATAGTAATTAAAAATACTTTACCATTGTATGGAAATTTTTTTTATTCAATTGATTTGTTGATATTCTATTATTTCAATCACACACTTTCATGCGGTGCATTAGATAGATTTTTTACTATTATAACTAACGTAAACAATTGGTATATCTCCCATCTAATACCGCAACTCTGATTGCAATTTCGAGAATTTACGTCGGAGTTCATTATCCATTGGATATACTTGTAGGAGCGGCAATAGGTTCAGCATTTGATTATATATTTTCATTTGGGGAAATTAAGTTAGATGATTTCTTAACCTTGAGTAATAAACTACTAGTTAAAGTCGAGTAAAGAAGGGAAAAATGGAATATTGAAGTATTGGAATAATGGTTGAGAGTATATACATTTTTCATAATTAAGTATAGGTAGAAATAATGACTAATAAATTGATAATTAGAAAAGCTGAGGAAAAGGACGTTCCACAGATTTTTAATTTTATTAAAGAACTTGCCGAATATGAAAAGCTATCTTCGGAAGTTACTGCAACAGAAGAAACATTAAAGAAATCGTTATTCGGAGAAAGACCTTATGCGGAAGTCTTGATTGCTGAATATGAAAATGAACCAGCGGGGCACGCAATCTTCTTTCATAATTTTTCAACATTTGTGGGAAGACCGGGAATATATTTAGAAGACATATATGTGCGCCCACATTTAAGAGGAAAAGGAATTGGGAAAAATCTTTTACTGCATTTGATAAAGATAGCAAAAGAAAGAAACTGCGGAAGAGTTGAGTGGTCAGTGTTAGATTGGAATAAACCATCAATTGAATTTTATAAAAAGATGGGAGCTGTTCCAATGGATGAGTGGACAGTTTTCCGAATGACTGAAGATAAGTTTTAAATAAATTGCTATAATTTTACACATATTGAATTGCGGGTAAGCCAATTTGGCAGATGATATTTGGATAAAAATGATGGACTTTTTACAGGCTTGTCAGAGGCGAGTTAGAGGCTTGTTACAAGGGAGTTAGAATAGGGTCAGAGAAGTACAATCAATGAACAAATTGTCAGTTAGCAGAACGGGGTTGTCCCAAAAGTAACGTTGTCATCACGAGCCAAGCGAAGTGATCTGAATTTTGAATTAAAAACAAAAGATTGCTTCGTCGTTTAACTCCTCGCAATGACTTCTACTCAACTTTTTGGACAGCCCCGTTAATGGTAATTATCTAGTTACATGCACAAGCGGCGCGGCTGGTCGGTTGAAATGAATGTGAGGACCTTTTGGTAAGCCTCTTAATAATTTTAACACACACTCTGAAGTCGAGAGCGATATATGCTGCTTTATAAGAAATAATTATTTACTTCAGAAGCATAAGTTTCTTTACTGCTATAAAACTGCCAGCTGTTATTCTATAAAAATATATTCCGCTTGAAAGCTGTTTGTTGTTTGTAGTTTGCTGGCTGTTGAACTGCACACTGTAAGTTCCGGCTGCTTTATTCTCATCTACAAGTGTTGTTACTTCCCTACCAAGTACGTCATATATTTTTAATGTTACATGTTCTGCTCTTGGAATTGAATATTCTATTATTGTTGAAGGATTGAAAGGATTAGGATAATTCTGAAATAACCGGTAGTTAGCCGGCACAGAATAAGAATAACTGCTGACGGAAGTAACAATTCCGTTTGGATTAAATTCTTGAATATCGTCACCGCTTGTAGTAAGCCAAATGTTTCCTAATTTATCTATTATGATAGAAGAAACATCATTATTGCTTAAACCCGAGTTTGAAGTATTGTAAACAGTCCAGTTTGTTCCATCGAATTTATAAAGACCATGAAAGCCTGTGCCAATCCATATATTAGATCCATAAACAGCCATAGCAGTAATTGAGTCCGGGGCAATGTATTCTGTCCATGTACTGCCGTCAAATTTAAAGAAAATATTTGAGTATCCGCCCAATGCGTATGACCATTTGTTTCCGCTGGAATCGATTACTAAATTATAAGTATAAGAACTTCCCAAAGCTGGTGTGTATGATTTCCAATTATTGCCGTCATAATTTAGCAGACCGGCATTAGAGCCCATCCACAGAGAGTTATTATACCAGACTAAAGAGCTTACAGAATTAGTTGGGATCTGAGAATTTTGAGTTGTATAAATAGTCCAGCTTGTATCATTATATTTAGCAAGTCCGCCCTGTGTACCGATCCACTTATTGCCGGCTCCGTCGATTGTTATTGTATTAAAATTGATATATCCGCTAAACCCCGCTAAGCTTGAAGTAATAAAATTCCATTTATTGCCAGTTAAATAATACACAGAATTAGTGGAAAGAATCCAAGGAGTACCGCTATTATCTACAGTAACAGAAGTAACATTATTAGGAGAGAATAGAAATGTTTGAGTGAAAGGATCAAACTGAGTCCAGTTTTTTCCATCAAATTTGATAAGATAAGTACCTCCCGCCCAAAGATTATTCTGATTATCGACAAACAAAGGACCAACTCTTAAAGTAGTACCGTATTCGCCGTTAGGAATACCTGAATTAGCTGTATTAATTTTAGTCCAATTAGTACCATCAAATTTAACAAGCCCGTTAAACGTTCCAATCCATTTAGCACCTGTAGGATCAAAATAAAAAACATTTATTTCATTGCTAGGCAAACCGGAATTGGATGTTGTATAATTTGTCCAGTTGGTGCCGTCAAAAACATCAATTCCATTGTTTGCAGTTGCAATCCAAATATGGTTTTGCGAATCAATTTTAAGCGTTTGAATAAACTGCCCGGATAATCCCGAATTTGCTGTTGTATATGCAGTCCAATTGGTTCCGTTAAACTTGGCTATACCAAAATTAGTACTTATCCAAGCACTACCGGATGAATCAAAGTCAATAGATGTAACTACATTACCAGGCAACAGCGAATTATTAGTGTTATACACAGTCCAAGTTCCATTTTTATTTACAGCAAGACCATTTTCTGTACCAACCCACATATTGCCTGATTTATCCTGAGTAATATAAAAGACTGAAAGTTTTGTTCCATTAAATAAAGTATTGTCAGCAGTCCAAGTTTTACCGTCGTATTTTACAAGACCTCCAAAATATGTTCCGATCCAAATGTTACCTAAATTATCAGGATAAATATAATCAACTACTAAATTGGTCAGCCCAGTATTACTAGAATCGAATTTAGTCCAAGTGCTTCCGTTGTATTCTGCTAAACCGCCAGTAACTCCAATCCAGATATTTCCGTTTTTATCAATTGCCATAGAACCATATTCAACAGAATTACTAAGAATACCAGAATTATCTTTATTATAAAATGCAGGAGAATATGTAGAATTATCTAGCCTGACAAGCCCGCCGGAGGTGCCCACCCAAATATAATTAGCACCGGCTGCTATTGCTTCAATCTGGTTGGAATTAGTATAATCTTTCCAGTTGCTTGATTGCGGGAACAGATTTATGTTGGAAAGAAAAAGTATAATTAAAACGGTAAGAACCCTGTAACTATGAAGCATATGTAACTCCAGATAATATCAATATATTTCTTGGAAGAAGAAATTCTTAAAGATGAATCAAAAAAACAATGGAAATGTTATAATTGGAGTGTGGGATATGATCTAAATTACGGCTTAATAAGAAAAGTATCTTTGCCTATAAAAAAAAATAAATAAATTTCGATAATGAGATTTCTAAAATATATTGCTTTGATGGCGCGAAAAAGGATGAAAGTAAATCAAAATAATTGGAATGCGGCAGAACAGAGGGTGACCATTAGTAAGTTTCGGTTATTCCGAAGGAGTCTTCAACTGAGAAATCTCGCTAAAATGAAAATTTTTCTCACCCGCCTAGCCGGTGCGGCTGGTCGGTTGAAATGAATGTGAGAACTTTTTGGACAGCCCATTTGTTACGTCAAGAGCTCCGCTATTTGCACTACATATACTTCCGACATCCGTGGAGGCAAACATTTCAAGGGCTGATGACGTTATTCAGTTCAATTCGCAGTTATCATAATGGAATACCATTGCTGCATTTAGAGATGTATTATTTGCCGATGTTAATTCGAAATAACGATCAATCTCGCTATTGCCGGAAATGCTCTGAAGTGCATGGCTCCTTATTATTGTCGATTAATTATAATTATAAGAGCATTTCTGCTTTACTAAAGATAAAATTCGTCTTAAGTTGTAATTGTAAAATTTACAAGATGGGAATGAATAAATGAACGAACAAAAACTTATCAATCCTTTTTTAACCGGAGAGAAAATTTATTTAAGAGCTGTAGAACCAGGCGACGAAGAAGTAATTGCATCATCAGAAAATAATCCGGACGCAAGAGCCGCATTATATATTGCGCTGCCGTCATCGAAGGAAATACAATTGAGCAGACTTAAACAAAAGAGTCAGGATCACTCAACGATATTTTTAATTATATGCAAAGTCGATACCGGACAACCAATCGGCTGTACTGCATTTGTAAGGATTGACTGGGTTGGAAGGATGGCAACATTTTACATTGCGATAGCTGAAAAAGAAAATTGGTCGAAGGGCTATGGGAAAGAAGCAACAAAGCTTATGATTGATTACGCATTTGGGCAATTAAATATGAATAGAGTGCAACTGCATGTAAGTTCAGAAAACCCAAGAGCAGTTAAGGTATATGAGAAAACCGGATTTATAAAAGAAGGGACTCTGAGACAAGCTATGTATTATGATAACCATTATATAGATTTTTATTTAATGGGTATTTTAAAAGAGGATTGGGAGAAGATGATAGAAAAAAAATAATTCGATTACTTAGTCGAAGGCACCTTCGAAATTACCATTACATACCAATTGGCCACCACCTAAGCTTCAGTTCAAGAATAATCATCAACTTTTCTTGGCCCCGCAACTGGTGCGGGGTAAACTCCAGAAAAGTCGCCCCGTAATAAATACGGGGCAGTCGCCAGAATATGCACTTAAAAAGAATTGTTAAAATTTCATTTCGTTCCGCTAAGAGAAAATAACTCACTTCGTTCAAACAGATTTTCTCTTTTAACGCTGCACTGCATGAAATTTCTTAACCCGGTTAAGTAAGGCTAAACCGGGCAGGCGCAATTCTTTTAATGTGCGAAGGAATAAAGACAAGAAAGAAACAGATTTTTCTTTTAGTGTTAACTGTAAATATTAAGTGAGGGCTTACAATAAAATTTCCAGGCGAATTTCTTTTTATGTGCGATTTGCAATCATATCATTACATCTTAATTCCTATCGAAAAGAGATATTCTCTTTTAACCGCCGCCGCTGGCGGGACAGGCGCTACACTGCATGAAATTTTTATAGTGAAAAATTTATTTTTACTTTAGTTAATAATGCATTAATTACGTAAATAAGCCCAGAAGTGGTTCCGGGCTTATTTAAGAAAAAATTGATTTAAACAATTTTAGTTTTCTTCGTATGCAATTTCACCATGCAATGAACTATCTAGTCCGGTAATTTCTTCTTCTTGTGTAACTTTAACAGGAGTGACAAGGTTAATTATTTTGAGCATAATATATGTAAAGAAGAAACAGTAAGCCCCAATTGCCATAACAGAAATGATTTCTTTAAGAAAGAATTCGGCTGAACCACCAACAAAAAGCCCTTCGATTTGCACGGCAGGATTTACAGCTTTTGTGGCGAATAAACCTAGCATGATAATTCCAATAGTTCCACCCACACCATGGACGCCCCAGACATCAAGTGCATCATCCCATTTAAGTTTGTTTTTTAGAGAGACAGCAAAATAACAAATTATACCGGCTACAATTCCAATTAAGGCAGCGTTCCCAATAGTAACATAACCGGCAGCAGGCGTAATTGTAGCGAGACCGGCAACAGAACCGGTTAATAGACCAATAAGCTTGGGTTTTTTCTCAAGAATCCATGCCAAAAATAACCAAGTAACTGCAGCGAAGGAAGCAGCCACATCAGTATTAAGAAAAGCAGCAGAAGCAATAGTATCTACTTTTAACTCACTACCACCGTTGAAACCATACCAGCCAAACCAAAGCAAGGCAGTACCAATTGCAACAAGAGGTAAACTATGCGGACCACGATCAAAGACTTTCCTTTTACCAACATAAAAAACGGATGCTAAGGCAGCCATACCCGCGCTTGCATGAACAACAATACCACCGGCAAAATCAAGCACACCCCACTGAGCTAAAAGACCGTTACCCCAAATCATATGGACCAAAGGAAAGTAGACAAAAATAAGCCAGAAAGTTAAAAATAAAACGTAGGCGGGAAATCTTACTCTGTTGGCAAATGCTCCAGTAATTAGGGCGGGTGTAATGATAGCAAACATCATTTGGTAAGCAACAAAAACGTATAAAGGTATTTCATGATTACCGAAGAAAGCAGAATTAATATTTGTCCCGGAAAGAAAAGCCATATTAAGGTTACCAATTATTCCACCTTGCCCGCCGCTGAAGCACAAAGAATAACCAAAAGCAAACCAAATTACAGTTGTCCATCCTAAAGAAAAGAAGCTCTGGATCATAATTGTTAAAACATTTTTTCTACTTACAAGGCCACCATAGAAAAGAGCAAGACCTGGAGTCATTAGCATAACCAAGCTTGCCGATATAAGCATAAAGGCAGTACTACCAGTATTAAACATAAGAACCTCTAGTTTAATGAAAATATTTTAAATAGATGTTTCTAAAATCAATGAAGCTAGTGATAGGTTTTAGATTAGTAAGTGATCACGCTTCAAAAACTTTTTCTACATGATATTAGAATCAGCGAATTAGTCCTAAAAAAAAAATTATAATTCACATGACTAAACTGAAAAACATTAATCTTATTTAATAATAATTTTCAACCAGTGTGACAATTTTGTCTTAAACGGAACATATTTAACAATTAGCAATTATTTTATTAATTATTATTCACAGGATAAAAAGAGAATGAGAGATTTAGGGTGGAAATATCATCTCAGTTCTTTATTTTTTATTATTAAAAAAGTACGTTTTTGAAAAAAGTATTGATTATAGAAACTGAAGGGGAAATATCAAACAGGATAGAAAAAATACTTACCTATCCGGAATATAAAATTTTCTTTACACATGATAATAAAGACGGTTATAAAATTGCGATACGTTATTTACCGGACTTAATATTATTTTGCCTGAATGGATGTAAAGATGAATTGAACTTTATTAAAAAGATTTGCTCAGACGAAGTTTTTGCTACAATACCATTAATTATTATCGCTGAAAATTTTTCGTTTGAAGGACAACGTGAAGTAATGGAGCTAGGAGCTGATGATTATATACCTGAAGAATTTTTAGAAAGTAGTCTTTTCAATTCGATAAATAATCGTTTCTCAAAATTATGCCTAATAAAACAGGCAATACAAAATTCAGTAAATACATTTGAAGAATATAATGAGGTGACTAAAAGGAATGACCACATACTTGTAAAAATCGGAAATAAGTTAAAGCTGATTGAATTTTCAGAAATAATCTGCATAACTGCACTAAAAGAGTACAGCAAAATAATTACCGGAGACAATAGTAATATTATTGTCAGAAAATCATTAAGAAAGTGGATTAAGACACTTCCTACCGAATCTTTTCTACGCATACACCGCTCAACGATAATTAATATAAACTACATAGAAGAAATTACAAAAATTAACGAACGCACCTATACAGTTCATTTGAAAAATATAAAAGAGACATTCGATTTTAGTTATAGATTTGCGAATTTAATGCGGCATACATTTCCGACATAAGGTATTAGAATATATGCTTGACTTTAAATTTCAGAGGGATAAAATTCAGATAAAGACTATAATTTGAATTACTATTTCTTTTCTTGGACCCGCATCGAGTGCGGGATAAACTCCAGAAAAGTTGCCCCGTAATAAATACGGTCAGGCGCCAGAATATGCACTGAAAAAGAAATTCTGAAATTATACTTTGTATTTGAAGTTCTATCTTTTCATATAAAGAAAAATAACTCGTCCGGAGGAACCGGACTCAAACAGATTTTTCTTTTTGAGTTAACAATAATTATTAGTGTTGGCGTGCAGTATAATTCTTAAACGAATTTCTTTTTATGTGCGAAGACATTAAGGCAAGGAGAAGGTTTACTTTTTGACTTTGGAGATTTCGGGTTCGATTTTTTTGTTGAATTATTATTGTTCTTTTGTCTTGAAATCCCGATAAAAAATCGGGACAGGCGACAGAACCAAAAATTCAAGACTAAAAATAATTGGCTAAGAATTCATTCACTTCACTAAAACAAATTAACTCGCTCCGCTCAAACAGAATTTGTTTTTTAACGTTTCGTTCATGAATTCTTTTTACGCTAATTATTTTATGTCGTTTAGTCCAAACACAATTTTTTTAATGTGCGAAGGCAAGGAGAGGAATTATTTTTTGACTTTGGAGATTTCGGGTTCGATTTTTTTGGTGAATTATTATTGTTCTTTTGTCTTGAAACAAAAGAACCAAAAATTCAAGACTAAAAATAATTGGCTAAGAATTCATTCACTTCACTAAAACAAATTAACTCGCTCCGCTCAGACAGAATTTGTTTTTTAACATTACGTTCATGAATTCTTTTTACGCCAATTATTTTAGGTCAACTTAAAAGCACAAGAATAAAGAGAGTTATTTCTTTACCTTGGAAATTTCGGATTCAATCTTCTTGTTTAATTCGACTTTGAAATGTTTCACCGTTCTGTTCTCTTGAAAGAAAAGTTGAAAAAGAACATGCACTGAAAAAGAAATTCTAAAATTATACTTTGTATTTGTGGTTCTATCTTTTCATATAAAGAAAAATAACTCAGGCGCTTTGCTCCTTCAGACAGATTTTTCTTTTTGAGTTAACAATAATTATTAGTGTTGGCGTGCAGTATAATTCTTAAACGAATTTCTTTTTATGTGCGAAGACAGTAAGGCAAGGAGAAGAATTATTTTTAATTTACTGCAAGAAAGTACGAATTAGAATTTGGTGTAAAATATATTAGTGTAATAGTGAAAGTTGCGACGGCTTAGGAACGAGCTTAGGACTTTGCGGCTGGGTGAGGGCTTAAGTGCAATGAGTGAACTAGAGCGATTCGACTCGGTGAAGCGATGCAGCAGAAGGAACGGGAATTTGGATGTTGGTTGTAGTTGATATTGTGTATTATTATTAATCCCAATCACTGTTGAAATATATTTCCGCGAAAATTTCTTGAGGCGTTTAGTATTTCACCATTAAATAAAATAACTATAAAATCGCCATGAGTCCAGGGTTGTATTTCTTTAATGAAATTAATATTAACTAAAGTACCTCTGTTTATTTTTTTAAAGATATTCGTATCCAACTTGTCCTCAAGATCATGTAGGGTTTCTCTGATCAGAAAGGAACCAAGTTCTGAACTGATTTTGACGTATTTATCTTCGGAACTTAAATAAAAAATTTTTTCTATAGGCAGCAAAAAATACTTTTGCGCTTTTTTTACCAGAATCCTATTGAGTATTTTTTTCTCCTTGTGTATATCTATCAACAAATTAGAAATCAAACTGAAATGATTCCTATTTTGTTCAATCTCAGATACGGCACGATTAAAAGATTTCTGAAATCTGGTTATATCAAATGGCTTTAGCAGATAATCTACGGCATTAATTTCGAAGGCATCTATAGCATACTGATCATAAGCGGTGGTAAAAATTACAGCGGGCATTTTATCTGCACCAATAGATTCAATTAATTCGAAACCATTCAAGCCAGGCATTTGAATATCAAGGAAAATTAGATCGGGCTTATAGGCCTCAATCAATTCTGCAGCCACTAAACCGTTTTCTGCCTCTTTAATAGAACAAACTTGTGATGAATCTTTAAGAAAGGAAATTATTTTCTTCCTAGCTGGTGATTCATCATCCACAATCAGGATCTTAAGTTTGTTTTCACTCATTTTAAACTTCCCTATATGGAATTATTATTTTTACTTCAAAACCGCCATCAATTAAATTGTACCATGTAAGAGTATGACTATTGCCATAAAGATTTTGTAACCTTGATGATGTATTTGACAAGCCTAAGCCTAAACCTTTGCGATCATTGGTTAATTCACTCATACCCGGTCCGCTGTCTTTCACTGATAAAACTAAATGTTCATTTTCTTTAAATATTAAAATCCGAACTCCAATCTCTTTAAGGCTTTCGGTTGAATAGCGGATAGAATTTTCAACAAGAGGCTGCAAAATAAAAACCGGTACAAGGCAATTAGTTAGCTTTTTATCATAATCAATTTCTAAGTTCATTTTGTCCTTGAAGCGGGCTTTCATGATATCTGAGTAAAGTTGAAGTAATTCAATTTCTTTATAGAGAGGGTGTTCCATTTCGTTCTTTTTATTAAGGGCCATCCTAAGCAAGCTACTGAGATCTGCTATCATTTTATCGGCAGCATTTACATCATCGTACATTGTAGATGAAATAACATTTAAAGTATTAAAAAGAAAGTGAGGATTAAGCTGCATCTGGAGCGTTTCTATTTTTGATTTTGCTAACTGCTCTTCAAGTTTGGAAGCTTGTAATTTTTGTCTTTGGTTTTCAATAAGGCTTTTTAGCCAGTGAATACCCCCGTAAAGAATAGCATAAATTAATAATACTCTAAAATATTCCATTGCAATCCGGTATTTCAATATACCGTATTCGTATTTACCGAATCCAAAAGCTGGCCATAAAAGGCTTCGTACAGTGTACATCATAGAAGTCATGAATGTACTGATGAATAAAGAAAATATAAAATGAATGAAAAGGTTCTTATATAGATTCGGTTTAGATATCGGGTATTTTGTAGAGAAAAAGTAAATTGAAGGAATAAGAGCAAAAAGAAGACAAGCGGCAATTACCTCTGCAATAATTGTTTGAGTAATTTCAGGGTAATAACCATCAGAAAGATTTTGAAAAATATAATTTGCCGAATTAATAAAAACTATTATAAGAAGAAAGACCATGGCATACTTGTAGGTTGTGTATTTAATATCGGTTTCAATTATATCTTTCTTCATAAAAAATTACTGCTTAAAATTATTTGCATGGACTAATTATTTAAAATTAGAAATAAAGCCCGATCAATCAAACAATTAAAATCTGAATAAATAAGACGCTTTAAAGAAAAATGATTTATTAGTAATTAAAAAATTATCGGCAGGTACGTAACTTTCGTTTTCCCACCGAAGTTTTTGATAAGAAGAACCATAGCCAAGATAAATAACCGTACCGGGGATGTATGTAAAAGCTGCTAAAAGATTAAGATCTAATTGTTTTGAGTAATTATTGTATTCAATTATGCTTCTAAAATAAAAATACTCGTTTAATTGAAATACAGTATTGTTCTGATAAATTGTTTCGCTATAAAATTTACTTCCATTATTAACACTAAAGAGATCCGCATATAATAAATCTAAGCTAGTTTTGAAATGACTTGTTAATTGAACTTGAAAGCCGGCACTTACCTGTTTACCTTTTCCTTGCTGCGGATTGGCTGCATCATAAAGTATAAATTTTCCTAATACCAAGTCGCTGTAAAAACTGAAATTCTTAATAGGAGCCATGCTGTAATCGATACTATATCCATCCCGGTTAAAACTTTTATCACTATAAATTTCGTTTCCTTTTTGCAGTGTTAACTGAAATACTGTTTGATACGGCATAGTAAACCGTGCAGAAAGTTGATTTTGCCCTTCATATAAATTTGAATATTTGTCTAAAGAATGCGCTGCCCAATAATAAGTTTCAATTTTATAAAGCCAGCTTTTATTTATATCAAACCGGTACTGAAAAAATAATGGTGCAGTTGTAATACCTGTTCTAGTCAAGTATCCGACTTGAGTATCGAAATTACGAGAGATGTTATAAATCCCCGCATAAGCTTGAATATTGTTCGTAATATAATGATAAATAAAGCTGGAAATAGAACCATTGTATTTGTTTGATAACTCAAGTTGCTTAGTTAATGAGAAAAAACTGTTGTATTCAAAATAACTAATAGTGTTTAGGCGCAGTCTGCCATCAATACCGGTAACATAATTATAACCATAGGAAAGGTTCCTGCTTGTAAATACACCACCTATATAAGAATCACTACCAAATGTTTTAACATATCTCAAGACCGAGACGCTAGCTTTTTTATTACTTAGTTCAGAAACATTATTTTGACTTGCCACTTCGCCAGGATAGTTATCAAGAGAAAAAAGGAAATAAAATTTATCGTTAGAAAAAGCACTACCACTTAACTTAACACCGAATTTAGGTTTTACAATTGTTCTTGTATTAACAATTTCACCAAGGGGAAAACCATCGACCTGTCCGGCAATTCCTAGAATATTTTTACCCTCAAGAAAGAATGGTCGCTTTTCAGGATAATATGCTGAGTAACGAAGGTTGACGTTTATCTGTCCCGCATCAGTTTCAATTTGTGAAAAGTCGGGATTATAAGTAGCGTCCAAAGTAATATCAGAAGAAAGGCCGATGGTTGAAGATAGACCGAAATTATTATCGGCATTCTGCCGCTGTAAAGTACCATTGTTAATTGCATACGGCTGAGACAATGTATAGGCAGGAATAAATTCCATAATATTTTTTGGCACTAAGTTTCTTATTCTAATCTTTTGAAATTGCGCTAATGCTGCACCCCTATCCGGATAATAACCAGGATAATCATCTTCTTCAGAATATCTAGTAATTTGTCTGGCTACTTTAAAACCCATGGTAATATCTTTATGGTCAGGAAATCTTAATGACACAAATGGAATAGCAAACTCAACGGTATAACCAATACTGGATACTTTTGAAGCACACTTCCAGATAAAATCTGGTGTACTGTCTGGATTTCCATCTGAGTCAAGAGTTCCATCATTCTGAATACCAAGAGGGTTAGAAGCAAAATAATAGGCAGAAAGGTTATTGTTAAAAGTATCTAAAGCAATAGCCACCCAGTCGTCATTCATTGCATTATCTCTGCTTGATAAAGAATATTTAATATCTGAAGGATCAGAATCATAGCATATTACGCCCACAAAAAGATAGGAGCTATTGTAATACATTTTAATAACAGTTTTTTGTGAAGGTTTTTGCCCGATCACTGGTTTCATTGTTTTAAAGTTTGTAAAAGTTGCAGCAGTAATCCAGACATTTTCATTCATAACACCATCTATAGTTGGCGCTTGTTGAATGTAAGGAAGGTCAACAACATTTTGAGATAAAATTGATTTCACTAAGAAAAAAAGGATGAGTACTATAAGCTGAAGTATTGTTACTGATTTCATTTTTTAACCTATTTTTTTATGGCTCAATAATAGGTTTGAGAAAAAACATGTACCTCTAAAAAGTCGTAAGGTGGATTTTAAAGATTGTAAAAAGGAGTGTAAAGATAAAATGATAATATTTTTTTGGTCCTTTTTCACCACGTGGAATAATTTTTTAAGTAAGAAATAGTTATTCCACGTGGTAAATATTTGTCCCATTTCGGGAAAATATTTTCAATTTTTGTTTTTTGTAACGTAATCAAATTGTGACGGCTTAAATGTAATGAGCGAGCTAGGGAGATTCGACATAGCGAAGTAAAGCAGCAGGAGGAACGGAAATTTGGATGTATGTTGTGGTCTGTTGGTTGTGTGTTGAGAACAATTAGAAATTAAAAATTGGAAATAGATTCTGATTTTTATAAGAATGAAGATATGAGGAATTACTTTTGACTTTGGAGATTTTGGATTGGATTTTTTTGTTGAATTATTATTGTTCTTTTGTCTTGAAATCCCGATAAAAAATCGGGACAGGCGCTAGGACCAAAAATTCAAGAACAATCATCAACTTTTCTTGACCCCGCAACTGGTGCGGGGTAAACTCCAGAAAAGTTGCCCCGTAATAAATACTGGGCAGGCGCCAGAATATGCACTTTAATATAATTGCTAAAATTTCATTCCGTTACGCTAAGAGAAAATAACTCACTTCGTTCAAACAGATTTTCTCTTTTAACGCTGCACTGCATGAAATTTCTTAACTCAATTCTTTTAATGTGCAAAAACAAAAAGGCAGGAAAGAACAGATTTTTCTTTTTGTGTTAACTGTAAATATTAAGTGAGGGCTTACAGTAAAATTTCCAGGCGAATTTCTTTTTATGTGCGAAGATAGTAAGGCCAAGAGAGGAGTTACTTTTTAACTTTTGAGATTTCGGATTCGATTTTTTTGTTGAATTATTATTGTTCTTTTGTCTTGAAACAAAAGAACCAAAAATTCAAGACTAAAAATAATTGGCTAAGAATTCATTCACTTCACTAAAACAAATTAACTCGCTTTGCTCAAACAGAATTTGTTTTTTAACGTTTCGTTCATGAATTCTTTTTACGCTAATTATTTTATGTCGTTTAGTCCAAACACAATTTTTTTAATGTGCGAAGGCAAGGAGAGGAATTATTTTTTGACTTTGGAGATTTCGGATTCGATTTTTTTGGTGAATTATTATTGTTCTTTTGTCTTGATATAAAAGTACTCTCGCTTTTAAGCTGGATAAGCTTCAGCTCAAGAAATGTTTCACTGTTCCTTTCTCTTGAAAGAAAGGAACCGAAAGTTCAAGAATAATCATCAACTTTTCTTTACCCCGCATCCAAGTGCGGGGAAAACTCAAGAAAAGAAATCCCGCATAGATTGCGGGACAGGCGCCAGAACCAAAAAATCAAGACTGCAAATAAAAAGAAATTCCTAATTAAGTTCGGAATGACAAATAAGAATTTGTGTAATTTACTACCTGTTTCACTTTTCGTTGCTCATCGAATCGAGTTGAGTCAAATTTTTCTACCAATATTCATCGGGACAGGTTTGCAATATTAAAGACAACACCAGGATTCACATGATATAAGGATTGAAAGTTGTGATTTGCTTTCAGAATTTTCTTTGACAATATTAAAGACAACTAGTATTCGATTTCGCTGAGTAACCATTCAGTTGTGATTTGCTTTCAGAATTTTCTTTGACAATATTAAAGACAAC
>JAKALM010000012.1 GCA_021824145.1 Bacteroidota bacterium
CTATATAATAATAACAAAAAATAAATGTTTTTAGAAAATAAAATTTTGTTATGAACAAACTGACTGCTTCTCTTATTAACGAAACCAGATTTAAATCAGCTGTTATTTGGCTTCACTGCAAATATAAAAATCCCACAAAACAAATATCAGCTGGGAGCTGTCCAAAAAGTAGAGTAGAAGTCATTGCGAGGAGTGAAACGACGAAGCAATCTTTTGTTTTTAATTCAAAATTCAGATCACTTCGCTCTGCTCGTGATGACAAAATTACTTTTTGGACAACCCCGAATGAACAAACAATAGAATAACCCAATAAAATTTTTTATGAACGCTTAAATACAAGGATTTGTACCGCTTTAAATTTTTTATTACGGCTGAAACTAAGTTTTAGCAGCTTAGTTTATAAAAAGTGACTAAAAACTAAAAGATTTAATAATTCATTTTTTGAATTAATAATGTAAAAAAAGTTTATAATAAGATTTTTCTAAAAAGATGTAATAAATACTAAGGTTAAATTTTTCGTAAATAAAAATGAAGAGCAAAAAACAAGATTTTAGTCGTCAATATATTTTATGAGGCATGCAATAATGATTCTATCAATGATTTTTAACTATATGCACCCAATAAAACAATTGGTAAGTAAAACGAAAAATTAGATATCTATCAGATGAATTAAAATGATATTAAATCATCTACATAATAAAAAAATAGAAAGGGAGAAACAGCATGTTCGAAAGCTTAACTTCAAACCAGTTTTTAACCATGCAAATAAGTGAGGATAACTTTGACAAATTAGTTAAAAGTCATATTGAAAGGACATCGGTAATTGCGGCAAATAGTAGTCCATTAACAGCAATGTTTTGGGATAACCGCACAGCAGTTAGCGCATTATACACGCAATATTCAGAAAGCCGCGGAAAGAAGGCATTGAACCTTTCGCAAAAAGAAGGTAAGACGATAAACGTTAACCAGATTGTTAAAAACATTAAAGTATTTGTCTCACTAAAAGAAGGGATAATAAAGAACAAATTTTTTAAAGGTACGGCTGAATATGAGGAGTTTTATCCCTTGGGTGTAAAAGAATATGCAAAAGCCTCAAAAAAGAATATTGGTAATTTATTTAAAAGATTTATTGACAGCCTTAACGTCCACAAAATGGATTTAGACTCTGGAATACTTAGCGAAGCGCTGCCATTATACGATAGCTTAATGCAGGCAATGTCCGCGCAGATGAATCAAGTAGGCAATGTAAAAGACATAACCAGCAGTACCAAAGAATTGCGCAGACAGCTTGCAGTCCAATTATATAAAAACATGCTTTTGCTTCTTCTTATGAATGCAGATAATCCGCAAAAAGTTAAAGATTATTTTGATGAGAGCTTTATAAAGCATGCTTCAAAGAAAGCGCAGGTTGTGGAACAGGCGGCAAGTAAAGTGCAGTAGTTCAATTAAAAATGAAAAATTAAAAAAACAGCCGGATATGGGGAGTCCGGTTGCAAATGAATTATAATAAATGATTTTATACCATTGGAATATATAATGTATTTTAAGCTTTTAGATGATGTAAGAAACATTGAGCAGCTAAATTTTGAAAATAATAAAGTAGAGTATGATAGAATCAAAAAATTATATAAATATGACAGTTTTAGAAAGCTCAAAGGCAAAGTGGAATTAGCATTAGAAAATGGAAACATAGTAATAGCAGAAATCCATTGGTATGAATTGAGCATAGCCAAAACAAATGAAATAAAAATTAAAAAAATATTGAAGTAATCTATGGAAAATATTTTTGTACTGTGCATAAATAATGAGTATTATGAAACATCACTTGAAAGAAGAAAAATATATAAAGCGATTCAAAATGATTTTATTAAAAAAAATGGATTGATAAGAGTAGTAGATGAAACAGGAGAAGATTATTTATATCCCTTAGAATATTTCTTGCGTATAGAAATTCCAGAAGAAACTGAAAAGATTTTTAAAGAAATATGAAGTTGAAGTAACGATTAATTATGATAATCGTTTCTTTTTATAATGTTAGGGGTAAAAATACAGGAGGATTTATGAAAAAATTAGTTATACTATTCCTTTTATTTTTTTTTAATAAAGGATTCTGTCAAAATTGGATTCAAAGCAAGGGGCTTTATGGAACGGATGTAAGAGCAATTAGTGTTACTAAAAATGACGTAATATTTATTTCTTCGATGCAGGGGATATTTAGAAGCTCTGATTATTGTAATACATGGAATAGAGTTTTGGATATTCAGGCAATGTATCCAATATTTCAAACAAATACTGGAGCGATTATATTTGACGATTGGAGATCTGTCGATCAAGGTATAAATTGGAGCCAGACACAATATTTAGGTATCAGGTCATTTGCTGAAAATTCTAACAACGAAATATTTGGAGTAGCATACCAAGGGAAAATTTATAAATCTACGGATGATGGTTTAACATGGAATTTAATTTTTCAAATTGCGAATGAAGATTTTCTTAATTCTATTACAATCGATAATAACGGAAATATTTATATAGGAACCCAAAAGATAAATGGACAAGGAGTAGGTGATATATATAAATCAACTGATGATGGTATCAGCTGGAATATTATTCTTGATTCATCAATACAGAATTATGGTATAGTATATAAAGTATTTAATGATTCAAACGGAACAATTTATGCTTCTACAAGCTCACCAACCGGTGGACTTATTTCAAGTAGTAATGGTGGTGCAACTTGGAATAAAATAATGCCTACAATAAGTTTAGATGCTTTTGTCAAAGATGGAAATATATTCAGCGCTTGTTCGAGTGCAGGCGTTTTCGTATCCACCGATAACGGTAAAACATGGAATCAGAAAAACTATGGAATGACACTTCCCAATATTTACTCAATTAATCATACATCAAACAATTATATAATAGCCGGTGACGGTTCAACAGGAATATATCTTTCTACTGATAGTGGTAATTCGTGGACTAAAAAAAATACAGGCATAGATGGTCTAAATATAAATTCTTTAATTGAAACAAATAATGGTTTTGTCTTTGCTACGGGAATAGGAGTACGTATATCCAATGACTACGGATTATCTTGGTCTGACATTAACAATTTAGCAACATGGACTTATGGAATTACCGCAGATTCAAAAGGAAATATTTATGCAACAGATGGAATTGGAATAGATAAAAGCACAGATAATGGCTTGAGCTGGTCTAGTGAAACAAATGGATTTAATTGGTCAGTTGTTTTTTCGGTGAAAGCTGATATGAATGATAACTTATATGCAGCAACACAAAGCTCAGGAATATATAAATCTACGGACTATGGTGAGAATTGGCAGCAAGTATTATCAGATAATGAAAATTTTCATTCACTCCTAATTGATAAAAAAGGTGATATTTTCGCGGGCTCATGGTCAAATGGTGTTTATTGCTCTACCAATGGAGGAAGCTCTTGGAATAATATAAGTAACGGATTGCCAACAGACAGAATCCAAGAACTTGCCTCTGACTCCGATGATAATATTTATGCAACTACGTTTTCAAATGGATTATATAAAAAGGAATATAATACGTCCACCTGGACAAAAATCAATTGTCCTTTAGCATATTCACAATTAGTCTGCACTAATAATTCTAATGTAATATTTGTTACTACCATGTGGAATAGCGCTAGTGGCATATTTTATTCAACTGATGAAGGAAGTATATGGGGGCAAATTCCAGGATTAAATCAAAATATTTCGATAAATGATATTTATTGCGATAAAAACGGTTATGTTTTACTAAGTACAAGCAGAGGAGTTTTTAGGACTCAAAGTTCTTACTTAAATATTTTTTCTTTGATTTCACCTTCTCAAAATCAGAATAACTTAAATCCATCAATGAACTTTACTTGGGGGAAAGCTGCAAATGCTAGCAATTACAATTTACAAGTAAGTACTACAAGTGATTTTGCAAATCCAATAATTGATATTACCACACCAAATACTAGCTACTCATTGCAGCAGCCTTTGCTTTATAATAATGGATACTATTGGAGAGTAAGACCAGAAATTGATAATTCATGGGGTGAATGGACATCTACTTGGTATTTTACTACTGAAGAAAAACCAATTACTGTTCGTTATCAATGCAACATGCAAATAGAAGAATTAGGTGGAAGATTTAATCCGAATACTGATTATGTTGAATTAAGGGGTGTTGCTTTTGGCGATTGGGGACCTGGAGTAAGAATGCAGCAAGACCCTAATAATCCATACTTATATTATTATGAAGCTACTCAATATTTGAGTGCGGGTGATTCTTTGCCTGAGTATAAATTCTGGTATTCCACAAATGATACTTGGGAATATGGATCAAATAGAACTTACATTGTAACTCAGCAAGATGTTGACAATGGAAAGATATTGTTATCAAGATTTTTTGATGATTTGACTTTTAGTACTGTTACAAATACTTCAACTAAAATTCTTTATACAATTGATACAAAAAACGCACATGATGTTTTTGGAAATCCAATTACAGTTCCAATAAATACTTTGGATTTAAATGGTTCATCGATTCCTTTGACGTGGAATGGCTGGATTTATAATGATATTAACGATATGTCTCCGATGTATGACGACGGTACTCATGGAGACAGCATTGCTGGCGATGGAATTTATTCCCGCGAAGTTGTTTTTAATCCTTACACTCCATTTCATGTGGAATATGAATATGTAATTAATTTTGTTCAGTCTGGTTTTATACCTTACGAAAACGCATCAGGTGACAATCATATAATCAATTTAGAACAGAATCTTTATAGTGCCACTGCTTATAATGTTTATGGTTTTATGTCCAGTGTTACAGGCATTACTCCGTTAGTTGATAAAGTCTATCTTCCTCGATTCGAATTAAATAATGCAGATACTTTATTAACAAGACTTCTTACAAATACTAACAAAGATTTAAATGAAGCTTTATCTAAAGCAAGCACGGAATTAAATAATAGCCTGGACACTAGTTATTGGGCAGATAATTTAAACTTAAATGAAAAAGGCCAGAAAGTTTTTGAAGATACTAAGAAAGCAGCCGAAGAATTAATTACATCATTGAAGAAAGGTATGGGCAATCAAATAATACAACCAATAATAGATGATATTTATTATGGCGACCTTTACATTGTTGATATATTGCTTGATGAATTGAAAAATAATTCAATGAATTCGAAAGTTGCCAATAATAATGACGATATAAAAGATAAGAATAATAGATTTAATAGTATTCAAAAAGAATTATCTGATGCTGGGTTAAAATATTCTAAAGGCAATTATGCTGAAGCCATTGAGGAAATAAAAAGTGCATGGCAGGATCTAATGGATATAAGTCGAGAACAAAATCAAATAATGGATAAAAGATCATTGGTTGAAAATAAAGGAATAGAGATGAATAATTTACCAAAAGAATTTAAACTGAATCAAAACTATCCGAATCCCTTTAATCCGACAACAACCATAAATTACTCAGTGCCTACAGAAAGCTTTGTTACATTAAAAGTTTATGATGTCCTAGGAAATGAGGTCTCATCATTAGTGAACGAAGATAAGAATCCTGGTTATTATAGCGTTCAGCTTTCAGCAGTTAGCAATAAACTAGCAAGCGGAATTTATTTTTATAGAATGCAGGCAGGCAACTTTAGTGAAACAAAGAAATTAATTTTAATGAAGTAATTTAATTTTTAAGAGTCGCAGTTATTTGCTGCTCTATAACTTATATACAAGTTCTTAATATAAGAGGAACTGATTCAGTAAGTAATAAAATTAAAATTTTCAGCCGGATATGGGGCGTCCGGATGGTTGCGAAATTTATTATTTAGTTTAAGCTATGATTACAATTCAACTTAAACGTAAATAAATTGAAATTTAATTTAAGAGAAGCTCGAATTAAAAATTAATTGATAAAAATGGAAAATATTTTTGTACTGTGCATAAATAATGAACATTATGAGTCTTCACTTGAAAGAAGAAAAATATATAAAGCGATTCAAAATGATTTTATTAAAAAAAATGGATTGATACGAGTAGTAGATGAAACAGGAGAAGATTATTTATATCCCTCAGAATATTTCTTGCGTATTGAAATTCCAGAGGAAGCAGAAAAGATATTTAAATAATGTTAAATATAATTTTTTATCTATTTTATAAATTTTAGGAAATTAATTATGGAACCACTATTATTTGAATTGCTTGCTTTAATGGATCAAAAAGAATTTAAGGGTTATGATAATTTATATTATGATTTAGTAGCTGCGGGTAGGGAAAATCTTATTAACGTTGAGCTTAAGTTAAATGAATTTAATAGCATATTAAGTGGATTAAATCGTAAATTTGAAAATTGCATTGATTGCTATATCAAGTATTCTAATGAACTAAAATTAATTAAATTTCTTAATCCGAATGAGAGTTCAAAGGATGATTCTTGCCTGATGGGATTTCAAACTCAAGGAAAATGTTTGCACGATATTTTAAATTCAGTCCAAGAGAAAAATTAATTTATCTTTTTTATTCCATCCAAATAATTTATTGCATCATCAACAGTTTTATGCGTGCCAGTAATAACTAAAGTGTCACGTTCAAATATTTTTTCTTCGCTTGCCGGATTTGTAATCGTTTTTTCTCCTCTCACAATTGCAATTATTGTAACTCCGGTGATGGCTCTTAAATTCAATTCTTTCATTGACTTTCCAACATGCAAATTATTTTCATCAACATAATATGCTTCAGTTAGTCCTGCCGCTAGAAGTTCATTTAAGTTTACAAAAGAGCTAACTCCTTGTTCCTCTTTCCTCATCATACTGTAAGATTCACCACGTAAAATAGAAACTTGCCTCATTATTACGTTCAACGGTATATGAAATTTTTCAAGCACTTTGCTGAAAATCTGTAATGAAGTCTCAAACTCTTCGGGAATAACATCGTTGGCTCCGTATGTAATTAGATCATCAATCTCATTTGTATATCTTGTCCTTACGATTGAATAAATATTTGGATTTATTTCTTTAGCATGTTTTAAGCTCAGTTTTGTAGCTGCCGGATCGGAAATTGCAAACACAATTACAGATGCTTTTTCGATTCCGGCAGAGCGCAAAACTTCGGCGCGAGTTACATCTCCAAAAATTATATTTTCTCCTTTAGATTTTTCTTCTTTTACTGTCTGCGGATTAATTTCAATAACAATATATTTTATTCCGGTTTCCTTTAAGACTCTTGCAAGATTCTTTCCGTTTAGTCCAAAGCCGACAATAATAACATGATCAGATAATTCTTTCCCTTTGAATGCTTCATCATTAGATTTATCAACCGCTCCAATTTTATAACCTAAGACCGGCGCAAACTTCATTAAAAAAGGTGTGAGAAGCATAGTAAAAATTGATGAAGCAAGAAAAGCATTATAAAAATTATTGCCGATTAGATTAAGAGATAATCCTGATTGTGATAGCACGAATGAGAATTCACCAACTTGAGATAAGCTTAACCCTGCAATTAAAGCTATGCGAAACGGATATTTTAAAAACTTAATCAATAATGCAACGATGGAAGTTTTTAGGACAATAATCCCGGCAGTAATTAAGATAAGTAAGAAGAAATTATCTAAAACGAATTGGATATTTAATAGCAAACCAATCGCAACAAAGAATATGCTGTTGAAAGCGTCTTTGAGCGGTAAAATGTCTGCAGTAACTTGATGACTAAAATCAGATTCTGATAAAATTAAACCAGCGATGAAAGCACCAATAGCAAAAGATAATCCTACTAAATGTGTTAAATAAGCAGTACCAAGCAATAAAAAAATAGTTCCAACGGTAAACGCTTCACGGACTCGTAATCTTGCAAGTTGAAATAAAATTTTCGGAATCAAATATCTTGCGGCAAAAATGATAACTATAATTGCTGCAAAAGCATAAAACAGTTGAATTACAATTTTCCCAAAAGTTAAACCTTCGCCGCTGAGAACCGGCAAAAGTATAAGCATTGGAACAACAGCTAAATCTTGAAATATTAAAATTGCGACCGAAATTCTTCCGAACGGAGTTTCGAGTTCATTTTTATCTTGAAGCAGTTTTAACACTATAGCTGTGCTGGAAAGACAAATAAGCATTCCATAAAAAATTGCTGAGGGAATTGCAACATTGAATAATCTAAATATTAATGCAGAAACTGAAATCGTAATAATAATTTGAAGCCCACCTGCATAGAAAAGCATCCGGCGCATTTGCAACAATTTGTTTAGCGAAATTTCGAGCCCGATTGTAAACAGTAATAAAATAACTCCAATCTCTGCCATTACCTGGATGTTCTGTGTATTCGAAATCAGTTTAAAACCGTATGGACCTATGATCATTCCAGCGACAAGAAATCCGAGGATGCTTGGGATATTAATCTTTTTAAATAAAAAAATTATTAGAAGTGAAACCGAAAGTATAATTACGATTTCCCTAATGATCGTAAATTCATGCATGGTAATTAAGTTATTATTTCAATTCCAAATATGTAAGAAAAGTATTAAGATTCAACAATGATTTCATTTGTTGAGTAAAAATATTAATCTGAATTTCATTAAACAGTTGTAACTAATTTATTGAAACATAAGTTTTCAAGTTGTCTATTTTTTAATCCGATGAATTTATTTTTTAGTACATATTTATTATAGAATGGAGAGAAATTTTAATAAAAATTTAAAAATCAAATGGCATTTAATTTGTTTTTTGTTGGCATCAAAAAAATGGAATTAAAATGAAAAGAATAATCTTAATTTTAATAGTTTTTTTACCAGCAATTATTTCAGCACAGCCTCATTTTGGAAGTGTAAAGCTTGGCATATTTAACCCTTCTGCTACCGCTTCTGGATTCATAATCGGATATGAAGGCGGATGGGCAGTCGATAATAATTTGATAATTGGTTTCAGCGCAGATTGGTTTAATAAAAATTATGTTGATCAAAATCTTGTAAGTCAATTTAATAACTATTACGGCGTTAATAGTTCATTGAATGAACTACGTGCTAAAACAAATCTTCACGCTATTCCGTTGATGGGAACAGCAACTGTTAACTTTCCCATTTCTCCAAGAACAAATTTATATTTAACTGGCGGTGCCGGCATTGAAGCCCTTTTAATTTTTTATAGTAATTATGATAATCCTAACAACGATGATTTCCACGGCGCATTTGATTTCGCTTGGCAGATTGGCAGCGGTATTGCTTATGAGCTTGGACCTCGGTCTGATGTTTTAGTTGAGCTTTCATATCATAATTCTCAGCCAAGCTGGGATTATAATGTAACAGATCCGAACACAGGGCGAACGAGAGTTTTCCAGCGTTCTTTTGATATGAGCGGAATAATGATGCGAGCTGGATTTAGATTTTATTTTTAATAAATTTTTACCGGCTGTTTAAAAGTAAAATTTTTAATGAATAAACAAATTTCAATTTATTGTTTATAGTTGATTATAATTTCTTTATCAGTTCTTTTTAGGAAAATGTCATTACCTTTAAAGTTTTCTGATTTTTTCCCATCAACTATCAAGCTTTTAATTTTTTTGTTTATAGGTGATTTTAAAACAATTTCTTTGCAAGATAAATCCAGATTTCCACTGAATTCAACAGTCACTTGGTTATTATATCTCTTCATTGAATAAGAACAAGAGCCATAATAAGTAGGCAAATTAGCAATAGAAATTCCAGTTTTATTTGAAAGCCATTTTTCTTTGATACCAGCACCGACAACAAGTGAAGAGTTGTCTTCATCTTCATAAACAAACAATGCTCTAACTGAGTTGATGAATGCTGATCCAACCCAAGTATGCGGCATATCGCCTATCATTTTAGGAGCGTCTTTATCTTTCCAAACAACTTCTGCCCAATGGTTCCAGCCTTGAGGCCTTTGATCTTTTAGAAAATAATTTAATAACTCGTATGCCCTTTTTATTTGATTAAGATATACAAAAGTTCCGGCAACTCGAATTTCGTATGGTGTATAATTAATCCAGTTATCTTTTGGGTTCAATCTCTTTTCAAAATTATTATAATATTTGTTAAAAGTATTTTTCAAAGCTGGTTCAGGCAGGTATTTCAATTCGCCGCATGGAGAAACAGCAATTGTGGTTGAGGTTGCATCAAAATCACCAAGCTCAGCGCAGCCTGGAATGTAGTTTATCTTTTTATTTTTCATTGCAAGATTAATTGAATGATAAAGATTTTTTCTAAATTCATCTCGCAGCTTTGAATATTCATCAAATTCAATTTTCTTTTTCAGAATTTCAGCAATAGATGCGGCATCCTTTAATCCTTTAAGGACAAAAAAATCATCCCAGTAAGAATGCATTGGCTTTGCAGAATAACCTTCATGACTGATAGAAGCTGGTACTAATCCATAAAATGATTTTTGTTCATTCGTTCCATTTTTATTTTGCTCGGTTGATTCTTCGCGAATTTGATATTTAATATAATTTACAGTTGATTTAATATTATCCCAATGCTTTTCCAGCATCGAAGTGTCTTTTGTGAAATTAAAATATTCTTTCAACAAATAGATATACTCTCCCTGGCTGTCATTTTCGGGAACCGGATCAGCGCCGCGTTTATCAACTACGCAAGGAATTTTTCCGGAAGGGAATTGATATTTTGAATACCAATTAATATAATTTTTCACATCTTCTGTAATACCCATTTCCAAAAGTGATTGAGACATCATCGCGCCGTCTCTAATCCAAGATCTATCGTAACATCTTGAACCAGGCTGAAGAGCATTTTCATCTTTGTTAATTAAAATGTAAGCAAGATTGCTTCTCAAAGTATTAATCATTTTACTTTCAGAAGGAGGAAGATTAAATGAAACTTTGTTCAGCTTCTCGCTCCACTGTTTTGCTGAATATTCCGATTTGAAATGAAACATCAGCTTAGTCATATAAGGATCTCCAGACGGTGATGTTATTTCATTACTTTTATAAAATGGAATTTCTAAAACTACAGTAAGTGTTTGTTCGGAATTTATTTTAAATGGATACTCAAAAGCTCCCGAAGCAAATCCTTCATCGTCTTTTACGTCTAAACTGTCCGGTAAAGAGTCTTTGCTTATATAGTCTATTATCGATCCGTTACGAAAATCAACTGCGCCAAATTTTGCAACTGGAGTTACAGAAATTATTTCTTTATTGTCATTAATTATTGCTTTAGAATTTTTATAATCAATTGAATATATTTTTGAAACACCGCCTGAAGTATTTAAATTTTGCCATGGTGGATTTACTTGAAACGGCCTTACCGCTAAAAATAATTTGCCGGTTTTGGTTTCGCTAGTTCTATTTGAGATTGTATAACGAATATACATCGTAGAATAACCGGGAGTTCCTTCCTCGATTGCCTTTATTTCTAAATTTAAGTCATCATTTATCCACGTAACACTTGGGATCGGGAGATAATTATTTTCAAGTTTCTGAAATTTATTTACATCATTCCAAGTGACAAATTTATTATCATAATAAATAAATGGTTCAATCGAACAGCCTTCTTTGCCCGTCTCAATCATGCCTTCTTCATTGATTAATCCTTTTTGCTTACCTCCGTTTACACCAATTAAATTCCAATATGTTTGTTTGTTTAAAAAATATTTTGGAAAATAACCTTGAGGATATGATGCTGCAATTTGTTCAAATCGGTAATTTTCATCTTCAGAAAATCTGTAGTCTTCAACTTTTATTTCTTTAATTGCATAACCTTTGCCTCTGCTGCTTTTGAGTAAATTTATTCTCAAGAAATTTGATTCGTTATCACCAAAAGGGATGAAACTAATTTTTCTTTTTTCATCTTTAGCTGAATATAGGACGTTCCAATTTTTTAAATCATTTGAGGATTCAATATTATAATCTGCTGCAAAATCTAGGCTATCCCAATTAATAATTAAACCTCCATATTCTTTAGTATATTGGAAATTTATAGTCAAAGATTGATTATCATCTGGCTTACTTCGCCATGAAGTATTTAAGTTATTATCAAAAATTAAAGAGGGTTTTCCTTGAATTGTTGACGAAGCTTCAACTAATGGCTGGACATTTTTAACAATGGGAACTGGAAGTTGTTCAAATGAAAGTTCATCAAGATAAACTGTTCCACTGCCGCCATCAGCAGTGGAAATTATTAATTCAATTTTATTAAAATCATGAATCTCACCGCCGCCTTTTGGCCCCCAAGCAAATGAAATATTTCTTTTACGAATAGTTTTTTCAGTCCAATTATTAGGAAAATCAAAACGCCTGAAAACGTACCACCAAACATTATCGCCGGTAGAATCATCTAATTTAAATTCTAAATTATTTTTTGGTGAATTACCTTTTACATAAAATGAAAATTTGTAGTTGGCAGGCAATGCCATCGGAAATTTTTTAACAATTCCACAATAACCAGACCCGGTGAATTTATAATCGATTTTTATTGCTTTGCCGTGGACTCCTTCCACAAGCGATAAAGACATTGAAGCTCCGTCAGAAACAGATTTCTGCCATGTACTTAAGTCATCGAAGTTGTCAATTGTTTTTGTTTGAGCAAAAATAAAAGGAGAGCAAGAGACAAGAATAGCAATTACAAATAATCTTTTTATTAAACTCATTATAAATTCCTTTTTAATTAAATTTTTATAAAGAAATAATGCGCTCATATCAATCAAAAATATTATCTAGTTGTGAATTTACTAATTGAGTATTAAAAGCATAAAACACTTGACAAATAAATATATAAATTTTAGATTAGAATGTAAACGTTTTCATTTTATTCAAATTCGCTGTTAAAAGTTAAACTATGAATCAATGTAAACGTTTACAATAATTTATTCCTTTAAATAATCTAACTAAATCTTCGGAGGTTAACATGAAATATTTTCTACTACTTATTCTGTTTTCCTTTTCGACCTTCGGGTTTGCGCAATCCACAATTGATTTTGAAGCTACATCTGATACATCAAATTGGGTGCAGTTTTCAAATGTTACTAATGATCCAGCCAATTTTATTATTGCGCCAAACCCAGCTATAACTCCTGGCCTAAATGAAACAGCCAACGCCGCGAAATTAAATATTTTAGCTGGTGCTGATCCATGGGCTGGTGTATATTCTAAATCTATTACACCATTTGTTATAACTGCAGCAAACGCTCATCCAACAGTTATGGTTTATAAAAGCGTAATTTCTAATTTTGACTTTAAGCTTGAGGGTGTTGGTTCTAATTTAAATGTAGACCATAATGTTCCTAATACTAAAATAAATCAATGGGAAATGCTTTCATTTGATTACACGGCTGCTATTGGTGATACAGTAAAAAGAATCACTATAATACCTGATTTCCCAAGTACTCGAACTGCTGGAAGTGTAGATTATTTTGATCTGGTAACTTTTATTCAACCTGTTGTCCCAGTTGAATTGACTTCCTTTACTGCTGTTGTATTAAATAATAAAGTTGAGTTGAGGTGGAATACTGAAACGGAAAATAATAATTCCGGTTTTGAAATTCAGAGAAGTAAAGATAATTCAAGCTTTGCTAAAATTGGTTTTATACCCGGACACGGAACAACAACAAGCACTCATGAATATTCTTTCATAGATGCTAATGCAATCGGTCATGTATATTATAGAATTAAACAGTTAGATTTAAATGGTACGTTTAAATATTCAAAAGTTGTTGAAGCTGCAGTTAGCAAACCAGTTAGTTTTTCTCTAAATCAAAATTATCCCAATCCTTTTAATCCGACTACGACGATTAGTTACTCGATTCCGGAAAATTCATTTGTTACAATCAAATTATATGATGTCCTTGGAAATGAAGTTGCATCGCTTGTAAAAAGTCAGATGGAGGCGGGCGAACATTCGATTAATTTTAATGCTTCAAACTTAAGCAGTGGAATTTATTATTATCAGCTTACTGCTGGTAAAAATATCTCAACAAAAAAGTTAATATTAATGAAATAGAATTGCTCCTTAATTAAAGAAATTTTATATAACAGCCGGTATTTAATTATACCGGTTGTTTCTTTTTATATAGATAGAAGTTGTTATATTTTCAAGAATTGCTACATTAAATTAAAAAGGATTTGAATTTGAATAAAAAATTTGAAACTAATTACGGATATTTTTCTGAAGACGGAGATGAATTCATAATTAAAAAATATCTAACTCCAAAGCCTTGGATAAATGTAATTTCAAATGGTATTTATGGTCTTACAATTTCCCAAACTGGTGGAGGATTTAGCTGGTATGAGCATTCTGAATTTAACAGACTTACAAGATGGCATCAAGATTTGGTTCAAGATAATTGGGGCAAATACATTTATGTAAAAAATAATAAAACATGCGAAGTCTGGAGCCCAACTTTTCAACCGGTAAAAAAAGAATTAAATAAATTTGAATGTATTCATGGATTTGGTTACACTAGATTTAATTCAGTTTATAAAGGAGTAGAAATTTCTTTAACTATTTTTGTCCCCTTTGAGGAATCAATCGAAATATGGGACCTGAAAATTAATAACAAAACAAGCAAGGAAATTGATCTATCGTTTTATACTTACTTTGAATGGTGTTTAGGCTCTTCTGCAGATCATCATCGTGAATTTCATAAATCCTTTTTAGAAACTAATTTTGATTCAAAATTAAATGCAGTAACTGCGACAAAACGTCTATGGGAAATTCCTCTTGGAGATCGAGGACATTGGAATATCGATTATCCATATTTAGCATTTTTATCTTCTAACAAAAATATAAACGATTATGACAGTAACAAAGATTCATTCATTGGACAACTAGGAGATTTAATTCATCCTGCCGGAATTGCTGAAAAAAAATTATCAAAACAGACAGGTAATTGGGGAGATCCAATTGGCAGTGTAAAAATAGATTGTAAAATAAAACCTAAAGGTTCAGACAGAATTGCTTTTTTCCTTGGCTTGAAAGAAAATAAAAAAGAAATTAAAAGTACTATTAAAAAATATTCTTCAAATGAAACTATCGATAAAGCACTGGCAGATGTTAAAAATCGATGGAAAGATTTACTTGGAACTTTAGTAGTTGATACTCCGGATGAAGCAATGAACCTGCTTGCAAATAAATGGCTTAAGTATCAGGCAATTTCTGGTAGGCTTTGGGCGAGGACTGCCTATTATCAACAGAGCGGTGCTTTTGGATTTAGAGATCAACTGCAAGACAGCCTCATCTTTCTTCCAATCAATCATAAATTAACAGAAAAACAAATTAAGCTTCATGCAAAACATCAAATGGTGGATGGTGCGGTTCTTCATTGGTGGCATCCAATCACTGAAACCGGACTTGAAACTAAAATGACTGATGATCTTTTGTGGCTTCCATTTTTGATGATTCATTATCTAAAAGAAACTAATAATATTGATTTGTTTAATTATGAGGTTGAATATTATAATGATAAAAATCTAAAAGAATCAATATATAAACACTGTATTAAAGCGATTGAAAAAGTTTTGACAAGAGTCAGTGAAAGAGGAATTACTTTAATCGGTGCAGGCGATTGGAACGATGGACTAAGCGCTGTGGGACTTGAAATGAAAGGTGAATCTTTTTGGCTTACTGAATTTTTATATTACATCTTGCAGCGTTTCATCCCAATATGCGAAAAGCTTGGTGATAATAATTCGGCTGAACGCTATAGAACTGTATCGTCTCAGTTAAAAGAAGCTTTTGATAAATATTCGTGGGATGGTGAGTGGTACATTAGAGCAACTAAAGATAATGGTGAAACAATTGGAAGCCGCAAGAATAAAGAAGGAAAAATATATTTGAATGCTCAATCTTGGGCTGTGTTAAGCTCAATTGGTGAAAAAGAAAAAAATGAAATAGCTCTGCAATCTCTTAAAAAATTTTTGCTAAAGAAAAATGGCCCTTTACTTTTGTATCCTGCTTACTCTAAACCAGATAAATATATTGGATATCTTTCGCGTTACGCTGCAGGCAGAAGAGAAAACGGCGGAGTTTATACACATGCAGCAACCTGGTCAATCTGGGCTTTTGCAAAAATGAAGTATGGAGAACTTCCTTATGAAATTTTTAAAAGACTTTCACCAATTTATAATGGAATGAATGCTGATGAATATGTTGCCGAGCCTTACGTAACACCAGGGAATATTGAAGGTCCAGATTCTCCACTTTATGGGCGCGGCGGTTGGACGTGGTATACTGGTTCTGCAGCTTGGCTTCAAAAAATGATTGTTGAAAGAATTCTTGGCGTTAGAGCTGAAGAAAATGGGCTAATTATAGATCCTTGCATACCTAAAAAATGGAAGAACTATTCTATTAAGAGAATATTCAGAGGGAAAGAATTTGTAATAAATGTTTTCAATCCAAATCGAGTTAACAGTGGAGTAAAATCAATTACCGTAAACGGAGAAGTGATTTCTGGAAATATTATAAGCGCAGATTATAGTGAAAAGAAATTGTTAGTTGATGTTTATTTAGGATGATGATTTGAATAACAAAATATATCTTAACGGCAGTTGGAAATTTCTACGCGATCATGAAGGAGTATTTTCTTTTGAAGATATCCAAATTTCTATTAAAAATGAAAAATCTTTAGAAACTATGGATATTCCTATCAATTGGGAATTAGCCGGACTTCATAACTATAACGGCACTATTTGGTTCATTAATGATTTCGAAATTGATTTGCCTATCAAAGGAATAAGTTTACTACACTTTTTAGGAGTTGACTATTTTGCAGAAGTTTGGCTGAACGATACATTCCTAGGAAAACACGAAGGATATTTTTCGCCATTTTATTTTGATGTTTCTAAGGTTCTTTGCAAAAAAAATCTTCTTGTTGTTAAAGTAATTTCGCCATTTGAAAAACCAGACGAAGTTTGGCCAGATAAAAAAAGAACGATCAAAGGAATTTTTAGCCATCATGATTGCAGGCCCGGAGGCAATAATAAAGAACATGGTCAAGATCAAAACACTGGCGGCATTTGGAATGATGTTTTTATCGAACTTGGCTATAATATCATTTTCGAAAAAGTAAAAATATCATCTTCTTTAAATGCTGATCAAAGCAAATCAAATGTATTGATTGAAATAAATTATTATTCAGCTGAAGATTCTGCAAAAGAAATGCTTATCAATTTTTTAGTTACAACTCCGGATAAAAAATCTTTAAGCAAAAGTGAAAAATTTATATTACAAAGAGGCAGCAATAAAATATCTTATTTTTTTGAAATAGATTCGCCGTTGCTGTGGTGGAGTTGGGATTTGGGAGAAGCCAATCTTTATCAACTTAAAATTTTATCTGATTATTTTTCGCCAAAAATATTCACATTCAGCATTCGAGAAATTCTTCTTGATGATAAACAGCAATTTTTTATCAACGGTAAAAAATTATTTTTAAGAGGTACAAATATAATTCCAACTCAATTCTTGAGCGACTTTACCAATGATAAAATCCAAAATTTGGTTTCGCTCATGAGAGAAGCTAATATCAATATTGTTCGCATTCATGCTCATGTAAATAGAAAAGAATTTTATGATGAATGTGATAAGAATGGAATTTTGGTTTGGCAGGATTTCAGTCTTCAATGGACTTATGACGAATCGAATAATTTTAAATCGGAAGCAGTAAAACAAATCAAGGAAATGGTCAATCATTTATATAATCATGCTTCAATTGCGGTTTGGTGCTGCCACAATGAACCGGGGAATCAAATTAAATCTTTAGATCCATTCTTGGAAAAAGCAGTTTTAGCTGAAGATTCAACTCGTATTGTTCGAAGAGCCTCAAATTATGAAGAGCATGCTTATGATGGCTGGTACTGGGGCGATAAAGAACATTACGCAGCTGCGCCAATGGGCCCGCTTGTTTCAGAATTTGGTGCTCAAGCGTTACCCAATAAAGAGTCGTTGATAAAAATTGTTGGAGAAGAAAATTTATTTCCTCCAAATTGGAATGTATGGGAATATCATAACTTCCAAATTGATCAAACTTTCAACATTGCTAAAGTAGAAATTGGGAATTCAATTGAAACTTTTATTCAAAATTCTCAAAACTATCAATCTGATGTTTTAAAAACCGCAATAAATTTTTACCGCCGAAAAAGATTTAACGGCATAAACGGAATTCTTCAATTCATGCTCATCGATTGTTGGCCTTCAATTACTTGGTCGGTTGTTGATTATTACGGTGAAAAGAAAAAAGCATTTTATACTTTAAAAGAATGTTACCAACCTGTTTATATTTCAGTTAACCTTTGGCAAGATAAATATTTTGCCGGTAAAAAAATTATTCTTGATCTTTATCTAATTAATGATCTTTATAAAAATGTAAATAATTGTTTTCTAAAATTTTCAATTGAAGAAAAAGTAATTGGTCATTTAGAAAATATATCTATTAAAGAAAATGATATGGTATTTATTAAACACGATGAGATAAATTTCCAAATCCCCGTCGAATTAAAAATTGGTCAACATAAAATGAACATTGAATTGATAGAACAAAAATCTGGGAAAACGTTATCAACAAACAGTTTCATTTTTTTTGTTGAACCTAATATCGATGAAAAGTTCAAGACTATTAAGAAAGATTAATTAAATTGAAAAAATTTTTTACAATAATTTTAATTCTTATTTCATTTCCTAAAATTAATTTTGCACAAGTTTCCGTGCCAACTGGAGTTGCTGCAAATGGATTCGAGCTTCACATTGATATTACTTGGAATGCAAATCCCGAATCCAATATTGTTGGATATTACATCTATAAACTTCAAGATACAACTTACAAAAGAATTGGAATTGCTTCTCCTGATGTTAGAATTTTCGATGATTTTTTAGGAGTTCAAGGCGATACTGCAACTTATGCGGTTACAGCATTCGATTCTAATTTAAATGAATCTGGTAAGAGCTCCACAGTTACCGCGTATACTCATGCAATGACTGATGATGATTATTTAAATATGGTTGAAGAAGCAACTTTCAGATATTTTTGGGATTATGCTCATCCTGTCTCGGGATTAGCGAGGGAAAGACTTGGTTCTGGTGAAACAGTAACAATCGGCGGTTCTGGTTTTGGTGTAATGGCAATTTTAGTTGGAATAGAGCGCGGCTTTATTACCCGCGACCAGGGCGTGCAGAGAATGCTAAAGATCCTAACTTTTCTTTCAACAAAGGCAAATCGATTTCATGGTGCATTCCCACATTGGATGAATGGAACAACCGGCATTGTAATCCCTTTCAGTTCGCAGGATGACGGTGGTGATTTAGTTGAGACCGGATTTATGATGGAAGGATTATTAACAGCGCGTCAGTTCTTTAATCAGAATACAACTGATGAAGACAGTATTCGAAGTATGATAACAAATCTTTGGCAATCGGTCGATTGGAACTGGTACAGAGGCGATGCAAGTAATTATGCTTTGTACTGGCATTGGTCGCCGACATACGGCTTTAACGGAAATACAAACTTTCTAATACGCGGATATAACGAAGCGTTAATCATTTATCTTCTTGCTATCGCTTCGCCCACACATCCGGTTTCAAAATATTTTTACAGCATCGGCTGGTCCGGTTATTTTTATGGAAACGGAAAATCTTTTTACGGAATTCCACTTTATGTTGGACAAGATTACGGTGGACCACTATTCTTCGCTCATTATTCATTTCTTGGTTTTGACCCAAGAGGAAAGAAGGATAAGTTTACCGATTATTTCTTAAATAACAGAAATCAAACTTTAATCAATAGAGCCTACTGCATTGCAAATCCAAGTCACTTTGCTGGATATGATTCTGTTACTTGGGGCTTAACTGCAAGTGATGATCCTTCTGTTTATGATGCACACAGCCCAACAAATGATAATGGGACTATTTCACCAACTGCTGCAATTTCCTCTATGCCTTACACACCAACTGAATCTATTGCAGCAATGAAAAATTTTTATAGAAAGTACGGAAATAAAATTTGGGGTCCATTCGGATTTAAAGATGCATTTAATGTAAGTAAAAATTGGTATGCAAGCAGTTATCTTTCAATTGATGAAGGCCCAATTATAGATATGATAGAAAACTACCGCACTCAACTTTTGTGGAAAAATTTTATGGCTAATCCTGAAATTGGGCCAATGCTGGATAGTATAGGATTTGTTCAGGATAATACTAAAATAGAATCAACTAAATCTTTACCTAAAGGCTTTACTCTTGAAGGCAATTATCCAAATCCATTTAATCCAAGTACAATAATTAAATTTGATTTACCAAATAGCCAAAATATTGAAATAAATATTTATAATTTGCTCGGGCAAGAAGTTAGGCATTTATTAAACAGTTATTTACCATCCGGTGAAAATCAGATTGTTTGGAATGGGAAAGATGACGATAATAAAATTGTACCATCCGGAATTTATATTTATTCTGTAAAAACTAAAGATAAAATTTATACTCGCAAAATGGTTTTATTGAAATAAGTTTCATTGTAAGATTTTAAAATTAAAATTAAAAGATAAATTGGTGATACTAAAACAAATAGATCTGCGTATTTCACTCCTTTCTACGTAGAAAGTTTTTCAAGTTTTAGTATCACTAAATTTTACATTATAAGAAATTTTGTCATCTATAAATTTTAATGAGCAAAGTAAAAAATATTTTTCTTCAATTAGTATTATACTTTATCATTCTGTCTTCAGCCTTTATTGAGCTTAGCTGTAGCGGTCATTCATCTAATAAAATATTAATTAACTTTTGGTCGATGGGTGCAGAAGCAGAACATGTTCAAAAACTTACAAAAGAATTTGAAAAACTAAATCCTAATATTGAAGTTAAAGTTCAGGCAATGCCATGGACGGCAGCACATGAAAAATTAATTACAGCTTATGCCAGCGAAACAACCCCGGATATTGTACAAATGGGAAATACATGGATACCGGAATTTGTTGCATTAAATTCTCTTGATAGCTTAAACAGTTTTATCGATAATTCAAAGGTTGTTCAAAGCCAAAATTATTTTCCGGGAATATGGAAGACAAATTTTATCGGGAAAAAATTATATGGTATTCCTTGGTATGTTGATACTCGCGTTCTTTTTTATCGCTCAGATATTTTAAAGAAAGTTGGTTACCCCGAACCGCCTAAAAATTGGAATGAATTATATGATGCTTCCAAAAAAATAAGGAAACTTTATGGCTCAGAACAAAAATATGCTTTTTTTATTCCTACAAATGAGTGGGCTCCTTTTATAATTTTTGGGATGCAGGCAGGGGCAGATTTATTAAAAGATGATAATTCATACGGAAATTTTAGTGACAGCAAATTTGAAACTGCTTTCGAATATTTAATGAAATTTTATAAAGAAAAATTAGCTCCCATTGATTGGATGCAAGTTTCAAATGTATTCCAAGCCTTTGCCAGCGGTTTTTTTGCAATGTACATAACTGGTCCGTGGAATGTAGCAGAATTTAAAAATAGATTACCAAAAAACTTACAAAATGATTGGATGACTGCGCCTTTACCCGCTTACGATGATCAAAAATATCCAGGATTATCTTTGGCTGGTGGTTCAAGTTTATCGATGTTTAAAAGCTGTAAACATAAAAATGCCGCATGGAAACTAATCGAATTTTTATCTGAAAAAGAAAATCAAATTGAATTTTACCATCTATCGACTGATCTGCCGGCTGTAATTGATGCATGGCAAGATTCGACTTTAAAAAATGATAAATATCTTAAAGCATTTTATGAACAGCTTCAGAATGTTATTCCAATGCCGAAAGTACCTGAATGGGAACAAATTGTATCTGCAAAAGTTCAACAGTATGCAGAATATGGTGCGCGTGGGAAAGTTTCACCAGAGAAAGCTTTAAAAATGCTTGATCAAGACGTTGATAAAATTCTTGAAAAAAGAAGATGGATTTTAAATAAAGAAAAAAAACAAATTTAAGTTTGCAATGAGAGAAAAAAATAAATTTAAATTATCAGCTGCTTACTTTTTCCTTGCGCCAGCATTGATTACAATATTTATTTTTTTCCTACTGCCGGTAATTGCAGCATTGCTAATGAGCTTTACTGATTTTGATATTTATTCACTCGGAAATATTGGTTATGCTCAGTTTGTCGGATTAAAAAACTATATCGATATATTTAATGATCCATTATTCTGGACCTCATTAAAAAACACTTTCTATTTTGTTATTGTAGGAGGGCCGTTATCAATTTTAGTATCATTAGCTGCTGCTTTACTTATAAATTCTAAGCTTATCCAATTCAAAAGCTTTTTTAGAATTGTATATTTTATCCCTGTAGTTACTACTTTAGTAGCTGTTTCGGTTTTATGGCGTTTCATTTATCATCCCAAATTTGGTATTCTAAATTATTTATTAGGATTTATAGGAATTCACGGAATTGATTGGCTTGGTAATCCACAGTTTGCTATGCCAGCAATTATCTTAATGGCAGTTTGGAAAAACTTTGGTTACAATATGATAATTTTCATTGCTGGCCTTCAAAATATTCCGGAAGATTTATACGAAGCAGCTAGTCTCGAAGGTGCTTCAGCATGGAATCAATTTAAAAATATTACTCTTCCGATGTTAGCACCTACGACTCTTTTTGTTGGCATAATAACAATGATTGGATACTTCCAATTATTTGCTGAGCCATATATAATGACTCAAGGCGGGCCTTTGAATAGCACTTTAAGCATTGTACTTTATATGTATCAAGAAGGATTCCGCTGGTGGAACATGGGATATTCAGCAGCACTAGCTTTCATTTTATTTTTCATCATTCTTATTGTTAGCTTAATCCAATTGAAAATTCAAAAAGAATCTTATATATGAAACGTTCCTTACTTTATATAATTTTAATTATTACTGCGATATTATGTTTGCTGCCTTTTGTTTGGATGATATCAGCTTCATTAATGACTACTGGAGAGGCAAACGTTTTCCCACCAAAATTTTTTCCAAGTAAAATTACTTTCTCTCAATATCAAAATTTATTTTCTCGATTAAACATTGCAAGATATTTCATAAACAGTATTGTTGTCTCAGTTGGAATAACAGTTATTTCATTATTTGTTAATTCAATGGCAGGATTTGCATTTGCAAAATATAGATTTTCCGGTCAGAAAAATTTATTTAAACTATTATTAAGTTTTATGATTATTCCTGCACAAGTAACAATGCTTCCTCTTTTCTTGATGCTAAAATATATGGGTTTAATTAATTCATATATGGCTGTAATTATTCCAGGTATTGCCAGTGTGTTTGGGATATTTTTAATACGACAATATTTAATTGCAATTCCAGATAGCCTTATTGAGGCCGCTAGAATGGATGGTGCTAGCGATTTTCAAATATATTTTTCAGTAATTCTTCCTTTAGCAAAACCAATTTTAATTACATTAGCAATCTTTTCATTTATGGGAGCGTGGAATGATTTTCTTTGGCCTTTAATTGCAATGACAAATGATTCAATGTATACTTTGCCAGTAGCTTTAGCAAGCCTTATGGGTGAGCACAATCAAGATACCGAATTAATGATGGCTGGATCTGTAGTTACTATAATGCCGATTTTGTTAGTTTTTTTAGCATTGCAGAAATATTATATAAAAGGTATTATGATGGGAGGAATAAAAGAATGAAGTTTTATTTTAAACAAAAATTTAAAAGTAATGGATGAAATTTATTTAAGATTTTTATGAAAGAAATATGACACATATGATTGCAAAGAATTTACTTGACAAATTGGATGTGATTTTGTAGTTTAAAATGTAAACGTTTACATTGTTTCTAATCTGTCTGAAATTTCCGAATAATTAATTACTGAAGTGTTAAATAATAAAAGTCAAAATTATACTTACAGAAAAAATGTAAACGTTTACAATAATTTTAAATATCAATTATATAAAATGGATTGCTATGAAAGTTGATATAAAGAAAGTTGCAGAGAAAGCCGGAGTTTCAATAGCAACAGTGTCAAGAGTATTCAGTAATAGTGAATTAGTAAAGCAAACAACAAAAGATAAAGTATTAAAAATATCTAAAGATTTAAATTATATCCCTAACCCGATAGCAAGAAGTTTATCCAGACAACTAACCGATACCATTGGCGTTGTTCTTCCAGACCTTGTAGGCGAGTTTTTTATGGATATAATTCATGGTATAGACGAAGAAGCTTATAAGCAGAATTGGTTTGTGCTTGTTTCCAGTTCACACAGCAAAAGAAATATACTAGAGACGTTGATTGAGTTTATGGGAAGTGGAAGAGTAGATGGGGTGATATTAATGGCGCCACAGATGGATGAAAGAATAAACGAAATAATAAAAAGAAGCAAACGCCCCGTTGTTTTGATAAATGCCGGAGGAGACACAAATAATAATGCAAACTTTAAGATAGACAATTACAAAGGCGCTTACAGTATAGTAGAGCATTTGATAGTGAAGCATAAATATAAAAAGATAGCCATGGTTGAAGGTCCTAAAGATAACTACGATGCAATAGATAGGTCAAATGGATATCATAAAGCATTACAAAAATATGGATTAAGTAAGAATGAAGCGATGGTAGTGGAGGGAGATTTCTCGGTAGAAGGTGGTTATCATGGTTTCAAGAAACTGATGAGCCAAAAAGAAAAACCGAATGCAATATTTATGGCAAATGATATGATGGCAGTAGGTGCTTATCAAGCAGCTAAAGAAATGAAGATTAAAATCCCGGAAAATATAGCTTTGGTCGGGTTCGATGATATTTACTTAAGTCAATTTCTGTATCCAAGGTTGACTACAGTTCACGTGCCCATTGCTGAGTTGGGAAGCAAAGCAGTAATCCATTTACTCGGAATGATTAATAATAATAAGAAGAAAAATAAATCTTTTATTGAAGTACTCCCAACTAGCTTAGTCGTTGGCGAATCTTGTGGATGTAAATAAATATTAGGATTGAATTAAGATTCTAATAATAAATTTTGGCCGCAATAAATAACTACATAACATAAAAATATATTTCAGGAGGATATATGAATAATTTCATACGGTACTTTTTATTTCTAGTACTGTTGGTCCCATTTCTCGATACGGTTTCTCATGCTCAAATGATTAAAAGGCAAGACGCAGTTTGGGCAAGAGAAACATCTGAACCAATTGTATTAGATGGTAAGCTTACTGAAGCATCTTGGGCTAAAGCAGATTCTATTCAAATTGTATATGGAGCTAGCTCTGGATTGCCAACAAGCGGATGGAATACAGATGGTTATCCGAATCCAAGTGGATATACTGATACCCTTCATGCAACATTAAAATTTCTTTCACATAATAACCAGCTTTATATTGCTTTCATAGTTCCTGATGCTTCTATTGGTGGCCACGATTGGCCTGGCCCTGCTTGGTGGGATGGTGTTCTAATGAATGTAAAAGATGTTCGTACAAGACCAGTAGGAAGAAAAGAAATTTTCCCTTGCTTCTTGTTTACCGATACTTCTTCTAGCTATACTGGTGGAAGAGGAAAAGGTGCTGGTCCAAGATATGGTTATATGGGCCCATATCAAGATCAGTTAACCGATTCAGCCATTAAAGCTATGGGTTGGAATATGGGATATACTATCCAAGGTACTTCTAATGACGATAGTACACCAGATACAAGTTACATATTCGAAATGCAGATTAATCTTGATTCATTAGGTTACAATACTACACAAACTAACGGCGATGTAGTTGGCACCAATATTCAAATTGTTGATGTGGATTGGTATTGGCAGCCTGACCCTTCAAAAAGAGCTGTTGGAAAAGCTTGGTGGCAGCATCCTTGGAGTGATCAAGGTGAAAATGCTGGAAGAATTTATATCCGACCAGATGTTACTGTAAACTCTGGGCCTGCACCAACAATTCCACCAGATGTTGTTATACCAAATGGTGCTAGTGCAACTGATCCAACAATTGATGGAAATTTAAATGATCCGGTTTGGAACGGAGCTTATTCATTTAAGATTAAGTATAACGATTTAGCTACTGTTAATACATATTCTGGTCTTGGCAAAAGCATGAGTGCATGGTACGAAGTTAGCACTTCAAATCCACCTTCATCTACACTTCCACAAGTATTAGATCCTGCAGATGCAACTATTAAAATGTTTTTCAAAGGAAATAATTTGTACTTAGCTGCTAATGTATCAGATCAGTTAATAGAAGGTGGTGCAACAAATCAAGATCAAAAAGATGGAGTTCGATTTATATTAGGTTTAAGAGATTCTGTAAATTCAGATCACGTTATGCAATTCATGAATCTTTTAGCAGATTTTGATTCTTTAGGAAATCCAAAAGCAGATGAAGACCTTGATACTCTTGTTAAACAAGGAATCGCTACTTTAGGAATGAAAGTACATGGAACTGTAAATGATAATACTGATATCGATACTGGTTATACTGTTGAATTAAAAATTGATCTCACCAAACTTGGTTATCCAAATGGTTTGGGCGACCATTTATTATTCGGTGGTGTTGATGTACTTGATGCTGATGTTTTCGATAATCCTGCAAATAATTATGGAACTAGAACTTGGTTCTTTAAAGAAAATAAAGATGCTGGGCCAACTGCATGGATGTATATGGATCCAAATGTTCCTACTGATGTAAAAACAAATACTGTTAATATTGTTCCAACAAGTTTAGTGCTTTATGGAAATTATCCTAATCCATTTAATCCTTCAACAAATATTAGTTATTCTATTCCAAAAGAAGGTGAAGTAACAATGTCCATCTATAATATGCTTGGACAATTGGTTTCCAACGTGAACTTATTACATCAAACAGCTGGAATCCATGTCTATAATTTTAATGCAGCTTCACTTGCATCTGGCGTTTATTTTTATAGGCTATCATTAAAATCAAATGAAAACAGTCAGAATTTCTTAAGCAAAACTTCAAAGATGATCTTGTTGAAGTAAATATTTATTTAATGAACAGATGGATTGAAAAATATCCGTCTGTTCATCTTTTTAATTTTTCAAATTTCTTGCATGCATTTCTTTGCAGGAAAGATTCAATCAAAACTTCATCTTTAAAAAAGAAATAAAGGAAGTGAAGTTTTTATTTGATGAGAAACTTATTTATTAATATTTGGCGAGTTATTATTTTTTTGTAAAAATTTGTTAGGCTAAACTATGTTAAACAAGGAGCATAAAAGAAAATTCACCTTTTATACTTTTTTTCTAGTCGCTGTTGCAATCATTTTATCTGGATACACTGCCTATGCTCAAACAAGTGGTAAACTTAAAGGAAGAATTGTCGATCCAAAAGGTGAGCCATTAATTGGCGCTAATATTTTAGTTCAAGGCACTATTACTGGAACAACTAGTGACTTAGATGGTTATTACAACATTTTAAATCTAAGAACAGGCACCTATTCGGTTGAATATAGATATGTCGGATTTCAAACAAAAATTGTAAAAAATATAAAAATTATTCCGGATCAAACTACTGAAATAAATGTTACTCTTAGTGAAGAGGCAATTCAAAGTCAAACCGTTACTGTGGTTGCACAAAAACCAATAGTAGAGTTTAACCAGACAAGTTCTGTTGTAAATGTCAGCAAAGAAGATATGCAAAACCTTCCAGTACAAAGCTTAAATGAAATTGTAAATCTTCAAGCTGGTGTAATTGATGGTCACTTTAGAGGCGGAAGAATTGGAGAAGTTCAATATCAAGTAGATGGAGTTACGGTAAATAATCCGTACGATAATTCATCTACATTACAGCTTGATAAATCTATACTTCAAGAAGTTCAAGTTATCAGCGGTACATTTGATGCAAAATACGGCGAAGCAATGAGCGGTGTTGTTAATGCTGTGTTAAGAACTGGTACAGAAAATTTCCAATATTCTGGTGAAATTTATACTGGCGATTATTATACTACCGATGTAACTAGGTATCCTTTTAATAACACTTTCCGCCCTGCGCAAATTCAAAATTATCAATTAACCATAAGTGGTCCGGCAATTTTAAATAATACAACATTCTTTCTAAGCGGCAGAAGATATTTAAATGATGGTTATCTTTTTGGAATTAGGCGATTTATTCCAACTGATACAAGTGATTTTGAAAAAAAGGTTTTTAGGCCAACAGGCGATAATCAACTAGTGCCAATGCAAACTCATCATGAATGGAGTGGACAATTTAAAATAACAAATAGAACTTTTCCTAAAATTCAATTGAGCTATGTAGCTATCTTAAATAGTTTTAATGAAACTGCATATAATAATGCGTTCAGGTTTCTTCCGGATGGAATTCCTACGCAAAAAACTTTTTCTCTAACTCAAGGCTTAGATATTACGCATACTATTAGCGAACAAATGTTTTATAAACTTAATTTCAGGTATAATTATTTTGATTATAGCAATTACAAATATCCAGATGTTTATGACCCTAGATATTTACAAGCTGGAGTTCCCAAAAATGATGCGGGATACGAATATGGTGCTAATGTTCAAGGCGTTGATCTTACCAGATTTATTCAAAAAACTAATGACGGGATTGTTAAACTTGATTATAGCTGGCAAGTTAATAGAGCAAATTTAGTAGAAGCAGGTTTAGAAGGAGAACTTTCAAAACTTTCTTTCGGCAGCCCAGGCTTCTTAAGCCAAACAAACATAAATGGCGTTGAAGTTCTGCAGCCGCATTACAGCACAGATCCAAAAGAACCTCAGGTACAAACTTATTACCCAAGACAAGGTGTAGCTTATTTACAAGATCGTGTTGAACTTGGCGACTTGGTAGTTAGGGGAGGACTAAGGCTCCAAGTTTTTGATGCCAATGCCTATGTTCCAAGTGATCTGCAAAATCCAGCTAATTCAATAAAAGGATCACCTCTATCGTATCTCAAACGAACAACAATTAAATCATCAATAGCTCCTCGTATTGGATTGAGTTTTCCTCTTACTTCAACGGCTTCCATTTATTTTTCATACGGTCATTTTTATCAAATGCCTGGGTTGGGAGATTTGTATAATAATTCTAATTATCTCGTTCTCGATCAATTACAAGCTGGCGGAATTGATTACGGAGTTCTTGGCAACCCGGATTTGAAACCTCAATTTACAGTTCAATATGAAGTTGGATTAAAGCAAGCATTAACGGAAAATTTAGGTGCACAGTTAACTTTTTTCAGTAAAGATATTCGAGATCTTTTGGGAACTGAATTCGTCAGCACTTATTCAGCAGCTCAGTATGCAAGATTGACTAATGTTGATTTTGGAAATGTATATGGAATTACTCTTTCTTTAGATCAACGCAGTATTGGGCCTATTAGTGCAAGTTTGGATTACACTTTACAATTTGCAAATGGAAACTCAAGTGATCCCAGAGAAACAGCAAACAGAGCTGCTGCCGGGCAAGATCCACGCCCTCGCGATCTTCCATTTAATTGGGATCAAAGGCATACATTAAATTTGCAGGTTATTTACTTCTTACCTGAACAGCTTTCAATAAGTGCAATTGTAAAATATGGAAGCGGCGAGCCTTACACTCCGCAAATAGGTCCAGCAAGTTTTACTGCAAATCTTGAAACAAACTCTGGAAGAAAACCAAGTTATATTTTAGTAGATCTTCGTGCTGAAAAATTTTTCAAATTAGGTTTTCTTGAATTTAGTGTATTTGCAAGAGTATTCAATTTATTTAATCAGGATTTGGTAAATGGTTTTGTATTTGCAGGCACTGGCAGTCCTGATTATTCACTAACACCTGTTCAAGATATGGCTACATTGTTAGATCCTTCTAGGTTCTATCAACCAAGAAGAATTGAAATAGGAATTTCATTTAATTCTAAATAGAAATATGTTTATCAAAATTTAAACTAGTGATTCAAATGAAAAAGTTGATACAATTAGAATTAATTTCACTCGCATTTTTATTATTTTTTTCAAGAATTTCATTCGCACAACTGATGCCTGTGGTTCCCGATTCTCTTAGAGGAACATCCGATGCTGAACGTGCAGGAACTCTTGATGCAAACAATATTAGAACAATATTTTATAATTATGGTATGGTAGGAGATTATCCCCCTGATCCTATAAATGTTGATGTAAGCGTTTTTCATTCTGTCGAGGTTCCAAAAGGTTCTGGTCAGAATAACAGTGACGGTTATACTCCATATGTACTTGCAAAGATTAATCAGTTGAATGGAACTCCTGGTTATATTATGGAAACCGGTTACAGAGAGAGGCAAGGGCAAAGTCCATTTCATATAAATAGAGTTATGAGGTATGAACCAAGGCCGCCTTACAATTGGGGTGGAAAATGGGTCGGTTATTTTCAGCCTAACCCTGATATAAATAAAGGTAGATCGCCTGCTATTAGTAATGATCCTCGTACTTGGCCAGATTATTGGATTGATAAAATGGATGATCCGGTTGACCCTGGATGGCCTGGTTCGTGGGATGGATATTTTGGAAAAGCTCAAGTTGCAGATGAAGAAACTTATTATGTATATGATGATCAATATTATGATGCTTGGGATTTTTATCCTGACAGCAGAGATCATACAAGAAAAGGGCTTGGACTTAGAGTTGAGCAAAGAAATTTTCAATGGTCAAATATTCAAGCCGAAAATGTAATCTTTTCTCACTACGATATTTCTAATGAAAGTACAACTGATTATTATGAAAATATAATTTTCGGAATTTATAATGATACAGGCGTTGGCGGTGAAGGTTTTGCTCCAAATGGAATTATTCCAAACGATGATAACAATGCTTTTTATACAAAGGATGTTGGAATAAACATTGTGTATAATTGGGAAAATCATGGTATCGGTATGCGAGGGCCAACAGGATATTTAGGTTATTCATATTTAGAAACACCTGGTAATCAGTTTGATGGGATTGATAATGATAATGATGGAATAACTGATGAAAGCAGGCACAGCGGTCCGGGTGAAAAAATTGTTGGGCAAATAAATATAATGAACTACCTTAAAAGTCACCCTGAAAAATATAATATAGCAAAGTTTGAAAATTTCTATGGGCCTATTGAAAATAGACCAGCATATAAAGAAGGAGTTTGGTGGACAGGTGATGAAGACATGGATTGGGTAGCTAGATATTGTGATACAGGCGCTGATGGTGTTTTCGGTACAAATGATGTTGGTGAAGGTGATGGTATCCCAACTGAAGGCGAACCAAATTTTGATATTACTGATATTGATGAATCTGATATGATTGGTTTAACTGGTTTTAAATTTAATCGAATTAGAGCTGGAGATGGTATTGGCCCTGTTGATAATTTAGTATTTTTTGATGACGGTCATCATTGGCCAGAAAGGCTTTACTCGTTTTTTACGGCTCCCGATTCTGGCTTCGATAACCCTCTTGTTCAGAATTATAACATAGCATTTTTATTTGCTTCTGGTCCATTTATATTACCAGCGGGAGATAGAGAAAGATTTAGTTTAGCATTAGGATGGGGAGCTAATTTACGAGAGCTTGAAACAACAATACGAGTTGTAGCACAAATCTATAAAGGAAACTATAAGTTTGCTGTTCCTCCTCCATTGCCAACTGTGCATGCTTTTGCAGGAGATAAATATGTAACATTAACATGGGACAATGTTGCGGAACAAGCAATAAACCCGATTACAGGAACTGACGATTTTGAAGGATATAAAGTTTACCGCAGTACCGATCCAACCTTTCTCGATCCGAAAGTTATAACAACGGCAACTGGCTCTGGCCCTATAGGCAATGGCAAACCAATTGCGCAATTTGATTTAAAGGATGGCGTGGCTGGATTTTCTAATTTCACTGTTGAAGGTGTTGCTTATTATTTAGGTGATGATACCGGTTTATCTCACACATTTACAGACACAACTGTTACCAATGGCCAAACTTATTATTATGCTGTAACGGCTTATAATACCGGCTTAGATTCACTTGGCGTTTATCCTTCTGAAAATCCAATTTCAGTTAGTCAAACTCTTCGAGGCGGAACTATTCTTGCTAAGAATGTGGTTTCAGTTGTTCCTAATGCACTTTCACTTGGATTTAAACCAGCTCAAGCCTTACAATTGCAGCATAACCAAGGAACCGGAGTTGGAAATGTAAACATTCAGATTTTGAATTCGAGTCTAGTTCCGGATAATCACACATTTAAAATCCTTTTTTCAAATCTTTTAGATTCAGTAAGAGCTAATTATTATTCCTTAGTTGATGTTACAACCAGCGATACTTTATTTAAATATGGATATGATTTGTCTGGCCAAGGAATTGGCCCAGTTGCAGATGGATTGCTGCCTGTTATTTCTACACCTAGCACTATTTCGATTGATTCAGCTAATACTGGATTTACATCATCAAGTAAAACAAATTTAAAATTAAATGCAGTATACGCACCATCATTTCCTATTACTTTGCATAGGCCAGGTTTCCCTGATAATATTCAAATAATTTTTGGCAACCAGGTAATGGATACTTCAGTAGTTGCAATTGGAATGCCTTCTCAACGTGTGAAGTTTAAGGTGATAGCAAAAGATCCTGCTGGTGATTTTAAATTGAAATTCCGCTTTAGAAATGTTGACCAGTCTGGTACAATCACTGGTAAATCTGATTTTATCGAAATTCTTACATCTAGTTATGAAGCACCAACTAAATTTCTTCCAACTTGGGATATTCAAGTTGATACTGTTGCTACTGTTGGTACAATACAACCGCCGACAGATGGTGATGTTTACAATTTGAATGTTCAAGTACCATATTCAAATAGCGATGCATTTACATTTACCACATCTCAGCAAACAATTGATCAGCAGTTAGCAAAGCAGCAGTTCAAGGAACCATATGTTGTTCCTAATCCTTACATTGGGCAGGCAAGCTTTGAACCGCAAAGGTTTGCTGTATCCGGCAGAGGTGAAAGAAGAATTGAGTTTAGAGGATTGCCTGAAAGTTGTGTAATTCGAATTTATACTGTTACCGGTGATTTAGTTCAGACTATTAACCACAATGGCTTGCAAGGATTTGAACCATGGGATTTACGCTCAAGAGATAATTTATCTGTAGCTCCAGGTCTTTATATATATCATGTAGATTCGCCTGGAATAGGTACCTACATTGGAAAATTTGCAATAGTAAAATAAACTTATCGGTATTTAAATATGAAAAAAATTTTTACTTATAATAATGCCTTTTTAATTATATCAGCTATTCTCGTTATTCAGATTTCAGTTAATGCACAAAGTAAAGTTGGAACTACCATTGCACAATTTCTGAAAATTGATCAAAGTTCAAGAACTTCTGCAATGGGTAACGCCGGTACTGCTCTATACGGTGAAGTCTCTGCAATGTATTATAATCCGGCAAGTATGGGAAGATTAACTGAAACTGATGCTCAGTTTACTTATACAGAATGGCTTGCTGGTATTACATTTAATTATGCTGCTGTTGGAATAAAGGTTGAAAATATAGGAACTTTTGCATTACAAGCAACTTCAATGAATTCTGGTGACATTGCTGTAAGGACTGTTGATCAGCCTTTAGGTACTGGAGAATATTATACTGTTCAAGATTTTGCTTTGGGCCTTGGTTACGGTTTAATGCTCACAGATCGAGTCTCAGTAGGTTTTGTGGTAAATTATATTTCAGAATCAATCTGGCATGATAATTTGACTGACTTTGGAATTAATCTTGGCGTTCAGTATCAAGTTGAACCTGGCGGTCTTACCATAGGTGCAAGCTTATTGAATTTTGGGCCGCGGGCTAATTACACAGGCAGAGATTTATACATCGATTATAACCAAGACCCAACTAAGCATGGCGGTAACGACCAGTTGCCGGGCGAATTAAGAACCGATATGTTTCCGCTGCCCACTTTATTTAGAATTGGTGTGTCTTATCCATATAAATTTGATGAGAATAATAAACTTACTCTCTCAGTCGATGCTCTTCATCCTAACGACAATAATGAAAGCATGAATATTGGTGGAGAGCTTACTTTGATGAAAAATTTTTCATTAAGAGGAGGATATCGCGATTTATTTTTGCCTAATTCGGAAGGTGGACTAGAGCTCGGTGCTGGAGTAAATTATTCATTCGCTGAAGGCTATACACTGCGCTTTGATTATGCGTGGGCTGATTATGGGCGCTTACTTAAAATTAATAGGTTCACTGTTAGCGTTGGTTTTTAATTTAATATTATTTAATACTCAATTATTTTCTCTTTAATTTAACAGAACTTGAAGGAAGAATTTTAAATTTTTTAGGATTATTATGTTTAAAAAAAACTTAATTGTTCTTTTGAGCATTCTTACTTTTGCAGCAGGTGCTTTTTGTCAGAGCAAAATTGGTGATAAAAATTTATATAAAAATTATAAGCTTACAGAAAAAGAATCTACATTTCTAGATACACTTGAATACAGAACTTTTCTTTATTTTATCAGCGAGTCGAACCGTGAAAACGGATTAGTTAAGGACCGCTCAACAAAAGATTCACCGGCAAGTATTGCCGCAGTCGGATTCGCGTTGCCTGCTTATGCTGTTGGTGCAGAGCATGGTTGGATTTCTAGAGAGGAAGCTGCTGAAAGAACATTAAATACTTTAAATTTTTTCTTGAATAGCAAACAAAGTTCCGATGCCGTTTCAACTGGTTACAAAGGTTTTTATTATCACTTCCTCGACATGAAAAATGGTTTGCGTTTCTGGAACTGCGAACTTTCTTCTATAGATACAGGTTTGCTCTTAGCGGGAATAATATTTTCTCGGCAGTATTTCTACAAAAATTCTAAAATAGAAAAAGAGATTCGGGAGAAAGCCACAGAGATTCTGAAAAGAGTTGATTGGAAATTTTTCACTTTGCCTAGAGATAGCAAATTCCCTTACGATATTGCTATGGGTTGGGAACCTGAGCACGGCATGTCTCCAGACGGTTGGAAAGGTTACAATGAAGCACAAATTATGTTTGTAATAGCCGCTGGTTCCGGAATGAAGAATGCAAGTAAAGGTTACGAAACCTGGACAAGAACTTTTGAATGGCAAGAGCCTTACAAAGGTTTGGCGCACGTTGTTTTTCCGCCGCTGTTCGGCCATCAGTTTACAAATTTGTTTGTTGATCTAAGAGGAATAGTAGACAGCTACATGCGGACAAAAGGAATTGACTATTTTGAAAATTCGAAACGAGCAACGTTAACACAAAGATTGTACGCTATTGAAAATCCTCACGGGTGGAAAGGTTACGATTCTTTGAATTGGGGAATAAGCGCTTGCGATGGACCTGGAGAGAGCTTTAATTTTGACGATAAGAAATTTATTGGTTATGCAGGCAGAGGAACTTCCGGTCCACAGTACAATTATTTTGACGACGGAACAATTGCACCGTACGCTGCTGGAAGTTCAATTGTATTCGCTCCGGATGCTGTAATTCCTACTCTAATGAATTTTTATGATAAGCACAAAGACAAAGGGATATGGGGTGAGTATGGTTTTGTGGATGCCTTTAACTTAACTGCTAATTGGTTTGATAAAGACGATCTTGGGATTGACGAAGGTCCGTTGGTTTTAATGCTGGAAAATTTCAGGTCTGGATTGATCTGGAAATATATGATGCGCGATCCGGTCATCAAAAAAGGATTAAATGTTTTAGGATTCAGAAAGGTGAAATGATGCGGTTTAAAATTTTTTTCTTCACTCTTTTAATAATTAGTTTTTTTTCATTTCAGAATTATTCTCAGCAGAATTCATACTTAAAAAAAGATCCGGTCATCGAGAAGAAAGTTGACCTTCTTCTTTCTAAAATGACTTTGGAAGAAAAGATTGGACAGCTTGTTAGAAAAACCGAAATCAATTCCGAAACTGGAAAAATGATCAGAGAAGGCAAATTCGGAATAATGGGAAATCCGGGACGTCAGATAAGAGACAGTTTGCAAAAAATTGCCGTCGAGCAATCGCGTCTTCATATTCCATTAGCATTTGCCGCGGATGTAATTCACGGATATCATACTATCTTTCCAGTTCCGCTTGCACAGTCATGTAGTTGGGACCCCGAGCTTGCTGAGAAAGCTGCAAGGATAGCTGCGCTTGAAGCTTCTTCAGATGGTTTAAACTGGACGTTTGCTCCAATGGTTGATATTGCTCGCGATCCGCGGTGGGGAAGAATTGTAGAAGGCGCTGGCGAGGATCCTTACCTTGGAAGTATAATGGCAGCGGCGTATGTAAAAGGCTATCAAGGAAAATCTTTAAGCGATGAAGGATCAATTTCTGCAACGGCAAAACACTATGTGGCTTACGGCGCGGCTCAAGCGGGAAGAGATTATAACACAGTTGATATTTCTGCAAGAACGCTGCGCGAAATTTATCTTCCGCCTTTCCACGCAGCGGTTAATGCTGGTACAGGATCGATCATGAGTGCATTCAACGATTTGAATGGTGTACCTGCATCTGGAAATTATTTTACTTTAACAAAAATTTTAAGAGATGAGTGGAAATTTAAAGGTGTAGTAATCAGCGATTATAATTCCATCGGCGAACTTGTTAATCACGGAGTTGCGAAAAATAAATCCGATGCCGCGCGTGTTGGAATAACTGCCGGTGTGGATGTTGATCTTGCTGGCGATACAATTACGGGAGATATTTACGCGCCATATCTTGAAAACTTAGTTGAGAACCGCATCGTACCAGAAAAACTAATTGACCGCTCAGTGCGGAGAGTTCTGAGATTAAAATATGAACTTGGATTGTTCGATCATCCTTATGTTGATACCGCTTTCTTCAGAAAAGATTTGCCATCGCAGGAAGATAGAAATAAAATTGCACAGCAGCTTGCGGACGAATCAATTGTACTTTTGAAGAACGAAAAAAATGTTCTTCCGTTGAAAAAAGACATTCATTCAATTGCTTTAATAGGTCCACTCGCGAATGATCAGGATGATCTGATTGGTCCGTGGGCGCCGGATGGAATTTCTAAAAATGTTGTAACGGTTCTTGAAGGAATAAAAAATAAAATTTCTCCAAAGACAAAAATAAATTACGTGAAAGGCTGCGACTTCCTCGATTCAAGCAGTGCAGAATTTGATGAAGCTGTAAACGCTGCAAAAGAATCAGACGTTGCTGTTTTGGTCGTCGGCGAATCACGCGACATGAGCGGAGAGGCTTCCAGCCGTGCTTTTATTGATGTCCCCGGCATTCAAGAAGAACTTATAAAAGAAATTTATAAAACTGGAAAACCGGTGGTTGTAGTTTTAATGAATGGCAGACCATTAACAATTAATTGGGAGTCTGAAAATGTGCCGGCGATTTTAGAAACGTGGTTTTTAGGTAATCAAACTGGGAATGCTATTGCTGATGTTTTATTCGGAGATTACAATCCATCGGGTAAATTAACCGCAACTTTTCCACGAGCAGTTGGACAGATTCCAATTTTTTATAATCACATGAACACCGGCAGGCCTCCTTCGCCAACAGATCATTACACTTCCAAATATCTCGATTGTCCGGTTACTCCGCTATATCCTTTCGGATATGGATTGAGTTACGCAAATTTTTCTTATTCAGATTTAACAATCGATAAAAAAAATATTTCTGAAAATGATTCTTCGATTGCTTCTATAAAAGTTACAAACAATAGCAGTATTGGTGGAACTGAAATCGTTCAGTTGTACACCCATGATCATTTCGCAGATGTAACTCCACCAGTAAAAGAGCTTAAGGGATTTAAGAGAATTTATTTGCAGCCCGGCGAATCAAAAATCGTTAAGTTTGTGATCAAACCAGAGATGCTTGCACAGTACAATATTGATATGAAGAAAGTTATTGAGCCTGGAATTTATGATGTAATGATCGGAAGAAATTCGGATGATTATTTGAAAACATCTTTTGAACTTAAAAAATAATTATGAAGTTTTTGCTTGCTATTATATTATTTCTAATTATATCATTTACGCTTCTTTGTCAAACGAAAAATATTTCTGGCAGCGACGATGTTGTAGCAAAAGCAGGCGACATTAAAATATCGGCGAGAGAATTCCGTGAACGGTTTGATTTCAGTCCCCACCCGCGCACCACGGAATCGCTTGATACTGCGCTGGTTAAAAAGGAATACCTTTATACTTTACTCGCCGAAAAACTTCTTGCGCAAAAAGCAAAAGAGTTAAAACTGGATACAACTCAATTTATTCAAAACATGCTGACTTATATGGGTAGACTTTTTGTTAGAGATGCTTTGTACAAAAAAGAAATCTCGAGCAAAGTTAAAGTAACAAAAAAAGAAATTTCCGAAGCAAAAGAAAGAATGAAGAAACTTCTAGTGACGAAGTATTTATATTCGACGGATATTAATGAAATTCAGAGATTATATGCAGATCTTAATAATGGAATACCGATCGATTCATTAATTGCCGTAAGGCCCGAAGCCGAAGAACAAAAAACTCCCGGTACAATAACCTTCGGTACTCTTGATGAAAATGTTGAAGATGCCGTTTATAGTTTGAAAGTTGGACAGTTTACCAAACCTATTTATACTGGCAACCGTTGGTACATTTTTCAGTTGGAAAAAATTATTGATCAGCCTTACTTCAATACTCCTGATAATTTGATTAAGATTAAGCAGACAATTGAAAAAAGACAAGCTGCAGCTTTGGAAGATGATTATCTAAATAATTTCCTGCAGCAATTTCAAATTAGCGTTGACCGGGCGCTGTTTACAAAGATATTAATACAGATGCATAAGTACCTTCATGAAAGACAAGAAAGTTATAAGAAAAATGACAAACCGAAGTATTATTATTTAGTCAAAGAAGATTTTAGCCGAATTGAAGATTCGCTTGGTGCCGAAGTATTAAGAGCAAATTTTATTAAGTACAAAAAGAATCCAGAATCCGTTAAACAATTTTTAGATCAGTTAAAGATAAACGGTTTTAGAGTTGATACAACTGATTACCAAACTGTTGCACGGGCTTTCAATAATTATGTAAAGAATTATCTTGAAAGCGAATTGCTGGCGCGTGAAGGTTTGCGGCAAAATCTGGATAAAGAATCTTCAGTGAGAAATGATCTGAGCCTTTGGGAAGATTATTATCTTTCACAGCGATTGATAAAACAAATTCAAGACTCAATTAAAATAAGCGATGCAGAGGCTTATGAATTCTATTCAAAAAATCATAAAATAATGTTTCCGCAGGAAAGATTTAACGTGCAGGAAATTCTTGTTGACAGCTTGGAGACAATTCAAAAAGCCCTTGATGATTTAAATAAACATGTGGCTTTTGAAACTGTTTCAGAAAAATATTCCATACTTGATTCCCTGCGTGAGCGAGGCGGCAATCTTGGATATTTACCGCCGACTCAATCGGGAACTATCGGAGAGATTAAGAAGATCGTCAAGAATATGAAAGTTGGAGAAGTTTACGGTCCGATTAAGCTTAGCGATGGTTTTGCTTTGTTGAAACTAGTCGATATTCAAAATGCTGAAGACAGCAAAGACACTTCTTTCGCTCAAATTAAAGATGAGTTGAAAGATGTTATAAGAAATATTGAATTTGAGAAAAAACTAAAATCTTACGTTGCTAATCTCGCACTTAAATACGGTGTTGAAATTAATAAAAACGTTTATGTTTCTATTCCGGTTTTTCAATTCAATACCGTGACTATAAGACTAATTGGCTTCGGCGGAAGAATTTATGCCTTTCCTTACGAGCCCTTGTTTGCAGGTTGGTATAGCTTATATTTGCAAAAGAAATCTCAACTTCCTCAGTAATAATTTTCTAAATAAACACTTTATATTTGTGGATGAAAGGGTGTTGTATGAAAGTTTTGATGAGTTTATTTTTTTTAGTGTTCATCATTTTTAACTATGTCAGTTTTTCTCAAACAATTCTTCTTCCCGAACGTTGGCATTTTTCAACTGGAGACAATCCTGAGTATTTAAATCCAAAATTCGATGATAAAAAATGGACGCTTATTGACGTACCGGATTATTGGGAAAGTCAAGGCTTCGACGGATATGACGGTGTAGCATGGTACCGCGTTCATTTTACTCTTGATAAAAAATTAAGCGGTGATAGTGTTTATGTTATACTAGGTAAAATTGATGATGCTGATGAAACTTATTTAAATGGAGTTCGCATTGGAGGTATGGGCAAATTTCCACCAAATGCCGCAACTGCCTACAATGAAGTCCGCTACTACAAAATTTCCAAAAAGTTGCTTAAAAAAGATAATGTTATTGCCGTAAGAGTTTTTGATATGGGCGGACCTGGGGGCATTGTCTATGGCCCTATTGGCATTTATGATGAGAAAGATTATAAAAAAGAATTCTTTCCTTCACCTGGGCCCAAAAAATCATTTTATCAATTAGTTACTTCAAATGGTCTTATCGCTGCTGTTTACGATGCCCGGCGCGAGCAAATCGAATATATCGATCCGTTCATTTTTAAAGCTTTTGATTCTGCTAACTATGTGAATCCTTTTTTAAGAATGGTTGAGGTTAAAACAAATGCGAAGCCGTTAAAAACATTTTATAAAGATAACACGCACGTAATAACAGTTAAATATCCAAAAATTGAAGTGAATTACTTTGCCTCATTCAATAACGAAGATAAAGTTTTTTATATCGATGTTAGTGGTCAGCGTTCTAAGGTTGATGCGTGCTCGTTAAATTATCTTTTGCAGAAAACAAAAGTACTGGTTGACTCGGTAGAATTCGAAAGGCCGAATGATCAGGCAGAGAAATATTATCTGCTAAGCTATACCGATTCGCTTCAGACCGATGATCAAATAGTTGCGAAAGCCAAAACGAGATTAGTTGCAAACAAAGGCAATTTATTGAATGAAGAAATCAATTTCATGAAGAAAATATTTGCAAAAGCAAAAATTCCAAATGGAATTTCTGCAATGCAGCGCGATTTATTGGAGCAGTCAATTTCTGTTTTGAAGATGGCTCAGATTCCTCCGCAGGGAATTTTTGAAAAATCAAGAGGACAAATTTTAGCTTCGCTTCCACCCGGCGGTTGGAATATAGGTTGGGTACGCGATGGATGTTATTCTATTCTGGGATTAAACAGGCTTGGCTTATTTGATGAAGCACGCAAGGTTCTTTTTTTTATGCTTCATACCGAATCAAACCATTATGTGCATTTCCTTTTTAAGGCCGGCAAGGATTATGGTGTTGGAGTGCCGTATCAAATTTCTGTCTGCCGTTATTTTGGTGATGGCAAAGAAGAATCGGATTATAACGATGATGGGCCGAATATTGAACTGGATGGATTCGGACTTTCTTTAATTGCGCTAAGCGATTACGTTCAGCGCAGCGGAGACACTGCATTCTTTAAAGAAAATTATGAACTTGTTGCTTCAAAAGTTGCTGATGCGATTATTCATTGTATCGACACAAATAATGTAATTAGAATTGATTCTGGTCCTTGGGAGCGGCATCTTCCTGGAAAACAATTTGCATACACTTCCATTGCGTGTGCTGCTGGATTAAGAGATTTTGCCGAACTTTCATCTAAATTTAAAATTGGTGAATCTGAAAAATATAATAAAGCTTATTTGCGGTTACTCGGCGGAATTCGCAAAGAGTTGGTCGTCGATAATAGATTCATCAAAGGAAATGTTGAAGCTTCAGATTCTAATGCGTATGATTTTTTTGACGGAGGAACTTTCGAAGCTTTCGGATTTGGATTATTTAAAGATAAAAGTTTTTTTCAATCACAGCTTAATAAATATCAAAAAATTTTAGGAGTTGAAGGAGGAATTCACGGCTTCTCTCGTATCAATAAAGGTGATTGGTATGAAACCGCCGAATGGATTCTTTTGGATTTGCGAGTTGCTGCTACTATGCATAGATTCGGCGACCAAAAAGGTGCAAGACGACTAGTTGATTGGGTTACTAAACAGGCAGCACTGAACTATAACTTAATTCCAGAATTATATAATCAAAAAACATCATTCTACGATGGTGCAGTGCCGATGGTTGGCTTTGGTGCCGGTGCATATGCAGCAACTTTGTTGGATTTATATTCAAAATAAATTAAGGATGGTAACATAATTTGGGATTCTTATTCGATAAAGAATTTTTTATATAAATGATTTATCCAATTCAATAGGAAAATCTAAAGTAAAATATTTAATTTTGTTTGAGTAATAACAAAATGAAGTATTTACAATGCAATCTCATTGGGAAGAAACTCTTAAAGTCCGCGCTTATGATGTTGATTCGAATAATAGGTTAAAGTTAAGTTCTGTTTTTAATTACATGCAGGATGTTGCATCCGCACACGCGGATAATTTGAACGTTGGCTGGAAAGCATTACAAAATGAAAATCTGTTTTGGGTTTTATCATGGGTAAAAATTGAATTTAATAATTTCCCAAAATTTGAAGATAATATTTATATCAAGACCTGGCCGAAAGGTAAGCACAAACTTTATGCTTTAAGGGATTTTATTTTATCAGAAGGGAATAATAAGGTTTTTGGAAAAGCAGCTTCGGCTTGGCTCTTATTAAATTCTCAAACCAAAAGGATTAATGATCTTAATAAGTTTTTAACCAATATTCCTTACTCACCAAATGAACATGCTTTAAATGATTTACCGGAGAAAATTAATTTTGAAAATTTAAAAGAGACAACTTTTCCTAAACAAGCTGATTATACAGATATCGACATTAATGAGCATGTTAATAATGCTAAATATATTGAGTATATTCAAAATTGTTATGATTTAGATTTTCATACTAAACACAGAGTCAAATCTTTAACAATGACTTTTAATTCTGAAACAAAATTTGGAGATAGATTAGAAATAAATAAAAATCTAGTTGATGAACATCAGCATTATATTGTGGCATTAAATCAGCAAAATGGAAGAACCATCTTCCAAGCAATTGTTAACTGGGTTAAAACGTAATTAATAATTTATATTTTAAATCTTGAAATAGTTAATTATTTAAACTTTATAAATTAATATTTTGTCAAATTTCAGTACAAAAAGAAATAAAATATATTTTAGATTTATGAAAGGGAAGTAATGAAAAATTTAATATTATTTGCGTCTTTTATTCTGTTATTTGTTGTTGGAGCAAATGCACAGGGTCGCTTTTCTGTTAAAGACAGAGTTGATCAAATGAAGCAAAGATTATCTTTAACAGATGAGCAAGCTGCTAAAGTTGATTCTATTCTTAGTGCATCAATGGATAAAATGAAAAATCTAGATGTAACCGGACCGGAAAGACGGGATGCAATGAGAAAAATTATGACTGAATCAAATACAGCAATTGAGAGCATTTTAACTGACACTCAAAAAGCTGAGTTCCAAAAAATGCTGGATGAAAGAAGAAGCCGTATGCAGAATCGTCCGCCAAGAGACAATAATAATTAAAAAAGTTTTGTTGTTATAAATTAGTTGTTTCGAATCCTTAATCTTTAATTTTTGAGATTAAGGATTTTTTTATTTAAGCGTATAAGTGAGTCTTAGTTTTGTTCATTAGGTTTTGTTTTCAGAAAAACATTTCAGCTTCAAGATAATATGAAGTAGGGTAATACCAATATTCTGTATATCTGTTCCCGTAAGAAATTAATCCGCCGGCAGTTATGGAAGAATTATCTGATAGAGAATACACTCCGCTGATATTCAAATATCCGCTTCCGTCATTTAAGTTGGAATTATTTGATACTGTTGCTGTAAGAAGCGCTGTCATTTGATAGCTTGCACTTACAACAATATAATTTCGGCTTAAATTAATTATTCTTCCCTCATATAATCCGATTAAATCATAATTTAATTTATCTAATTCACCTTGTCCATTATATTGATATTCTATCAGCCCATAAAGTTTTGAAGTAAATTGATTATCCATTCCCAAAACTAATTTTATATAATAATTATTAATATTTTCTTTTTCCATCGAAATAATGCCTTCACCGCGAATACCAGCATCAAAAAAATTTCCGGCAAAATCTCCGCCTGCTATATATCTTTTATCAAAATATCCTCCCACTAATGCAAAATCATATTGTAAGAAGTTTGTTCTTAATCTAAATCCAGCATTGCTGTTAACAATTTTGTTTTGTGGATTATAAACAATATTCAAATCGGTAAAATTGCCAAAGCTGTAGGTTAATGATGCTGCGTCGACGCCATCTTTTTCTATCTTTCCAAAATTTGCGGGATTAATAGGATTAAATAAATCAGTAGGACTCCAAACTCTTCCCACGCCCCAAGCAATTCTTTGCCGTCCAATAATTATATTTCCTCTATCAAAACCTTGTCGTAAATATAATCGGTCAATGTAATGTGTTATGTTAAAATTGTTTTGATTAAGCAGCTGCCATTTCAAATTAATTGTTTGCCTATTTACACTTGTTTGATTGAGCAATGAGAAGGGATTCTGTTTCGAGTAAAGAATATCAGCTTCATATTCTAAATTTATTCTAGCATTATCCCAAAGATGAAGTTCTGGCCGAAGTCTTAATCTTGTAAGATTTAGAAAATGATTTTGGTCAATTCCAGCAAACTTTGAAAGCTCACTGTTATTTATTGAATAAACTGGAAGATCAACAACATATCCTGAAAATGAATAGTTTAATTGAGCAAAATCAGATTCAGAAAAAGCAACGTATAATATTACATTAAATATTATGAATAAAAATCTATGACAGCATTGAACTGGTTTTTCACTGATTTTCAATTCTTCCGTCCTTCAGAATTATCAATCTTTTTGCTCGGTCAATAACTTGTTTGTCATGCGAAGAAAATATAAAAGTAATATTCTTGTCTAAGTTCATTTGCTCCATCAAATCAAGTAAATGCCCGGCAGTTACCGAATCAAGATTTGCTGTTGGTTCATCTGCAAGTACAAGTGATGGCTTATTTACAATAGCACGAGCAACTGCAACACGCTGCTGCTGTCCGCCGCTCATTTCATTTGGACGCTTATTTGCTAATTCTTTTATACCCAATTCATCCATTAAACTTAGAGCTTTTTCTTTTCTTTCTTTGTCTGGAATCCCTAGTAGCATCATGCTGAATTCAATATTTTCAATTGCGGTAAGTACAGGAATTAAGTTATATGCTTGGAATATAAATCCAAGTTTATGCAGCCTAATCTTTGAAAGTTCGCTCTTCTCTTTTACAGTAATATCTTCACCTTCAAAATAAACTTTGCCTTCTGTAGGTTTATCAAGTGCGCCTAAAAGATTTAGTAAAGTAGTTTTTCCTGAACCTGATGGGCCTGCAATTACAACATATTCGCCTTTGTCAATTGTAACGTTAATATTTTGCAGCGCTTTAACCGGAACTCCATTGTCTTGGTATATCTTAACTAAGTTTTGTGCTTTTATAATTTCCATTGAACTCTTTCAATTTTTTTAATGCTATGTCTCAAATCTTTTAAACATAATTAATTGCATAAATTGGTTCTAGCTTAATGGCTTTGTAAGCCGGATATAAAGCTCCTAACACTGCAACAAAGGGCATGAACAAAACTGCATTTATTAAATTTCCAATAGACAATACCGGATATATAATTGCACCAACACCAAATGCTTCCAAGCCGGTTGCAAAAATGCTTAAATCAATTCCTGAATGTGCAAGTGGTATGTCAAGCAGTAATCCGCAAACTAAGCCGATTAAGGTTCCGAATAATCCTAGAATAAATGCTTCGAATAAAATCATTAAATATAATTTGCTGTTCTTCATACCGATTGCCATCAGCACTCCGAATTCACGTATTCTTTCAAATACAGACATTAGCATCGTGTTAATTATTCCAAATATTAATGCCAAGCCAATTATTATATTTAATATCATCATCGACTCTTTATAAAGCTCCATTTGATATATCAGCATTGGCAGAATATCCCGGTAAGTATAAACTTCGTATTTTTCTCCAAGTTTTGATTCAAAAATATTTTTTAGTGATGTAACTTTATTATAATCCTTTGTAATTATTGCAAACTCATGATAATTATCTCCAATACCCAGCATTTCTTGTTCAGCAGATGCATTTACATATATCGCCATCTTATCAAATTCAGAGCTTGATGTCTGAAAGATTCCAATTATTCTAAATGCATCGGAACCTATATCGCCATTTAAGGTATTGGACATTGCTACAACTTTATCTCCAACATCTACACCTAACTTGTCAGCTAGTTTTTTACCAATTATAATCTCTCTCTTGCTTGTGCTAAGATATCTTCCTTCTATTATAGAATTTCTAATAATCGATACTTTAGCTTCTTCAGCTGGATCAATTCCATACATTATTACTCCAGAAGAATTGCTTGCACTGCTTAGAATGCATGTTGCAAAAACCCTTTTGCTGTAAGCTTCAACTTCCGGATTTGATCTAAGAACAGTTTCAACTTGTTTATAATTAGGGATGAAATTTTTTACAATCTTATTACTGTTGAAACCTGCTTTATGAATTTGTAAATGCGAAACGTCAAGATTTATTTGATTAAAAAGCATCTGTCTCATCATTCCATTTGATAAACCATCGGTCAATACAATTGCGGTTAATCCAACAATAACCGATATGAGAACAATTATAGATCGCCTTTTGTTTCTCCAAATATTTCGCCAAGCTAATTTTAATAACATTATATTTCTAATTTTAAATTTCTAATTTTTAATTGATTAAGTATGCCTGATTCCTTTCAACGGTTCAAGTTTGTACACTTTATATGCTGGATATATGCATGATAGCAACGAGATAATTAGTATGGAAAGCGAAACATTATAAAATATCGATGGCTGCAAAGTTGATTTCAACTGAGGAAGAAAATGATAAATCTCATAAAGTTTTTTGAGCTCTCCGCCGAATACAATCGGATGTATTATTAAATAATAATTTACAACTATCCCCAAAATATTTCCGATAAATAATCCGATAATTGTGATTAGCATAGTTTCGATATAAACTAAATAAGTTAGATTTATCTGCGGCATTCCTATAGCAAGCACAACACCAAATTCTCGAAACCTTTCGATAACAGACATTAATACAGTATTTAAAATTCCAAATGCAACTATTACAATTAAAATTCCAAGGAAGAATATTCCACTTACATTATCAAGCTGTATTGCTTGTTCTAATTCTGGATTTACTTTATTCCATACTAAAACTTTTATATCCGAATCTTTAATTTTTTTTGCTAAAGAATTATCAATTTCTTCAAGATGACTTAAATTATCTGCTCTGATAGCAATTACATTTACTCTATTTCCCATTGCTAATAATGATTGAGCAGATTTCAAACCCATAAAAATTATTGCCGATTCAAGTTCCTGCAGGCCTAATTTTACTGTCCCCACTATTTTATATTTTTGATTTCCAAGCGCGCCATCATATCCTTGTGCTAAAAGTACAATTTCATCTCCAACATTTGCTTCAAGATTTTTCAGCAGTTGGTCGCCAACTACAATATCGTTCGAAGAATCTGAGTCGAAGAGTCTTCCAGAATTAATATTCTGAACAAATGTAGTTACCTTATTTTCCTTATCTGGCTCAATTCCAAATATTGCAGCGCCGCGTGAGTTATCTTTAAAGCTGATAAGTCCATCGGCATAAATTCGCGGTGCATAGCTAACAATACCTTTGGTTGATGCTAATGCATCCAAAATATTTTTATCAATTATAAAGCTTTTAGTTAAAGAAGGATTATCAAGATAATTTTTGTTCTGAATCTGCAAGTAACCAGAAAATAATTCAACTATCGATCTTATATTTAATTCGTATGTACCAAGCTGGATGCCGCGCATTGCAATAGCCATTACAGCCGCAAATACTACCGCAGCTAATGTTATTAAAGACCGTCTTTTATTTCTCCATAAATTTCGCCAAGCTAATTTTAATAGCATAAATTCTAAAATTTTAATTATTTAATTTTCTGCTGGTTTTATTAATTTCCTCTTTCAAGTTCCTGGTAAGAAAATATTTTATCCGGTATTTTTGTATCAAAATGCATATCATCAACTATAATAGTTGTTGTATGTCCTTTCTTGGCAACATTGTGCATTACCCATTTTGATGGCATTACTCTTCCATGAAAATTTTTTATATCAGTATAAACCATATATTTAACCATATTTCCTTTTTCATCAAAATATTGAACAACTGCGGGTAGATAATCAGCTTTGCGTACCCAATAATAAATTTTACCCCATACTACAGGTGCATCTGGTTTTGGTATAAGTTGAATCTTCCAGCATTCATCATTATTAATTTTTTCAGTTGCTAAGATTTTTAAATCATAATCTTTAACCAAGTTAGATTCTCGTACTAAATCATCATTTGTAAAATCAGATCCGTTCCATGATTGAAGCATCATCGAAGGCGGAATTTTTATTGTAGTTTCAGTATTCCTTAAATAGCTCCAAATTTGATCTCCAATTTTTAGGGTTTTATTCCCAGCTTCTTTAATTGGTGCAATAGTTACGATTAATGCTTTTTCATTACCAATCCACCACGATTCCATCTTTAAAGTGCGCGTAAAATCTGGAGTTGTAATTATCATTTCTATTGTTCCGTAGGACGACTTCCCTTTAATGTCATTTTCAGCTTTGCTTACAATTTCTTCTGCAGTTTGTGCATGTTTAACGGTTGTGATTACGCAAATAAAAATCGCCAATAAAAGAAATCTTTTCATTTTATTAGTTAATTTATTTATGACTGACTAAACCTTTAATCATAAATAATATTTTTGTATGCGGTTGTCAAGGGAAATTTATTTTAAGATGCCGAATTAAAACATTTTGAATTTCTTGAATTACTTTTTATAGTTTTGAAGAATTGTTTGCAAATTAAATTATAAATTCAAATAAAATGGAAGTGAAGTGAATTAAAAATCAAATTAAAAATATTCTATAAATGAATCTTCATAAATATTTTCGAATTAGTTCTTAGAAATTTATTTATCTATTATTATACATTATTCGAATGGCAAAAGTTGTAAGGTAACCTAGGTAAGCGCCTGCAATAACATCACTCAGAAAATGATAATCTGTTCCAATTAAAGCTGCGCCAAGTAAAATTAAGAGAATCAAAACATACTTTCGGTATTGTGGAAAGTAAAATATAACAGCAGCGCCAAAAGCAGCAAAAACTGTCATGTGTCCGGAGGGGAAACTGCCGCTTTCAATTTGAGTAAACCAATTAAATACAAGCGGCTTATTAGCTAATAGCCAATAACGCGGGTCAGTCCGGCCAAAAATAAATTTTAATAAAGTTTTAATTAAATATGCCGCTGGTAATGCAGTTGCCGCAAGTTGTAAAAATTTTGTTTTTGTATCAATTAAATTTTTATGCTTGCGAAAAAAATATAATGCCCACATCATTACAGTTCCAATTGCAACTAAATGTGGTAAAAAATCAGGTATATTTTCTGTAACTTTGTGTAATGGATGTATGTATTTAAGAAATAGCATCACATTTATAGCTATCTCTTTATCAAGATAAATAATGCAAACAACCGTAGCTATTAAAACTAACGCTGCTATCTTAATATCAAAATTATTAGTTGAATTTCTTCTTGTCATTGATATATTAAAAATATGTTGATAACAAAATTAACTAATAATTCTGACAATAAAGATTTTTTAATTTATGGATAATTAATAAATGAATAGTTCAAATAAGGAGAGCCTGGAAATTGAAGCCAAAAAAGAAACCCTTAGGAAATTTCCATTATTCTCTGAACTAAGTATAGAACAATTTAGAAAAATTACCTCAATAGCTAAAGTTGTAAAATTCAAAAAAAATCATTTTATCTTTTTTGATGGTGATTTATATAAAGGTTTTTATATACTATTAAAAGGGACAGTAAAAATTTCTAAAATTACTAATGACGGCAAAGAATCTGTGCTGCATATTATTAAACCACTAAATGCTTTTGCTGATGTTCCTTTGTTTGAAGGTGGAAATTATCCTGCAAATTCTCAAACGCTGGAAGAGAGTATTGTAATTTTTATTTCGAAGGAAGGTTTCCTTTCTTTAATTAAAGAAGATCCCGAAATGAGCTTGAGAATGATCTGCGGTTTTGCAAAAAGGCTGCGTGAATTAACTTATAAAATCGAAAAATTTTCCTCGAAGGAAGTTATTAACAGACTTGCAGAATATTTGCTTAAAGAAATTAAAACCAATAATACTGATAAACTTGATGAACCCTTTCTTAGGCTTAGCGTGCCTAAAAATACTATTGCAGCGTATTTAGGAACTGTTAGCGAAACTCTTTCAAGAAATTTTAATAAGTTGCAGAAAGATGAGATAATTAAAGTTAAAGGTAAAACAATAATCATTTTAGATTATCCTCGTCTCAAAAAACTTGCCGTATAAATCTGCCAAAAACTGACTTAAGTCAAAGGAATCATTTAGCCCTTTCAATAGTTTTGGAACTAAAAAGAAAGGAAATGAAATGAATACCATATCAAAAGAATTAGACATTCGCCCAGTGCATCCAAGAGAAAAACATCCGACAATTTTTGCAGCATTTGATTCGTTAAACAGCAACGAAACTTTTCAATTAATTAATGATCACGATCCAATGCCGCTATATTATCAATTTCAAGCTGAGAGGAAAGGAAAATTTAACTGGGAATATATTGAAAAAGGGCCTGAAGTATGGAAGGTTAATATCACCAAAATTGCATAAAATATTTCGCGGAAAAATAATGATTACCAGAGAAATGAAAATATCCAAGATGCTGGAAAGCTATCCTGAAACTTTAGATATTCTTTTGAAGACAAGTTCTCATTTCAACAAGCTCAAAAATAAATTGTTAAGAAAAGCTTTAGCTCCGCGAGTAAATGTGGAACAGGCTGCATCAATTGCCGGCGTGGATTTGAACTTGCTTCTGTTCAATTTGAATAAAGTTATAAATTCAATTTCAGTTTCACAGTTTGAACCACAAAATATAAAGAATAATATGACTAAAATAGATGATTCTGCAACTGACTTTTTAAAAAGTATAAAAGATAAAGATATAGTCACTCTTGATGTAAGACCGATTATAGATTCCGGAAAAGATCCTTTTACGGATATTATGGCAAAAGTAAAGTTGTTAAAAGATGATGACATTTTTCTGCTGATAAATTCTTTTGAACCGATCCCTTTGTATTCAGTCCTTGGGAAAAAACATTTCGATCATAAGACAATAAAGAAGGGAGATGAATTTAATGTTTACTTTTTCCGAGATGATAAATTACCTAACAGCGGAAGCAATACTGTGGGAGCAAGGGACAATGAATTAAATACTGAACATGAATTAGAAAATGTAATTGAAATTGATGTTAGAGAACTTGAACCTCCAGAACCAATGTTGAAAGTTCTGGAAACACTTTCTAAAGTTGATGAAAGAACAGTCTTAGTAGTTCATCATCATCGAGAGCCGCTTATGCTTTATCCGAAGCTGGAAGAAAGAGGTTACAAGGCAATCTGTAATAAAATAAATGAAAACTATTTCAAAGTTGTCATATTAAAAGAAAAGGCAGTTGAAAAATGAATCAAGATTCTTTAGTCTCTTCATATGCGCCGCCTTTCAAAGTTATAGTGAAATATTTTGTCGCTTCTGTTCTGTCATTCATTCTCCTTAACTTTTTGTTGATGATAAATTATTCCGATGTTAACGGTTTCCACTTTCAGCCCAAGATTTTAGCAATGACGCATATTGCAACGCTTGGTTGGATTACAATGGTTATTTTCGGAGCTATGTTTCAGTTCGTTCCCATTGTCCTCGAAGTTAAATTGTTCAGCACTCTTATGGCTGAAATTCAATTCTGGATTTTTATATTAGGTATCGTTGGACTCGTTACAGGTTTCTGGAATTTCGACACAGGTATTCATTTAACTGCTTCTGCAATTCTTTTAAACGTTGCGATATTAATTTTTTCAATTAATATTATTGTAACCATGACAAAAGTAAAAAAATGGAACATCACCGGTCTCTACTTAGCCGCTTCAATTTTTTATTTAATTGTAACCGGCGCTGCCGGATTGCTTTTAAGTATCAATCTTGGATTTCCATTTATTAAGATAAATCATCTTCAGTATCTAAACTTGCATGCGCATGTTGCTTTTATTGGCTGGGTTTCGATGGTGATAATGGGTGTGTCTTTTAAAATTATTCCAATGTTTACGCTTGCTCATGGCTACTCAGAAAAATCCGGTAAGATTGCATTTTGGCTAATCAATATTGGGTTACTCGGAATTTCAACTGTAATGCATTATGAAAATCTAACTGCTTCATTTTATATCAGCGCTTTGTTTATTGTAGTTGGAATCTTCTTCTTCCTTTATCAAATGATGGTAATTTTCAAAAGCAGATTGCGGAAGAAATCGGATATAGGTATTAAGTTTTCAAAGTTTGCTTATACTATGTTAGGCATAACTACTTTGTTCGGAATTCTAATAACGTTTACAAATCTTTCTAATGAAATGAACGTTACCCTTATTTATGGCTATTTAATTATCTTCGGTTATATCTCTATGCTTACTATTGGACAGCTTTATAAAATTATGCCTTTCCTTGTCTGGTACCATAAATACAGCAGCAAAGCTGGTATCGAAAAAGTTCCGATGCTGAAAGATATGTTCAAAGAAAAGCTGGCTGCATCTGGATATTATATAATGGTTGTTGCTCTTGCCGGAGTTATATTCTCTTTCGCTTTTCAGATTCCCGATTGTTTATTAATTTCTTTTACGGTTATGTTTGTCGGTTCGGTTATTTTCTTAATAAATTTTTTATATATTTTATTTAAAGCTTAAATAATATGTCAGTAAATAAAGAAGAAATTTTAGAAGTTCTGAAAGGAGTAATTGATCCTGAGATCGGGATTAATATTGTAGACCTTGGTTTAGTTTACGACGTTAGGATTGTTGATAAAGAAATTGTAATTATAATGACTTTAACTACTCCTGGTTGTCCCATGCACAGCAGCATTTCTGAATGGGTGGAGAAAGTAATTTCTCATCTTGAACCGGAAGCCACTGTACATGTAAATCTTGTTTGGGAACCTAGATGGACTCCAGAATTAATGTCTTCGGAAGCGAAAAGAGAATTAGGATATTAGATCTAAATATGTTTTCCACAGTCAGATATTTTATAAAAACAAGCATAATCTTTTTAATCACCGGTATTCTTACCGGTCTTTACATGTCGCTCAACAAACACTTACTTAGGAGCGGCGTAATGCCTGAATTAATTTCCGCACATACACACATAATTCTTGTCGGTTCTGTAATGATGATGATAATGGGAGTTGCATTGTGGTTCTTTCCCCGCGCAGAAAAGAACGACAAGAAATATAAACCTTCGCTCATTTTGTTTACTTATTGGTTAATGACAATATCAACTGCATTAAGATTTATTCTTCAAATTATCAGCGCGTTTACATTTCTCAATTTTATTGGAATAAGTATTTCAATATTTTCATCACTTCAAGTTATAGCAATTATTCTTTTCTTCTTTGCAATGTGGGGAAGGATAAGAGCAGTTGGAAGTCAATTCCGTGAAGCTAAAGGAGAAAAATTTTAATGGCTTACGTAATTACAAATGATTGCATCAATTGTAAAGCCTGCTTGGTCGAATGTTTTGAAGTAGCAATATTCATTCCTGCCAAAAAGATATTAAAAAGTAAATTAAATAAGTTTTACATATCTACCGATCATTATAATATTGATCAGAGCAAATGCAGCGGCTGTATTTTATTTGGTTTTCCGAAATGCGCAGAAATCTGTCCGATGGATGCAATTAAAGAAGTCTGAATTTTATTATAGCATTAAAAAAATCATTCCATCTCTTCATCATTCCAATACTCCAACTTCCCATCATTCCAACACTCTAAGCAAAGTAATTCTAAGCAGAGTTTATAATAAAAAAGCTGCCGGTTATGGCAGCCTTATTTTTTAATTAAAATGTATTTAATCTGTTATGCTTTGCTCTTCAAGAATTTTATTGAAAGACTAAACACAAATACAACCAGAACAATCGCACCAATTGCAAAAATTGTATCGCCAAAAGCTCGCGTCCATCGGATTGTTTGCATAGTTGATGTTTGAAGAAATTCAGCGCTTCTTGCGTACCAGTAACCATATTTAACAGAAGCCCAGGTCTGCATCAATCCAACAGGAAGCAAACTAAACACAACCATCGCAAATAAACCAAAATTGATTGCCCAGAAGGAAAACTTCAATGGTTTTTCATTCCATACAATTTGCGGTTTGATTGCTCTCAAAGTAAAAAGCATTAAACCTATTCCAAGCATTCCATAAACTCCGAACAATGCCGCATGTCCATGCACAGGCGTTGTGTTTAATCCTTGCATATAATAAAGTGCTATTGGCGGATTAATCATAAAACCAAACAATCCGGCACCCACCATATTCCAAAAAGCAACTGCAACGAAAAAGTAAATCGGCCATTTGTATTTTTGAACCCATTCTTTTGATCTGGACATTCTGATATTTCCCCAAGCTTCGTAACCGACAAACAACAGCGGCACAACTTCAAGCGCACTGAATACAGAGCCTAATGCAAGTACAAAAATTGGCGTTCCGGAAAAATATAAATGATGAAGTGTTCCAATTATTCCGCCGGATAGAAAAATTGTTGCTGCTAATATTGTTGCTTGTCCTGCAGTTTTTAAGCTTAACAGTTTTAATCTTGCAAAGAGAAATGAGATTACAACTGTTGCAAAAACTTCGAAGAAGCCTTCTACCCAAAGATGAACAACCCACCATCTCCAATATTCAGCAATAGCAAGATTGGTATGCTTTCCGTACATCAATGCTGATGCATAAAAACCTGCAATTGCAATTGAAGATATTAAGAATAAAGTTAGAATTGGTTTTTGCTCATCCTTTTTTTGAAGCGCTGGTTTAATGGTTCTGTACATTAAGAACAACCAGAGAAGTAGCCCAACTAATAAAGCGATCTGGAAAATTCTGCCGAGGTCAATGTATTCGTAGCCGCTGTGTCCGAATAAGAACCAAAGTTTAGACGGAAGAATATTCATAACGCTTAACCATTCTCCCAGCATTGAGCCAAGCACAACAACAATCAAAGCGCCGAATAATATATTCACTCCTAAGCGTTGTCCTTTTGGTTCAACTCCGCTTACTGCGGGACCAATATACAACCCTGCCGCAAGCCATGCAGTTGCAATCCAGAAAATTCCCAGCTGCAAATGCCACGTTCTAGTAATTGTGTAAGGAAAAACTTCAGCTAAAGGAATCCCATATAATTTATTCCCTTCAACTCCATAGTGAGCTGTAATAACTCCTAAAATAATTTGAAGGACAAGAAGTCCTGAAACAACCCAGAAATATTTTATAACTGCTACTTGAGATGGTGTTGGAGTTGAATTTAATAATGGATCGTTTGATGGAATATCACTTAATTCTTCTTCCTGCTTTCTGCCGGCATAAAACCAAGCCATTCCGCCTATGCCTGCAAGAAGTAAAATTATACTTACCCCTGTCCAGATAATTGAATCGCCGGTTGGATTATTTCCAACTAACGCTTCATGCGGCCAGTTGCTTGTGTAAGTGATATCATCATTCGGTCTGTTTGTTGAAGCTGCCCATGAAGTCCAATAGAAAAACGCAGATAATTTTCTAACGTCAGACGAATCAGTTAAAGTGTTCTTACGTATTGCATAGGCATCTCTTCCATTCATGAAAACATTGCAATAATGTAAAATATTATTTTGTATTGCTTCTGCACGAACACTGTCGATAGTTACGTTTCCATTATTAAGCGTATTCGTTCTATACATCTTCTGCAAACGTGCTTGTAGAAAAGCCTGGTCATCACTTTTTAACTGAAAGTATTTTTTATTGAAGTTAATCTCAGCCCATTTATCTAAAACAAAAACAGCTTCGCGGTGAAGCCAGTCAGCAGTCCAGTCTGGCGCAATGTAACTTCCATGTCCCCAGACCGACCCCATTTCCATTCCGCCCATTTTTTGCCAGATATTTTGCCCTTGTTCAATATCTTTTTTTGTAAAAATTGTTTTTCCATTAGATGAAATAACAGATTTACTAATTGGCGGAGCTTGCTGGTAAATTCTTGTCCCTACCCAGCCCAAAATTAAAAATGAAATTATTATAACTAATACAAACGGTATCCAATATTTTTTCATATAATGATCCTTCTGAATATTTTAATTGGAATTTTTTTAATCTTAATAGGTTGTTTCCCTTAATGTTTTTTTACAAACTAAAAATAAGATTGATTTGAAGGGAAGTACCTTGACTTAAGTCAAGAAAAGCAAAAGTTTTTGATATAGTTATTAAATAAATAATATTTAGTGTGACTATATGATTAAATTGTGAAATAATTATATTTGAAGAGATTATATAATAAATTGAAATTATTTTTTTGCTTTGATAGTTATATCAGTAAATATTTTAAATCTGAAAAGTAATTGTAGCAGTATATAAACTTCAATTTATGTTAAACTGTTTTAATAATAATCTGCACTAGATTAACGAATAAAATAACATTTTCATTATTATGGATTTAAGAATGAAAAAAATTCTAAATCTTCTTAATAATTTCATATCAATCAAATCCGTTCTAACAGCAATCTTTTTCGGATTAGTGTCCATGTTTACTGTACTTGCAGGCATACATGTTTATTTGCCTGGGAGTGTCTCCACTACTGATCCTCGGGAAATATTTAATTCTATTGGTTCAGCATTAACCGGTCCTATTGGGGGGATAATTATCTCAGCAATATCGACTTTATTTGCGGCACCGCCGGAATATAAAACATATATATTTTTTACTCACTTCATATCAGCAATTTGGATTGGCTGGGCATATAAGAAATTAATTTATGATAAATATGAAATGCCCATGCTTGCTTTTGGCTGGATCGTGCTAATGATTATATATTATTTATTATCTACTGAAATATTAATTATCGCTAGTTACTTTTTTATTCCTAGTTTATATACAGAACTTGTTGGCAGGCAAGCTCCTTTTATTCAATCATCATTAAAATATTTATACGACTATATTCCTGAATTCTTTTTTTCAACCGCAATTTCCTCTCTCATTATTATTGCGCTGCCTTTTAAATTTAGAAAACCACTTTGGGGACAATTATCAGATAAAAATAAAATTCCAAATAAGAAACAGAATAAAAAAGATTCTAATAATAAATTATTCAAAAAGAATTTTCTTGCAGTGCGGCTTGCAATTTGGTTTTTAATCTTGTTCAGCATTCCAACCATTTATTTAAGTGTTTATGTAAGAAATTATTTCCAAGATTTTATTCTTAACGAAGAAGGAAAAAAGCAATATGAGTTTGCTGTTCAAGAAGCACATTTATTAAAAGCATTACCGGAAGACTCAATAAGATATTTTAAACATGAAATTCTTAAAAACAACATACGAAATATTTTCGTTCTTGATAAAGACCTAAATTTTAATCCGAAAGTAAATATTAATGATGAGAGAAATTTACCTCCTATTATCCTGTCGGAAGCAAACAAAATTGTTATTTCTCAGCAAAAAAGTGGATTCTTTACAGATATCAAATTATCAATTGCTGTCGGTTTTGCTCAGATAAATAATAACGGCTCTTATATCATTTCAATTTCAGATTCAAAAAATTCTAACGCTCAAATAAATCAATTTGTTTATAACATCATAAAATATATTGGTATAACACTTTTATTAATCGCACTCATTTCAGGAATAATAATTTGGTATTTAGTTGGTATCCCATTAAAAAAAATTACTCACGCGGCCTTAGAAATAGGGAATCATAACTATAATGTTAAAATAGATTCTTCAGATATGACTGATGAAGTGATTGTTCTGGCAGATAGTATTAATACTATGAAAGAAAATATTAAAGGTGCAGAAGAAATGCTTTCAAATATTCTAAACTCTGTGCCTCAATCGATTTTTTGGAAAGATAAAAATTGTGTGTATTTAGGCTGTAATAAAATTTTTGCAAAATCAGCCGGTTTTGATAATCCTTCTCAAATTATTGGGAAAACAGATTATCAGATGCCTTGGAAAAAAGAAGAATCTGATTCATATATTTCTGATGATAAAGAAGTAATCAGCACTGGACTTCCTAAATATCATATCATCGAAAAATTCACTGATGTAAACGGCAATCTTTTATGGGTTGATACAACAAAAATTCCTCTCCGAAATTCTGAAAATAATATTTATGGTGTACTTGGAGTTTTTGAGGATATAACTGAGCGTAAAAATGCTGAAGAAGCTTTATTGGCAAATGAAATTAAATATAGAACTCTATTTGAGAATGCAAATGATGCTATTTTTCTAATGGATTATGATGTTATAATTGATTGCAACACAAAATCGTTAGAAGTATTTGGATGTAATGTAAAAGAACAGATAATTGGTCATACTCCATTTGATTTTTCTCCCAAGATCCAACCGGATAAAAAAAAATCTCGAGAGTCAGCCTTAGAAAAAGTAAATGCGGTATTAAATGGTCAGCCGCAATTTTTCGAATGGCAGCATGTTAAGCAGAATGGCGAATTATTCTTTGCTGAAATCAGCTTAAATAAAATGGAGATTGAAAGTAAGGTTTTACTGCAGGCAATTGTTCGCGATATAACAGAAAGAAAAAAGTTAGAGAACGAATTAACGCAATCACGTGCAAATCTTAGCGCCCTTTTTGAAAGTGCAACTGATCTTATTTGGTCTGTCGATAAGAATTTTAATTTACTGACTTACAATAAAAGATTAGAAGAACATTTTCAGAAAAACTATGGAACTAAAGCTTTTATCGGTGCACCATCAGGCTCGTTACTGTCCTCTGACAGATCTAAAATTTGGCCTCCTTTATACCAGCGCGCAATTGATGAAGGACCTTTCCAAACTGAGTACAGTTTACCTGATGGTCGAATATTCGAAATGGCAATTCACCCGGTTATTATTAATAATGAAATTACTGGAGTATCTGTTTTTGGAAAAGAAATAACAGAACGTAAACAAGCCGAAGACGCATTAAGAAAAAGTGAATCATATTACCGTGCCTTTGCAGAAAATTCTCCAGATATTATTGCTGTTTTCGATCGCGACGGAAGATATGAATTTGTAAATTCATCAATTTCAAAAGTAAGTAATCTAAAACCAGAAAATTTTGTTGGAAAAAGAATTTTTGAAATTGATGGTTTTAATAAAGAACAAGCGGAGTTTAGGGAAAAGAAAATAAAAGAAGTATTTATTACACGTCAGCCTTTTGAATTGGAGTTCGAATTTAATAGTCCCGCAGGCCCAAGAATTTTCGAGTGGCGAGTTTATCCTGTAATTGATGAAACTGGTTTTGTACAATCTGTTTATAGTATAAACCGAGATATAACAGAAAGAAAGGCAATAGAAAAAGAAATATTAGACAAAAAAGCATTTACAGAACGAATAATAGAACAGTCGCCTGACATTATTTACATATATGATGTTGAACTTGATAAGAACATATTTACTAACAGAAATATTGCGAAATATTTGGGCTATTCAGAAGAAGAATTATCTTCTGAAGATCAAAATTTTTTCAAGAAAGTTCTTCACCCAGATGATATTGCACAATTCCGTTCGTATTATGAAAAGATTGTGCAATGGGAAAACGAATATGTTTTTGAATTTGAATATAGGATGAAAACAAAAGCTGGTGAATGGAGATGGTTCAGAGGAAAAGAAAAAGAATTTCAAAGAAATGAACAAGGTAGAATAATATCGTTAGTCGGGACTGTTAGAGACATTACAGAGAATAAAAAATCTGAAGAGGAGCTGCGGAATAGTGAACAAAGATTTAAAGTTCTTACTGAAGCTACGTTTGAAGGAATAGTTATTGCAACAGATAGAAAGTTTGTTGATGTGAATGATCAGATGTTAAATATTTTTGGTTATTCAAGAGAAAATATAATTGGGAAGAATACAATAGATTTTATAGCTCCTGAATCAAGAGATAAATTTATTGCAAACAGAGATAACTTAGACATTGGGCCTCTCGAATTTATTGGTATAAAATCTGACGGATCTAGAATTCCCTTTGAAATACGTGCAAAGCATATGGTTATTAATAACAAGGAATATAGAATATCATCAATTAGAGATATTACCGATAGATTAAAAACCGAAATGGCTTTAAAAGAAGCAATGAACGAAATTGAATTATTAATAAATACTCTGCCGATTGCTATTATTTCAGTTAATAGAGATTTGACTGTTAAGCAATATAATGACAAAGCACTAATATTTGATGGGGCAATAAATAGAGATTATCAGTCAAAGCAAATATTTGATTTGTTCCCCAAATTAATCTTTATTAAAGATACGCTTGAAAAATCGATCGCAGAAGATAAATATATAAATGAAGATAAAATTGCGTTAGAACAATATGGCGAACCAAGAACATTTAACTTAACCATTATTCCGCTAAATAATCCTTTGAATTCCGGTTCAGTAATTATGCTTGAAGAAATTACTGAAAGAAGAAAAATTGAAAGCCTGATGATTCAAAGCGAAAAGATGTTAAGCGTAGCTGGATTGGCTGCTGGAATGGCTCATGAAATAAATAATCCGCTCGGAACTATTGTACAAGGCTGCCAAAATATAATTAGAAGAACATCTACTGAACTTCCTAAGAATATTGATGTTGCCAAAAGTCTAAATATTGATATGAGCGCACTTGAGAGTTATTTTAAGCAGCGCCAAATTTATGATATTTTAGATTCAATGCGCCATGCAGTTGAAAAAGCTTCTGATATAATCAAGAATATGCTTCAATTCAGCAGAAAGAGCGAATCGAAAAAAGTATTATATCCTATGTCTAAACTAGTTGAAGAGACGCTTGATCTTGCATATAATGATTATGATCTAAAGAAAAAATACGATTTTAGAAGTATAAGAATAATTAAGGATTTTCAAGATGAATTGCCATTAGTAAGAATTACTATTACCGAAATACAACAGGTTATTCTTAATATCCTTAGAAATGCATCTCATGCATTTAAATCCAAATTCTATAAAAATAATGAACCAACAATTAAAATTATTTTAAGAAAAGAAGGACGTTTTATAATATTGGAAATTGAAGATAATGGGCCTGGAATCGACGAAAAAATAAAGCAAAGAATTTTTGAACCGTTTTTCACCACAAAAGAAGTTGGAGAAGGCACCGGATTAGGACTTTCAGTTTCTTATATGATTATTACAAATAACCATCAAGGTACTATAACAGTTGAATCTGTTAAAGGAATGGGAGCTAAATTTATAATAAAACTTCCTTTATAGGTAATACAGATGAAATCAATAAAAGTATTGTTATTGGATGATGATGTTTCTCTGCGGTTTAATATGGAAATGTATTTATCCGATGAAGGTTTTGAAACTAAATCGGCTGATAATGCGGACTTAGCATTAAACTTGTTGGAAAAAAATAAATTTGACGTTGCTATTGTTGATATTCGACTTCCTGGGCTAAATGGTGAAGAATTTATAAAGCTTGCGATTAAAAAATATCCCAGACTAAAATTTATTATATACACAGGCTCCATTAAATATTATATTCCCAACGATCTAAAAGAAATAGGTATTACAAAATCGCAAATTTTTATTAAACCAATAAGCGATATGAAAAAGTTTGTAAAAAAAATTCGATCTTTGGCTGAAGATGTTTGATGAAAATAAAATATTAGAGAAAAAAATCTGCATCATTGATGATGATATAGATTTTGCAAAAGGATTATCCGATTATTTCGAAGATTCAGGATATGAAGTAATCGTAGCTAATGATGAAATAAAGGGATTTGATTTGATTAAAGAAATGAAACCTAATATCGTTTTTCTGGATCTTGGATTAAAAAATGTAAGCGGTATTGAAGTTCTTAAGCAAATTAAAATGTATAACCAATTCCTTCCTGTAATAATAATTTCCGGCACTGAAATTTTGCATGAAGCTGTTGAAGCCGTTAAACAGGGCGCTGATGATTTCATTTCAAAACCAATTCTTGAGCTGAAAGAAGTTGAAATTTGTGTGGCAAAAGCTCTAGAGAAAAATAATCTAAAGCTTGAGCTGAATGCTTACAAGGAAAACTTAGAAAAAATAATTGGAACCAGAACTAAAGAATTAAATGAAAAAACTTTTGCTCTTGAAAGGGCAAACAAATCTTTAATTGAAGAAATCGAAAGAAGAATTGCTGCAGAAGAATACATAAAGCGCGGAAGTTTAAATATTATTAATGCCTTGGAAGAGGAAAGAAAAAGGCTTTCTTTAGATTTACATGACTCCTTTGGGCCTAAACTTATGTTTGCAAAAATAAGTTTAGAGTTATATGAAAAAGAATTGTCCGGTGATAAAATCCACTTAAAAAATGCCATCGATACAATTAATAAAATGAGTGAAGAAATAAGATTCATTATTAAAACACTTTATCCTCAATCAATAGATAAATATGCATTAACTCAAAATATTAAAACTCTTATTAAAAACTTTGAGGAAATGTCAGACATAAAATTTTCTTTTGATCTTAAAGGCACAGAAGTAGATTTTGATCCAAAAATTAAATTAAACGTTTATAGAGTATTTCAAGAAGCTTTCAATAATATTATCAAGCATTCTAAAGCAAAAAATGTTACAATTAAATTGAACTTTTCTGAATTTAAATTAAATGCTGAAATTAAAGATGATGGGGTTGGATTTATCTTAAACCAAAATCAAAATGATGACCATGGCACTGGTCTATTTAGTATGAATGAACGGATAAAACATTTAAATGGCGAAATTAATATTTTTTCTGAATTTGGAAAGGGTTCTCAAATAAATTTTGAAATTCCTTTAACTCTAAAATGAATAAGATACTATTAGTTGACGATCATAAAATTGTAAGAGATGGAATTAAATCTGCTCTTGCTTCAGAATCTTCTTTTGAAGTTGTTGGGGAAGCATCGAATGGTATTGAGGCAGTTGAATTAACAAAAAAACTTTCTCCAAATTTAATAGTTATGGATATAAATATGCCGATGATGGATGGAGTTGAAGCTACAAAGGAAATTAGAAAATTTAATAAAAATGTAAAAATATTAATTCTTACAATGCTGGAAGATGAACATTATGTTTTGGATGCCTTGTCTTCTGGTATAAATGGCTATGTCTTTAAAATGACAGGCATAGATGATTTCATTCTTTCTTTAAAAATAATTTCTGAAGGAGAGGATTATTTTGACAGTAAAGTAACTAAAATCTTACTTGAAAGCAGGGAGAAAAGCTCTGTAAAGAAAAATGAATTAAGTTCTAGAGAACTTGAGATTCTTAAGTTAATTGCACAAGGATTGACTAGTAAAGAAATAGGTGAATATTTATTTATAAGTTCGCACACTGTTCAAAAACATAGAAAGAATATAATCCGTAAATTAAATTTACACGGTACTGCTGAACTTGTAAAATATTCAATTGAAAATAATTTAGTCTAATATATCATTTCTAAAAAATACCCACTTTTAGTACCTCGAAATACCTTTCAATGGTTATTTAAGCCGCCACATTAATTCCGAATATTAGGTGAGGATAATAAAATAATTTTAAAGGCCTCTTATGTATGTACATGAATCGAAAAATCACTTTATAATTCATCCATACTATTCTTTGTCGAATTTAAAGTTATTGATTATTGATGATGATGAAGCTCTTTCTAAAAGTATAAAATTCTTTTTTGAAGACCATGAATGCGAGGTTGTTGTTGCTAATAATGGACAAAAAGGTCTTGAAAAATTTCAACAAGAAAATCCTGATATAGTATTAGTTGATTTAAATATGCCAGATATAGATGGACATTACGTAATTGCTGAAATTAAACGCAGCTCTCCGGATATACCAATTATTGTTATTTCTGGAACTAGTGTTATAAAAGAAGCTATTCGATCTATGAATTTAGGAGCATGGGATTTTGTTACCAAACCAATTATGAATTTTGAAGAACTGGAAATGAGCGTGCTAAGAGTTCTTGAAAAAGCTTTTCTAATTGAAGAGAATAAAATTTATAAATCAAATTTAGAATTCTTAGTTGAACAAAGAACAGATGAACTTGAAAAAAAGAAATCTGAATTGGAGAAGGTCATTGATGAACTGAAAATTGCTAAAGAAAAAGCAGAACAATCTGATAAGTTAAAAACAGAATTTCTTGCTCAAGTTTCACATGAAATTAGAACGCCGTTAAATATTATCGTATCTCATATTTCTTTGTGCCAGGAAAGCATAGAAAATAATCCCGATCTGAAATTTATAAATGGCTTCAAAAATATCAAAAAAGCTAGTGATAGATTAATCAGAACTGTTGAGTTTATCTTAGATATGTCGGAGCTGCAAGCTGGAATGTATGACTATAGACCACAAGCTGTTGATATCAAACAAACATTAATTGAATTTGCCTTTAACTATAGTGAAAAAATAAAAGAAAAAAAACTAGAATTGGGACTGAATTTTACACAAGATGATACTATTGCAAACCTTGATAAATATTCTTTTGAAAGAATAATTGAAAACCTAATTGATAATGCTTACAAATTTACTCATAAAGGCTCAATTGAAATAAATCTCTGGTCAATGAATGATTTTTATATCGTTGAGATCGAAGATTCCGGTGAAGGTATTTCAGAAGAGTATATGAAAAAGCTGTTTACACCATTTACTCAAGAAGACGTTGGATATGGAAGGAGATACGAAGGTAATGGGCTCGGTTTAGCCATGACAAAAAAATTTTGTAGTCTTAATTCAATTGAATTAAAAATTGTAAGTAAAAAGAACGAAGGAACAAATGTAAAACTTTATATCAAAGCTAAATAAATAAAATAATCAAATCTAAAAATAAGGAGAATAGAATGAAACGATTATTACCTTTACTCTTGGGAACTCTAATTATACTTATAGGCAGCACAATCACCTTCGGCCAAAGTGATTTGCAAATATTTGGATTCTTCCAAACAACATTGACCAAATTAAATGGCGGATATTCAGTTGTATCTGAAGTCCCTCCTTCAATTTTTGGTACTTCTCAATTAACTTTAGACCAACAGCAAAATGACTACTTAAGTCCTTCAGTTCAACAGTTAAATATCTTTGCAAGAAAAGAAATTGACCAGAATTTTACTGCTTGGGTAAATTTAGAAATTACTGGTACATACAATAGTAGGCTTAACTGGGGCGGTTTAACATTGCAGGAAGCTTGGGTAAATTATCAATCAAGCGATGCATTGAACATCAAAGCTGGAATATTAGTCCCTCGCTTTGCATATCTGAATGAAATAAAAAATAAAATGCCTCTGCTTCCGTATATCTTTCGTCCATTAGCTTATGAATCTTCTGTTCAGAATATAAATGATGAAGATTATGTACCTCAACGAGCTTTCTTGCAAGTGTTTGGAAATTTATCTTCTGGAAATATCATTTTTGATTATGCCGCCTTTGTAGGGCCTTCAGAAAGTTCATATATATCTTCAAATGTTGTTGGCGGATACAGTGTTGATACTACAGATTTCAAATTATTTGGCGCACGCGTAGGATTAAAATATAAAGATTTAGGTTTTGGAATATCTGGTACATCAGATAAAAGCAATCAAAAAAGCACTATTAAACAAAGTGTCCCTAGGACTAGGCTCGCATTTGATTTAGAATATTCTGCGTATAATTTCTTTTTAAACTCAGAGTATATAGCTATTCATCTTAGCCCTCAGAATACTACTCAGAATTTGGATAAATTATTTTATTATGGAACACTAGGGTATAACTTCAATGATAATTTATTAGCGTATGGAAGCTACAGTTATATTACTGTCTATGATGACCTCAATGGTCAAATTGCAAAAGCTGGCATGAAAAGTCTTACTTTCGGTCTCGATTATAAGCCTACCAGTGCTGTCGTTTTAAAGGCTTCAGTAAGTCACTTTTATGGCAGTTCAAATGTAAACCTGGTTTTAAATCCGTCACTTCCTGCTTTCAATACAGATGTTGATGTAAATATAAGAGTCGCTCAATTAGCGGTAAGTGTATTATTTTAATTAACTGAGAGGAAAAAATGAAAAATACTTTTTTAATTATTGTATCATTATTTTTAATCGCTTCTGCTGCTCATGCTCAAGTAAGCGTAATTGTAAATAAATCTGTACCTGAAAACGGAATTCCTGCTTCGAAGCTTGCAAATATTTATTCACTTGAAATTACTAAATGGGGAAACGGTTCAAGAATAGTTGTGTTCGATTATAGTTCAGCAAATAATCAGCAAAATAGTTTCTACAGTTATATAAGCAAAAGCTCGCTCGATTTGAAAAAAGAGTGGATGAAAAAACAATTAACCGGTGAAGCAAAAGCTCCTGAAACATTAAACTCAGATGATGAGGTATTAGCCAAAGTTGCTTCAACGCCGGGAGCAATCGGTTATGTGAAAAGTTCTTTAGTTAATAGTTCTGTAAAAGGGGTTGCAGAAATAAAATAACCTAAGGGAATATTATGAAAATTATAAAATACATAACTAGCTCAATTCGCAATAAAGGTGTGGCAGCTTTTGTCATCCCTTTATTGTTGATAGTCATTTTTGTACAAGTTTACTATCCGAATAAGGAAAAATCTACCAGTCTTGAAAATGTAAAAACTCAAGTAAAAACTTTAAGTGATATGCTTGCTTTTTCTGTTGGTGCTGGCTTGAATGATAGTAACTTTGATTTAGTTCAAACTGCTTTTAATTGGATAAAAAAAGATCAGAATGTAGTCTATACAGCTATTATTGATGAAAACCAGAAAATGTTGATTGAATATAATCCGTATAAGCTAAACGTAGATTGGCAGAATATTAATTCTCTAATTTATGATGATGCTAATAATCAATATAAAAATAGTGCAAGCATAAATTATAAAGACAAGAATTTTGGGAAAATTGTACTTATCTATTCACTTGATAAAACTGATTCTGAAATTAGAAAATCTTTTATAATTTCTTTTATCGTTGGATTTCTAATATTAGTGTTTGGTACAGGATTTATAATCCTGATATTCAACAAAATTTCCAAAGGTATTATCTCTCTTAAAGATGCTTCTAAGCAAGTAACAGAAGGTAATTTGAATGTATCGCTGCAAAAAAATTCTGAAGACGAGATCGGTGATCTTAGCATTGCATTTAATACTATGATCGGTAATATAAAGAAGGCAAATGATGCATTGGAAAAAGAAAAATCTTCAGTAGAGAAAAAAGTTGAACAAGCAGTAAAAGAATCTGAGAATCAAAAAGAATATCTGTCTTCAAGTGTTCGTGAGTTATTGGAAAATATGGAGAAGTTTTCAGAAGGTGATTTAACTGTAAGCTTGGATGTTAAAAATAATGATGAAATTGGTCAGCTTTTTAATGGCTTTAATTCTACGGTTGACAATCTAAAGAATATGTTTAAAGAAATTTTACAAGCTGTTAATAAAACTAATTCTTCGGTTTCAGAAATTTCTTCAAGTACAGAAGAAATGTCAGCAGGTGCTCACGAGCAGAGCAGTCAAACTTCTGAAGTTGCGGCTTCAATTGAACAAATGAGCAAAACTATTATGCAGACCGCCAGCAATGCTAACCATGCTGCTGATTTATCCAAAGATGCAAATCAACAGGCAAATCTTGGTGTGGAAAAGGTGAAAGAAAATAAAAAAGGTATTGATAGAATTATCGCTTCTGCTCAAAACACCGGAAGAATAATTGCCTCATTGGCTGGCAAGACAGATCAAATTGGAGAGATAACTCAGGTCATCGATGAAATTGCAGATCAAACAAATCTGTTAGCACTTAATGCTGCAATTGAAGCTGCAAGAGCAGGCGAACAGGGTAGAGGTTTTGCTGTTGTTGCAGACGAAGTCCGCAAACTTGCAGAAAGAACTTCTAAAGCTACCAAAGAAATCGCTGAAACTATTAAGTCAATTCAGAAAGAAGCTAAAGAAGCCGACGAATCAATGATTGAAGCGGGACAATCGGTAATGCATGGTCAAAAACTTACATCAGAAGTTGAGCAATCATTATTAAATATTTTAAACAGCACCGAAAAGGTATCTGCTGAAATTGAACAGGTAGCTGCAGCAACTGAAGAGCAATCTACAACTGCTGAGCAGATTACAAAAAATGTTGAGATGATTAATAATGTCATTAATGAAAGCGCACAAGGTATTCAGCAAATTTCTAGATCCGCAGAAAGTTTAAGATCTTTGACAGAAAACTTAAAGAACTTAGTTCAGGCTTTTAAATTAGATGAAAGTAATAGATATTCTATGTTAAAGGTAAGTAAGAATGGTAAAATATTAAATTGATGTGTAGCAGCCGAGATGTTCTTTTTAATCTCGGCTGCAGATTTATTTTATTTGGAAATTTTAATTCGTTTGCAACGGATTTTTTAATAACTAAGTAATGTTTGTGCTGGTGATATAGATTCTTTCGTGACTGATGAATTTTTTTATTCTGAAGGTTAAATAAATGATTGTAACAAATAAGATTATAATTATTGTAGTTTCCATAAAATACAGTTTGAAATTATACTTTATCTTTTTGCAAAATAAGTATAACTCTGATAATACAGTAGATTGTATTTATTGCTCCCAAATTAATCCCGCCATAATGACATTTCAATTTTATTCCTAAGTTATCTCTCCCAAGCCTCTAACAAGCCTGTAACTCGCCTCTGAATAGCCTCAAGAAAATATGCAAAAATGCTATGTCATTTTGGCAAACTAAGGTACAATTGTTTACCAAAGCTTAAAAATTAAATAGACATAATATCTCTATGGCTTTACATTGTAAGAAAGGACATATTTAAATAAATACGTTTGGAATTTTGTATCGTATAATCTATTTTTGGATCAATTTTCTGTTATTGTTCATCTTAAATATTTAAATTTATAAACCGGCGCGTTCGTCTAGCTGGCTTAGGACGCCGCCCTCTCAAGGCGGAGATCATGGGTTCGAATCCCGTACGCGCTACAAAAAAAATTTTAAGTGAAACCAAATAAGTTTTTTAGAATACTAATAAATATCTTATTCATACCGTTATACCATTTAACATTATACCTATACTTTTGCTCCTTCAATGAAACGTTTTGAAAAACATATCTTTGTTTGTGAAAATAAAAGGCCTGATGGCCATCCGCGTGGATGCTGCTTGGATAAAGGTAGTTCTGAGGTTCGTGATAAATTTAAAAAGCGATTAAAAGAATTAGGTCTTAACGGTGAAGTCCGCGCAAATTCATCCGGCTGCCTCGATGCTTGTGAATTTGGAATTACTGTTGTAGTTTATCCAGAACAAATTTGGTATGGTGGTGTTACTCAAAATGATGTTGAAGAGATAATTCAAAGCCATATTATTAATAACATTCCAGTTGAAAGATTGTTCATAAAAGATAAAAGGTTTTATAAGGATGCCCTCGAAAAAAATGTCGGAATCACTAAAATCTGAGATTGATCGAACTAAGCAAATCTTTTCTAGATTAAAAAAAGAATATCCTTCCGTTAAAATTGCTCTTGATTTTTCTACTCCATTTCAATTACTAATTGCAACTATTCTTTCTGCTCAGTGTACAGATGCAAGAGTAAATATCGTAACCAAAACATTATTCAAAAAATATAAATCTCCAATGGATTTTGTTAAAGTATCTAACGAAGAGCTTGAGAAAGATATTTACTCAACCGGATTTTATAAACAAAAAGCTAAAAGCATTAAATCATGCAGCCAAACATTGTTGAATGAATATTCTGGTGAAGTTCCAGTTGACTTTGATAAACTAGTAGCCTTGCCTGGAGTAGGTAGAAAAACTGCGTCAGTTGTAGCTGGAAATGCTTTTGGAATTCCAGCCATTGCTGTTGATACTCATGTAAAAAGATTATCTAATCTCTTAGGTTTTATCAAATCCGAAGATCCTGAAAAAATAGAAGTAAGATTAAAAGAACTTTTGCCTGAGAATGATTGGATAATGTCATCGCATTATCTGGCGTCTCATGGAAGAAAGGTTTGTATTGCAAGAAAACCTCATTGTCTTCAATGCTGCATTGGAGACTTATGTCCAAGCTTTAATCCGAATAGTGAATAAAATTTTTATTACAAAACTTAATGGAATTAAATATGAATGATATTGCACATGATCGTGAATTTTGTTTATCAATCTTAAAAGAATATACTAAATCAGAAAGCTTGTTAAAACATGCTTATGCAGTAGAGACTTGCGTTCGCGCCTATGCAAAAAAGTTCGGCGAAGATGAAGTATATTGGGGCAATGTAGCGCTTCTTCATGATTTTGATTATGAAAAATATCCTACTGCCGGCGACCATCCTTTCAAAGGAGCCGAAATACTAAAAGAAAAAGGGTTTGATGAAACGTTTAGAAATGCAATCCTATCTCACGCTAGTTATTCCAATGTTCCAAGAAATTCCCTATTAGAAAAAACACTTTTTGCTTGCGATGAAATTGCTGGATTCATTACTGCAGTTGTTTATGTAAGGCCTAATAAAACAATAGATGAAGTAGAGGTTAAATCAGTAAGAAAGAAAATGAAAGACAAAGCTTTTGCCAAAAGTGTCAGTCGTGAAGATATTGAAAATGGTGCTAAAGGATTAAACGTTGAATTAGAACAGCATATTGATTTCTGCATCCAGGCAATGAAAGCGAATAAATTAGAATTAGGTTTATAATGGTTGGTAAAACTGTGCAAAATTTTACACTGCCTGACCAATATGGAACTAACTTTGAACTTTATCAAAACCTTGATAAAAATGTTTTACTTGTTTTCTATCCTAAAGATGATTCTCCGGTTTGCTCAAGACAATTAACTGATTACTATAATAACTCAAAAAGATTTCTAGAAAAAAATATTAAGGTTGTTGGTATTAATATTGGTACTAAAGTACAGCACCAGTCTTTTTGTAATTCTATTAAAATCGATTTACCATTACTCTCAGATGTTACAAAAGAAATAAGCAAAAGGTTCAATGCACTAAATTTTCTTGGCATTAATAAAAGGAAAATTGTCCTTATTGGAACTAATAAAAAAATTCTTTTCGAAAAAAGCACTTTCCCAGTTTTTTACGATAGTTCCGAATATCTGCTTAAAATTATAAGTCATATTCAGTAAAAGTCATAAAAAATGAATTTTAATAAAAGTAAGTATTGACTTGACATTTTATGACATACTTAACTAAATTTGACTCAAAATTTTAGGAGATTTCAGTAGAGAATTTGCTACAAGTAAGATATGTTACAGCACAACAAAAAATCATATAATTAATACTGTAACTTAGTTTAAAATTATAAATAGAAGATGAATAGCAAATTCCTAATTATTTTTTTATTGATTTTTTCAATTCATGCTTTCCCTCAGCAAGATATAAAAATTATATCATCCAATAGGAATTCTTTAGTTATTGAATACACTCCAACATTTTCTGATACATCAAATATTAGTATTAACGGGCAGAATTATATCAATTTAGAATTAAGATTTGGGTTCGTTCCAAATCAAACTAAATGGGGCGAGCCAGCAGTGCCTGAAAGAATTATTAATATTGGTGTCCCTTCTGAAACTGGGAATACTATTCAAATATTAAACAGTTCTTATAAAATAATTAGCGGAAGCATTGCGCCAAAACCAAAAATGGTTAAAAAAAATAAAATGTCCGCTTTTAATTTTGAAATCAGCAATGACTATTCAAATTATACACCATCAAAAGATTTAGTGCGATTTGGAATTTATGGTATGATGCGAAGCGTGCCGGTTCAATCTTTAATCCTTTCACCAGTTGAATATAACCCAAGCAGCAGATCAATTAAGATTTATACAAAAATTATTTTTCAAGTAAACTTTTCTAATAATCAAACAGTATCATCAATTCCAGCAAGCAATCTGCTAAACCGAGCATTGGTTAATTATGATGCTGCAAAATATTGGGGAGTTAGAGTTGATAGAAAATTGCAAAAGAAAACGGTAATAAATAGCGTCTTAGCTTCTGGAACGTGGGTTAGATTTGAAGCCCCGACTGAAGGAATTTACAAAATTACAAAATCAATGCTTCCTTCTTTTGGAATTGATCCAAATACTGTCGATCCGCGTACAATAAAAATTTATAACAATGGCGGAAAAGTTTTACCAGAAAACCTTTCAGCATCACGCCCATCAGATCTTGTTGAGAATGCCATAATTGTTGTTGGCGAAGACGACGGCAAGTTTGATGACAGCGATTATATTTTATTCTACGGAAGAGGAAATGATTTTTGGGATTATGACTCTTCAACTGGTACATTTAAAAGATTTTATCATCCATACTCAAATCAAAATTATTTTTGGATTACTTCAGGCGGCACCAGGGGAAAAAGGATGGCTAATCAAACAAGCTTAAATTCTTCTCTAGCATATCAGCAAAATTCAACTATATCTTTTGTCCAATGGGATGTTGATGAAGTAAATATTGGTAAATCTGGAAGGGAATATTATGGCGATAATTTTACTCCTGATATAACTTCAAGAACTTATCTCAATAAATTAAATGGCAGAGTTGACTCATATCCAATAAAGTACAATGTGCGTTTTATAAATGCCTCACCTGGATCGGTGGGACTTGAAGTGGATGAGAATTCAACACCAATTATTAATCAATATTTATACGGCTACGGTAGCCCAGATGCATACAGAACTGGATATGCTTTTAATTTTACAGCAAATTATTCTGGAACTTTACCCGAAAATAGAAGTGTTTTAAAGTTTGTCTTCAATCCATCTGATGTTACATCTGTTGGCTATCTGGATTATTTCGAAATTACATATCAGCAGCAGCTACAAGCAGTAAATGACAATTTGTTATTCTTTTCAAAGGATACAACTTCAATTATTCAATATAATCTTTCGGGATTTTCTTCCAGCAATATTAAAATATTTAACATTTCAGATTTTTCGAATGTTAAATTAATTACCAATCCAGCATTTCAGAATGCTGGGCAATGTACATTCCAAGCAAGTGAAACTGCTAAAAGTGTTTCCAGGTATTTTGCTGTTGGAAATGATAATTTTCTAACGCCAATAAATCCAGTTCAAGTTTCAAATTCCAATCTTCATGGAATTCAAACTGGTGCAAAGTTCTTAATCATAACAAATAAAATATTTAATGATGCAGCTCAGAGGCTGAAAACATATAAAGAAACTCAAGCACCAGAAAAAATTTCTACTATTGTAGTAAACGTTGACCAGATATTTAACGAATTTTCTTGCGGTATGCTCGATCCAACAGCAATTAGAGATTTCATTGCGTATGCGTATAATAATTGGCAAATAAAACCAGAGTATGTCCTTTTCTTTGGTAAAGGTACTTATGATCCGAAAGATGTTGAAGGATATCATAATGATTATGTTCCAGCTTATGAAACTCAAGAATCTTTAGATGAAGTAAACTCATATACAACTGATGATTATTATGTGGAAATAAGCGGCAGCGATCCTATAATTGACTTGGCTTATGGCAGAATTACTTGCGAAACTTCTCTTGAAGCAAACACAGCCGTTGATAAAATAATTCAATATGAATCCAACAACGATAAAGGCCCTTGGCAGAATTTAATTACACTTGTTGCCGATGATGGCTGGCATAGTGAAATATGGGAAGGTGCTATTCATGTATCGGGTTCAGAAGCATTATCTCTTGGTTATATTCCAAACTCTTTTGATCAGAATAAAGTTTATCTTGCTGCTTATCCGCCGGTACTTACTAGTCTTGGCAGAAGAATTCCAGATGCAAATCAAGCAATTATAAATTCTATTAATAATGGCACTTTAATTATGAATTATGTTGGCCATGGCGATGATGAACAGTGGGCTGATGAAAATGTTTTTAATAAGAATACAAGTTTTCAGCAGTTACATAACAGCAGATACTTTTTGCTTGTTGCTGCAACTTGCGATTTTGGATATTGGGATATTACAAATTTTCAAAGTGCATCAGAAGCTTTATTATTTCAACAAAATGCTGGCTGTATTGCTACATTTAGTGCGTCTAGGTTAGGATATTCACCTAACAACCAGGCACTTGATCAACAATTATTTTATGATTTATTATCAACACCAAGAGATTCATCCGATTTGCCAATTACTATAGGGCAAGCAGTATTTCTTGCAAAGCAATCTAACTTTGATAATAATTCTCAGAAATATGAAATTCTTGGAGACCCAACTGTTAGACTTAATATGCCGCAATACAGTGCTTCAATTGATTCAATAAATGGAAAAAATCTTTCTTCGCCTATTCAAATAAAAGCTTTAAGCACAATTAAATTAGACGGTGAAGTTAAAAATCCTGATGGTTCGAACTGGAGTAACTTTAACGGAACTGGCATTTTGACAATGTTCGATTCTAAAAGGGTTGTTCCTTTAGTTAATTTGAACAATTATCCAATGGTAACACAAGGCGGCATTATTTTCCGTGGAATGGTTTCAGTTATTAACGGAAAGTTTTCGTCAAGTTTTGTAGTACCAAAAGATATATCTTACGAAAATCAAAACGGCAAAATTATTTTATATTTCTATAACAATGCTGTTGATGGCTTAGCTTATACAAATAATATAATTGTCAGAGGAACTGATACAAGTGCTGTTAATAATAATATTGGCCCCGATATAAAAATATTTTTTGATGATACAACATCTTCCAACGCTACGCTTGTAAATCCTAATTCGACATTAATTGTAAAATTATTTGATACGAACGGATTAAATACCACCGGAACTGGAGTCGGCCATAAATTAGAAGGAATAATTAATGGTCAAGATAATAATCCACTTGATTTTACAAATTATTTTACTGGATACTTAGACGCAGGCGGAAAAGCTGGCCAGATAAATTTTCCATTAAATAATTTAAATCTTAATTCGGGAAACTATACACTTAAAGTAATAGCATGGGATGTTTTCAATAATTATTCAAGCAAAACTGCAAACTTTACAGTTGTTGGTGGAAATGGATTAATTATACAAGATGTTTATAATTATCCAGATCCTTTTGCTTATAATACTACATTTACTTTTCAGCAAAATCTAGATTCGCCTGTAAACGTTAAAGTTAAAGTCTTTACTGTTGCAGGTAGACTTGTAAGAGAAATTGAAAAGCAGGGTATAAGCAACAAATTTGTAAAAGTTAATTGGGATGGCAGAGATCAAAATGGAGATTTATTAGCTAACGGAACTTACTTGTATAAAATAATTGTTAACACAGTTGATGGATTGTATAATCAAAGCGTACTTGGTAAAATGGCAATTATAAGATAGTTGTTTTCTTTGAATACAAATTATTTATGGTTTTATATTTATATTTATTAATTACTTATTCTAATTAAATTAGAAAATCAAATGATCGGAGGAAAATAGAAATGAAAGTATTAACTAAGCTGCTGTTAGTTGGTTTGTTGTTGGCAGTAGTACAAAAGATTACATATGCGCAAGGTGAATCTGCTGTTCCATTCTTAATGGTAGCGCCGGATTCAAGAGCTGGTGCAATGGGCGAATCTGGTGCTGGTCTTGCTGATAATTCTGCAGGAATATATTGGAATCCAGCTGGAATCGCATTTTTGAGGGGTTCTGAAGTAAGTATTACTCACAGTAATTGGCTGCCTCAATTTCATCTTGATTTATTTTATGATTATTTGACTTACCGTCAATATATTCCTGAAATTAGCGGAAGTGTAACTTCAAGCATTACTTATATGAATTACGGTGAATTTGTAAGAACTGGTCCTGATTCACCTACACCAATTGGAACTTTCCGTTCGTTTGATGCAGCACTGACGCTTGGCTATGCTACACAACTTTCAGAAGATTGGGGACTCGGTGTTAATTTCAGAGTTATTTATAGCAGACTTTCCGATCAACCAACCGCTGAAGAACAAGGAAGAGGTGTTGCCACTTCAGTCAGTTTTGACGTTGGCGGAATGTGGAGACCTGGTAAATTAGTATTACCATTTCTCGATTCTGATATCGGAAAAAAATTAAGTATTGGACTTAACTTAAGCAACATGGGACCGAAGATGTATTACATCGATCGTGCACAAGCAGATCCAATTCCTACAAATTTTAGATTAGGTTTCGCTTATCAAGTTTTCAGTGATAAATATAATTCCTTACTCTATACAGTTGATTTTAATAAATTGCTTATTAATAAAGATACTGCTTCTGCATCTTCACAAGAATTTTATCAAGCTATGTTTACCTCATGGACAAATCAGCCGTTTAAAGAAGAATTACGTACATTTCAAACTTCAATGGGATTAGAATATTGGTATGGTGAACCGGGTGATTTTGCATTTGCACTCAGAACCGGTTTCTTTTATGAAGATCCTTCTTACGGCAATAGAAAATTCTTAACTTTTGGTGCTGGTGTAAGATACGATATTTATGGATTTGATTTTAGCTATTTAACAACTTCGGTTTTCCCTGGAGGTGAAAATAGCCCGCTCTCAGATACTTTAAGATTTACAATTTCAATTGGCTGGGGCGGAATTGTTGGAGATACAAGAGGATTACCAAGGGGTATCTAATTTTATATGAATAAAAAAATTCTTCTGTTAATATTGCTGAATTTATGCTTGGGCAGTTTATCTGCCCAAACATTTATTGGAAAATTTTATTCAGCTTCGAATTCTCATAAAGAAAAATTTTCCAACTCAGACACTTTAAAAATCCTTGCTGTTATGGTTGAGTTTCAAGAAGACAAAGATGCTGCAACCGAAGGCAATGGAAAATTCGGCACAATATATTCTCAAAACTATGGCAATGCAATTTTAGACCCTTTACCGCACGATAGAAATTATTTTGAAGATCATTTATTATTCGTGAAAAATTATTTTGAAAAAGTATCAAATGCAAAATTGCATATCCAATATTATGTTCTGCCAAATGTAATTACTGTTTCTCAGCGAATGAGAAATTATACTCCTCCTAATAACTCAAATGATTTTACAAATCTTGCTAATTTTTCTCAAGAAGTTTGGCATGATGCTGATTCTGCAAATCCAGGATTTAATTTTAGTGATTATAATTTGTTCACAATTTTTCATGCTGGTGTTGGTAAAGAAGTTTCTTTACCTGGAAGCATTGGAGATTCTAAAGATCTTCCTTCTGTTTATTTAAGTGAAAATGCTTTAAAAAATATTTATGGAGCTTCATTTAATGGATTTCCAGTTCAAAATAGTTCTTTTAATATTTCAAATAGTTTAATAATGCCGGAAACTGAAAGCAGAGAACAAACGGCAATAGACGGCTCAGTGGTTCTTGCTCAAATTACTATAAATGGTTTGATGGCGGCAAATGTTGCAAGCTTTCTCGGCCTCCCGGATTTGTATAACACAAATACCGGATTAAGCGCCATTGGAAGATTTGGCCTGATGGATCCGCAATCTATATTTGCTTACAATGGTGTGTTTCCTCCAGAACCTTCAGCTTGGGAAAAAATTTATCTTGGCTGGGCAACTCCGGTAACACTTGCGCCAGGGAATTATAATATTAATTTAGTTACTAATTTAGCTGCCTCTCAATCGGATACAACAATTCTAAAAGTACCGATAAACTCATCAGAGTATTTTCTTGTTGAAAATAGAGAAAGAGATGCAAACAATGACGGCGCAAAAATTAATTATGTTGTCGGCAGCGATACTTTAACAAAAACTTTTACAAAAGATAAAGCAGGATTTAACAGCATTGATACAGATTCACTCGAAGGTGTAATTACAAATGTTGATGAATTTGATTGGGCACTTCCTGGACAAATAGATGATACTTCGCATTACAAGGGCGGCGTTTTAATTTGGCATATTGATGATAATGTTATAAATGCTAATCTCGCTTCAGATAAAATTAATGCAGATGATAACCATCGCGGTGTAAATTTAATGGAAGCAAGCGGAGTTCCGGAAATTGGCGTGCAGTTTACGACAATTTTGGGTGATGTTGTTACCGGTGAAGGTTCCTATCTTGATTATTGGTATTCATCAAACCCAGCTACACTTTATAAAAATAGATTTGCTGATGATACGCGTCCAAGCAGCAAATCAAACTCCGGTGCCAATAGTTTGATAACATTTTCGAATTTTTCAAACATTAATAACCGGATGAGTTTTAATATTGCTTATGGTGATTCACTAGTTAAGCCGCTTTATTCAAATGTTATTTTTGCAACGCCAAACAGTAAACTAAGCGCAATTCAAAATAATCCAATTTTTAATTTTGCTTATATTTCAAACTCAATTTTACAATTAGTAAATGTTAATGGTATTTCAGTCTTAAGCAGTCACGCTTCATTTTCAAATTTTAAACCAGCTTCAATTGATTTAAACAATAATACATTTATTGCTGGAGCTTATGACTCAACATTAAATGTAATGGTAAGCCAGACCAATTTACCAAACTTTTTTAGTTCAGTTAATGTTGGCGACAATATTACTGCTCCTCCGGTTATCATAACAGAAAATTCAACACCAGAAGTTTTAGTCGGCACAAATTATGGATACATTAAAAAATATAATTTTGGAAGTTCACCTAACTTCAATCCGATTTTAATTTCTGCGGACAGTTCTAATTTAAACTTTTCCGTTAAGCAAATTGCAAGTTCAGAAAATTATTATTCATACATTTCTCTTGCTGCTTTAAATCCGCCTTCAAATTGGAAATACAAATTGGTTTTAGCAGACAATCAAGGAAATCTTTTTACAAAAAACGTAAATGGATTTTATCAATTAGCAGTAACTGATAACAACCAAGGAAAGAAAACCAATATTCTGCTTTTATCCGGAAATACTTTTGACATTGTAACTGATGGAAAACTTATAAATGAATTTACAGTTAATTCTTCCGATTCAATAAAATCTTTTGCGCTTGCCGATTTAAAGCAAGATGGAGGAAATTATATTGTCTTTTCTAATGGTAATCAAATTGATGCAGTAAATTTGCAAGGTGCAGAAGCAGAAAATTTTCCATTTAGAGATATTAAAGGAGTTGGCTTTGTTGGAACACCATTGACTGCAGATTTTGCTGGAGATAATAAATCAGAAATTATAGCCGTTACACGTGATGGAAGAATTTTTGCAATTGACGGCGGTACTGGAAAAGTGGTTGACGGATTCCCATTTTCCTCGGGTGCACAGCTTGCATGTACTCCGGTTTTGTTTAATTATCAAGGGAAAATTTCTTTAGCTGTCTTAAATCAGCAGAATGGATTTTTTGATTGGACAATTGGCGCAAATGAAGGAAAAGCTTTTTGGTCAGAAGAAAATGGGAATAGCGAAAATAATTCTTTTGTACCAGCCTCTGTAAACGTAAATCCAGTTAATACATTTTTTCCATCGAACAAAGCATACAATTATCCAAATCCGGTTTACGGCGGTGAAACAAGAATTCATTATTATGTTTCTGAAGATTCAAAGATTGATATTAAAATTTTTGATCTTGCCGGAGATTTTGTTGCTGAGTTAACTGATTTTGCACAAGGCGGCTTCACAAAAGAAACCCCGTGGAATGTAAGCAACATTCAAAGCGGAGTTTATTTTGCAAGTATTAAAGCTACAGGCGCAAGCGGTAAAACAGAAACGAATGTTATAAAAATTGCGGTGATAAAATAGTTCAGCTAAAATTGAATTTTTTTCTCTCCAAAATAAAATTGAAATCCCAAATCATTTTTTAAAATGAAAAGGGTGAAGTAATTTATTACATATTAACTTGAAGTAATGTCAGCATAACTTATGTCGAAACTTTTATCTTTCATTTTTTTAGTATTATTAATTCCAGCCACGGCTTTTTCACAGTTCACGGAATTTCATCCTGAATTAAAATGGTATACAATTAAAGGCAAACATTGCCAAGTCCATTTTCATGAAGGTGCAGAAAGAACTGCAAGAGTAGTGGCTAAAATTGCCGATGAAGTAATCGGGCCATTAACTTCGCTTTATGATTATGATCCAGGAACAATTAATTATGTAATAAAAGATATTGACGATTATTCAAACGGAGCTACTTACTTTTTTGATAACAAAATTGAAATTTGGACAAGCGCTCTCGATTTCGATCTTCGCGGCACCCACAACTGGCTGCGAAATGTTATCACTCACGAAACAACACACATGGTTCAAATTCAATCTGCAATGAAGATGAGCCGCACATTACCAGCATTCTTTCTTCAAGTTTTAAATTATGAAGATGAAAGACGTCCCGACATTCTTTATGGATTTCCAAATGTAATTGCATCTTATCCTCTTGCAACTGTTAATGTCCCATCATGGTTTGCTGAAGGTACAGCACAATATCAGCGGAAGGAATTTAATTATGATAATTGGGATACTCACCGCGATATGGTGCTTCGCTGCTACGCTTTAAGCAATCGTATGTTAACTTGGAATCAAATGGGTGTGTTTGACAAAACAAGTTTGGGAAATGAATCGGTTTATAATGCTGGCTTTGCTTTGACGAGATATATTTCTCAAAAATATGGCGAAGATAAACTAGAAAAAATTTCACATGATCTTGGAAAGATTACAGTTTTCACAATTGATCATGCTTTTAAAGATGTTCTTGGTAAAGATGGAAATGAAATTTATAATGAGTGGAGTGGTTTTCTAAAAGACAGTTACAGAAAAAGAAGTGAAGCGGTACTTTCAAATTTAGTTGAAGGTGATACAATTGAGACAATTGGTTTTGGAAATTTTTATCCCACATTTTCACCTGATGGCTCTAAGTTTGCATACATTTCAAACAAGACTGCCGATTATTTTTCTCTTTCTAACGCTTATGTTTATGATTTCAAGACAAAAAAAGAAAAACAAATTGCTGGTGGAGTTAGTTCAACTATCAGTTGGATTCCTGGTGAGAATAAAATTATTTATTCAAAGCTAAGCGATGACAACCCAAATTGGAACAATGTTCATGATATTTATGTTTATGATTTAGATAAAGAAAAAGAAACAAGATTAACTCACGATCTAAGAGCAAATCAGCCTTGCATATCTCATGATGGCAAAAAAATTGTTTTTCTTTTTGAGCGCGATGGAACTACTAATCTTGGAACAGTTGATAATGAAGGAAAAAATTTCAAACAGCTTACTTTCTTTAATAATGGTGAACAAGTTTATGAACCGAAATTTTCCAACGACAACAGCTATATAATTTTTGATTATTCTTACAGAGAAGGAAGAGATATTGCAAGAATAGATACTGATGGAAAGAATTTTCAATTTATTATAAAAACTAATAATGATAATCGAAATGCTGCGTTTGATAAAAATGGAAATCTAATTTTTTGTTCGGATACTACGGGGATTTTTAACCTCTATTCATACAACTTAAAGACTGGCTATAAAAAACAGCTTACGAATGTAATTGGCGGAGCTTTCATGCCTTCGGTTGATGATAACGGAAATATTTTATATTCCGGTTATACTTCATCAGGCTTTAAGATTTTTGAAATTACACCGGATCAGCAAAGTAAAGTTATTTCTGGGAAAAATTATGTTTGGATAAAAGATCCACCTTTAGACCATGATAAACCAAAAGGTGATTTGAAAAATTTTGATCTTGCCCACCTAGAAAATTATGATGATTACAAAGTTCCAAATTATACTGAAGAACCTTACACTGGCGTTTTTTCTAAAATGACATTTTATCCATTCCTTCGATACGATAATTATAATACAACAAATAACTTTTTTGAAAAATTAAAACCAGGACTTTATGTATCTTCCAGCGATATGCTTGACCGTTACGCTTTGTTTGCAGGTGCTTCAATTAATGCAAGATTGGAAAGAGATTTATTTTTGATTTTTAATTATCGTAATAAACTGCCTCTTCTTTTTGATATTGGGATTCGTCCAGAACTTTCACTTGAACTTTATAATATAAGCCGGCAAGCAAATACTTCGCTTGGATTTGGCGCAGATACAATTGGTTCATCGGTGAGCTATATTTATACAGTTCCAGTTGATGTAAGTTATAATTTATTTGAAGTTGATCTCGCTGCTAAACAAAGAATATTTTCTCGCGGCCAAGATCTTGAGTTTAGGTATATATTCAGCCGATACTCTGCCGATTTAAGCAGCTTCATCGTTCCAAATACTGATCAACTTTATCCTGCAACTAGCGACTTTTATTTAATTGGAAGTAACTTTCAAGTAAAATATACATTAAATTATTTGCAGCCATCGGTAGATGATGATATAAATCCAATTGGAACTTTTATTGATTTAACCTATAACTACGAGATTAATCAATTTAATCCAGATGGAAATTATACTGTCCAAAATGGAATGTTACAGCCAGTTTACAATGATTACAACTTTACTAGACTTGAACTAAATTCTAAAATTTCTTTCCCGCTTATAGGTAATAATACTTTAACAACTCAGCTTAGATTAGGAAATATTTTTGGTCCTAAAAATACAGTACCGGATTTCTTTGATTTTTATCTTGGCGGTATTGTTGGTATGAAGTCTTATCCATTTTATGCAATAAGCGGAAATAGAGTTGCTTGGCTTAACTTGACTTACAGATTTCCATTGTTCAAAAATATTGATACAAGAATTGGGCAGCTTTACATCGATAAAATTTTTATGTCTATTTATGGTGATGCCGGAAATGCCTGGAATGAAAAATTTGATAATCTAAAAAAAGGCGCTGGTGCAGAGTTAAGAGTTCATATGAATTCATACTATGAATTTCCAACAGACCTATTTTTTAGCGCGGCATACGGATTTGATAAGTTTTCTAAAGATATCCGCGGAACAATAGTTACCTATGGAAAAGAATGGCACTTTTACGGAGGATTGTTATTCGGATTCGATATTTAAGTTTGCTTATAAATTTTTTCTAAATGAAAACTAAAATTTGAAAATTTAATTTGGAATTACAATGAAACTAAATTTTTTTATGTCAATACTTCTCTTAGCTTTCTTCTTTATACCTTTAACTCAGTTGTTTCCGCAGAAGATTGAGGCTCGAAATAAATTGTTAAGTGGAAATTTAATTTTAGATTCTAAATTAGTTTTAACGAATTATGAAGTTCAACCCAATTTGAATTTGCAATCTAAAGAAAAAAAATCTAGATGGCTTGGCGGTGCTATGTCTTTAATTCTTCCAGGTGCTGGAGAATTCTATGCTGGAGATTATTTGAAAGCCGCAATCTTTGTTGTTGTAGAAGCTGCAGCAATAACAACAGCCTTAGTATACACAAACAAAGGCGATTCTAAAACTCAAGATTTTCAGCATTACGCAGATCAGCATTGGAGCGTTAAAAGATATGCTCAATGGACACTTGACCATACACAATATATTAATCCAGATGTTAATCCACAGAATTATCATGTGTTTAATGGTGATGGCTCAGTTAATTGGTCAGAACTAAATCGTCTTGAATCAGATTTAGGTGATGGATATTCTCACATGCTGCCAACTCCGGGCCAGCAGCAATATTACGAATTGATAGGTAAGTATCCTCAATTCAGCCACGGTTGGGATACAAGTAATCAGAACGATACTGACTTTCATATCTTGACAGATCAATTTTTGTGGTATGCACATCAAAGAGGATTAGCTAACGATTATTATACTACAGGCAATACTGCAATCATTTTTATTTATGTCAATCATTTCCTCAGCACTTTGGATGCGGTTTGGTCTGTTGATAAGTATAATGATTCTATCGCAATGAATATCAGAATGAATGGAATAAATACAGCTAATGGCATTCAATTAATTCCAACAATAAATCTGTCTTATAACTTCTAAATTCTGATAATAAACAAGAATTCGAATTAGGCGATGGTACTTGAAAAAGTATTACCGCCTTTTTATTTATATGATGTAATTTGGTATTTTGTGTAATGAAAATCAGAAAGATATTTGAATTATGAGCACTCCTGTTGTAGTAATTGTTGGAAGACCGAATGTAGGCAAGTCAACTCTTTTTAATCGATTAGTTGGAAAAAGAGAAGCTATCGTTGATAATATAAGTGGTGTTACGCGGGACCGGAATTATGGAGAAGTTGAATGGAACGGAAAAGAGTTTCAGTTAATTGATACTGGCGGTTATGTCCCAAATTCGTCAGACCTATTTGAAACTGCAATCAGAGAGCAAGTTGAAATTGCAATAACTGAAGCCGATGCTATTTTGTTTTTAGTAGACGGCAGATCAGGTTTGCTTCCGGTAGATTTTGAAATTGCAAAAATGCTGCGAAGCTCAAATAAAGAATTTTTTCTTGTAGTAAATAAAATTGATTCTGAAAATTTCGAAGCTGGCACTTCCGAATTTTTTAAATTGGGAATAAAAAATGTTTATTCTATATCAGCGCAAGTTGGAAGGAAAATTGGAGATTTACTTGATGAATTGACAGAAAATTTCCAGCCGATGGATGTAGAAGAAGAAGCTGATTCAAGATTAAAAATTGCAATTGTCGGACGGCCAAATGTCGGCAAATCATCTCTAACTAATTCATTGCTTGGATATGATCGAAGTATAGTTACAGATATACCTGGAACGACTCGCGACAGTGTCAATTCGATTCTTAAATATTATGGCCAGGAAATAATCTTAATTGATACAGCTGGACTTAGAAAGAAAAAAAGAGTTGATGAAAGTATCGAGTTCTTTTCAATGGTAAGAACTCTGAAAACAATTGGCGAGTGCGATATTGCAGTTATAATGATTGATGCAAAAATTGGAATTGAAAATCAAGATCAGAAAATTATTGATGAAGCCGTACGAAGGAAAAAAGGAATTATAATTGCAGTTAATAAATGGGACTTAATTGAGAAGGATAATAAAACATCGAAGAAATTCGAAGATGCAATTCAGGATAGCTTGGGATCTATCGACTATGCGCCAATAATTTTTATTTCTGCTTTAACAAAACAGAGAATTTTTAAACTCATTGATTTATGTTTAACTGTAAATGAAGAGAGAAAGAAAAAAATTTCTACAAATCAATTAAATGATATTTTATTAAAAGATATTGGTGAAATGCCTCCACCAACTACTGGAACAGGAAAAGAAGTTAAGATTAAATATATTACACAGGCAGGTTCACATTATCCTGTAATTCTTTTTTTTACAAACTTTCCCAAAAATATTCCAGAACATTATAAAAGGTTTTTAGAAAAATTAATTCGAAAACATTTTGGTTTTCAGGGCGTTCCATTAACATTAACTTTTAAACAAAAATGATAGAAAGAGGGAGAATAATAGTTGTCGGAGGAAACGCAGCTGGGCCAGCAGCCGCAGCAAAAGCCAAAAGAGTTAGTCCTAGCGCAAATGTAATTCTTTTTGAATCTGGGAAATATATTTCAACAGGTACGTGCGAAATTCCTTATGTAATTTCTGGTGATATTTCTGACTACAAAAAAATTATTTTTTATGATGAAGAAAAATATAAAAAAGAAAAAGGTGTTGATGTCTTTACGCAGCATTTAGTAACTGAAATAAATAGAAGGGGAAAGTTTGTTGTAGTAAAAAATTTAATTGATAATTCAATAAATAAATTTTCCTATGATAAATTAATATTAGCCACAGGCTCAAAAGCTAAACAAGTTGATTACTTGCCGCAAAATGCAAAAAATGTTTTTACATTAAAATCAGTTTCAGATCTTATAAAATTAAAAGAATATCTGTCATCAAATAAAGTTAAAACTGCTGCGGTAATAGGCTCCGGTTATATTGGGTTGGAAATTGTAGAATCTCTTAAAAGATTAAATTTGGAAATTATTTTAATCGAAAAAGAAAAATTATTACTACCATCAGCAGAAACTGAAATAAGCTTTTTAGTTCAAGAATTGTTAAAGAAAAATGGAATTAGATTTTTTAGAAATATTAATAATCCTAAAATTCAGGTTAGCGATAATAAATTAAAAACTTTGGAACTTGATGGACGCATAATTGATGTTGATTTAGTTATTATAGCTATTGGATTTATCCCTAATTCTGAATTGGCATTTCAATCTAAAATTGAATTAGGAAATTATGGCGGAATAAAAGTAGATAATAGATTAAGAACGTCGGATCCAAATATTTATGCAGCCGGGGATTGCATTGAAATAAAAAATTTAATTACTAATAAAAATGATTATATCCCGTTAGCAGCAATTGCTCATGAATATGGTCATATAGCTGGTGGAAATGCTGCTGGTGAAAATTATAACACAGAATCTATCGTTAAAAATCTGTCTGTAAAAATTTTCGATAAATATTATATCTCAATTGGTCTTTCGTCTTCAGAAGCTGAAAAAAATAAATTTTATTTTTCATCAGTTTCTGAAATTGCTAAAAATTTAATTAAAGTTATGCCCGGGAGTGAAAATACATTTGGGAAAATTCTTTATGAAAAAAATACAAAAAGAATTTTAGGAGCATCATTTTTCGGTGGGAAAGAAGTTTCTGGTTACGGAGATATAATTTCATTATTAATTAGAACAAAACAACCAGCAAACGTTTTGTCTTCAATAAATTATAATTATACTCCACCTTTATCGCCGATGGTAAATTTACTTTCTTTGCTTGGAAGCAAAATAAAATAAAAATTTCTGGAGAAAATTATGTCAAACATATTTCCAAATTTTCACTTAATTGATCATCCTATAATCAAAAGAAATATAACTGTTTTACGCGACGTTTCAACACAGCCTGATATATTTAGAGCAGCTGTAAAAAGGATTTCAAATATCCTTGCTGTTGAAATCAGCAAAGATTTGCTTGTTTCTGAATTTGAAGTTGAAACTCCGTTAGAAAAAACGATTGGATATAAACTTAAAGATGAAATTGTGCTCGTTCCCGTATTAAGAGCAGGCTTAGGAATGGTGAGCGGATTTTTAGAAATTATTCCAGATGCAAAAGTTGGACACATAGGACTTCAAAGGGATGAAACTACTTTAAAACCGATTGAATATTATTATAAAACTCCAAAGAATATAGATTCTGCAAAAGTGTTATTGATTGATCCAATGCTAGCAACCGGTGGCAGCGCCTCCGAGGCAATAAATTATTTAAAGAAAAGAGGTGTGGATAACTTAATATTTACTTGCCTCGTAGCAGCTCCTGAAGGCATAGATAGAATTTATAAGCACCACTCGGATGTTAAAATTTATGGTGCTGCACTTGATAGAGAATTAAACGAAAAAGGCTATATACTCCCAGGACTTGGCGATGCCGGAGATAGAACTTTTGGTACACTTTAAAATTATTTTATTATTTCCCTTAATCCTTTTATTTGGGAAGGAAGGTCTTTCACAATTTTATCCAGATAGGCAAGTAGATTCATTGCTTACAACTGGAATCAATTCGATTATAAATCAAGACTATTCAGTTGCTCAAAAAACATTTCAAGATTTAGATAAAGAATTTCCACAACTTCCACTTGGTAAGATTTATCTTACTGCGGTATACATAACAAAAGCTTTCGATTATTCCGAAAATTTTGAAACAGATTCAATTTATAAAAATTTAATTGAAGCAAAAGCTCAATCTGAAAAATTAATTAAAGAGAATAATAAGAATGTTTGGAATGAATATTTCCTAGCTTTATCCGATGGATTTTATGCTTACTTTCAAGCATTAAATAAAAATTGGTTTTCAGCTTTATCTAATGGTTTAAGTTCCGTTTCTGATTTTGAAAAATGCTTGGACTTAGATAAAAATTTTTATGAAGCATATACTGCAATTGGCACTTACAAATATTGGAAAAGCAGAAAAACTGAATTTATAAACTGGCTCCCGTTTGTTCCCAATGAAGAAGAAAAGGGAATTAGCTATATTAAAAATTCAATTAAACATTTTACCTACAATAAATATTTAGCAATGAATTCATTAATTTGGATTTATATTGAAGAAAAAAAATATAATGATGCTATTGCTATAGCTAAAGAAGCTTTAACTGAATTTCCTAATAACAGGTCATTTAAATGGGCATTAGCAAGAGCTTATCAAGATATAAATGTAAATGAATCAATTAAAATATTTTACGATTTATTAAATTCTTACAATAAAGTAAGGAATATAAATCGCTGCAACAAAATAGTGATATTACATAATTTAGCTCAGCTTTATGAAAAATCTGGAAAGGTTGATATGGCACTAAGTCTTTGTAATGAAATACTTAGCATTAAAAACCTGTCTGATTACGAAAAAGAAAAATTAAATAAAAGATTAATACGAGTTCAAAAACTTCAATTAGAACTAAGCCAAGAACTTTCCAAGTAGATAAAAAGTAAACATTTTGAATATATGCTGACTTTAACAAATCTACAAAATAAATTAAATTATATTAGATTAATTATATAAAATGATTTTTAAGGTTTATGAGCATTAATAATCCAAAACATATTAAAATGTCAGATGAGCTTTTGGATGCTTGTAGACAGCATTTAGCAAATGTAAACGAAGAACTTATAACTAAAGCATTTGAATTTTGTCTTGAAGCTCATAAAAATGATTTACGTGCATCAGGAGAGCCATATTTTACTCATCCATATGAAGTAGCTTTAATTGTTGCAAAAGAATTACCGTTAGATGATGTTACCGTTGTTAGTGCATTGTTGCATGATGTTGTTGAAGATACGGAATTCAATTTGGAAATTCTTTCTAAAGAATTTGGGAAAGAAGTTGCTGAAATTGTTGATGGAGTAACTAAAATCAGTGGAATATTTAAGGGACAAGAAATTACGCAAGCAGAAAATTACAGAAAATTACTCCTTTCTATGGTGAAGGATGTTCGTGTAATTTTAGTAAAGTTTGCCGATAGATTGCATAACATGAGAACTCTGCAATTTGTTAATCCAGATAAACAAAGAAGAATAGCACAAGAGACATTGGAAATTTATGCCCCATTTGCAAATAGATTTGGATTAGGTCGTGTAAAATGGGAATTAGAAGATTTATCTTTTAAATATCTCAATAAAGAAGCTTATGAAGAAATTGCCCGGAAAATAAAAAGCAAAAGGAGAGAAAGAGAATCATACATAAAAAAATTCACAGTGCCTATCATCGACAAACTAGATGAATATAAATTAAAATACGAAATTAATGGAAGACCAAAACATCTTTACAGCATTTATAGAAAAATGGTAACTCGTAACAAACCATTTGAAGAAATTTATGATTTATTTGCAATTAGAATTATTCTGGATTCTGAAAACAACAATGACTGCTATACTACACTAGGAATTGTAAATCAAATGTATCTTCCTGTTCCGGATAGATTTAAAGACTATGTATCAATTCCGAAAACTAATAACTATCAATCAATTCACACTACAGTTGTTGGTCCAGAAGGAAGATTGGTTGAGGTTCAAATTAGAACCAAGAAAATGCATGAAGTAGCTGAAAAAGGTGTTGCTGCTCATTGGAGATACAAAGAAAATAAAACTGCTTCTGAAAAGGATATGGAAAATTGGGTGAATTGGATTAGAGATATTTTTGAAAATGCTTCTAAAGATGAAGCGAGAAAAGATATTTTAGAAAGCTTTAAACTAAATCTATATCAAGATGAAATTTATGTATTTACACCCAAAGGTGATTTGCGAAGATTACCAGTCGGGTCAACACCGGTAGATTTTGCTTTTGAAATTCACAGTAAAGTAGGATACCATTGTATCGGAGCAAAAGTAAATGGAAAAATTGTTCCGCTTGATACTAAACTTCACAGCGGAGATCAGGTTGAAATAATAACATCAAAGAATCAACATCCAAATAAGAACTGGATTAAATTTGTAGCCACGCATAAATCCAAAAATGCTATTAAGAAATGGATTAATAAAGAAGAAGAAGATGTTGTAAATTCAGGTAAAGAGATTTGGGAAAAGAAGATTAAAAAATTAAAGTTATCATTTACAACTAGTGATATTGCAAAGCTGTCAACAAATCTAAAATATGAAAGCCCTCGTAATTTCTTCAAAAGTATTGCACAAAATAAAATAAACCTCGATGAAGTTTTAACAGCGACGAAGGAAAAAGAAAAAAAAGAAAAATCTGCAGTTCTGGAATTTGGTAACTTTGCCGAAATTGCAAGAGATGACATTGGTGGTGTACTTGTTGACGGTAAAAAATCTGGCATATTATATTCTTATGCGAAATGCTGCAACCCGATTCCTGGCGATCCAGTAATTGGTTATATTACTGTAGGAGAAGGCATAAAAATTCATAGAAAAACATGCAATAATTTGCTGAAGATATCTGAAAAAGAAGTAAGCAAACTCGTTCCAGTTCAGTGGCCGGAGTCTGCTGGATCATTATTTGTCGCTGGATTAAGAGTAATGGGTGAGGATTCACCAGGAATTTTAACTGAGATTTCTCATGCGATTGTTTCATACCAAAATACAAATATCAAATCAATCAATATCAATACTAATGATTCTATGTTTGAAGGAAGCGTTACATTATATGTGCAGAATCTTGATCACCTTTCAAGTATAATTGATCGTTTGAAGAAATTAAAAGGTGTTTATACTGTGGAAAGATTTGAAAGCGCTTAAATGGAAGATGAAAATTCATTAAAAAGAATTTTAGCAATCGATTTCGGTCTAAAAAGAATTGGACTTGCCCTAAGTGATCCGCTTGCAATTTTTGCTTATCCTTTTAAAACAATTTTAAATGATAAAAATCTTTGGAATGAATTGACAAAAGTTATTTTAGATAATTCAGTTAGAAAAATAGTCTTAGGTTTACCTAAAAAAGAAAATGGTGATCCGAGTACATTAACAAAAGAAGTATTAAAATTTAAAAATCAGTTAGAAGAAAAATTTAATTTAGAAATTGTTTTAGTTGATGAAAGATATTCATCTTTAATAGCTCATGAAATGGTTATTGAATCGGTAACAAAAAAATCGAAAAGGAAAGAAAAAGGGCTAATTGATAAAAATGCAGCAGCAGTTATTCTTCAGGATTATTTGGATGGAAAGCATTATTAGTTAAAATTTTATTTAATAAAGTCATTATTTATAATTGACATTTATAACATCATAAACTATTTTGGGATACCAAAAATTACTTAAGGGAGCATTTATATGACACTTGACGCACTTGGAATGGTTGAGACCAAAGGATTAGTAGGTGCAATTGAAGCAGCAGATGCAATGGTGAAAGCTGCAAAAGTAGAACTTCTTGGAAAAGAGACCATTGGCGGCGGTTATGTAACCGTTATGGTTAGAGGCGATGTTGGCGCAGTAAAAGCTGCAACAGACGCTGGAGCAGCCGCAGCTCAAAGAGTAGGTGAGTTAGTGTCCGTTCACGTTATTCCAAGACCACATTCAGAAGTGGAATCGATTCTTCCAAAAAAGAAATAAAATAATATGCCTAAGGCATTAGGATTAATAGAAACCAGAGGACTGGTCGGCGCAATAGAAGCTGCTGATGCAATGGTAAAAGCTGCTAATGTCACTCTTTCTGGTAAGGAATTATCTGGCGGCGGTTTGGTAACTGTTAAAGTTTTAGGTGATACTGCCGCAGTAAAAGCAGCAGTAGATGCTGGTTCTGAAGCAGCAAAAAGAGTGGGAGAATTAATTTCTTTACATGTAATTCCTCAGCCAGATATTGAACTTGCCTCAATACTTCCGGAAATCTTAGAAGGTGAAAAATCTAATTCTACAAGAATAATTAAAAAAGATATTTCAACTGATGTTAAACCTGCCGAAGTTGTTAAAATAGATAGTTCCCCAGAAGAAGAAACTACTGCTGGAGAAATTATTTCAGAGAATATTGAAACTGTAAATGATAAGTTAAGAAAACCAAGAAAAAAAACTGAATCAATTCCAACTAATAATGAATCGTTATTTGATTCAGAAAACGATACCATTTCTAGACTAAGAAAAGAAGCTCTTGGAATTAAAGAGAATAAAGAATTAAGTGAAAAAAAAACGATTACGAAATCCGATAAAGAATTTGTTAAAATTAAATCTGCAGAAGATTTACAAACTTTAAATATTGATAATCTGGATGTTCATCAACTTAGACATCTTGCCAGGAGCATAGAAGGATTTCCTATCCAAGGGAGAGAAATTTCTAGAGCAAATAGAAAAGAATTAGTTGAACATTTTAAGAATTTAATAAAGATCTAAGTTAAATTTATTTATTAATATTTTAAAAAACTTTGAAACAACTTATTAACTCCACAAACGTGGAGTTTTTTTATTTTTCTTTTATATTTGAAGCATGAAGAAAAATTTCCATATAATAATAATATCATTTTTATTTTCTGTTATTTTGTGGGTATCAATTTCCTTGTCTAACGATTTTTATGCAACTTTTGAATTTCCAGTTAAGCTTATAGATTTTCCAGATGGATATACAACTGGCTCATTATCACAACAAAAAATTTCTGTAAAAATTAAAGGCAAAGGTTGGAAACTTATTGGTGTCGAACTTTCTTCAAACGATAACTACGTTATTCCAGTTGGTAAAAAATATGGTAAACGGTCTATAAATCTTTATAATTTTCTTGCAGAGAATCAATGGTTAACATCTGATAATGAAGTAATAAATATTTCTCCGGATACTCTTTCTTTTTTTGTTGAAAAAATTTCTTATAAAAAATTGCCCATCAAACCTGAACTGAATTTGAATTTTAAAGGCGGATATGGACTTGCATCAAAAATAATTGTCAACCCAGAGTCTGTAGTGGTTTATGGACCAACAAGTTATCTGAATAGTTTAGATTACATTTCAACAGAAACTATTGACTATGAGAATCTAAATAGCAAAAAAACGGGAATCATTCCATTAAAGAGTATTTACGGTATGAAATATGAGCATAAAAATGTAAGCGTAACTCTTGATATACAGAAAATTGTAGATAAAAATATTGATAATATATTAGTTAAAGTTATTGATGTTCCAAAAGATAGAAACGTGTTGCTTTTACCTAATAGAATTGGAATTGGAGTCCGCGGTGGAATAGATGTTTTGGGTAAATTAGATACTAGCCAAGTTAACGCATTCGTAAGTTATAGAGAAGTTGTTCTTGATACATTAGGAAGTGTGGAGCCTCATATCGAACTTCCAGAGAACATAGATTTATTATTTACAAAACCTGAAAGATTAAGATATATAATTAAAAAATTTTGAAAAGAATTCTATTAATTAAAATTATATTTATATTTTATTAAAAAACCATTTTAAAATTTATATTATTCATCATAAATAAATGTTTATATCATTTGAAGGAATTGACTTCAGCGGAAAATCTACTCAAGTTGAATTATTAAAAAAACATCTTATAGCTAATAATAAAAATGTAGAGATAATAAGGGAGCCTGGTGGAACAGAAATATCTGAACTTGTCCGTTCAATATTGCTAGATAAATCTCATAATAAAATGTTTATGGAAACAGAAATATTTTTGTTTTCTGCTAGTCGTGCGCAATTAGTTAGAGAAAAAATTCGACCTTATTTAGATAAAAGAATTTATGTAATTTCGGATCGTTTTCATGATTCAACAACTGCATATCAAGGTTTTGGAAGAGGAATAAGCTTAGATTCTGTAGCGCACATAAATAAACTTGCTGTGGGCGCTACAATACCTGATATCACTTTTTTTATCGATATTCCAGTGGAAGAAGCTGAAAAAAGAAAAAAACTAAGACAAAATATAGAACTTGACAGAATTGAAGTATCAAATCTTGATTTTTATAAAAGAGTTAGAGAAGGTTATTTATTCTTAGCAAAAAATGAAAAGCGTTTCAGAGTAATTGATGGAACATTAAATGAAAAAGAAATTCATAATTTAATTTTAAAAGAATTGAAGGAATTTGAGGATAAGGAGAAAGTATGATCAAAAAAAATCTTTCTAAGTTTATCTTGGCAGGTTTTGTAATATTAATCTTTTCGGGATTCTTTTCCGGTGAGAACGATATTTATTATCAAATAAATAAGAATATCGATCTATTTGGAAGAATTTATAAGGAAGTTACTTTTAATTACGTTGATAAAATTGATCCGGAAGAATTTATGCGCGCTGGTATTAGAGGCATGCTAGGTTCACTCGATCCTTATACAATTTTTATTGATGAAAATAAAAAAGAAGATTTTGATCTCATTACAAACGGCAAATACGGCGGAGTTGGAATATCGATAGGCGTTAGAGGAAACAAAGTTACTATTATCGAAGTAATGGATGGTTATTCAGCCCAGAAACAAGGAGTGAGAGTTGGAGATGTTTTAGTTGAAGCCGCAGGCCAAAAAATTACTCCAGAAAATGTCGATGATATTTCTTCACTTGTAAAAGGAAAACCTGGAAGCATTGTCAATTTAAGAGTTTTAAGGAACGGAGATAAAGATACTTTAAGCTTTAATCTTGTTAGAGAAGAAGTAATGGTAAAAAGTTTGGCGTATTATGGATTTTATCCTCCAAATAGCAACAATGTATATCTTAAATTGACAAGTTTTAGCAGATCGGCAAGTGATGAAGTTTTAAAAGCATTAAAAGAATTAAAATCGAAAAGAGAAATAAAATCAGTTGTACTTGATCTTAGAAATAATCCTGGCGGTTTATTGGATGTTGCAGTTAGTATTTGTGAAAATTTTCTACCCAAAAATTCTTTAGTTGTATCCACAAAAGGAAGAGATGAGGCGAGTAAAAAGAGTTATTATTCAGATCAAGAACCATTGTTGGGTAATTCAAGATTAGTTGTATTGATAAATGGAAATTCAGCGTCTGCATCTGAAATTGTTTCTGGCGCAATTCAAGATCACGATAGAGGAGTTTTACTTGGAACAAAATCATTTGGAAAAGGTTTAGTCCAAACTATTACACCGCTGGATTATAATACATCAATAAAAATAACTACAGCTAAATACTACACGCCAAGCGGAAGATGTATTCAAAAGATTGATTATGCTGCTAATAATAAAGCTGTATCAGAAATTGATACTGTTATTAAATCATCTTTTCTAACAGACCATAAAAGAGTTGTTTATAGCGCTGGAGGAATTACTCCGGACACAACTGTGAAAGAAATTCCCGAAGGAGATATTGTAAATGATCTTTTAGCTAAAGGAATGTTCTTCCAGTTTGCCGATCATTATTATTATTTAAACCCAAATGAAAAATTCAAGTCATTGAATAATGAAACTTTATTTGAAGATTTTCAAAAATATTTAACCGATCAGAAGTATAAATTTCATTCACTTGCTGAAGACCAGGTTAATCAGCTTCTTGCTGAAGTAAGTAACAGAAAAGCAGACAAAAATATTTCCGAAGGACTAACTAAAATTAAATCTGAATTTGAGAAGTTAGGTAATAGTGAATTAAAAATTTATAAGAATGAAGTAATCAATGAAATTAAAGCTGAACTAGCATCCAGATATATTGGTAATGATGGTAAAATTCAGGAAGAATTATCTAGTGATGACCAATTTCAAACTGCTTTGAAAATATTAGCAGATACTTTAACTTATAACAAATTGCTGAATATTAATTGAGCTTTATAGTTGTTTCAATTATATTTTTGATAACCGGACTATTCACTGGAATCTTAGCGGGAATGTTGGGAGTTGGCGGGGGATTGATTTTTGTCCCTATGCTTTATTTACTTCTTCCTTTTGCCCCAATTGATAAAAGCCAGATTTCATATATTGCGATTGGAACTTCATTGTTTGCGGCAGCAATTACTTCCATAAGTTCTGGTACAAATCATTATTTGGCAAAAAATGTAGAGAAGAGAAAAGCAGTCTTCTTAGCAGTTGGAAGTATGTTTTCTTCAGTTATTGCTTCATTTTTTGTAATAAAAGTGGAATCATTCTACTTGAAAGTAATATTTGCTCTAGTTTTTATAATTATTGCCATTAAAATGTTTTCGGAAAGGAATAGCAAGAATAACAAAAAAATTAAAGAGCCAATAATTCTTCATGATTATTATGCAATAATTTTTGGTATTCTTATCGGAATTTTTGCATCATTCACTGGTTTGGGTGGGGGAATTTTGTTTGTTCCGGTGTTAACATATTTGTATGCTGTCGATATTAAAAAAGCAATCGGAACTTCCTCGTTGGTAATTAGCTTAACCGGAATTGCCGCTGCCACTGCCTATTCATTTCATGAACCAAAAGGGTTTATTGCTCCGTTTCAATTTGGTTATATTTATTTAGCAGCAGGACTGCCCTTGGCAATAGGAGCTGCAGTTGGTGCTGTTAAAGGTGTGAAAATTGTCCTTGGCTCTTCGTCCGAAAAAATGAAGAAAATATTTTCAATTCTTATAATTCTTATCGTCATTAAAATCTTGTTGGGATTTTAGATAGCATTCCTTTTACATTTAATTAAAAATCCTTTTAAAAATAAGTGTATTTTTGCCATGTTCTGATTTTATGGTTATGTTTGAACAAAAGTTAGGCGTAATTTTATTTACTGTTCAGAAAAGGCGACAATGAAAAGGCTATTATTTTCACTTCTTGCTTTATCCAATCTTTTTTTAATCGGCTGCATGGATAGTTATTATCTAAAGGATTATAAATCTAAAAAAAAATTTTATGATTTCGTAAATCAAAAATCTGAAGATAGATCAGTTGACGTAAAAATGAAAGATGGAAAAATTTATGAGACTGATATTCTAAAGATCAATAAAGATACAACACTCATAAAACAGCCGATTACAAAAATTAAGGTTGGTAATCAAACAGCTTTTTCAAAAGCAGAAATTCAAAATATTGAATACAAAAAATTTAATCCAAGCGGTATTGGCAACACTGCGGAAATAACTTTTAATTCCGGTAAAAAAATATTAGTTCAGGATTTAATGAGCAATAAAGATTCAATATTTATCTCTTCGCGAGCACCAATCATTTATCTAACAAAAGAACTAGTGCCAATACCAACAACAGAAATAAAAATGGTTTCCTACAATAACAGGCTAAAAGGTTTGGCAGAATTTATAGGAATAGGATTTATTACAGGCTTATTAATTGGAACTGAGAGCAGTGCAAATCTTCCACCGTTACCTTATATGGGCGGCGGATCTGATCCCGCATTTGTAACAATTGCTTTAACTTTGGTTGGTGGGTTAAGCGGCGTACTTATCGGTCCTATTGTAGGATCAAGGCAAGACTATATATTTATCGAACCTGAAGAGTTTAAAGGATGGTCTGCTTTTGGAATACTCGGTGGAATTGGAATAGACAATATTAAAAGTTCACTTGATAATAATCCTAATTATATTCGGGACGGAATTGTTAAATATACTTTTGGTGGTTATGTTACTTGGAGCTTTAATAAAAATATTGCATTAAGAGCAGAACTACTTAAAACTACCAAAGGCGGAAGTTACGAGACAGATTATACCAGTAATTATCAAGATGTAAGCTATATTTCAACAGCATATTTAAATTTTTTAGAAGTTCCAATTTTGTTTCAATATAGCTTTCCTAATATTTATTTTCATCCAAGATTTTATGCAGGACCAGCATTAAGCTTTTTTCTTAACGGAAGCATTAATAAAGTACCTGGTGATTATAGTTATCCAGTTAACAACATTAGATATGAAAGAGATATAACTGGAAATGAAGTCAACAGTCCTGATATTGATTTGATTGTAGGGACGGGAATAAATTTAAAAGGGAATATAACAATTGATTTTCGATACGATTGGGGATTAAGAACATTAAGCAACAATTTATTTGAGGGACAAGCTGGTAATCTAAAACTGAAAGTTTTTTCAATAATCATGGGGTATGAATTTTAATAAGGTACTTTTTACTTAAAGAAGTAAAGTTAAGATGTAATAATTTCCTCGATTCAAATTGTATTTCTACTAAATAAAATTTCTTGTCACATATTCAAATCAATTAAATCATCTTAATAAAGATATAAGCCTGAAGAAAAAAATTACCAGGCGTTTCCTTTATGACTCCAGGCACTAAATTAAATCTAAATTAAACAAAATATTGTTAAATTGCGTCAAAATAATTCATTGAATCAATGGCATGATTTTGTATCTATTTTTCTAAAGTTTTTTGAAATGGAATCATTATCAAAGAAAAATTTTAGTTGGGAATAGAAGAAATTTATCAATTAAATTAAGGTGCGTTATGAAAGTATATACAAGAATTGTTTTTATGGTCGGAATTTTCCTATTTCTTGCGAGCAGAAATTTTGCTCAACCAAACCCGCCGACAAACTTAACTGTAGTACAATCAAGTTGGCAAAATTATTTATATGTAAAACTTGATTGGCAAGGTACTCAATCTGGCCCTATGATGAATCGCTCTGGTTATAACATTTATAGAAAAGATGGTGCCATTGCAGATACTGGAAATTTTCATCGAATTGCTGAACGCATACCAATGACCAGTTGGATTGACAAATTTATTCATCGAGGAAATACTTATTCTTATTATGTTACTGCAGTTGACCGATCGGGAGAAAGTAAAGGCTCAGATACCGTTGAAGTTTCAATAGATTCAAGTGTAGTTAAAGCAGTTGTAACAGGAACTTTAAAAAACAGTTCAAATAGTAATGTAATAGTTCATGGGAGAATTGCTTTTATTCCAGTTTTTGGTTTTGGTATGACGATGACTTTTAGCGATAGCACTGGAAATTTTTTGGCACATCTTTATCCTGGCACTTACTTGATTTATACTTCAGCTGATGGTTATTATCCAGAGTACTATGATAATGTTAATTATATTATGAAAGCGACACGAGTAACTGTAAATTCTGGAGACAGCTTAGATTTTAATATAACTTTGCAGCCTCGCACACCAGCATTAAAATATAACATAAGTGGAACTGTAACCGATACATTGGGTAATGGTTTAAGAGCCTGGATTGAAGTTTATAATGTTTCACATAACTCATTTGCAAAAAGATTTTTCCATACTGTAACAGATAGTGTGGGAAAATACTCTTTAAATGTAATTAGCGGTGATACAATAGTAGTTTATGCACACTCTTTTAATCACGATTTTATTCCTCAATTCTACAATGGCAAATCTAACTTCTTAACAGCAGATCGAATTGCTATTTCTAAAGACACTAGTGGAATCAATTTTGTCCTAAATCATAAACCAATTTATAATAATGGAATAAGTGGAATAGTTATGGATAGTGATAGTGTAGGTGTTCCGGCAATAGTTCATGCTATTAGAAAAGGTGATTTTGATGATAGACATAAATATTCTACTATGACTGATTCGCTTGGTAATTATACTTTTGAACATTTAATACCAGGGAATTATATATTACTTGCAATTCCGCAAGGTGCATATAAACCAACTTATTTTAAGTACGATGGAACTGAAACAATGAAATGGAGAGAAGCGGATTCAGTTGTAGTTACTACTTCCGGAATCGTAAACGGAATTAATTTTATGGTAAATGCTCTGGGCGATTCAGGAATGGTTTCTGTGAATGGTTCTGTTAATGATAACGCTGGAAATCCGATTGTTGGTGCGTTTGTTTATGCAAAAGATGAGAATCAAAATATATATTCATATGGTGTAACTGATCAAAATGGAAATTATTCAATTGCAGGACTAATCCCTGGAAATTATTCCGTATCATCTTCATCTTATGGTTTCACCGATGCTCAAACCAGCAATGTAACGCTAGATTACAGTACTAATTTTTCTTCTTCAAATTCATTTACTTTATCGCCATCAACTGTTACTGGAATAAGTACAAATAATAATCCTAGTGAAATTAATTCTTTTGAGTTGAACCAGAATTATCCGAATCCATTCAACCCTACCACAGTTATAAACTTTACAATTCCAACTGAAAGTAAAGTTGTATTGAAGGTTTATAATATTCTTGGAAAAGAAGTAGCGACTTTAGTAAATGATGTAAAACAAGCTGGAAGTTATAATATTACTTTCAATGCAAGTAAATTAGCAAGCGGTGTTTATTTCTACCAATTGAAAGCCGGAGATTTCGTTTCTACAAAAAAACTTATCCTGATGAAATAGCAGTTTTATTTGATTCATCATCAGAGGAGCCGCCAAGATAATTGACGGCTCTTTTTTTATAATGAATAAATATTCGATCATTTTTATAATTCATTAATATCAAATAGCTATTCTTGATATAACTCCCTTCGATAAAGAAAACTTTTTATTAAATTTATTTTAAACAATTTATTCTCTTAATTCACAACTTGAGGTTCTATTAATGATAGTTATCCTACATCCAAATATTGATGAAAATTCAGCATCATTCAAAAAAACTTGGAATTATTTAAATAATCTTAAAAACATAAGAACTCAAAAGCATATTGTCGAAGGTCAATTTCAAAAGCTAACAGAAATATATTTATTTGGAGATACAGCTGCTTTGAATAAAGAGGAAATAGAAGCTTTGCCTTCTGTAGAAAGAGTAGTTAGAGTTTCTCAAGAGTATAGAATTCTTGGAAGGCACAAAGATAGCAAACGATTAACTGGTTTTGAATATAATGGCGTTCGATTTGACCAAGATAATCTGCATGTCTTTGCTGGGCTTTGTGCTGTGGATACAAAAGAACATGTTGAACAAATGATGAAAGCCTTGAAAGAGAACGATCAGGTGTGCACTAGAATGGGTGCATATAAACCTCGTACAAATCCTTATTCATTTCAAGGGCACGGAAAAGATTGTTTGCCTTATGTATTTGAGTTAGCGGGTAAATACGGCATTAAAATAATTGCAATGGAAATACTTCATGAGAATCATATTCAAGAAATAATAGATGCATTGGAAGAAACTGGAAATCCTACTGGTGTTATGTTCCAAGTTGGTACCCGTAATACACAAAATTTTGAATTATTAAAAGCAATTGGAAGACAAAGTCAGTTCCCAGTTTTATTAAAAAGAGGATTTGGAATTACATTAAATGAATCTTTAAATGCAGCTGAATATTTAGCAAGCGAAGGAAATGCAAAAGTAATATTTTGTTTAAGAGGGATGAAAACTTCATTTTCAGAGCCGCACAGAAATATGGTTGATTTTAGCTTAGTGCCAGCTATTAAAAGATTAACAAGAATGCCAGTGTGTATCGATCCATCTCACTCTGTTGGATCGCGTGAAGCATCACCAGATGGTATTTTAGATATTTTTCACGCTACTGCACAAGGAATTATTGTTGGTGCAAATATGGTTCTAGTTGATTTTCATCCAGATCCAATTAAAGCACTTGTTGATGGCCCTCAAGCTCTTCAACTAAAAGAGTTGAGTAGGTTTTTAGAAGATGTAAAGATTACTCGTGAAGCATACGAGAAAAGGAGAAATTTAGCAAAAGAGAGCAAACCAATTAAATAATTTTTTCGGTTTACAAATTTCATTAAACTTTTTTAAAATATTTTCGATAAATATAGATAGAATATTTTTTAGATCTAGAAATTATTTGGAGCTATTTTGGTAAGGATTACCAAATCTAAATATTTTAAATGGTTTATAGCGCTATTTTTGTTTTTTGCATTTAGACAAAATTTCCCACAAATTAATAATATCATTTCTGGCCACTACACCATTGAAAATGGCTTATCTCAAAGTTCTACAAATTGTATTGCTCAAGACAAATACGGTTTTATGTGGTTTGGAACTCAAGATGGATTAAATAGGTTTGACGGATATGGATTTACGATATTCAAAAACTCATTTGATGATTCAACTTCGCTTTCTGATAACAGCATTATTTGTTTATTGGTAGATAAGTCAGGTACATTATGGGTAGGAACCGATTTTGGCGGATTAAATAAATTTAATTATGAATCACAATCATTTACTTCTTTTAAACATAATCGGAATAATTTAAATAGTATTTCTTCTAATCATATCAATTCAATAGCAGAAGACTTATCAGGAAATATTTGGATTGCTACTAATGCCGGATTAGATTTTTTAAATACTAAAAATAATTCATTCATTCACTACAAACACAATAGTTTTAACAATAACTCATTATGCAGCGATTCTGTAAACATTCTTTTTGTTGATAAGAATGGGAATTTATGGATTGGAACAGATAATGGTTTAGATGAGCTAGATATTTCAAAAAAAAAATTTTCTCACTTTAAAAATATTCCTGGTAATTCGGCTTCAATTTCTTCCAATAAAATTCTAGCAATTACACAAAGCTTTGATGGCGATATTTGGATTGGTACTGTTGACGCTGGCTTAAATAAGTTGGATTTAAAGAATAAAATATTTATTAGTTATAAACATTCAAAAGATAATGCCAGTAGTTTGGGTTCGGATTCTGTTGAAGCGTTGTTAACAGATAAAGATGGAACTATTTGGGTTGGTTGTACTTCAGGAGGAATTAATGAATTTATTCCGAAGTTGGGAAAATTTTTTCATTTCATAAATAATCCTTATGATCCTATAAATATTGAAGATGATCAGGTTCTTTCAATTTTCCAGGATAGAGAAGGTTTAATTTGGATAGGAAGTTTTACTGATGGTGTTTATAATTTAAATAAAAACATTGGATTGTTTGGAAAAGTAAATAAGCAATTTAATAATCCAAATGGATTAAATGATGATCAAGTAAATGCTTTTTCTGAAGATGCAAGCGGAAACATTTTAATAGGTACAGATTCTGGCGGGTTAAATATTCTAAATAAAGAAACTGGACAATTTACCCATTTAATGAAAAGTGCTTCAGAAAATAGTTTAATCAACAACTCTATTGCTTCTTTATATGTAGATACAAAAGGAATAATTTGGATAGGCACTATTGCTGGTTTAGATAAATATGATCCTATAAATAAAACTTTTAAACATTATAAACATGAAAAAAATAATCCAAATTCTTTAGGGAATCCTTACGTTAATTCAATTATTTCTGATAATTCTGGGAATTTATGGATAGGGTTTTGGGGCGGAGGGTTTGATAAATTAGATGCGTTAGGCAGATTTACGCATTTTAAACATGATCCTAAAAATCCCAACAGTCTATGCAATGATAATATTTCAGATTTATATCTTGATAAGCACGGAATGATCTGGATTGGAACTAATGAAGGTTTAGATTGTTTTAATCCAATTACAAAAAACTTTACTCGTTTCGTTCATGATTCTAAAAACAAAAACAGCTTAAATGAAAATGTAATTTATTCAATCTATAAATTTCCAAATGACAACAAACCTTATTTGTGGATAGGAACTGCTGGTGGTGGAATAAATAGATTAAATATAAAAACAGGAAAGTTTATTAATTTCACTGAGAAAGATGGTTTGGCAAATAACCAGGTTTATGGAATATTGGGAGATAAAGAAGGTAATTTATGGTTAAGTACAAATAAGGGAATATCCAAATTTAATCCAATCGCAAAGCATTTTAAAAATTACGATAGAAGTTTTGGCTTACAAAGTAATGAATTTAATCAAGGTGCCTTTTTCCAAAGTAAAGATGGCGAAATGTTTTTCGGAGGAATAAAAGGCTTCAATATGTTTTATCCAGAAAATATTAAGGAAAATTTTTACAAGCCGCCTGTTGTTATTACATCCGTAAAAGCATTTAATAAAATTGTTAAACTTTCCAATCCCATTTTTCTTACAAAAGAATTATCTCTTTCGTACAAAGACTATGTTCTCACATTTTCTTTTGCATCATTAAGTTATACAAATCCAAATAACAATAAATTTGCATATAAACTTGAAGGGTTTGACAAAGAGTGGATTGATTTAGGAAAGAATAATACTGTAACTTTTTCCAATCTTAATCCAGGTGAATATATCTTACATGTAAAAGCTACCAATAATGATGGTATTTGGAATGAATCGGGTACTTCGTTAAAGTTAATTATTAAACCGCCATTTTGGTTAACATGGTGGTTTAAAATTTTATTTTCTCTATTCTTAATTTTTGTTTTGTTCATTCTATTTAGAATGAGAATTAAAAATATTCGGAATCAAAATAAAATGCTCGAAGCAATTATATCCGAACGAACAAAAGAATTGCAGCTAAAGACCAAGGAATTAGAAAAGTACAATAAAATGCAAGGAGAAATATTGGAACAGCTCTCGGAATCAGAATCGGAGCTGAAAGAACTTAATGCTGCTAAAGATAAATATTTTTCAATATTAGCTCACGATTTGAGAAGCCCATTTAATAGTTTAGTAGGATTTTCGGATTTGCTAGAAAATGAATTTGAAAATTTAGATAAAGATGAAATAAAAAAATCTGCAAGAAATATAAATCTATCTGCAAAAAATTTATTAAAGTTGATTAATAATTTGCTTGAATGGTCAATGTTTCACGCTGGTAAGATGGAATTCAAACCAGGGAATGAAAATTTATCAAAAGCTGTGGATGATGTTATAAATATTATCCATGGTAATGCATTACAAAAATCAATTAGTATCAAAAATGAAATTAAAGAAGATACCCATGTTTGGGCAGATGGTTTTATGCTGCATTCAATTTTCCAAAATCTGATTTCAAATTCTATAAAATTTACAGGAAGAGGTGGAGTAGTTGAAATTTCTTCAAATGAAGAAGATGGATTTGTGAAAATTATTGTAAGCGATTCGGGTGTTGGTATTGATGAGGAGGATATTCCTAAAATTTTTGATATTAAAAAAGCTCATTCTACTAAAGGTACGGAAAATGAATCCGGAAGTGGCTTGGGATTGAACCTTTGTAAAGAATTAATTAAAAAACATGGTGGAAAAATTTCTGTTGAAAGTAAAAAAGGTACTGGAACTAAATTTATTTTTACTCTTCCTAAAAATAATTAAAAATAGAACCTCTTTAACTGAAATATATTAATAGTCTTTAGTGGGAATCTTTTCATAAAAATCTTCATCTTATACTCAATTAATTATTTTTTATAGAAATATCCGGAGAAATAAATGAAAAAGAATATAAATAAGAAAATGAATAAGAATTTGAAAAAATATATTGGTTTTGGTGCTATTGTAGTTATTGCTTTGCTATATTTTTTGGTCTTTAATAAAAGTAAAGAAGATTCGCTTAAATGGTATGATAATTTAGAACAAGCTGAAGTAGTTGCACAAAAAGAAGGAAAGCCGATATTGATTAATTTTACAGGATCTGATTGGTGTATTTGGTGTAAAAGATTGAGATCGGAAGTATTTTCACAAGATGCATTTATAAATTATGCTAAAGACAATCTTGTACTTGTAAAAATAGATTTCCCAGAAAAAATTCAACAATCCGAAGAAGTTAAATTTTATAATAATCAGTTAGCGCAAAAATTCAATGTTCAAGGTTTTCCAACAATTGTAATATTGAATAGTAATGGCGGTTTACTTGGGATAACTGGTTATCAAGAAGGCGGTGCTGAAGCATATGTTGCACATATAAAATCTTATTTATGATTTAATTAGAAAAAACTTTTTAATAGGGGATATTTATTTTTTTTACAAATCTTATTATTTAAAATATTTGCCAAATCACATAACAATTCTGTAAATTTATCTTGAAAAAATTATTAAGAAATAGGGACGTTCAAATGAAGTTTAAAATTATTATCGCATTACTTTTGTTTTCTTCTCTTACTATTTTTTCCCAACCTTCAATTAAATTAAGAGAAATAATTGGTTCAGCTTATCTCGAGAATAAATCATATAATGTGCTAGAAAGATTATGCGACGAAGCTGGCGGTAGACTTATTGGATCAGAAATAAATGAAAAAGCAATGTCAATTTTGAAAGATGAATTAAAGAATATTGGCTATGAAGCTAAGTTTGAAAAATTCACTATTCCTGGTTGGGTAAGAGGAAATGACCAAGTAATAATGAGAAGTCCAACAGAAAGAAAACTTCAAGCTGTTGCACTTGGATATGTTGAAAAAACTCCAACCTTTGATGCAAATGTTGTTTATGCTAAATATGGATTAGAAGAAAACTATAAGAACCTGAATGTAAAGGATAAAATTGTTCTTGTAACTCAAGAAACACCGCCTGGTAAAGAGCAATTATTACGCTATCAAGCTCTTGACATAGCCGCCAGGCATGGTGCAAAAGCAATATTGTATATCAATGAAAGAACAGGATTTCTCAACTTAGCCGGCATGGGAAATTTTAATGGTAATGAAACAAAAATTCCGGCATACAGTTTAACATTTGAAGAAGGCAAATGGATCGAAAGATTAATTGAAAGAAATATTCCAGTAACAATTGAAATTACAACAAATTCATATTGTAAAGAAATTAATTCCGCAAACATTGTAGCTTCACTTGAAGGCAAAGTAAAATCAAAAATTGTAATCGGGGCGCATTTTGATTCATGGGATTTGGGGCAAGGAGCTGTTGATAATGGTGTTGGGACGGCAATACTTTTTGATGTTGCTAGGCTTTTGAAGAAATTTAGTCCGAATAATTATTACAGTATTGATTTTGTTTGGTTCAACGGTGAAGAATTTGGTTTATGGGGATCAAAAAAATATGTTGAGATGCATAAGCAAGACAGCATTATTGCAATGATTAACATGGATATGACAGGCACACCAACAGGTTTTAATGTAATGGGCTTTAATGAATTTATTCCATTCTTTGAAAATGTAAAAAATCAATTGAATGGTTTTAATCTTTATTCTGGAGTTGTAAGTTCACCGGGAACTAACAGCGACCACATGTATTTTATGTTTGACGGCATACCGACTTTTGAAATACAAGCACATCTTGATGAAAATATGTATAAATTTTACCATGAACGTGGTGACACATTCGATAAAGTAAATGAAAAATATTTATCAGACGCTTCAGCGGTTGTTAGTGTATTAGTAAGTGAACTTTCTAATGCATCTAATTTATCTTTTAAGAAAAAAAACGCGCATGAAATGGTAGAATTATTCAAACATTATGGGCTTGATAAAAGATTAAAGAATCAAGGTGAATGGATTTATAAAGAAAATTAAAAAATGTTCAGTATCTAAAAATGGAAACACATAATATTTATAACAAAATACCGGAAAAAATTCAAAATGAAATCTTTGAAAATATTTTGGAAAATAAAAAAATTCGATTAGAAAGGATAATTTCTAAGGGTCATTCATCACCAAAAGATTTTTGGTATGATCAGGATGAAAACGAATGGGTAATTGTTTTAAGAGGTGAAGCAGAAATATTATTTGAAAATAATGCAGAAAAATTATTATTAAAAGAAGGCGATTATATAAATATAACCGCACACCATAAACATCGTATTGAATATACTAGTTCAAAAGTTGAAACGATATGGTTGGCAATCTTTTATTAAAAATTTTATGTAATAATTTTAACTTGTAAACTTGTTTACAATCTCATAAATAAGTGATGCAGTTATTCCCCAAATTATTCCTTTAGATGTTTTATAAACTAAAACTTGATGTTTTCTTCCACGCCATGTTTTTGAATATCGATCAGGAAGTTTTAATTCTTTAACGGGAAGTGTATCTACTCTTTCGCCATTTTTATCAATATCAGTTGGGTTTATTTCTAAACGAACATGATATTTCTCCGGTTGATTTTTTAAAAAATATGAAACTGGGATTAAAAAAATTTCTTCAACTTCATCTTTATCAAATTTAATTAATGAAATATCAAGTAAAGTTAAAACACCTAGAAAAGAATCAACAGTTACACCCATTGGCCCAATTAAAGTATCAAGATTACCAATTATTGAAATTCTTTCTTTCTCTAAACCTAATTCTTCAAATGTTTCTCTAATTGCAGTGTCCTTGTAAGAAGAATCGATTAATGGATCAAATTCACCACCAGGAAAACATATCTCTCCGCCTTGTCTTATGCCGGCTGCTCTTTTCTCAAATAAAAAATTATATTCATCATTAATTAAAACAAGTGGGATTAAAACTGCTGAATTAAAATATTCTTCTTTTCTTAAAATTCCTGGATGCACTGGAAGTTTAGATTTTAATTTTTCAAGGTCAAATGTATTCATAATTGCATCATATTTTTACGAAAAATTAATTAAAAATAACTAAACTTTGCTTGTTCAACAGCAAAACTTAAACTTATAATAAATACATAGTATGAAATTTGGATTTAACAATTATTTATGAATAATTTAATAAATTTAACTTAAAATCTAATGTTTAAATTTTTATTCATTGATATTGAATAATAAATTTGTGTAAATAAAAAATATCTATCAGGGTTTTATAATGAATCGAAAAATAAATTTACTTGAATTATCAACACAAGAATTTGTTAAATTCTTGAACCAAAATCATATAAGAAAATTTTACTTTGTATATAATAAAAAATTAAAGAAAATAATAAGCTCACACAAACTACTAAATCCAATTGCTGATTTTATTAATAACGATAAAAGAGATTTTAATTTTCATGAAGGAATGTTCTTTCAGATAACTAAAAAATACGATACACTTCAAAGTGCTTTTATCCATAGAACAAATCGAGGTCAAGCCGCTGGTGGAGTTCGATTTTGGGCATATAATAATGTTGAAGATTTTTTTAGAGATGGTCTTCGACTTTCAAAAGGTATGACTCATAAAAATGCTTTAGCTGGACTTTGGTGGGGAGGAGGCAAAGGCGTGATGGCACAGAATACTAATTTTAATATAAAAGATCCTGAAATAAGAAATTCCATTTATCAAGAGTATGGAGAATTTATTACTTCACTTAATGGATGTTATGTTACTGCCGAAGATGTTGGCACAAACGTAAACGATATGGCAAATATTTTTTCTAAAACCCGATTCACAACATGTATTCCTTTTAATATTGGTGGAAGTGGTAATCCTTCAATTCCAACTGCACGTGGAGTTGTTGCTGGAATGAAGGCTGCTTTGAATTTTTTATCTGGTGATACTTTGAAGGGTAAAACAGTTGCAATTCAAGGAACTGGAAATGTTGGAACTCCACTAATCAAATATTTATTTGATGAGAAAGTTAAAAAAATAATTGCATGTGACATATTTGAAAGTAATGTGAAAAAGTTAAAATCAGAATTTAGAAACAAAAATTTGGAAGTGCATTTAGTTGATAAAAATGATACATCAATATTAAAAGTTGATTGTGACATTTTAGCTCCTTGTGCAACTGGTGCCATATTAAATTCAAAGACAATTCCAGAAATTAAAGCAAAAATAATTTGCGGCGCTGCAAATAATCAATTGGAAGATCCAATTAAACATGATCTGGAAATCTTTAAAAGAAAAATTATTTACGTCCCCGATTTTCTTACTAATCGTATGGGAATTGTAAATTGTGCAAATGAGCAGTATGGTTATGTTAATGATGATCAATTTATAGAAAGGCATTTAGAGCAGAATTGGAATCATTCAATTTATCAAACGACTTTAAAAGTTTTAAGTGAATCAAAAAAAACTGGAAAGCCAACAGGCAATGTTGCAGTTCATCTAGCAGATAAATTATCTAAAGAAAATCATCCGATATTTGGACATAGAGGCGAGAAAATTATTGAATCTCTGATAATTAATAAATGGCATGAAAAAATTTGATATTTCCAACTGAAATTTGAGTTTGGATAAATAGGATTATTATTTTAATTGTAAAACCTAAGTTATCTTTACTTATAGCATTGGTAATTATTTCTTAATAAAATTCTAATTTGTTCTAATAAATTAATGCTCATTGTAACGAAGCATAAATTACTTGTAAATTTTACTTTTAGAAGTAATAAAGAAATGATATTTAAATAGTAAAATTATTTATTAAACTTATAAATAAGGTATAGCTAGTTGGTCTGAAAATTGCCTATAAATAATTGGAATAAAATTGCGGATAGCTTCTCTAAAACAGTTGTCCAATTTGTTTTAAAATATTTTTAAGATCAAAATTAGGAGGTTGAATAATCTTTTATAAAAAATGATATTTAAATTTGGTGCTTAAGAGACAAGTAAAATTTTATGATAAGATATTCGATGAATATATTAACGTGATCTATGCGTAATCTCCCATGATTTAATTTTTTTACTTGTCTCTTTTTTTATTTCAATACAACTAAAATAAAAAATATTACTTAACTGTAATTTCTTCTACATTATCTGGTTTAAATGGGAACTTAAAAAAATAAAAATTTTGATCTTCAGAAATTATTTTGGACTTATCTAGGTAATATTTCTCTGTTTGATTATTATTCTTATATGGTAAATAAATTCCTTCTTCATAATAAATTTTTGGCAGCCTAATTATTTTGTGTGAAGAGAGATAAGCCATATCAATCAATATTTTGCGCGTTATATTGCTGTATTCTTTTATTAGATAAATTGGACGCATATTCAATAATAAGTATTTTTTTTTCTTACAATAATAATAAAATCGGTTTTATAAGAAAAGAATTTCTAATGTTATTTTGAATATAATTTTCAGAATGCATAAGCAACATTTAATCCTACTTTATTTAATCCTATATTAGGCAGAAAAATTAAATGAGAGTTATTATGAATTGCCGCTAATTGAGTTCCACTATTTGGTGGTGAAATAATATTTCCCATTGAATAGCCGATAAAGAAGCCAAGTGGCAAATCGCTGTACCAATGCATACCATGACTTACCAAACTTATTCCCAATAATCCAAGTACAGTATATCCCACTGGCCTAATCCATTTTATTTGAGGATAATTATTTGCAATTACCGTAAGAGTAGCGGTTGCAGATGCTAAATGTCCAGATGGAAAAGAATAATATTTCGATTGATTTTTTTGATACTCTTTGATGCTAGGAAAGAACTTCCAAGAACCTAAAGTCTTATCGGATCCTGCAGGGCTTTCTCTTCCGGTAATTCTTTTTAAAACTTGAACAAGTAATCCAGCAGCTAAAACGGATTCTGCAATATTGCTTGCAGTTCTTAATGCAATTTGATCATTATTGAATAAACCATATGTTGCAAATAATCCTGATAGCATAAAATGGAATTCACCATTTCCCATAAAAACAAGTACATCACTTGCAGAATGAAAAAGATGAGACTTTATATATAATTGTTTATCTGCTCTCCAACCTGAATGATCAACTGTCATTAGAGAACCAGTTAATGCGGTAAGACCAATATAAGTAGGAATTTGTGGTGCTTTAAAAATATTGCTAAAAAATTCGTAATTATCATGAGGAACATTAGTAAACATTTGATACCAAGTTAAAGTTGGCTCAAAAACATTTGATCTTTTTAGATGAATATTGCTATTTATATGAAGTGAATCAGTTCCGGTTTCTTTTTTGTTTCCATTTATTTTAGTCAAAGCAAATGATTGGTGAAATAAAAAACACATGCATACAACTAAAAATTGTTTTAGCATAAAATTCCTGGAATGTATTTTTGAAATTAAAATATTAACTGCCAAAACACGACATGATGTTTGTAGTTAGCTTGAATATTTTAGTTAATTAAAATAGTATGCTTTGCTTATATGTTATCCGACTTAGTAAAAGTTAAGTGCAAATATATAGAAGTCGAACTAAAAATAAGTTTTAAATAATTTTGATAGGAGATAAATCACATGATCTAGATAAATAACAAACATTTTAAGTCTGTTATGAATTGATATGTTGTTCGAGTTAAAATGAATTAAATTAAATAAAAAAGCCGTTCTAAAACGGCTACTGGGAAAAGTGGGCGCTGAAGGAGTCGAACCTCCGACCCTCTGCTTGTAAGATAGTGGGATTCTTACTTTTTAACCAGAAATCACTACATTTTCGACTTTTCGGTACATTTGTCGGTACATCCGGAAGGAGTAATAATCATGTTTCTAACCAAAGATTCTAAATCACCGTACTATCAGTTAATTTATTTTGTTGATGGTAAGAGAACAAAAATTTCTACTAAAACTTCTGATAGGCAAGTAGCGGAAAAATTCCTAAAACATTTTGACCCAGAAACAATCAAGATAAAACCTAAAAGGGAAGCATCAATAAATTTGAATGCTTTCATTAAAGAATATAAATATTATATAAAGGACACCTATTCGATAGCTTATTTAGAAAGAGCTGTTATACCCTCTTTTAATAAGCTAGAAAAATTTCTTCCTAATCTTCCGCTTGACATGGTTTCCTCAAGAAATATAGATCAATTCATTTCATCAATTACGTCGTATTCTAAAAGTGCAGCGTCATTATATTATAGAACTTTGAAGGCTGCTTTTAATAAAGCTTTAGCCTGGAACTATATCAAAGAGAATCCGTTTAATAAAATTAAAGCCCCTAAATTAACGCAGTCCTATCCTGCTTTCCTAACATTTGATGAGCTTCAAATTATCATCAGTAATACGGAAAGGGATTTTCTTAAATCGATCTTTTATACTGCATTCTTTACCGGTATGCGTATCGGTGAATTGTTAAATATGAAATGGAACTGGATAGACTTCTCAAATAATTTTATTACTATCAAATGCGATGAATCATTTACTACAAAAAATAAAAAAGAAAGATTCGTTCCACTTAATCCTACTCTTAAAAATATTCTATTAAACATTAAGCCTAAAATTTATAGTATCGCTCAAGATGATTTTGTGTTTATAAAATGTATCGGTGTTAAATTAAATGAAAATTTTGTCAGTAAAAGTTTTAAGAAAGCAGTTAGACAATCAGGGCTTAGTAATAAAATTCACTTTCATTCCTTGCGTCATTCGTTCTGTTCAAACTTAGTTCAAAAAGGAGTAAGCCTATATGTTGTTAGAGATTTGGCTGGTCATCAAAATATCAATACAACTCAAATTTATTCGCACCTCCAAAAACAAAATCTGACAGATGCAGTAAATTTACTTTAATCCATTTGGACACTTTGAACTTTATTTTATTTTGAAATCTAAATAGAATCTAGTCCAACTTGTCCAAAGTACTCTATTTATTTATTATTATTTCAAACTGTCCAACCATCCGTCCAATAAAATCTTTGAAAATGGATTAAATTTTAACAATTACCTTTATTTGGACACTTGGACACTTTTAAAATCATTTTTCAGCTCAAACATCAAAACAAAGTGTCCATCTGTCCAAATTCATTTTTAGTAATAGAATTTTCTTTCTGATTAAAACAAATAAATCTTTCACTACCGGATTTTCTTTCAATCACTTTAAGATTTTTTATCCTTCC
>JAKALM010000013.1 GCA_021824145.1 Bacteroidota bacterium
ATGATGAGAAAATGGAGATCATCTTTTCTGCAGTATTTTTATCAAGAATTTATTTCACCGATTATTTCTTTTTTCGAACAAGTTTTCTACCCCCAAAAAGAAATTTGGGTTTTTAAGGGCTGACTAAATAAATTCAGAATAAGCATAATTCTCTGATTATCACTCAAAATGGAAAACCTGCCGGAGTATTAATCTCTCCATCGGAATTTGATGACTTGAGACAGACAAAGTTGTTTATCGATTCAATTTCACGCGGTTTATCTGATTCTGAAAAAGGAGAAGTTTTATCTACATCTCAACTCAGAAGTGAATTACAAAAAGAACGCACCGGTAAAGAAAGATGAAAATATTCTGGACAAAAGAAGCATTATTTCGCTTAAAAGAAATCGAAGAATATATTTCAAGAGATAACCCCACGATTGCAATTGAGTTTGTTGACAAGCTATAATCCCTTGCAGAAACAATATTAGAAAATCCGGGAAAAGGTAGAATTGTTCCAGAATTATCATTGGAGAATATCTGGGAGTTGTTACATAAAAATTATCGTATTGTTTATTTGGTTAAGAAAAACTCAGCAGATATTCTTACGGTATTTGAAGGTCATCAAATATTAAAGAAAGAAGAAATAGTTAAAAGCAAAAACCAAGAAACGAATATAACCTCTTTGATAAGTAAAAAATCAAGAGGATAATATTATCCACTGACAAAAAAGTTTTGTTTATACTTGAAGAAAGCTAGTTTAATTTTTTACTTATTGGAAATATCAGATTATCAAATTTTTTTTCTGTAGCTAAAATAATTGCATAGACTGAATTATGTGCTGCAGATTGTTGTAATGTCTGTAAAATTGAATACTCATTCTTTGCATTTATATAGCATGCTATATATATTTGAAATCAAAATTTTGAATTTAAATCATAAAAATGTGGACAATTTTGATAAAAGATTTAAGCGAGTTTGTAGGTAAAGAAGTCACACTAAAAGGGTGGCTTTATAATGAAAGATCAAGCGGAAAAGTTAAATTTTTAATCCTCAGAGATGGCACAGGGTTATTACAATGCGTTTACTTTAAAGGTAATGTATCTGAAGAAGTATTTGAACTAGCCAGCCGGCTGGGACAAGAATCTTCAATTGAAGTTACAGGCAAAGTAAAAGTTGAACCACGTGCACCCGGCGGATATGAACTTGATGCTACTGGTCTAAAAGTAATTTCAGAATCCCACGATTATCCAATTACTCCCAAAGAACATGGAGTAGAATTTTTAATGGATCATCGTCATTTGTGGCTTCGCTCTAGTAAGCAAGTTGCAATTTTAAGAATTCGACATAGAATTGTAAAAGCTATTCGTGATTATTTTGACGGTAAAGGATTTACATTAATGGATCCGCCGATAATAACTCCGGCAGCTTGCGAGGGAACTTCCACATTATTTGAAACTGATTATTTTGATTTAGGTAAAGCATATTTAACACAATCGGGTCAATTGTATGCCGAAGCTGGAGCAATGGCTTTAGGGAAAGTATATACATTTGGGCCTACATTTAGAGCAGAGAAATCTAAAACAAGAAGGCATCTTACAGAATTCTGGATGGTTGAGCCTGAAGTTGCATTTGCTGAGTTAAATGATGATATGGATTTGGCAGAAGACTTTTTGGAATATATTGTTCAGACAGTTTTAAAAGATAAAGCAGAAGAATTAAAAGTTCTTGAACGAGATACAACAAAACTTCAGAATGTTAAAAAGCCTTTGCCAAGAATATCTTATGATGAAGCAGTTGAAATATTAAAGAAAAACGGAATAGAGTTTGAGTGGGGCAATGACCTTGGCGGCACCGATGAAACAGTAGTTTCAAATCAATTTGATAAACCGGTTATGGTACATAGATATCCAGCTGAAGTAAAAGCATTTTATATGAAGCGAGATCCAAATAATCCCAAATTGGCATTAGCGGTAGATGTATTGGCACCGGAAGGTTACGGTGAAATTATAGGTGGAAGTCAAAGAGAAGATGATTTTGATCTTTTGTTAAGCAGAATCAAAGAACACAATTTACCTCAAGAAGCATTTGAGTGGTATCTTGATTTAAGACGATATGGTTCGGTTCCACATTCAGGCTTTGGTTTGGGATTAGAAAGAACAGTTGCTTGGATTTGCGGGCTTGACCATGTTAGAGAAACTATTCCGTTTGCAAGAATGATTTATAGAAATACACCATAAACAATCTATAAGTTTAATAATTATTTGTAATAATTTATTTCTCGAAAAATAATGAATTTAGAAATTATACTGTTTATCGTTTTCGGAGGTATTGCTGCTGTATCATCTGTTTTGATGATTACGAGATCTAATCCGGTTATCAGCGCTTTATTTTTAGTATTAAATTTTGCATCACTTGCCGGATTATATCTTTTACTGCATGCACAATTTATAGCAGTTGCACAAGTAATTGTATATGCCGGCGCAATAATGGTTCTTTTTCTTTTTGTAATAATGCTTCTAAAGCCGGAACACGATAAATTATTCAGCACATACCCACAGATTAAAAAATTTGCAGTAGTAATTGGAGTATTGATTTTTATCCAACTCGTCTACATGATATTTATTACCAAACCATCATCTGCAGAAAATCCTTCACTTCAAGCAAGCATAAAAGCTGGAACGATTGAGCAGATAGGATTAGAGTTGTATTCAAATTACATATTACCATTTGAAGCCGCCGGTTACCTTTTGTTAGTGGCAACAATTGGCGCTTTAGTATTAGCTAAAAAGAAATTCGAATAAAATTATGAATATACCAATAGAATATTACTTAGTACTTAGTGCTTTCATGTTTATTGTAGGAGTAACAGGAGTATTAACAAGAAGGAACGCAATAATTGTTTTTATGTCGATTGAATTAATGCTGAACTCTGCCAATTTAACATTGGTCGCTTTCTCATCATATTTAGGAAATTCAGTCGGGCAGCTTTTTGTATTTTTTGTAATGACTGTAGCTGCGGCCGAAGCTGCTGTTGGGCTTGCAATTATAATTGCAATTTTCCGTAACAAGCTTACAATGAACATTGACGAAATAAATATTCTTAAGTGGTAAACAATAAATATTCTTTTGATAAATAATCCATTGCATAAAGTTTTATGATTCAATTAATGTATTTGACTGTTCTGCTACCTCTGCTCGGATTTTTGTTTAACGGACTGTTTGGAAGCAAGATCAAGAATGAAAAGGTTATCGGAATTATTGGAAGCAGTACAATTGGCATCTCTTTTCTTATTACTGTTGGAGCCTTTTTCCAAACTTTAGCTTTACCAGTTGAACAAAGACAAACTATAATTAATTTATTTTCGTGGTTAAATGTTGGCGGGTTAAATATCCATATCGCTTACCAGATTGATCAATTATCACTTGTTATGGCTTTGGTAGTAACCGGAGTCGGATTTATCATTCATGTATATTCAATTGGTTACATGCATGGAGATAAAGGATTCTGGAGATTTTTCGCTTATTTAAATTTATTCATCTTTGCAATGATGAATTTAATTCTAAGCGATAACTTTGTACTTCTGTTTTTAGGCTGGGAAGGTGTTGGGCTTTGTTCGTACTTACTGATTGGATTTTGGTATGACAGAAAATTTGAGAAGAGTACAACTTCGGATGCAGCTAAGAAGGCATTTATTGTAAATAGAATTGGAGACTTCGGATTTCTTCTAGGAATGTTCCTAATCTATTTAACATTTGGAAGCTTAAACTTTGGAGATGTATTTTCTAGAGCAGCGTCAGTAAATATTCCAACTTCAACATTTAATTTAATTGCATTATTCCTTTTTATAGGTGCTACCGGAAAATCTGCACAGATACCGCTTTATGTTTGGCTGCCAGATGCAATGGCTGGCCCAACTCCAGTTTCAGCATTGATCCATGCAGCTACGATGGTTACTGCCGGAGTTTATATGGTTGCTAGATGTTCTATCATCTTTGCATCTGCCCCGGAAATAATGACTGTTGTTGCAATAATTGGTGTGCTTACAGCTTTCTTTGCGGCTACAATAGGCTTAGTTCAGAATGATATTAAAAAAGTTTTGGCATATTCAACTATAAGCCAATTAGGATACATGTTCCTTGCGATGGGAGTTGGTGCATTCTCGGCTGGAATCTTTCATGTAATGACACACGCTTTTTTCAAAGCTTTATTATTCCTTGGTGCCGGTTCAGTAATTCATGCAATGCATGATGAACAAAATATTCAGAACTACGGCGGACTAAAAAAATATATGCCTAAAACATTTTTAACATTTTTAGTTGCGGCGTTAGCAATTTCCGGAATACCGCCATTCTCAGGATTTTTCAGCAAAGATGATATTCTTTGGTTTTCATATGCAAATGGAAATTTTGTTTACTGGCTGATAGGTGCGATTACAGCACTTCTAACAGCATTCTATATGTTCCGTTTAGTTTATCTAACATTTTACGGGAAAGAAAGATTTGGACACGACAAGCATCCACATGAATCGCCAAGCGTAATGACGATTCCATTAATTGTACTGGGGATATTGTCAGCAATTGGCGGTTTTATAGGAATACCGGCAATATTCTCTGGCGAAGGCGGGAATAAATTTGAGAATTGGTTAGAGCCAATCTTCAGTAATGCTCAGGCAAAGTTAGTAATTTATGGAACGCACAGCCATTTTGAAGAAATCATTTTGATGTTAGTAACAGTGGTTGGCGCTATTGCAAGCATTTTTTATGCAAGATATTTATATCTTCAAAAAACAGAATTGCCTCTTCAATTCAGCAAGAAATTCAAAGGAATATATACCGCACTTTGGAATAAATATTTTGTTGATGAAATCTATGATGCAGCTGTAGTTAATCCAATAAAACTGGGTTCCGAAAAAATTCTATGGAATATAGCAGACAATAAAATAATAGATGGTTTAGTAAACGGGACAGCATCTGCAATTGGTTTTATGTCAAGTAAAATTAGAAAAGTTCAAACCGGCGTTGCGCAAATCTATGCAGTTGTAATGATACTTGGAATTGCTGCCGCCTTATTCTGGTTAATTTTAAGTTTATAATTTTGCCGTATACTTTTATATTATGGAAAATAATCATTTGATATCATACTTACTTTTAACTCCGCTAATTGGAGGAATTCTTCTTCTTTTTATAAATAAGACTAAAGAGAATGCTATAAAATATTTTGGATTTGTAATTTCAATTATAGCTTTTATAATTTCTTTATTCTTATATACCGGTTACGATATAACCAAGAGCGGATTTCAATTAATTGATAAATTTAGCTGGATAGAAAATCTTCATATCAGCTACCATGTTGGAATAGACGGTATATCCCTTCTATTAGTTTTGCTAACAACATTCCTAACGCCATTAACATTGATGTCGAGTTGGAAAGCAATTACAAACCGAGTAAAAGAATTTACATTCTTTATGCTGATGCTCGAAGTAGGAATGATTGGAGTATTTGTTTCTCTAGATATGTTTTTGTTTTATGTATTTTGGGAAGCAATGTTAATCCCAATGTATTTTATAATCGGCATTTGGGGCGGCGACCAAAGAATTTATGCATCAGTAAAGTTTTTCCTTTATACAATGTTCGGCAGCTTGCTGATGCTAGTTTCAATTATATGGTTAGCTGTTTATGCATCAACTTCACTTGGCCATTTTTCAACTAATTTAATTGAACTTTACAGTGTTGGGCCAACTATTCAATCAACAATTCAGAATTGGATGTTTTTAGCATTTGCATTAAGCTTTGCAATTAAAGTCCCGCTTTTTCCGCTTCACACATGGCTTCCCGATGCACACGTACAGGCGCCAACAGCAGGCAGCGTAATTTTAGCCGGAGTTTTGCTTAAAATGGGAACTTACGGATTGTTAAGATTTTGCTTGCCGTTATTTCCGCAAGCTTCAATTTACTTTGCACCTTACATTTCAGTGCTTGCTGTAGTTGGCATAATATACGGCGCTTTAGTTGCAATGGTTCAGAAAGATATGAAAAAACTTGTAGCATATTCTTCTGTTGCGCATTTAGGATTTGTTGTACTTGGAATTTTTGCACTTACACAGGAGTCAATTCAAGGCGCAGTAATTCAAATGATTAATCATGGATTATCAACTGGCGCTTTATTCCTTTTAGTTGGAGTTATATACGAAAGGACTCATACAAGAGAAATTTCCGAATATGGCGGAATTGCTAAAGTGGTTCCTATATATGCTACATTTCTAATGATTGCTTCATTATCGTCGATAGGATTGCCTGGATTAAATGGATTTGTTGGCGAGTTTTTAATATTACTTGGTTCATTCAAATCGCCGGTATTAAATAACTGGTGGTTTACAATTTTTGCTGCAAGCGGTGTAATATTTGCGGCAGTTTATCTTCTTTGGATGTATCAAAGAGTGATGTTTGGTGAGGTTAAAAATCCAAAGATGAATAATTTAACAGACATGAATAAAAGAGAAATATTTATTCTAGCATCGATTTTTATATTTATAGTTTGGATAGGAATTTATCCAAGTACATTTTTAAATGTTTCAGCTAAATCAACTCAAAAAGTAATTGAACAAGTAATGCCTACCAAAACTTTAAGTTTGAAGTAGGAGAGAAATGACTATAAAAAAAACAAAAGATATTTTTTTATTTTCTTTATTTTTAATGTTCTTTCTCAATTTGAAAGCTGTGGCTGCACAGATTGTAAATCATTCAGCCGCAGATACTGCAATGAAAATTATGAATTCGGAAACCGCCGCTCACGTTTTACCATCGGCGTACATGGTAATTCCATTTATATTGCTTTTGCTGATGATAGCGACCGGTCCTTTATTTTATAAACATTTTTGGGAAAATCATTATCCAAAAGTTTCATTATTATTAAGTGTTGTAGTAATTCTATACTACATTATTTTTCTAAATAATACTAAAAGCCTTCTGCACACACTTACAGAATATATTTCCTTTATTGCACTTCTAAGTTCATTGTTCGTTGCATCGGGAGGAATATTAATAAAAGTAGATAAGAAATCAACTCCGCTTGTAAATGTGATTTTCTTGTTGTTTGGCGCGGTAATTTCAAATATTGTAGGAACAACGGGCGCATCCATGCTGTTAATTCGTCCATTCATTAAGATGAATAAGAACAGAATAAGACCTTACCACATTATCTTTTTTATATTTATTGTAAGTAATATAGGAGGAGCATTAACACCGATTGGTGATCCACCATTGTTTTTAGGATTCTTAAGCGGCGTACCATTTTTCTGGGTTATAGATAATGTATGGTATATTTGGATTCCAACATTGGTTCTGGTATTATTAGCTTTTTATTTATTTGACTTGAATAATAAAAAAGACAGCCCAACGAAAGTTGAATACAGCGGTAAAATTCATTTTAAGGGATATAAAAATTTAATTTATTTATTAATAATTGTGATAGCTGTATTTATCGATCCAGTAGTTATTCCATGGGTGCCAAGTTTATATCCACTTCCATTTGGAATAAGAGAAATAATAATGTTTGCTGTGGTAATAGTTTCTTATAAGACTGCTGATAAAGAAATACTAAAAGATAACGAATTTGATTTTGAGCCGATAAAAGAAGTTGCTTATTTATTCATTGGTATTTTTGCAACAATGATACCAGCATTACAGCTAATTGCTTATGAAGCAAAAGAATTTGGCGATAAATTAAGTGCTGGAGTTTTTTATTGGGCTACAGGAATTTTATCAGCTATTCTAGATAATACTCCCACTTACATGAATTTTTTGAGTGCGGCAATGGGCAAATATGGATTGGATGTTACAGTTAAATCTAATGTCCAAAATTTTGTTTTAGTTGATGATATTTATTTAAAAGCTATTTCAGTTGCAGCGGTATTTTTTGGTTCGTTAACTTATATTGGCAATGGGCCAAACTTTATGGTAAAATCTATAAGCGAAAGAGCTGGAATTGAAATGCCGAGCTTCTTCACTTATATTGTTAAATACTCGGTTATAATACTGTTACCAATATTTACCATAATCTGGCTTCTTTTCTTTTATGGAAAGGGTTAAGAGATGATGACAATTGAAAATACAATAAAAAACAAGTTAAAAGGTCTTTATTACGGCAATAGAATGATTCTGCCTTTTAACTGTCATTTGCTGAAGGTAATCATTGAAGACGATATAATAATGGACTTTTCACCAAGTTCGAAATCAATATACGTCCATGAAGAAGAAAATTTTACCGAGATATATTTTAAACTGTTTAAGAATATAAAAGATGCAGTTTCAAAATATGAATCAATAAAATTAATTGCAGTAGAGAAAGATAAAGATATATTTAATTTTGATAATCACTATAAATTAGCAGTTCATATAGAAGATGAACATAAATTAACAATTGATAAAACAGACGAAGACATTTTATTTATAGAATAATATTATGCTGAACAACTTTCAAGAATTTTTCAATTTACTTCCCCTAATTATAATTGGCGCGGGGATTTTAGTCTCACTTTGCATAGAAATGTACTCAAAGAAAAGTGAACAAATTTTACCATGGTTTTCAACCATAGTTTTTCTTGCTTCCGGATTTCATGCACTAGCTTATGTGAACTCGGTTTCTGTAATAATGCAGAATATGTTTGCAGTAGGCGGAACAGTTAATATTTTCTTTTTCATATTTACTTTTGGTGCCGCAATTGTGTCTCTGCTTTCAATTGATTATTTAAAAAAATACGGAACGTATTACGGTGAATTTTATCTGCTTTTGCAGTCATCCGTATTAGGAATGATGCTAATGGCAGGAGCGAAAGATTTATTTGTAATCTTTCTTGGGCTTGAAGTTATGTCCGTAAGTTTTTATGCTTTAGCAGGAATGAATAGAAAAAAATTGAAAGCCAATGAAGCATCACTCAAATATTTCTTACTTGGCGCGTTTGCAACCGGATTTATTGTATACGGAATTGCATTAATTTATGGAACAGCTCAAACAACATCGATTGATTTAATTGCATCAAGATTTGCACAGTTACAGCATAATCTTTTATTTGTTGCCGGAATACTTTTATTCTTAATTGGATTTTCATTTAAGATTGCTGCATTTCCATTCCATATGTGGGTGCCAGATGTTTATGAAGGTTCGGCGTCAACGGTTGCTGGATTATTTTCTACCGGCGGTAAAGCTGCGGCATTCAGTGCAATTATTGTAACACTTGGAGTTTTATTTAACGGATCTATTCAAAACATCTTTGAGCCTTATTTAGCAGTAATTGCAGTATTATCGATGGTATTTGGAAGTGTTGTTGCAATTGCACAAACAAATATAAAAAGGATGTTAGCTTATTCATCAATTGCGCATGCCGGTTATATGATTATAGGATTGGCATCAGGGAATTACGACGGCATTGCAGGAATAATATATTATTTAGTCGCATATACTTTTATGAATCTAGGAGCTTTCGGTATTGTTTCAATAATCGAAGGTAAAGAAGAAGCTAATCTTGAATTAAAATCGTATTCAGGATTAGCGTCTAGGAATCCTATACTTGCAGCTTTTTTAGCAATATTTATGTTTTCGCTTGCTGGTATACCACCTTTTGCTGGATTCTTTGGAAAATATTATGTATTCATTTCGGCAATAAAAGCTCATTTAACCTGGTTGGCTATTGTTGGAGTTTTATCAAGCGTAATAAGTGTTTATTTCTATTTAAGAGTTGTTGTATTAATGTACTTTAAAGATTCCGAAACAGAATTTTCAATAGAACGAAGCAGTACAGGCTTAGCTGCGGTGGTTATATCGGTTCTGTTGGTAATTATAATAGGAGTTGCGCCAGGAACTGTTATCGGAATGATTACTTCATTCTTGCATTAAATTTTCTGCAATAATTAATCTAAATTAAATTCTTCTTTATTATTGGGTTAAATTGATTTAATTTTATAGTTATAAGCTTTATAGTTTAGCCCTTTATAAAATTATGATACCTCTATTTTCTACAAATCAAGTAAGAGAAGTTGACAATTATGCCATTCATAATCTTGGTATTCCAGGATTAGTTTTGATGGAAAATGCTGCAACGCAGATATTTAACAAAACAATTGAGAATGCAAACCATCTAATTAAAAAAAACCGTATTGGTGTTATATGTGGAAAGGGAAATAACGGCGGAGACGGATTTGCAGCGGCGAGGCAATTTGCAAATCGCGGCTTTCATGTAAAAGTTATTTACTTAGGTAATGAAAGTGAAATGTCGCCGGATTGTTTATCAAATTTTAAAACGCTGTTAAATTTAGGTAAAGATAACAAGAACATTTTAATTAAGAAATTTGGATCAATTAAAGATTTAAATTTTATTAATGACTGCGATTTGATTTTAGATGCTTTGCTCGGCAGCGGATCTCAGGGAATACTAAGAGAACCTTATAATTCAATTATAAATTCCCTTAACAAGATAAAATCTTTTAAAGTTGCTGTTGATATTCCTACTGGGCTTAATTCAGATTCTGGCTATGCAGAAAATTGTTTTAATGCCGACTTAACTGTAACTCTTGGTGAATTAAAACGAGGCTTATTTATTGAAGACGGTTATGCTAATTGCGGAATAATAGAAAAAGGAGATATCGGAATTGGATTTTCTTTTTTCGACAAATTAAAAACCTCAGAATATTTAATAGAGCCGGAAGATGTATTTTATAACTTGCCATTTAAGAAAAAGGACATTCACAAATATTCGTCGGGAAAAGTATTAACTATTGCGGGCTCGGGCTCATTTCCAGGAGCTGCTAGAATGACAGCAAAATCAGCTCTTAAAGTTGGGGCAGGGGCATCGATATTATGCTATCCAAAATCAGTAAGAAAATTAATATTTAATAAAGCTTCTGAAGTTGTTGTTAACTCGTATGATGATGATGGTAAAGAATACTTATCTAAAAAAAATATTAAAGAATTTGAAAATAAATTAGAATGGGCTGATGCTGTTGCTATTGGCCCGGGACTTGGAAGAGAACCTGAAACTCAGGATGCAGTAATTGAAATATTAAAAAAGAAAAAATGCAAACGAATGGTAATTGATGCTGATGGTATTTTTGCATTGAACAATGACCGTTATAAAAATATTAATATTGAAGGTGTTGTTCTTACTCCGCATCATGGTGAATTTGCCAACTTAATTGGAATTGAAACTTTGGAATTAAAAAAGAATGTTTTGTTTTACGGGAAAAAATTTGTCGAAGATACAGGCGCTTATTTAATTCTCAAAGGAGCTCCAACAATAATATTTACGCCAAATGGAGATTCTTTAATAAATACAGCAGGAAATCCTGGCATGGCAAAATTCGGAACCGGTGATGTACTAACCGGAACTATTGTTGGTTTGTTAGCCCAATTGAAAGATACCGAAAAAGCAGTAGTAACCGGAGTTTATATTCACAGCTTAGCAGCAGATTTATTGTTGAATGATTTTACAGATTATGGATACACTGCTGAAAATATAATTAATAAATTGCCCGAAGCTATAAAATTTTTAAGAAAATCTTTTAATTCAGAGATTTAATTTTGATAGAATATCTTGAAAAAAATAGAATAAAATTTGTTTATACACCATTAATAATTTATTGGTTAATACTTTTAATAGCTACTTCAATACCTGGCAATGATATGCCAGATATTCATATGAATGATAAGTTTGAGCATTTTTTGGGTTATGGATTATTAACAATCCTCATAAATTTTTCACTTCTCGTGCAATCGAAAAACAAGCTATTAAAGACAAAAGCCTATCTTGCGTCAATAATAATAGTTTCAATTTATGGAGCTCTTGATGAACTTCATCAAATTTTTGTGCCGGGGCGTGATTGCGATTTTTATGATTGGATTACTGATTTTTCTGCTGCATGTTTTGGTATTGTCATGGTTTATTCACTAGTTAAATTTGTTAGAATCAAAGTAAGAAACTCATAACTTCTTTTATAGTAAAATCTAATGCCTTCAAAAAGTAATAAAAATAGAGGAATAATCTCTTCACTTGTAATATTGATTTTATTGCTTGATCAATTATTCTTATTTTATATAAAATACGAAAACCAAGGATTAGAACTCTCGAATTTTAGCTTTTTATATCTTGGGAATATCCTAAATATTATATTTACTTTAGCTGCAATATTAGGTGTTATTTTTTATTCAATAAAAGTAAAAAAGGATTTTAAAGCAGTTTTTTTAATTTCTTTTTCGATAACATTATCGATATTATTATTGATATCATTTATCAGTACAAAAATTTCTTTACCTTTGCCAAATGTATATTTTCTCGATCATCCACTAAAAAAAATTGCAGTTGGTTTTCTTTTCTCTGTATATCAGTATTTTCAATTTTTATTTATTGGAATTGTTTGGTTTCAACTTTTAGGCGGGAAAGAATTGATTGTTCTAAGAGCAATTGTAAATTCGGCTGCATTAGTAATGATTCTTTTATTCTTTGCTTTTTTATTCATTAACTTGAAAAAGAATGACAATAAAAAAATTCCTCCTAAAAAACATTCAATAAATGTTGCCGTAGTACTTGGAGCTGCCGTATGGCCTCACAATGCACCAAGTCCTAGCTTAGCAGCACGAGCTGATAAAGCTGTAGAACTTTTACGAGAAGGGATTGTTAATAAAATCCAATTAACGGGAAGCAATGCACCAGGAGAATTAAGTGAAGCAGAAGTTGCATACAATTATATCCGTTCAGAAAATGTTGATACTTCCCAAATTTGGGTTGAAAACAAAACCGTTTCAACAGCAGAACAAGTACAATATATTAAAGAACATATCTTAACTAAGAAAAATATAGGCAATATTTTTATTGTATCAGATTCTTATCATTTAGCACGTGTAAAAGAAATGTGCAGATTTTATAAAATTAAAGTTGGATTAGCAACTTCTGATTTAAAATTAAACTTTCAGCACAATCTATATTACAAAATGAAAGAAAGTATTGGTTTACTTGTGTTTTGGTTCTTTGGATTATAACAAGTTCGAAGATATTTTTGTATTCACTTAAAATTGATTTTTACAGGTTAACTTAAAATGTCTCACGTATTTAAAAGAAGAATTGTAAGAGAAAAAGCGCTACAAATTTTATATGCATACACAATGAATAAGGAATCGCTAGAAGCCTTAATTGGTGCAATGCTTGCTGATGTAGAAGATAAAGCAGATAAGGATTTTGCTGATGAATTAGTTCATAAAGTTTTAGCGCATAAAGATGAACTAGATAAAGAAATAAAGAAAAGAGTTGATAATTGGGAGATGAATAGAATTGCTCTAATTGATAAAATTTTACTGCGGATGGGAATTTGTGAACTTTTATACTTCCAAGAAATTCCTCCTAAAGTATCAATTAATGAAGCCATTGAAATAGCAAAAATATACAGTACTGCTGGCAGCGGAAAATTTATAAATGGGATTCTTGATGCTGTTTTAACTGAATTAAAAGATTCTGGTAATTTGAAAAAGACAGGACGTGGACTTATTGAAGAAAGCATTTCTAAAACTTCTTCAAAGAAATAAGAGATGAAATCTAAAAGCAAAATCTTTTTCTGGACGCTTTTTGATTTTGCTAATACTGCATTTTCTGTTATCATTGTTACCGTAATTTATTCAAAGTACTTTTCAAATTATGTAGCTGGCGGGAAGAACTGGCTTTGGGGATTAAGCGTAAGTATATCGATGATCATTGCTGCATTATTAAGCCCTCCACTTGGTGCAATTGCAGATGTTTCACGCAATAGAAAAAGATTTCTATTAATCTTCACTTTAATTTCTGTTATATGTACAGCTTTAATGTTTTATGTACAAAAAGGCGATGTGCTTTTGGGGATTGTACTTTTCATTCTTGCCAACATTGGATTTGAAGCCGGTTTAGTTTTTTATGATGCATTCCTTCCGAACCTAACCGAGAAAAAAAATTTTGGAAGAGTTTCTGGCTACGGCTTTGCAATGGGATATATTGGAGCTCTAGCCGTGCTATTGATAATTATGGTATTACTTCCAGCAGAGACTTCGCCAGATTATATATTTTATGTAAGATTATCATTCGTTGTTGCGGCTGCATTTTTTCTTTTCTTTTCAATTCCTCTTTTTCTCTTTGTAAGTGAACCAAAACTAAGCTTGCAATTAAAAAAATCTGCAATAAGAATAGGATTACAGAAAAGCGGAAGAACTTTAAGAGCTCTTTTTGTTCACAAAGAATATCCATCAATCTCACGTTTTCTTTTAGCATTTTTTCTTTATAACGATGCAATAATTACAATTATAGCTTTCGCCTCTATTTTTGCATCAAAAATTTTAATGATGACTGATGAACAAATAATTTATTTCTTTGTAATAGTTCAGAGCACTGCAGTTGCAGGATCATTTATCTTTGGAATTATTTCTGATCATATTGGCCCGAAGAAAACAATTACGATAACTCTAGTAATTTGGCTGTTTGTTGTAGTTGGCGCTTTCTTAGTTCAAAATGTATTTCAATTTTATCTTGTAGGATTATCTGCAGGATTGTCAATCGGTTCTTCACAATCGTGCAGTAGAAGCTTAATGGCATTGCTTACACCTCATGAAAGGGAAGCAGAGTTTTTTGGATTTTATGATGGTTTATTTGGGAAATCATCAGCAGTAGTGGGACCTTTATTTTATGGTATCATTGCAGATCTTTTTAATCAGAGATTTGCTGCCCTTGCTATCGGAATATTTTTTTTAGTTGGACTAATAATTCTCCAAAGAGTAGAAGTTCCGAAGTATAAAAAAGAAGAAACAGCCGCAGAGATTATTTAAACTGCTTTCATAACAATCATAGTTAAGTCATCATGTGCGGGCGATGAATCAGTAAAGATTGAAATATTTTTCAAGATTGAATCTTGAATTTCTTTAGCAGATCTGCCTGCGTTTTTAGTAATAACATCCATAAATCTTTCTTCGCCGTATTCCATAAAATAATTATTCATTGCTTCAACAACACCGTCGGTATAGAAAATTAATATATCGCCTGGCTGCGGTTGAATTTCAATCTCCTCAAGTGAAGTTTCAAAAATTGAATTTTGGCTTAAGCCAATTCCCATTCCGCGCGGAATAATGTTTTGGCATTTTTGTTCGGCTTTACTATAAATAATCAATGGCATATGTCCGGCGCGGGAAAGTAAAAGAGTTCCCTTGGAATTTAGGCAAGCTATACTAACAGTAAAGAAAGATCCTTTTTTTAAGATCCTAGTAAGATTTTTATTCAATAGAACAAGAATATCTTTGGGTGAATCATTATGAATTATCAGATAGCGTAAAATTGCCTGCACTTGAACCATATGCAATGCAGCTGCCATGCCTTTGCCAGATATATCTCCTATTACTATGTATGTTTTATCCGGGGATGATTCATGGACAATAAAATCGTAATAATCACCTCCAACCTCACGAGCAGCTTCTGAATAGCAACTAATTTCAAAGTATTCATTCTTCGGAGGTTCCTTTGGCATTAAGCTAGATTGGATTTCACTTGCAACTGCAAGCTCGTCCTTTGCAATCAATTTATCTGAAAGTTCGAATGCCAAAATTATATTTACAAGAATGAATCCGAACCAAATATATTGAGATTGATTTGACATGAAACCAAATACAAAAAGTACTAACGCTATTGAATAAACTAGTCTTCGAACAGGTGTTAGCTGAAGTAAAAAAGCTACGAACAAGCTGCGTAAAAATCTTAGAATTCCTCGAGGCGATCTGCGCATCTCTTCGGGCTCTTTCATCTTTTTTACGTAGAAATTGTATAGCTCAGGCAAATCTCTTTTAACCAGCTTTTCAATTTCCTTATAACTTAAATCGCTAGTATAAAAATCATAAAGACGATTAAGGCGCTTGAACATTGCTTGAATATTTCCTTATTATTTTAAATTTCTTTACAAATGTAATTAGATATTTGATTTTGGAAACTTGATACTTGAAATTTGATAAATTAAAAAAACTCTTCACTTTCTTTTAAACTCGGCATAATTTTTCTGCGGCTTCAATAAGAACTTCATCCCGCTTTGCAAAACAGATTCTTATTAATTTCCTTTTATTATCAGAAGAATAAAACGGAGATAACGGAATAACTGCAACTCCAATTTCTTTTGTTAAAAATTCAGAGAACTCATAATCATTTTTATCTGTAATACCGGAATAATCAAGAAGCTGAAAATAAGTTCCTCTAGCTTTGTTTAACTTAAAACGGGAATCCTTCAAAGCATTAATTATTAAATCTCGTTTCTTCTGATAAAAAAATCCAAGACTTAAATAATGATTTTCATTTTTCATAAAATCTGCATATGCATATTGAATAGGAGTATTGACCGCAAAAACCATAAACTGATGAATCTTTCTGAATTCCGACATTAAATTTTCTGGTGCTGCGCAATAACCAATTTTCCAGCCTGTTGTATGATAAGTTTTTCCAAATGAAGAAACGATGAATGATCTTCTAGCAAGTTCACCGGAGCGCGATATACTAATGTGCCTATTTCCGTCGAACACAATATGCTCATAAACTTCATCACTAATAATTAAAATATTTGTATCCTTAGTAATTTCTTCCAAATTTTTAAGATCTGCTAAATTTATTACACTGCCGGTCGGATTGTGTGGTGAATTGACAATTATCAATTTGGTTTTATTAGTAATAGAATCTTTGCATCTATCCCAATCAATAGAAAAATCTTTTTCACTTAAAGGAATTGGAATTGGTTTGCCTCCATTAGCCATAATTGCTGGAAGGTATGTATCAAAAGCGGGCTCAAATATAATTACTTCATCACCTGAATTTATTACTGCAGATATAATGGTATAAAGCGCTTGAGTTGCACCTGCAGTAATATTTATTTCAGTTTCGGGATTATAATTATGTCCGTACAGCTTTTCTATTTTAGCGGAAATTCTTTCTCGAAGCAGAGGCAAACCTGGCATAGGCGCATATTGATTACGACCTTCGTTAATATAATGCGATACTAATTTTTTTAAGTCATCGGGACAATCAAAATCGGGGAAACCTTGGGAGAGATTTATTGCATTATAATCTGCTGCCATTTTGGACATAATAGTAAAAATAGTTGTACCAATATTCGGTAATTTGGAATTGAGTTTTATTTGGGGTCTTTCCATAATGCTCTTAACAAAATGTTATAATAAAATTAAAGATACTTCATTTAATATATACAATTTGTTTAAATCTATTACATTGTAGAAATGTTAAATTGTTTTATTTTGAATTGTATGAATAAACTAACGAATTGTTACATGAAATTCTTCCAGTATTATTAACTGAAAAAAGTTTCTGCTTTTAGCAAAATAGAATTTATAAATTAAATAAAGTGTTAAAATAATTTGTATAAAAAAGTAAATAATAAAAGCAAAATTAATTTTAGAATACTTCAATTTATTCTAAAAATTTTATCTGCAGGTCGGATAGCATCGTACATTTGTTTTAATTCATCGAAAGCAAATCTGCTGCCACGTTGAGCAGCAAATCTGTAATACTTCACTGCCTCAGGTTCACTCACTTCAACGCCAATTCCGTTTTTATAACAATATGCAAGTGTTGCTTGAGCAAGCACGGAGCCATCTTTAATGGCTTTCCTAATTTGTTCAATTGCAGAACTATAATCAGTATTTTTCATGTAACCGTAAATTTTAGCAATAGATAATCTTAGTGAAGCTTCATCACTGCCGAGGTTTTTTGCGAATTGCCATACCTCGATTGCTTTGTTTTTATCTTGCTTAAGATATTTTCCGGTGTATAAGTCTAGCCCTAGTTCATTTAATGCAGGCAGATAATTTAATGCTGCAGATTTTTTAAGAAGATTGACAGCATCTGTTTCGGCAAGCTGTGCATCAATACCAATCGAAAATAATCCATACCAAACAAACATAGCACGAGGATCATTCTCGTCAATTTGTTTTTTAATGCGGACAAAATAATTATTATCTTTTATCATTTTCCAAAGCAAAACTGGTGCACGGGGTGAATCAAATCTAATTGCTCTAATATAATAAACACTTGCTTGAGTTAAGTCCTTTGGAAAATACGCACCAAGCTCATACATTCTTCCCATAATCGTCAAAGCTTCTGGGCTGCCATATTCAGCAAATTTTATAAGCAGTTTAACAGCGGCAGAGTCAAATGTTAAAGTAGTATCATTGCGTTTATCTAAATGCATAACTTGAGCAAGCTCGTTATTGCCTTCGTGCAGAAGGTCTTCAATTAGCATCTTGTTGGAAATTTCAGAAACTGTATCTCCCACAGTGCTGAAATCGATAAATACCAATCCAGATGCTGAGCCGAGAGATGTTTGATCATTTGTAGAATTTGAATTATCAACAAGCTTATCATTTTCATTGTCGCTTAAAGAAGTATCAATTTTAGAAAAAGAAACATTTTTTCTAAGTTCATTTAAAGTGGTGATAGCAGGTTTAAAATTTCCTGCAGCTGATCTTTTAATCCATTTAAAAGCTTCACCCCAATTTCTTTTGACAATAAGATTATCGATATATGAAAGTCCTATTAGATATTCAGCCTGCGGCATATCATTACGGGCAGCTTCAAGAAAATATTTATATGCTTGAAATGGATTCCATTGAACACCCCAGCCGTTATTTAAAAGAATTCCATAGTTATAACAAGCGCCTGGTAATTTTTGTTCTGCAGCTTTGCCAATCCAATAAGCAGCTTTAACAGTATCGGCAATTACTCCTTGTCCTAAAATATATCTCAACCCAAGTTCATGCTCTGCAAGTGCATTTCCAGAATTTGCTTCTTTAATCAAATTAAAATGCTGCCAAAGTGGATAAGCGAGATCGGGATAATAATAAAAGTAAGCTCGATCATCTGGGCGGTTCTTTTTAAATGCAAGACTAGAAGTAGTATCTTGAGCGTTGGCTATTGACCAACAGAAAGTGAAAAATAAAAAAAGAAGTATTAATTTTGATAAAAGATTAATGATATTCTCACCGATTTAATGTTCAATATACAAAATTATGACAATGTTTAAGTTCCAAATCTAGTTTTAGATTAAGTTCTATAACAAGAATTTAAATAACTGTTTTTAATTAAAGATTAGACTTTAAAATCAATATTAAGGTTTAAATAAAATAATTTCAATTTATCTAGCAAATATATAAGATATGTGAATATAAAATTAGACCAAATTTTAATTAGCAAGAATTAAATTTATGTAACTTTTCTTGATTGTGATTTCAATCTACTTTATTAATTTTTAATTAGAAAAGACAAAGCGATTAAAAATTTTATTAGTCTAATATTTATTCATCAATTAAAAATTATTGGCTTTGATAGAAACTTTAAACTATTAATATTTAATCTCTAAAATTTTATATAGTTTTGTTATTGAAATTAACTTAAATAAGAAAACTTAAATTATGAATAAGTTAAAAGTTATTCTCCCGCTTTTTTTAATTCTTGTTATTTCATACTTAATCTTTACAACAATATATAAAAACAGCAACTTGCTAGGCGGCTTAAAGATAAAATATGATAAAAATGAAGTTCAGCAAAAAGCAGTATTATTGGTGAAAGATTTGAATATAAACACCAACGGTTTGAAGGTAGAATCGAAAATTCAAGCTAATAACGAATTGATAAGGCAGGCACAGGAAGATTTAGGATTTAAGAAAGCAAATAAACTTTTAAGGGAATCTTTGCCAGGTTTTTATTGGAAAATTGATTGGATACCTGAAAAAAATGGTGATATAACAATCAGTTCTGATTCGAACAGAAATCCGAGAATATCTGAAAGCAAAATTTCAATTGCTTACGATAATAATGGAAATTTATTACAATTTAAAAGGGTTATTCCAGATTCTTCAGAACTTCCTTCTTTAACAACAAAAGAAGCACATGATGTTGTTAAAAATTTTATTTCAAGATTTGGGACAATACAAGATTTGGCTGATGATAATTCAACCGATACTTCTTTACAGATAAAATATTCTTTCATTTCCGGTTCAAATGAACAATATAATTTTAAAGTAGAAAAGAAGGTACTGCTACCTCATCGAACTGATTATCAATATACATGGACGGGAAACTCTTCCTATTTATCAGACAAAATTCAAATGGATGTAACTGTATCAGGCAACGTAATTTCAAATTTTAAATTATCATATATAATACCTGCAAAATATAATATTGACAAAGAAAATATCTATCAAATTTCTATTAACATATTGTTCTATTTTATAATAATAATATTACTTGGAATAACTACTTACAAAAAAATTAAGGCATATGAAATTGGATTTAGGTTAGCTTTTATAGCAGCCGCAGTAACAATTATAAGCATGGGATTAGAGATTTTTTCAAAAGTATACGAAAGCATTAATTGGGAATTTATAGTATCAATTACTGTAGGGCCATTATTAGTTGGCGGTGCACTTTTTATCGCTTGGGCAACCTCAGAAACAATTTCTAGAGAAACATGGAAAGAAAAATTTATTTCTATTGATTTATTAACAAAGGGATATTTGTTTCATTCAAAAGTTGGTAAGTCAATTATTAATGGATTAACTGGAGGATTCGCAATAGCAATAGTCTGGTATTTATTTTTATTTATTGTACAACAATTATCGAGTGTATGGAGTGTTTCATATAATTCACTCCTTTTATCAGATTTAAATAGCTTAAATCCGGCAATAAGTATTCTTGGAAAAACTACATACGGAAGTCTTTTTATTATTGTAATATTTTTAAATTTTGTTTTCTCAGGATTAAAAAGAAGATTCAAATCCGTGCCGCTTGTAATATTAATAAGCGGGATGATAATGGGTATAACTTATTCTAATGATATTCATCCAATTTATATTGGGATGATTTTAGAAATTGTAATTAGCCTAATATTGGTTTGGATTTATTATAAAACAGATATTCTTACAGCAATATTTACTTATATAACTTTCAATGCGGTGCTAAAAGGATTTGCACTTTTCACAACCGGAAATCCATCTTATTTTTTGGCGGGTTATTTCCTACTTATCTTATTAATATTATTAATTCTGTATGGATTTATTTCAACCTTCTCAAAAGATAAAGTTGTTGACTTAGGATCAATTGCACCGGCATTTGCAATTAATATTACAGAACGTGAAAGACTCCAGAGAGAATTAGAAATTGCTAAAGAAGTTCAAATGAGCTTTTTACCAAACAGCGATCCTGAGTTTCATGGATTGGAAATTGCATCTCGATGTCTGCCTGCATTAGAAGTTGGCGGTGATTATTATGACTTTGTTAAGATTAGCGATAAAAAAATTGGGATAATTATTGGAGACGTTTCAGGGAAAGGAACACAAGCAGCCTTTTATATGACTCTAACAAAAGGTTTTCTAAAAGCATTATCAAAAATTTCATATTCACCAGCAAACTTTTTAAAGGAATTAAATACATTATTCTATGAAAACGTTGAACGTGGTACTTTTATTAGTATGGTGTATGGAATTTTTGATATGGAAAAAAAGAAATTTTTAATTGCAAGAGCTGGGCACAATCCGGTAATTGTAAAAAATTCATTACAGGGAAAAGCTGAAACATTAAATTCTTCAGGTCTGGCATTGGGATTGGAAAAAGGAACTGTATTCTCAAACTCAATTAAAGAAATTGAAGTTCCAATTACCTCGGGCGACGTATTCATATTTTATACTGATGGTTTTACAGAAGCAATGAATAAATCCAATGAAGAATTTGGAGAGGAAAGACTTTTAAAATCAGTTGAAAAGAATTCAAGTTCATCGGCAAATGAAATATTAAGAAATATTTTTATTGAAGTTGAATTATTTATTGGAAAAGCGCCTCAGCATGATGACATGACAATGGTAGTTGTTAAAGTTTTATAAAGTTTAAAAAAATTTACTTTGAATCACAATAATATTAAGAAAGTAGCTTTCTTGTTATTGAATTCATTATAAAAAAGGTATAATTTTACCGACAAAAATTTTGAAAAATCTAATTATAGAAAGCTGTTTTTAAAGGAATAGGAATGACGTTATTAGCAGATAAACTTACGAAGAAAATTGATGACTGGAGAAGAGAAGCTAAAGATTTATTAGAAATTGGGCAGGATAAAATCATATCCGAAGTCTCAGTAGCGCAAATTTATGGCGGTATGAGGGGTATTCGTGCACTAATTTGCGATACTTCGCGTGTACCTCAAGATGAAGGTTTAATCATTCGGGGAATTCGGTTAAATGAATTAGTTGATAAAACCCCAGAAGAAATCTTTTTCCTTTTACTTACAGGCGATTTACCATCAACTGAAGAATTAAAACAATTAAGTTTTGAGATTAAAAAAAGAAAAAATATTCCAGCATATGTTTGGGATGTTTTGAAATCGATGCCAAAAGATTCGCATCCTATGGCAATGTTAGGGACTGCAATTTTAGTAATGCAGAAAGAATCAGTCTTTGCAGAAAAATATGAAACCGGATTAAAGAAAGAAGATTATTGGAAAGCCACGCTTGAAGATGCGCTGAATATTGTAGCAAAAATTCCTGCAATAGCTGCCGGTATATATAGACTTAAATTTAACAAGGGTGATATAATTTCACCTGATCCTGAAATGGATTGGACCGGAGATTATGTTCACATGCTTGGCATTAATAATTCTGAAGATTTCAAAGATTTGATGAGATTATATTTGGTTGCGCATTGCGATCACGAAGGCGGAAATGTAAGTGCGTTAACAACTCAAACAATTAACTCAGCATTGTCAGATTTGTATTATTCACTTTCAGGCGGATTCAATGGTTTAGCTGGCCCGCTTCACGGTTTAGCAAATCAAGAAAGTTTAAAATGGATAATTGAAATTATAGAAAAATTTGGTGGAACACCTACACACGATCAATTGAGAGAAATAGTTTGGGAAACATTAAAATCTGGTAAAGTAATTCCAGGCTATGGCCATGCTGTTTTGCGAATAACGGATCCTCGTTTTGAAGCATTCCTTAACTTTGGTAAAAAACATTTTCCAAATGACCCGGTATTTTTAACTGTTTCAAGATTATTTGAAGTTGTTCCAGTTGAGTTAAAAAAAGTTGAAAAGATAAAAAATCCATGGCCAAATGTTGATGCAGCATCAGGTTCTCTACTATATTATTATGGTTTAAAAGAGTTTTCATATTACACGGTTGTTTTTGCTGTTTCAAGAAGCTTAGGCTTAACGGCACAGGCAGTTGTAAATCGCGCAATGTTGTTCCCGATTATTCGTCCTAAATCGATTACCACTCGATTTGTTAAAGAACTGGTATCATAGTTTCCATTTTATATTCGATCGGATCAAGGGGCAAGTATCATTAGTATTTATTAAAATATTTTTTAGTAGAGTAATTTTTAATTTACTTTAAATTGAAATTCGTAAATAGAAATTCTATATTTGTAAAACAAAAACGGTTAAAATGTCCTCCAAAAACAAAGTAAAATTTATCTTCGTCACGGGCGGTGTAGTTTCATCTTTAGGAAAAGGAATTACTGCCTCTTCACTAGGACTTCTACTTAAACAACGCGGCTTCAAAGTAACAATTCAAAAATTTGATCCTTACATAAACGTTGACCCCGGAACAATGAATCCATTTCAGCATGGTGAAGTTTATGTAACAGAAGACGGTGCAGAAACCGATCTCGATCTTGGTCATTATGAAAGATTTCTTGATGTTAATATGACTAAGATGAACAACACAACAACTGGTCAAATTTATAATGATGTAATCACAAAAGAAAGGAGAGGTGATTACCTTGGTGCTACTGTTCAAGTTATACCTCACATTACAGATGAAATAAAACAAAGAATGACCAAGTTAAGTGAACTTGGCGAGTATGATATAATTATTAGTGAAATCGGAGGAACAGTTGGCGACATTGAAAGTTTACCATTCATTGAAGCGATGCGTCAATTGATGCTTCAGTTTGGTAAGAAAAATACTTTAAGCATTCATGTTACGCTTGTACCTTATATAGCATCTGCAGGTGAAGTAAAAACTAAACCAACTCAGCATAGTGTTAAAAATTTACTAGAGCTTGGAATTCAACCAGATGTTTTAATTTGCCGATCGGAGAAAAAATTATCTAAAGATATTAGAGACAAAATTGCTTTGTTCTGTAATATAGATTCTAAAGCTGTTATTTCTGCATATGATTGTACATCTATTTATGAAGTTCCATTAGTTTTAAATAAAGAAAAACTAGATCAGATTGTAATAGACAAACTTCATTTATCGGATAAAAAAATTAAGCTTGATGATTGGGATGATTTTGTATCGAAGGTTAAAAATCCGACCAAAACTGTTGAAGTAGCATTATGCGGAAAATATGTTGATCATGCAGATGCATATAAAAGTATAATGGAAGCTTTTATTCATGCCGGTGCTGAAAATAATGCGAAAGTTAAAGTTAGAAGCATAAGCGCAGAAACTTTGGAAACAGAAGATCCCGAAGAACTTTTAAAAGGAATTAGCGGACTTTTAGTAGCGCCAGGCTTTGGTGAACGCGGCATTGAAGGAAAAATTAAAGCAGTTCAATATGTAAGAGAACGAAATATACCATTTTTAGGTATATGCCTTGGAATGCAATGCGCTGTAATAGAATTTGCAAGAAATGTTTGTGGAATAAGCAAAGCAAATAGCTCAGAATTCAAAAAGAATAATTTTAGTGTTATTGACTTAATGTCTGATCAAAAGAATATTAAAAATATGGGCGCAACAATGAGACTAGGTGCTTATCCTTGTGTAATACAGGAAGGTACTAAATCAATGGCTGCCTATAAAAGTGAAAATATTTCTGAAAGACATAGACATCGTTATGAGGTGAACAATAAATTCAGAGCAAAGTTAGTTGATAACGGCATGGTTTTGAGCGGGCTGTCTCCAGATAGAGAACTTGTTGAAATGATAGAACTGCCAAATCACCGTTGGTTTGTTGGGTGCCAATTCCATCCGGAGTTAAAATCAAGAGCTACGAAAGCGCATCCATTATTTAGAGAATTTATAAAAGCCTCATTGCAATATTCATTAGATAAAAAAAATATATCAAGCAGTGAATAATTAGGTTTTCAACTCCAAACAAATTAAAATGAATCGTAAAAGTAATCCATTAACAATAAAAGATAAATTAATAAAAAACTTTTTTGTAAAGTTCTTCAGTGTATTATTTGTTTTATTTTCTTTTAGTAGTTTTATAAATGCTCAATCGGCAATTTCAAAAACTGTTAGGAGGGGGTTAGATTACGGTTATAATTTTAATTGGGATAAAGCAGAAAAAGTATTTCAAGGATTGATTTCAAAATATCCGAAAGATCCTCGCGGCTATCATTATGAAGCTAGCATTTATCTTTGGCGGTATTTGAGCAATCAAGATAAACAAAATTACAATCTTTTCGTCCAATACTCAGATACTGCAATTGAAAAAGCAAAATCAGTTTTAGAGAAAAATCCTGAAAATATAGAATTGTTATATATTTTAGGTTCAGATTATAGCTATCGAACTTTAGCTTTTACAAAGGCTGAAAAATTTCTTGATGCGGTTTGGGCAAGTAAAAAATCTGATTCTTATTTAAGTCAAACTTTGTCATTGGATTCAACTTTTTATGATGCCTATTTGGGGCTTGGATTATATTATTTTGGGGTTGGACAAATTCCTTCCGCATTTAGATGGGCATTGAGTTTAGCAGGAATTCATGGTAATAAAGAACTTGGATTAAAATATATTAAACTTGCTGCAAAAGAAGGTAATTTTTCTAAAGTTGAAGCAGAGTATTACCTTTCTCAAATTCTTTCCGAATTTGAATTTGATTACAATTCATCTTCACATTACTTGCAGAGCCTAGTAAGCCGCTATCCGGATAATATGTTATTTAATTATTCTTTGGCGGTTCTTGATATAAAAAGAAAAAAGCTTAATGAAGCTGAAAATATACTAGAAAAAATAGTTACCAAAGAGGATTCAGATTTCAAACAAATTATATCTTTCTCAAATTTTTTAATGGGCGATGTTTATTTTAAGAAGAATCAATTTGCACATGCCAAGAAATATTATTTGAATTTTGTCTCAGATCCAAAAGATGATGATTATAAAGGCATAGCATATTATCGATTAGCTATATGCTATGAAATAACTGGCGACAGAGAAGAATCAGAAAAATATTTTAAGCTGACTGATAAAGGCAATATGGATTTGGAAGATGATATTTATGCAAAAAGAGAAGGCGAAATATACAGTAAAAGGACTTTGGCAAATACTGAAATTGATTTAATTAAATTTTCAAATATGATTGACAACGGAAAGTTCAAAGCTGCAATAGATTCGCTTTCTGATTTATTGGAAAGAGTAAAAACTGACAGATTGAAATCAGAGGTATATTTATATTTGAGCGATGCTGCTTATTGGCTTGAAAAATATAATGAGTCACTAAATTATGCTGTACTTTCTAAAGCACTTAATGGTTTTGATGAAAAATGGATTAAGCCGTATGCTTGTTATTATGCAGCAAGAGCTAGTGTAAAATTGGGTAATTATTCTGAAGCAAAAAAATTCATAAATGAAGCAGAAAGCTATTCAGATTTTGATTATCAAAAGAAGCTTAAGAATTTGCTCAGTGCTCTTTCGGTGGAAGATAAGTAATTAACAAAAGTTCTTTCAGTTTAATTGACAATTTTTTCTCAATTAACTAATTTCTAATTAACTGTGAGTTGATGTTATTTTGAAGATAGCTGTATTTGTTTCGGGAAGAGGATCAAATCTTCGTGCAATATTAGAAGCGCAAAAGAAAAAAAAGAATTATGAAGTTAGTGTTGTTGTAAGCGATAAATTTGATTGCGGCGCATTTGAAATAGCAAAAGGATTTTCGATTCAAACTTTTACAATTGGAACCAAAGAAGGCTGTATAAGCTATGATGAATTATTAAAGAAGTTTATTGAAAAAGAGATTGAATTAGTTGTACTAGCAGGATTTTTAAAATTATTGCCAGTTGAATTTGTAAACCAATTTAACTTCAAAATTATAAATATTCATCCTGCATTGTTGCCATCTTTTGGCGGTAAAGGAATGTATGGTGCGAATGTTCATAAAGCAGTTTTCGAATCATCCGCAAAAGTGTCAGGTGCTAGTGTCCATTTTGTTGATCCAAATTATGATACCGGAAAAATTATTGCGCAAAAATGTGTTGATATATCTGATGTGAAATCGCCTGAAGAAATTGCTGAAAGAGTTTTAGAAATTGAACATCAAATTTTGCCATTTGTAATTGATAAATTTGCAGAAGGAAAAATAAAAATAGCTGATGGACGAGTTGTTATTTGCGATTGAATTAAACTTAACTTAATAGGAAATTGATTGGAAAAATTAGCGTTAATTAGTGTATCGGATAAGAATAGAATTATAGATTTTGCAAAATCATTGTCAGATTTAAGTTATAAAATTATTGCTACTGGAAATACAGCAAAAATTTTAAGTGCTGCCGGAATCTATGTTACGGAAATAAGTTCGCTCACTGGTTTTCCAGAAATTTTTGATGGAAGAGTTAAGACACTTCACCCCAAAATATTTGGTGGAATTCTATTCAGACGAGATAATGAAAATGATCAAAAACAAGCAGAAGAAAATAAAATTATTCCTATCGATATTGTTTGTGTAAACTTATATCCATTCGTAAAAACTGCTGAAGATCCCAACTCGGATTTGGAGAAAATTATTGAGAATATTGATATTGGCGGGCCAAGCTTAATTAGAGCTTCTGCAAAGAATTACAAATTTGTTTCAATACTTACAAACCCAGCACAATATGATTCTTTTATTGAAGAATTAAAAAGCGGTGAAGTAAGTGAAACAACAAAGAAGAAATTAGCAGTTGATGCTTTCTCTCATACAGCTCACTACGATACTTATATTTCAAATTATTTAGAAAATAAATTTGAATTCGAGCCGACGCATATAAGAATTAATTATCCTAAGGAGAAAGTTTTACGTTACGGTGAAAATCCTCATCAGCAAGCTGCATTATATGGAAAGTTTAGTGAATACTTTGAAGTATTTCATGGTAAAGAAATTTCATATAACAATATTTTAGATCTTCTTGCGGCAGTTGAATTAGTTGAAGAGCTTGGGGATAATTCGTGCACAATTATTAAACATCAAAATCCTGCGGGAGCCGCAACCGGAACTGATCCTTTTGATGCTTATGAAAAAGCATTGAAATGCGATCCGGTTTCTGCATTTGGAGGAATAGTTACATTTACTTCTACGGTTGATGATAAGCTTGCAACTAAATTAAATGAAATTTTTCTTGAAATTGTTTGTGCCCCAGACTATACTGAAGAAGCGATTAAAATTTTAACAAAGAAAAAAGACAGAAGATTATTGCGTCAATTAAAATCGGTGAGAGAAGATAAAATTACATATAAGAATATACCTGGCGGTGTTATTGTTCAAGATGCAGATAGGATTACACTGAATGAAGATCAACTGACAATAGCAACAAACAAGCAGCCAACAAAGGAAGAATTAGAAGATTTGAAATTTGCATGGATAGTTTCCAAGCACACAAAATCTAATGCAATTGTTTTTGTTAGAAACAAAACAACATTGGGAGTTGGCGCTGGGCAAATGTCTAGACTAGATTCTGCGAAGATTGCATATTTAAAATCTCAAGAACATGGACTTGATTTAAAAAATTCTGTTGCCGCCTCTGATGCATTTTTCCCATTTCCCGATGCGCTGCTTGAAATTATTAAATACGGTGCAACTGCAGTTATTCAGCCTGGAGGCTCAGTAAGAGATAATTTAGTAATTGATGCTGCTAATCAAAATAATATATCAATGGTATTTACTGGAATTAGACACTTTAAACATTAAGAGGTTTTATGGGAGTTTTTGACTTTTTTTCGGCTGATATAGCCATTGACTTGGGGACGGCGAATACTTTAATTTATGTTAAAGGTAAAGGTATTGTTCTTAATGAACCTTCAATTGTTGCATTTGATAGAAATACAAAAAGAATTATAGCACTCGGTAATAAAGCCAAGGAAATGCAAGGAAGGGAACATAAAGAAATTAGAGTAACCCGACCGATGCGCGATGGAGTTATTGCCGATTTTGAAATAGCAGAAGGAATGATTAGAGCATTCATAAAGAAAGTAAGAGCAGGCGCTATATCTAGCAGAAGAGTTGTTGTTGCGGTGCCAAGCGGAGTAACTGAAGTTGAGAAAAGAGCAGTTCGCGATAGTGCCGAACATGCTGGCGCAAAAGAAGTTCACTTAATTGCAGAACCCATGGCTGCTGCAATTGGAATTGGAATAGATGTAGAAGCTGCAGTAGGAAATATGATAATTGATATTGGCGGTGGAACAACTGAAATTGCAGTTATAGCGTTATCTGGAATTGTTAATGAGGAATCAATTCGTATTGCCGGCGATGAAATGAATTATGCAATCATGCAGTTTTTCAAGAAAAATCATAATATATTAATTGGTGAACGAACTGCTGAAGCTATAAAATGCGAAGTAGGTTCCGCAGTGCCATTGAAAGAAGAAATAACAATTCAAGTAAAGGGGCGCGATCTTGTCGGAGGAATTCCCAAAACGACCGAAGTTAGTTCAGTTGAAATAAGAGAAGCATTGAATGAATCAATTGTTCAAATTGTTGATGCAGTTAGGCAGTCACTTGAAAGAACTCCGCCTGAATTATCTGCGGATATTTTAGATAGAGGTGTTATGATTACCGGCGGAGGTGCTTTGTTAAAAGGATTAGATGAGCGAATAAGAATGGAAACTAATTTACCTGTGCATGTTGCTGAAGACCCATTAACAGCAGTTGTACGCGGTGCTGGAAAAGTAATAGATAATTTAAATCATTATTCAAAAGTGCTAATTAGAAATAGAAGATATTAATGTTTAGATTCATTTCTAATATCTGGGGAAATTTTAAGGAATATATAGTTTTAGTTATTCTGCTTCTTATTGGAATCATTACATTATCACTTAATCAAAAACCAGCTGCAAAAAAAGTAAAATCACTTGCATTTGGAGGCTTTGCAGCATTTACTTCAGTAATCTCAAATGTTTTTAATATAGCTGGTGTGAGAAGCGAGAATGAGCATTTAAGAAAACTCAATGCTGATTTAATGATTCAAATAAGCGAATTAAGAAAATATGGAATTGAAAATGCTGAACTAAAAGGGCTTCTCGGTTTAAAAGACACTACGCATTATCCATTAATTCCAGCTACAATTGTTTCTAAATCATTATCAAGATCTCAAAGCACTTTTACACTAAATGCTGGAAAAAGAAATGGTGTGTTACCCGGAATGCCTGTAATAAATGATCACGGTTTAGTCGGAATTATTAATACAACATCAGATGATTATTCAATAGTGCGCACATTAAAGAATTTAGATTTAAAGCTCACGGTTAAAGATGAAAGAAGTCGTGTTGATGGGATTATGAAATGGGATGGCTCGGATTTAGTTATGATTGATATTCCAAAAACATATGACATTGAACCTGGAGATAGAATTATAACTTCTGAGCTAAGTTCAATTGTTGATATTCCCATTCCGATTGGAATTGTTATTGGTTTAAGTAAAGTGCAAACTGGTATTTTTAATGAAGTACAAATTAAGCCATTTGTAGATTTTATTAGAACGGAACATGTTTTTGTTATTGGTATTGTCGAAAATAAAATTAAAGATGGTCTTCAATTAAATTTTTATAAAAGGAATTAAGTAAGGTCTTCGAATAAATGCGCTCAGAATATATTTGGTCTATCTTGCTTTTCTTTCCATTATTAATTATCCAAACTACAGTTATTCCATTTATTTCAATAAACGGAGTAGTACCTGATTTAATTCTAATTCTCCTAGTATTTTATTCAATGAGGTCTGGGCAGTTGTACGGAACTGTTTTGGGATTCATTTATGGTTTTCTTTTTGATTTGATAACCGGTAGTTTACTTGGCAGTACAATGATTTCAAAAACTTTAGCGGGTTTTATTGCCGGTTATTTTTCAAATGAAAACAAAAGAGAAAATTATTTTAAATCATATTTCTTTGTATTGATTGTCCTTCTTTGCTCGGTTGTCGATCTTGTAATAAATTCTTTTTTCTCTTCAGTTGATCTTAACACAAATCTTTTCCGCTTAATTTTTGAACAAGGTATATTGCCGGGAGTTTATACTTCCGCGCTTAGTGTTTTTGTAATTTTGTTCTATCCTAAAAGGAGCATTAATTGAGCACAGATAGATTTGCTTCTATCCAAAGAAAAACAATTATATATTTTATAGTTATCGGCTGCTTTGCTTTATTTGGTTTCAGATTATTTCAAATGCAAATAATTGAACACGAAAGCTATAGCGAGAAAGCTGCCAATAATGCCATCAAAGGAATTGAGCTTACTCCTTTGCGTGGTGTATTTTATGATAGGAATATGAATGTAGTAGTAAGCAATGTACCAGCTTATACTTTAAGAATTACGCCAGCAGAATACGATACTTCTTTGAACAAATATCTTGAAGCTGTTCTTGGCGAAGAACCTGGTTATATAAATAAAATACTTTATGGTAATCGTCTTTTTTCAAAATACGTCCCAATTCGAATTAAAAGAGGAATAGATTTTAAAGTAGTTTCATGGTTGGAAGAAAACGAAGAACATCTTCCTGGTGTTGATTATATTGTAGAAATGCAACGAGGGTATCCAGCTGGAATTCGTGGTTCCCATATGTTCGGATATACAAAAGAAATTTCACCTGCCCTTTTGGAAAAACATAAAGAATATTATAAACCTGGTGATTATATTGGTTATAGCGGTATTGAAAAAGCATATGAAAAATTTCTACGCGGAAAAAAAGGTTATGAATATGTTTTAGTCGATTCAAGAAGAAGAGAAATCGGCAGATTCAAAAACGGTGCCGAAGATGTACCATCAGTAAAAGGAGATGACCTTGTATTAACAATTGACTCAGATGTGCAGCGTGCTGCAGAAGAAGCATTAAAAGGATTTAGAGGAGCGGCAGTTGCAATTGAACCAAAGACTGGTGAAATATTAGCGTTAGCAAGTGCCCCAGATTTTGATCTAAATGAATTTTCATATGTAACATCAAAAGATTATTTGCAAAAATTATACAACGATCCGGATAAACCTTTTTTTAATAGAGCAACAATGGCTGCCAATCCGCCCGGTTCAACATTCAAACCAATGGAGGCAATTTGTGCATTGAATACTGGCACAATTACAACAGCAACAACATTTACTTGCCGCGGAGGTCAGGATTTTTATGGCAGATATTTTAAATGCGATGCTGTTCACGGAACGTTGAATGTCATTCATGGAATTGAACATTCGTGCAATGTATTCTTTTATAATTTAATTTATAAAATTGGAATGACAAAATGGGATGAATATGCTAAGAAATTCGGGTTTGGGCAAATTACTCATATTGATATTGGAGATGAATCAAAAGGCTTTATTCCAACACCTGAATATTATCAAAAACTTTACGGGCCAGATTGGCCTAAAAGTATTATGGCTAGTTTAGGAATTGGTCAGGGTGAAGTAAATGTTACTCCAATTCAATTAGCACAATATGTATCCTTAATTGCCAACGATGGAGTTACATATACTCCGCATCTTGTAAGAGGATATTTAACAACAGATACAAAAAAATTAGTTCCATTTAGCTACAAAAAAATTGATTTAGGTATTGACAGCAGTGTTTTTAATATTGTAAAAGAAGGTATGTTTTTAGTAGTAAATGGTTCAGGAACAGCTGTAAGCATCAAATCAAAAGATATTCAAATTGCTGGTAAAACAGGGACGGCACAAAATCCGCATGGAAAAAACCATGCATTGTTTATTGGGTTTGCACCTTTTGATAACCCCAAAATAGCTGTGGCTGTATTTGTTGAAAACGTAGGTTTTGGTGCTACTTATGCAGCACCAATAGCTAAAAAAATGATAGAAGCATATTTATTAAAAGATAAAATTAAAAAAGAAAATAATTCTAAAGTGAGTGATGTTAAAGATAAATTAATTGGAGAATCACTTGCGAATTGATTATAAATTAAAAGATAAATTTGATCTTGGATTGCTTATTCCAGTAGCAATTTTGTTTTGTATTGGATTATTAGCCATCTACAGTTCAACGTTAAATAATCCACACGCATCGGGCAATTTCCATAAACAACTTATTTGGGGAATTGGCTCATTCATTATTTTTTTTGTTGTTTATTCTGTTCCAACAAATACATTTAAAACCGTTGCTGTACCAACTTATTTAATTTCACTTTTATTTTTAATGGTAGTATTGGTAATTGGAAAAAGAATATCGGGTCAGAAAAGCTGGCTTGGATTAGAGGGGCTAGGATTTCAACCTTCAGAATTAGCAAAGCTTGGAACTGTTCTAATAATGTCAGCTTTTCTTAGTAGAAAGACGACTGATATTGACACTTTCAAAGATATATTTATCGCTTTAGCAATTGGGTTTATACCGGTGATACTAATAATGCTGGAACCAGACTTAGGTACTTCATTTGTTTTTTTTGGTCTAATTCTAGCAATACTTTTTTGGAAAGGAATTAGTTTATTTGGGCTATTTGTAGTCCTTTCACCTGCGCTATTAGCAGTTGCTTCATTATTCGGTACATTATACTTTATTGGTGGACTTATATTCGTCATTATCAGTTTAATTTTATTTAAGAAAGATATTTTTTTCAGCGGATCAATTTTAGCACTTAATCTTGCTGCCGGGTTTTTTACTAATTATGTTTATAGAGCATTAAGCCTGCATCAGCAAACTAGAATAAGATCATTTATAAACCCATCAGCAGATCCTCTAGGCGCTGGTTATAATGCAATTCAAGCAAAGGTAGCAATTGGTTCTGGTGGATTGTTGGGCAAAGGATTTTTAGCAGGCAGCCAGACTCAATTACAATTTATTCCTGAACAATGGACTGACTTCATTTATTGTGTAATTGGCGAAGAATTTGGTTTTATCGGGACTATAATTACTCTTGGATTGTTTCTTTATTTATTTATTCGATTATTAAGATTGGCTACATCAGCAAAGGATGAATTTTTAAGCTTAACTTTAATCGGAATATTATCAATTTATTTTATACATTTTATTATTAATGTAGGAATGGTAATAGGCATTATGCCGGTAATAGGATTGCCTTTACCCTTCGTCAGTTATGGCGGCAGTTCACTTTTGTTGAATATGATTATGTTAGGAATTGCTGCTAATGTTTATCGTACAAGGAAAAACTACACTTAAAATATTTTTGTTTCAAAGATTTTTACGAAAGTTTTAATTGAATGAATGCTCTTGATAAACTCAAAAAAAAGAATGAAGAAGGTAAATTTATTTGTGTAGGACTTGATACTGACATTAATAAAATTCCAACTCACTTGCTTAAATGTGAAAATCCAATATTAGAATTTAATAAAGCTATAATTGAATCGTGTTCAGATTTTGCGGCTGCATTTAAATTTAATTTTGCTTTTTATGAAAGAGAAAGGTTCAAATTATTTGAAACGCTTATTCGTTCATTAGAGTTTATTCCAGAAAACATGTTGATTATTGCCGATGCCAAAAGAGGGGATATTGGAAATACATCTGAAATGTATGCTAAAGCAATTTTAGAAGATTTACAATTTGATTCTATAACAGTTAATCCATATATGGGTGAAGATTCCATTTCGCCATTTTTGCGTAATCAAGATAAATTAATTTTTATTCTTGCTTTAACTTCCAATTCTGGAGCCATAGACTTTGAAAAAACAAAGCTGGAAAACGGAAGATTTTTGTTTCAGCACGTAATTGAAAAAATTAATTCATGGAATCAGAAAAAAAATTGCGGAATTGTTTTCGGCGCAACTAATTCATACGAACTAAAAGAAAATGTAGAAATATTTAGAGATCTTCCGGTTCTTTTACCAGGCATAGGCGCACAAGGTGGAAGCTTGACAGATGTAATTTCAACATTTATAAAAGCTAATAGAAAAGATTACATTATTAATGTTAGTAGAAGCTTAATATACAAATCAAATGGAAAAGATTACTCGGAAGAATCAAAAAAAGAGATTATTTCACTTAATAATCTAATAGAAAAACTTTATAATAAAGAAAATAATGGTTAAGTTTATTTATAAAGATTTATATTAATATTCCAATATTCTAAAAGGGAAGTTCAGTGGCAGAAATTAAACAAATTAACAAAGCAGAAAAACTACTGCAAGAAATTGGTGAAAAAGTCCCTCAAGCATTATATCCAGATATTTATGATATTACTAATTTGAAGCTTGAAAAAAATTTGCCTGCTTTAACCTTTCTAAATTTAAAATCTTTACAATTTATCAAAAATAATTCGGTAAATGTAATTGTAAACTTACCAAAATTAATAAAGCCTGTTGATTTGTTTTTATTTGTAAACAACAAGAAGTACGATATGTTTTATCATGTTAATAAAGGCGATTTTATTTTTAGAAATGTTAAGTTAAAATTAAAGAAAAACGTAATCGAATCTTTTTATAGAATAGGAAATAAAAGATCAGCATCTATACATGCTATAATTCAAAATAAGAAAAGTGGGAGCCAAAATGAAAAATTCACAAAACATTAATGAAAAATTTTTATGTGAAATTTGGGAGAGCCAAAACTTCACAAAAGAATTATTGACAAAAGATGGGAAATCCATAGAAGTAATAAATATAGGAGTTGGAAATAAAGAATTGAGTGGACCCGATTTTAAAAATGCTAGAATTAAAATCGGAAATATCACGTATACTGGTGATGTAGAAATCGATATAGATTATTCTGATTGGAAATCTCATGGCCATAATTTAAATAAAAAATATAACTCAGTAATCCTGCACGCCGTATTAAATAATAGCGACCGGAGTTATGTTTACACTTCAGAAGGTAGAAAAATACCTTCCATATCAGTTGCTGATTTTTTAACTGTTGACTTAGCGGAAAGTATAAAAACTGCAATTGTTACAGAGAGCAAAAAAAGAATTAATAAAATGCCGTGTATGGAAAGCAATATTGAATTGGATGAAAATGAGAAGATGAATTTTATTTACGATCTTGGAATTATCAGATTCAAACAGAAAAAAGAAAGATTTTTTGATAGATTAAAAGAGTTAATTTATATAGAACAACAAAATATAAAAGAACCAATTGTCAGATATGAATTAGATGAAAAATTTTATAATAAAAAATTTACTCAATCAGATTTTAATAAACCCCATATTTGGCAACAGTTGATTTATGAATCAACATTTGAAGCGCTGGGATATTCGAAGAATAAAGAAATTATGAAATCCTTAGCAAAAAATGTTGATGTTAATTTATTTAAAATTTTGTCCAGTAAAGATTTTATTTTAGAAGCCGAGTCGATTTTATTTAACATCAGTGGGTTGATGCCGGACGTTATTAATCTACCAGATGAAGAAACTTCATCTTATACAAAAAAGTTATTTGAAACTTGGAACAACTTTAAAAAAAAATATGACGGTATTAAATTCAATGCAGCTCAATGGCATTTCTTTAAGTTAAGACCGCAAAATTTTCCTACAGTAAGAATAGCAGGCGGCGCAAGAATATTAAAAAAAATAGTTAAAGAAAATTTAATTGGAAAGATAATTGACGCAATAACCAACATGAATAATGAAAAAGAAATTGTAAACTATTTGCGTTCTTTATTTATTATTAAAGGTGAAGGTTTTTGGAAAAATCATTATGTGTTTGACCAGCCTGCTAAATATCCAATTAATTATTTTATTGGTTCATCAAGGGCCGATGAAATTTTAGTTAATATTATTCTGCCAGCAGTAACTTTATATTTTGAAATATTTGACAAAAAAGATCTAAGCCAAAAAACTGTAAAGATTTTTTTAAATTATTATCAAAATAGTGAGAACAATCTTGTTAATGAAGTATCGGGAACTTTATTCCTTAAAGATGCTTGGAAGAGGAGTGTGTTGTATCAAGGAATGATTGAGCTATTTAGAAATTTCTGTTCAAAAGACAGATGTAATGAATGTTATATTGGTCAAAAAATCTTTGGTTAATAATCAAAACAATATTTACTAATTACTGCTTGTCAGTCTTTGAATATCATCTCTAAGTTTTGCTGCTCTTTCATACTCTTCAGCTTCAATTGCTTCTCTAAGTTTATTCTGTAGTGCTGCAATTTTGGCTTCTTTTGATTTAGGCAAAGAATCAGTTTCAATTTCAGCGTCATTTTTAGAAATGGATTCTTTTTCTGTTTCTTCTGAAGGGACAAATCCAGCAATTTGCATAACAGATTCAGTAACATAAATTGGTGCTTGAGCTCTAACTGCTAGTGCAATTGCATCACTTGGCCTACTATCAATTTCAGTTGTTAAAGTAGAAATGTCTAAAATAATTTTTGCGTAAAAAGTATTTTCCCTCAATTCATCTACAATAACTTCAACTACAGTCGCGCCTAAATTATCGATGACTTGCTTTAACAAATCATGAGTTAAAGGTCTGGGAGGTTTAATCCTTTCAATTTCTAATGCAATTGCCTGAGCTTCAAAAGCACCAATAATAATTGGTAGTCTTCTAACACCATTTATTTCCTTAAGTAAAATTGCATAGGCTCCTCCAGTTGATGGACTAGAAGAAAGCCCTAATATTTCACATTGAATCTTTTGCACAAAAACACCTATTCCTTTACGATTTTAACTGCTTTATTTCATCTGTTAATTTTGGTAAAATCTCTAATGCATCACCTACAATTCCATAATCTGCAATATTGAAGATTGGAGCTTCTTTGTCTTTGTTGATGGCAACAATATACTTTGAAGAAGACATACCTGCAAGGTGCTGTATCGCTCCTGAAATTCCACAAGCAATATAAAGAGAAGGGGAAACAGTTTTACCGGTTTGCCCAACTTGCTCATTATGAGGCCGCCAGCCAGCGTCAACAGCTGCCCTTGAAGCACCAACGGCTCCACCAAGTACTTCAGCTAAGTTCTCAACTAAATAAAAATTCTCTGGACCTTTTAAACCTCTTCCTCCTGAGACGATAATGTCTGCTTCAGCAACATCTAATTTGCCTTCGGATTTTTTAAATTCAATTGTACGAGTTTTTAGATTAACATTTTGAATATCTTTTACAGTAATAATTGCACTAGAAGATTTATCTTTTTTTAGTGGTTTAAAAACGTTTGGTCTTAAAGTAATAATATTTATATCACTTCTAAATTTTACATCAACTAATGCTTTCCCAGCATAAACTGGTCTGGTTGCAATAAATTCACCGTTAGAAATCTCGAAATGAATACAATCTACTATGCAACCGCCATTTATTCTTACACTTATCCTTGGCGCCAAATCTTTTCCTAATGCGGTATTGGCGAAAACCAAATACTTTGCATTAAGTTCCTTTGCATATTCAGAGATTATATCTGTATAACCTGATGAAGAATATGCTGAAAGATTTTCATTTTTTAGATGGGTTATTTTGTTTACACCGTAGTTTAATGTCTCATCAATATTTTGGATTTCATTTCCAACGACTAATGCTTCAGATTCCAAATTTAATTTTTCAGCTAAATCTGCAACAACGCTTAATACTTCGAAAGAAACTTTTTTTAATTTTCCTTCTCTCTGCTCTAATATCCCTAAAATTTTATTTGCCATAAATTTGTATTCCTTTTAAATAACTTTTGCTTCTTCATGTAGTAATTTAACAAGTTCAGGAATAGCTGAACTGTCTGTCCCTAATATTCTGCCAGGATTTTTTGGCGCAGGTTTCTTCATTAGTAATACTTCTGTTAAATTATCAGTTTGAAGAGCAGGTTTTTCTTCAATTACTTTTTTCTTCGCTGCCATAATTCCTTTTAATGAAGCATATCTTGGTTCATTCAAACCTTTTTGAGTTGTAATTATTGCTGGTAATTCAGATTCAACAACTTCTTTTCCTCCTTCAATTTCTCTTTCGGCAATTATCTTATTGTTCTCAATTTTTAAATCTACAACAATTGTTATGCACGAATATCCTAAAAGTTCAGAAGTAATTTGCCCCGTAATTGAATTATCATAATCAACAGATTGCTTGCCCATAAAAACAAGTTCACAATTTTGGATTTTAATTTCATCAGCAAGCGCTTTAGCAATGGAAAATGAATCTCTCGGATTTTCATCTTTTAACAAGATTCCACGATCTGCACCCATTGCAAGTGCTTTTCTGATAGTCTCTTTGCTGCTATCATTGCCTACACTAATTACAATAACTTCTCCTCCAAATTTTTCTTTAGTTTTTAAAGCTTCTTCAACAGCAAATTCGTCATAAGGATTTATTATGTAAGTTACTCCAGCTTGGTCAATAGATTTTTCATCTTTCCCAATTACTATTCTGGTAGCAGTATCTGGAACATGGCTAACACAAACTGCTATATTCATTAAACCTCCGTTTTAATATTTATTTTCTAATAAAAAAATATAATATTCAACCTAAATAAAATCAAACCAAACATAGTTACTATTATGCTTAGTATTTAAAATATTCTTTCAAATATAAAGCAAATTTTTTATTTTTTAACTATGGAAAAAGAATTAGAATATAAACCGATAATTGACGTTGATTCTGATACAGAAACTTCAATTGGACTTGAAAGCCGGGTAATATTGTTTAATGATGATTGGCATACATTTGATGAAGTAATAAATCAGCTTATCAAAGCCATTCATTGTACTTTTGAAAAAGCTAGAGAGCATGCTTTTGAAGTTCATGTAAAGGGGAAATCCATTGTATTTATAGGTTCAATGAAAGATTGTTTAAAAGTTTCCAGCATACTTGAAGAAATTGCCTTAACTACACAAATAATAACTTAAAAAATAAACCTTCTCATATCTTTCTAGATATTGTTCACATCATAAGTAGTTCCCAATTACATTGTTTGTAGAATGAGTTATCCTTATATTTGTCATTCAAATTTTAAAAGGTTAACGGTGAAAAAACTTAGAGAAGATATAAGAAATATAGCAATTATAGCCCACGTAGACCACGGTAAAACTACTTTAGTCGATCATATGTTAAAGCAGACAGGTGCTTGGAGAGCAAATCAGCACGTTGATAAACGAGTAATGGATTCAAATGATTTGGAGCGAGAGCGCGGAATTACAATCCTTGCAAAAAATTTAAGTGTAAAATATAAAGATTTCAAAATTAATATAATTGATACTCCTGGTCATGCTGATTTTGGAGGAGAAGTAGAACGTACTCTAAAAATGGTTGACGGTGTATTACTTTTAGTTGATGCAGCAGAAGGTCCACTGCCTCAAACAAAATTTGTTTTAAAGAAATCATTAGACCTTGGATTAAAACCAATTGTAGTTATAAATAAAATTGATAGGAAAGATGCTAGAGCAAACGACGTATTGAATGAAGTGTTTGATCTTTTTGTTTCTCTTGGTGCAAATGAAGATCAATTAGATTTCCCATTCGTATACGCAATTGCTAAAGAAGGAATAGCAAAAACAAATTTAGAAGATGAAAATATATCTTTACAGCCGTTGTTTAATTTAATTGTTAAATCAGTTCCGCCTCCATTAGTTGACTTAGAAGAACCATTTCAAATGCTAATATCTGCAATCGATTATAATGATTATTTAGGAAGAATTGGAATTGGTCGAATTCATAATGGGTCCGTAAAAATTGGAGACAATGTTGTATTGATTAATAAAGAAGGCCAAAAGATAAATTCCAAGATTACAAAATTATATTCGTTTGAAAATATTAAGAGAGTTGATGCTGATGAAATTCATGCGGGAGATATTGGAGCAATTGCAGGATTTGAAGATGTTGATATTGGTGATACAATTGCAAGTGTTTTAAAACCAGAAAGTCTTCCGTTTGTTGCAATTGATGAACCAACAATTACAATGAACTTTATAGTTAATAATTCTCCGTTTGCTGGAACAGAAGGTAAATACGTAACAACTCGTAATTTAAGTGAAAGACTTTCAAAAGAATTGAAGTCAAATGTAAGTCTTCGAGTTGAAATGACAGACTCACCTGACTCATTCAAAGTTAGTGGAAGGGGAGAATTGCATTTAGCAATTCTTGTTGAGAATATGAGACGTGAAGGTTATGAATTACAATTAAGCAAACCTCAAGTAATAACTAAAAAAATTCTTGATGTACTTTGCGAGCCAATCGAACATGTTATTATTGATGTACCTGAAGAATTTGTTGGAGTTGTAATTGAAAAGCTTGGCAAACGAAAAGCGGAAATGAAGAATATGATTACTTTTAATGAAAATACAAGACTCGAATTTATTGTCCCGTCTAGAGGTTTAATCGGCTATCGTGCTGAATTTATGACTGATACAAAAGGGACAGGAATTCTGCATCATAATTTTAGTGGTTATGAACCTTATAAAGGCGAAATATTAAATCGTCAACATGGAGCCCTAGTTGCAATGGAAAGCGGTGTAGCTTCGGCATATGCAATGTTTAAACTTCAAGAACGTTCAGTTTTCTTTATTGAACCAGGGACAAAAGTTTACGAAGGAATGGTTGTTGGTGAAAACTCAAGATTAAATGATATGACTGTTAATGTTACGAAAACAAAACAATTAACAAATATGCGTGCTTCTGGTGCAGATGAAGCTATAAGACTAGAACCACCAACAATATTAACTCTTGAACAGGCAATTGAATGGATTACGGATGATGAATATGTGGAAGTTACTCCTGAAAATATAAGAATTCGAAAAAAATATCTTACTGAAATGGATAAAAAGAATGCTCGTTTAGCAGCTAAACAAAAAGTGACTGAAGAAATTTCACAATAAGTAAAACTGTTTTGATCAAACCATGGAGGTTTAAATGTCGGAACAAATTCTTAAAGAGTTAAAACCAGAAATATTATGGAAAAGATTTTACGAAATTGCAAATGTTCCACGCCCATCTAAAAAAGAAGGGAAAGTTTTAGAATATTTCAAAAAATTATTTAACGAATTACATGTTTCTTATAAACAGGACAATGTTGGAAATCTTTTAGCTTCTGTACCAGCCACGAAAGGTTATGAAAAATCTCCAACTGTTGTTCTTCAAGGACACGTTGACATGGTTTGTGAAAAAAACAAAGACAAAGTTCATGATTTTGATAATGATCCTATTGTTTTGAAAAAGGTTGATGGCTGGATTACTGCAGATGGAACAACTTTAGGCAGCGATAATGGAATTGGAGTTGCCGCGGCACTAGCAGTTATTTCTGATAAAGAATTTATTCATGGTCCGGTTGAAATTCTTTTAACTGTTGATGAAGAAACTGGACTTACTGGTGCCAATAATTTGCAACAAGGTTTTATGAGCGGAAAAGTACTTTTAAATCTTGATTCGGAAGAAGATGGAGCTTTTTATGTTGGTTGTAGTGGTGGAGTAGATACTGAAGGGAAATTTGAAATCTCTTTTGAAGATGCTAATCAAGAATTAGCTGCATATGATCTATCTATAACGGGATTGAAAGGCGGGCACTCCGGATTAGATATTAATACGGGTAGAGCGAATGCAATAAAAATATTGGCTAGAATTTTAAAAGAACTAGATCATTTTGACTATAAGATTGCATCAATTGCCGGAGGAAGCAAGAGAAATGCAATTCCACGTGAAGCCGAAGCAACAATTATAATTAACCCTGCAAAAATAAATGAGATTGAAGGGATAGTTAATAATTTAAAATCAAAATTGCTTAATGAATTTAAAGTAACTGATGATAGACTAAAAATAGATTTTAATAAATCCTCTTTTATTCCTAATAAAGTTTTTTCAGATTCATTAAAAGAAAAATTAGTAAATACTTTGCTGGCAATTCCGCACGGAGTTATAACTATGAGTCAGGATATTCCGGATTTAGTTGAAACTTCAACAAATCTTGCCACTATAACTATGGACAATAATTCTATTGTAGTTGGTACCTGCCAAAGAAGTTCAGTCGAAAGCGCAAAGAATTATGTTGCACAAAGTGTTGAGGCAGTTTTTCTTTTAGCAAATGCAGAAGTTAAAAATGAAGATGGGTATCCTGGATGGAAACCAAATATGGATTCTGAAATATTAAAAATCTCTAAAAAAGTATATTATAATTTATTTAAGAAAGAACCTGAGATTAAAGCAATTCATGCAGGATTGGAATGCGGTATTTTGGGAGATAAAGAACCTGGCCTTGATATGATTTCATTCGGCCCAACTATTATAGGCGCGCACTCACCAGATGAAAAAGTAAATATTGAGACAGTTGAAAAGTTTTATGAATTGTTGAAGGGTATTTTAACTTATATTGCTGAAAAGAATAAGTAAATACATTTTAAATAAGAATTATTATTAAGAACATAGTGTACAACTGCAAGCTTTGTAGATTTCTTCATAGCCATAGTCGATAGTAAGTTCTTCGCCGGGCTTGATGTCTTTATAAGCAACAAGTAAAAGGCTGCTTTCATCTCTATCCAAAACTTCACAATTAAAATCACAATTATGATTTATATATTTTATCTTTTCAGTATTAGAAGTATCAATATATGAATCTCCATTCCAAAAAATATAAACATTATTTTCTTCTTCTCGGCGGATACATTCTTTTTCGTCAATAACCTCACCGCTGATAATCATAATTTCTTGTCCTTTAGGAATGAATTTATGAGTAAAAAGTCCTTTCCCATGTATGTTAGATTGTTTTACTTCTATATTTTCTTCTAATGACTCTATCATTTTGAAATGCTCGTTTCCTTGTTTTCTGTTTGAATAATTTTTTCTATTAACAATTTTAAATTTGAATTATCGGAAATAGGATAAGTGTATTTTATTGAATCGGGGTAACTGTCAATATGATAGTCAAAATTAAAAATCTCTTTATTATTAATTCCATAATAAACAACTTTTAATATTCCGTACCTATCAGTTTTTAAATCTAACGCATATTGTGTTTTGGATCTGTAAATTCTTTCAGGAACTTCTTCAAATTTAATTGGTTTCATATTCATTTGAAGTATCCATATATTTAATTTCTCTGCTGGTAATGAATTAAATGGAGTTGCATCGTACCATATTTTTTGATTTCCGTTTTCAACTAATAATTTCCATTGCATATTTTCATCTTGCGCAAATAAACTAATGCAAAACATGATTGAAAATAGCAAAATTTTTATTTGAAATTTCATTTTGCCTTTACATTCGATTTTGTTATGCGAAGTTACCTAAAATTATTGATATTTAAAATATGGTTATTTAATTTCACACAGCAATAATTAATTTTGTATAAGTTGATTAAAAATTATTCAATCTAATTTTTATATAAATTGACAAATTGATTTGATAAAATCATTATCGTGATTAAATATAGTGAGGCAAAGGGGATATCATTCAAATAACATTTCAATATAAACTATTCCAAGGTTGAATATGAAAAAATTATTATTTCTGTTTCTTATAATTGTTGGGAGAACATCTATGGCACAAGAAAATTTAAATATTCTTAAACAAACATTAATAAATGAATTTAAAAAAGCTGATGGACGTTTTGCATTAGTCTATTTGGATCTTAATGAAAATGGCCAGCATATTTATATAAATGAAAAAGAAAATTTTCACGCTGCAAGCACAATGAAGACTGCTATAATGATTGAAGTTTTTAGACAAGCTGAACAAGGAAAATTTAATCTTGATGATTCATTATTAATCAAAAACGAATTTAAAAGCATTGTCGATAGTTCAATTTATTCACTTAATCTCTCTGATGATTCAGGAGAGGATTTGTATCGGTTTATTGGTGAGAAAAAAACTATAAAGGAATTGGTAAATGAAATGATTATAGTTAGTAGTAATCTTGCAACAAATTTATTGATTGATCTGGTAAATCCCAAAAATGTTATGGCTACAATGAAAATACTTGGTGCTAATGATATTAAAATAATGCGCGGTGTTGAAGATCTTAAAGCATTTGATTTAGGGATGAATAACACGACGACTGCATATGACTTAATGATTCTTCTAAAGAAAATATTTTTTAGAGAAGCTGCTTCACAAAAATCTTGTGATGAGATGATAAATATTTTACTTAATCAGAAATTGAATTCGATTATACCTTCTTTGCTGCCGTTGGATGTTAAAGTAGCTCATAAAACTGGCTCAATTAGCGGAGTTGTGCATGACTCCGGAATTGTTTTTCTTCCAAATGGTAAAAAATACATTTTGGTTTTTTTGTCAAAGGATCTAAAGAAGAACGAACAAGGCATTGAATTAGGTGCAAGAATATCAAAGTTAATATATGATTATGTGATGCAGTGATTATAAATGGACTATAAATTTCATAATTTATATTTAAGCGATATTTTTAAAAAAATTCTAAAAAGCTATCTCAATGAACGTTCCAGATAATCTTTATAATAATTTCCCAGAATATTGGGAATTCAATTTTAGTACAAAAGAAATTTTATTCTCGGATGAACTAAATAAAGTATTATTTGCAGAAAGCTCTAATTCAAAAATAAATTTTGATAAATTTTTACAATGCGTTTATTCAGAGGATAAAGAATATGTAAATCATTTCTTTGAGCATTCAGTCATCAAGTTAAAAACTTTTTCAATTGATTTTAGACTTTCTAATCAAAATAATTTAATTAAGTATATAAACCTAAAAGGGCAAGTAATTCTTGATGATAAAAATATTCCAATTAAGATTAAAGGATTTGGATTTGACAATACGGTTGAAAAGACCAATTATCAAAAATTGAATGCACAAATTCGTGTAATTCAGATTTTATCTAATGCTAAAAATCTTAAAGATGAAATACCAAATATTTTAAAAATTATTTGCGAAAGCATAAATTGGCAAATAGGTGAATTATGGCTTTCGGATTATTCTGTAAACTTACTTACTTTAGAAGGCAGTTGGTCAAATCCAACTATTCGTGCAGATGAATTTATAGAAGTAAGCAAGAAATGTAAATTTGGCTTTGGTGTTAGCTTGCAAGGTAGAGCTTGGGAAAGCGGGAAAGCATTATGGAGTAGTAACGTGGTAGATGAACAATTTTTCCCAAGAACTAATTTAGCAGCTAAGTTAAATCTAAAAACTTCATTAGCATATCCAATTGAAGCTCAAAAAAAGATTTTAGGAATAATGACTTTCTATAAAAATAGCATAGAAGAACCTGATAGTGAATTATTAAATATGCTTGGGTTTTTAGGAAAGCAAATTGGAAATTTTATAGAGCGAGAAAAAAATGAACCATCACTTCACGAAAGCGAAGGGCTGTATAAAACACTTGTTGAAATTTCACCTGATGCAATAACTTACACTGATTTAGGCGGAAAAATTCTTTTTTGTAATCAACAAGCAGTTGAGCTTTTCGGATTTGATTTAGTTGAAGAATTAATTGGCCAGAATATTTATGCATTTACTGCACCTGAAGATCAAAATAATGCAATTAAAAATGAAAACTTGACAATCGAGCAAGGTAAAACTAAAAATATAGAATACACATTAATTAAAAGAAATGGAACGAGATTTTATGCCGAAGTTAATACTTCAATTGTGCGTGATATTTCCGGAAAACCAAAGGCGTTTATTGGTGTTATTAGAGATATAACAAAAAGAAAACTTACAGAAGAAGAAATAATAACTAGAATTGAACAACAAGCAGCGATTGAAGATTTTGGACAATTTGCACTTACCGGCCATAATATTCCTAAATTAATGAATAGGGCTGTTGAGATTTTAACAAACACACTTAAAGTGGAATTTTGTGAATTGTTAGAATTGTTACCAGATGAAAAAACTTTGTTATTGACTGCGGGAATAGGGTGGAAAAAAGATTCTATAATGCAAACAAAATTGAATATTGGTATCGATTCACATGCAGGTTTTACTCTTCAATCAAATGAACCAATTGTTGTTGAGAATTATCAGAATGAAAAAAGATTTAAAGCATCAAAATTATTAAGGGATCATAAAATAGTTTCAGGAATAACCGTCGTAATTAAAGGTAAGGATAAACCCATTGGAATACTAGGATTGCACAGTACAAAACCAAGAATATTTACAAAAAATGATTTTCACTTTCTTCAAGCAATTGCAAATATTTTAGCAATTGGAATTGGAAGAAAAAGTATTGAAGATGAATTGACACAATCGCTCAATAAATCAAAACAACTTCAATTGCAAGCGGAAGAAAGTAAAAACAAATTGCAGCTTTTGTCTGAATCAAGCATAATTCTTAATTCTTCACTAGACTATTTTCAAACAATAAAAAATGTAGCCAATCAAGTTGTACTTACCATGGCTGATATGTGCATAATTGATTTAAACGAATCTAATGGAATTTGGAATTATATAACGTCTAATTCTGAAATAAAAAATATTTCAGATGTAAAATATTTAGAGGGAAAATTATCTGATGATTTACATACTAATAAAAGAATTACAAAAATTATTGAAACAAAAGAAGGCAAAGTATTCAATCATCTAGGTAATTTATTTCAATACTGGAACATTAAGGAAGATGAATTAATAAAATATTTTAAAAGTTTAAATTTTAATTCTGCAATAATTGTTGCTATAAAAATTAGAGATAAAGTAATTGGTGTAATAAGTTTATTATCTGCAAAAAATAATTTTAAATATTCAAATGAAGATTTTAATCTTGTTGAAGATCTTGCTCGAAGAATTTCAACTGCGGTTGAAACGGCAAGATTATTTAATGAATCTGAATTATTAAATCAAAAATTAAATAGGAAAGCGAAAGAACGCTCTGAAGAATTAGAAATATCAAATACAGAACTTGAAGTTGAAATAAAATTACGTAGAAATATAATTAAGGATTATAATGAATTAGTATCGCAGCAAGCTGTAATTTTGGAATTGATCCAAAAATCAAAAATAGGAACTGATAAAATGCAATTTATGCATGAAATTGTTTCTATTATTCCGCAAGTTATGAAATCTGAATTCTGTGGTATTTTTGAATATATTTTAGAAAATAAAAAATTAGTTTTACGCGCTGGAATAGGATGGAAACCAACAGAAGTTGGAACTTTAGAAATACCAGTTAACGTTGAATATCAAGAAGGCTATATAATATTAAATAATGAAAAATTAATTGTAGAAAATTACACTTCAAATAATAAATTTATTTTGCATTCATCGATTAATAATAATTTTGTTAAAAGCGGATTTAGCGTTGTTATTAATAATAAAAATCGCATATATGGAGTATTAAGTATATACTCTGCAAAAAACAATAATTTCACACAAGATGAAATTAGATTTATCAAAATTATTGCCAACCTTTTATCTAATGTCTTAGAAAAATAACAATAAAAAATTGAATTAAATTTCAAAAAAACAATTGATGAATTTGATGAAAAGATAAAATCAGATTTTGTCAAATATGTTTTTTAACACAAAATTTTAATGTTATTAAATATTTTCATTTTAAATGTATTAAAATTTTTAAATTACTATTCAAGTAGAAAGTTTTTTGAAATAATTTAAAAAATCAAAACGTTAATTCATTAAATAATATAGTTAACGTATATGTATATCAATTCAGTTTTAAATACTTTAACTACAACTGCGGATTAATTGAAACTTACCTTATAATGATTTTTAGGTGATATGAATATTCTTGTAAATTGATTTTTTGAATATGAAACACGAACGATGATGGAAAACGTGATACGGGATGATGGAAAATAATAAAAAAATAGAATGGTTAAATAAACAGCTAAGTGAACTTCATAAAGAGGTCTCATATCTTAGAGTGCGGGATAAAAATTTAAAAAAGATTGAAGAAGAATTAAATCTTTCTCAAAACAGTTTTAAAAATATTATATACGAACTTCCGTTTCCTGCTGAAGTATTTGATTCACTTGGCAACAGCACACTAGTAAATAGAACTTTTTTAGAAATGTGCAGAATCCCTTCTGAAGAATTAATTGTTAAAAAGTATAATATCTTAAAAGATCTATCAACTAAAAAACTGGGAATAAAAAAAGAAATTGAAGCGGCATTTGCCGGTGAAATAATAGTATTGCCCAAAGTTGTAATTAAATTTGATGATTTTAGGAAAAAGTTTGGAGTTCAGAGAAAAGATGAATCTGTATTTGAATTAACTATGTTTCCAATATACAATAATAAAGGATCAATTTATCAAGTTGTAGCAATTTGGAAAGATATTGCTCAACTTTTTCATGAGGAAAATCAATTACACCTTCTAATATCTGCATTGAATGCTTCAATCAATGGAATTGTAATAACAAATAAATCTGGAAATATTGTTTGGGTAAATGAAGCATTTTCTCAATTAACTGGATATGACAAATATGAAGTGTTTGGAAAAAATCCAAAGTTACTTCAATCAGGGAAACAAGATCGAGAATATTATAAAAAACTTTGGGATACAATTTTATCTGGTAATGTTTGGAAGGGTGAAATTACAAATAAAAAGAAGGATGGAACAGAATACATTGAATATGAAACTATTACACCAATATTAAATTCAAATGGAGAAGTTGAATATTTTATTGCAATTAAAACTGATATTACTGAACAAAAGAAAAATGAACTTGAATTAAACAGGTTGAACCATGCACATAAAACGATTAGTGCATGCAATAGCGTTCTAATACATTCAAATTCTGAATCGGAGTTAGTAAAAGAAATATGCAGAATAATTATAGAAGTTGGCGAATATTATTTTGCATGGATTGGGCTATTAAATATATCATTAGAAGCATATATTACACCAGTTGCACATAGTGGACATGACAAGGGTTATTTAAACATTTTAACTTCAAAATTAAAGGAGAATAAAAAAATAATCAGTCCATTGCTTAAAGCTATTAAAGAAAAAAAAGTTCAAGTAATAAAAGATATTTCTGAATCTAAAGAATTCTCACCTTGGAAAGATGAAGCAATAAAGCGCGGATATTCATCTGTTATTGTGCTGCCTTTAATTATAAATGAAGAATCAATTGGTGTATTATGCATTTATAGTAACATTACTAATGCATTTAATCAAGAAGAAATTAATTTGCTGCTTGAATTATCAAATGATTTATCATTCGGTTTGAATGCGCTTAAAATAAATTCGGAAAAGAAAAAAACATTAGAAGAATTACGCAAAAGTGAACAACTGTATCGATCATTATTTGAGGAAGATATTGCGGGACATTATATTTCAACTCCAAGTGGAAAGATAGTTAATTGCAACCCAGCCTTTTTAAAAATATTTGGCTTTAAAAATTTAGATGAAACTAAAAAAATAAATGCAGTTAAACTACATGCTTCATCAGAAGCACGGCTTAAATTTATTGAGTTATTAAAAAAAGAAAGGAAAATTATAAATTTTGAATCATTTGGATATACAATTGATGGAAGAAAAATTTATACTATCGAAAATGTATGGGGATCATTTAACGATAAAGGTGAATTGATTGCAATAAAAGGTTATTTATACGATATAACTAAAAGGAAAGTAGCAGAAATTGCACTTAAAGAATCAGAAATAAAATATCGAGAATTAGTTGAGAATATTGATGAAGTCATTTATTCTGTGGACTTAGATTGGAAAATAATGTATGTAAGTCCTGCGGTAAAAAAATTTAGTGGATATTCTGCCGACGAATTAATTGGTGAATATTTTTTAAAATTAATTCCAAATTCTGAAATTCAATTCATAAAAAATAATTTTCATGCATTTCTTCGTGGCAAAAACGAATCTTCTGAATGTAAGATTATAACAAAAAATGGTAAAATAAGATGGGTAAAATATTCAGGTAGGCCAATTTTGAGAGAAGATAAAACTATTGGTTTGCAAGGAGTTTTAACTGATATTACTGAAATAAAAGAAGTTGAAGAAAACTTAATGCTGGCAAAAGAAAAAGCAGAAGAAGCGGATAAAGTAAAATCAGAATTTTTAGCCCAAATGTCACATGAAATCAGAACGCCGATAAATATTATTTTAAGCTATAATTCATTAATAAAAGAAGAGATGTTTGATAAAATTGGCAATGAGTGGCGTGGTGCATTTAATTCTATTGAATTAGCTGGAAGAAGATTGATTAGAACAATTGATCTTATATTGAATATGTCTTTAATTCAAACTACAAAAATTGATATAAATAAATCTGAAGTTGATTTATACAATATCCTGTTACAACTTGTTCAAGAATTCAACTCAATTGCAGAAGAAAAAAATATTAAATTAAGTTTAGATAAAAATACGGAAACTACAATAATCATATCAGACGAATACATAATGAGTCAGATTTTTCAGAACTTAATAGATAATGCAATTAAATTTACAAAAGAAGGTAATATTGAAGTTAGCTTATATCGCAATCAAGAAAACAATTTATGTGTTGATGTAAAAGATACCGGAATAGGCATTTCTAAAAAATACATAAATGAAATGTTTAAACCATTTTCACAAGAAGATACTGGTTATGCAAGACGATACGAAGGTGTTGGTCTTGGATTAGCACTCGTAAAAAATTATTTAACCCTATTAAATGCTGATATCAGTGTTCATTCGGAAAAAGGGAGGGGCTCAGTTTTTACAATTACTTTTAATTAACCTGAGTGAAATTAATTATTTAATCCATACTTTTAGTTATTTTCTATTTATTAGTTTTATCTAAATATTTGCAAAACTAAGTCTTATCTAAATTTTCAACTACTTTTTTAATTTTATTAATTGTTATAGTTATATCAATAGGTTTTAAAATATAATCAGTAATTCCTAATCCAATAGCATTTGTTATAGCTTCTCTATCATTATTTGCAGAAATTATTATTACAGGTATAGTTTTATATTTTTCATCTTTTCTAATTTCTTGAAGAAATTCTATTCCATTCATTATAGGCATAGAAATATCTAATAAAATAAAATCTGGGTTATTTTGTGCTAATACTTGTAAACCTTCTTGACCATTAAGTGCTTTATAAATTGTAAAATCAAATTTATTTTTCAAAATCCTCTGAAGTATAGCCTGAATAGTTGTGTCGTCATCAATAATTAAAGCTTTATACATATTTAATTTTCACTTTGTAAATATTTTTTAATAAAGTTCAATTTTGTCAAATATTTGATACTAAATTATAATTAAAAAAAATATTTTATGTGATCAAATACAAGTTGAACATTAAATTATTTCCAATATTCCAGTTATGAAAAATCTTAAAATAAATTTTAAAAAGGGACAATTTTACTTGTCCCTTTTTTTAGGAATTATTTCTTAACAGGATATGGAGGTTGTTTGGGGAACGTAAAAGGATGTTCTTTAATTTGTTGGAGAACAGTTTCAATAGCTTTATCAAGTTGTGGATCCTTTCCAGCCATAACTGAAGCTGGATCATTATCAATTAAAATATCCGGATCTGCTCCATGATTTTCAACTAACCATTTATCATCGCGTCCATAAAATCCATTATTTGATTGTTCTACTCTTCCATTATCAATTGTAGTTTGACCATTCAAAATCCCAGTAAGTCCGCCCCAAGATGGAACGCCGACAACTTTTCCTAATTTTCTAGCTTTGAAATCTTCAATGAAAGCTTCACCATCAGAGCCATTATATTCATTTGAGATGACAACATATTGTCCTGTTGATGTACTACCGGGATATCTAAATGGAACCATTCCATGTAAAACATTATAGGCTGTCATTTGTCTTTCAAGCTTATCAATTAAAAAATATTCAGTCCAACCACCAGAGTTTCTACGCATATCTAAAATTAATCCTTTTTTATATCTAAATGCTCTCCAGAATTTATCGAACTCTCCAATGCCGCCAGAGCCCATAGCGTTAACATGCATATAACCAACTTCACCGTTAGTTTCTTTTAATACTTTATGGATATTATCTGTAAGCCATCTGAAATAACGAAGTTGTGGATTATTTCTTATCGGTTCAATTTCGTAAGTTCGAGCACCATTGGATGATGGCTTATCATTTACAGTAACAGATATTTTCTGTCCGGGTACAACTTGCAAATATTTAAAATAATCATCGGGAACTTTTATTTCTTTTCCATCAATAGCTATTAAATAATCTCCCTCTTTTAAGTTGATATCAGGACGAACTAGAGGAGATTTTAGATTAAGATTGTATTCAGTTGGTCCATAAATTTTATCAAACTTATAATATTCAGATTTTTTTTCTTTTATTAAATCTACACCAAGCCATCCTGTAAATACTTTGGAAGTTAGTGCAGTTTCCGGTCCCATATCTCCACCACTGATGTATGTATGTGAAACGCTTAATTCACCAACAAGTTGAAGCAAAACCCAATTCAAATCATCACGAGATGTAATGTATGGTATGTATGATTTATATTTTTCGCCGAGTGCTTTCCAATCTAGACCAAACATATTCGGATCGAAGAAGAAATCGCGATACCATCTCCATGTATCATCAAATATTTGATTCCATTCTGCTTCATAATTAATTGTATAGGACATACCATCAAGATTTAATTTTTCTCCTAATTTTTTTGATTTAAAGGCTTGATCAAACGAAGTTGTATAAATATCATTACCTTTTTGTAGTACTAATTGATCTCCATTTATGGAAGTTTTGAAATCCTTAATCTTATCATCAAGAGTAATTTCTTTTTTATCTTTCATATCAAAAATGTGAAGATTCCATTTTGTTGCTCCACCTGGTTTAAATATTTCTTCATATTCTGCTTCAGTAAATTTAGGAACTGAGCACCATGCAACTTTATTATTGCCAGCTTTTAAGTAAAAGTAATTTCCTGGTTCTACTGGCAGCGGGAAAGTTCTTTTTTGAATTCCATCAATATCAATTCTGAATTCCTTTGATGGTTTTGGATCTTCATCCGAAACCGCTTCAGAAAATGGAGGCTGTTCTCCGCTTTGAAGTTGTACACACATAATTTGCTGAGGTGCATCTATTACATGGTCATCTTCATAAAAATCCATTTGAACATCAAAGTTTCTGCTTGATAAGTAATAAAGATATTTTCCGCCTGCATCAAATGTTGGATTTAAATTATCAAAAAAGTCATCAGTAATTTTATACTTTTTATTTTGATCAAGACTGTAGAGATAAATTTCGCTGTTTCTGTTGTAAGCAACAAAACTATAGGTTATCCATTTGCTGTCTGGTGACCAATTATAATCACTTATTTCCCAATAAAATTCATCATTTTTCATTTGATTAGATTCATCAACTTTTACTAATTTTTTAGAATCTACATCGACGTAGAAAATAGAAAAATCTTTATTGCCAAAAAGAATTTTCTTCCCATCCGGCGACCAAACTAAGTGATAATTAGTTTTATTTAATGATGTAGTTAAAGGTATCCATTCTCCACCTTCTGCTTTTTGAATGTAAAGTTCATATTCACCAGATTTATCAGAAAAGAAAGCAATCCACTTACCGTCTGGAGAGAGTTGAGGATACATTTCTCTTGTACCTGCAGAGTTTGACAAATTAATTGTGTTACCATTTTCAGTTGGTATATTAAAAATATCACCGCGTGCTTCAACTACAACATTTTTTCCATCGTTTGAGACATTTACATAATGGATATAATCTTTCGGATTTATAGTTCTGGCGTGAAGTTCCCATTTATCTGATGGAACTTCCACATCAATTTTTTTTGTTTGATCGTTTTTTGTATTTAGTACGTAAAGATAACCATCATGTAAATAAACAATTTGGTTTTCATCGTTTGAGGGCATCATTACATCAACATCATTGTAATTGGTAATTTGAGTTATTTCTTTTGTAGAAAGATTTTCCTTATAGATGTTAGCAATTCCATTATTCCGATCAGAAACAAAATACATAAAATTTCCAATCCACATTGGATAAGCATTCTTGCCAACATAATCAGAAATTGGAGTAAATTTATTTTGTTTGAAATCGTACATCCAAATGTCGCAATATTGACCGCCTTTATAACGTTTCCAATTATATTCTTCTCTTCCTTTTCTAACGTAAACAATCTTATTCCCATCAGGAGAAAAACTACAACGAACTCCTCGATCTAAAGGAAATCTTTCTGGTGCTGATCCCTCTTTATCAACAAAATAAAGATTTGGATCTCTCATTATAAAATTTTCAAAGAAAGATCTAAAAACAATTCTTTTGCCGTCTGGTGTCCAAGTAACAACTTCAGCTCCGCCAGGATTGTAGGTAATTCTTTTCGGTTCGCCGCCAGAAGCTGGAATTGTATAAACATTATAAGAACCATCATAATTTCCTGTAAATGCAATTGATTTTCCGTCAGGGGAAAATCTTGAAGAATATTCTAATCCAGGAGATGTTGTAAGTCTTGTTGCAATACCACCGTTCAAATTTACAATCCACAAATCACCTTCATATGTAAAAACTATTTTATCATTATGAATGCTAGGATCTTTCATAAACCTTCCGAAATTACCTGCAAAAGTTAATTGAACTAAAAAACAGAAGGGTAAAACTATTGTTAAATAAAATTTTTTCATGAAGCTCTCCAATTAATTTTAGGTACTAACTTAGTTAAATTATTTTTTAAATGTTAAAAATTATTTGGTAAAAAATTTTTTTTATAAATATGAATTTGATAATGGTAATTCGATGTTTTAACATCTAATAGCAGATTGATTTTAAATGAAATAAAAATTAAGTTCGATCCAAGTTCATCTTGCCATTTATTTGGGGCAAGATTTTATTATTATTCGAGGAAGGTGCTGAAATGTTCTGGCTAAAATTAAAAGAGTTTATAATAAATTATGATATGGTATTATTCATGATTTTGGTGACTTTTGGTTGGGTTATATTTTATACATTCTTCATTCTAATTTCAATGCTATTCTTTTCAATTCATTAAAAAAGATTTTTTAAAAAAATATTTAAAAAAATCTGATCTTATTAATTCATTTTAAATAATTAAAAAGCCCAATGATCGGGCGACCATGGGCTTTAACTCTTTTTGTTCAAAAGGCAGGGGAGAACCTTTTGAAAGAGTCATAACAAATTTATTTCTCAAAATATTTTTTTCCAAATGAAAATTTTATTTTAAAATTTACTGTGACACGTATAACATAAATTCTAACACAAAATATTTTAAATCTATTTAAATTTATTCTATAATAGTTCCAGACATGCCATTTACAGTATCATTATAAAGAGATGATTTAGTAATTAAAACTCTTTTCCCGCCACCTTTTAAAAAATTTATTGCTGCTTTTACTTTGGGTCCCATACTTCCCGCCGGGAATATGTTTTGACTATATAATTCTTCAATTTGGTTTAAGCTAATTCTTCTTAAATCTTTTTGGTCTGGTTTTTGAAAATTTAATTTTACACCATCAACATCTGTAAAAATTATTAGTTCAGCTTCAATATTTTCACCTAAACTTTTAGATTTTTCCAACAACAACGTTCCCATTAAACTTGTAGCTAAATCTTTATCAACAACAGCTTCAACGCCAGTATAAATATTAAGTCTATTATTCTGAGGTGAATATTTTCTAATATAATTTATTTCATAATTACATTTATATATTTCATTACCTTCCAAGATTTCAGGTTGAACTTTTTTTACAGGAATTCCACCTCCACCAACTGCTATAGGAATGTTTCCTGATTTCATGTTGTTATAAATTACATCAAGTTCAATTATATCAATGGGCTTTGGAGAAGGAACAACCCAACGCCAGAGTTCTTCACCTTGATCGTTCATTTTATAAAATTTCATAAGATGGCCTTCATCCTTTTGAATCTTCAAAGCATTCTCTTTTGAATAAGCCGGTCCAATAAATTTTGAAGGATTTATAAAATCTGGATCGTTCTGATCTACAACTACTCTAGTAACAGTTTCAGCTACAATTCTATTAATATTCAATATGGCTAAATTGTTAGTTAACTGAGCAAGCATATATCCCATTGCTCCTTGAGTATCTGCATCACAAACATCCAATGGTAGAATGTGCAATATCGGTCGAGAATATTCCGAACGAAGAATTATATTTCCTACTTGCGGTCCATTTCCATGAGTTAAAATGTAATAATCATCTGGATTTTCTTTTATTACATTTGCGAGCTGGTTGCATGTAGCAGCAGTTCTTCTCCATTGTTCCGGCAAATCTGGTATTATTTGTTTTCCTGTTTGTGGGTCAACTTTGCCAGATGGTGAAACTTCATTTCCTCCAAGAGCGAATATTTTTAATTTTTTTGACATAAAATTTAAATTTTAATTTTGAGATAGTTATTTATAGATATACCAAAATAATTTCAATTTCATTTTGTTTTATCCGTTTATGGAAGTAAGATGGTCAGTATAATTTGAATAAAGTGAAAGTAAAATTTTTTCTGGTGTAAGTGGTGCCGAAATATTAAAAATTTTTTTCGGCCGAAAAGCTTTCATCGCATTCATTAAGGCAAAATATACGCCAATTCCGTAAATAAGCGGCGGTTCACCAATAGCTTTTGAATTAAATATTCCCATCGGATTAACTGAATTTTCTAAAAAATTTATATCAATATTATCAGGTGAAAAATTAATATCCGGAATTTTATAAGTAGAAAGTGAATCTGTAAGTAATTTACCTTGATCATTGTAAACTATATCTTCAATCGTCATCCAGCCAAGTCCTTGTACAATCGCTCCTTCAGCTTGACCTTTATCTATAATTTTATCTAAAGTTTTTCCAAAATCATGAACAACTTTAACAGAATCAATTTTATATATTCCTCTTAAACAGTCTAATGTTATTTCAATTATAGATGTTCCCATTGAATAGTATGCGAATGGATATCCTTTAGATATTTTTTTATTAAATGAAATTTCCGGTGTAGCGTACTGGCTTTGTGATGATAAATTAACTCGTTTCATAAAAGCTGATTTAATTATATCTTCCCATTTTAATTTTGTTGGTTTGTCAATGATGTAAACTATTTCATCTTTTATATGAACAGCAATATTGTTTTCAATTTTTAAATCTTGTCTAATCGAACTTGTTAATCTATCCCTAAGCGAATGACACGCAATTTCTAAAGCCTTGCCATTTAAATCTGCACTGCTGCTTGCCGCTGTTGGAGATGCATTGGCAATTCTTGTCGTGTTAGAAGCTTCAATTTTAATTTTGTTAATATCAATTGAAAAAATATTTGCAGCTACTTTTCTTAACTTTTCATTAATCCCTTGTCCCATTTCTATTGCTGCTGTTGTTATCCCTATGCTTCCATCAGAATAAATATGAACCAATGCACTTGCTTGATTCATAAAAGTATTTGTAAATGAAATTCCGAAGCAAACTGGCATTACTGCTATGCCTTTTTTCAAGAATTTATTTGCTTTGTTGTAGTCCTCAATAGAATTTTTGATCCTAGCTAAATGATATTTTTCATCAAGTTCATTCCAGCATCTTCGCAAATTTGAATTTTTAATTTTTTGACCATAAGGAAATTCATCACCTTCATTCAATAAATTTTTTTCTTGTATAATTAAAGGGTCAATACCCATTTTTTCGGCTGCTTTATAAATTGCAGTTTCAATTACAAACATTGCCTGTGGTCCGCCAAACCCTCTGAATGCAGTGTTGGGAGGAAGATTAGTTTTGCAGCAATATCCAGTTGCTTTAACATTAGGAATATAATAGCTATTTGTTGAATGGAAAAGTGTTCTGTCTAGAATTGCTGGAGATAGATCAGCCGAAGCTCCGGCATTTTGATAAAAAGCAACTTCATATGCAATAATTTTTCCATTCTTGTCTAAACCAATTTTATAATCTGATGAATAAGGATGGCGCTTGCCTGTTAATTTTATATCTTCTTGTCTTGATAAAACAAGTTTTACTGGTTTTTTTAATTTAAAAGAAGCTAAAGCCGCCATAGCAGCCCATGCATTTGCTTGATCTTCTTTTCCGCCAAATCCACCGCCTAATCTCAAAGTATCAACTTCAACTTTATTCATAGATATACCCAACACTTTTGCAACTGTTCGTTGAACAACTGTTGGACCTTGAGTTGATGAATATATTTTTATTCCGCCGCCTTCAGTTGGAAATGCAAGAGCACTTTGAGTTTCTAGATATAAATGTTCTTGTCCACTAGTTTCTGCTTTTCCAGAAACTATTAAGTCGCAATTTTTCCATGCATTATCAACATCTCCTAATGAAAAAATTTGAGGAGGAATAATTAAATTACCTTTTTTAAAAGATTCTCTTGGATCGGTAATTACGGGCAATTCTGAAATATCAATTTTAATTTTATCTCTTGCTTGTTTAGCAAGTAATGGGGTTTCAGCGACGACTATAGCAATTGGTTGTCCTATATAATTAACTTCATCATTGACAAGTAATTCTTCATCAGGTATAATTCCACCAATTTGATTTTCGCCTGGAATATCAGCGGAAGTAAATATTGCTTTAATTCCATTTGATATTTTTGCTTCATCTATGTTAAGAGATTTAATTTTGCCGTGAGCTTTTGGTGAGAAAAATATAGAAGCATACAATGTTCCTTCTGGGGAAATAAAATCATCAACAAAATAAGATTCTCCTCGAACATGCTGAATAAGATCATATCTGCTCATATAATTCTTCCTCATTAATTTGTTCTGGGAAAAGTTTTAGGAAGTGAGCAAAGAGTAATTGCCGAAGAAGTAAACTTTTATATTCTTTTGATCCGCGCACGTCACTTATGGGAGCAATTTCTGTTTGAGCAATTTTTACTGCCTCTAAAATTGTTTTACAATTAATTTCATTGCCGATCAAAAAATCCGAAGTTTTAATTAACAACAATGGATAAGGCGCAACTCCGCCAGCCGAGACAGAAATATTATTAATAAATTTATTTTCTTTTACAAGATGAACAGCTGTATTAACACTTGCAATATCTAAATGCTTTCTACGAGATACTTTTTCAAAATTTGTATAAGAATTTTTTGAAGGGATAGGAAAATAGAGTAAATCAAGAATCTCATCTTTTTCCTTATTTAATGTTTTATAACTTTTGAAAAAATTTTTAAGTAAAATTTCTCTAAAAGATTTTCCATTTTTAAGCCTTATCGTTGGATTTAAAGATAAAAAGAAAACAGTCATATCTCCAATTGGAGAGGCATTTACAATATTTCCCCCAAGGGTTGCTTTGTTCCTTATTTGATGGGAACCAAATATATTAAAATAGCTGTTGATTTCTGGAAAATATTTTTTAAAAATTAATGAATCTTGTATTTCGTTAACAGTAGTATAAGCTTTTACGAAAATGTAATTATTATCTTCCCAAATTTTCTGCTGCTGGTCATGTTCAATAAAATTTAAACCTGCTTCAAGAATCTCGTTTTCCTTCTGAAGAAATATATCTGTGCCGCCGGCGATTAAATATGCTTTTTCGGAAGATATGGTCGTAGAGCTGGGTTTAATATCGATTATTTTTTTTAGTCGTTTTGGAATTTCTAAAAAGTATTCTGGCAAAAAATTATTTTCAACTAAAGTTCTTAAATAATTATCATCAACATTTAAAGTTTTGTGCAAATTAGATTCGATATTTTTAATGGAATTTTTTATTGAAGAGTAACCAGTACACCTACAAATATTTCCATCAATTGATTCGATCATTTCAGAATAATTTTCTTTTTTATTTAATAATGAACCAGTGAGCGAAACTATAAATCCAGGTGTACAAAAGCCGCATTGGCTTCCACCTTCTTTTACAAAAGAATTTTGAATTGGAGTAAGTGTTGAATTATTAAGTCCTTCAATTGTTACTAGGTGTTTGCCTTGTAATGAAGCTATTGGTACTAAGCAAGAATTTATTGTCTTATATGTAATTTCTTCACCGATTAATTCTCCGACAAGAACTGTGCATGCACCACAATCTCCTTCGTGGCAGCCTTCTTTAGTTCCTGTTAAATTTAAATTCTTGCGAATAAAATCTAGCGTAGATGTTGCTGGATTAATCGAAATTGAAACTAAACTTTGGTTACAAATAAAATCAATTTTTGTTTCCACTTTGTCCCGGTTAATGACTGCAGAAAAATAAGTCTTAGATTTTGAAGTATCAAGTAGAATTGTTAGTCTTATGCTAAATAATTTTAAAAATTTTATATTGATATATGCAAACATTATAAAGAAATTTTTATATTGTGATAAAATAATTAGGCAAGCATTGAATAAAGAGGAAATGGATATTGAATAACAGTAACAAAATTAGTCCAGTTTGGTTAAAAGCTTCAGTTGTTGGAAGTTTATGGGCATCTAGTGAAATCATATTGGGGAGCTTTCTTCACAATGCACAAGTACCTTTCTCAGGTACAATTCTATCAGCTATCGCAGTCATTTTATTAGTTGCCAGTGAAAGGTTTTGGAAGACAAAAGGAATTATTTGGCGCGCAGGAATAATTTGTGCAGTTATGAAAACAATTTCACCAAGTGCTAATATCTTTGGTCCAATGATAAGTATTGCAGCTGAAGCATTTTTGTTAGAAGGATTTATAAAATTATTAGGTTCAAATTATGCGGGCTACATTGTTGGTGGTGGTTTTGCAGTATCATGGAGTTTATTTTATAAAATATTTGGTTCTATAATTGTTTATGGCTTTAGCATAATAGAATTATATTCTAGATTGTACCAATTTGCAGTCAAGCAAATTAATTTTAAGTTCAACAGTCCTTGGGCATTAATTCTTTTACTATTTTTTATTTATTTGATATTTGGCGGAATAGCTGGAATTTTGGGTAAATTAATTGGTGATAAAGCAGAAATGAATAATGATAAGAAAATTTATTCATCACAAAATGTCCATCCAATTATTGAGTTAACCCCATCTAAAATAGACCAGAATTTTTCAATTTATTTTTTAGCGCTGCATATCTCTGCAATTATTTTTGGATTAATTATTTTAAATCTTTTTCCACTTTGGATTTCTTCAGTTTATGTTTTAGGATATGTTACCATTTGTTTGCTCCAATATCAGCAAAATTTAAAAAGATTAAAGAAACCAAAGTTCTGGATTTTATTAATTTCAATTACATTGCTTTCTGGATTTTTATTAAACGGTTTAAGAAGCAATACTCATAGTTTTAATTTGTCTGGGCTTTCTATTGGAGTTGCGATAAATGTTAGAGCGTTTCTAATGATTTTTGGATTTTCAAGTTTAAGCATTGAACTTAGAAATCCGAGAATTGAAAATTGGTTTAAGAGAAAGGGAATGGGGCATTTTTCAAAATCCCTCGAAGCGGCGTTTAAGATTTTACCATTTATGGCTGCTAATATATCCGAAGAAAAAATGCTTTTTAAGAAACCAATTGAGGCATCAGCTAATTTAATTTTAAAAGCAAATTACTGGTTAGATAAAATAGAAAAAAACACGTACGGATTGCCAATCGTTTTTATTATTACAGGCGAAAGAGGATCGGGCAAATCAACTTTGCTTTCACAAACTATTGAAAAACTTAAATCAAATAAAATAAAAGTAGCCGGAATTTTAGCTCCAGGTTATTGGATAGAAAATAAAAGGAGTGCTTTCGATATTATTAATGTTCAAACAGAACAAAGAACAAAACTGTGCACAATTGAACAAAATCAAAGCAAAGTAAGAATTGGGCTATTTAATTTTTTTTCTGAAGGAATTGAACTTGGGAATAAGGCTTTATCAATAGAAAAATTATCTGGAGTTGATGTTTGTACAATTGATGAAGTAGGAATTTTAGAACTTAAAGGTGAAGGCTGGTCAAAAAAGCTTGATGAACTAATGAAGAATTTTAAAAATATTTTGATTTTAGTGGTAAGAAATGATTTTGTTGATGACGTTTGCAAACGATGGTTAATATACTCACCAATTATATTTGATTGCAAAGAGGAAAATTCTGAAAATTTATCAAGAGCAATATTACATCATCTTGCCTTGCTTTCGGATAAAGGTACAATCGGCATTTGATTAAACATAAATAATTTATGAAAAAAATATTGACTATTTAATCTTGTCCATTCTCTTCCATAATTTAATAGCAGCTTTTCTTGCCTCATCATAAATTGAATTAATATCAAATGGGAATTCTCTTTTTTCATAAACAATTTTCCCATTGATTAAAACTGTTTCTACATCGCTGGATAAGAATCCATAAATAAAATGGCCTGCTAAGTTTTTGTTTGCAACAGGAGTTGGGGAATTGTAATTAAAGATTACTAAATCTGCTTTATAATTTCTTTCAATCTTTCCGAATTTAGACGTGAAATATCTTTTGAGAATTGAATTACCATTTTGTAGATATTTTAAAAAATTATCCGGAGATAATTTTAGTTTTTCATCATTGTTTTTGAAATATGCAAATTTTAATTCTTCTAGCATATTGGATCCAATTCCATCAGTACCTAGCGCAACATTTTTTAAACGACCCAAATTTTTAAGATAACCAATGCTGTTATTCATATTTGAACGAGGATTATGTATTAGAAATGATTCATTCCCATTTATAATATTAATTTCATCATTCGATAAATGCACACCATGTGCAAGTATTGTTTTGTTGTTAAGAAGTTTGAAATCGTTTAATCTTTTTATTACAGATTTGCCAAATTTTCTTTTTGTATAAGCTTCATCAAATTTATCTTCGCCAGCATGAATGTGAATTCCTTTCCCAGTTTCATTTAATAATTCTGAAATCAATGAAAGAGTTTCATCAGTTAAAGTAAAAGAAGCGTGAGCCCCAATTGCGGATTCTAGTAAATTTCTAGAAGAATCATACTGAGTAATTTTATTTATAAAATCTACCGATTCCTCAATTCCTTCAATGGCTCCATTTCTTCCATTTCTGTCCGATATTTCATAACATAATATTCCACGAAGACCAACATTATCAAAACATTTTTTTAAAACATTCAGAGAGCCTTTTATAAAATTTGGAGAAGAATTATGATCAATTACCGAAGTCGTTCCGGATTTTATTGATTCAATTGCACCTATCATTCCGCTGTAATAAAGAATTTCTTCATCAATTGCTTTATCCAATTTCCACCAAAGATTTTTTAAAATATCTACAAAATTTTTAGGAGGTTTAATATTGGCTAAAATTCCACGGGCAAGAGTGGAATAAAAATGATTGTGTGAACAAACCAATCCAGGAGAAACATATCTTCCATTAAGATCAATAATTCGTCCATTAAAATTTATTGGAATGTCATTCCTTAGCTCAATTATTTGGTCCTCATCAATTAAAATATTAACTTCTTTTGAAACTGATGGAGGTGAAAAATTTATTATTTTAGCATTCTTAAGAATTAACATGTAAATCCAAATGATTAAATAAATATGAATAATTTTTAATTATGTTTGAAATAAATTTCAAAAAGTTTTGCGTATTTTGATCTTCGTTAACTGGATCAATTGAAAAAACATTTCCGTCACTGCTGCACAAAAATTTTCCAATTTTATTTTTTAATCTGAAAGTAATTCCTAATACAGTTGAATTATCATTATTTGTGCTAATTATAAATCCATCATTTTGGCTTTCATTGAAATTTTTTTTATCCCAAAATAATGTAGGTTTTGTTTTATATGGTGCGCTGCTGTAGGGGCAAAATGTTTCACAGTTGCCGCACTCATTACAAAGTCCATCAATGTGAAGAATTTGATACGCGTTTTTATATCCATTTCCAAGCAGTGATGAGTCTAAAGCAATATTAGCTCGGTTTGGACAAACTTCTACGCATTTATTACAAAGAAGATCGCACCCAAGACAGCGCGAAGATTCAACACTAACTATATTCGAACGATTAAAAATTTTCCCTTTGCGCTCAATAATATCTTGAAATCTTTTTTCAGTATTGTAATTGGAATTAGAATTAATTTTAGTAAATGAAGATATATTTTCTTTCATAATAATTGATTCAGCGGCTTTTTTCCCATCTGCAATTGATTCAATTACAGTTGATGGGCCGCGCAAAGCATCTCCGCCTACAAAAACATTTTCTAAAATAGTCTCATTATTTGTAGGATTAATTTGAAGCCTGTCATTTTCCGTATTTAATAAATTATTTAGAGTGAAGAAATTCTTATCTATATGTTCACCGATGGCTGAAATTATAGTGTCAATTTGAAATTCTTCAAACTCATTTTCTATTGGACAAACAATTCTTCTGCCATCTTTGTCAATTTTGTCCAGAGCCATTTTTTGACATTTTAAATTTCCATTTTCAAATGCAATTGGAGATAAAAGTTCTTTAAAAATAATTCCTTCTGAAATTGCTGCTTCAAATTCTTCGTGATCAGCCGGCATAAATTCTTTAGTACGGCGATAAATAATAAATACATTTTTGACGCCATTGATTCTTTTTGCGGCACGCGCACTATCCATTGCCGAATTACCTCCGCCAATAACTGCAACGTTTTTATGCAAATTAACTTTTTCTTTTTTATTAAATGCTTTTAAAAAATTAATTGAATTAAGAATTTCGCGGTCGCATTTTGTTAGAAAGAGATTATTTGATTTTTGTGCTCCAATACCGATGAAAATATATTTATATCCTTCTTCATTTAAATTCTTAATTGAAAAAACATCTTCAACACCATAAATTATTTTTACACCAAAAGAAGAAATAAAGGCTATATCTTTATCAATAATTTCTTGCGGAATTCTGAATTCTGGAATTACATATCTAACTGTTCCGCCAGCCTTATTTGATCTTTCAAAAATAGTAACATCAATACCGTTTTTAGCTAAAAAATAAGCTGTCGATAATCCTGCAGGACCAGCACCAATAATTGCAGCTTTGATTTGACTTTTTTTATTTGAAGAAATTTTATCCCCATAAAAACTAAAACCCTTTTCTGCAGCAACTTTTTTTAATTCTCGGATTTCGAGCGGGAAATCATAATCATTACGAATACATTTTGTAACACACTTATGATCGCAAATATACCCAGTAATATTTGGTAAAGGATTTGTTGAAGTTATTACTTCAAATGCTTCACTAAATTTATTTTCCTCAATTAATCTTATATACTCAGGAATGTTTTGACCAGCTGGACATGCAGTTATGCAAGGTGCAACGTAACAATCAAAGCTAGGTAAACTTTGCGAAATTTTAGTTGTTGCAGTTACTCTTTTCTTTTTTGAATACCATAAAATATTGATTGAATCATCAGCTAGTTTATTTAATTTATCATTATTTATCTTATTGTTATGAATAAATTGTTCTGATATTATTTCCTTTGATATATTTGCCATTTCAAAAAGCCGATAATAGCCGCCGGGTTTAAGCAAATCTGTAACTACTGTAACTGGAAAAATTCCTGTAGATAATACTTCAGTTACATTTGAAGCATCGATTCCGCCTGAATAAGAAATATTAATTTCACCATTTAACTCGTTCGAAATTTCTTTAGCTAGATTAATTGTTAAGGGAAATAGAGACCTTCCAGACATATACATTTCATTGTTAGGAAGAATATTTCTCTTATTTTTTGTAGCAAGAGTATTAGAAAGTTTTATCCCAAATTCTTTTTCATTTTCTTTCGAGAATTTTTTTAAACTTTTTATTAAAATAATTGCTTCATCAAACTTTAAATCTTTATGAAATGTAGCTTCATCAATTTCTATATAATGATATTCGAGGTGATTCAAAATTTCTCTGACTTTTTCATAACCTAGTAATGTTGGATTTAATTTTATGAAAGTGTGTAGTTGTTTTTCTTTCAATAAATATTTTGAAATACTTTCAATCTCTTCTGGCGGACATCCATGCATGGTAGAAAGAGTTACCGAGGTTGAAATATTTGGAGAAATATTTTTTGAATTTAAAAAAGCTAATTCAATATTATCTATTATGTTTTTAGATATTTTGGATTTCCGCTTCGATAAGTTTTTTAGAAGCTCATCTTGAAATTGTTTACTACTTAGAGTCTCAACATATTTTTGAAACAAATTATGAATTGAAGCATCCTTCATTTGTTCAATAAATGTATCCATCTTTTTAGATTTAATTCCATTAAGATCATAACCTACACTCATATTAAAAATGAAAGAATTGTTATTTGGTGAAAAGTTAAAAACATCATTTAAAAGGTGAATTATTATCCAAGCTTTTAAATATTCTTCAAATGATTGTTCCAATGTTAGTTCTTGTGACCATTCAACATTATAGCATTCGTCTTCTGCATCAATGCAGGGTTTATCAACTTTTATTGAATCAAGTATTTGGACGGTTTTTAATTCAAAAAATCTTCCGCCAGTTAAATAAGAAGAAATTATATTTGGTGCTAATTGAGTATGTGGACCGGCAGCTGGACCTACTAAAGTTTCAACTTTCCCATTTAATAATTTTCTTGTATTTGTATTTTGTATAAAGAAAAATTTCTGTTCTGGTATTCCTAAAATTGTTTGATGATCAAAATATTCCTTAAAAATCCAAGAAATTAAATTTGTAAATTCAATGGGAATAAAATGATTTGCCATGCAAACCCCATTTAATGTTGATTAAAATTTCAATTCTATTTGTTTTAATTTCAATTATTAATATAAGATAAGTTTTTCAAATATTTTACATTTTTGTAACTATTTAATTTTATTTTTTATATTTTTGCTCAAAGAAAAATAAGGACACTAAGTCTTATTTAAGAATTGGGAATTGAAATTGGAAACTGAAATTGAACTACTAAAAAAAAATTAAGAAGGGAAAAAAATGGATTTATCAGGCAGAATTCTGGAATTAGCAAATCATTATGAATCCTATACTGCATCAAATCTTTCAAAAATAATTCAACTCAAATCTTTAAGTTGCGGCGAGAAAGAAGTCTCCTATGCTATCAAGAAAATGATGGAGGAAGCTGATTTTGATGACGTTTTTATCGATGGATTAGGAAATGTTATAGGAAGAATTGGAAATGGGAAAAAAATTATCGCAATCGATGGACACATTGACACCGTTGATGTTGGTAATTTAAATAATTGGAGTTTTGATCCTTTTGGTGGTGAAATAAAAGATGGATTTGTGCATGGCCTTGGCAGTGCTGATCAATCTGGCGGCCCTGCAGCTTTTATAACGGCTGGCAAAATTCTTAAGGAAATTGGAATTAAAAATGATTTAACAATTTATTTTATCGGTTCTGTTATGGAAGAAGATAGCGATGGACTATGCTGGAAGTACATCGTCGAAGAAGATAAAATAAAACCAGATTGTGTTATCATTACTGAACCGACCAACTTAAATATCTATCGCGGACACCGAGGAAGAATGGAAATTGAAGTTTCATTCTTTGGACTTTCCGCACACGGTGCTGCGCCGGAAAGAGGAAAGAATGCAATTTATATGGCATCCAAAGCTGCATTGGAAATTGAAAAGCTAAATGAAAATTTATTAAAAGATCAATTTCTTGGTAAAGGTTCCATTACTGTTTCTGAAATTATTTCTTCTAGTCCATCATTGTGCGCAGTCTCGGATTTCTGTAAAATTCACCTTGATAGAAGATTAACCTTTGGTGAAGATAGAAAATTAGCTTTAGAGCAAATTGAGAAAATAGTTGAAGGAATGGATGCTAAAGTTGAACTTCTACATTATAATGGAAAATCTTTCACTGGATTAAATTATGGAATGGAAAAATACTATCCAACTTGGGTATTAGAAGAAAATCATCCGGTAATTCAAAAAGGTGTTACTACTTATTCTCAACTTTTTAATGCTAAACCTATTGTTGATAAATGGACATTTTCAACAAATGGAGTTGTAATCAGTGGTATTTATAAAATTCCTGTTATTGGTTTTGGGCCTGGTAACGAAGTGATGGCACATGCGCCTAATGAAAAAGTTCCTATCGAACATTTGGTAAAAGCGTCTGCATTTTATGCTTACTATTGTTCAATTTTTTAAATAAATAAAATTAATAAATTAATAATTCAAAGAGGGAATTATGAACTCTAAATTGAAAGGGAAACATTTCTTAACTTGCGAAGATTGGAGTAAGGAAGAGCTAGATTTAGTTTTTGAAACATCGTTTGATTTAAAAGATAAATTTAAAAAAGAAATTCCAACAAGAATTCTTCCGGATAAAACTTTATTCATGATATTTTTTGAGCAATCAACTCGAACAAGAAATTCTATGGAAGCTGGAATGACGCAGCTTGGCGGCCACGCCCATGATCTTACTGAAGATAAGATGCAGCTTTCGCACGGCGAATCTGCAAAAGACACTGCTATTATTCTTTCAAGGATGGGCCATGGAATTGCATCACGAAATTGTTTTTATGGAATAGGACGCAAATATCTTCAAGAAATGGCAAAGTATTCAACACGGCCAGTTATGTCTCTTCAAGATGATGTTTACCATCCATTTCAAGGTATTGCCGATTTGATGACAATTTTTGAATATTTTGGTAAGAACACAAAAAATTTGAAGGTAACAATTTCTTGGGCATATGCTGATACACATTCAAAACCTTTGTCGGTTCCACAGTCGCAAATTCTTCTTTTCCCACGTTATGGAATAGACGTTACAGTTGCACATCCTAAAGAGTTTCCATTAAACAAAAATATTGTTAACAAAGCTTTCGAGAATGCTAAAGTTGGCGGCGGAAGTTTGAGGTTTACAAATGATATGGATGAAGCTTTTGAAGGTGCACAAATTGTAATTCCAAAAAACTGGGGTGGCTTTGGATATTATGATGTGGATGAATATTTGAAGAATGAATCCGAATGTAAAAAAGAAATGAAATCAAATCTGGAAAAATACAAAGATTGGATTTGCGATGATCATCGAATTAAACTTGCAGACAGAAATGTAAAACTTATGCACGCTTTACCGGCAGATAGAGGACATGAAGTTACAAATGAAATTATTGATGACCCAAATATTTCAATAGTTTATGATGAAGCAGAAAATCGGCTGCATACAGCTAAAGCAATTATGTCTTTGACGATGTAAAAATCATAAGTTATAATTTTATGAAAAAAGAGTTTTCTTATAAATGTGAAAGCTGCGGAAGAAATTTTGCGATTAAAAAGGATTTGATGCTCTGTCCTTTTTGTGCTGATCAAGATCCAGAAGGTAAACCATTAAAGGGAGTATTAACTGTTCAGTTACCAGAAAAATTATTCCGATCAAAAAAAAATAATCAAGAATTTGATGTTTTTGATTATCTGCCAGTTGAGAAAAAATATTTTTCAAAGTTAAATGTTGGAAACACACCTTTAATTGAACCGGAAATCATCCAATCAGAATTAGGGTATAAGAATCTTTATTTGAAATTCGATGGAACAAATCCAACAGGATCTTTTAAAGATAGAGCCTCTTATCTTGTTTCAGCTTTTGCGAAGAAAAATAATATTAATGAAATTGTTGTCGCATCAACTGGTAATGCCGCTTCATCAATGGCTGGAATTGCTGCTGCTGCTGGTCAAAAGGCTTTTATCTTTATGCCGCAAAATGCGCCGAAGGCAAAATTAATTCAATGTCTTCAATACGGTGCTACTCTAATTCCGGTAAAAGGAAATTATGATAAAGCATTCGATCTATCACTTCAGTTTAGTGCCAAAACTGGTTTTCTAAATCGCAACACAGCATATAACCCGATGACAATCGAAGGAAAGAAAACCGTTTCATTTGAACTTGTAAAACAAATGAACAAAAAGAAAATTAATTTTGTCTTTCTGCCGGTTGGTGATGGTGTTGTTTTAAGTGGTGTAATAAAAGGATTTTTAGATTTAAAATATTTAGGACTAATAAACGATATTCCGAAAATTATTGGTGTGCAAGCTGAAAGAAGTTCATTTTTATTTAATGCATTTTATAAAAATAAATTTAGGCTGAATTATAAAGCAACTACTATTGCCGATTCCATTTCAGTTAATGTTGCTAGGAATGCTTATTCAGCAATTCATCATTTGAATACTGTAGATGGGGAATTGATATTAGTTAGCGATAGGGAAATTTTAGAAGCTCAAAATTATTTATCCAACAAAAGCGGCATATTTTGCGAACCTTCTTCTGCAGCTTCTTTTGCCGGATTTGTTAAGATTAAAGAAAAGATTTTTAGAAATGCAGGAGTAATAATTTTGCTAACCGGGAATGGATTAAAAGATATCGAAACAGCTAGCAAAATTGTAAATTTTCCAAAAGCAATTGAACCAAACATAAATATTATTCTTGATAAATTGAATATTTGATGATGAGGAGATTTGAGGGAATAATATTAGCAGCAGGATTTTCTGAGCGTATGAATAATTGGAAACCAGAATTAAAAATTGATAAACTTCCAATTATTGTTCACTCCATAAGATCGATGGTCAAATTCTGTGAAAAAATTTTTATAGTTGGAGGGTTTAATTATAAAAATTTAAATACTCTCTTAAAGGAAGAAGAATATTTTTCATATTCAGAAAATGATAAATTAATAATTTTAGAAAATGAGAAATATAATGAAGGAATGTTTTCTTCAGTTAAAGTTGGCTTAAAAAACATTTCGCCACAAGCTGACGGTATATTCATTTTGCCAGGCGATATGCCATTTGTGTTAAATAAAACTTTTCATAAACTTATCGAACAATTTTCTAAAAATAATGTAGCAGATGTTTTTATCCCAGTTACAAAAATTAAATTGCCTTCATTATTTAAAGATGAATTTAATAAAAAAGGACATCCGGTTTTAATCAGAAGTAGAATTGTAAAGCAAATTTTGAATGATGAGAATGAGAATATTTTTAGAGATGTAATTAAGAAATTTGAAGTGGAATTATGTCCGGTTGATGATAAAGGAATTATTATTGATATTGATGACAAAAAAGATTTAGAAAAAGCAAAAATTTATTTTGATGAATTTTTTATCCAGCAATGAGGAAATAAATGATTAATTTGAAAATGAACGAGGCAGCAAGAAAAAATAATATTAATCGATGTAGAGATAAAAATATTATTTATCCCACTTTTGAACAAATGAAAAACCCAAATAAAATTCCCAAATCGGTTGAAAGAAGATTGAAGGATATAGGACTTTGGGATCTAAACCCATTAAATCTTTTTCGCATTACTTGGAAGAATGAACCTAAAGGATTTGGTGGTGGATTTAATGGAGTTAATTATTTAGAATTTCCATCAGAATTAACCGGTGTAGAAGCAAGAATTATTGCCTTGGTAGGGAAATGGTTTCCAACTGGTGCTCACAAAGTCGGCGCCACCTACGGATGCCTAGCGCCTGCATTGGTCACGGGCAACTTTGATTCAACCTGGCAAAAAGCAGTATGGCCATCAACAGGAAATTATTGCCGCGGCGGCGCCTTCAATTCTGCATTACTTGGATGCGAATCGATTGCAATTCTTCCAGAAGAAATGAGCAAGGAAAGATTTGAGTGGCTTCGTGGGCTTGCCGGCGAAGTAATTGCAACTCCCGGATGTGAAAGTAATGTGAAAGAAATATTTGATAAATGCTGGGAATTAAAACGCGAAAGAAAGGATGTTAAAATCTTCAATCAGTTTGAAGAATTCGGAAATTACCTCTGGCATTATGAAGTGACTGGTAATGCTTTGCTTGAAGTCTTCGAAAAATCTTTTAATAAAAAAGGAAATGTTGCCGGATATATTTCCGCAACCGGTTCAGGTGGAACAATTGCTGCTGGAGATTTTCTCAAACAAAAATTTCCGCAGATGAAAATTGTAGCTTCCGAAGCTCTTCAATGCCCGACACTTTTATTAAATGGCTACGGCGGGCATCGTATTGAAGGTATTGGCGATAAGCATGTCCCTTGGATTCATAATGTTAGAAACACTGATATGGTAATTGCAATTGATGATCAAGACTGCATTGAACTAATAAGATTGTTCAATGAAGACGCTGGAAAAGATTATTTAACATCTTCCGGTGTTGATTCGGAAATCGTTTCTAAGTTGAATTTCATTGGAATTTCAGGCGCATCAAATTTGCTTTCTGCAATCAAGTTTGCAAAATATTATGAGCTGAAAGAAGATGACATCGTCTTTACGATCTTAACCGATTCAATGGATCTTTACGGCTCTCGTTTACAAGAGCTGAACGATAAGAATGGAAAATATCAGAGAGACGATGCAATTAAAGCCTTCAACAAAAATTTACTTGGAGCTAACATCTCCTCAATGCTTGAATTAAATTATTACGATAGAAAAAGAATTCACAATCTAAAATATTTTACCTGGATTGAACAGCAGCAAAAAAGTTTAGATGAATTGAATGCTCAGTGGTACGATTATCCAAACTACTGGCAGCAGATTCAAAGCAAAGCGGCAGAGATTGACAAATTAATTAATGAGTTCAATACTGAAGCCGGACTTTTATGATCGATGTATTTGAGGCACTAACAAAAAGAATTAAAGCTAATGAAGCTTCAGTTCTTGTAACGATTGTTGAAATGAAAGGAAGCACACCAGGAAAAGTTGGCTTTAAGATGCTTACCGGAAGTGAAGGACGGATCGCAGGCACAATCGGCGGCGGCGGTGTTGAATTTTATGCGATCAATAAATGCAAAGAACTTCTAAAGTCAGATCAATACAACTTAAAAGAAACTTTGATAATGAAAGATTCATTGCTAGGTGAAAATCCAGGCAATCTTGAATTAAAAAGAAATGACGATGTTGAGATAAATGCATTATGCGGAGGTGAAGTAACTTTGTTTTTTGAAGTTTATAAGCCCGCAAAAATAATTTATGTTTTTGGTGCTGGACACGTTGGACAAGCGATTATCAAGCTTGCAAAGCAGATGAATTATTTCATTTCGGTGTTCGATAACCGTCAAAATGTGCTTGATGAAATTTCTTTTGAACTTTGCAATGAAAAAAAACTATTAGACCTTCCAAATCTTCACACAAAAGAAAAAAAATATGTAGAATTAAATCCCGACGGTTATGTTGTTATTCTAACGCATAATCACTCAAATGATCTTCAAGTTTTAGAGTTTATTTTGAGAAATTATCCTGATCAAAAATATATTGGAATGATCGGCTCCAAAAGAAAAGTGCGGGAAGGAATTGCATACATAAAGAAAAAATTTAACAGCGAATTAAATTTGAAAAATCTTTATTCACCAATCGGAGTTGATTTGGGAGGTGATTCGCCAAATGAAATTGCTGTCAGTATTCTTTCAGAAATTCAAGCGTTATCATACGGAAAAGAAGTAAAACATTTAAGATTGAATTATGACGAAGTAAAATGAAAATTAAATTCGAATACATTGGCCTGCTTCATATCGAAGGAGTAAAGAACCACAGCGAAATTGAATTGGAAGATGATTCGACTATAAATGATCTTTTCAATAAACTAAAAATCCGAGATGATCATAAGCAGTTTATTTCTTCATTCGTAAATGGCGAAGAGAAAAAACGATTTGCAGTTTTGAAAAATGACGACAAAGTAAAACTATTTCTTCCAACCGGCGGTGGTTAACTTGAACAAAAATAAAATACCGCCGGATTTCTATTCTAAATTCACTTCAAAAAATTCTCCTTCAATTAACAAAAATATTTTCAGAGTTAAAATTGGCTTAGCCGGCTGCGGCGGCTTGGGATCAAATGCTGCAATTGCTCTTGCAAGATCCGGTGTTTTGAACTTTGTAATTGTAGATAATGATAAAATTGAAATTTCTAATCTTAACCGGCAGCAATATTTTATTGAGGATGTTGGCAAGTATAAAGTTGATGTACTTTCAAAAATTATGAAATCAATAAACCCATTGGTAAAAGTTGAAACTCATAAAACAAAACTGAATTCCAAAAACCTGAAAAAAATATTTCAAGATTGCCAAATTATTGTTGAAGCTTTTGATACTGTTGAATCGAAAGCAATGATTATAAAAACTTTTGCGGAAAACTTGAAGGGTAAATTTTTAGTTTGCGCATCCGGTTTGGCGGGATATGGGAAGTCGAACAAAATTAAAACGAAAAAACTTGCAAAGAATATTTTTATCTGTGGTGATAACTATACCGAACCCAGCGAATCAACCGGTTTGATGGCACCGAGAGTTATGGTTGCAGCAGCTCATCAAGCAAATAAAGTGTTGGAAATAATTGCAAACTTAAACTAAGGATTCGATTTCAAAATCTTCAAAACATATTCTGGTGAGAAGGGAGCTTTATAAAGTCTTTTTCCAGTTGCATTATAAAACGCATTTGCAATCGCTGGCAAAGCGCCGTTAATATTTATTTCCGAAATTGACTTTGCGCCAAACGGTCCAGTCTCCTCATAAGAATCAATTAAATGAACTTTGATTGGCGGAATATCTGCGGCTGTGTACATTCCGTACTTTCCAAATGTATCATTCAACATTTTTCCATGATTAGAAAAATAATAATTCTCGAAGAGCGCGTAAGAAATTCCATTTACAATTGCTCCTTCAGCTTGCCCTTCAGCAAGCGTTGTGTTAATCGGAGTGCCGCAATCAACAGTTGCAACATAGTTAAGAACTTTTATAATTCCGGTGAACGTATCGACTTCAATCTCTACAAAATGAACTGCAAATGGTGGCGGCGACTTAGGAGAAACATGCGAAACTGCAGCTTGAATTTGAAACTGGTTATTCTGATAAAAAGAATAACTGCAAATATCCTGGTAAGATACTTCACCCTTATTTTCGTTATTGCTCGAAGGCTTAACTACAACATTGGAATCTAATATATCAACTTCATCTAAGCTTACACCAAGCATTTCAGCGCCGACTTTTAGAATTTGTTCTTTAATTTGTTTCGCGCATTTTAAAACTGCCTGTCCCGATAAGTAAGTTGTTGAAGATGCATAAGCGCCGGTATCAAATGGGGTAAAATCAGTGTCGGAAGAAGTGACAATAAATTTATCAACCGGCGTATCTAAAACTTCTGAAGCAATCTGCGCAAGAATAGTATCAGAACCGGTTCCCAAATCAGTTGCGCCAACATTTAAGTTGAATGAACCGTCATCATTCATTTTGATGTATGCTGACGCCATATCAATTTCCGGAATAGCGGAGCCCTGCATCAAGTCTGCCATTCCGATGCCTCTTTTGTATCTATTATTTTTATTTAAAGTTGAATTTACGCCGTATAATTTTTTCTTTTCATACCAGCCGGATTCCCTTGCGCCAACTTCCAAACATTCATTTAGCGATGTTGAAGTGACTGTCATTGCAACTCCTTCTTTGCCTTCGCCCAATGCTTTGAAGATCGGAGAAGTTTCTCCAGATTTGATCGCCCATTTTTTATAGTACTCAATAATATCATTGCCGGAAGCTTCGCAAACCATATCAACGACTTGACCGAATCCGAAGTATGCTTCTGTTGCACCGTAGCCTCGATAAGCGCCGCCGCATGGAAGGTTTGTGTAAACTCCTTTTCCTGTGAATTTTAAATTTTCAATTTTGTTCAGCAATGGAAGAGTTTTTGACCCAGCATTGGAAAGAACTGTTAAAGCATGCGAGCCGTAAGCGCCCGAATTTTCGAGAGCATCTAAATGCATCGCATTTATTTTTCCATCTTTCTGAAAACCAACTTTGAAAATTGTTCTATACTCGTGTCTTGTTCTTGATGATTTAAAAACTTCTTTTCGGCTGTAAACTAATTTTGCAGGACGTTTTGTCTTCCACGTAACCAAAGCGACAATTGGTTCAAGAAGAACTTCCTGTTTGCCGCCAAACCCGCCACCAATTCTCGGCTTGATTACTCTAATTTTAGAAATTGGAATTTCGGCGATGTGAGAAACAATTCTTCTGACATGAAATGGAACTTGAGTTGTCGAGATGATTACCAATCTTCCTCTTGTGTCGATGTACGAAACTGCAGCATGCGGCTCGAGCGCGCAGTGAGATGCGTATTGAGTAAAGAAAGTTTGTTCGATCTTATTTTCTGAGTTTTGAAATGCTTCTTCAAAATTTCCGACTTCGGCTTCAACTTTTGCAGCAAGATTTTTTGAAGCATCATAATAAACCGGAATTTTAGGAAAAGCGCCGTCATCTTTATGAATTATTATTTTAGAGTTTTCTGATTCCTCAAAATGTAAAATCGGTTTTAATCTTTTGTATTTTACTTTGATTTTTTTTAAAGCTGAATCAGCAATTTCTTTTGTCTCTGCGGCAACTGCACAGACGTTATCGCCGACAAATCTCATTACGTTTCCAAATAATACTGTATCGTATGGCGAAGGCTCCGGATAACCTTGTCCGGCAGTCGTATATAAAATTTGTTTTACATTTTTATATGAAAGAACATCAACAACACCAGGCATTCTTAGGGCGGTTGAATCATCAATATCTTCAATCTTTGCATGAGCATAACCGGAGTGGAGAATAGAAATATGAAGCATATTTTCAAAGTAAAAGTCATCTGTGTATTTTTCGTTTCCAGTTACTAAAGCTAAGCCGTCAATTTTTTCAATCGGCTTTTTAATATACTTAAACATGTTTACTCCGCTTCAACATTATTTTTAAGAAGAACACTAGATGACCTTCGAACAGCTTCAATAATTTTTATATAACCGGTGCATCTACATAAATTTCCGTCTAAACCTTCAAGAATTTCTGAATCCGATGGAGATGAATTTTCTTTTAACAAACTATAAGAAGCAACAATCATCCCTGGCGAACAAAAACCACATTGATCAGCTCCGGTACCGGCAAATATTTTTTGAATTAAATTCGGATTGTGCAAGGTTCCAATTCCTTTTACAGTTTTAATCTTTTTATTTTGGACACTCATCGCTAAAACTTGACAAGAATTAACAGCTTTGTCATCTAAAAGGACTAGACAAGCTCCGCATTCACCTTCATTGCAACCGCATTTTACCTCAGTAAAACCGTTATTGCGCAGAACGGTGAGAAGTGTTTGGTTGGGATTTAATTCAAGCTCACGATTTTGATTATTTATATTAAAACTGATTTTCATAAATTTTCTTTAATTATTTCTGATAATAAATCTTTGAAGTAAACTTTTGCAATAGTTTCTTTGTAAGACGATGAATATTTATAATCGGAGACAAATTTAGGCTCGACAAATTTTTCAATTTCATTGAGAAGATTTAAGGATAAATTTTTACCAATTAGAAATTTCTCGGCTTTCTTAAATCTTTTAAAGCGATTTCTAACACCAGTAATTACTAATCGGGAATCATCAATCATTTTGCCGTTTAATTTTAAAGAGATAGCAATGTTGAATAACGGATATTCAAATTTTAATAAGGCAAATCTCATTACTTTCCAAGCAAATTCCTCTTTCCGTGGTAGAATGATTTCTTTAATTATATGTTTAGATTTAATCATTCCTTCAGAAACATATTCTTCAACAGAATAAATTCCAGATTTATTACCTTTAATTTCCATCATGGCATTAAGTGCAATTAAAGGTGCATACAAATTACTCCATAGGGGAAAGTCTTTTAAAGATCCGCCAATAGTAATTCTATTTCTAAGAGGAGTAGACGCCGCTTGAGAAAGGGCAGCAGCAAGCATCTTCAAACAATTATTCTCTTTAGAATATTTTATTAATTCATTAAAGGTAATTGCTGCGCCTATATGAAAAGAATTAGTTTTAGATTTTATATAGTTCAATTTCAAATTACTAATATCAACTAGACCAATGATATTTTTTGATTGTGTTTTTAGTATTCGTGTTCCACCAGCGTGAAGAATTATTCCTGGTTTTTGAATTAATTTAACAGCTTGTGGAAGGCTGGAAGGGAAGTACCATTTTAGATTTTCTGATAACATATAATTTTATTTTGTTAAAAGTTTTTTTGCAATTTCATTTCCTTTTTTAACAATCAATTCTTCGTCTTCACCGATTAGCTTTCCTTTTTCAACAACAACTTTCCCATTTACAATTGTATATTCTGTTTGATGGCTTATTCCTGAAAATAATAATGCTGCTAAAGGATCAGAAAGACTTCCGGTATATTCAAGTTTATTTAAATTGAATATTGCTAAATCAGCAAGCCAGCCTTCTTTTATTTTACCAAGCATTTTATAATTTAAAATATTTGCACCGTTTTCTATTCCCATTTTGAATACTTCGTTAACTTTTAAACCATCTGAGCCGTACTTAACTCTTTGAAGCAGCAAAGCATTTCTTAGCTCACCAAGCATATCAGAAGTGTCATTGGAAGCAGATCCATCAACACCAATTCCAACATTAATTCCTAAATCAATCATTTCACGTACTCTTGCAATTCCAGAGCCTAGTCTCATGTTAGATGAAGGGCAATGCGCAATGGAAGTATTAGTTGATTGTAAAACTTTTAGTTCATCATCATTGAAAAATATTCCGTGAGCAAAGAAAACATCTTCACCTACGAAATCAACTCCTTCCATTAAAGCCAAAGGATTTTTGCCAAATTTTTCATTACAAAATTCTTCTTCATCTTTTGTCTCAGCCAAATGTGTATGAATACGAACACCATAATTTCGTGCAAGTTTGGCAGTCTCTTTCATGTTTTCCTTTGTTACTGAAAAAGGAGAACATGGTGCTAGTGCAACTTTTTGCATCGAGTCTTCAGAAGAATCGTGATATTTTTCAATTACTCTCAAACTGTCTTTAAGAATTTCATCTTCTGTTTGAACTACTGAATCAGGAGGTAAACCGCCATCCTTTTTGCTAAGAGACATTGAACCTCTTGTAGGGGAAAACCGCATTCCTAATTTTCTCGCAGCATCAAATTGAATTCCCATTAAATCGCCAGTGAAATTTTTAGGATATAAATAATGATGATCAGTAGAAAGTGTGCAGCCAGTTTTTAATAATTCCCCCATTGCAATTAAAGAAGAGTAATAAACAGATTCTTCATCAATGTTTTTCCATATTTCGTAAAGATAAACAAGCCAATCAAATAGTTTTGCATTTTGAACTGCTTGAAGATTTCTAGTTAAAGTCTGGTAAAAATGATGATGGGTGTTTATTAAACCGGGAATTACTATACAACCAGAACAATCTAAAATTTTTAAATTATTTTCAGATTTTACCGCAGATATTAAATTTTTTCCAATTTGATTTATCCGGTTATTTTTAATTAAGATATCAGAATTGTAATAACTTTTATCGTTATCAAAAGAAGCAATAAAAAAACAATTTTGTAACAGGATCATCCTAACCCCATTTTTTATAAAATTTTGACGTAAAAATAAAAATTATTTTTTAGTTTTGCTATAAAAATATTTAAAAATAAAAAGCCCAATGATCGGGCGACCATCGGGACTTAGTTCTTTTGATTCAAAAGGCAGGGGAGAACCTTTTGAAAGAACCGAGGTAAAAATAATGTTATATTGAAATTCATGCAAGTAAAATTATCAAATTCATTATATCTTGTGATATAAACAACAAAAAAATAATTTTTATCACAGAACTTTTATAAAAAATATTATTATTTATTGTTTTAGATATTCAAAATTTTATTATAATTGACCATGATTTTAGATAGTGAAAGCAAAAAACCTTTAATCGATTATCCATGCGAATGGATTTACAAAGTTATTGGCTCTGATATTGATAAAATTTTATTAGCTATTGAAGATGCAGCTTCTGGACTAAATTATAAAGTATCAACTTCTAATATTAGCAAAAATGGTAAGTATTTTAGCTTAAATTTTTCTTTGGAAGTTCCTAATGAAATTGTTCGAAATATAATTTTTGAAAAACTAGATAAAAATCCGGACATAAAATTTGTCTTATAAAAATTTGATAATACAATTTTAGTCCTTATATGGAAATATCAAATTTGAGCAGCACTTTTGATGTAATAATTGTTGGCAGTGGTCCCTCCGGTTCTACAGCAGCCTTTAAACTTGCTGAAAATGGTTATAAAGTATTGATTCTTGAAAAAGTTATTTTGCCGCGATATAAAACGTGCGGCGGTGGAATTGTTGGACGAATTAAAAATATTTTACCTTTCGAATTTGATGAAGTAATAGAGAAAAAGTGTTATTCAGCTATTGTATTTGACCACCAATCCGGTTTAAAATTTTTAACCAAAAGAAACGAACCTATAATCATGATGACGATGCGAAATAATTTTGATGATTTTTTATTATCAAAGGCAAAAAGCATTGGAGTTATTGTTAAAGACAAATGTGAAGTTATAAATATTACAGAAAATGAAGATGGAATTGAAATAAAGACACAAAATGAAACTTTTAATTGTAAATTTTTAATTGGTTCAGATGGTGCAAATGGAATAGTTTCAAAAAAAATTAATTCCAGAGAAAATTTGCTCAAGTTACCCGCGTTAGAATACGAGGTTTATGTAGATCAAAATAATTTTGATAAATTTTCTGATAAAGCGCGATTTGATTTTGGTATTATTAAAAATGGTTATGCTTGGGTATTTCCCAAAAAAGATCATCTTTCAATTGGAATTATTTCAATGAAAAAAAGTGAAGATAAATTGAAAGACATTTTAGATAATTATTTTAAAATATTAGGTATCAATAACATTATAAAAATAGAAAAACATGGATTTTTTATCCCAATTGCAAATAATAGAAAAAAAGTTGCGGATAATAGAATTTTATTAACGGGAGATTCTGCTGGCATTGCAGATCCAGTAACTGCTGAAGGAATTAGCAATGCAATATACAGCGGGCTTTTAGCTGCCGAAGCTTTAATATACAATAAACTTGACAAAGAAAGCGTAGCAACTTATTACAATAAAATAATATTTACTAAAATCTTTTATGAAAATAAATACTCAAATATTATAGCTAAATTAGTTTATAGATATCCTAAAGTTCGTTTTTTATTATTTCGTTTTTACGGCCAAAGATTAAGTGAAGTTATTACAGATATTTTTATTGGTAAAAATAAGTATAGTAGTTTATTAAAAAGCCCTTCAAATTATTTAAAGTTAATAAAATATTTTTTTAGTTCAATGTAATAAAAAAAATAAGAATTATTTTATCTTGCATATTTTTAGAAACTTACATTTTAATTATTATTTTTTAATGTGATTTAATTTAGTGTGTTTGTTGCTTTTGAAAATTTTATAATTTAATTTTCAACCATTCGCGGATCTTTAAAACCACTCGAAAATTTTACCTTTAAGGTTTTGGTGTCTTTTTAAATTTTTTTAATTAATGAGATCAATTAATCTTTAGTTCATTAAATAAATTATCCATCAACTAATAAAAAGGTAAAGCTATGAAAAAGTATTTTCTATTTTTCATATTATGTTCTGTTTTTTTTGTTATGATTTTCTTGCAGTTAGATTGTTCACCTAAGAAAATGACGAACGAAGAGTTAATTGCTAAAGGTAAACAACTTGTATTATTTGGGGGCTGCAATGATTGTCATACTCCAAAAATGATGACAGCGATGGGGCCAGTTCCAGATACTACTAGGTTATTATCAGGTCATCCTGCAAATCAACCAATACCACAGTTTGATCCTGCGTTAACAGCTCCAGGAAAGTGGGTTTTAACTGATGATGGATCTACAATGTGGTTTGGACCTTGGGGAGCTTCATTTACCGCAAACTTAACACCAGATTCTTCTACTGGATTAGGTGCATGGACTTTGGATAATTTTATAAAAACTATGCGAACTGGAAAGCATTTAGGATCTGGAAGAGACCTATTGCCTCCAATGCCATGGCAAGGTATTGGGACATTAAATGATGAAGACCTTACTGCTATTTTCGCTTATCTTCAAAGTATTCCACCAATTAATAATAGAGTTCCGAATCCTATTCCACCAAGTATGCCTTCTGATAAAAAATGATAATCTTGGGAGCTTTGGCTCCCAAGTAATTTATCTCCTCTTTTGAACTGAAATTATTTTTCATATAGATTATATCAAATATACCTTTCATGAAGTTTCTTTAAGCTTGTTTTATAATAATAAATGTAAATGTATATTTAAGATGTTAATTGGTATTAGAAGTGAAAAATTTTTTTAATAGGCTTATATATGATAGATAAAAAATCAATTTCTATTTGGCTTCATCATCTTCAAGAAGAGATTGATGCTGCATTTTTATATAGAATTCTTGCAGGTTTAACAAAAGATGAGAGTAAAAAAGAAATTTATATTAAACTTGCAAATGTTGAAGATAAGCATATTATCGCTTGGCGAGAACTTTTAGAAAAAAATGATTACCAAGTAAAAAAAATGGAACCATCATTTCAAGCAAAACTAATGGTGTGGGCATCTAAAAAATTTGGTACATGGATTTTATCTAGAACTTTGATGAATGAAGAAGCAATGGAAGTAAAATCTTATTTAGGTTTGTATAAATCAAGTTCTGATGAATCCACTAAAAATATAGCTTTAAGGTTAGCTAAAGATTCAGCGGAACATGCTGGAAAATTAATGAATATTAAAGGAACAACCGAAGAACCTTGGCATAGGTCGGAATCAGGTGGATTATTGAGAAATGTAGTTTATGGTTTTAATGATGGGCTTACTGCAAATTTTGGACTAATTGCCGGAATTATTGGTGCAAGTGTAGCACCTCACGTAATATTAATATCGGGAATTTCTGGTATGTTAGCAGATTCGCTGTCAATGGGATCTTCCGGCTATCTTGCTGCGGTTAGTGAAAAGGAAGTACATGATTATGAAAAAAAAATGGAAAGAGAAGAAATTCTTTTAATGCCTGAATTAGAGACTGAAGAATTAGCTTTAATTTATGAGTCAAAAGGAATGAGTAGTGAAGATGCTGCTTCTTTAGCTAAAGAAATTATGAAAAATCCAGAACAAGCACTAGAAGAAAAAGTAAGAGAAGAATTAGGCATTGCTTCACAATCTACAAGCCCATTTAAAGAGGGATGGATAACTGGTTTAGCAACTGCAATTGGTGCTATTATTCCGGTTTTTCCATTTTTTTTCTTAACGGGATCAGCTGCAATCTGGACATCATTTATTATTGCAATGATTGCTCACTTTGGAGTTGGCGCTGCTAGAAGCTTTTTTACTGGCAGGGGAATATTCAGAAGTGGTTTTGATATGTTTATTGTTGGTTTTGGAATTGCCGCAATTGGATATTTCATTGGAGAAATAATTTCAAAAATGTTTTGAACTCCAATTTTGGATTCTTATTTATTAAAATATTGTTAGTTGAGCATTAAATAAAAAAACCTTAAAAGTTAATTAATTAAAACTTTTAAGGTTTTTTTGCGGAGAGGCCGGGATTCGAACCCGGGGTACAGTTTTACCCGTACGACGGTTTAGCAAACCGTTGGTTTCAGCCACTCACCCACCTCTCCAAGCTGAATAATCAAAATGTTGAAAAAATAATTTTCTATTTTTTTGACGCACAAAGATAATATAATAGAAGAAATATTAAAATCTATTTTTAATTTTTTTTAAAGATGATAACTTATTTTAAAAATTACATTCCTTCTTTCTTCAAAACTTGCGCTGCTAAAAAAAGCTCCTTTAAGTAAATGTTCGTGATCCAGCAAATTAGTGATACTAATTGAAGGCTCAATTGTTGAACCATTTCTAAGTGCAAAAGTATAGCCTCCTGATAAATTTAATATCCAAGATGGAGTTGTGTGTGCTGACTGATTGAAATCAAATAATCCTGTTTTAAATGTATAATTATTAATTCCATTGGTTAATCCCGATCCATAAATTCCTATAAGATTTACAAACCAGTTTTGAGGTTGATAATTCAAACCGATAACAATAGATAATCTTTGATCATGGTCTAAATCAAATGCTGCTGTTGAACTATCGGGCGGTAAATATCCTCCTGAAACTGGACCAATTCCATAAGCATGCATAAGCGATCCATTTAAAAAGCCAGAAAGTGGATTTGAAGGATCAGTATAAGTCAGGCTTAATTCAATTCCGTTAACTTTAATTTGATTTATATTAACATTAACTCTTATGGTGCTAGAGCCTAAAGTTTGATCATCTAAACCAGGAGAAGAATCTTTATAAAAATAATCCAGCTTTGCATTTAATCCATTTAGGAAATTATGAATAATTCCTGCTTCATATAAGTTATCTTTTTCTGGGAAAGTTGCTGAAGCTGAATCGCCAACTGCCAAAGCAACAGAAGACAATCCTTCAATATTAGTTGGAATGAAAAGTTTGTCATAGCTTAAATAAAAAGTTGAAAAATCATCTGGGAAAAAACTTATTTTTAATCTTGGACTCAATTGTGTTTGTTTTAAAATTACTGGAGCAATATGCTGGTCATATCTCAGTCCTGCCTCAACTTTTGTCCACTCAAAGGGATGATAATTTGTTTGTGCAAACAAACTAAAATCCGATCCGGTAAAGTTAGAATTATTGCTGGGTCCATCATTATTAATATCATTAAATTTAAAATTTTCTTTACCATTAGTAATACTTGATTCTAAACCGAATGCATATTCGAATTGATGAGATAGTTTATTAGAATATTTTATTCTTGTTCCGTAAGTTACAAAATTTCTATTCTGGTCAACTCTATAACCTTTAGTAGAATCATTATTAATGAATTGTAATGTTTGATCTAACGGACTGGTATTGAAAATTAATCCACCTTCTCTAACATATAAGCCAGCAAAAAGTTCACTAGATTTTTCAGCTTCACTTGAAAAAGTATGATAATATGATAAAGTTTGAAATGAGTTGTAGCTGTCTTGAGTATCAAAATTTATTGCTATTGTTGGGTCAAAAGGAATTTGAGTTTTTGTTTCGCTATAATTTAAATTTGTACTTAAATAATCATTATCACTCAAAAAGTAATCCATCTTTCCATACAAAAAATAATCGAAACCATGATCGTTAAATAATTTTATTACAGGCTGATCAATTCTGCGGTCTGTTTCATCTCTTGATCCAGAAAAAAAGTATCCAAAATTTCCTATATGATTGCTAAGTGAAATGCTTTGGCCATTTGAGTTTAAAGATTTAAAACTACCAACTGCTGGACCAAGATCTTGATTATTTGAAGTTAAATAACTGCCAGCGTAGCTAGAAAGTTTTAGCTGAAATTTTCCTGGTGGTACTTGAGTTTTAACATCAACAATTGCGGCAGATTGGCCTCCATATTCAGCTGGAAATCCTCCAGTAAAAAATGAAACATTTTTAATTACATTAGGGTCAACAATTTCATTCAATCCACCAAAAACTCCAAGAGGAATAGGAATCCCATCAATTAAGTAAGTAAATTCTCCGTGTTGTCCGCGAATATGGACTTCACCTGTTGGGGCACGGACTGCGCCAGTGAGATTCTCTTGAATCACTGTTGTCATTCTTGCTTCTGGGCTTGGATGAAAAGTCTGTAATTCGAAAGTTTTTATACCAGTTTTAATATCGGTAAAACTTGAAACATGGTTTACTTTATTTCCTGTAACAACAATCTCATGCAAATCAATTGCTTTTTGCTGAAGCAATACCTTTTTATCTTTATGATTTCTGTCTATTAAAACTTCACTTGAATAACTTTTATAACCAATATATTGAGAAACCAAAGTATATTTCCCAATTTCAATATCTGTAAAAACTGCAATCCCAAAGTGATTGGTCTCTTTTACATTAATTATTTTACTATTCTTTTTTAAAATTAAGGTAACTAATTCGAGAGGGGAATTATTGGCAGAATCAACCACAGTTACTTTAAAGTTTACATTGTTTTGATTTTTATTTGCTTTTTCTGATGAAGCAAATGTTATTTGAGTAAAAAATAAAAATGATATTATTAAAAAAATTTTAATTCCGTTGCGAGTTAAAAAAAACTCTTCCATAAGTAGAACTCCTAGAATAAATATTATTATAGTTTTTTAGAAATTGGAAAGATGACAATTAAAAGTTGTGCACTAAGATTTAAATTATATTGAAAATCTTTTCATAACTTCCTAAATGTATTTAGTTATATTTAGATGAATTGATAGAAAGAGGGCGGAGCTCTAAGCGGATTGCTATTATGAATAGAGTAATTTGGAAGTTCAATAACTTCACTGTTTATAAAATCAAATTTAGAATTATCTTTTATTAAATTTAAATCTGCTTTGAAATTAAAATCGAGAATAGTATTTGCAAATTGTTGGATGGTACATTCATGAGTAATGTCTACTAGTTTATCAAAAAGATTAACTTGAAATTCATCATTATCAATAAATCTAAAGTTTCCATTTTGAATATCAATATGATGATAGTGAATAATTGTAATTCCAATAAACAAAATATAAGAAGCCAAAAATATGGCTGATATATATTTTTGATATTTTGATATTCTAGTTTTCATTTTGTAAAACAAAAATTATTAATTTTAAATTTTGTTCTGGTGAAATATCGCACAAAATCTAATTCAATCTTAATTATAATTCATTATATCCTTAATGTTCTACAACTTTTGTTGCTTGTATAAGGGTTATACTTTAAATTTGATTTCCAAATTATTAAAAAAAGAGTTTGTGATGGATGTATTTAAGGGAGTAGACTATTTAGAAATAGATTCACTTTTTAACGAAGAAGAATTGCTTATTAGAAATACTGTCCGTGAGTTTGTTTCCGAAGAAATTATTCCCATTATTGAAAAGTATAATCGAGAATCAAAATTTCCTGCTGAATTAATTCCTAAGATGGCAGAATTAGGGTTATTTGGAACAACTTTACCCCAAAAATATAACTGTGCTGAATTGAATAATGTAGCTTACGGATTAGTGATGCAGGAATTAGAACGAGGTGACAGTGGAATTCGAAGTTTTGTCTCTGTACAAAGTGCACTAGTAATGTATCCAATTTTTACTTTTGGAAGCGAAGAGCAAAAAGATTATTGGCTGCCAAAGCTAGCAAAAGGTGAAAAGATTGGCTGCTTCGGATTAACTGAACCGGATTATGGATCTAATCCAGGCGGCATGGTAACAAAAGCTGAGAAAGTTCAAGATGGCTATTTGCTTAATGGAGCTAAAATGTGGATAACTAACGGCTCCATTGCTGATGTTGCGGTTGTTTGGGCAAAACTTGATGGTATTGTTAAAGGATTTTTAGTTGAAAAAGGATTCAAAGGATTTTCTGCACCCGAAATGAAAGGGAAGCATTCACTACGTGCAAGCGTAACTTCGGAATTAATTTTTGATAATGTTTTTATCCCAGATAAAAATATTTTGCCACTAACAACTGGATTGAAAAATCCTTTAATGTGTTTGAATCAAGCGCGATACGGAATTGCTTGGGGTGTTGTTGGTGCAATGATGGCTTGCTATGATTCTGCTTTAAATTATGCTAAATCAAGAATTCAATTTAGTAAACCTATTGCTGCTTATCAGATTACACAACAAAAATTAGTATATATGTTAACTGAAATTTCTAAAGCTCAACTTCTTAATATCCAATTAGGAAGATTGAAGGATAAAGGGACTTTAAAACATACACAAGTTTCTTTAGCTAAAAGAAACAATTGTGAAAAAGCTTTAGATGTTGCACACGTTGCAAGAGAAATTTTAGGTGCAAACGGAATTCTAGATGAATATCCCGTTATGCGCCATGCAGCAAATCTGGAATCAGTAAAAACGTATGAAGGTACACATGAAATGCACACACTGATTGTTGGCGAAGACATTACTGGTTTTTCAGCTTTTGATTAATTATATGGTGAATACATAAAGTTATTTAATGGATATAAAATGATTGATAACAAAACTATTATAGAAGGTTTAACTTTTGATGATGTTTTATTAGTTCCAAGAAAATCTTCTATTTTACCTAGGGAAGTTAATATTTCTACTGTACTAACTCCTGAAATTAAAATGAATATTCCAATAATATCGGCTGCAATGGATACTGTAACTGAATCAGCAATGGCAGTTGCGCTTGCTAGAGAAGGCGGAATAGGAATTATTCATAAAAATTTAAGTATTGAGTCTCAATGCATTGAAGTTGATAAAGTTAAACGTTCGGAAAGTGGAATGATTAGGGATCCAGTTACTTTGACACCAGAAAAAACAATTGGCGATGCGTTGGAGATTATGAAAAAGTACAGTGTCTCTGGAATTCCGATTGTAGATAATGTTGGGAAACTTGTAGGAATTTTAACTAATAGGGATTTGAGGTTTGAACCAAACAAGAAATTAAAAGTTAAAGATTTAATGACTAGTAAAAATTTAATTACTGCACCATTAAATACTGACTTAAAGCAGGCTGAAAAGATCTTACAAAAATATAAGATTGAAAAACTTCCTGTTGTCGATTCAAATGGAATTTTGAAAGGCTTAATTACTTTTAAGGATATTCAGAAAAAGAAAAAACACCCCAATGCTTGTAAAGATGAGCACGGAAGATTGCGTGTTGGTGCTGCTGTTGGGGTTACATTCGATACAATGGATAGAATGGCGGAGCTTTTCAAAGCTGGTGCCGATCTTATAGTAATAGATACAGCCCACGGACATTCTGCCGGAGTTATTAAAACTATCAAAGAGGCTAGAAAAAAATTCAAATACGAACAGATTATTGCTGGAAATATTGGAACTTATGAGGCTGCGTTGGATCTTTTAGATTGTAAAGTTGATGCAGTAAAAGTAGGCATAGGTCCAGGGTCAATTTGCACAACTAGAATTGTGGCTGGTGTTGGAGTTCCTCAAATAACCGCAATTGCTGAAGTTTCTAAAGCTGTAAGAAAAAAAGGAATTCCGTTGATAGCAGATGGCGGTATAAAACAAACAGGTGATTTGCCAAAAGCTATTGCTGCCGGAGCAGATTCTGTAATGATTGGCGGGTTGTTTGCTGGAGTTGAAGAAAGTCCTGGAGAGAAAATCCTTTTTGAAGGCAGAAGTTTTAAAGTATATAGAGGAATGGGTTCTCTTTCTGCCATGAAACGTGGGAGCAAAGACAGATATTTTCAAGATGCTGAGGATGATATTGCTAAATTAGTTCCAGAAGGCGTTGAAGGACGAGTACCATATAAAGGATCTCTTTCAGATACGGTTTATCAGTTAATTGGTGGATTAAGGGCAGCAATGGGTTATTGCGGAGCTAAAAATATTTTTGAATTAAAGACAAAAACAAAATTTATAAAAATTACTTTGTCAGGGCTAAAAGAGAGTCATCCACATGATGTAACTATAACTAAAGAGGCACCTAATTATCATATCTAATAGTTTTAAGAAAAATTTTTGTTAATAAAATAAATACTTCTAATGTATAAAGTTCTTGTTATAGCTTATTATTTTCCACCAATGGGATTAAGCGGTGTTCAGCGCACTTTGAAATTTGTTAAGTACATGAAAAATTATAACTGGGAGCCAACTGTTTTAACCGCTGCGAATACCGGTTATTATGCACACGATAATTTTTTACTTAATGAAGTAAAAGAAGCAAAAATTAATATTGTACGAGTTGGCGGTAGTGACATCAATTCTATTTTAGCTAAAAAGGGAACTGTTAAAATGCCGCCCGAGTTTATTCGTAAAATATTAAGTAGAATAAGTTACACTCTTTTTGTTCCAGATAATAAAATAGGATGGGCGAAGAAAGCAATTAAAGTTGCACGTAAAATTCTAAATGAAGAAAAATTTAATTTAATTTTTGTAAGTGCACCGCCATTTTCTGTTATAAATATTGCAGCCAAATTAAAGAAAGAATTTAATATCCCTTTAGTAGTTGATTACCGCGATCTTTGGTACGGAAATCAATTTGCATTTTATCCCACACCGCTTCACAAATATCTTAATAAGCGAATGGAATACAAAGCTCTCAAATCTACAGATCTGGTAATTGCTACCAACAGAAAAATGAAAGAGAAATTACTTAATCATTTTAAATTTTTAACTTTTGAAGATGTTTATATAATTCCTCATGGCTATGATCCAGCGGACTTTAATAACTTGACTATTGAAAAGAAAACGAACGATAAAATGCGACTGACTTATTCAGGAATGTTTTACGAATTTATAACTCCAAAATATTTTTTAAATGCTTTTAAGCAATTATCAATTGAGAGGCCTGATGTAACTGCAAATATTGAGCTTCACTTTATTGGTCATTTTCGGAATGAAAATAAAAAATTGATTAAAAAATTAAAACTTCAAGAATTTGTTTGGGAGTATGGCTACTTAAATCATAAAGATGCTTTATCTAAAGTAATGACCAGCGATGTTCTTTGGATGATGGTTGGATATGCACGAAATGTAGATACACATTCTAGCGGAAAATTATATGAATATTTCGGAACTCGAAAACCAATTCTTGTTTCTGTTCCAGAAGGTGCATTAAAAACTTCCGCAACAGAATATAAGGCTTCCTTTATTACTAAGCCTGATGATATAAATGAAATAAAGGAAACGATTCTGAAAATTTATCAGCTTTATATTAAAGGTGCTTTGCCAGTGCCTGATGAAGAATTTGTTGAGAAACATAGGAGAGATTTTTTATCCGAATTATTAACAAAACAGTTCCAATTTTTAGTTAAGGATGAGATAGTATGAACGTTTTATTAATTGGATCTGGCGGAAGAGAGCATGCTTTAGCATATAAAATAAAACAAAGTAAAAAACTGAATAATCTTTATATACTTCCTGGAAATCCTGGTACAAAAACTTTAGGAGAAAATATTACTTATATTAATCCTAATGATTTTAATGCTGTTGAAAGTTTTTGTAAAGATAAAAATATAGAATTGGTAATAATTGGACCTGAACAGCCTCTAGTAAATGGTTTAGCAGATTTTCTTCGTCAAAATAATTTTAAAGTATTTGGCCCAAATAAAGCTGCTGCTGAAATTGAAGGGCATAAAACGTTTTCTAAAAGATTAATGGCAAAGTATAACATTCCTACAGCAGACTTTGCCGAATTTTCTTCAAACGAAATTGAAAGAGCAAAAAATTATTTATCTTCTTGTAAATTTCCTTGTGTTATTAAAGCTGATGGATTAGCTGCTGGAAAAGGAGTGATTATCTGTAATTCAATTACTGATAGTCTAAATGCATTGGATGAAATATTTGTAAAAAAAATTTTTGGCCAAGCAGGCGAGAAAATAATTATTGAAGAATTTTTAATTGGTGAAGAAGCTTCAATTTTTGCAATTACCGATGGAACAAATTTTATCTGCTTACCTTCTGCCCAAGATCATAAAAGAATTGGAGATAACGACACAGGGAAAAATACGGGTGGAATGGGTGCATATTCTCCAGCGCCAATTGTTACAAAAGAAATATCAAATGAAGTTGAGAAAAAAATTATTATCCCAACTTTAAATGCTATGGAATTAGAAGGAAGAAAATTTGTCGGTTGTCTTTACTGCGGTTTAATGTTGACAAGCGAGGGTCCCAAGGTGGTCGAATTTAATTGTAGATTTGGAGATCCGGAAACTCAAGCTGTGCTTTCAATAATTGAAGGTGACTTTTTAGAACTTTTGTACTCAGCTTCTGAAGGCAAACTTAATAAAAATGCAGTAAAATATTCTGGTGGTGCTGCAGTTTGTGTTGTTGCTGCTTCTAAAGGATATCCAGATTCTTTCGAAAAAGGTTATGAAATTTCTGGTATGGAAAATCAATCGGAAAACATTATTATTTTCCAAGCTGGTACAAGGGAAATTGAAAATAAAATTGTTACAAATGGGGGAAGAGTTTTGGGAGTAACTTCAATAAGTAAAAAAAATGATCTTGAGACAGCAAAAAGAGGCGCTTATTACGCTTTGAATAAAATCTATTTTAAAGATATTTATTTTAGACGAGACATTGCAGATAAAGCCTTGAAAAGAAATTAAGAATCTATTCAGTCTGATTTTATTCTCCTTTTAATTCATTTATTAATCTAATTTTTAATTATATCTTTGAAAAGATTAATTATTTGAAAGTTACTTTATAAATTAAATTGTTATGGTACATCTTCATGTACATTCAAATTATTCTTTCCTGCAAGGCACAGCCACTTTAGATAATCTAATATCAGCTGCCAAAAAATCGAATTCAAAGTCTTTAGCTTTAACCGATACAAATGGAATGTATGGCTTAATTCAATTTACGAAAAAATGTATTGAGGCAAACATTAAACCAATTTTAGGAGCTGAGATTGATGACCCAAATTATAAAAATCAAAAAGCTATTCTATTGGTAAAAAATAATTTGGGTTATTCTGAGCTTTGCAAGATAATCACTTCCAGAAAATTGAACGAGGATTTTTCACTTATTCAGATTTTAAATTCTTATCAAGAAAATTTATTCGTCGTTACTTCCAGCATTGAATTGTTGCAGAACATTAAGATCAATCAAAATGTTTTTGCAGAACTAATATCAACAAAAAGATTAAGAGCAAAAGCAAGATTGTTATATAATTATGCTTTTAAAAACAAAATTAAATTTGTGGCAACAAATCCGATTTATTTCCTAACCAAAGGTGATTTTTTACTGCATAAAGTTGTAACTGCGATAAGATTAAACTCTACCGTGGATAATTTAAGTGATGATGAATTAGTGGATGAAGAATTTTATTGGAAAGATTTAACTGAATTAGAAAAAATTTGGCGCTCATTGCCCGAAGCAGTTCAAAATACTGAATATATTGCTGAAAGCTGTAATTTGGATTTGGAGTTGGGGAAATATAAATATCCAATTTATGATAAAGTGTTAAAAGATTCATATTCATTATTATGGAATGAAGCATATAAAGGACTTAAAAAAAAATATATACCTTTAACACAAGCTGCAATTGATCGATTAGAAAAAGAATTAAGAGTAATAAGAGAATTAAATCTAGTTGATTATTTTTTAATTGTTTGGGATATAGTTCAAGAGGCGAAAAAGAGAAGAATGATGATGATTGGAAGAGGCTCTGCTGCCAATAGTATCGTTTCTTATTGCTTAGAATTAACTCAAGTAGATCCAATAAAATATAATTTATATTTTGAGAGATTTTTGAATAAAGGAAGAAGTAACCCACCTGATGTTGATATAGATTTTTCGTGGAAGGAAAGAGACGAAATAGTAAAATATGTTTTTGAAAAATACGGTTATGAAAATGTAGCAATGATTTCCACAACAGTCACTTTTCGTGCAAGATCAGCATTTAGAGAAGTTGCAAAAGCATATGGATTTACAAATGAAGAAATCTCAAAGTATAGCAAATACATTCCATGGACTGAAGCAGTTAATCTAAAAAATATTTCAGAACTTTTTCCGGAAGCTAAAAATATTAATTTTAAAATAGAACCTTGGAAATCAATAGTTGAAATTGCTGCTCAAATTTCTCATTTCCCTAGATATTTAAGTATTCATCCAAGCGGAATAATTGTTACTCCAAAACCAGTAAATAATTTTGTTGCATTAGAATATGCTAAGAACAAAGGATTAGGGTTAATAATCACACAGCCGGATATGTATACAATAGAAGATTTAGGGCTAATTAAAATTGATTTATTAAGTCAGAGATCATTAGGTGTATTAAGAGATACTTTGAGCAGTATTGAAGAGAATAAAAAAATGTAAAGAATTGTAAATTATTGTTGCTAATTAGTAAACAAATGTATAATATTCTATCGACTTTTTAGTCGATTAATTATTAATTTATTAAATGGTTAATGGGGTTCTTATGAAAAAACTTTTTAGTTTACTTTTTCTTCTTTCAATTCTTCTCTTTACAAACCAAATTTATGCTAATGTTTATGCATCAGGCATAAAAATTTCTGATGATACATGTTCTACTTATTCAAATGCAGGATCAACCTGGAACGGAAATTTTAATAATGGCAGTGTTAAAATTTGGTTTATTTTAAATGAATCCGGAGGATCTGTTGGTTCTCTTACGGCGACTGTAAAAATTAAACAAGGTGCAACAGTTATTAAAACATTAACTGTTACATCTCCTCAAATGGGCGTCAATAGCGTTTTGTGGAATGGTTATAATGATGCTAACGCACCAGTTTCGTCAGGAAATTATACATTTGAAGTAAATGTTTCTGATGCAGTTGGCCATACAAATTTTGATTCACTATGGGTTGCAGGTTCACATTTAACAAGCACAACTGATCTTGAAGGTGGAACATCTTTTGCATATCGTGGTAATGCATCCATAACAGATCAAACACAATCAAATTTTGGAAATATTTATGTTGCACGAGGTAGCGGCACCACCTTCCCAAACGGTATATATGAAATAAGAGCTGATGGTGTATATAACCAGAAAATCGGTACTAATCCAGCTTGGCCAGCAAATGTGCCTAATGAAGTATATACGGTTGGCGGTAAAGTTTATGGTTTAGCTGGTTATGGCTTCGCTAGTAATGGTTATGCTAAAAGCTTTGTATCTTCAACAAATGTATATGCAGACTCTGTTAGCTTTGGTAATAGCTCTGTTAGAGGATTAGCGATAAAAGTAGTTGGGTCAGATACAATATTTTACACTGGTCGTTCCGGGACAGCTGGGCAAAATGCTATTATCAGGAAAACAGGAGTTAATGGAGATACTTCTACTTTTATTAATATGCAACAATATATGACCAGTCCTACAAAAACAGGCTATATAAAATCATTAGTATTTGATGATGCCGGTAATCTTTTTGTCGCATTTGGTGATGCTTCTGCTTCTAGGAAGGTAATTGCAAAATTTGATACCAGTGGAAACCTTCTTTGGAGTAAAAGTTTAGACACAGCTTTTGCATTAGCTTCAAATGCGTATTTCCAAACCCTTGCAATATATAGCGGTAACAATAAATCTTCTGCTACTGATGACCAACTGTATGCATTGGTTTATAGTCCAACTGCCGGTCAGGGAGGAATTTATTCAGTTGCATTAGACGGAAGCACTATAACAAAACTAATTTCTCCATTGGGAGTAGGCACTGGTGCATCATCAAATATAATCAATACTGATCCAGCTGGGAATATAGTATGGTCAAACGGTAATTCAAGTGAAAGAATTATAGAATTTTCACCAGCTGCAGGACCAAATTCTTTTACAACTCAAAATCCAACTGGTACTGGAATTACAGTTACTAAATCATTAGGATTATCCGGAACTTATTATATTGGTAATGCTGGTACTGCACCAGGTGGAACAAATCCAGATTTTCTTTCCCTTAAAGCTGCTTGTGATTCAATTAATAATTCTACAATTTCTGGTAATTGTACATTCTATATTACAAGTGATATTACCGAACCTTATACGGGTAGTGTTGGTATAGGATTGGCAGTTAATCCTGATCCTTATTTTATAACATTTAAACCATATACAGGTGTTCAACCAACTATTACTTTTAATTATCCTACTGATCTCAATTCAGGACCGTCAGGTGCTTTTGTTATTGGCATTCCTGGAAAAGGTAATGTTACTTGGGATTCATTAAGAGTTACAAAAAATATTGTTTTCGATGGTTCAAATACAAATGGTGGAACAACACGTGACCTTACTTTTCAAACTGCTCTTACAGCTAATAGAAACTCAATGCCAATTGTAATTGTTGGTAGCGTTTCTAATGTTACAATAAAAAATTGTAACATTTTTTACAAAGCTCAGGCAGTTAGCACTTTAGGTAATTTATTTATTGGAGCCGTGCAAATAAGATCACGAAATTATCTGTCTACTGATTGGGTACCTTCCAATATTACTTTTGATAATAATCATATAAGTGCAAATTTTGACGGTGTAGCTCAAAGTGCACAAGCAATAGGATTTTATCAATCAGGAACTCCTGTACCTGCTACTTTTCCAAATAACATTACAATAAAAAATAATTTGTTAGAAGGAAAGAGAAGGGTTATTGCTTTGTATTGTGCCGGAAGCACTAGTATTATAGGCAATGAACTTGTATTAAACCAAAATATTGCCGCTAACACTACAAATGAAGCTATTTATGGCGTTAATGTATTGTCTGGTTCTGTAATTACAATACAAAATAATAAATTTTCTCAAATTTCATCAAAAACCAGCGGTACTGGTTATGGTAATGCAGCAATTAATATTGAAACTAACGGAACATATAATATTAATAATAATATGATCTATGGATTCGGGTTAACTGCAACTAATCCAATTTCATATTTAATCGGGATAAGAGATACTTCTTCCACCTCCATCTTAAATTGCTACTTTAACTCAATTTATATGAATGACATTGGAAGTATAGGAACTGGTTCAGTAACGTACAAAGGATTATTAATTTCCAATGGTACATGTGATGTTAAGAATAATATAATCTTTTCTGCTGAAACTAACTTTCCGAACTATTGTTTTTCAAGAGAAGGTACATTAGGAACACTTACATCCGATTATAATGATTTATTTACTAGTGATGCAGTAAACGGAAATATTGGTTATTGGAACAATGCTGCTGTTCTTACATTTGCAAATTGGCAGACAGCATCATCTTTAGACGCAAATAGTATAAATGTAAATCCAGGATTTGTGTCATCAACAGATCTTCACTTAGCCTCAAATACTTCACCAGTAATTGGAAAGGGAATTGCAATTCCTTCTATTACTACAGATATTGATGGTAATTTAAGAGATACGCCTCCTGAAATGGGCGCAGATGAAATTCCTGGTGTTGTTCCGGTTGAATTAACTAACTTTACGGCTAACATTGTAGAAAACAAAGTTACATTAAGCTGGACGACAGCCACCGAAACTAACAACTCACATTTTGATATCGAAAAGAAAAATGGAAATACAGAATGGAGTAAGATTGGTTCAGTTTCCGGAAACGGTACAACCACTAAATCTCATACATACAGTTTTGTTGATTCAAAAATTGATTTTGCAAAAGCTACATATCGAATTAAGCAGGTTGATTTTGATGGTTCATACTCATATTCAAAGGAAGTTGAAGTTAGCTCTTTAGCTCCTGTAAAATTTGAATTGAATCAGAATTATCCAAATCCATTTAATCCAACAACAACTATTTCTTACTCAATTCCGGTTAACTCAAATGTTCGATTAGAAATCTTTTCTATAACCGGGCAAAGAGTGAAAGTGTTGGTTAATCAAACACAATCAGCTGGTGTTTATAATTTGAAATTTGACGGAAGTTCATTAGCAAGCGGAGTTTATATTTATAGATTAACTGCTGGTGAATTTGTTGTTTCAAAGAAAATGCAATTGTTGAAATAAAAACTTATTGCAAAAAGAAAAAGGCTGCTTAAAGGCAGCCTTTTTTATTTATAGCGTTTTATTTTTTGTACCGGAGGCCGGACTCGAACCGGCACCTGGTGTGAGCCAGACTGGATTTTGAGTCCAGCGCGTCTACCAATTCCGCCACTTCGGCAAAACAATCAATAAAAATTTCACGGAGTAAATTTATACCTAATCTGTTTTATTATCAAGTAAATCAACTCTAAAGTTGAGTGGATTTTTTAAATTATGTAACTTTGTTTTCAAAATTCTAAAAATAAAAAGTAAAATTATGGATGAGAAAAATATTTCAGCTGAAAATTCTTTTGAAAAGAAACCTAAGAACTTTATATACGAAATTATTGAGGAAGATATTAAAACTAATAAATGGAACGGGAGAGTTCATACTAGATTTCCTCCTGAACCTAATGGTTACTTGCATATTGGGCACGCTGCGTCAATATGTTTGAACTATGGAATTGCAAGAGATTTTAATGGCAAATTTAATCTTAGGTTTGATGATACAAATCCCGAAAAGGAAGAAGTCGAATATGTTGAGTCTATAATTGAAGATGTTAAATGGCTTGGAGGTGATTTTGAGGATAGAATTTTTTATGCTTCCGATTATTTTGAGCAAATGTACAATTGGGCAGTGGAGCTAATTAAAAAAGGCAAAGCATACGTTGATGATCTAAATCCTGATGAGATCAGAAAATATCGAGGAACTTTAACAGAGCCTGGGAAAGAAAGTCCTTACAGGAATAGAAGTGTTGAAGAAAATCTTGATCTATTTGAAAGAATGAGGAAAGGTGAATTTAAGAATGGACAAAAAGTGCTGCGTGCAAAAATAGATATGGCTTCTCCAAATATTAACATGCGCGATCCAATTATGTACCGCATTGTTCATGCAGAACACCATCGGCAAGGTAACAAGTGGTGCATTTATCCAACATACGATTGGGCTCATGGAATAGAAGATTCAATTGAAAAAATTACACATTCAATTTGTACGCTTGAATTTGAAAATCATCGCCCGCTTTATGATTGGTTTCTAAATGAACTTGGAGTTTATCATCCACAACAAATTGAATTTGCAAGAATAAATTTAAATTATACAGTAATGAGTAAGCGTAAGCTTCTAAAACTTGTTCAAGAAAAATTTGTAGATGGGTGGGATGACCCTCGTATGCCAACCGTTTCTGCATTAAGAAGAAGAGGTTATACACCAGAAGCGATAAGAAATTTTACAGATAATTCGGGAATTGCAAAGCGAGATAAAGTAAGCGATATAAGTTTACTAGAATTTTCAATACGTGAAGATTTAAATAAGTCTGCACAGCGTGCAATGGCAGTACTTAAGCCGCTCAAAGTTGTAATCACAAATTATCCTGAAAATAAAACCGAAGAACTTGAGGCAGTGAATAATCCAGAAGATTCTTCTATGGGAACTAGAAAAATTCCATTTTCTCGCGAAGTGTTTATAGAGCAAACAGATTTTATGGAAAATCCTCCTAAAGGATTTCACAGATTGATTCCTGGTGGGGAAGTTAGATTGCGTTACGCTTATATTATTAAGTGCGAAGAAGTTATTAAGAATAAAGATGGTGAAGTAATTGAACTTCATTGTACTTTTGATCCCGAGACTAAAAGCGGTACTGGTACAAGTCAGAAAAAAGTTAAAGGTACAATACATTGGGTTTCAGCAAATCATTCAATATCTGCTGAAGTTCGTTTATATGATCGTCTCTTTAGCGTTGAAGAACCAGATGCCGATAAAGAAAAAGATTTCTTGGAATTGTTGAATCCGAATTCTTTAGAGATTATTTCTAACGCTTTAATTGAACCATCACTTAAAGATTCTAAACCTGGAACGAGATTCCAGTTTGAACGCCATGGTTATTTTTGCGTCGATACTAAATTTACTACGAAGGAAAAGTTAGTCTTTAACAGAACGGTAACATTAAAAGACAGTTGGGGTAATAAAACCAAATAGAAAGATTAGAAACTTAGATTTTTATTTTTCCAATTGCGGTTTTTATCCTTTTAAGTGTTTCTTCTTTACCAAGAGTTACAAGTAAATCAAACACTCCAGGTCCAGTGCTAATTCCAGAAACTGAGAGTCGAAGTGGATGAATTAATTTGCCTTTTCCGATATTCAATTCTTCGGCTGTTTTTGCTAAAGCAATTTCATAATCTTCTTTTGTTGGATTATTTAATTTAGTAAAAGCATCATACAATTTACTAATCTGTTCTGGAGTTTCTTCTTTCCAATTTTTTTGAATTGATGATTGTTCATATTCAGTTGGCGCTTCAAAGAAATATGGACTTTTAGTCAAGTATTCGCGTACAAACGAAACTCGTTCTTTCATTGTTGAAATTATTTTTAATAGGTAATCGTCAGAAAATTTACTCATATCATATGATGCACGAATAATTTCTTCTTTTAGCATAGGAAGAATTTCTTCGTCTGATTTTTTTCTAAGATGCTCTGCATTTAGCCAGTTTAATTTATCAAGATCGAAAACTGCACCTGCTTTATTTACGCGCTCCAAAGTAAATTTCTCTATTAATTCATTCATATAATAAAATTCTTTATCGTCACCGGCATTCCATCCTAGAAGAGCAACAAAATTTATAAGCCCTTCTTTTAAGAATCCTTTTGCCCGATAATCTTCAACTGCAACATCGCCTTGGCGCTTACTCAATTTAGTCCTATCAGGATTTAATAAAAGAGGAAGATGTGCAAACTCAGGTTTTTCCCAATTAAAAAAATCATAAAGCAGAACATGCTTTGGAGTGGATGAAAGCCATTCTTCACCACGAACAACATGAGTAATCTTCATCAAGTGGTCATCAACAACATTAGCAAGGTGATATGTTGGATAACCATCACTTTTAATTAATACTTGATCGTCTACATTATTGCTGTCGAATTCTACTCTGCCGCGGATAATATCGCTAAACACAATTTTATGATTTGGCTCAACATTTAATCGAATTACTTTTGCAATCCCACTTTCGAGATTTTCATTAATCTCTTCCTTAGATAAATGAAGGCAATGTTTGTCATATTTTGCTTGGGGTAATTTTTGCCTTTGCTGTTCTTCTCTTAAAGCATCCAAACGTTCCGGAGTACAGAAACAATAATATGCATGTCCATTTTCGATTAATTCCTGAGCATGTTTACTATATAATTCTAAGCGCATTGATTGCATGTATGGTCCAAAAGAACCACCAATATCTGGGCCTTCGTCATATTCAAGTCCGCACCATTTAAGCGATGAGATTAAATTTTCAACAGCTCCTTCAACAAAACGATTTCTATCAGTGTCTTCAATTCTTAAAATAAATTTACCATTATTGTGTTTAGCAAAAAGATAATTATATAAAGCAGTTCTCAATCCGCCCACATGCAAATATCCCGTTGGGCTAGGTGCAAATCTTACTCTTGGAAATTCATCAATCATATAAGTATTAAAAAATAATATAGTTCATAAAATAGTAAGCTAAAACAAAAAGATTATAAAATGGGAGTAGTTCCTTTAGAGGTTGAAGAAATTAATTCAACTAACTTTTATTTTACTTTCAGTAAAATATTTAACCTTTTCAATAAACTCCTGACTATCAATTGGCTTTGGAATATAATCCGTTGCCCCAGCTTCAAGGCATTTTTCTCTATCGCCCTTCATAGCAAAAGCTGTTAATGCAATTATGGGTATTTCTTTGTATTCAGGAATTTGGCGTATTTTTTCGGTCGCTTCAAAACCATTCATTACAGGCATTTGCATATCCATTAAAATCAAATCGAAGTGCTGTTTTTTAACTGCATCAACAGCTTCAGCACCATTTTCAACCACAACAATAGTGTCAAAGTTATTCTTCTTTAAAAGTCTTGTTACTATTATTTGAGAATGTTTATAATCTTCAACTAATAGAATTTTTACTCCTTCTTTTTGTTCAACTACGGCTTCTTGCGGAGTTGGTTCATCGTATCTATTAATCATTTGATTAATAGTATCTGATAATTCTTCAATATTTGTACTGCTTTTTTGTAAAAGATCAGCGAATAATCCATCAATCTTTTTAAGATCTTCCTGATAATTTTCTTTACCAGTGTAAATTATAATTGGCAGTTTAGCAAAGTTTGATTTTGATTTTATCTGTTTAATTAATTCGAATCCGTTTAATTCAGGCATATCAAGATCAATAATTGCAAGATCTAAATTTATTGCTTCAATTAAATTCATAACTTTGCTTGAATGAGATTCAGCAATAGCGTTATAGCCAGCTTGTTCAACAGTTTCCTTAACTAGATTTAAAGTGGGGACATCATCATCAACAATAAGAATATTGGAATCTTTTTTAAGTCGATAGCTAGTTAATACTTCAACTAAATATTTGTACTTAATTGGTTTTACAAAATACTCAACTGCACCCATCAGAAAAGCTTTTTGCTGCTCTGCTTCAACTGAACAAACAATAACTGGAGAATTTTTTGCATTTTTATGTTCACGCATTCTTTTGAGCAATTCAAATCCATTGGCATCTGGCAAAACAATATCCATCAAGATAGCAAGATAAATTTCTTTATCAATTGCTTTAAGTGCCTGATCTGCCGAATTTACAATTGTTGGTTCATAACCCCATTTATTTAAATAATTGCTGAGAAGTTTTGACGTTGCATAATCGTCTTCTACAACTAATACTCTATTTTTTTTGCTTGGTTTTGGAAGTGCGCTAATCTGAGTTTCAATTGCCGTGAGAGGTTCAATACCGATTGTAAAATTATAAGTAGTACCTTTGCCAATTAAACTTGTAATATTTATATCGCCTTTAAGAAGCTCGATATATTTTTTAGCTAAAACCAATCCTAAGCCTGTTGCATTGCCAACTTTTGTATTTCCAAGTTCTGTTAAAGCAAATGGTTTGAAAATATCATTAAGCTTTTGTGAAGAAATACCGCTGCTTGTGTCAGTAATCCTAAAATTCAATTTATTAGAAGTTGCCATTGAAACAGATAAAGAAATTCTTCCGCGTTCAGTTAATCTTAAGGAAGAAGTAATAATGTTTATTAGAATATATCTAAGCTTTTGAGAATCAAGTTTTATTGTTTCAGGTAATCCTTTATCAATATTTATAATAAATTCAATCTTGCTCTTATTAACTTTATCAGAAAATAATTTTATTACTTCATCAACAAAATTTTTAATATTTATATTTGCTAATGATTCTTTTGTAATGCCGGCATCAATTTTTGACAAGTCAATTAAATCATTTATTAGCGAGAGAAGATTAAAAGCACTTTCTTTTAAAGTAGAAACATATTCTGCTTGAGAAGAAGTTAAATTGTCTTCATTTAATAGTGAAGCAAAACCCATTATGCTGTTTGTGGGCGTTCTAAGTTCGTGAGCAATTTCAGCAACAATTTGACTAGTTGAAGTAATTGAGCCTTTATTTCCAATCCATAGTTTTAAAATGTTTTTTGCTGCATCACCCAAAGTTTGAATATAATCTTTATCGGTGTTTGAGAAAGGTGTCTTTTTAGCAATTTTACAAAGTATGTCATTCTTGCCATCTATTTTTATATAAATGCAGCCTTCATAGATTATATGTTCCGATGCTTGAATTTCACAGTCAGGCTGACTATTAAAACCAGAAGCGCCTAATTTGTTTGTCAATAATTTGCAATTACTGCATTCATAGGTATTATTTTTAATTAGATTCTTTTTAACTTCGCCAGATTTTCCAATAATTGTTAGACTATTATTTTCATTAACTTTAAATAAAATTACAGCTTGTAATTCATATTCTGCTATAAAGAATTCACATAGATTATCCGGCAAATCATGCGAAGCATCAATTGCCTGTTTAACTAGACTATTATATTTGCTTAAAAAGTCTACTTTTGAACTTTGCATGTAATACCCATTAAATGCTTTATGTTATGCTAAATTACTTGAAATTTTTATTCATAGGCAAATATATATATTTAAAAAGCAAAAAGAAAAAGAGATTAAATCAAAATTATTTCTTCTTAAATCGTCTTTCTAAAGTAATATGAAGTTTAAATGACAGCTAAATTAAACTGGACATTCTGATTAAAAAGAATTAAATCTTTATAAACAAACAAAATAAAGTTTATAAACTGTTCAATTTTCAATAGTTTATGGGATAAATAGGATTATGTAATTAGGATCTAAACTCCAGGATTTTGATATAATTCTTCTTGAACCAAAAATTCCCAAACCACCAGATATATTTGAATAGACAAATTGGTCTAAGCTAATAGAATAAGTATCGATATTTCCCTGAATGCTTTCATAATATTTGGAAAGTGGAGTATCCATTTCAATTAGCTGGAATGTAATATTTCCGGTGAAGTTCTTAAAATTTTTAGAATGTGCAATTTTAGACATTGTTGAATCAATTGCAGAAAAATCATATAATATACTATCGGCAGAAGTATATGAAGGATAAACAGGCTGCCTTACTCCATTATTAATTACAAAAGTATAAGGGACATCTTCATAAAATATATTAGCACTATCTGTCCTTTGATAAGATATTTGCATCCGAGGGAAAAACAAGTGCCCATCAGCTTGTCCCCAATCAATACTAAAGCTATGTCCAAATAAGAAGCGATTTATTTTAGTAGTAAACCCATGTAAGTAGTTATAAGAAAATCCTAATTGCAATCCTTCCAGTAACTGAGTCTTGGCGTTAAGAACTTTTCCATCTGGCATCTTAGCTGTAAGATAAACAGGATAATTTGGGTAAATATTCTGCAGTTTTGCCAAATAGTAAAACTTGTACAATGGTATTGGAGGTGGACGCTTTGCAATAACTCCGTTTGTATCTTGTTTTAATAAATATGAATCATTTCTATATGATAAATATATTTGTGCGCCGTGAATAAAAGGATTTAATTTATATTGTGATGGATCGAGTCCATTGACATCGTAAAGCTTGGTTACATTTGCATAAATAACTGTGAACTGATAATAATCATAATCCAAATCAATGTAGCAGTTAAGAACATACTGTTCCTTAAAATCCGTTTTAGGATTAAAATCTTCCTGACAGGAGAGACTGAGGATAGATAAGACTGTAACAGAAAAGATTTTAGTAATTAAATTTTTCAAACTGAAATCTCCACCTTTAACTAAATGAAAGAGTATTAGAAAAATTAAATTTATTTATGTATAATTTAATAAAATTGTAGTAACTTATTAATATGCTTTAAGGGTAAATGGGAAATAATTAACAAACTATTTTAAAAGGGTACAGACATGAAAAAAATATTTTATATCGGTCTAATTATAGTTGTATTATTTTCAATCATAATTTATGCTACTTACGATATTGATTGCCAAGGACCTTTGAATCAATCAACATATTTTACTCTGAATAGCGGTGTTACACCTCAAGAAAACGTTCGTTATTATGTTGGTTGTGCCCTAGATTCTGTGGCAGTGTCGGTAAGAATAATAGTCTATGATGTCACAGATAATAATGAAATAATTGATGTTATTGATAATAATGTGAAAAACTCGAATCATTATTTTGATGGTAAACAGAATCACGATTACACTGTTTATATTAGTTCAGGAAATGTTACTGGATGGGCACTGTGTGAGCCGGACAATTAACTTAAATTAAAATAAATAATCTTCTCATTTGCCTTGAAGCTATTGATTAAGAATTTAATAAGTTTAATGCTGGTAGCCAAAAGATCTAACGTAAGTGCTGTCCAACCACCATTTAACGATTTCTGTTCTCTTTGAGCCAAAGATTCCCAAACCGCCTTCAACGTTAGAATAAATTGATTGATCTCATTGCTGTCCAAAATAAATTAGAAAGAGAGAAAAAGCTTTGCCTATTATCCGTTTTGGACAGATTTATTAAATTCTTAAAAACAATCCCCCTTCAGAATAAACTTTCTTGTCTGTTTTTCATTGA